>NZ_CABVII010000089.1 GCF_902497995.1 Pseudomonas fluorescens | reverse complement strand
CAACAATGCGCCACCGTTATCCAGTCGCAGGGTGCCTTCGGTGCAGCGAATCTCAATGCTCCAGAGTTCGTCATGACCGTGGTCGAAGTCGAACTCTGCGCGCACGGCGAGGTGACGCGCGTCAGACCTTTTGATCGAAGCGGCAATCGGCGACTGGCAGTTATTGGGGACTCGCAGCTCGGCAGACTCGACAAACAGCGGCAGCGCCAACAGATGGGTTGCAATCGACAACGCGTTGATACCGGGATCGAAGACGCCCAGGCCGCCCGGTTGCCAGATCCACGCCTGACCGGGGTGCCATTTGCGTACGTCTTCCTTCCAGTCGATCTGCACGCTGTGCAGGGTGCGGGTAGCCAGCCACGCACGGGCGGGTTCGATACCGGGCGCATAGCGTGAATGCCAGGCGAACAATCCGCTGACGCCTTGCTCCTGCACCTGGCTCACCAATGCCATGGCTTCACCCAGCGTTGCGCACGGCGGTTTTTCGACCAGCACGTGTT
>NZ_CABVII010000088.1 GCF_902497995.1 Pseudomonas fluorescens | reverse complement strand
CTGGCAGGTCGCGGTGACGTTGCAAGGCTGGCCGGCGGAGGTGTTCGGCATCATCGATCATGCGTATTACCGCCAGCACTGGCCGTTGCTCGATGTCAGTGGCAGCGACCCGTGGGCGCATCTGGCCACGGACGATGCGGTGATGCTCAGCGAACAACTGGCGCGTCGGTTGAAGGTACGGGCGGGTGATCGACTGACGATTCCTGCGCCGTATGGCGCGTGGTCGCCGCGCATCGTCGGCATCTACGCCGATTACGGCAACCCCAAAGGGCACTTGCTGGTCAACATCAACCACTTGCTGCGCGGCTGGCCACAACTGACGCCGAACCGTTTCAATCTGCGCATCGAGCCGCAGAACATCCCGGGATTTTTAGCTGCATTGCAGACGCGTTTTCAACTCGATGACAGCCGCATCGTCGATCAGGCGCGGCTCAAGGGCTGGTCGGTGCAGGTTTTCGAACGCACCTTTGCGGCCACTGCGGCGTTGAACAGCCTGACCC
>NZ_CABVII010000087.1 GCF_902497995.1 Pseudomonas fluorescens | reverse complement strand
ACACCAGACCGGTCAGCGCCTGAGTGCGCGTTGGGCGCGGGATGCGATGATTCCGTTGCACGACACCGTGACGAGCGGGGTGTGACATGAGCACGCTCGCGATGACTGCATCGCCGCCGTTGCGCCGGTTTTCCAACCTGCTCTACCGCAAGCCCAACCTGTACTTGTCGATGCTGCTGGTGCCGCCGCTGCTGTGGTTTGGCGCGATCTACCTCGGCTCGCTGCCGGTGCTGTTGTGGCAGGGTTTCTACACCTTCGACGACTTCACCATGGCGGTCACCCCTGACCTGACCCTGGCGAATTTTGCCGCACTGTTTCAACCGTCGAACTTCGACATCATCCTGCGCACGCTGAGCATGGCCATCGTCGTGTCGATCGCCAGCGCCATCGTCGCGTTCCCGATCGCCTATTACATGGCGCGCTACACCACGGGCAAGACCAAGGCGTTTTTCTACATCGCGGTGATGATGCCGATGTGGGCCAGTTACATCGTCAAGGCG
>NZ_CABVII010000086.1 GCF_902497995.1 Pseudomonas fluorescens | reverse complement strand
GCCCTGGGCTACGTGCCGCCTGAGGAGTGGGACGGGGGCGTCAACGCTGGTTTTCTTAACTATCAGTTCTCCGGCGCCAATAGCCGGTATCAGCACCGCAGCGGCGACCAATACAGCCTGTACCTCAATGGCGGTATGAACCTGGGTGCATGGCGACTGCGCTCCAGCTCCTCGTATCGCCAAGACGGTACCTGGGAGCGCGTTGCGAGCTTCTTGCAACACGACCTGCCGGGCACCGCCGGCCAATTGCTGGTCGGCGAAAGCGTGACCTCGGGCGATACCCTGCAAAGCATCCCTTTCCGTGGCGTGCAACTGGCCAGCGACCCGCAGATGCTTCCTGATTCGTTACAAGGATACGCGCCTGTGGTGCAGGGCACTGCCCGGACCCAGGCGAAAGTCGAGGTGCGCCAGCATGGGTATTCGCTTTACAGCACCTTCGTCCCGCCCGGCGCGTTCGAGATCCGCGACCTGAATTCGGCGGCTGGCAGTGGCGACCTGGAGG
>NZ_CABVII010000085.1 GCF_902497995.1 Pseudomonas fluorescens | reverse complement strand
GCCAGCACCCCGCCAAACGACCAACCGGCGACCCGGTAAGGGCCGTGGGGTTGAATGCCGCGAATCAACCCGACCAGGCGCGCCGCCAGGCCTTCCATGGTGTTCAGGTGCGGCTCGCCCAGCGCGACGCCCGGCAGGCCGTAGATCGGGTAGTCACCGGGCAGATGCTGGCCCAGCGCCGCGAAATACACGTCCATGCCGCTGAATTCATGGACCAGGAACAACGGCGCTTGCGAGCCACCGCTGCGCACCGTGACCACCGAGGCATCGCGCACCGGCGCAGCCGTACGCTGGCGCAGCATCGTGGCCACCGAGGCGACGCTGGCGTGCTGGAACAACTCGGCCAGCGATACCGCCAACCCCGCCTCCTCCATCAGGCTGACCAGCCGGATCGCCAGCAAGGAATGCCCACCCAGTTCAAAGAAACTGTCATGCCGACCGACCTGCTCCAGCTTCAGCACCTCGGCCCACAGCGCTGCCAGCCTCTGCTCGAGTGCATCGACC
>NZ_CABVII010000084.1 GCF_902497995.1 Pseudomonas fluorescens | reverse complement strand
GCGTAGATCACTTCGTTCGGGCCGCTTTCGTCGAGGTTGATCGGGTGGGCGTTGGGGTCGAGGGTTTCCACGGCGTCGGCCAGCCGGGTCAACGGGCGGACCGCAATGCGTCCGGCCAGCCAGGTGCAGGCGATCATCAGCGCCAGTTGGCCGAGCAGGACCGCCGGCAACCACGGTGACAACGGCACCATGGCGGGGCGCACGTCGATGGTCACCGGGCCGCCGTCGCTCCGGCGCAGATGGCCCTGAAAGTGTTTCTTCGGCCCGGGAATGTCGGTGAAGGTCAGCGGATAGCGCTCACCAATGGCTTCGGTGATCGAGGTAACGGCCACCGGGACATCCCCGGCCTCGATCGGCGTGCCCGGTTCACCTTCGCTCAGCAGGTAGCCATAATTTTTTCGCGCCAGACGCTCGAGCCAGGCAGGACGCTCTTCGGCAGGCAGGCGATCAAGGATCGCAATCGAGGTCGAGACGTCGGTTTGCAGATTGCCGAGCATGGTGTTC
>NZ_CABVII010000083.1 GCF_902497995.1 Pseudomonas fluorescens | reverse complement strand
GAGCGCGAGGATTACCTCGTCCACATCACCACCGGCACCCATGTCGCGCAGATTTGCTGGTTCCTGCTGACCGAGGCGCGCTATCTGCCGGCACGGCTGATCCCGACCCCCCCGGCCAAGCGCAACAGCGAAAGCGATCACGCCATCGGCACGCATGCCCTGATCGATCTCCACCTGTCTCGCTACGATCGCATCGCTCCGCGCTTCGCCAGCACGCGCCTCCAAGGCCTGGAGTTCTTGAAGTCCGGCATCGCCACACGCAACGCCGCCTTCAACCGCTCGATCGGGCAAATCGAACGCGTGGCCGTGCGCTCGAAGGCGCCGATGCTGCTGATCGGCCCGACCGGCGCCGGCAAATCCTTCCTCGCCCGACGCATCTACGAACTCAAACGCAGCCGCCATCAAATGCAGGGGCGCTTTGTCGAGGTCAACTGCGCCACCCTGCGTGGCGATGGCGCGATGTCGGCGTTGTTCGGCCATGTCAAAGGCGCCTTCACCGGCGCAC
>NZ_CABVII010000082.1 GCF_902497995.1 Pseudomonas fluorescens | reverse complement strand
CCAACAGAACATGCCGGTTTTTCTGAAAAACCTGCCTTGGCATCTGGACCTCGACTTGCCGCAACGTCCCGAATCGCTCAAGGAGTTCGACTGGTCATGAGTTGCTGGATCCGCTTGGGCATCGAACCCACCACCGACGAAACCCTTATTCGCGCCGCCTACCGCACGCGCCTGCCGGAACATCACCCGGCGACCGATCCCGAAGGTTTTCAGGCGCTGCGCATGGCCTACGAAAAAGCGCTTCGTCTGGCACGCGAAGGCGATGAAGAACCACCCGAAGAATTCGAGGAATACCAAGAGCCGGAACAGACAATCATCGAGGTGCCGCAGGCGTTCGTGGATTTCTGCGAGTTGCTTGACGATCCTGTACGGCGCTTCGACTTTGCAGCCTGGCAGTCGTTTATCCGAGGGCTGGATCAACTGCCTCTCGAGTCTCTCGATGACCTCAGTTGGAGCTTGTACCATCGGCTGGCTGACGCCGGGCCGCTGTCCTATCGTTGCGCAAA
>NZ_CABVII010000081.1 GCF_902497995.1 Pseudomonas fluorescens | reverse complement strand
GACGACACCCTGTTCGAAATGGCCGAAAAGGCCCGTAGCACCGTCGACCATCATATTTTTTTCGAGGCCATGCGCGACCTGCGCCTCAAGCGCAAGAACTTCGAGCGCGTGTTCATGGAGCAGCTGTTCGTGGCGTTCGCCAACCTTGGCCAGGCCCGGTGCAGCGGGGCACACCTGGTGCCGGTGGTGTCTTATGAGGAGGTCCCCGGCACCGGCGCCGATGACGTGGAAAAAGCCGTGGCCCTGGAGGCGATGCTCGGTCGTGTGCATCACCGGGATGGTTTGGCGCTGGGGCAGTTGAACGCGCGCGTCAGTGCATTGCTCGGCAGGCGCCTGGACGATCCTGAAAACCCATTGGGCCCGGCGCGGTTGTGCGAGTTTTTCCTGCAAGCAGGGCGCAGCCTGGGGGTGGAAATCCGCGTCAAGCTGGTCATGCTCAAGCTATTTGAGAAATACGTGCTCAGTGACGCAGACTTGTTGTATGGCGAGGCCAACCAATTACTGAT
>NZ_CABVII010000080.1 GCF_902497995.1 Pseudomonas fluorescens | reverse complement strand
CAATGAGCGCGAGCGCATGGCCTTTATGCTGGCGGCGTACAACATGGGGCCGGAGCGGGTGCAAGGTATGCGCACCGAGGCCAAGCGCCGTGGGCTTAACCCCAATCAGTGGTTCTTCCAGGTTGAACGCATTGCGATGGAGCAGGTAGGGATGGGCGGCGTCAGCTATGTTAATAGCGTCAACAAGTAATATTTGGCGTTCGATCGGGAGCGCGAGTCTCTGGAGCCGCCTGCGGCTAAAGTTGCATCGCGTGAATAATCGATTTTTTAGATGTAAATTAGGCAATATTTCGGCTTTTATCATTGCTTAAACTGATTAATATAGCGGCCAACCAACCCCTACCTGGAAAAGGATTTACCCCCATGAGCCCAATGATTACCCGTGTACTGTCCACTCGCGCCGGTTATGGCCTGACTATTCTGCGTATCTTCGTCGGCATCATCTTCGCTGCCCACGGTTCGCAAAAGCTCTTCGGCTGGTTTGGCGGTGGTGGCCTGGCGGGCAC
>NZ_CABVII010000079.1 GCF_902497995.1 Pseudomonas fluorescens | reverse complement strand
CAGCAGTGAAGTGCGGTTTGCCGAAGCGGACGTGGACCTGTACCCGGCGTTGGTGCAAGCGCGGCCGGAGGAGCTGAAGTTTCTTGCCGAACTGATGGCGCAAAAGCGCAGTGCCGCGATTGATGCCAGTGTGCGTGAGCCGTTGAAACTGGCCATTGAATTGCAGCGCATGGGCGGTGATAGCTTTATGAACCTGGCCCGAGGCCATGGCGTGGGCTATCGCCAGATTGCCGAAGATGTGGCGCAACGCCTGGGTATCAAATTCGATCAACCACTTGAGCACGTGGCGCTTGCCGAGATCGAAGGGCAGGTCGCAGAAACACTGATCGAGCAGTACAAGGACAAACTCAGCCGCGCTGATCGCCAGGCGTTCGAGGCCGAGCTCAAGGCGGCGGCACAAAAAGAGCAGGGGTTGTTCAACCGCTTGGATGTGGGCCGTTCGGCTACCGCAGCCTTGAGCGGCACGGCGTTGGCCAGGCTGACCGGGTTTATCCTGCGGCGCGGTGC
>NZ_CABVII010000078.1 GCF_902497995.1 Pseudomonas fluorescens | reverse complement strand
GGCATATCCATGTCGCCATTTACGAAGCCCACCAGCACTTCCATGCCGACTCGCGGGATCAGCACCGAACCATAGCGATCATGCGCCCAACCGCTGGCAACCCTCAGCCAGCAGCTGGCATGATCGTCATGCTCACCGCCGCGGTCCCAGGCCATTTGCACCTTGACCCGGCCATACTCGTCGCAATGGATCTCACTGTTGGCGGGGCCGGTGACCACGGCATGTTGATAACCCGAGATCACCGGGCGCGCCTGCTCATCCAGGGGTGGGCGAAAGATCACATCCCACGGCGCGGCGACAAACGCATTGCGATAACCCTGGTGAAAATCCGCGCCTGCCACCTCGGTCACCGCCTCTTCCAGCACCTGCGGTTGCTTGCCCTCGTGGGTCACTTGCGTGACCAGCCACAGGTCATTCCATTCACCGCGTGGGTGACCGCTCAGCTTGAGAAACCGGCCACTGGCCAATGCCGGTTCATCACCTTTGCCACGCGCGATGCAGTAGTCGC
>NZ_CABVII010000077.1 GCF_902497995.1 Pseudomonas fluorescens | reverse complement strand
CTGCCAACGCTTTGATCCGGACGCGGCGTGCCGATCACCGGCAAGGTGTTGATGAACAGACCGACCTGCTGCTCGATGCCCGGCAGATCCGCCGGCCGCCCGGCCACGGTCGCACCGAACGCCACGGCTTCGTGGCCGGTGTAGCGTTGCAGCAACAGCAACCATGCTGCTTGCACCAAGGTGTTGACGGTAACTTTTTGCTGGCGGGCAAAGGTTTCCAGCGCCTGGGTGCGCTGCACATCCAGTGTCCGGTAATGATCGCCGTGGCCGCTCTGGTTCTCGCCAGCGGTAGCCGCGCGCGCCAGTCGCGTCGGCTCTTGCAGGGCGGCCAATTGGCCGTTCCAGAAATCCTCACTCAGTTGGCCGTCCTGGCGTTGCAGCCAGGCAATGTAATCGCGATAACGCCCGCCGCCATTCAGCGGCGTGCGACCGTTGTAGCGCTGCAAGACTTCGCCGAGCAACTGCGAGTTGCTCCAGCCGTCCATGAGGATGTGGTGATGGGTGTAAATC
>NZ_CABVII010000076.1 GCF_902497995.1 Pseudomonas fluorescens | reverse complement strand
ATTCTGTACAAAACCCGGAATGGTCATCGGAATACGCTCACCCGATTTCGATGCTTTCGTCGATGATCTGACCCAGCATATCAACGCTCAACCTACACACACGATGCTCAACGCGGGCGGGCTGTGCAATTACTCCGATGGCCTGATCCGACTGCACAATCACTCGCAGATCCACCATCGAGCAGGACATCCTCAAGAAGGCGCTCAGGCTCATCCACAGCTATTCGAAGCCGACGCCGAGCTACTGATCAACAGTGATGAACTGCTTCAGCACGAGGTCTTTGGCCCCGTGGTCATTCTCGTAGAGGTAAATGATTCACTGCATCTACAGCAGGCACTGCACAGTTTGCAGGGACAACTGACCGCGACTTTGATCGCTGATCCCGGGGATCTGGAAGCGTTTTCCGCTTTGATTCCTTTGCTCGAACTGAAGGCCGGTCGCCTGTTACTTAACGGATACCCAACAGGTGTCGAGGTCTGCGATGAAATGGTTCATGGCGGCCCTTACCC
>NZ_CABVII010000075.1 GCF_902497995.1 Pseudomonas fluorescens | reverse complement strand
CTCAAGGAAGGCAGCAACCTGCGGCAGAATTTCAACGTTGCTCATAATTCACCTGTCGTTCAAACGTATGGTTCAACCTGGAAATCCGGCTGATTAGCGTTGTTCTTTGAGATAGCAAACGACCGCCTGGCGGTCATCGGCGGAGGCCAGCCCCATGTAGGGCATGTAGGTCCCGGGCACATAGGCCTGGGGTTGGGTGATCAGTTGGCTGATGGTTGCGGCTTGCCATGTCACGTCCTTGCTGCGCATCGCCTGGGAGTAGCTGAAGCCTTCGAGCGAGCCGGACTTGCGCCCGACCACGCCCGCAAGGCTCGGCCCCATCATGCCGGCCATGTCTTTGCTCACCGAGTGACACACCCCGCATTCATTGGCGAACACCCGGGCGCCGTGGCCCTGGTCCGGTGTGCATTCGGCGGCGACCACGGTTTGTGCCAGCGCCAAGGTCAGCAAACCAAAGAGGGAGAACTTCTGTGAAGTGAACATAAGCAGGCGACCTTGAGAATCCGTGAAGG
>NZ_CABVII010000074.1 GCF_902497995.1 Pseudomonas fluorescens | reverse complement strand
CTCTACAAGGAAGTGTGTTTATGCAAGAGCGAGATAAAAGTCGTGCAGGCGGTTATGTAAGTTTTATCGATCTGTTCAAGTTGTCTGATCTTGAGCAGGCGCTGCACGAACATAAAGGAACCGATGAATACGACGCGGTGTTTCGGTATTACTTCGGTTGTATTGGCCAACTCGATTTTCCCCGGATGCGGGTGCCACTTGGATTGCTGCTTCAGGCACTTGGATCTTTTATCGAGCCCACAAAGCGACGCCGGCGTTCCGCAGAAGTGACGGTGCAGGCGGAACCGGGTGAAGGTCATCCGCCCACCCTGACGTACATTCTCAACCGCGTTGAAGATTGTCAGACGCGTTTGTCCAGCAGTGTTGAACAGTTAACGGTCGCCGCCACCGAAGTGCCGAAAAACCTGCACTTTGTATGGCTTGGCGGTGGCGTCGGGGACATCCAGCGCGATTACATCAATGTCTGGAAGCAGGCTCTCGCGGGGGAAGGCTATAACCTCAAACTCTGGTACGAC
>NZ_CABVII010000073.1 GCF_902497995.1 Pseudomonas fluorescens | reverse complement strand
GTTCATTCGGCGCAGGATCGGTTGCACAACCCGCCAAGGCGGCAAAGGCCACGGCAGCGAAAAGAGGTCGAATACTCACTGAAAATCCTTACTGTTTTGGGGTACTGACGGGTTGTTGCGAGGGTTGCTGCGGTTGTGAGCGTTGTGCCTTCCAGCGCTCGATATTGCGCATCAGCACGGCTTCCGTCAGTCCGGACGCGGGCAATTCTGTGATCTTTTTGGCCAACTGTCCGCGCACCCAAGGAACGTTGCAGGCCGAGTCATGGGAAATCGCCAGGTACAGGCCAGGCTTGTCGACCGGTTGCGGGCGCGCGATCAGATCAGCGGCCATGCCCAGTGTCTGAGCAGTCGCCATGCCCGAGTAACGTCCTGCCAGTACAAACTCGACCTCGCCCAACAGCAGTTTCTGAAAGGCCTGGGTCAGGTTGGACGTGCGCGTGAGGGTTAGCTGCTGTCCGGCAAACGTGCTGAATTGCGCGGTCAATCGGGCCTTTTCCGACACGGCACCGGGATGGCCG
>NZ_CABVII010000072.1 GCF_902497995.1 Pseudomonas fluorescens | reverse complement strand
GCTCTTGGGGTAGAGCCTTGGAGAGGCGCGGATGTTCAATCCCACACACCTCCAGATGCGGGCGCGGACTTGCCCGCGCCGGCATTTTGTAGCGCATCAGGCCTCAGTAGCCCAATGACAGCCCCGTGTTGCGACGCGGGTCATTCGCGCCATAGAAGCGGTTGTTACCCACCGGCTTGCAGCCCAGGGACGGCGCGCCAAACAGGATCGCCGCCAAGTGGTTGGCATCTTGCGGGCCTGCAAACTTGTGGCCCCAGCTTTCGAGGATCTTCTGGGTGTCCGGGCTGACCGCGAAGGTCTCAAGGTTAGTGGTTTCCGGCATCCACTGCTGGTGGAAGCGCGGCGCGTCCACAGCCTCCTGGATGTTCATCTTGTAGTCGATGACATTCAGGATCGTCAGCAAGGTGGCGGTGATGATACGGCTGCCACCCGGTGTCCCCACCACCATCACGGCCTTGCCGTCCTTGGTCACGATGGTCGGGCTCATCGACGACAGCGGCGCCTTGCCCGGCGCAATGG
>NZ_CABVII010000071.1 GCF_902497995.1 Pseudomonas fluorescens | reverse complement strand
TCGCTGCACTGACCACTGAGCACGGTGCGTGCCTGGCCGCGATGGTCAACAGTGCGGCCGGGCACGGGGCGCTGGGGTCGCTGTCGATTCCGTCGCTGATCACCGGGCTGGCGGGCGCCAACCGGCTTGAAGAGCACAATCTGATCCGATTCGCCTTCGGCCTGGTTGCGCTCAACATCGTCATAGTTGCTGCAACGGGGGGCGTTT
Organism: Pseudomonas fluorescens; assembly: GCF_902497995.1. Classification (GTDB taxonomy): domain Bacteria; phylum Pseudomonadota; class Gammaproteobacteria; order Pseudomonadales; family Pseudomonadaceae; genus Aquipseudomonas; species Aquipseudomonas fluorescens_BK. The sequence continues at coordinate 325 of NZ_CABVII010000071.1, read as the reverse complement.
TACTCTACTTTCTCTGAATTGTTTCGCGACACAACAGAGAACTTATGGACAGGTTTGATTTGCCGGACAAGCGCTGGCGGATAGTCAAGGATTGGATCATTCGTCAGATCGACAGCGGGGAATGGCCGGCCGATACGAAGCTGCCCTCGATCCGCGCCCTGACCCGAATGTTTGAATCCAGCATCACCACCGTTCAGCGCGCGCTGGCGGATCTGGAAGCCGATGCCTATGTTTCGACGGTCCCCCGTGTCGGCTATTTTGTCTCGGCTTCAGGACGGGGCAAACCGGCCAGTGATTTTGATTTCTCCAGTGTTCCGGTCAACGT
>NZ_CABVII010000070.1 GCF_902497995.1 Pseudomonas fluorescens | reverse complement strand
GTGCAGGATGTCGTGGGCCGGCTCATGCCAGGCGACATATTGCGGACCTGGCAAATCTTGCGGCCGCTCGATGAAGCGCACAAAAGCATGCAGGTGATGGGCTTCGCGGCGTACTTGCTTGATCCGCCGCTGTAACTCGCTGCCCAGTTTGTCGCCAGCCATCATCGCCGTGCGATCGCCGTGGCTGACCCGCCATAGAACTTCGTACAAGAGACTCCAGCGCTGGTCGCCGCGATATTGTGCGGCTTGCCCAAGCGTATCGAGCAATGCTCGCGGGATCCGCGCCTGGAATGGCCCCTGCCCTTCGGGTACTTGATGATCACTGGCAAAAAGATCACTGACGCCCTCGCTGGCCCAACTCACCACACTCGGGTCGACTTCATGGCTAAGCAGCCAGCGTGCCTGCTGGCGCCAGGTGTCGAACAGGTCGTCGCAATCGAGATTGATCATCCCCACAACCCCATCTGCTGCGGCATCGGCCGGTCGCGCAATTGCTGATACAGCAATTGACTGGTGACCTCGGCCTGCTGCGGGT
>NZ_CABVII010000069.1 GCF_902497995.1 Pseudomonas fluorescens | reverse complement strand
TTCCAGAACGCCTCGCGATCCAGGCTGGTGGAGACGCCTTGGTGCACGAGGAATTCAGACACGTCAAAACCGATGCCACCGGCGCCGATCACCGCCACGCGCTTGCCCACCGGCTTGCGCTCAAGGATCACGTCCAGGTAACTCAGGACCTTGGCGTTGTCGACACCGGGAATCGCCGGGGTACGCGGTGCGATGCCGGTGGCCAGGATCACCTCGTCATAACCACCCGCTACCAGTTGCGCAACGTCCACACGGGTATTGAGGCACAGCTCGACGTGGGTGGTCTGCAATTTGCGCTGGAAATAACGCAGGGTCTCGAAGAGCTCTTCCTTGCCCGGCACGGGCTTGGCGATATTGAACTGGCCGCCGATCTCGCTGGCCGAGTCGAACAAGGTCACTTGATGCCCGCGCTCGGCGGCCACGGTTGCAGCGGCCAGACCCGCGGGGCCTGCGCCGACGACCGCGACCTTTTTGATCTGCTTGACCGGCAGGTAATTGAGTTCGGTTTCGTAGCACGCCCGCGGGTTGACCAGGCAGGTGG
>NZ_CABVII010000068.1 GCF_902497995.1 Pseudomonas fluorescens | reverse complement strand
GAGTAAGGGATATCTTCGTAGAGGGGGTAAAAACGGTGTGATTGCTTCGGATCAATTCGCCAGGCTTCGTGATACACCGAAAGCTGTTCAGCGAATAAATTTCCAACGCTCGGATCTAACGGAAACCGAACTTCGTCTAACGGTCTTTCTGCGGGGACCTGCCCAAAATCGCAGTAACTCAACGCAGCAAACAATGCCAGTTGGCATAGGTTCAAGGCGCAGAAGCTGTCTTCGGTGGATAACATTGGACGTAACGCCCGTCGGGGTCGTACTTCTAGAACGGTGTGCTTGTTGGGGAACAGTACGATACCCACCAATGAGGGCTGAGGCGGGCCGAAGCCCAGATCGGCCATCATTTTCAATGCGTGACGCTTGGGTCGCAAAGCTGACGAAGCAGGTCGGGGCAGATGAGCGCTATGGCGTACCAAATCGCTTACTTCAACCTGATAAACTCCATCCGCTTGTGGGTAGGCAGGCGCCCCCTCAACGCGTCTTCCGTCAGCACTAGCAAAAAAAGTTCGCTCAGCGCGAATTTGAAGTTCGGTGATAGGTAGTTTGTACG
>NZ_CABVII010000067.1 GCF_902497995.1 Pseudomonas fluorescens | reverse complement strand
GGGCGGGTGACCCACGGCAGCTCTTTAGGTTTGGGCAAACTATAGAAATAGGTGGTTGGCACGCCGAAGGTTTCGCTGATCGCGGTCAGATCGGCGACGGTGGGCCGCGACAAGCCGCGCTCGACCTGCGAGAGGAAGCCCACCGAACGACCGATCTTGTCGGCCAGTTCTTTCAGGGTCCACTTCTTGTGCTTGCGCAGGTCGTGGATGAGGATCGCCAGCGCGGCGATTTCTTCTTGCTTGGTCATCGTCGGGTATCCACAAATGGCCTCTTCAAATGCTGTCACGCAGGCGATACCAGGCTTTGCCGATCGCCTCCAGCGGTGCTGCGAAATGTTTGCCGCCGGGGAAACGACCATTGCTCAGGCCCTGATACAAGGCCAATTCGTCCGTATTGCCTAGAATCGCGTCGGACACTGCACGCGCAGCGGCCAGCGTCGGCAACACGCCATGACCGGAATAACCTTGCAGCCAGTAACGGTTACCCTCGCAACCGACATCCGGCGTGCGTTTAAGAGTCAGATCGATGTGCCCGCCCCAGGCGAATTCCACCTCGACGCCTTTGAGC
>NZ_CABVII010000066.1 GCF_902497995.1 Pseudomonas fluorescens | reverse complement strand
ATCGTTATCCACCACCCACACCGGAATGCGTTGCTCCTGGACGTGCTCGCGCAGAAGTTCGAGGCACATTTTAGTGATGTCCGGGGTTTTGTAATTTACCAGGACAAGGCTGAAATTCGACGCTGGCTGGGCTGGTAAATCAAACGCTTTCATGTCGGAAGGACTCATCTGCGATTCAAGGGCAACAAGGTTTCTTGGCCGCGATCGTAGCGATGCAACCTTAGGCGAACCTTAATTTGCGGATGTGACGGTAAATGTATGCCGAAGAAAGACGACTGATCTTATGAAATGCATGGGGTTCTGCCGGTCATTCCCGGATAAAATGCGCTCCCCCTCACGGTTCAAGGAAGAAACGGCTCACGCCGTTGTGTCACGGATGAAACCACTTTCCCTCTACCACCCGGGCTTGTACTGGCTGCGCGTGTGGCAAAAAAGACTGTTCCGCCAAATTGCCTGGCGCTGTTCCAGCAAACGCTACGCACGCCCCGTCGCCACGGCCGAGCGCCTGCCATTTCGCTACCTCAAACACACCTCGAAACTCATCCGCAAACTCGGCGACTCGGACCTCGCCCTGCAA
>NZ_CABVII010000065.1 GCF_902497995.1 Pseudomonas fluorescens | reverse complement strand
GGATAACCCACCGGCGGACCGTTTTCCAGACGCGTAACCCGCGAACGCAGCGCCGGGAATTGCTCGTTAAGCGTTTCAATCAACCAGCTGCGCAACGCCTCACGCTCCTCGATGTTCTTCGCCAACACCACAAACTGCGCGAAGCTCGCCGCCTGCAATTGCTGATCGAGCGGCAGATAGAAACGCGGCGATCCGGTGCCAACATAGGCGACGTAATTGTCGATGCCGGCGTGATCCTTGAGCATCGCCTCAAGCCGTTTCACCTCACCGGTTGTATTGGCCAGAGAAGCGCCTTCAGCCAGTTTCAGATCGACCATCAATTCCAGTCGATTGGAAGCCGGGAAAAACTGCTGCGGAACGAAGCGGAACAACATAACCGAGGCGATAAACAGCCCAACCGTCAGCACGATCACAGTCTTGCGGTGCGCCACGCACCACTCCACCAAGCGCCGAACGCGCTGATAGAACGGCGTGCCATACGGATCAGCCTGACCATCGGCGGTACCGTGTTTGGCCGCGTGAATTTTCGCCAGATCCGGCAGCAGCTTTTCTCCCAGATACGGCACGAACATCACGGCCGCCACCCACGAAGCAAGCAGCGCGATGGTCACCACCTGAAAGAT
>NZ_CABVII010000064.1 GCF_902497995.1 Pseudomonas fluorescens | reverse complement strand
ATCGACAGGGCTTGCGCCGTGTTGTTCAGGTAGAAACCGGGGATGTCGCGGGTGTTGATCGCTTCCATCACCAGTTTGATGCCCGCCGCTTGCAGCTTGTCGGCCGCGTACTTGAGGTTGGCGACGAAGGTTTTTTCCACGGTGGCATCGTCGACGCCTTGTGGACGGATACCCGCCAGGCAGTTGACCTGGGTATTGCCCAGCACTTTGGCGTAAGCGATCGCCAGCTTGACACCGGCGCGGAACTCTTCGACCCGGTCCGGCAGGCAGGCGATACCGCGCTCGCCCTTGGCCCAGTCACCGGCCGGCAAGTTGAACAGCACTTGGGTCAGGCCGTTGGCGTCGAGCTTGGCCTTGATCTCGGCGGAGTTGAAGTCGTAAGGGAACAGGTATTCGACGCCACTGAAGCCGGCCTTGGCGGCGGCTTCGAAACGGACAAGAAAATCCTGTTCGGTGAACAACATGGACAGGTTGGCTGCGAAACGCGGCATGGTGGTTTCCCTTGTATGTGTGGGCCCCCCCTGTAGGAGCGAGGCTTGCCCGCGAAGGCGTCGTGTCAGTCGACATCAATGTTGAATGGTACGACGCCTTCGCGGGCAAGCCTCGCTCCTACAGGGGGGAGCGGTCAGCCGTTAATCGAGCAACGAAATCGCCGTTGGCGCATCGTTGCCGACCAGCGCCAGGTCTTCGAATTC
>NZ_CABVII010000063.1 GCF_902497995.1 Pseudomonas fluorescens | reverse complement strand
CTGTTGCACCGCGTTATCGTTCTTCGCCCGTAGGAGCCAGGCTTGCCGGCGAACCGGGCACCGCGGTTTATCTGTTGCACCGCGTTATCGTTCTTCGCGGGCAAGCCTCGCTCCTACAGGCGAACCAGGCACCGCGGTTTATCTGTTGCACCGCGTTATCGTTCTTCGCCCGTAGGAGCCAGGCTTGCCGGCGAACCAGGCGCTGCGGTGTACCTGTTGCACCGCGTTATCGTTCTTCGCCCGTAGGAGCCAGGCTTGCCGGCGAACCAGGCGCTGCGGTGTACCTGTTGCACCGCGTTATCGTTCTTCGCCCGTAGGAGCCAGGCTTGCCGGCGAACCAGGCGCTGCGGTGTACCTGTTGCACCGCGTTATCGTTCTTCGCCCGTAGGAGCCAGGCTTGCCGGCGAACCAGGCGCTGCGGTGTACCTGTTGCACCGCGTTATCGTTCTTCGCCCGTAGGAGCCAGGCTTGCCGGCGAACCAGGCGCTGCGGTGTACCTGATGCACCGCGTTATCGTTCTTCGCCTGTAGGAGCCAGGCTTGCCGGCGAACCGGGCACCGCGGTTTATCTGTTGCACCGCGTTATCGTTCTTCGCCCGTAGGAGCCAGGCTTGCCGGCGAACCGGGCACCGCGGTTTATCTGTTGCACCGCGTTATCGTTCTTCGCGGGCAAGCCTCGCTCCTACAGGCGAACCAGGC
>NZ_CABVII010000062.1 GCF_902497995.1 Pseudomonas fluorescens | reverse complement strand
GCATGTTGTACCCGTGATCTCGAATAAGACAGAGAAAGAATCAGCCATGAATACGCCTCGAACGCTCTACCAGAAACACATCGATAGCCACACCGTTTGCTCTCTGGATGACCAGGGCCACGTGCTTTTGTACATTGATCGCCAAGTGGCTAACGAGTACACCAGCCCCCAGGCATTCAGCGGCATGCGTGAAGCCGGGCGTGATGTATGGCGGCCAAGCGCGACACTTGCGGTGGTCGACCACGTTAACCCGACAGCTCCGGTTCGTATTGCAACCATGCCGGATGCCGGCGGTGCCCAACAGGTCTCGTACTTCGAAGAAAACTGCCGGGACTTTGGTATCGAGCTTTTTGATGTGCTGGACAAGAGACAAGGTATTGAGCACGTTGTAGCGCCAGAGCAAGGCTTCATATTACCTGGGATGGTCGTCGCTGCAGGTGACAGCCACACCACGACTTATGGTGCATTGGGTGCTTTCGGCTTCGGCATCGGCACCTCTGAAATCGAGCACCTGCTGGCCTCGCAGACCCTGGTCTACAAACGCTTGAAAACCATGCGAGTCACGGTCAATGGGCTTCTCGGAAGCGGCGTCACCTCCAAAGATATCATCATGGCGCTGATCGAAAATATTGGCGCTTCAGGCGCCACTGGCTATGCAATCGAATTCGCAGGGCCGGCAATCACTGACCTTAGTGTCGAAGCTAGAATGACGATCTGCAACATGGCCGTCGAAGCGGGAGCCCGGGGCGCGTT
>NZ_CABVII010000061.1 GCF_902497995.1 Pseudomonas fluorescens | reverse complement strand
TCGCGCCGTTGGCCAGCGGGCCGTAGACGATGTAGGTGTGGCCGGTGATCCAGCCGACGTCGGCGGTGCACCAGTAGACTTCGCCCGGACGGTAGTCGAACACGCGCTCATGGGTCATGGCCGCATACAGCAGGTAACCGCCGGTGGTGTGCTGCACGCCCTTGGGCTTGCCGGTGGAGCCGGAGGTGTACAGGATGAACAGCGCTTCTTCGGCGCCCATCTCTTTCGGCGCGCACACGCTGCCCGCCACTTTCATCAGGTCTTCGTACCAGATGTCGCGATGCTGGTTCCACTTGATGTCGCCACCGGTGCGCTTGCACACGATGACTTTCTGGATGCTGCTGGTTTCCGGGTTGGTCAACGCGTCATCGACGTTGGACTTGAGCGAGATCTTCTTGCCGGCACGCAGGCCTTCGTCGGCCGTGATCACCACTTTGGAGCGGCAGTCGATGATCCGGCCCGCCAGGGCTTCCGGCGAGAACCCACCGAACACCACCGAGTGAATCGCGCCGATCCGGGTGCAGGCCAGCATGGCGACCACGGCTTCGGGGATCATCGGCATATAGATAGTCACCACGTCGCCGCGGTGCACATCCTGGCCGCGCAGGGCGTTGGCGAATTTGCAGACTTGTTCATGCAATTCGCGGTAGGTGATGTGGCGGCTTTCGGCAGGGTCATCCCCTTCCCAAATGATCGCGACCTGATCGCCGCGCTCGGCCAGATGACGGTCGAGGCAGTTGTAGGACACGTTGAGGGTGCCGTCGGCGAACCACTTGATGTCGACATGGTGATCGTCGAAAGACGTCTGCTTCACCGTGGTGAAAGGCTTGATCCAGTCGAGGCGCTTGGCTTGCTCGCGCCAGAAGCCGTCCGGGTTGACGACCGACTGCTGGTACATGGCCTTGTAGGTCGCCTCATCAGTCA
>NZ_CABVII010000058.1 GCF_902497995.1 Pseudomonas fluorescens | reverse complement strand
CTAGTGGCATGAGCGGTTAATTCATTTATTTATATTTTGGTCAGGAATATACTAAGCGCCCAATATTATGGCTTGGTTATGCGCATGGCCCGACCGACTTCCCCCTTCGCTTTAACGCCTTCTGATCTCGTTGTCCTGCAAGGTTGGTTGCGTATGAGTACGCTGGAACAGAGCCTCGCCCTGCGTGCACGCATTCTGCTTCTACTGGCGGATGGATTGACGCCCAAGGTCATCAGCGAGCAGTTGAACGTCACGCCGCCGACAGTGTTCAAGTGGCGAAAACGCTATCTGGAGGCGGGCGTCGAGGGCTTGAGCGACCTGCCACGTAGTGGTCAACCGCTCAAACTCGGGGCCGAAAAAGTCAACGAGATCCTCACACTGACTACCCGGCGCGTACCCAAGGAGGCGACTCACTGGAGTGTTCGCCTGATGGCCAAGTATGCGCGAGTCACCACCTGGCAGGTGCGTCAGGTCTGGGCTGCTTCCGACCTCAAACCCCATCGTCTGAAGACCTTTAAAATCAGCAACGATCCACATTTCGCCGACAAGGTGGTCGACGTGGTCGGGCTTTATCTGAATCCACCAGACAACGCGCTGGTGCTGTCTGTGGACGAGAAAACTCAGATTCAGGCCTTGGATCGCACCCAGCCAATGTTGCCTCTGCGCCCCGGACAGGTCGAGCGTCGGACGCATGATTACAAGCGCCATGGAACAGCGAGTCTGTATGCGGCATTCGACATCATGACCGGCCAAGTTATCGGGCGGATCACGCAACGCCATCGCGCCAAGGAATTCCTAGCTTTTCTGCACCAGATTGATCGCAGCACACCTCCGGCACTGGATCTGCATGTCATCTTGGATAACAGTTCGACCCACAAAACGGTCGCAATCAAGCAGTGGCTGGAAAAACGTCCGCGTTTCAAATTGCACTTCACACCGACCAGCGCGTCCTGGTTGAACGCAGTGGAAGGCTGGTTTGCACAACTGGAAAGGCGAGCGTTGTACCGGGGTGCCTTCACCAGCGTTGCCGACCTGAAGACAGCTATTCGCCAATTCATCGAGGCCCACAATGAGTTCTCAGCCAAGCCGTTCAAGTGGAATAAAACAGCTGAAGCCATTATCAGCTCGGTACACAAGGCGAAGCTGAGCGTGATAAAAAATAAATTAATGAATTAGCCGCTCAGGCCACTAG
>NZ_CABVII010000057.1 GCF_902497995.1 Pseudomonas fluorescens | reverse complement strand
TGTGGGAGATTCTATGGTTGAGGGGAAGCCTCAACCTGCTTTCGGTTGGTATTCGCTCTGCCCTTTCAGTAGGGCGAATACGATTCGAGCGAGTTTGCGAGCCAGTATCACCAGTGCTTGCGTGGTACTAAATCCTCGATCTCTTTGCTCCTGGTAAAACCCTTTCCAGGTTGACGTACGGCTGGCCGACATGGCCGCGTTGTGCAGAAGTCGGCGTGCCTCGGGATCTCCACGTTTGGTCAAGCTCCTTCGACCGTCTTTCTGTCCTGATTTCGAGACTCGCAAATCCATTCCTAGAAAAGCGATGAATGCGTCCGCGTTTCTGAAGTCGCCTCGTTGAAATGCCGCGATCAGGCGAGCGCCCGTCAGAAATCCGATCCCTTCAACTTTCATGCAGCGCTTTAACTGAGCGAGTAAGCCGGCCTCTTTCAAGTGATCATTAATCATCTTTTCGACCAGCACCTCAAGCTTCTGCATTGACGCTACTTGCGCGGCAAAGGCTGTTTTGAGTAGCGGTTCATTCGACCAGCTTTGCACCAAGCCAACTCGGGCCTGAACCAGTGCAGAACGACGGCGAAAAAGACTCAAAAGCCTGCGATACAGGGGGGACGGCGGGATCCACGGATGCAACTCTTCGTGTTCGTTCTTTAGGTAGCGAGCGAGCAATTTGGCATCCAGCGCATCGGTCTTCGCACGAATTTTCACGCCTTTGCGGTAATGGCTCAGCTCATAGCCATCCACCATGTAGATCGTGCAGCCGGCCTCATGGGCCAGATCGGCAAACTCTAAGTGATAGATATTGGTGGACTCAATGGCGACTTCGACAGCCCCTGGCAAGTCCTTCAGCCATCGCTTGATTGCCGTCTTGTTATTGGGAATCGTCTCAAGCAGATCCAGCTCAGCTTGAAAGATCACCAACTCGTTCTTGGCGACATCGACGCCAACGATTGGCGTCAAGACAGAAACCGGCATTGCCATTGAAATTCCCCCGAGATATGGTTTTGAACACTTGAAGGGCTCACCCAGGGGCGCAGGCTTGTTCCTATCGTCGGTCTTAGCCTGATGCATTCTTTATCGGCGCTTGGGTGAAAGGAGGAGGGGCGAAATCTCCCACGGATCTGTACTGCGTCAACAGTCAGAATCGGGCTTTGTCCCTTCTCCTCCCTTCAAGTCCTAGCATACAAGCGGGCTTGC
>NZ_CABVII010000056.1 GCF_902497995.1 Pseudomonas fluorescens | reverse complement strand
CGACAGCGAGGGCGAGTCCATGAAAAAGCATACTTCGATTGATCAATCATTGTCTTCTGCCGATTTGTCGGCCTGCACTACCGTGGCGGTCGACCTGGCCAAGCATGTTTTCCAGCTGGCCGGCGAAGACGCCCTCGGCAAGGTGCATTACGAGCAGCGGATCAAGTCGCGCGAGGCGTTCTACGAGTTTCTCCGCCAGCTGCCGCCTCATGTCGTGGTCTTGATGGAAACCGGCCCGGGCGCTCAAGCCTGGGCCCGGCAGCTGCAGGATCAAGGCAATCTGGCGCGCATCCTGCCTGCCGGTCTGGTGGCCAAGCATCGCAGCGGCCCTAAAAATGATCGCAACGATGCGCTGGCAATCCTGCGCGCCGGTCGCGACGAAAAGATCTGCGCAGTGCCGGTCAAAACTGTCGCGGCGCTGGCCATGCAGGCATTGCATCGTGCCCGTCAAGGCTACGTGCGTCGCCGCACCGCCGTGAGCAATCAGATGCGTGGCCTGCTGCTCGAACACGGGATTGCGCTGGCACAGGGCGACGTTGCGATCAGCCAGAAAATCCCGCGGATATTGGAGGATGCCACCCAGCCGGTGCCTGCCATGTTGCGTGAGCTGATCGATGAACTGTTGGCTGAGTGGCGCCATTTGGGCGAGCGCATCAACGTCCTGACGGGACGCCTGGAAGTGGCCGCGAACGCCGACAAGACAGCCAAACGGTTGATGACCGTGCGCGGCATCGGCCCAATCACCGCTACGGCGCTGGTGGCCAAGGAAACCAAGCCTGAGCGCTTTGCTGATGCTCGAATGTTCGCCGCGTACTTCGGCATGGTCCCCGATCAGCACAGCAGTGGGAATACGGTTCTGCTGGGGGATATGACCAAGCGAGGCGATAGCTATTTGCGCAGCCTGATGATCCAGGGTGCCCACGCGGTATTGCAGCAGTTGCGACCTGATTCGCAACATCCCGACGACCGCCGTTTGTTGCGCTGGATGAGCCGACTGGGCCGCAAGGACGCAGCGATCAGGTTGGCCAATCGCAACCTGCGCATCGTCTGGGTGCTTTTACAGAATGACCAGACTTATCGTCGCCAGCCCGCCGATGGCCAGCAAGCGACGATGAGCCACTGATCCACCGAGTTCTGCCACCGAGGTACCTACTGACCAACCTGTTGCTAAAAAAACATTGACCCCTGGTAAGACCGGCGTGGATGGATGCCTAAGCTCCTACTGGCCTTCGAGGCCTGACTGTAATCGGCATGCCACGAGCTCTTCCAATTTTGGCCAGAAGCCGATGACGGCTTCCTCGAATAGGCCTAATACATAGATGCAACGGGGCGGCAGTTTTTTT
>NZ_CABVII010000055.1 GCF_902497995.1 Pseudomonas fluorescens | reverse complement strand
ACAAAAATCTATGGTCACCCCCATTTTTGCAATACTGATTAACGGGTGGTGTGGTTGGCTTGCTTAAATCTATCCGGCGTCTGTTTGGGGCATGCCCCAGCGCCACGATGAGAGTCGCGCCTGACGGTCCTTAAAAACCCGTCGGCTTCTGAAGCCGATTTTTGTGTCAGGATCTTCGCCAGGCCGGTGGGCCGTTCACGTCATCTGTTGTTCAGCTATCGCAAAACCTGAAGGGTGATTCGTGGTACTGCAACAACCGCAGGGTCAGGCGTTCAAGGCGTCTGGCCCTGCTTCATATTGCGTATGGTGAGCGGCTATTCCCCATGCGATACGCGCCAGTTTGTTGGCCAAGGCACAGGCCACTACATTCGAGTGTCGTCGACTGAGCAAGGAGCGCACCCAGTTGGCCAAGGCCCCTTTCTGGTGTTCCAGATTCTGCATATAGACCCTGGAACATTGCACCAACAGTTGCCGCAGGTGTTTGTCACCGCGCTTGCTGATCCCCAACAAATTGGCTTTACCGCCCGTGCTGTACTGTCTGGGCACGAGACCCACAGAGGCGGCAAAGTCCCGGCTGCATCGGTATTGCTTGCCATCGCCCATCTCCACAGCCAGCAGGCTGGCGGTGATCGGCCCGACACACGGCATGCTCAACAAACGACTACCCAGATCATCGTCGGCCAGTTGGCCCGCCAGCTCTTTATCCAGCGTCTTGATTTGCTCATCCAGATAGACGAAGTGATCGTGCAGGCGTTGCAGCAACACGGTCAGGCGAACGGGAAACTCGTGCTCGGCCAAAACAACCGCTAAACGCTTCATGATGGCCAAACCTTTGGGCAGGCTGACTCCAAACTCCAGTAGAAAACCGTGCATCTGATTAGCCGTTTTAGTGCGGTCATGCACCAACGATTCGCGCATCCGGTGCAGCACGGATAGAGTTTGCTGGGATTCAGTTTTAGGTGTAACGAAGCGCATAGATGGGCGGGAAGCAGCTTCACAGATCGCTTCAGCATCGACGAAATCATTTTTGTTGCCCTTGACGAAGGGCTTAACGAATTGAGGGGAGATCAGCTTGGCGGTATGCCCAATTGCCGCCAACTGACGAGCTACAAAGTGCGACCCGGCACAGGCTTCCATCACCACAACACAGCTCGGCAAATTGCCGAAAAACTGCATCATTTGCGTTCGTGAGAGCTTTTTGCGAAGCACCTCGCGGCCCGACGCATCTTGGCCATGAAGGTGGAAGTTGTGTTTGCCGAGATCGATACCGATTAATGCTGACTCGCTCATGATGATGGCCTCCGAAAACAAAACACCCTGCGAAAGCGTAGCCCTCGCAGGGTGTTGGGGGTGACCATCTCATTAACCCGCC
>NZ_CABVII010000054.1 GCF_902497995.1 Pseudomonas fluorescens | reverse complement strand
GTATCCTCGGCGATCCGTCTGTCCAACCGTAAAAGCGGAATGCCCCTATGTCAGATTTGAAAACTGCCGCTCTCGAATATCACGCCCATCCTCGTCCAGGGAAGCTGAGTGTCGAGCTCACCAAGGCCACCGCTACCGCCCGCGACCTGTCGCTGGCCTACAGCCCCGGCGTAGCCGAACCAGTACGCGAAATCGCCCGCGATCCTGAGCTGGCTTACAAATACACCGGCAAGGGCAACCTGGTTGCAGTCATTTCCGATGGCACCGCCATTCTTGGCCTGGGTAACCTCGGCCCATTGGCTTCCAAACCGGTAATGGAAGGCAAAGGCGTGCTGTTCAAGCGCTTCGCCGGCATCGACGTATTCGATATCGAAGTCGACTCCGAAAGCCCGCAGGCCTTCATCGACACCGTCAAGCGCATCTCCATCACCTTTGGTGGCATCAACCTGGAAGACATCAAGGCCCCCGAGTGCTTTGAGATCGAACGCGCCCTGATCGAACAGTGCGACATTCCGGTCTTCCACGATGACCAGCACGGCACCGCGATCGTTACCGCGGCCGGCATGATCAACGCCCTGGAAATCGCGGGCAAAACCCTGGCTGACGCCAGGATCGTCTGCCTGGGCGCCGGTGCTGCCGCCATCTCCTGCATGAAATTGCTGGTGAGCATGGGCGCCAGCATCGAAAACATCTACATGGTCGACCGCACCGGCGTGATCCACTCCGGCCGTGACGATCTGAACCAGTACAAGGCTGTCTTCGCTCACGCGACCGACAAGCGCTCCCTGGCTGACGCGCTGGAAGGCGCTGACGTGTTCGTTGGCCTGTCCGGTCCGAACCTGCTGAGCGCTGAAGGCCTGAAGTCCATGGCGGCCAACCCGATCGTGTTCGCGTGCTCGAACCCGGATCCGGAAATCTCCCCGGAACTGGCGCATGCCACCCGCGACGACGTGATCATGGCCACCGGTCGTTCGGACTACCCGAACCAGGTCAACAACGTACTGGGCTTCCCGTTCATCTTCCGCGGTGCCCTGGACGTTCGCGCCAAGCGCATCAACGAAGAAATGAAAGTGGCTGCGGCCAACGCCCTGCGTGAACTGGCCAAACTGCCAGTGCCTCAGGAAGTGTGCGACGCCTATGGCGGCATCAAGCTGGAATTCGGTCGTGAGTACATCATCCCGAAACCAATGGATGCCCGCCTGATCACCCTGATCTCCGATGCCGTGGCCAAGGCTGCGATCGAGACCGGTGTGGCGACCCTGCCGTATCCGAAGAACTACCCGCTCAAAAGCGTGGATGATGTGTTCAACGGCTAAGCCGTTGTAGCGCTTCAGCCAAAGGCCCCGGCTCACTCTGAGTCGGGGCTTTTTTGTATCTG
>NZ_CABVII010000053.1 GCF_902497995.1 Pseudomonas fluorescens | reverse complement strand
CTCCTACTGGCCTTCGAGGCCTGACTGTAATCGGCATGCCACGAGCTCTTCCAATTTTGGCCAGAAGCCGATGACGGCTTCCTCGAATAGGCCTAATACATAGATGCAACGGGGCGGCAGTTTTTTTTGAAAGCGGGTAGACAGTGGGGGCGAGTCCATACATAGGAGCTGGCTTGTCGGATCGCCGCTCTTCACCACTCTACGTCGATCACTTACCGCCAACCACCATACTGCTGAACGGTTCCACATACGCCTGCAACGTCACCAGGCCACCGACCAGGATGGCCAGGATGATCGAATGGAAGAACACATAACGCAGGATTTCCCCTTCATGGCCGTACCAGCGCGTAGCGGTCGAAGCCACCACGATCGACTGCGCGTCGACCATCTTGCCCATGACCCCGCCGGAACTGTTGGCCGCCGCCATCAGCACCGGGCTGAGCCCCAGTTGCTCGGCAGTCACCCGTTGCAAGCCGCCGAACAGCACGTTGGAGGCCGTATCCGAACCGGTCAAGGCCACGCCGAGCCAGCCGAGCAGGGTGCCGAACATGGGGTAGAAAATGCCCGTCGCGGCGAAGGCCAGGCCCATGGTGGCGTCCAGGCCCGAATAACGGGTGAGGAAACCGAGGGCGAGCATCGCCACGATCGTGATCAGCGAGTAACGCACCAGCCAGATCGTTCGCAGGTAATGGTGGATCAGTTGCGGGATCGAATACCCCATCAGCAGCCCGCCGAGGATCGCCGACAGCAGGATGCCGCTGCCGGTGGCGGTGAACCAGTTGAACTTGTAGATCGCTTCTTCGGTTTTCGGTGTTGGCACCACCGGTGGCACCTTCTCGATCTGCTGGTGAATGGTGGTGAAGGTCAGCGTCGGGGCGAAAATCGGGTTGGCCTCGCGCATCGGTTTGCCTTGCGGGTCGAGTTTGGCCGAATGGGTGACCGGATCGATTGCCGCACGGGTATCGAACATGTTTTTGAAACTCTGGGTGCCCCAGGCGAATACGAACACCGTGAGGACGATCCAGGGCATCCAGGCACGCATCACGGCCGAGCGGTTTTCGCTGTTGAAGGTGGCGGTCGCCGTGGGTTCGACGTCGTGCTCGTCATCAATCTTGGAATTGTCCACCCGTCCTGACAGCGCTGCCGAGGTATGGATGGTGGCCGGTTTCCAGACCTTGATGAAGCCGGTCAGGCAGGCCATGGAAATCAGCGCGGCGATCACATCCACCAACATCGGCCCGTGATAGTTGGACACCAGGAACTGTGGCACCGCAAAACTGACCCCGGCCACCAGGATCGCCGGCCAGATTTCCAGCATCTTGCGCCAGCCGGCGAAGGCCCAGATCAGCCAGAAGGGCACGATCACAGAAAAAAACGGCAACTGCCGGCCGACCATCATCGACAGTTCCATCTCATCCAGCCCGGTGACCTTGGCCAGGGTGATGATCGGCGTGCCCAGGGCGCCAAACGCCACCGGCGCGGTGTTGGCGATCAATGCCAGGCCGGACGCCGCCAGCGGCGAGAACCCCAGCCCGATCAGGATGGCTCCGGTCACCGCCACCGGCGTGCCGAACCCGGCGGCCCCTTCGAAGAATGCGCCGAAGCAGAAGGCAATCAGCAGCAACTGCAGCCGTCGATCGTCGGTAATGCGGGCCAGCGAATCCTGCAGCACCTTGAACGAGCCGTTCTCGGTCGTCAGCCGGTGCAGGAAGATGATGTTGAGCACGATCCAGCCAATCGGCAGCAATCCGTTGGCGGCGCCGTACAGCGCGGCGGAACCGGCCATGTTCGCCGGCATGCCAAAGGCGAAGATCGCAATGAGCAAGGCCGAGCCCAGTGCCAGCAGTGCCGCCAGGTGCGCCTTGATATGGAAAAACGCCAAGGCTGCCAGCATCACCACCACCGGCACTGCCGCCATGATGGTTGAAAACACCGGGTTACCGAACGGATCGTAGATTTGCTGCCAGATCATGTTCCACCTCTGCTTTTTATTGTTGGGAATGCAGACCCCGAAGGGGGCGGTGGCTTGTAGTATAGGTGGCATCACGCCGCTGTCCTGGCCGCCCCGCGAACGGGCTGCACTGAGCTAACATGGCCAATGGATGAAGGCGCTACTCGCACGTCAACGGGAGGAATGCAGCAATGACTGAACGCCATATGAACCATAAGGAAACGCTTTCCAACGGATGCAAGATCGAGGTGAAAGCCGAGATTCTGAAGGACGGTTCCCTTGGGATGTTTATCGGTGTCTACCGACCCGACGGCACGGTCATCGATGAAAACCCTGACCCAAAACCGCACATGCTGGATATGGAAGCCGCAATGGACTGGGGCATCGATATCGCCAAGGGCATCGGGAATAGCCAGAGAACCCTGTGAGCCGCGCCTGGAGTTGCCTGCAAGAGCGGGCTTCGGTGTTTAGTACCGATCAGTCAGGCGCACTCATTCTACTGTGGGAGCGGGCTTGCTCGCGAAAGCGGTGAGCCATTCAACATCAACGTGACTGGCCCACCGCTTTCGCGAGCAAGCCCGCTTGTATGCTAGGACTTGAAGGGAGGAGAAGGGACAAAGCCCGATTCTGACTGTTGACGCAGTACAGATCCGTGGGAGATTTCGCCCCTCCTCCTTTCACCCAAGCGCCGA
>NZ_CABVII010000052.1 GCF_902497995.1 Pseudomonas fluorescens | reverse complement strand
GCTCTTTATTGAGCAATGCATGCGAATTTTCGGCGAATGTCGTCTTCACAGTATAACCAGATTGCTTGGGGTTATATGGTCAAGTGAAGAAGCGCATACGGTGGATGCCTTGGCAGTCAGAGGCGATGAAAGACGTGGTAGCCTGCGAAAAGCTTCGGGGAGTCGGCAAACAGACTTTGATCCGGAGATGTCTGAATGGGGGAACCCACCTAACATAAGTTAGGTATCTTAAGCTGAATACATAGGCTTAAGAAGCGAACCAGGGGAACTGAAACATCTAAGTACCCTGAGGAAAAGAAATCAACCGAGATTCCCTTAGTAGTGGCGAGCGAACGGGGACTAGCCCTTAAGTGGCTTTGAGATTAGCGGAACGCTCTGGAAAGTGCGGCCATAGTGGGTGATAGCCCTGTACGCGAAAATCTCTTGGTCATGAAATCGAGTAGGACGGAGCACGAGAAACTTTGTCTGAATATGGGGGGACCATCCTCCAAGGCTAAATACTACTGACTGACCGATAGTGAACTAGTACCGTGAGGGAAAGGCGAAAAGAACCCCGGAGAGGGGAGTGAAATAGATCCTGAAACCGTATGCGTACAAGCAGTGGGAGCCCACTTTGTTGGGTGACTGCGTACCTTTTGTATAATGGGTCAGCGACTTATTTTCAGTGGCGAGCTTAACCGAATAGGGGAGGCGTAGCGAAAGCGAGTCTTAATAGGGCGTCTAGTCGCTGGGAATAGACCCGAAACCGGGCGATCTATCCATGGGCAGGTTGAAGGTTGGGTAACACTAACTGGAGGACCGAACCGACTACCGTTGAAAAGTTAGCGGATGACCTGTGGATCGGAGTGAAAGGCTAATCAAGCTCGGAGATAGCTGGTTCTCCTCGAAAGCTATTTAGGTAGCGCCTCATGTATCACTGTAGGGGGTAGAGCACTGTTTCGGCTAGGGGGTCATCCCGACTTACCAAACCGATGCAAACTCCGAATACCTACAAGTGCCGAGCATGGGAGACACACGGCGGGTGCTAACGTCCGTCGTGAAAAGGGAAACAACCCAGACCGTCAGCTAAGGTCCCAAAGTTATGGTTAAGTGGGAAACGATGTGGGAAGGCTTAGACAGCTAGGAGGTTGGCTTAGAAGCAGCCACCCTTTAAAGAAAGCGTAATAGCTCACTAGTCGAGTCGGCCTGCGCGGAAGATGTAACGGGGCTCAAACCATACACCGAAGCTACGGGTATCACTTAGGTGATGCGGTAGAGGAGCGTTCTGTAAGCCTGTGAAGGTGAGTTGAGAAGCTTGCTGGAGGTATCAGAAGTGCGAATGCTGACATGAGTAACGACAATGGGTGTGAAAAACACCCACGCCGAAAGACCAAGGTTTCCTGCGCAACGTTAATCGACGCAGGGTTAGTCGGTCCCTAAGGCGAGGCTGAAAAGCGTAGTCGATGGAAAACAGGTTAATATTCCTGTACTTCTGGTTATTGCGATGGAGGGACGGAGAAGGCTAGGCCAGCTTGGCGTTGGTTGTCCAAGTTTAAGGTGGTAGGCTGGAATCTTAGGTAAATCCGGGATTCCAAGGCCGAGAGCTGATGACGAGTGTTCTTTTAGAACACGAAGTGGTTGATGCCATGCTTCCAAGAAAAGCTTCTAAGCTTCAGGTAACCAGGAACCGTACCCCAAACCGACACAGGTGGTTGGGTAGAGAATACCAAGGCGCTTGAGAGAACTCGGGTGAAGGAACTAGGCAAAATGGCACCGTAACTTCGGGAGAAGGTGCGCCGGTGAGGGTGAAGCATTTACTGCGTAAGCCCATGCCGGTCGAAGATACCAGGCCGCTGCGACTGTTTATTAAAAACACAGCACTCTGCAAACACGAAAGTGGACGTATAGGGTGTGACGCCTGCCCGGTGCCGGAAGGTTAATTGATGGGGTTAGCTAACGCGAAGCTCTTGATCGAAGCCCCGGTAAACGGCGGCCGTAACTATAACGGTCCTAAGGTAGCGAAATTCCTTGTCGGGTAAGTTCCGACCTGCACGAATGGCGTAACGATGGCGGCGCTGTCTCCACCCGAGACTCAGTGAAATTGAAATCGCTGTGAAGATGCAGTGTATCCGCGGCTAGACGGAAAGACCCCGTGAACCTTTACTATAGCTTTGCACTGGACTTTGAATTTGCTTGTGTAGGATAGGTGGGAGGCTTTGAAGCGTGGACGCCAGTTCGCGTGGAGCCAACCTTGAAATACCACCCTGGCAACTTTGAGGTTCTAACTCAGGTCCGTTATCCGGATCGAGGACAGTGTATGGTGGGTAGTTTGACTGGGGCGGTCTCCTCCTAAAGAGTAACGGAGGAGTACGAAGGTGCGCTCAGACCGGTCGGAAATCGGTCGTAGAGTATAAAGGCAAAAGCGCGCTTGACTGCGAGACAGACACGTCGAGCAGGTACGAAAGTAGGTCTTAGTGATCCGGTGGTTCTGTATGGAAGGGCCATCGCTCAACGGATAAAAGGTACTCCGGGGATAACAGGCTGATACCGCCCAAGAGTTCATATCGACGGCGGTGTTTGGCACCTCGATGTCGGCTCATCACATCCTGGGGCTGAAGCCGGTCCCAAGGGTATGGCTGTTCGCCATTTAAAGTGGTACGCGAGCTGGGTTTAGAACGTCGTGAGACAGTTCGGTCCCTATCTGCCGTGGACGTTTGAGATTTGAGAGGGGCTGCTCCTAGTACGAGAGGACCGGAGTGGACGAACCTCTGGTGTTCCGGTTGTCACGCCAGTGGCATTGCCGGGTAGCTATGTTCGGAATAGATAACCGCTGAAAGCATCTAAGCGGGAAACTAGCCTCAAGATGAGATCTCACTGGGACCTTGAGTCCCCTGAAGGGCCGTCGAAGACTACGACGTTGATAGGTTGGGTGTGTAAGCGCTGTGAGGCGTTGAGCTAACCAATACTAATTGCCCGTGAGGCTTGACCATATAACACCCAAGCAATTTGACTACTCGAAAGAGCATCAGATTGCGGTGTGTGAAGACGCAATGAACCGAAAGTTCGACAGCAACACACAAATCTATTACATACCCAATTTGCTGACACGTCGAAAGACGGTTCAGTACCCGAATTTCTTGACGACCATAGAGCATTGGAACCACCTGATCCCATCCCGAACTCAGCAGTGAAACGATGCATCGCCGATGGTAGTGTGGGGTTTCCCCATGTGAGAGTAGGTCATCGTCAAGAT
>NZ_CABVII010000051.1 GCF_902497995.1 Pseudomonas fluorescens | reverse complement strand
CAGAAGACAATGATTGATCAATCGAAGTATGCTTTTTCATGGACTCGCCCTCGCTGTCGTTGGCTGTTTAGACTGCCACCGTGGCGCATTGACGCCTCGGCGTGGGCGAGTCCATCCAATTACAGGGGAATTGATGTGTTCATGACTACTGTGACCGACCCGGATCACTGTGGGAGCGAGCTTGCTCGCGATGGCCGCGACTCGATCTCTGCGGTCTATTTCCCATGACAGCAGCTGGACGAAGCCTTGTCTTCATACTGATCATGAAGCTGCACCCATTCCATGATTTGCTCTTCATTGCGGCCCTTGGGCGTCAGGTCCAGGTAGTTGTAGGCGCCAACCAGCAGGTCCAGGCCGCGGGCGTAAGTGGAGTAGGTATGGAAGATTTCTCCGTTTTCATTGCGATAAAACACGCTGAGTCCGGGGAGTTCTTCTTCGGCCTCGTCGGATTTTTCGTAGTTGTAGGTGGCTTTACCGGCGGCGACGTCTTCTGCCCTGGCCGAAACGCCGAAGTCGTAGTTGAAATCGCAGCCTTCGGACGAGACCCAATCGAATTTCCAGCCCATGCGCCGTTTGAACGCCTGGAATTCGGCGAACGGAGCGTGGGAAACCGCCACCACTGCCACATCATGGTGGGCCAAGTGCTGGTTGGCGCCGTCGATGTGGTCGGACAGGAAGGAGCAGCCGGAACAACCTTCGTCCCAGCCTTTGGCAAACATGAAGTGGTAAATGACCAACTGGCTGCGGCCGCCGAACAGATCGGCCAGTTTCAACTCGCCATCAGGGCCCTGGAAGCGGTAATCCTTGTCGATTTTCACCCAGGGCAGGGCGCGGCGTTGGGCGCTGAGTTTGTCCCGTTCCCGGGTGAAGGCTTTTTCGTTGGCCAGGTGTTGTTTACGGGCGGCGAGCCATTCTTCTCGGGAGACGACGGGATGATTCTGAATGTTCATTGGTTTTCTCCTGCGCGATGCTGGGGAGGTCACTGACATAGCTAGTCGTTTGACCTGTGCCCAATTCGACGTACCGCCGGTCGCTGCTGTTCAAAACATCAGCTGAACGGCTGCGGACGCTGTAGGTCACAACCTATGTAGGCCATTTCACTCACGGCGCTGGAGGTTGATTAGGATGACGACTTATAACTGGGATTTGATTGAACGCTTGCTGCACGAAGTACAGAACGGGGCACCCAGTTTCACGCCACGGCCTTATGCCGAACAGTACGCTGCGCAGAAAGCGACGGAGGGCGAGGCGACGGAAAACCTGGATCACCTGAAAGCGGTGGCCGGCGAGTACGAAAAATTACTGCTGGAGCGTGGCTATATCGAGTCTCGGCCTGAGGAACAGGGTGGCACCGGCGAGAACTACATATTGACGCAACGGGGCTCGAGTTTGTTGAGCCTGATCGACAGCAGCATTCCGGGCAATGACCATCCGCGCCAGGTGCTGGACGAGCAGGAAGACGCGCTGGACGAGGTGACGTTTGATGAGGTGGCGTCGAAAGCGCAGATCGCCTGAAGACCACGGGTACCCAATGTGTGCGAGCCTGCTCGCGAATGCGGTGTGTCAGGCGATGCTGATGTCGACTGACATTCCGTCTTCGCGAGCAGGCTCGCTCACATTGGAACTGCGTGGTGCTTAACCTTCTGTTGCCGCTTTCAAACACTTCAAATCATTGAAATCCTTGCGAACCCCTTCGATTTTCTTCAGCAATCGCTGCCGTTGCTCCGGCGTGCTTTCAGCCATCAAGTCCACGAACAGCGACCGCGCCTGGGCTTCGGTGTTGGCGTAGGCCTGGCGATAGGCGGGCGTCCACAACGTCTCTCGATTGACCAGAAGCGTCTCGATGCGCTGTGGGAATTGCGGGCTCTGGCGCTGGGCAACCGCCGCACTGAATTGCTTTTGCCAATGGACGCGGTTTGCGTTCCATTGCATGTTCTGATCGCCCAAGGCATTCGACCAGGCGACGACTCGTTGCTGTTGGGTCGGGCTGAGCGGGCCGAGCCAGTCATTCAAGCGTTTTTCCATGCGCTCGCCACGCTCCTTGATTTGCTGCTCAAGCGACGGTTTGAGGTATTGCTCCTGGCGTTTGCGCTGGTCCTTGGCGAAGGCGTCGTTCATTTCGGCGACTTGCTTGTCATTCAGCCCCTGCAACAATTCGATGGCCGACGGGGTGATTTCCCTGGCGGTCTGGGCGATGGCCTGTTTGGCTTCCTGGGTGCGGGCTTGCAGCGCAGCGTCGGTGACCTGGTTGCGCTGGACCATGTCCTGCAAACGGTCCAGCCAGTCCAGGTAGCCCGGCAGTTGCGTGGTGCAGTGCCAGCTCAGGTGCTCTCGGAGGCGTTCGTTGAACCAGTCTTTCTGCTCGCCGTTCATGCTCAGGTAATCGCCAAGCGTCCACGGGATGATCACGTCGAGATTGCGATAGGCCAGGCCCACGCGGCTGCACGCGCCGAGGGCGAGACCGAGGGTGATAACGACGGTGAGACACTTCAACCAGCGCGACATGGGCAAGTCCTTGCGAAAGCGTGGGTTCTCATGTGGACGCGGGATGAGCCCGCCAGTTCAGCCAATCAATAGAAGGCATGTTGAGCCTTCAGGGTGACCACGCCATCGCACTGGCTGTTGTGCCCGGAATAGGCGGAGCAGTCGCTGCCGCTGAGGCTGGAGTCGCTGTAGATCAGGTCCAGGTCGATGCCCATGAATGGACGGGAGAACTTCACTGACCAATCGGTGAAACTGCCGACATAGCCACCCTCGACGGACACCGGCGCGTTGAGCTGGTGTGTGGTGTATTTCATGCTGACCCCGATGCCGAAGGGCTGATTGCCGCTCAGGTCGGCGAATAGCGTGCTGTTCCGTTTGTCCGGATCGTTGCTGAACGCCGCGCCGAACCGACTGCCCAGCAGGGTCAGGCCACCGAACAGCTCCCGGCTGTCGAGCGTCTCCAATGTCGGGTAGCTGTAATGGATCATGCCTACTTCGTAGCCGAGGCTGTGATCGAAGGGCTGTTTAAAACCCATGTAGTAATCGACTTCAAGGTTGTTCCCCGGACTCAAGCCCACGCTCGGTGACCATTGGCCCACATAAAATCCGCTATCGTGGCTCAGGTCGAGACCCCCGTGGAACGAGCCGGTGCTGGAAGGCTTGACCAGACCCTGGGCCATGCTGCGGCTGGGGCTGGTGCCCAGTTTGAGATCGAAGTCGCCCAGTTCACGCTGGAAGATTTGCGCATTGGCGACCGAACACGCCAGCAGGCTGGCGAGCAGGAAAAGAGAGAGCTTGAGCATGCGTCACTCCATGAACAGCGAGGAGCAGGAAAAAACCTGCTGAAACGCTTGATCTAGACGTGTGCAAGGATAACGGCGAATGCTCGGCTTTGATGGCCGTTCGTCGATTTTTGAAATCCAGGTGTGTTGCGAGGAGTGTAGCGGGGGGTTCCAGTCCAAGCGCTTCGAAGCCCAAAGCGCTTAGGGACCAGTTATTGCAGCGGATCTTGCAAAAATTTACTTCTTGCCCAAGGTGATCTGCTTGGACGGGCCGAATGTCTGGCCGCTGACGCCTTTGGCAATTTGCTGGATCTCGCCACCGGACTTGAGGAACGCAGCAATCTGGCTGTTGATCGATTCACTGGTTTCAACGGCTGGAGCTGGCTTTGCTTTGCTGGTGGATGCTTTTACACGCATGGCGGCCATTAACCTGTAGAAATTAACTTGGCCAGGCATCGTACAGGAAATACTTGACAATTGCTTGATAAATATCCTCCCGAAATACACGTTGCAGGTGAGTGATGTATCGTCAGTTATTATTTTTAAAAAGCCCCTAAGCTGCTGTTTTAACTAAAAAGTGTACTGTGAAATTAGCGATTTTTGCTTGGCTGACAGGTGTGAGAAGCATCAGCTTGGCCTGACGAGTGGCCAAGTGGGTGGTACAAAATCCAGGAAAATGAAGGGCTTCAGAGGATTTTCCTGCGCCATCGGGCTGGCCGCCGAACGCGACCGGCAAAACCGGGTAGAATGTCGCCCACGCAATGAGGGTATTGGACATGGCTTTAGTCGGGCGTTACAACAGTTTGCAAGTGGTTAAACACACTAACTTCGGTTTATATCTGGACGGTGGCGCGGACGGCGAAATCCTCCTGCCCAATCGTTATATTCCAAAAGATATTCCCAGCGAAGATGAAGACTGGCTCAACGTTTTTATTTATCTGGACAGCGATGACAAACTCATCGCAACTACCGAAAGACCGAAAGTGCAGGTCGGTGAATTCGCCAGTTTGAAAGTCCTTGAAGTCAACAGCATCGGGGTTTTCCTGGATTGGGGCTTGCCGAAGGATCTGTTGCTGCCGTACTCCGAAGAAAAGCGCCAGATGACCGCTGGCGAGTATGTCGTGGTGCACGTCTACCTCGATAAACACACCCGCCGCATCACGGCGACGGCGCGTCTGGACCGCTACCTGGACAAGACCCCGGCCAACTACACCCCGGGCCAGGAAGTTGATTTGCTGGTTGCCGAAGCCACCGACATGGGGTTCAAGGCGATCATCAACAACAAGCACTGGGGCCTGATCCACAAGAACGAAATCTTCAAGTTCATGCGCGCCGGTAAAGAAGAAAAGGGCTTTATCAAAGAAGTCCGGGCCG
Organism: Pseudomonas fluorescens; assembly: GCF_902497995.1. Classification (GTDB taxonomy): domain Bacteria; phylum Pseudomonadota; class Gammaproteobacteria; order Pseudomonadales; family Pseudomonadaceae; genus Aquipseudomonas; species Aquipseudomonas fluorescens_BK. The sequence goes on along the minus strand of NZ_CABVII010000051.1, from coordinate 604 downwards.
ATGGCAAGATCAGCCTGAGCCTGCAACCGGTCGGTGAGGAAGCTGCCACCAGCCTCAACTCGAAGATCCTCGCCAGGCTGCGCGATAACAACGGCACACTGCCGGTGAGCGACAAGAGCGATCCGACGGTGATCACCAGCATGTTTGGCGTCAGCAAGGGCAACTTCAAAAAGGCGATTGGTGCGTTGTACAAGAACGGCCAGATCGTCATTCATGCCGACCGCATTGAATTGAGCTGACCTGGCACCGGCCCCCTGTAGGAGGCCGCCCAGCCTGCGAAGAGGCTGCGCTTTCGCGCAGAGAACATGCCGATAAATCGGCAAATAATTTATCTTAAAAATCAATGAGATAAATTTTGTTCTATAAGAGCTGGCTTGCCAGCGAAGGCGGTCTCAAGCCTTGCAGTGTCCATGAAGACGCCTTCGCTGGCAAGCCAGCTCCTATGTATGGACTCGCCCCCACTGTCTACCCGCTTTCAAAAAAACTGCCGCCCCGTTGCATCTATGTATTAGGCCTATTCGAGGAAGCCGTCATCGGCTTCTGGCCAAAATTGGAAGAGCTCGTGGCATGCCGATTACAGTCAGGCCTCGAAGGCCAGTAGGAG
>NZ_CABVII010000050.1 GCF_902497995.1 Pseudomonas fluorescens | reverse complement strand
GCTCCTACAGGGGGGGGTGTGGTGGTGGCGGGGATTGGGGGGGGTTGGCATGTTTTGATGACGGTGTGTCGGTGGGATTGATGGTGGCTGATATGGCCTCTTCGCGAGCAAGCCCGCTCCCACATTTGATGGGTGGTGTTTGCAGAGGCGGAGCACACAGCCAATCCCCTGTGGGAGCGGGCTTGCTCGCGAAGACGGCGGCCCAGTCAATATTGATGTCGCCTGACACACCGCTTTCGCGAGCAAGCCCGCTCCCACAGGGATTGCGGCGTTGCGGTGTCGGCGGCCAGGTTTGGGGGTGGCCGCCGGTGCGTTGGTTAGATGCCGAACCGGTCACGCAGCGCGTAGTACGCGGCGCCCATGGCGGTCAGCGGGGCCTGGAAGGTGCGGCCGCCGAGCATGGGCATGTGCGGCAAGGAGGCGAAAGCATCGAAGCGTTCGGCGTCGCCGCGGATCATTTCGCTGATGAGTTTGCCGGCCAGGTGTGAGCAGGTGACGCCGTGGCCGCTGTAGCCTTGCATGTAGTAGGCGTTTTTTTCGATGCGGCCGAATTGCGGCATGCGCGACATGGTCAGCAGGAAGTTGCCGGTCCAGCGGTAGTCGATCTTCACGTCCTTGAGTTGCGGGAAGGTCTTGAGGATTTTCGGTTTGATCAGTTGCTCGATGTCGTCCGGTTCGCGGGCGCCGTAGACCACGCCGCCGCCGTAGAGCAGTCGGTTGTCGGCGGTGAGGCGGTAGTAGTCGAGCAGGTAGTTGCAGTCTTCGACGCAGTAGTTGTTTTTGATCAGGTTGCGCGCGACTTGCTTGGACAAGGGTTCGGTGACGACGATTTGCGAGCCGCAGGGCATGCTTTTGCGCGTGACGCGGTTGTCGAGGTCTTGCGGCAGGTAGGCGTTGCCGGCGATCAGCAGGTATTTGGCGCGGACCAGGCCTTTGGCGGTGCGTACGGTGATCGGTTCGCCGTAGGTGATTTCCACGGCGGCGGATTGTTCGTAGATTTTGCCGCCGAGGCCGATGATGGCCGAGGCTTCGCCGAGGGCCAGGTTCAGCGGGTGGATGTGGCCGCCCTGCATATCGAGCAGGCCGCCGACGTAGTTGTCGCACCCTACTTCGCGCTTGATGTCCGCGGCGTCGAGCATTTTCAGGTTTTTGTTGCCGTAGCGTTCCCAGCTGCTTTTCTGCTCGGCCAGGCCTTTGAGCTGCTTTTTGTTCAGCGCGGCGAAGATGCCGCCCGGGCGGTAGTCGCACTGGATGTCGTAGTGTTGTATGCGCTGACGGATGATGTCGGCGCCTTCGAAGATCATGCTGCCAAGGACTTCGGCGGTTTTGTCGCCGTAACGTTCTTCGATCACGTCGACGTCGCGGCTGTAGGAGTTGACCAGTTGGCCGCCGTTGCGACCGCTGGCGCCGAAACCGACTTTGGCGGCTTCGAGTACGGTGACGCTGTAGCCGGCCTCGCAGAGGAACAGGGCCGAGGACAGGCCGGTGTAGCCGGCGCCGATCACGCAGACGTCGCAATCCACCGCTTGTTCGAGCACCGGGAAATCGCCGGTGAAGTTGCGGGTGGCGGCGTAGTAGCTGTTTACATGCTTTTGTTTAACAGAGCTTTGCTTCATAAAATTCTCCGATGGTCGCTGGCACCTGCCGGCGACCGCCGTTGTAGAGGTGTCAGAGCTTGATCCAGGTCGCTTTGAGTTCGGTGTATTTGTCGAACGCGTGCAGCGATTTGTCCCGACCGTTACCCGACTGCTTGTATCCGCCGAACGGCGCGGTCATGTCGCCGCCGTCGTACTGGTTGACCCAGACGCTGCCGGCGCGCAGGCCGCGGGCGAAGGTGTGGGCCTTGCTCAGGTTGCTGGTCCACACACCTGCGGCCAGGCCGAAGATGCTGTCGTTGGCAATCGCCAGCGCTTCATCGAAGGTGTCGAAGGTGATCAGCGACAGCACCGGGCCGAAGATTTCTTCCCGGGCGATGGTCATGGCGTTGGTCACGCCGTCGAAGATCGCCGGTTCCACGTACAGGCCGCCGGTGGTTTCGAGGGTGCGGCTGCCGCCGGCGATCAGTTGCGCGCCCTGGTCTTTGCCGACCTGGATGTAGCGCAGCACGTTGTCCAGTTGGCGCTGATCGACGACGGCGCCGACGGTGGTTTGCGGGTCGAGTGCATGCCCCGGTTTCCAGGCTTGCAGCGCTTCGACCAGCAACGGGATGAACTGCTCACGGATCGAGCGCTCGACCAGCAAGCGCGAACCGGCGGTGCAGACTTCGCCCTGGTTGAAAGCGATGGCACTGGCCGCCGCTTGTGCTGCCGCGCGCAGGTCCGGCGCGTCGGCGAACACCACGTTCGGGCTCTTGCCCCCTGCTTCGAGCCAGACGCGTTTCATGTTGCTTTGCCCGGCGTAGATCAGCAGTTGCTTGGCGATCGCGGTGGAGCCGGTGAAGGCCAGTACGTCGACGTCCATGTGCAACGCCAGCGCCTTGCCGACGGTGTGACCGTAACCCGGGAGGACGTTGAACACGCCTTTGGGGATGCCTGCATCCAGCGCCAGCTGGGCGATGCGGAGCGCAGTCAGTGGCGACTTTTCCGAAGGCTTGAGGATGAACGAGTTGCCTGCTGCCAGGGCGGGGGCGAACTTCCAGCTGGCCATGATCAGCGGGAAGTTCCACGGCACGATGGCGGCGACGACGCCTGCGGGTTCGCGGGTGATGAGGCCGAGTTGGTCGTGGGGTGTGGCGGCGACTTCGTCGTAGATCTTGTCGATGGCTTCGGCGCTCCAGCGGATCGCGTTGGCGGTCGCCGGGATGTCGATGTTCATCGAATCGCTGATCGGTTTGCCCATGTCGAGGGTTTCGAGCAGGGCCAGTTCTTCCTGGTTGGCCAGGATCAGGTCGGCGAAGCGGATCAGGATGCGCTTGCGTTCTGCGGGTGCCAATCGCGCCCAGATGCCGGATTCGAAGGTCTGCCGTGCGATGGCGACCGCGGCGTTGGCGTCGGCTTCGTCGGTGCTGGCGACGTTGGCCAGGAAGCGGCCGTCGACCGGGCTGATGCATTCAAAGGTGTCACCGCTGAGTGCCGGGCGGTATTGGCCGTCGATGAAGGCGCGGCTTTCTATTGTTAGGGACTGGAAGCGTTGTTCCCAGTCGCTGCGAGTGTTTGTCATGGTTGTGACTCGACGCAGAGGAATAAGTAGTCGTCGGACTAAAGCCGACCAATCAAGTATCAGAACAACACAATCCCCTGTGGGAGCGGGCTTGCTCGCGAAAGCGGCGTGTCAGGCGACATCAATGTTGACTGTGCCGCCGCCTTCGCGAGCAAGCCCGCTCCCACAGTTGATCAGCTGTGTCGCAGAGCCTGTGTACGCCACAAAATTCCCTGTGGGAGCGAGCCTGCTCGCGAAAGCGGTGTGCCAGACGACATCAGTGTTAAATGTGCCGACGCCTTCGCGAGCAGGTCGAATCGTCGCACCGTCGCTCCCACAGTTGATCGGGGGGTGCCGCATCAGACGGTATGCAAGTACCAGTTGTACTCAAGGTCCGAGATGGAGTTCTCGAACTCGGCCAGCTCGCTTTCCTTGCACGCCACGAACACGTCGATGTACATCGGGTCGATGTAGCGCGACATGACTTCGCTGTCGTCCAGCTCGCGCAGGGCATCGCGCAGGTTGTTCGGTAGGCTCTGCTCGTTTTGCTCGTAACTGTTGCCTTCGACGGGTGCGCCCGGTTCGATTTCGTTGGTCAGGCCATGGTGAATACCGGCCAGGACCGACGCCATCAGCAGGTAAGGGTTGGCATCGGCGCCGGCAACCCGGTGTTCGATGCGCACCGCGTCCGGCGAACCGGTCGGCACACGTACCGCCACAGTACGGTTGTCGATGCCCCAGGTCGGCGAGTTCGGCACGTAGAACTGTGCGCCGAAACGACGGTACGAGTTGACGTTCGGGCACAGGAAGGCCATCTGCGCCGGCAGGGTCTCGAGCACACCGCCGATCGCGTGACGCAGTGCGGCGTTCTGCTCGGGATCCTCGCTGGCAAAGATGTTGTTGCCTTCCTTGTCGAGAATCGAAATGTGCACGTGCAGACCATTGCCCGCCTGGCCCGGATACGGCTTGGCCATGAAGGTGGTGTCCATCTCGTGGTCGTAGGCGATGTTCTTAACCAGACGCTTGAGCAACACCGCGTAGTCGCAGGCCTTGATCGGGTCGTTGACGTGGTGCAGGTTCACTTCGAACTGCGCCGGGGCGCTTTCCTTGACGATGGCGTCGGCAGGAATGCCCTGCTCTTTCGCGCCTTCGAGGATGTCTTGCAGGCAGTCGACGTATTCGTCGAGGTCGTCGATCAGGTACACCTGGGTCGAGATCGGACGTTTGCCGGACACCGGCGAGCGTGGCGACTGCGGACGACCGTTCACGTTGTCCTGGTCGATCAGGTAGAACTCGAGTTCGAACGCGGCGCAGATGGTCAGGCCCATTGCATCGAACTTGCTCACTACCTGACGCAGCACTTCACGAGGGTCAGCGAAGAACGGCTGGCCTTCGAGTTCGTGCATGGTCATCAGCAGTTGCGCGGTCGGGCGCTTCTGCCAGGGCTCGATGCTGAGCGTATCAGGGATGGGGAAGCAGATTCGGTCTGAGTCGCCGATGTCCAGACCCAGGCCGGTGCTTTCCACCGTAGAACCGTTGATGTCCAGAGCAAACAGGGACGCCGGCAGGTTGATGCCTTTTTCGTAGACCTTATGAAGACTGGTGCGCTCGATGCGCTTGCCGCGCACCACACCGTTCATATCCGCAATCAGAAGGTCGACGTACAAAACCTCAGGATATTTCTTAAGGAATGCGTTTGCTTCGTTGAGTTGAACGGTACGCAGAGGGACCGACATGATGCACCTATTAGCTGTTAATTATTATGTTCACTACCTTGTTGCGAGCCCAGTCAACCCGAACGGCAAAGTGAAGTCAATAGCGAACACTTGGCCTCTCAACCTTTATTTTCGGGCCTTTCTTGGGCGCGAGAGTGCCAGATCAGTCTTGCACACCGCGTAAATCCTGAAGATCAGACGTGCGGCGTTTAGAATTTTTTACATGAGAGTTGTTAATTAAAATCAACAAGGCTAAGCTCCGGAAAAGCTCGTTCAAGTGTGAAACTTCGAGGTGATAAAAATGGCACTCAAGCCATTGATCGGCGTTACAGCGTGCGTCAAACAGATTGGCCTGCACCCTTACCACGTCAGCGGCGACAAGTACTTGCGTGCTGTCAGCGTCGCGGCTTCAGGATTGCCAGTGGTCATTCCTTCCTTAGGCGATCTGACCGACATCGAGGACCTGCTCGCGCAGCTCGACGGTCTGTTGCTGACCGGCTCGCCCTCGAATGTGGAACCCTTCCACTATCAAGGCCCGGACAGCGTCCCCGGCACGGATCACGATCCGGCGCGGGATGCCACCACCCTTCCTTTATTGCGTGCAGCCATCGCCGTCGGTGTTCCGGTGCTCGGCATCTGCCGCGGCTTCCAGGAAATGAACGTCGCGTTTGGCGGCAGCCTGCATCAGAAGGTGCATGAACTGCCGGGCATGCTCGATCACCGCGAAGCGGACAGTCCGGAACTGGCGGTGCAGTACGCTCCGGCGCATGGGGTGACGGTGCAACCGGGCGGCGTGTTTGAAGCGCTGGATCTGCCGCAGGAGTTCCAGGTCAATTCGATTCACAGTCAAGGCATCGATCGACTGGCGCCCGGCCTGCGCTCGGAAGCGGTGGCGCCGGACGGTTTGATCGAGGCGATCTCGGTCGAGCACAGCAAGGCCTTCGCCGTCGGTGTGCAGTGGCACCCGGAATGGCAGGTGCTTTCGAATCCTCCTTATTTGAGTATTTTCCAGGCGTTTGGTGAGGCGTGCCGACGACGGGCCGCGCTGCGTAAAACCCGCTGACCTAAAACATCAATTTACTGCCCCCGTGAGTCTGGCGGGCGTGCCTTTGCGCGTCCGTGACTTGCGAAACAACACACTGCAATAACAACAAGTACGAACAGGCAGCCAGGACGGCGGTGCCGAATAAGCCCGGGCCGGGCGATGCCAGTGAGTCAAACGCAATTCCAGGGTGGGAGCGGGCTTGCTCGCGAAGAGGGAGTGTCAGTCGACATTGATGCTGCCTGATACACCGCTTTCGCGAGCAAGCCCGCTCCCACAGGGAATCGGCGCCGAATTGACTGGTACCACACGGCTCAGGTTTGCAATCCACTCTTAAGTCAGGCCGCGTTGGCCCGACGACTGAAACCTGTTGGGAGTTTCACATGGCAAACGCCTCCAGCATCTACAGGAAGGCTCTTGAAGGTCACCAGGCACCGAAAAAGGTGCTGGTGAAAATCGACCGAGTCACCAAGAAGTTCGACGAAACCACCGCGGTGGACGATGTCTCGCTTGAGATTCATCAAGGGGAAATCTTCGCCCTGCTCGGCGGTTCCGGCTCGGGCAAATCGACGCTGCTGCGCATGCTCGCCGGCTTCGAGCGCCCGACCGAAGGCCGGATTCTGCTCGACGGAGTCGACATCACCGACATGCCGCCGTATGAACGGCCGATCAACATGATGTTCCAGTCCTATGCGCTGTTCCCGCACATGACGGTCGCGCAGAACATTGCCTTCGGCTTGAAGCAGGACCGTTTGCCCGCCAGCGAAATCGACGCCCGCGTCGAAGAGATGCTGCGCCTGGTGCACATGACCCAGTACGCCAAGCGCAAACCCCATCAGTTGTCCGGCGGTCAGCGTCAGCGTGTGGCCCTCGCCCGTTCCCTGGCCAAGCGGCCGAAGCTGCTGCTGCTCGACGAGCCCATGGGCGCGCTGGATAAAAAGCTGCGCTCGCAGATGCAACTTGAACTGGTCGAGATCATCGAGCGCGTCGGCGTGACCTGCGTGATGGTGACCCACGATCAGGAAGAGGCCATGACCATGGCCCAGCGCATCGCGATCATGCACCTGGGCTGGATCGCGCAGATCGGCAGCCCGGTGGACATCTATGAAGCGCCGGTCAGCCGCATGGTCTGCGAGTTCATCGGCAACGTGAACGCCTTCGATGGCACGGTCGTGGAAGACCTTGAGGGTCACGCGATCATTCACAGCAAGGATTTGGAGCAGAAGATTTACGTCGGCCATGGCGTCAGCACCTCGGTGCAGGACAAGTCGATCACCTACGCCATCCGCCCGGAAAAACTGCTGGTCAGCACCACCCAACCCGAGACCCGCTACAACTGGTCCCAGGGCAAGGTGCATGACATCGCCTACCTCGGCGGCCACTCGGTGTTTTACGTCGAGCTGCCTGGGGGCAAGGTGGTGCAGTCGTTCATGGCCAACGCCGAACGCCGTGGCGCGCGTCCGACCTGGGACGACAAGGTCTACGTGTGGTGGGAAGACGACAGCGGCGTGGTACTGCGCTCATGAACACACTCAATCAGCAGTTCCTGCGGCTGATGCCGAGTGGTCGAAAGCTCGTCATCGGGATTCCGTTCCTCTGGCTGTGCCTGTTTTTCCTGTTGCCGTTCTTTCTGGTGATGAAGATCAGCTTCTCGGAAGCGGCGCTGGCCATTCCCCCCTACTCCGAGATCTACACCTTCGCCGAGCAGAAATTCGAGCTGCTGCTGAACCTCGGCAACTACTCGCTGCTGACCCAGGATGAGTTGTACATCTCGGCTTACTTCGGCTCGTTGAAGGTCGCGTTTTTCAGCACGCTGATGTGCCTGGTGCTCGGCTTCCCGATGGCCTACGCGATCACCAAGGCCAACAAGGAAACCCAGAACGTCCTGCTGTTGCTGATCATGATGCCGACCTGGACCGCGATCCTGATCCGCGTCTATGCATGGATGGGCATCCTCAGCAACAACGGTTTGCTCAACGGGTTTCTGATGTGGACCGGGCTGACCGACCACCCGATCGAAATCCTCAACACCAACACCGCGGTGTACATCGGGGTGGTCTACGCCTACCTGCCGTTCATGGTGCTGCCGCTGTACGCCAACCTGGTCAAGCACGATCAGAGCCTGCTGGAGGCCGCCTCGGACCTGGGTTCGAGCAACTTCAACAACTTCTGGAAAATCACCGTACCGCTGGCCAGGAACGGGATCATCGCAGGCGCCATGCTGGTGTTCATTCCGGTGGTCGGCGAGTTCGTGATTCCGGAACTGCTGGGTGGCCCGGAAACCCTGATGATCGGCCGTGTGTTGTGGCAAGAGTTCTTCAACAACCGCGATTGGCCGGTGGCGTCCGCCTTGGCGGTGGTGATGTTGTTGATCCTGATTGTGCCGATTCTGCTGTTCAACCGCAGCCAGGCCAAAGAGATGGAGGCACGGGGATGAAACGTTTCGGTTTTTCAAAAATGATGCTGGTGTTCGGCCTGTCGTTCATCTACCTGCCGATGCTGATCCTGGTGATCTACTCGTTCAACGCCTCCAAGCTGGTGACGGTGTGGGGTGGCTGGTCGTTCAAGTGGTATGCCGGGCTGCTCGACAACTCGCAACTGATGGGCTCGGTGGTGCGCTCGCTGGAAATCGCCTGCTACACCGCGATTGCCGCCGTAGCGCTGGGGACCCTGGCGGCGTTTGTGCTGACTCGCGTCACGCGTTTCAAGGGCCGGACCTTGTTCGGTGGTCTGGTGACTGCGCCCCTGGTGATGCCGGAAGTGATCACCGGTCTGTCGCTGTTGCTGTTGTTCGTGGCCATGGCGCAGTTGATCGGCTGGCCTATGGAGCGTGGCATCGTCACCATCTGGATCGCCCACACCACCTTTTGTGCCGCTTATGTGGCGGTGGTAGTTTCCGCCCGCCTGCGCGAGCTGGACCTGTCCATCGAAGAAGCGGCCATGGACCTCGGGGCCAAGCCGTTCAAGGTGTTTTTCCTGATCACCATTCCAATGATCGCGCCGTCACTGGCGGCGGGCGGCATGATGTCCTTTGCGCTGTCGCTGGATGACCTGGTGTTGGCGAGCTTCGTCTCCGGCCCGGGTTCGACGACCTTGCCGATGGAAGTGTTCTCGGCGGTGCGGCTGGGGGTGAAGCCCGAGATCAACGCCGTGGCCAGTCTGATTTTGCTGGCGGTATCGATCGTGACCTTCATGGTCTGGTATTTCAGCCGCCGCGCCGAAGCCACCCGCAAACGGGCGATCCAGGAAGCAATGGACCAGACCGCCAGCGAATCCTGGCAGCAACCGAAAAAGCAACTGGCAGGAGCAACGGCGTAGCGCCATTACTCCTCAGTTAAGCGAACTGTGGTGAGGGGGCTTGCCCAAATGCCAGTCAGTTAAGCGCAGTTCATGTGGGAGATTCTATGGTTGAGGGGAAGCCTCAACCTGCTTTCGGTTGGTATTCGCTCTGCCCTTTCAGTAGGGCGAATACGATTCGAGCGAGTTTGCGAGCCAGTATCACCAGTGCTTGCGTGGTA
>NZ_CABVII010000049.1 GCF_902497995.1 Pseudomonas fluorescens | reverse complement strand
TCGGCGCTTGGGTGAAAGGAGGAGGGGCGAAATCTCCCACGGATCTGTACTGCGTCAACAGTCAGAATCGGGCTTTGTCCCTTCTCCTCCCTTCAAGTCCTAGCATACAAGCGGGCTTGCTCGCGAAGGGGCCATTAAATTCAACATTAATGGCGACTGATCGACCGCATTCGCGAGCAAGCCCGCTCCCACAGGTTCCGCGTCTTACCTGACTGACATTGGGGCAAGCCCCCTCACCACAGGTCTTGTGGTCACCGCCACAGGTTTGGGTTCACTGCCACAGGTTTTGTGTTCACCGCATTTTTGCTGTGTGATTTTGAATAAAAAAGATATGGAGTAGTACCGATGAAAATGTTTGGCAGGACTCTGCTGACCCTGTCCTTATTGGGCGCGATGGCTACCGGCGCCCAGGCCAATGACAAGGTACTGCGCGTCTACAACTGGTCGGACTACATCGCGCCGGACACCGTCAAGAAGTTCGAAGACGAGACCGGTATCAGCGTGACCTACGATGTGTTCGACAGTAACGAAACCCTTGAAGCACGGCTGCTGGCCGGCAAATCCGGCTACGACATCGTCGTGCCGTCCAACAGTTTCCTGGCCAAGCAGATCAAGGCCGGGGTATATCAGGAACTGGACAAGTCGAAGCTGCCGAACTGGAAAAACCTCAACCCGGTCCTGTTGAAAAACGCTTCCGCCAGCGATCCGGATAACGGTCATGCCTTCCCGTACATGTGGGGCTCGATCGGCATTGGCTTCAACCCGGACAAGGTCAAGGAAGTGCTGGGTGCCAATGCGCCAACCAACTCCTGGGATTTGCTGTTCAAACCGCAAAATGCGGAAAAACTGAAGGCCTGCGGCATCAGCTTCCTTGATTCGCCGACCGAGATGCTCCCGGCCGCCCTGCACTACCTGGGCTACCCGGTCAATTCCCGGGACAAGGCGCAGATCGCCGAAGCCGAAGCACTGTTCATGAAGATTCGGCCATCGGTGGCGTACTTCCATTCGTCGAAGTACATCTCGGACCTGGCCAACGGCAACATCTGTGTGGCCGTCGGTTACTCAGGCGACGTGCTGCAAGCCAAGGCTCGCGCCCAGGAAGCCGGCGACAAGGTGAAGGTCGACTACAGCATTCCGAAGGAAGGTGCCGGCAGTTTCTATGACATGGTCGCCATTCCCCGGGACGCGGCGAACGTGGACAACGCCTACCTGTTCATGAACTTCCTGATGCGCCCGGACATCATTGCCGAGATCACCAACAACATCGGCTACAGCAATGCCAACGCGGCGGCGACGCCCTTGGTGGATGAGGCGATTCGGAATGATCCCGGGTCGTATCCTTCGCAGGCGGTGATGGCGACCTTGTATGCGATTCCGGATATGCCGATTGGCGTGCAGCGGGTGATGACCCGGGGGTGGACGCGGGTGAAGCTCGGTCAGTAATTCCCCTGGCATCTCTGTTGTATTTGACATTGCCATCGCGGGCAAGCCCGGCTCCCAGAGGGGCTGGGTCGTTCACAAATCCGTGTTCCACCATAGACCCCTGTGGGAGCGGGCTTGCCCGCGAAGGGGCCATCAAATTCAAGATTGATGGCGACTGGCACACCGCTTTCGCGGGCAAGTCGGATCGCCGCCCGCTCGCTCCTACAGGGGTGGGCCAGACATGAAAAATTTGTGTTTTCCAACGTTTTCCGTTCACGCAGCGCCTTACCACCGCTGCCCTCCTCTCTGACGAACGGCCTCACCTGGCTCCCTCGGTCAAGGTGAAGTTTGGCGCCCTCGGGCGCCTCTTTTTTGGCTACAACGCAACCAGTGGCCATTGCGCCAGCGCCCGATAACGCCCTTTATGGGATTCGAACAACGTGAAGTGTTCGGCGCGTAAAAAGAACTCGGGTGGCGTCACAGACTCAGGCACCGGCATTCGATAGTCGCGCATCAAGGTCAGGTGGGGGCGAAACTCCTTCGGCGCATCTTCCATCCGGAACGGCAACATCGCCTGCTCCAGCGCATACACCAGGCGCAACAACTCCGGCGGTGCCTGCTCAGGCGCCAGCACCAGCACCCCTGCCCTGCGCCAGACATCCAGACGATCCAGCATAACCCGCAAAGGCACGCCCGGTTTTCGGACTTTCGCGACGGCCGTACAGATTTCGGCGATCTGCGCCACACCGACCGCGCCCAGAAACAACAGCGTCAGGTGGAAATTTTCCGCCGGCACCGGGCGTCCGCTCCTGAGTTGAAGATCACTGCGCCATTGGGCAATCGCCTTGCGCTGGGCCGGCGCGCAGTCCAGGGCAAAAAACAGTCGTTTCAACGGCTCGTGGGATTCGTCGCTCATACGTGGCACCTCCTGACATCCAAGTTATAGTTCATGCAAACGCTTCAACTGGAGGGGGCCATGCGAGAAATCATCAGCAAAGAGCCATGGTGGGCCGTGCCGCCGAAACCCGGTCAGGATGAGTCCGAGCTGGAATGGGGCTGGCTGGTCCATTACAACGAAGGAGAGCCGCGCTTCGAGTTCGTCAAGGAGCGGCCGTCGGACAGCGAGATTCGTCAACGCAAGAGTTGCAGGATCACCCCGACACCGGAGTGATCCTGTCGTGGGTTTCAAGCCTTAACGAGCATGTCGAAACCGCCGAAGATCATGCGCTGGCCATCGAACGGCATCGGATTGACGTCGGGCTGGAGCCGCGGATCGGCCATGAGTTTTTCCATGCCCTTGTCCCGGGTGGCCTTGTCGGGCCAGACGATCCAGGAAAACACCACGGTTTCGTCGTCCTTGAGCTTCACCGCCATGGGAAACGACGTCACCTTGCCATCAGGCACATCGTCGCCCCAGCATTCGGCAAGGCTGAGCGCCCCGTTCTCGATGAAAACGGCGGCGGCGGACTCGGCGTGTTTCTTGAATTGCTCGCGGTTGGCGGTGGGTACGGCGATTACAAAGCCATCTACGTAGGACATGGCGGTTCTCCTTGGGTCATGGGGCGATCTGCTGGTTAGTCGATTGGGGCGCGGTCCAATCGACCGATCCGCTGCCCGAGCTGACCGACGGTATTTCGGCGCTCCCCGCCAGGTTGCCTTCGATCTGCGCCGCCATGTACAGCGTCCCCGCCATCACACCGGAGGTCGGATTCTGCACCAGCTTCGTCCAGGCCTTGTCGAAGGTGTTGCCCAGACTGCTGCGAATCAGCGCTTCGCTGTCGGGCCGGTCATTGGCCTGAATGATCGCCCGGATGCCCGCCACCCCCACGGAAATCAAGGCCCCGGCCAGTTTCCCCGCCGCCGCGGCCACGGCACTGGCCGCCCCGCGCGGGGCCATTTCGGCTTCGATCCGTTTGCTGGCACGCTTGGCCACCGGTGCCATGGCGGTGTCGGTATTTTCCACCCCCTTGTCGCCGCCCGCCTTGTGGATCTTGTCGATCAGCGCCGCATATGCCGGCAAGGTATTCAGCGGCTGGATATGCACCACCTGGTAAAGCGAGGCGTTCCGTGCCGGGGGCGGCCCCAGGGCGATGGCCGGGATCTTCTGGATACGGCCATTGAGCTGGGCCATCGGCACCCCGTGACGCTGGGAGATGCGCTGCAGTTCTTCCTGGAGTATGTCCACGTAGAACGCCATAGCCAGACTGAGAATCTGGTCGGGATCGATTTCCACCGCGACCGGCGCGAGCACTCGCTGCTGGTATTGCTCCAGCAGATAGGCGGCCAGGCGCTTGGCAGAGGCATCTTGCTCGCCCTGGGCGCTGAGGCTGTACCAACTGACCTTCATCGATATCCATTCCTGGGTCCAGTAACTGCTGAACCAGGGGATGAAGTTCTCTTCTGTCAATTGATAGACCCGGGTCCGCCAGTAATCCATGGCACCGCGCGAGTAGATTTTCGCCTGTTCGGTGGCCGATTGCGACGCCGCGACGATCTCCCGGTCCACCTGCTGCCAGGTGCTCTGGGAAATCACTACCGGCGGGGCTGTCACCGGGGCACGCGCAGGCGTGACGCACCCCGCCAACACCACCAGCACGGCGACGATCAGCGAACGCAGGTTCAAGATCGCGGTGTCCTACAGACGTCCCCTGAACAGAATATTCGGGGGTTGGAAGCCTTCTGATTTGAGTATAGGTGGCGGTGGTTGGCCATTCGTCTGGATGTTGGTGGTGAGGCTCAGGGCCTCTTCGCGGGCAAGCCCGCTCCCACAGGGTTCGGTGGTGGAACACCGTTTTGTGCACGACGCAGCCCCCTGTGGGAGCGGGCTTGCCCGCGAAGAGGCCCTCAGCAACACCGAAAAAACCGACCATCACTGACATCGATATCCACCATCGCCCCGAATGCCTTCCGCTCAACCACCGTCAGCGTAGGATCAATCTCAACCCCAACACCAAACCCCGCATCGGAGGGGCACATCATGATCATCCATCTCCTGACCTGCCTGGCCCTGACCGCCGTCACCCTGAGCATTTTTTCCTGGTACGTCCTGTCCGAGGAGCGCACGTCATGATCCACTCCATCACCCTGGCCGTGAGCTTTGCGGTCTTCGGCAACAACTACTACGCCCAGCAAGCCGTCTCGCGCAAAGAACGCTCGCTGGTGTTCGACCAGGACTTCGAAGCGTTGCTGATGCCGGCCGCCACCCACCACTTCAGCAACGAAGTGGTCGGGCTCAACGATCAGTTCCGCTTCTTGAACGACGTACTCGTCGAGCATCTGCTGGACGCCGGGCTGGCCCGGCATTCGTCCCGTTCATTCACTTTTTGAGAGCGGATGGGCGCTCAGGCGGAATCGTTTGGTGTTATGACTAACCCTACTCAACGGCGTTACGTGGATTTAACACTGATGAACATACGTACAGCCTATCAACTTGCTGCTGCCTACTGTGCACAGACCTCATGAACACAACTGCGTAACCACCGGTGGGCGGGATCGGCCTCCAGCCGCGGGTGCCACAGCATTGCCACGGTGAACGTCGGCACGGCAAAGGGCAAAGCAAAGCTGTGCATCCCTTCTCGAAGGCTGGCGGTGTGCCGCTCAGGAACACTGGCTATCATGTCGGTGGCCCGGGCCAGCGCCAGTGCGGTCGAGAAACCGGCGACTATGGTCGCTATCTGCCGCTGCAGGTCAAGCGGCTTCAGGGCGTCATCGATCGGCCCTCCTTCGAGCCCCCGCCGGGACACGCTGATGTGGCTGCCCGCCGCATACCGGGCGGGCGTGATCTCGCCCTGAGCCAGTGGATGCCCCCTGCGTACAACGCCAATCAAGCGGTCGCGAAACAACCCCTGTGTCCGCAGCTCGGGACTGGCAGACTTGCCCACTACGCCCGTCTCCAGATCGACCGTGCCGTCGCGCAATGAAGTGCTGTCCTTGTCGGGTTTGTGCATGAAGCGCAGCCGCACCCCGGGCGCTTGCCTGGTAATGCGCGCGATGAGCGCCGCGCCGAAATTCTCGACGAACCCTTCACTGCTGCGCAGGGTGAAGGTGCGGTCGAGTTGCGTGAGGTCCGGCTGCTCGGCCGGCCGCAGGACCGCTGCTGCGTCCTGCACCAGCTGACTGACCCGCTCGCGCAGCTCCAGCGCCCGAGGCGTCGGCACCAGGCCCCGTCCGGCCCTGACCAGCAGCGGATCGCCGGTGGTTTCGCGCAAGCGCGCCAGCGCCCGACTCATCGCCGACGGGCTCAGCCGCAAGCGTTTGGCGGCGCGCGCAACGCTGCCTTCGGCGAGCAGCACATCAAGGGTGACCAACAGATTGAGATCGGGAATGGACATCTGTCGCCCCTTAGCATGGTGAGATGGCGTTTGTTGCACGTACTCAATGCAAATGCTGCACCTTCCGCCATGTTAGGCCCGGGCGTACATTTGCGACAGCTCCACTTCGGGAGTGACTACATAAAAGAGGGGCAAGATGAAGCCAACCATTGCCATGGCAGACTCCACGCAACCCATTGCTTGCGTTCGGTGGGCATTGGCCAGCCTGGCGCTTTCAATGTTGCTGTCCTCGCTCGGCACCAGCATCGCCAATGTCGGCCTTCCGACCCTGGCCGCCGTATTCGACGCCTCGTTCCAGCAGGTGCAATGGGTCGTCCTCGCTTATCTGCTGGCGATCACCACCCTGATCGTCAGCGTCGGTCGGCTCGGCGACATCATCGGTCGTCGGCGCCTGCTGCTGAGCGGCATCGGCCTGTTCACCCTGGCCTCGGCCCTGTGCGCCCTGGCGCCGACGCTGTGGTTGCTGATTGGCGCCCGGGGGCTGCAGGGCCTCGGCGCGGCAATCATGATGGCGCTGACCATGGCCTTCGTCGGGGAGACGGTGACGAAGGACAAAACCGGCAGCGCCATGGGTTTGTTGGGAACGATGTCGGCGATTGGCACCGCGATGGGACCATCGCTCGGCGGCATACTGATCGCCGGTTTCGGCTGGCAGGCGCTCTTCCTGATCACTGTGCCGCTGGGTTTGCTGACGGGGTGGCTCGCCCATCGCTACTTGCCAGCTGATCGCCAGAAAGCCAGATCCGAGCACGCGCGCTTCGACTCGCTGGGCACCCTACTGCTGGCGCTGACGCTTGGGGCATACGCCCTGGCCCTGACGCTCGGACGCGGCAGCTTCGATCACCTCAACCTGGCTTTGCTGTTGGCGGCGGGTGTTGGCGTCGCCCTGTTCGTCTTCGTCCAGTCCCGAGTCAACTCACCCTTGATTCGGTTGGCGCTGTTGCGCGACCCGCTGCTGAGCGCCAGCCTCGCCATGAGCACACTCGTGGCGACGGTGATGATGGCGACGCTGGTGGTCGGGCCCTTCTATCTCACGCAGGCACTCGGGCTTGATGCTGTTGAGGTCGGGCTGGTGTTGTCGGCCGGGCCGTTTGTGGTGGCGCTGACGGGCGTGCCCGCAGGTCGCGTCGCCGACCGTTTTGGCGCCCAACGCATGACCCTCGCCGGGCTGATCGCCATGGTGGCCGGCTGCCTGGCGCTATCGGTGTTACCCCATACGCTCGGCATCGGCGGCTATCTCGCGCCCATGGTGGTCGTCATCCTCGGCTATGCGCTGTTCCAGACCGCCAACAACACCGTGGTCATGGCCGATGTGGCGCCGGAGCAGCGGGGCGTCATCTCCGGCCTGCTCAACCTGTCGCGCAATCTGGGGCTCATCACCGGGGCCGGCGCCTTGGGCGCGGTGTTTGCGCTGGCCTCGGCGACGGCCGGGATCAGCAGCGCGCACCCCGAGGCGGTTGCCAGCGGCATGCGGATCACCTTCGCTGTCGCGCTGAGTCTGATCGCCATTGCACTGGCCATCGCCTTGGGCAGCCGCGCCCTGGCGATGCGGCATGACCGCTCGTAACCCAAGGCAAGGGCTGTCCGGTGCTTCGCTATGCTTGTTGAAATTCGGAACAGGGGGCCGCGTGCGCCGAGGAGTTGGATGATGTCACTGACGCTTTACTACCACCCGCTGTCGTCGTATTGCCACAAGGTGCTGATTGCACTCTATGAACTGGGCATCGACTTCGAACGCCGAATCATCGATCTGGCGGACACTGCCGACCGGGCAGAGCTTCAAGCGCTGTGGCCGATCGGCAAGTTTCCGGTGATCCGCGATCACGCTCGACAGCGCAGCGTGCCGGAAGCCACGGTCATCATCGAATACCTGGATCGACTGTATCCAGGTCAACACCCGCTGCTGCCAGGCGATTGGGAGACCGCGCTGGAGGTGCGGCTGTGGGACCGCTTTTTCGACAACTACGTCCAGCACCCGATGCAACAGATTGTCAGCGATCGCCTGCTCGGCGCCAACGGTGATCTGACCAGAGAACGCGCCCTGCTGACGACGGCGTACGGCATGCTCGAGCGCCAGCTGGCGTCCCGAACCTGGGTCGCCAGCGCGGACTTTAGCCTGGCCGATTGCGCCGCGGCCCCGGCACTGTTTTATGCCAGCACGCTGCAGCCGTTTCCCGACAACTGCAGCCACTTGAACGCCTATTTCGACCGGCTGACTCAACGACCATCATTCCAGCGGGTCATCGACGAAGCCCGGCCGTACTTTGCGCTTTATCCGTTTGCCGAGGCCATTGCGCAGCGGTTCCGCCAGGGGCCGGATCCAGCCAGGTAAATGGCTGCCCGTTCATCGCTCGAGCACATCCTCTGCCCAGCTGATGGCCGCCACCACGGTAGGGAAACCGATGGTGCTCGTCAGTGCGATCAGTGCATGTCGGATCTGCTCTGGCGTGGCGCCCGCTTCCAGTGCCCGCCTGGCATGACTGTGCACAGCGCCCTCGGAGCGAATGGCTGCCGCGGCACCGAGCTGGATCAGCTGGACCACTTGATCGTCCAGTGGGCCGGCATGTCGCACCGCCGTGCCCAGCGCCTGCACGGCGGCCAGGTAATCCGGGTACTGCTTTTTCAGCTGTCGGTAGGTGTTGTGCTCTCTTTTCTTACCCATCTCTGTCTCCTCGCGAGCCTGTGCCCGGCCCTATTGGTCCGGCTTCGATTGGCGAAACTTGCGCATTCCAACAGTAAGCTAAGCTAAGAACAGCTCATTGCCCACGATGCTCGTGTCTGCAGGTTTTGGTTTTTTCTGGAGAGCGTCTGCAACAGCTATTTCAGAAAGGTCCAACCCCTCCACGCAGGACTGACGCGATGACCGAACCGCTCCTCAGTTTCGACCAACTCAAACGTGCCGCTGCTGCCGGCGAAATCGATACCGTGCTGGTGTGCATGGTCGATATGCAGGGCCGACTGGTCGGCAAGCGCTTCCAGGTCGAGTTTTTCATCGACAGCGGCCATGAAGAAACCCACTGCTGCAATTACCTGCTGGCCGATGACATCGACATGGAGCCGGTGCCGGGTTATGCCGCCGCCAGCTGGAGTAAAGGCTATGGCGACTTCGTGCTCAAGCCGGACATGGCCACGTTGCGCCGGGTGCCGTGGCTCGAGTGCACGGCCCTGGTGTTGTGCGACGTGCTCGATCATCACCATAGACAAGACTTGCCGCACAGCCCGCGGGCCATCCTGAAAAAGCAGGTCGAGCGCCTGCGCGAGCGCGGTTATACCGGCATGTTCGCCTCGGAACTGGAGTTCTATCTGTTCGACGAGAGCTACGAGGCCATCCACAACCGCAATTACCACCAGCCCAAGACCGCCGGCCATTACATCGAGGATTACAACATCCTGCAGACCACCCGCGAGGAACCGGTGCTGCGGGCGATTCGCAAACATCTGCAGGCCTCGGGCATTCCCGTGGAAAACTCCAAGGGTGAATGGGGGCCGGGCCAGGAAGAGATCAACATTCGTTACGCCGATGCCCTGACCATGGCCGACCACCACGTCATCATCAAGCACGCCTGCAAAGAGATCGCGCAGCTGCAGGGCAAGGCGATCACCTTCATGGCCAAGTGGCGTTATGACGCCGCCGGTTCCAGCAGCCACATCCATAATTCGCTGTGGGACAAAAATGGCAAGAAGTCGCTGTTCTTCGACGCCAAGGCAGAGTTCGGCATGTCGAAGCTGATGCGCGCCTGGGTCGCAGGGCAGCTCAAGTACGCCAACGACATCACCTGCTTCCTCGCGCCCTACATCAACTCCTACAAGCGTTTCCAGGCCGGCACTTTTGCCCCGACGCGGGCGGTCTGGAGCCGGGACAATCGCACCGCCGGCTTTCGTTTGTGTGCAGAAAGCAGCAAAGCCATCCGCATCGAATGTCGCATCGGCGGCGCCGACCTCAACCCGTACCTGGCGTTCGCCGCCTTGATTGCGGCGGGTCTGGCCGGTATCGACGAGAAGCTCGAGCTCGTGCCGCCTTTTGAAGGCGATGCCTACGTCGACGAGCACCTGCCTGAAGTGTCCAAGACTCTGCGCGAGGCCTGTGCCGCGCTCCAGGCGTCGAGCATGTTGCGCGAGGCGTTCGGCGATGAAGTGATCGACCACTACGTGCACACCGCCGAATGGGAGCAGAAGGAGTACGACCGGCGGATTACCGACTGGGAACTGCAGCGCGGTTTCGAGCGCTATTGAGCAGCTTTTATCGAGAAGATCATGACCTCAACGATTCAACTCATCTCGCCGGTCGATGGCCGGGTTTATGCCGAACGCCGCTGCGCCGATGCCGGGCAGATCGACCAGGCTTTGGCCGCTGCCGAAGCGGCCCAGGCGTTATGGAAACGCCGGCCCCTGAGCGAGCGCGCCGCCTTCTGCAGCGCCGCAGTGGACGCCATGTTGGCCATGAAGGCTGAAATCGTGCCGGAACTGGCCTGGCAGATGGGCCGCCCGGTGCGCTTTGGCGCAGGCGAACTGCGCGGGTTCGAAGACCGTGCCCGGCATATGATCGCCATTGCTCCGGAAGCGTTGGCAGCGCTCGAGCCCACGCCCATCGCGGGCTTTCGGCGTTTTATCAAACGCGAGCCGCTGGGTACGGTATTGGTCGTCGCCCCTTGGAATTACCCCTATCTGACGGCCGTGAATACGATCATTCCAGCGCTGATGGCCGGCAACAGCGTCATCCTCAAACACGCTTCACAAACGCTGCTGGTCGGCGAACGGTTTGCCGAGGCGTTCCGCCGCGCCCATCTGCCCGACGGACTGTTCCAGAACCTGCTGCTCAGTCATGTTTATACCGGGGCGATCATTGCCTCTGGACGCGTGCAGCAGGTGAACTTCACAGGTTCAGTGGAAGGTGGCAAGTGCATGGAACACGCTGCCATCGAAGAGTTCGTCGGGGTGGGCCTGGAGCTCGGTGGCAAGGACCCGGCCTATGTCCGGTCCGACGCCAACCTTGAGCACGCGGTGGAAAACCTGGTGGACGGCAGTTTCTTCAACTCCGGTCAGAGCTGCTGCGCGGTCGAGCGCATCTATGTCGATGAACAACTCTACCCGGCCTTTGTCGAGCGATTCGTTACCTTGACTCGCCAGTACGTGTTGGGCAATCCGCTGGACGAAGCCACCACGCTCGGCCCGATGGTGTCGTCTGGCGCCGCTGATTTCGTCCGCGGTCAGGTCGCCGAAGCCCTGGCACAGGGCGCCCGGGCGCTAATCGATCCGAGGGCCTTTCCCGCCTACGCGCCGGGCACTGCCTACCTCGCGCCGCAAGTACTGGTCGATGTCAGCCACCGGATGTCGGTGATGCGTGAGGAAAGCTTCGGGCCGGTGGTCGGCATCATGTCGGTGGCCAGCGACGATGAAGCCATCGCCTTGATGAACGACAGTGAGTTCGGGCTCAGCGCGTCCATCTGGACCCAACACCTCGCCGCCGCCGAACACCTGGGCAACCAGATCGACACCGGCACGGTGTTCATGAACCGCTGCGATTACCTCGACCCGGCCCTGGCCTGGACCGGGGTCAAGCACAGCGGGCGCGGTGCCACGCTGTCGCGCCTGGGCTATGAACATCTTACCCGCGCGAAATCCTTCCATTTTCGCCACGAGACTTGAGTCCTGAGGGTTGAGACATGAGAGCCGAGCCATGAGTCTGACCGCGAACTGGAACTACCCCACCAGCATCCGCTTCGGTGCCGGGCGCATCGCCGAACTGGCCGAGACCTGCCGCAGCCAGGGTATCGAACGACCGCTGCTGGTCACCGACAGTGGCCTGGCGCGCGCCCCGATCACCACCGCCGCGCTGGACGCCCTGCGCGCCGCCGGTCTTGGTGTGGCGCTGTTTTGCGACCTCAAGCCCAATCCGGTGGAGGCCAACCTGGCGGGCGGGCTCGACGCCTGGCGCGCCGGCCAGCACGATGGGGTGGTCGCCTTCGGCGGTGGCAGCGGCCTGGACATGGGCAAGCTCATCGCCTTCATGAGCGGCCAGACGCGACCGGTCTGGGATTTCGAAGACATCGGCGACTACTGGACCCGGGCCGACCAAGACCGCATCGCTCCAGTGATCGCAGTGCCGACGACGGCGGGTACCGGCTCGGAAGTGGGCCGTGCGGCGGTGATCATCGACGAGCGCACCCACACCAAACGCATCATCTTTCACCCGAAAATGATGCCGCGAGTGGTCATCAGCGACCCGGCCCTGAGCGTCGGCATGCCGGCCAAGGTCACCGCCGGCACCGGCATGGATGCGTTTTCGCACTGCCTGGAGGCGTATTGCGCCCCCGGTTTTCACCCCATGGCCGAGGGCATTGCCGTGGAAGGCATGCGCCTGGTGGCCAACGCCCTGGTGCGGGCCGTGCACATGCCCTCCGACCTCGAGGCGCGCGGGCAGATGCTCGCAGCTGCGGCGATGGGTGCCACCGCCTTCCAGAAAGGCCTGGGCGGGATGCATGCCCTCGCCCATCCGGTGGGCGCGCTGTACGACACCCATCACGGCATGACCAACGCCACCTTGATGCCCTATGTCCTGAAGTTCAATCGCCCGGCCATCGAAGAACGCATCACGCGCCTGGCGGCCTGGCTGCGCCTTCCCTCCCCGGGCTTCGACAGCTTCCTCGCCTTCGTCCTCAAGCTGCGCAAGGACATCGGCGTGCCACACACGTTGTTCGAGCTGGGCGTGGACGATCGACAAGCCGACCTGATCGCGGACATGGCGATCGTCGACCCCTCTGCCGGCGGCAATCCGCTGCCATTGACCCGGGCCGGTGCGGCAGAGATTTTCGACGCGGCGTATCACGGCCGTCTGTAGGAGCAAGCTTGCTCGCGATGGACGTTAACGATAACGCGTGCTTTCTGAATATACGCGTTGTCCTTGAGTCTTTCGCGAGCAAGCTCGCTCCTACAAAAAAACCATGGCTGCAGCCTACGGCGGCGAAGTTCGGCCTGTTCCAGAACCTGAAGGGGCACACCAAATGAACCCAGCAAGCCAGCCCGGCACCAGCGCGCCGCAAGACGATGACGTCAAGGTGCTGCACAGCATGGGCTATGCCCAGCAACTCTCGCGACGAATGGGGGTTTTCTCCAACTTTGCCATTTCCTTTTCGATCATCTGCATCCTCTCGGGGGGCATCAACTCGCTGGCCCAGGGCACCTCGGGCGCAGGCGGCGCGTCAATCGGCATCGGCTGGCCGATCGGTTGCCTGATTTCCGGGGTCTTTGCCATGGCCATGGCGCAGATTTCTTCGGCCTACCCCACCGCTGGCGGTCTGTATCACTGGGGTTCGATTCTCGGTAACCGCTTCACCGGCTGGCTGACGGCCTGGTTCAACCTGCTGGGGCTGGTGACGGTGCTCGGTGCGATCAACGTCGGTACTTATTACTTCTTTTTCGGGGCTTTCGGACCGACCCTGGGCATGGAAGACACCACCACGACCCGGGTTATTTTCCTGGCGATCCTGACCGGCATCCAGGCCCTGTGTAACCATTTCGGCATTGGCCTGACCGCAAAGCTTACCGACTTCTCGGGCTATCTGATCTTCGCGACGGCGATCGCGTTGACCATCGTGTGCCTGATCGCGGCCCCCAGCTATGAATTCGTCCGGCTGGTGACCTTTGGCAACTATTCCGGCGAGGCCGGCGGCAGCGTCTGGCCACAGGTCTCCAACGGCTGGATTTTCATGCTCGGCCTGCTCTTGCCGATCTACACCATCACCGGCTATGACGCCTCCGCGCACACCTCCGAGGAGACCCGCAATGCAGCGATGTCGGTGCCGGTCGGCATGGTCATGTCGGTGGTCTGGTCGCTGCTGTTTGGCTGGCTGATGCTCAGCTCGTTCGTCCTGATGCTGCCGAGCATGGACGAAGCGGCGACCAAGGGCTGGAATGTGTTCTTCTGGGCGATGGACACTCAAGTCAACCCGACCGTCAAGACGGCGCTGTACCTGGCGATTTTCATCTCGCAGTTTCTCTGCGGGCTGGCCACCGTGACCTCGGTCTCACGAATGATTTTCGCCTTCTCCCGTGACGGTGGCCTGCCGTTCTCGAAGGCCCTGGCCACGGTCTCGCCAACCTATCGCAGCCCGGTGGCAGCGATCTGGACCGGGGCTACGCTGGCGGTGTTGTTCGTCTGGGGCTCGTCGGTGATCTCGATCGGTGCAACGCCGGTCTATACCATAGTGGTCTCTTGCACGGTGATCTTCCTGTTCTTCTCCTTCGTCATCCCCATCATCCTTGGCCTGTTCACCTTCGGCACCTCGAAGTGGCCGACCATGGGGCCGTGGAACATGGGGCGCTTCTGGTACTCATTCTTCGCCATCCTCTCGATCCTCTCGATGGTGATCATTTTCATCATCGGCATCCAGCCACCGAACGATTGGGCGCTGTACATCACCATCGGGTTCCTGGTCCTGACGGCCATCATCTGGTTCGGTTTTGAAGCGCGACGCTTCCAGGGTCCGCCGGTGGGCGACATGATCGTCAAGCGCCAGGCGCAAATCGCCGCGGCGGAAGCGGCGTTGAACAAACAGGGCAAGGGCTGAGGTTCAAGGGCATGACCACATCCACTGTGGGAGATTCTATGGTTGAGGGGAAGCCTCAACCTGCTTTCGGTTGGTATTCGCTCTGCCCTTTCAGTAGGGCGAATACGATTCGAGCGAGTTTGCGAGCCAGTATCACCAGTGCTTGCGTGGTA
>NZ_CABVII010000048.1 GCF_902497995.1 Pseudomonas fluorescens | reverse complement strand
ATCAAACTCTTCAGTTCAAACATCTTTGGGTTTTTAAGAAACCCTAAACTTGGCTCAGCAATCGTTGGTTACATCTTTGATTTCTCGCGGAGTAACTTGTGATGCTGATAATCTTGTTGACTATCAGCCTGACTCCACAAGCACCCACACGAATTGCTTGATTCAGTTGTTAAAGAGCGGTTGGTTAAGATCTTTCGCCTCAACCGAGGCGCGCATTCTACGCTTTCCTCTGCTGCTGTCAAGCGGTTATTTTCAGAAATTTTCAAAGTTTCCTTTGCAATTTCAACCACTTGGCGCTTCCGATCTCTCGTCAGCGGGAGGCGAATTCTACAGCGTTAGTCGCTGCTGTCAACACCTCTTTTACCCCGCTTTCGACCGAGAAGATCGAATCGTCAATAAGGCGACAACACACTGCCCTACCAACTCCTTCTGGGCTTCGATGAACTGAAGCAACTCACTGCCGAAAACTGCGTAACTCTTTGTTTACCAAGGAGTTTTCCGTTTCGACTGCGCCGGAAGTGGGGCGAATTATAGACTTCCAGGATCTGCCGTCAACACCTAATTTAACAATTCTGTCATATAAGGAAAAAAACCCCGGAAACACGAAGGCCGGCCCCCCTTCAATAGAGGGTGCCGGCCTTCTTCCCTTCTACTTACAAGCTAGGGAATGCGAATTGCGACGCCTCATGGCTCGCCCGTTGCGGCCAGCGCTGGGTAATGGCCTTGCGACGGGTGTAGAAACGCACGCCATCCGGACCATACGCATGCAGATCGCCGAACAGCGAACGCTTCCAGCCGCCAAAGCTGTGATAAGCCACTGGCACCGGCAATGGCACGTTGACGCCAACCATGCCGACTTCGATCTCATCGCAGAACAACCGCGCCGCTTCCCCGTCACGGGTAAAGATGCAGGTGCCGTTGCCATACTCGTGATCGTTGATCAGTTGCATGGCCTCTTCCAGGCTATTGACGCGAACAACGCACAGCACTGGCCCAAAGATCTCTTCTTTATAGATACGCATCTCTGGCGTGACGTTGTCGAACAGGCAGCCACCCAGGAAGAAGCCTTCCTCGTGACCGGCCACGCTCAGACCACGACCATCGACGACCAGCGATGCACCGGCCGAAACGCCGTCTTCTATATAGCCACTGACCTTGTCCCGTGCCTGGCCGGAAACCAGCGGCCCCATATCCAGACCACAGGTCGTACCGGCACCGATCTTCAGCGCCTTGATCTGCGGCGTCAGTTTGGCCACCAACGCATCTGCCACCTGGTCACCGACGCACACGGCCACCGAGATCGCCATGCAACGCTCACCGCAGGAACCATAAGCCGCGCCCATCAGAGCGCTGACGGCGTTATCCAGATCGGCGTCCGGCATCAGTACCGCGTGGTTCTTCGCCCCGCCCAGCGCCTGCACGCGTTTGCCGCGCTTGGTGCCTTCGGCGTAGATGTATTCGGCAATCGGTGTCGAGCCCACGAAGCTCAGCGCCTTGACTTCCGGCGCTTCGATCAGCGCATCCACCGCCGCCTTGTCGCCGTGCACTACGCTCAGCACGCCTTTAGGCAAACCGGCTTCCAGCAACAGCTGGGCGATCAGCAGCGTCGAGCTTGGATCACGCTCGGACGGCTTGAGAATGAAGCAGTTGCCACAGACGATCGCCAGCGGATACATCCACAGCGGCACCATGGCCGGGAAGTTGAATGGAGTGATACCGGCCACCACGCCCAACGGCTGGAAGTCCGACCAGGCATCGATGTTCGGACCAACGTTACGGCTGTACTCGCCCTTGAGGATTTCCGGCGCCGCGCAAGCGAACTCGACGTTCTCGATGCCACGCTTCAGTTCACCGGCAGCGTCCTCGAGTGTCTTGCCATGTTCTTCGCTGATCAGTTGCGCGATACGCGCTTCGTTCTGTTCCAGCAGTTGCTTGAAGCGGAACATGACCTGAGCACGTTTGGCCGGCGGAGTATTGCGCCAGGCCGGAAACGCAGCCTTGGCCGAGTCGATGGCTTTCTGAATGGTTTCGCGGCTGGCCAATGGCAGCTTGTGGATGGCCTGGCCGGTGGACGGGTTGAACACGTCGGCGGTGCGACCGTCTTCGGTGACCAGTTCGCCATTGATCAAATGCGGGATAAGGCTCATGCGGGGCTCCTGAAAAATTGTCCACAGGCGCCCATTGAAGGACGCCAGCTATATAAACGGCTTTTTTGTAGGAGCAAGCTTGCTCGCGAAGGTGTGTCAGTCGACATCAATGTCGCTGACACACCTTCGCGGGCAGGCTCGCTCCCACAGGCTTTTCCAATCAGTCGATTTTGTTCAGCACTTCGCCGACCGCGTCGAACAGACGATCGAGGTCTTGCGGCTTGCTGTTGAAGGTTGGGCCGAACTGCAGGGTGTCGCCGCCGAAGCGTACGTAGAACCCGGCTTTCCACAGCGCCATGCCGGCTTCGAACGGACGCACGATGGCATCGCCGTCACGCGGTGCGATCTGGATCGCACCCGCCAGGCCGTAGTTACGAATGTCGATAATGTTCTTCGAACCCTTGAGGCCGTGCAGCGCATTTTCGAAATGCGGCGCGACTTCGGCCACGTTCTGCACCAGGTTTTCCTTTTGCAGCAGGTCGAGGGCTGCCAGGCCCGCGGCGCAAGCCACCGGGTGCGCGGAATAGGTATAGCCGTGGGGAAATTCCACCGCGTACTCAGGCGTCGCCTGGTTCATGAAGGTCTGGTAGATCTCGGAACTGGCAATCACCGCGCCCATCGGGATCGCGCCGTTGGTGACTTGCTTGGCGATGCACATCAGGTCCGGGGTCACGCCGAAGGTATCGGCACCGAACATTTTGCCGGTACGGCCGAAACCGGTGATCACTTCGTCGAACACCAGCAGGATGTTGTGCTGATCACAAATCTCGCGCAGACGCTTGAGGTAGCCCTGTGGCGGAACCAGTACGCCAGCGGAACCGGCCAACGGCTCGACGAACACGGCGGCGATGTTGGAAGCGTCATGCAACTCGATCAACTTCAGCAGTTCATCGGCCAGGGCGATACCGCCCTGCTCCGGCATGCCACGCGAGTAAGCATTGCTCGCCAGCAAGGTGTGCGGCAGGTGATCGACGTCCATCATCGCCTGACCGAACATTTTGCGGTTGCCGTTCACCCCGCCGAGGCTGGTGCCGGCGATGTTCACACCGTGGTAACCACGGGCACGACCGATCATTTTGGTCTTGGTCGACTGACCTTTCAGGCGCCAGTAAGCACGGACCATCTTCACCGCGGTGTCGGCGCACTCGGAACCCGAGTCGGTGAAGAACACGTGATTCAGATTGCCCGGCGTCAGGTCGGTGATTTTCTCTGCCAGCTGGAACGACAGCGGGTGCCCGTACTGGAAGCCTGGCGAGTAATCGAGGGTGCCCAGCTGCTTGGCGACCGCTTCCTGGATTTCCTTGCGAGTGTGCCCGGCGCCGCAGGTCCACAGACCGGACAGCGAATCGTAAACCCTGCGTCCCTTATCATCGATCAACCAGCTGCCTTCAGCCGCCACGATCAGTCGCGGATCGCGCTGGAAATTACGGTTGGCGGTGTAAGGCATCCAGTGAGCATCCAGCTTGAGCTGGCTCGCCAGGGAAGACGGGGCGTTTTCGGGCAAGTTCATGGGCAAAACCTCGCAGGGCAATAAGCGGCATAGAGATCAAAAGCGTTCTTGCAGCTAAATTGCCACGGGGATAAAGTCGGTGAAATCCAACTTTTGTAACGTTCAGTCAGCCCCCCACTAAACTTTGAGTCATTAGAGCATGAGCAGCCGCCGCCCCGATCCGCTGGCACAAGTCAGCGACTTTGACATCCGCCTGCTGCGGATTTTTCGCAGTGTGGTCGAATGCGGCGGTTTCTCCGCGGCTGAATCAGTACTGGGAATCGGCCGTTCGGCCATCAGTCAGCAGATGAGCGACCTGGAGCAGCGCCTCGGCCTGCGTCTGTGCCAACGCGGGCGTGCCGGGTTTTCCCTGACCGAAGAAGGTCGCGAGGTTTACCAGTCGGCGTTGCAACTGTTAAGTGCCCTGGAAAGTTTCCGCACCGAAGTCAACGGGCTGCACCAACACTTGCGCGGCGAGCTGACCATCGGCCTGACCGATAACCTGGTCACCCTCCCCCACATGCGCATCACCCACGCCCTGGCGCAACTGAAGGAACGGGGCCCGGATGTGCAGATTCAGATCCGCATGATTGCGCCCAATGAAGTCGAACAAGGTGTACTCGATGGTCGTTTGCATGTCGGTGTGGTGCCGCAGGCCAGTGCGCTGTCGGGCCTGGAATATCAGCCGCTCTACAGCGAACGTTCGCTGCTGTATTGCGCGGTCGGTCATCCGTTGTTTTATGTTGACGACAAACAACTGGACGACGAGCGTCTCAACAGTCAGGACGCCATCGCCCCGACCTTCCGTTTACCGGCCGAGATCCAGGCCCATTACCAGGCGCTCAATTGCACCGCCAGCGCGTCCGACCGTGAAGGCATGGCCTTCCTGATCCTGACCGGACGTTACATCGGATACTTGCCTGATCACTACGCCAGCCTCTGGGTCCAACAAGGTCGCTTGCGTGCGCTGAAACCGGCAGCGCGTTTCTATGACCTGAGCCTTGCGTCGGTCACACGCAAGGGCCGCCGCCCGCATTTGGTGCTTGAAAGCTTCCTGGAGAGCCTCGCGGCGACACGTTGAAAAACTGTAGGAGCCGAGCTTGCTCGCGATGAGGGAGTGTCAGTCGACATTAATGCAACTGACACACCGCATTCGTCGGAACGCCGCCCGGAGCAAGCCCGCTCCCCCAGGGAGGTTTTATCAAGTCGGGACTTGTCTGGAGCCTGTGGGTGCGCTATCAACGCATGCCTGCACCCACCCACCTGTTCGGAAGTGCCCATGACCTTTGAAGTCCCAGCCCACGGTGGCAAACCCGCCAGCCGCATTCGCCAGAAGAACGAAGAGACCATCATCAAAGCCGCCGAAGACGAGTTTGCCCGTCACGGGTTCAAAGGCACGAGCATGAACACCATCGCCCTGAATGCCGGGCTGCCCAAGGCGAACCTGCATTACTACTTCACCAACAAACTCGGTTTGTACGTGGCGGTGCTGAGCAATATCATCGAACTGTGGGACAGCACCTTCAACACCCTGACGGCCGAGGACGATCCGGCTGAAGCGCTGACGCGGTATATCCGCGCCAAGATGGAATTCTCCCGTCGTCAGCCACAAGCCTCGCGGATTTTCGCCATGGAAGTGATCAGCGGTGGCGAATGCCTGACCGAATATTTCAACCAGGACTATCGCGCCTGGTTCCAGGGTCGGGCCGCGGTGTTCCAGGCGTGGATCGACGCGGGCAAGATGGACCCGGTCGACCCGGTAAACCTGATCTTCCTGTTGTGGGGCAGCACCCAGCATTATGCTGACTTCGCCACGCAGATCTGTCGGGTCAGCGGGCGCAGCAAGTTGACCCGGCAGGACATGGAAGACGCCGGCAATAACCTGATCCGAATCATTCTCAAGGGCTGCGGCCTGACACCCACAATCTAAGACACTTATGCCCTTTACCCTCAGCGGCTTCTGTGAATACCGCGAAGAGATTCGCAAAAGCCGCTTCATCACCTTTGCCGCACCCATCGGCAGCCCGGCTGACGCCCAGGCGTTCATCGTGCAGCACAGCGATTTGAATGCCACGCACAACTGCTGGGCGTGGAAGCTCGGCGATCAATACCGCAGCACCGACGATGGCGAACCTGGCGGCACCGCCGGGCGGCCGATTCTGGCGGCGATCGAAGCCCAGGATTGCGATCAGGTCGCGGTGCTGGTGATCCGTTGGTACGGCGGTATTCAACTGGGCACCGGCGGCCTCGCCCGGGCGTACGGCGGCGGTGCCAACAAGTGCCTGCAAGCGGCACCCAAGGTCGAGTTGATCAGCCGCGTTGCGCTGAGTTGTGCTTGTGCATTTGCCGAGCTGGCCTTGGTAAAACTTCGGGTAGCCGAGGCTGGCGGTTTGATTGTGGAAGAACGCTTCACGGCCAATGGGGTCGAGTTGCAGCTGGCTGTGGGTGAGGCACGGATCGACACCCTGCAATCGCAACTGGCTGACCTGAGTCGCGGGCGCATTCTGTTGCAGCACTAATCGCACCAACAACGTTCGCTGTCCATTTGTCACAGCGATGTAGTTGCCCACATCTACTGTGCACCCGCCTGTGGATAACCTGAGCACATTCGGCTGTAACCCTTCTGTCATGCGGCTTTGCGGGCTTTGTTCACTTTTCGTCCAATGTGCCATCAAAAAAGCAAAATTTACGTAAAAACAATCAGTTAGCTTGGTTTATCACCTTTAGGATAAAGCAGCCGCGTGCTTATGCCCGAGGTTGGCGCTTGCGCACAAATACTGTGGAGCGATCTGTGGATAACCCGTTCATGACTGTCGCCGCTCCACATCCGGCATGGGTTGGTGGAGACTGCTCGTTTTTTGACCAGAGCACCTGAGCAAAACCGGAGCTTGATCTGGGGTTTTGCCCTTTAGTAGTGCCCGGCTCGGATGGACATGGAGCAAGGGCCGTCTTTAGCTCGTTGGGGCAGCCCTGGCAGGGAGGGGATTAGCGATTGCCTGCCCTGGCCTCTTCGCGGGCAAGCCTCGCTCCTACAGACGTTCGAAGACGCTCAGAGACTTGCCGGACCGGCAGCATTTGAGTGTTGAAGTCCACATCGGCCTTACTCCATAAATTCCGGGAGCAACAAGGCTAAAGCCTGGAGTATGCTCGCCGCCTTGTGGCAGTCGCCCGATCCGGACCGCGCCGTCACGCAACTGTTGCAAGACAAGCTCAAACTGATCGACACCCGCATGGCCGAACTCGACGCGTTGCGACAGGAGTTGCAGCAACGCATCGGGCAGCATTGTCCTTTGAATCCGTGATCTTCATTTATCAAGGAAACCACTCATGTCTAAGGCTAAAACCGCACTCATCATCGGTGCCTCCCGGGGCTTGGGCCTCGGTCTGGTGAAAACCCTGCTGGCGGATGGCTGGCAAGTCACCGCCACCGTGCGCAACCCGCAGAATGCCGAAGCCTTGCAGGCGTCGGGTGCGGTGCGGATCGAAAAACTCGACATGAACGATCAGCAGGCGGTGATCGCCCTGAGCCAACAGCTCAAGGACGAAGTGTTCGACCTGTTGTTCGTCAATGCCGGGGTCAAGGGGCCGGACGTTCAAACACCGGGTGGCGCGACGCTGGCCGAAGTCGGCCAGCTGTTCTTCACCAACGCCGTGGCCCCGATCAATCTGGCCCAGCGCTTCGCCGGGCAAATCCGTCCAGAGACCGGCGTGCTGGCGTTCATGAGTTCGGTGCTGGGCAGCGTGACCATGCCGGACTCACCGGAGCTGGCGCTGTACAAGGCCAGCAAGGCGGCGCTGAACTCCATGACCAACAGCTTCGTGACGCAGTTGGGCGAGCAGAAACTCACGGTGTTGTCGCTGCATCCGGGTTGGGTGAAAACCGATATGGGCGGTGAAGGCGCTGACATCGATGTCGAAACCAGCACTCGCGGACTGATTGATCAGGTCAACGCGTACACCGGCAAGGGCGGGCATCATTTTGTGAATTACAGGGGTGAAACCATTCCCTGGTAAACACCGCCGTCTCCCTGTAATTGGAGGGGGTCATTCGTCGTCTGGTCGGGGTGGGCTTGCCCGCAGCTCGGTTTTGTTCGAAACTGCGCACCTCGTCCCCCGCGGCGACCCTGGATCAGCAGACAGGGCAACACTGAGCTGGCAACCCTGAACCCAACTTTCAGAGGAGCCGGCCACTATGCCTGCGACCCGTACCTGGTTAAAAACCCCCCTCGCGACCTTCACTGCCAGTGACCTCGATGCCCGTGGCGGCCTGGTGCTGCAAGACGGTTTGATCGTCGAAGTGCTCGCTGCTGGCCAGCAACCTGCCACACCCTGTGGACAAGTCTTCGATGCCCGCGAGCATGTGATCCTGCCGGGGCTGATCAACACCCATCACCACTTCTATCAAACCCTGACCCGCGCCTGGGCGCCGGTGGTCAATCAGCCGTTGTTCCCGTGGCTGAAAACCCTGTATCCGGTCTGGGCACGCCTCACCCCTGAAAAACTCGCCCTCGCCACCAAAGTCGCGCTGGCCGAGTTGCTGCTGTCCGGTTGCACCACTGCCGCCGATCACCATTACCTGTTTCCGCAAGGCCTGGAAAATGCGATCGACGTGCAAGTCGAGAGCGTTCGCGAACTGGGCATGCGCGCCATGCTCACTCGCGGTTCAATGAGTCTCGGCGAAAAGGACGGCGGCCTGCCACCGCAGCAGACCGTGCAGGAAGGCGAAGTGATCCTGGCCGACAGCCAACGCCTGATCGCCGAGTACCACGAACGGGGTGATGGCGCACAAATCCAGATCGCGCTGGCGCCCTGCTCGCCGTTTTCTGTGACGCCGCAAATCATGTCCGCCAGCGCCGAACTGGCCAATAAACTCGATGTGCGCCTGCATACTCACCTGGCGGAAACCCTCGACGAAGAAGACTTTTGCCTGCAGCGTTTCGGCCTGCGTACCGTGGATTATCTGGACAGCGTCGGCTGGCTCGGCCCGCGTACCTGGCTGGCGCACGGTATCCATTTCAACCCGGATGAAATCGCCCGTCTCGGCGCGGCGGGCACCGGGATTTGCCATTGCCCGAGTTCGAACATGCGCCTGGCCTCCGGCATCTGCCCGACACTGGACCTGACCGCTGCCGGCGCCTTGCTCGGCCTGGGCGTGGACGGTTCGGCCTCCAACGATGCCTCGAACATGATGCTCGAAACCCGTCAGGCGCTGTACATTCAGCGGCTGCGTTACGGCGCGGAAAAAATCACCCCGCAATTGGTGCTCGGATGGGCCACCAAAGGCTCGGCGCAGTTGCTCGGGCGCACGGACATCGGTGAACTGGCGGTGGGCAAGCAGGCGGATCTGGCGCTGTTCAAGCTCGATGAACTGCGCTTCTCCGGTAGTCATGATCCGGTGTCCGCGTTGTTGCTGTGCGGCGCGGACCGGGCGGATCGGGTGATGGTGGGCGGCAAGTGGCGGGTGATTGATGGGCAGGTGGAAGGGTTGGATGTGAAAGGTTTAATCGCCGATCACAGTCAGGCGGCCCGGCAGTTGATTGCGGGCATCTGACACAACACCAAAAAAACTGTGGGAGCGGGCTGGCCCGCGATGGCGGTCTGTCAGCCAACAGATAAGTTGGATGTAAGGGCCTCATCGCGGGCAAGCCCGCTCCCACAAGGTTTTGTGTGTTCTTAAAGACCGAGTAGCGACAACATGATGAAGGTCGCAAACAATACAAAGTGGGTCATCCCTTCGATGGCATTGGTTTCGCCATCGTTGAGGTTGATCGCGCTGACGATCAGGGTGAGGAAGACCATCACGGTCTGCACCGGGGTCATCGCCATCTGGAAGGGCTGGCCCGTGTAGAGTGCCATCGCTTCCATCACCGGCACCGTCAGGATCACCGTCGACAGCGACGCGCCCATGGCGATGTTGACCACTGACTGCATGCGGTTGGCCAGTGCCGCGCGCAACGCCGTCAGAATTTCCGGCGCCGCGGAAATCGCCGCCACCAGGATCGCCGTGATCACCGGCGGTGCGCCCGAACCTTCCAGCCCCAGGTCGAGGGTCTTGGACATCACTTCGGCCAATGCGCCGATCACCACCACACCGAACACCAACGTCCCGATGCTCAAGGCCAGATTAATCGGCTCCGGCTCTGCGGTCGGTTCCTTCCTGCGACGTTTTTCCGGATAGCTGTAGCTGAAGAAATAGCTATGCGGCCCGACCTGCATCCGCAGGAACAGGGTGTAGAGCACGACCATCGCGCCGATGGTGAAGGCCGAATAGAGTTTCCAGTTCGCCTCGGGAATGAACTCCGGCACCACCATGGACACGCCCATGGCGGTGAGGATCATCACGCTGTAGCTGCGCGCCGAGTCGTCGTTGTAGGACTGTTCGCCGTGCTTGATCCCGCCCATCAACGCGGCCAGGCCGAGGATGCCGTTGATGTCGAGCATCACCGCTGAATAAATCGTATCGCGCACCAGGGTCGGCGACGCTTCATTGCTCATCATGATCGCCAGGATCACTACTTCCACCAGTACCGCGGCCAGGGTCAGGATCATCGTGCCGTAGGGATCGCCGACCTTTTCGGCGAGCAGTTCGGCGTGATGGGCGACCCGCATGGAGGCGATGACAATGAAAGCGACCAGCACCAGGCCGACGGTCAGCGCGATGGGCTGGCCGCTGTGCAACATCCAGTGCTCCAGCGGATAGGCGACGAAGGCGGCGATCAGGGCCAACAGCAGTAACTTTTCTTGCTTGATGAGTGTGAGCATTGCGAGCCTTTTTTGCCGGGCGAGGCGAAATCAGTGTGATGAGCTACTGACTGCGGGGCGGCACTAACGTTTCGTTACACTTTAGCGAACCCCTGGGTGGCAACCGTGTCGGGCCATGGACTTTTATCGGCCTTATGGGCCTCTTCGCGGGCAAGCCTCGCTCCTACAGAGTGGGGGTCGAGACCGGCTTGCCGGCGATGGCCATCACGCGGTATCGGGCCGCGCTCGTGCTTGACCAATACCTGCGCCTATCGACAAGAACAGGCGACGGTGCGATGAACCGCCTGGTCAGGTTTTGCCAATTGTTTCCACGGGCCCCTGTAGAATGCTCGTCATCTGCACCTGATGAGAAAAGAAAATGTACGACTGGCTGAACGCCCTGCCTAAGGCAGAACTGCACCTGCACCTGGAAGGCTCGCTGGAACCTGAGCTGCTGTTCGCCCTCGCCGAACGCAACAAGATCGCCCTGCCATGGAGCGATGTCGAAACCCTGCGCAAGGCGTACGCCTTCAACAATCTGCAAGAGTTTCTCGACCTGTATTACCAGGGCGCCGACGTGTTGCGCACTTCCCAGGATTTCTACGACCTGACCTGGGCCTATCTGTTGCGGTGCAAGGCGCAGAACGTGATTCACACCGAACCGTTCTTCGATCCACAGACCCACACCGACCGTGGCGTGCCGTTCGAAGTGGTGCTCAACGGCATCGCCAGCGCGCTCAAGGATGGCGAGCAGCAACTGGGCATCACCAGCGGCTTGATCCTGAGCTTCCTGCGCCACTTGAGCGAAGAACAAGCCGAGAAAACCCTCGACCAGGCGCTGCCGTTCCGCGATGCGTTTGTTGCCGTTGGCCTGGACAGTTCGGAAATGGGTCACCCGCCGAGCAAGTTCCAGCGCGTGTTCGATCGGGCCCGCCACGAAGGTTTCCTGACCGTCGCCCACGCCGGTGAAGAAGGTCCGCCGGAGTACATCTGGGAGGCTCTGGACCTGCTGAAGATTCAGCGCATCGACCATGGTGTGCGCGCCATCGAAGACGAACGCTTGATGCAGCGGATCATCGACGAACAGATTCCGTTGACCGTGTGCCCGCTGTCGAACACCAAGCTTTGCGTGTTCGACCACATGTCCCAACACAACATTCTCGACATGCTGGAACGCGGCGTGAAAGTGACCGTGAACTCGGATGACCCGGCGTACTTTGGTGGGTATGTGACCGAGAACTTCCACGCGCTGTATACCGATCTGGGCATGACCCAGGATCAGGCCAGGCGATTGGCGCAGAACAGCCTGGATGCCAGATTGGTAAAGCCCTAAGCATCACCGCATCTCTTGTAGGAGCGAGGCTGGCCCGCGAAGAACGATGACGCCGTCTTTCAAGCAGACCGCGTTATCGTTCTTCGCGGGCAAGCCTCGCTCCTACAAGGCGCTAAAGCACCACTTGCAGCTCGGTCTCCTTGGCAAAACGATGAATTTCCCGCTGCCCCGCGGCGGTGATTTGCACGGCTGGCGAATCATTGGACACACTCCTCCAGCCAGATTGCATGAACAGTTGCAGCAACGCCGCGCCCAGTGAACCGCCCAGGTGTGGACGTCTTTCGCTCCAGTCCGGACAAGCGCAGGCGGCTCTGCTGGTGCTGTTCGCCAGCGCCTGGACGAACACTCCGCGTATCGCCAGTTGCGTGGCGCCCTTGTGAGTAATCGACACCCGCTGATCGAACTGTTCGATCCAGCCCGCATCCAGCAGTCGCTGGTAGAGGTCGGCGGCCAGAGTGCCGCCCAAATGATCGTTGCACAACCTGGCGCGCAACAAGGGCGAAGGCGCTGCCTGAGCCTTGGCCAGGGGTGTACTGCGTTTGAAAATATCCGGGATGTCCCGTGGCGTGCTGGCAATCGTCGCACTGGCCAATGCTTCTATCGCAGCAGCGATTTCGGGTGCGGCAAGCCGAAAGAACCGCTTGCGGCCGCGGATTTCGACTTTCAACAGACCACCGGCGGACAGACGCCCCAGGTGTGCACTGGCCGAAGACGGTGACACGCCGGCCAGCAATGCCAGCTCATCGGATTGTCGCGCCGAGCCGTCCATCAATGCCCACATCATTGCGCTGCGCTTTGGGTCAGCCAGCAACGTGGCGATCTGGCTGATGCAAGGTGCATATTCCATGTATTCACTCCCTGTTGAATCGTTTCGTCTACTGCTCAATGGCATAGTATAAGCGTGTTAATCGCTGGATCCTGCCCTGCGTAACCCAATGGTGGTGATAGTTCCTGAGGGAAATTTCGCTATTTTCCTGCGACTAATCACCTTCGCCCGACAACGTCGGAAATAGACTGCCTGACTTGGCGCAACGGCTGACGAGCATTCCCCGCAACAGGTTCACCGGCTTACTCAATTGCGCTTGCCTTCGACACCGTCAGTCAGAAGGTTGACCCTTGTCACAATTGCGATCGCATTCGGGTCTACAATCGTGGCCACTGCAAAGCAATCTTTTACATAAAGGAGGTCAGCAATGAAGATCCTGATAAAAGAATTGGCAAAATCCCAGTGGCAGGTCCGCCTGGACCAACATGCCGTGACCTTCCGTAGCGAAGCCGAAGCTCGCGCCTTCACGCGAACCCTTGAAGCGCGCCTGCACGCGCCCCATCAATTTCCCGACCAGCAGCAGCGCGCGGCTGGCTGAGCCTGCCCTCAGACCTGGGCTTGCGCCAGTGCCCGGGCATTTTGCAAACGCCGGGTGAGCATCGCCACGCTCACCACCAGAGTCCCGCACAGACTGATGACCATGGCCATCGGTACGGCGCTGCCATCGTGCAAAACACCCACCAACGCCGCAGCTCCGGCGGCGACGCTGAATTGCAGGCAACCGAGCATCGCCGACGCACTGCCGGCCCGGGCGCCCTGCCCGCTCATGGCACAGGCCGAGGCGTTGGGCAGGATGCAACCCAGGCTGGCGATGCAGATAAACAGTGGAATCATCAGCGGCCACAACTGCGCGGTGTGCATCGAAGTGACGGCAAGCAGCGCCAGGCCGGCACCGACGTAGATCCAGACCGTGCGGGTCAGCAGAAACGCCGGGCCACGCTTGGCCAGCATTCGTGCATTGACCTGCGCCACCAGAATGAATCCCGCCGCATTGATACCGAACAGCCAGCCGAAATGCTCGGCCGGAACGCCATAAAGTTTGATAAACACGAAGGGTGAACCGGCAATGTAGGCAAACATCCCGGCGATGGCGATGCCACCGGTCAGGGCGTGACCGAGAAACACCGGATCCGCCAACAGCCGACCGTACTGACGCAGCGCCCCGGACAAGGGTTGGCGTGGCACATGGGCGGGCATGCTTTCCGGCAGCCCGAGGGCGACGGCCAGTCCCACCAGTGCACTGAAACCGGTCAGCACGAGAAAGATCGACTGCCAGCCGGTCGTGTTGATCAACAACCCGCCAAGCATCGGTGCAAGAATCGGCGCCAGCCCCATCACCAGCATCAGCTGCGAAAAGACCTTGGCCGATCCCACCGCATCGCATTTATCGCTGACCACCGCGCGGGAGATCACCATCCCGGCGCAACCGCCCAGGGCTTGAACGAATCGCGCACCGATCAGCCATTCCAGGTTCGGCGCAATCGCGCAGGCCAGGGAGGCGGCGGTGAACAAGCCGACACCGGTCAGCAAGGGAATGCGTCGCCCGAAGCGATCCGCCACCGGGCCATAAGCCAGTTGACCGATGGACAAGCCGAGAAAATAGGCCGCCAGGGTCATTTGAACGTGTTGTTCATCGGTGCCAAACGCGAGCGCCATTGCCGGAAAGGCCGGCAAATAGAAATCGATCGCCAGTGGGCCGAAGGCGCTGAGGGCGCCAAGAATCAAAATGGTACGGAAGTTCATCAGGCATCCAGTGGGACAGGTCGGCAGGCCCACAGTCTAGCCGCGCATGGACGCCTTGAACATTCCGTTAGGTCGCTAACTAATAAAAAATCACTCGATGAATGCGGTTCCCCCTGTAGGAGCTGGCTTGCCAGCGAAGGACTCGAGGACGCCGCGTTGATTCAGGAATACACGCGTTATCGTTGACGACCTTCGCTGCGGTGCGGCGATCCGACAAGCCAGCTCCTATGTATGGACTCGCCCCCACTGTCTACCCGCTTTCAAAAAAAACTGCCGCCCCGTTGCATCTATGTATTAGGCCTATTCGAGGAAGCCGTCATCGGCTTCTGGCCAAAATTGGAAGAGCTCGTGGCATGCCGATTACAGTCAGGCCTCGAAGGCCAGTAGGAG
>NZ_CABVII010000047.1 GCF_902497995.1 Pseudomonas fluorescens | reverse complement strand
AGCTCTTCCAATTTTGGCCAGAAGCCGATGACGGCTTCCTCGAATAGGCCTAATACATAGATGCAACGGGGCGGCAGTTTTTTTGAAAGCGGGTAGACAGTGGGGGCGAGTCCATACATAGGAGCTGGCTTGCCAGCGAAGGCGTCTTCATGGACACTGCAAGGCTTGAGACCGCCTTCGCTGGCAAGCCAGCTCTTATAGAACAAAATTTATCTCATTGATTTTTAAGATAAATTATTTGCCGATTTATCGGCATGTTCTCTGCGCGAAAGCGCAGCCTCTTCGCAGGCTGGGCGGCCTCCTACAGGGCGGCGTGAACCTTATTGATCGGCGGTTTGCATTCCGGCTCGGGTGGGTTTGCCCAATGCATGGGAGAAAAAGCGCCCCGCTTCGGAAATCATGGTGCGGTGAATGTCCTTGCGATCGACGCCGTCAGCGTCGGTGCACAAGGCTGGCATCGCCGCCAGTTGCTCTTCGGTACAGGGCGCCATGAACACGAAGTGCCCCGCCCCGGCCAACAACTTGAAGTCCGGCGCGATTGGCAGTTTGCGCGCCAGCGCTGCGGCGTTCTTGTCGAATGCCACCAGTTTATCGCCGTCGCCGCTGTAAAGCAGTACCGGTACATGCACGTCGGCCAGGGTATGGCGACCGAACTTCAGGCTCAGCGGCGCCATCAGCAGCAAGGCATGAACCCGTGGGTCAGCCACCGGTTGCAGGTCATCACGATCAACGATCATTTCGCCTTGAGTATTGCAGGCATCGCGATCATCCGGACGCTCCTGGCAGTAGCGGCGCAGACGGTCCAGGTCCGGCGTCGCACCGGAGAGGATCAATGCGGTTTCGCCACCCGCCGAATAGCCGATCACGCCCACCTGGTTGGCGTTGACGAAGGGCGCAAACATGCGATCGCCCAGGGTCTCTGTGATGGCTTGGGAAATCTGGATCGGCCGGCCGTACAGATTGCTCAGGGTACCCAGGCGGCTGTGGTCCCGGGAGTTGTCGCCGGGATGGATCACCGCCACCACGACGAAACCCTTGCGCGCCAGCGAGGTGGCGAGATCGTGCAGGGCCAGCGGGGTTCCGGTGTTGCCATGGGACAGCATCAGCATCGGGAAACGACCGATGGCGACGCGGGTGTCTTCGCCGGCTTCGACGGTATAGCCCTCGAGTATGCTGGTGTGTTCCTTGTCGCTGGAAGGATAGAAGGCGATGGCGCGCATCGGCTGCAGGTCCAGCGGATCGAGAAAGCTCATCTCATGGAAGCCGACGCTCCAGTGAGGATGCGGCGCAGGTGCGGCGTGCACTGAACTCAGGCTGCCGAGCAGACAAATCAGTAAGCTCGCACAAAGACGCACCATGGGATGCCCCACCTTGTTACTTGACCGGAGACGATAACCCTCGACTGCATAACCCGGGCCAGGACTAGCAACAACCAGAAACAAAAAACTCCGCTTCTGGCACTTGCGTGATCAGAATACAGAGTTTTTTGGTTGTTGCCCGAGCTGTTTGACGTCTTTACGCAAGCCTTACGCGGCGACGAACAACTGCTCGCTGATGTGCGTTTGAGCATCGCTCATGGCTTTGGTACGCACTTCATCACCGTAAGCCAGGCCATGGGCGCGGACGAACTCGATGTCGGTGATACCGAGGAAACCAAACATCACCTTCAAATACTCTTCGTGAGCAACGCCAGTGGCCTGACCGACATGCAGACCGCCGGAAGTCGAAACGACCACGACTTTCTTGTTGCCGCACAGGCCTTCAGGGCCGGCTTCGGTGTAGCGGAAGGTTTGACCGGCAACGGCGATGCGGTCGATCCAGGCCTTGAGCTGGGTCGGGATGGTGAAGTTGTACATCGGGGCGGCAATCACCACGGCATCGGCAGCGAGGAATTCAGCCAGAGCCTGGGCGCTCAGCTCGGCTTCGTGCTGTTGCGCGGCATTGCGCAGTTCAGCAGTGGTGCCGGCAGCGACCAGGGTGGTGGCGGAGAAATGGCTGATGGCGTCGGCCGCCAGGTCACGGTAAGTCACCACCGCGCTCGGCTCGGCGGCCTGCCAGGCGTTGACGACTTGACTGCTCAGCTGACGGGACGCCGAGTTGTCACCAAGAATGCTCGAATCGATATGCAGCAGCTTCATGTGGGATCTCCAGGTGAGGACCGCTCATGGCGATCTGATGGAGACAATCCTACAGGCGAAACCAATAGCTGATTAGATGGCAACAATGCGATAGTTCGTCCCACTGATAGAACAATCGAGAGAGCAACATGCAGGACCTCAATGATCTCTACTATTTCGCCAAGGTGGTCGAAGCCGGTGGTTTCGCGGCGGCCGGGCGCTTGCTCGGAATTCCCAAATCGCGGTTGTCGCGACGGATCGCCGAACTGGAGGAACGCCTGGGCGCTCGCCTGCTGCAACGTACCACCCGTCAACTCAAGCTGACGGCCGTGGGCGAGCGCTACCTGCGGCACTGTCAGGCGATGCTGCTGGAAGCCGAGATGGCCGATGAAGCAGTGGCCAGCATGTCCAGCGAACCCCGTGGGCGTTTGCGGGTGTCCTGTCCCGTCGGACTGGCCCACGAGCTTCTGCCCGGCGTCATCAGTCAGTTTCTGGAGAAATACCCTCAGGTTCAACTGGAGGTCATGTTGCTCAATCGCCGGGTTGACCTGGTGACCGAGGGCATCGACGTCGCCCTGCGCGTACGGGAGTTGGGCGACGAAGACCCGTTGCTGGTCACCCGACGCCTGCGCCAGGCACAAATGGCGATGGTCGCCAGCCCCGCGTTCCTGCACGGACGTGAGATCAACCACCCCGACGACCTGAAAACCCTGCCAGTGCTCGGCGCGCTGGAAGCCGATCGCATGGTGCACATCCGCATGCTTGACCAACAGGGCAAAAGCGTTGAGTTAAGCCTCGAAGCGCGATTGGGTATCGACGATTTCATCGTACGCAAGGCCTGCACCCTGGCCGGCCAGGGCTTTACCATGTTGCCGATGATGTATTGCGAGCAAGCGCTGGCAGATGGCTCACTGGTGCAGTTGCTGCCTGATTGGTCATTGCCTGGCGGCTGGCTGCAAGCGGTCTACCCTCATCGGCGCGGGGTGATGCCGGCGGTGCGCGCCTGGATCGACCATTTGATCGAATCATTCAACGCCTGTGGGGAACGATTGCTATGAAGGCCGCACGCATGAGCGAAGAAGATGTCGCGAAGTTCTGCCTGGCGCTGCCCGGCGCGCGGGAAGACTACAAGTGGGGTGGCGTGCGGGTGTTTTCGATTGCCGGGAACAAGATGTTCGCCTTGCAGAACCTGCGGGGCGCATCCTTGGCGTTCAAGGTCGACAAGGACTTGTTTCTCGGCCATTGCGACCGTCCGGGAATTCATCCGGCACCTTATCTGGCGCGGGCGCAGTGGATCATCATGGCAACGCCCTACCCGCTGGGCGCCGAAGAACTGCAAGGTTTGTTGCAACGCTCCCATCAACTGGTGGTGCGCAAGTTGCCCAAGCGCACCCAGGTCGGCCTGTTGCTTTAGCGCCTGCCTTTTTTAAAACAATGCAAACACATGAGCACCAAGGAACAGCTGGTCGATCCAGAACACCTGATGCATCAGCACGATCATCCAGAACAGCAGCTGAAACGAAAACTTGCGCGTCTTGTGCCGAAACACCTGCTGGGCCAGCAAGGCGCCTGGCCAGCCGCCGGCGAGTTCCACCGCATGCAACACGTTCTCCGGGGTACGCCAGCGATCGAGGCGAGCCTTGCGCTTGTCGCTCCAGTACAGCAAAAACGCCAGCACGCTGACGATGCCATAGGCCGCCAGGGGAATCGGCGAAATGCCCCCCAGCCACATCGACAGCGAACCCGACAGCGGCAGCGCGCACAGAATCGCAAACACCAGCAGTTTCAGCCGAAGATTGCGGATCTCGCCCCCGGACCGACGGCCGGGGTTGTTGCGCGCGCTGGAGTCGTTCATGGCTGGACGGCGGTCCAGTCAACCCAGCCGAAC
Source organism: Pseudomonas fluorescens (assembly GCF_902497995.1). Classification (GTDB taxonomy): domain Bacteria; phylum Pseudomonadota; class Gammaproteobacteria; order Pseudomonadales; family Pseudomonadaceae; genus Aquipseudomonas; species Aquipseudomonas fluorescens_BK. The sequence goes on along the minus strand of NZ_CABVII010000047.1, from coordinate 12,896 downwards.
TGCCAGGTGGCGAGGATGAACAGGCCGAACACGATGCGATACCAGGCGAACGCCGCGTAGCTGTGACTGCCGATGAACACGAGCAGGCCGCGCACGGCAATCATCGCGAAGATGAACGCAGTGATGAAGCCGATGGCGAACACAGGAAAATCAGCCGGCACGAACAGGTCGCGGTATTTGTAGCCCGAGTACACCGCCGCGCCGACCATGGTCGGCATCGCCAGGAAGAACGAGAACTCGGTGGCGGTCTTGCGCGACAACCCGAACAGCAAACCGCCAATGATCGTCGAACCGGAGCGCGAGGTGCCCGGAATCATGGCCAGGCACTGGGCAAAGCCGATTTTCAGGGCGTCTTTCCAGGTAATTTCGTCGACGGTATGGGCATGCACTTCATGTTGACGCCGTTCAGCCCACAGCATGACGATACCGCCCACGACCAACGCCGTGGCCACGGTGATCGGGTTGAACAGGTAATGGTGGATCAGGTCGGCGAAAATCACCCCCAACACCACGGCCGGCATAAAGGCGATCAGCAGGTTTGCGGTAAAGCGTCGAGCGCCTGGCTGGGTCGGCAAGCCGACGACCACATCGAAAATCTTGCGGCGAAACTCCCACACCACCGCCAGGATCGCCCCGAGCTGGATGATGATGTTGAAGGCCATGGCCCGCTCACCTCCGAAGTCGAGCAGGTCGGCCACGATGATCTGGTGCCCGGTACTGGAAATGGGCAAAAACTCCGTAAGTCCCTCTACAACGCCAAGTATCAATGCCTGAAAGGCGGTCCAAAGATCCATCAATCCCCCAAGAAGCGATGCGCCACGGCATGCCCCGTTAATATTTTTCAGAACGCCACTGTGATCAGTGCAAATGAAGTCCCGCGCGCGATTCCCCCACAAAACCGTAAAAATTCCGTGAAAAATCAACTTGGAGTCAGGTTTTTCCGCGCGGGGCCGAAATCCTATCAGACAAGCCCGGTCAACGCTTCCGCGTTTATAGGAATTGGGGCTCCCGTCCGGCATCATATCGGGGCTTAACCGGTCAATGCAGGAGCTGCCGCAGGCTGCGATCTTTCGATCTTCCCGGTACAATCCGCCCCCTCTTCGACTTCCCAAGGAGCCCCCATGTCCGGGCTTGAACTGTTTGCCGCCACCCTCGGTGTCATTGCCGTCTGGTTGACGGTCAAACAGAATCCCTGGTGCTGGCCGATCGGTCTGGTCATGGTGCTGCTCTACAGCTGGATCTTTTTTGAAGTGAAGCTGTACTCGGACATGCTGCTGCAGGTGATCTATGCCGCCTTGCAGCTGTATGGCTGGTGGCAGTGGACCCGTGCGGGCGAAACCCGTCAGGGGCGGGAGGTCAGCCAGCTCGATGGTCAATCGATAATGGTCAGTCTTGCCGTCGGCGCGATCGGCAGTGTGCTGCTTGGCGCGGCAATGGCGCACTGGACCGATGCCGCCCAACCCTGGCTCGATGCGGCGTTGACCGGTTTCAGCCTGGTGGCGCAAGTCTGGATGGCGCAGAAACGCGTGCAGTGCTGGCCACTGTGGATCGCCCTGGATGTGATCTTCGTCGGACTGTTCGTCTACAAGGGGATGTACCTGACCGCCGGCCTCTACGCGCTGTTCGCCGTGATTGCCGTGCAAGGTTGGCGGGAATGGCGCGCCGACCCGGTACTGCGCACATGAAAGTCCTGGTGCTCACCGGCCCTGAATCCAGTGGCAAGAGCTGGCTGGCGGCCGAGCTGCAAGCGCATTTTGGCGGCGTTCTGATAGACGAATATGTCCGCTGGTTCATCGAGCAGAACCCGCGCGACACCTGCCTGGCCGACATTACCCCCATTGCCCGCGGGCAACTGCAATGGGAGGACGAGGCCCGCGCCCGGCAGCCGCGATTGCTGCTTCTCGACACTCACTTGCTGAGCAACATCCTCTGGAGCCAGACCCTGTTTGGCGATTGCCCGGCCTGGATCGAACAGGCGTTGCTGGCCAGGCAGTATGATTTGCACCTGCTACTGTCTCCCGAGGATGTTTCCTGGACGGATGACGGTCAGCGTTGCCAGCCCGAACTGAGTCAACGCCGGGCGTTCTTCGATCAGACCCTCGCCTGGCTGAAGCACCATCGACAACCGGTGCAGGTGCTACAGGGCGACTGGGCAGCGCGTCGCACCCAGGCCCTGAAGGCCGTCGAGCGGTTGCTCAATTACTGACCGTTTTTGCGAAACCGGACGCGGCATTCCCCTATTTTGGGGGAAAAGCGTCCATTTTTGAAACACCCTTCCAAGCGCAAACTGGCGATCTGAACGGGTTCATAATCTTTACACCCCGACTGTTACGCTAATGAAACATATCGCCGTCAACCCTTGATCTAGAGCATCGCAACTGCTTTGGCCTGATACAGGCACTTTGCACTGTCTCAAATTTGAAACAATGCCAACACGCCCCTCATCGGGATAATTCGCAAGCTATTGAATTACCACGACAATCAAAAAGCGGCACAGCTTTCGCTCTTTCCTTCATAACGCTGACTAGGGCCAGCTCGCAGAAGAAGGAATAGTTGCCATGGGAACTTTCAACAACGGATTAACCCACCTCCTGCTGGTCGGCTTCGCCACCTCGATAATCAGCGTCAATGCTCAAGCTGAAGGCAATGGGGTCATCGTGCTTCAACGTCAGGTTCAGCCGGTGCACATCGGCCGCGACGCAGGCAAGGACCCCAACCCGACTGCGGTCAATGTCAATCCTTCCGAACGAATCACCCGAAGCCTCGGCAATGCCGAGCTCAGCGATGGCGAATTCGCCAACGTCGCCAGCGGCTCCTCCATTCGCAACAGCATTCCCCAAAATGGCTCAGGCATGCAAGGCCTCAACGTCATCACCAACCCCAACGGCATGCCTGGCATGAGAGGAGGTAATGGTGGCGGCAGTGGCAACGCGATTTCGGGAACCATCAATCGGGCAATGACTTCCGGTCTCGCCCCCCTGAGCAGACTGGCTGGAGGCCAATGACATGACTCGTTCCCTGATCGTACTCGCTCTGCTGGGCTGCACCAGCGCCATGGCTGATTCCGGTGTCCGCGTGATGAATAACGCCGACATTCACGACTCCGGCACCCAGTACAACGGTAACGTCAGCGTCAACCAGGCGGCCGGCGACCAACAACAACAGACCAACATACGGGCGATCGCCATTGGCACCGAAGGCGCCGCGACCACCCGCGTCCACCAGAAAATCGACACCCCCGCCAACTCGTCGATGAACGCGAAGGCGACGATAAGCGGCAGCTCTTTCAGCAACGGCAACGGTGTACTGGGCGTCAACCAGAGCGCCGGGGCCAACAACCAGATGGCCAACGTCCTGCGCATCAGCATCAGTGCTGCACCGCAGAGCGTCGACGATAGCGCCCTTTCTCAACAGAACGTGGCGTTGCTACCAACCTCAGGAACAGCTGGCATTCCAATCGGTAGTCGCCAGGTCGCTATCAGCGACCAGGCCTTCACCGGCAGCCGAGGAGTGATTCAGGTGAACCAGAGCGCCGGGGTGGGGAACCGAATGGCTAACACCCTGAGCATCCAGGTCTCGGACTGAGACCAAACGCAGTGCAATTAGAAAGTAAACACTTAACCAACTAATAGGCACGGAGAAACACCATGAAACCTACAATGGCTCTCAAACCACTGGTTTTCGCACTGGCCGCAGTGATGGCAATCGCAGCACAAGCAGGCGGTCGCGATGATGATCGCGGTCATGGTCATGGCAATGGCCATGGCAACAACAACGGGCATGATCGCGGCCCAAGCTTTGAAACACTTCTGTCACTCAAATCCGGCGCCAAGGCTGCCGTGCTGGACGTGCAAAACAGCTATGGCAATAAGGCATTTAACCAAGGCACCAAAAACGAGGCTAAGGGCGACAACTCACTCAATGGTTCCAACGGCAACGCGGGCGCCAACATTGCCGCCGGTGACGGTAACCAGCAAGACAATGCCGCTGCACTGGCCACTGCCGACGAAAGCTTCATCTTCGGCACCGCAACCGCCGTTTCAGCCGCAACTCAATACAACACCAGAAACGGGGCCAAAAACTACTCCAGTAGTAACGCGTCGACCCTCAACAACGCCGGTAGCAACGGTTCCGGCAACATCGGCATGAACGTGACTTCCGGCAGCTTCAACCAACAGAAAAACAACCTGGCCATCGCTGTATCGGGCGGCCGTGTAGCAACCGCGGCGGCTGTGGCCACCCAAAGCTCCACCGGGCTGGATGTCGACAACTATGGCACCCAGGTTTACAAGACAGACACGCTCACAGGCACCTTTACCGCTGCGGGTGCGTTCGTGGCAGCCGGCAAGGCCGTTTCCAGAGAGGATGACCATCATGGCAACGGCCATGGTTATGGCAAAGACAAAGGTGGTCGTGGCGGCCATGACGATGTCACCAAGTCTGATTTCGTCGCTGTCGGCGTATTCGGCCTGGCTGGCGTAACCACTGAACAAAAACTGACGCCAGATGGCTGGAAAAACCCTGTAACCAACACCGCCACCATGGCCGGTTCGATGAACGGCTTCTCCGGCAACGGCGGCGCCAACGTATCGTCTGGTGTAGGCAACCAACAAAGCAACTCGCTGTCCATCGCAGCAGGCTGCAATGCCTGCCTGTGATCGCGATCGAAATAAAAGCCCCGGCAACGGGGCTTTTCCACAGTCCGCAAAGGCGTATCGATCATGCGTAAGACTGCCCTTCTCGCCCTGCTCTGCCTGTCTGGCCTGACTCAGGCCGCACAGATGCCTGTGGCCGCCCTCCCTGGCGGCATGCTGGTCTACAAGGATGTACAGAGTTTGCGTGAGCGCAAGTTCAGCGACATCGTCGAACAGAAAACCGATTTCAGCTGCGGCGCCGCCGCACTGGCGACGATCCTGCGCCAGGCCTATTGGCTCGACGTCGATGAGGAGCACATCATCAAAGGCATGCTGGTCAACGCTGACCAAGACCTTGTTCGTACCCAGGGTTTCTCCATGCTGGACATGAAGCGCTACATCGAAAGCATCGGCATGCGCGCCCGGGGCTACAGGATTCCCACCGAAAAACTGGATGCCGTATCGATTCCGGTGGTGGTGCTAATGGAAATTCGCGGCTACAAGCACTTCGTGGTGATGCAGCGCGCCGACAAGGACTGGGTCTACATCGGTGACCCCGTACTCGGTCACAAACGCTACTCCCATGATGACTTTATCAAAGGCTGGAACGGCATTGTCTTCGCTATCGTAGGTCCCGGTTATGAAAAAACCAATGCACTACGCAGTCCACCGGAACCCCTGACGGCCAAGAACAAGCTGGATAACTTCAATCCGGTCAAAGATGCTGAATTGATGGATTTTGGTTTCATACAGAGCGACTTCTTTTAATCGCCAAGATGATAGTGGGGCGGGATGCTCCGGGAGCAGCAGATGAAAACCTCATACTGGCTGGCCGCTGCCTGTCTGGCAGCGAGCGCTTCAGGCTATGCCAACGGATTCAAGCCCATCGAAATCAATGACCATGAGCTCGGCGAGTTGCGCGGTCGTTTCGTCATGCCGGGACGGATCATCAGTTTCGGTATTGTCATGAGCAGCACCTGGCGTAATGCCAGTGGTGATTTGATCGGGGCCGCCACCTCGATGCAGATTCAGGCAGGCACTGTAAAACCCGAATTCTACGTTTCAACCTTTGGCAAGTCCGGTGACGGCAGTACCCCCGGACAAGGCACCGGCAACGTGATTGGCGGCGCTGGCTTGAACAGTGCGCAAGGGATCACCCAAAGCGTGCGAGCCGCCGGCGACGGCAACACCGCCTACAACAACGTCGCGATCGACGTCAAAGAGGCCCGTCATGCTCCGGCCCTCAACCCGGGCCAAGGCCAGGTGTTGATGAGCGGACAAACCATCACCGGTAGCAATGCGGCCGGCAGTGTAGCCGTTTCCGCCACCGGCGGCGGCATCCAGTTGGCCATTCAAGCCAACAACAACCAGGGCACGAGCATGCAGCAAGTGGCCCAGGGCGGCCTGTTGCAAAACACACGGTTACTGGGCAACAGCAACATGGTCAATAACCTGACTCAGCTTAATGTAGTGCTGAACAATAATGGCCCGAGCGCCGGTGCACTGGACTGCAACCTGACTCAACTTAACGCACTACGCAGTCTGGGATATTGAACTACGCTGAGTCTCGATCATTGGGCATAAAGGGACGGCTATTCATGTATCGATCAGTATCACTGCGCGCAGTTGTTTGTTTAAGCACACTCCTCCCGGCGGCGATGCTGCAAGCAGCACCCGCTTCGGATGTAGAAATTCTGAAACAGGAGCTTCTGGAGCTCAAGCAACGATACGAAGTACAACAAAAAGCACTGGCGATCCTCGAACAACGGGTCCGTCAGGTAGAAGATCAACCGGCAACCCCACAACCTAAACGTCTGGCCAAGTCGCCAGCCGATCTCAAAGGCAGTTCACAAGTCGCTACCGGTACCGGTGCCGCGGCGGCTTCGGGGGGCGCTGCCGGGGGCAGCGGCAGTTCCTACGGGCAATCGCTGGCGGATGATTCACAGCCTGCACAAAGCGTTTCCAACCTGTACGACGAGGCCAGCGGGTTCTTCGGCGGCGGCAAGTTCAGCCTGGAAACCGGGCTGACCTATTCCCGGTACGATACGCGCCAACTGATTCTCAACGGCTTCCTCGCGCTGGACTCGATCTTTCTGGGCAACATCAACCTGGACCGGATCAAGGCCGATACCTGGACACTTGACCTCACCGGCCGCTACAACTTCGACAACCGCTGGCAGTTCGACCTGAACGTGCCGGTGATCTACCGTGAGTCGACTTATCAGTCCGGTGGCGGTAACGACGGCGCCGCCGGCGTCACGACCGAAGAGACCGTCACCAAGGATCCAACCATTGGCGACGTCAACTTCGGCATCGCCTACAAGTTCCTGGACGAGTCGATCAATACCCCGGATGCCGTGGTTACCTTGCGGGTCAAGGCACCTACCGGCAAGGATCCGTTCGGCATCAAGTTGCGCCAGTCCGACGTCAACACCAACCTGTTCGTGCCTGACACCCTGCCGACCGGTAACGGCGTCTGGTCGATCACGCCGGGCATCTCGCTGGTCAAGACCTTCGACCCGGCCGTGTTGTTCGGTAGCCTCTCCTACACCCACAACTTCGAGGATTCCTTCGACGACATCAGTTCCACCGTCAACCAGAAAACCCCGGGCAAGGTGCGGATCGGCGACAGCTTCCAGATCGGCGCCGGTATTGCGTTTGCGTTGAACGAAAAGATGAGTATGTCGTTCTCGGTGTCTGACCTGGTGCAACGTAAAAGCAAGATCAGGGAAGACGGCGGGGATTGGCAATCGGTTACCTCGAGCGATGCCAACGCCGGTTACTTCAACGTCGGCATGACCATTGCGGCCACCGACAACCTGACCATCGTCCCCAACCTGTCCATCGGCATGACGGATGATGCCCCGGACTTTACCTTCAGCCTGAAATTCCCGTACTACTTCTGATCCACAACCGACAAGCCCCGTTGCGACTTCAATCGCAGCGGGGCTTGTCGATCAAAAGATCTTGCACCTAGCGGATCTGGTGCTTGTGCAGCAATCGGTAAAAGGTCGGCCGCGACACGCCCAATACCCGGGCGGCGACGCTGAGATTGTCGCTGTGGCGGTTCAACACATCGCACAACGCCTGGCGCTCGGCGCGGGTCTTGTAGTCTTCAAGGGTACCCATCGGTGCGGCGATCGCATGCTGGCTGATCAGTCCCAGGTCTCGCGCCTCGATCTGCCGTCCTTCCGCCAGTACCAGTCCGCGGCGCACCCGGTTCGCCAGCTCACGAACATTGCCCGGCCAGTCATGCTTGCCCATGGCAATCAGGGCGTCTTCGCTGAAACTGCGAGGGCGGCGACCGGTTTCATGACTGTAGAAATGGGAAAAATGATTGGCCAGCATCGACAGATCGCCGTGACGCTCGCGCAAGGGTGCGGTGACGACTTGCAGGACGTTCAGCCGGTAGTACAAATCTTCGCGAAAGCGTTTTTTCTCGATGGCGGCCTCAAGGTCGACGTGAGTCGCCGCCAATACCCGCACATCCACTGGAATCGGCTTGCTGCCGCCGACACGCTCGATGTGCTTTTCCTGGAGGAAACGCAGCAGGTTGGCTTGCAGCTCCAGGGGCAGGTCACCGATTTCGTCGAGAAACAGCGTCCCGCCGTTGGCGGCTTCGATCCGCCCGACCTTGCGTTGATGGGCGCCCGTAAAGGCCCCCTTCTCGTGGCCAAACAGTTCGGATTGAATCAAGTGTTCGGGAATCGCGCCGCAATTGATGGCGACAAAGGGCTGGCTGTGTCGCTGGGACTGTCGGTGCAGTGTGCGGGCGACCAGCTCCTTGCCGGTCCCGCTTTCACCGCGAATCAATACCGGAGACTCGGTGGGTGCCAGTTTGCTCAGCAGCTTGCGCAGTTCGCGAATCGGCTTGCTGTCGCCGAGCAGTTCATGCTCAGGCTGATCAATGTGAACCGTGCCCTGGCCGCGCAGGCGCGCCATGCCAAACGCCCGGCCCAGCGTCACTTGAACCCGGGACACATCGAACGGCAAGGTATGGAAATCGAAAAACCATTCGCAAACGAAGTCTCCGACATTCTGTAGGCGCAGGACTTCCTGGTTAAGTACGGCGATCCACTCGGTGCCGCTACGGCTGATCAACTCCTTGACCGCGTCCGGACGTTCGAGGTGAAAAGGTTGCAATCGCAACAGGCCGACGTCGCAGGTTTTGTCTGCGGCGTTTTCCAGGGTACAGCTGTCTACATCCCATCCCACAGAGCGCAAACCCGGCAACAGGCGATGGCAGTCGTCGCAGGGGTCCACTACTAATAGACGTCGTAAGGCAGGCGCTTCGCTCATGACTGTTCCTTGGCGCCAAATATATGAAATATTATTAAAAACAGTCATTTGGCGATCTTGTTTGTAACGTTAGCAAGATTTTGACGGGGCCTTGTACCATTTGACTATATGAACGATTCGCAAATAGTTATAAGAAGTTGTTTTGTTAGTTGCCTAACGACTTCAATCTTTCATTCAGCTTTCAAAACCTGCCCTAACCCCTGGATCAATAAAGAAAGTTTAAATATCTTTGAATTGCATGTGACCCGCCCCCCGGTTGCGGGCATCAGTACAAGTAACGAGCCGAACGGTAAGCCCAACCGCCGGCACCTCACTTGATTGGGCATACAGAGAGACGATCCCATGAACGCCCCGCTCCGTATCAACGAAGCTCTTTTGATCGCCGACCGCGCATTCCAACCCTTTCAATGCGTGGCCTGGGCCCCACAGGACGGAAATGGCGAACTCAGCCTGAGCGTCATCGACCGTACCAACACCCGCATCGGTCGCAAACAGATTCCAAGCAGTGCCTATACCGATCCCGCGCAACTTGAGAGCCTGCTTAATCAGGCACGTGCCGAGTTGAGCGAGGAAGGCTACACCCTGCAATCGTGGTCGATGCCGCACTAAGCATTTTTTGCGGGTTGCTTCATGTAACCCGCCCCCTCCTCTATCATGTGTCGCTGGCTTTGCATGGCCATCTGCACTTCACGATGGTTTATTTCGAACCTGTGCGAGCCGGTTTGATTGCCAGGCTTGCCAATGGTTCGAAAAGACACTGTTCTGGCACAAAACGCCCCTCCGCCTGTTAGTTCTCACTGTTGTGCATCTGTGCATTCAGGGATTGAATGATTCCCCTAATGAACGTCGCCACCCAACTTCTGGATCGGACGACTCGCAAGGAGCTGCGTGCATGTCAATCCAGACCGCTTTTACCTTGACTCCCACCCTGAACTACGCCGGAGCACTCGATTTGTCCTTCGCCGGCACCGGCACGACCCAAGTGTATTTCGCCGGCAGCACCTCCAGCATGGCCAACGGGGTGGCGATCGATTCACAGGGCAGGATGCTGGTCGCGGCGAAGGTCGGAACGCCAGGTGGTAGCCGCTTCGGCCTGGCCCGCCTGCTGGAAGATGGCTCGGCCGACCTGGTATTCGGCCATCGAGGCAGCGTCATCGGGCAGTTCGAACACGGCTTCGAGGCGATGGGTGGAAAAGTCCATGTCCTGGCCGATGGGCGCATCCTGCTGGCCGGGCTGCACTACGATAATGCGCACCGGACACTGCCCGCCCTCGCACTCTTTGACCAGCAGGGCCGCCCGGTTCAAGGCTTTGGCGACAATGGCCGCTGCGTGGTGCGCCTGCCGGGCAATCTTTCCACGGGTGCGCGCGACGGCTGGCTGCCCCCTGGCGTGCCAGGCACAGAAGCCTGTGATGTTCGCGTGCAGGAGGATGGTCGCATCCTGCTGCTGGCCAATCATCACTTTGAACTGGCCGATCATGTCGGCATGCTGATTCGACTCGATGCAGACGGTTCGCTCGACAGCACATTCAATGGTCGTGGCTTCGTGATAGTCAGGCATTTGCTGATGAACACCTGGATCAACAGCCTGATGGTTCAACGTGACGCCCGGATTCTGGTGGGCGGCTCGATCAACTTCCCCCAGGAAGGCCTGTTGGCCCGCTATCACACCGATGGCCGGCTCGACGAAAGTTTCGCCGTGGACGGCTTCATGAGTTTCAAGGCACAAGAGCGCAGCACTCAGATCAGCCAGATCATCCAGCACGACAATGGCGACTTGCAGTGTTTTGGCAGCAGCCGCGACCCCATGCACTGCCTTTCACTGAAAGTCCACAGCAACGGCCGTCCGGACAGCCATTGCAACGGCGGCCATCCGCAACTGCTGGCAATCAGCCGCAGTGGCTGCCAGTGGAACGCCGCCCTCGTATTGCCGGACGGCTGCGTACTGGCGGCAGGCGCAACCCTCGGCGGCGAGGGCGATTTCATTCTGGCCCGCTACATGCCCGACGGACAGCTCGATTGTCGCTTTGGCACTGGTACCGGCTGGGTTCGCACCCGCCAGGGTCGCAGCCTGGATATTGCCACTTCATTGGCCGTGCAAACGAACGCAAGCATAGTCGTGGCGGGCTCTTCACTGGACGGCAACTATCGGGCCGTCGTCGTACGTTACCTGGGTTAATCCAAAGGATTTTTCCTACACTTGATCTTCCGTTGTTCTTACGGCAAGTTGCGCGCTTCTTAATACAAGGAGTAGCCAATGTCCGGCTCAATGACCCAGGCGTTCGCGCATAATTTTCTCGGGCATTCCCCCCGCTGGTACAAGGCGAGCATTGTCGGCTTCCTGATCCTCAACGCCCTGGTGCTGTGGACGGTTGGCCCGGTGGCGGCGGGCTGGCTGCTGGTGCTGGAATTCATCTTTACCCTGGCCATGGCACTCAAGTGTTATCCGTTGATGCCCGGTGGCCTGCTGCTGGTTGAAGCCCTGCTGTTGAAGATGACCACGCCCCAGGCACTCTATGACGAACTGGTGCACAACTTCCCGGTGATCCTGCTGCTGATGTTCATGGTGGCCGGCATCTACTTCATGAAAGACCTGTTGTTGTTCCTGTTCTCGCGCCTGCTGCTCGGGGTCCGCTCCAAGGCCATGCTGGCGCTGATGTTCTGCTTTCTGTCGGCGTTTCTGTCGGCGTTTCTCGATGCCCTGACCGTGACGGCCGTGATCATCAGTGCGGCGGTGGGTTTCTACTCGGTGTATCACCGCGTCGCCTCGGGCGACGATCCGCGGCATGACACCCCGATCGGTAACGACCAGAATTTGCCCCAACTGCATCACGCTGACCTCGACCAATTCCGCGCTTTTTTGCGCAGCCTGCTGATGCACGGCGCCGTGGGTACCGCGCTGGGCGGCGTCTGCACCTTGGTCGGCGAGCCGCAGAACCTGCTGATCGGCCATGAGATGGGGTGGCACTTCGCTGAATTTTTTCTGAAAATCGCCCCGGTTTCCTTACCTGTGCTGGTGGCGGGCCTGGTGACCTGCGTCTTGCTGGAGAAATTGCGCTGGTTCGGTTATGGCACACTGCTGCCGGACAACGTGCGAGTCGTGCTGGCCAACTACGCCGCCGAAGACAACGCCGCACGCACCGCGCGCCAACGCGCCGCACTGATCGTGCAGGGGCTGGCGGCCTTGATCCTGATTGCGGGGCTGGCGTTTCACGTCGCCGAGGTCGGCCTGATCGGTCTGATGGTGATCGTGCTGATCACCTCATTCACCGGCATCACCGACGAGCACCGCATCGGCAACGCGTTCAAGGACGCCATGCCGTTCACGGCGCTGCTGGTGGTGTTCTTCGCGGTGGTGGCGGTGATTCACGACCAGCAACTGTTCACACCGCTGATCCAGTGGGTGCTGGCACTGCCGGCGGAGCAACAGCCGGGCATGCTGTTCATTGCCAACGGCTTGCTGTCGGCCATCAGCGACAACGTGTTCGTCGCGACCATTTACATCACCGAAGTGAAACAGGCCTTCCTCTCCGGCCACATGAGCCGCGAGCATTTCGAAACATTGGCGATTGCGATCAACACCGGCACCAACCTGCCGAGCGTGGCGACGCCCAACGGTCAGGCGGCGTTTCTGTTTCTGCTGACGTCGGCGATCGCACCGCTGATTCGCCTGTCGTATGGGCGGATGGTGTGGATGGCGTTGCCTTACACCGTGGTGATGGGTGCGCTGGGCTGGTACGCCGTTAGTTTCTGGCTGTAAACACCGGCCAAAGTGGGAGCGGGCTTGCTCGCGAAGGCGGCGTGTCAGTCACCAATGATGTGACTGACACGCCGCCTTCGCGAGCAAGCCCGCTTGTATGCTAGGACTTGAAGGGAGGAGAAGGGACAAAGCCCGATTCTGACTGTTGACGCAGTACAGATCCGTGGGAGATTTCGCCCCTCCTCCTTTCACCCAAGCGCCGA
>NZ_CABVII010000046.1 GCF_902497995.1 Pseudomonas fluorescens | reverse complement strand
CAGAAGACAATGATTGATCAATCGAAGTATGCTTTTTCATGGACTCGCCCTCGCTGTCGTTGGCTGTTTAGACTGCCACCGTGGCGCATTGACGCCTCGGCGTGGGCGAGTCCATCCAATTACAGGGATCACCGGTGTACCGAACATCAGGTCGCAGAGTGCGCATTCTTCCTGAAACCGCGCACGTTCATGGCGCACAGGCAAAACTGCAACACAATCAGGGCATAGGCCTGGGTGTGGTAACCCCAGATCACCCACAAAACGTTACTCACGATAAAACAGATGAAGCCCGAGACCCGGCGTTCGGGGTTTTGCGAACCGATCAGCCACGCTGCCAGCACCGTGACCAGCATGGCAGGCCATTGCACCCAATCGAGATAGTCCATTGCTGACCTCTTGTGTTGTCAATCCAGCTGAACTTGTCGGCAGCGGTTTCTTTTAAAGGTCGTTGCCTCTCGCGCGTGACTCCTGTGCCAAGAATTTTCGGTGCGTACGCCTTGGATTTTCGCCACGTTCCGGGTACTGCCGGGCAGCTATGCGGTTTACATTCAGGTGACTGATCCCGGTGGATGAACCGGGCGGTAAAAAGGTTCGGCGGGTCACTTGGAAGCCCTGTAGGAGCGAGCTTGCTCGCGAAGGTCTCAAGGGCGACGCGGTTACTCAGAAACAACGCGTTATCGTTGTCGTCCATCGTCGGAACGCCGCCCGGAGCAAGCTCGCTCCTTTCCCAGATGTCGAACGCGGCTACCGCGGCGAGGAGGGCCGCGGTAGCCGACGCGCACCATCAAGCCGCCAAATTGCCTGCGCTCATCTCTTTCTTGTACTGGGCCTTCAAGGTTTCCATTTGCGCTCCCAGTTCTTCGAGGGTGACTTTACCCAACAGCTTTTTCGCCTGAGGAAACATTTCCGTTTCTTCTTCTTCGATATGGTGCTCCAGCAGTTCCTTGACCACTTTCACCCGACCGGCGAATTCCGGAGTGGAGGGGTCGGTGACTTTCAAATCGGGCAGCACCAGCGAATCCACCGTGCGATGTTCTTCCTTGGCTTCGTAATACATCACGTCCTGCTCCTTGCCCCCGGCTTTCTTGTACGCCGGGTACAAGACTTCTTCTTCAAGACGGGTATGAATAGTGATTTCCATTTCCAGCTTGGCCAGCAGTTCGCCGCGTTTTTTGATACCACGCTCGGTGGATTCGCTTAATTGGGTCAGGATGCCTTTTACGCGTTCATGGTCGGCTTTCAACAGGTCTATGGCGTTCATGGTTCGAGTCTCTCAACTAGTCAGGGAATGAGCGCGAACGGTCTCAAGGCCGAAGGTCGCTCCTGGTACTGGAGCATTTGTCGTGCCGGTTATTGCTGTCTTCTAATTTTCATTAAAATCAACAAGTTAAGGTTGTTGATGGCAAACTGAAGTCGTGCAGGCTGCATGAGTCTGGAAATTGACTCATGCAGTTCGCGGCGTCGTCTTTTCCCCCCGTTGATCGTGTGATTTTCAGCCTTGACCGCTGATCAGATTCGTCGTGCCCGATCCCGTTATCGAAGCCCCCGAGAATCTGGAAACCACGCCTGTCCTGGCGTTGTAGACTCCGATCGGATCAACTGTAGGAGCGAGGCTTGCCCGCGAAGGCTATCTCATAAACGCCAGATCCATCAGGCCTTCCACGCTTGAACATTCACCAAATTCTTCGGCCGCTCACCCCCCAGCGACGCCAGTAGATTATCCACCGCGCACTTCGCCATCGCCTCGCGCGTCTCATGGGTCGCCGAACCAATGTGCGGCGTCGCCACGACATTGTTCAACCCTAACAACGGCGAGTCAGGATTCAACGGTTCACGCTCGAACACATCCAGCCCCGCCGCCCGAATCTGCCCGTCACGCAACGCTTCGATCATGGCCGCTTCATCCACCACCTTGCCTCGGGAAATGTTGATGAAGATCGTTTCAGGCCCCATCAGGGCAAACTCTTCAGCGCCAATGAGCCCTTCGGTTTCATCCGTCAGTGGTAATGTCAGGCAGACGAAATCAGCCTCCTGCAACAACTCCGGCAGACTCCTGTACTGCGCATCGAATCGCTGCTCCACAGCCGGTTTCGGCGAATGGCTGTGGTAGATCACCGGCATGCCAAAACCGAAATGCCCACGCTGGGCAAGCGCCTCGCCGATCCGCCCCATGCCGATGATACCCAAGGTTTTGCCATGCACGTCGGTGCCGAATTGCGCGGGGCCGACATTACGCGTCCACTGGCCGGCGCGAACCACGTTGGCCAGTTCCACCACGCGTCGGGCAGTCGCCAGGATCAACGCGAAACCGGTGTCGGCGGTGGTTTCGGTGAGCACGTCCGGGGTGTTGCTCAGCAGGATTCGCCGATCGGTCAGGTAGTCGATATCGTAGTTGTCGACGCCCACCGAGACGCTGGCGATGGCTTGCAGATCCGGCGCCAGATCGAGCAGCTCGGCATCCAGTTTGAGGCTGGCTCCGAGCAAGCCGTGAGCCCGGGGCAGGGCATCACGCAGCCTGGCCAGGCCTTCGGCGTCGAGGCTGTCGATCAGCGTCACCTCGGTCTGCGCTTGCAGGCGAGACATCAGCGCCGGCGAGAGTTTCTTGTACAACACAACCTGCTTTTTCATTGTCGTCATCTCAACATCAATTCAAGGGTGAGTAGCCACTGGCCGTTGCACAGCGACCTTGGTCACGATCCGGTCACTGGCGCCGGGCTTGAGAAACAACGTCAGCACCACCGACAGCATCAGTGCGCCACTCATCAACAGATACGATGCGCCGGGCGACCCGGTGGAGCTGTTCAGGTAACCGACCAGATAGGAACCGCCGAACGAACCGAGGGCCCCCATGCTGTTTATCAGCGCCATGGCGCCGCCCGCCACGTTGGCCGGAAGAATTTCCGGGACGATGGCAAAAAACGGCCCGTAAGGCGCGTACATGCAGGCGCCGGCGATCACCAGCAAGGTGTAGGACCACCAGAAATGTTCAGCACCCAGGGCGTAGGAACCGTAGAACGCGATCGAAGCGATCAGCAGCGGCGGCCAGACGAAACGCTTGCGTTTTTGCAGTTTGTCCGAACCCCAGGACACCAGCAGCATGCCGATGACGGCGGCGAGATAAGGCAACGCCGAGAGCCAACCCGCTTCGATCATGTCCATTTGTGCACCGGCCTTGAGGATCGACGGCAGCCACAGCACGAAGCCGTAGACGCCGATGCTCCAGCAGAAAAACTGCAAGGCCAGGATGATCACTTTTGGCGAGCGGAAGGCTTCGGCGTAGTTCTTCACCGCCTTGATCCCTACCTGTTCGGCGGCCAGGGCGCTTTCCAGGTCCTGTTTTTCCTGTTCGGTCAGCCACTTGGCCTGGGCCGGACGATCATCGGCCAGGCGCCACCAGATGAACGCCCAGAACACTGCCGGCAAGCCTTCGATGATGAACATCCAGCGCCAGCTGTAATGCTGCACCAGGTAGCCCGACACCACCGACATCCAGAGCATGGTCACCGGGTTGCCGAGGATCAGGAAGGTATTGGCCCGCGAGCGTTCGGCACGGGTGAACCAGTGGCACAGGTACACCAGCATCGCCGGCATCACCGCGGCCTCGACCACGCCGAGCATGAAGCGGATGACGATCAGCCAGTAGGCGTTGGAGACGATCCCGGTCAAGGTGGCCAGGCCGCCCCAGAGGATCAGGCTGACGAAAATCAGCTTCTTCACGCTGTGCTTTTGCGCGTAGATCGCGCCAGGCACCTGGAAGAAAAAGTAGCCGAGGAAGAACAGCGCGCCGAGCATCGATGACAGGCCCGGTGTGATCATCAGGTCGGCGGCCATCCCTGAGGCGGCGGCGAATCCGTAGTTGGCGCGGTCCAGATACGCCAGGCTGTAGGTGATGAACACGATGGGCATGATGTACCACCAGCGGCGGGCGGCGAGGGTTGCGGTTTTCATGGTGGTGCTCCTGAGCTTGTTGTTTTTGTCGCAGCAGGTAACGGGTCTGGTTTAAATATTCAGTGACTGTTCGGGCTCCTTCGCGAGCAAGCCCGCTCCCACATTTGCATCGGTGTCGGACCCAAAATGGGGGGGCGAACCCGATCCAAATGTGGGAGCGGGCTTGCTCGCGAAGGCGGCCTCGAATTCGGCAGACATTTCAAGCCGGGTAGGCAACCCCTCCATATCCCCCCGACTCTGCACCGCCCGGCTGCCAATCCAGTTGGCGCGCTTCACGGCGTCGGCAAAACTGTGGTTTTCCAGGAGGGCGCTGATCATGCCGACGGCAAACCCATCGCCGGCACCGACGGTGTCGACCACCGTCTCCACCGGCACCCCTGCCACAAAACCCTGATCCAGAGGGGTGCGGTAATACGCCCCGTGTGGCCCCAGCTTGATCGCCACGGCTTCGGCACCCTGGTCGAGGTAAAACGCCGCAATGTCGGCCGGGTCTTCGAAACCGGTGAGCAGCCGACCTTCGCTCAAGCCGGGCAGCACCCAATGGGCCAGGGCGGCGAGGCGGTTGATTTCAGTGATCATCTGTTGCGAGTTGGCCCACAGGCTCGGGCGCAGGTTCGGGTCGAAGGACACGCTGCGCCCGGCCTCGCGCATGCGGCTCATCAATTCGAAGGACATTTCCCGAGCGCTGGCAGACAGCGCCGGGGGAATGCCCGTGGCGTGCAAATGCCTGGCCTTGAGCAATTCAGGCACGATCGACTGCGGCGACAGGTGACTCGCCGCCGAACCGCGGCGGAAATACTCGACCACCGGATCGCCACCATCGTCGGTGCGCGACTTGAGCTGAAAACCGGTCGGGTGGGCGCAATCGATAGCGACGTTGCTGCAGTCCAGGCCTTCCTTCTCCAGGGTGTCGATCACGAACCGCCCCAGGGAATCGGCACCGACCCGGCTCAGCCACGCCACCTTGAACCCCAGTCGCGACAGGCCGATGGCGACGTTGCTGTCGGCACCGGCAATGCGTTTGTGGAAGTGACCGACGTCGGCCAGTTCACCGTTCTGCTCGGCAACGAACATCGCCATGGTTTCGCCAAACGACAGGATATCGAATTCAGACATGAGCGCACTCCAGGCGTGGTTGGCCGAGGCGGGCGAGGGTCGCGACGTGCTCGGTGGTGAGCTGCAGCAGATCGTCGCCTTGCAGTGGATATTCCGCTGCCCGCATCACGCCTTGGGCCATGTGCTGCAGCAGTTGTTCCCACAGATGCAAGTCGCTGACGGTAGGTGGCATGGCGACCAGTTTGCCGTCGGCGCGGCGCGATACGGCTTTGCAGTGCACATAGCCGACGTGGCGACCGAGCAGCCGCGCGGCATTGGCGGCCGGCTGGTCCTGCCAATGCCAGTTGCCGATGTCGAAGGTCATCTTGATCGGCAAGTGGTGTTGCTCGACGGCGGCGAAAAAGCGCTGGAAGGGTTCGATGCGCCCGCCGTGCAAGGTCTGATCGTTTTCCACCAACAGCTGCACCGCGCTGTTGCCCAGCACTTGGGCGAGGGTTTGCAGGTCGCTATTGGCCGTGAAATAGCCCAGGGACACCTTCAGCCATTTGGCGCCGAAGGCCTGGGCGCGTTGCAGGGTGGCACTCAGTTCGGGATTGGGTGTCGACTGGCCGGCCAGCCACAGCTCCATCGGCGAGGAATACACGCTTTCGAGTCCTTGGGCTTGGGTGGCATCGGCCAGTTGCGCCGGGTCTTCGACGGTCAACAGTTCTTCACGCCATTCGATGCGCGTGGCGCCGGCGGCGGCCAGTATTTCGATAAAACTGCCCTGGCCAAGTTGGCGCACCAGATCGGCACCGTAGCTGGACAGGCTGATGGAAACGGCTGGTTTATTCATTGTTCTTCTACCTCTGAAACCGGTTTCATTGTTGTTCAAAAAAAAGGGGCTAGCTGAGTCTTGTAGCGTGTTTCAGGGCCTCTTCGCGGGCAAGCCCGCTCCCACAAAGGTCTTGGGTGACACAGGTTTTGTGTACGACAAAAGACCACTGTGGGAGCGGGCTTGCCCGCGAAGAGGCCGGAACATTCACCGGAAATTTCCAAGGGTCGATCCTCGTACAGTCAACCGCGCCGAAAAATCCACCGTCCGCACCGGCCCGTCATCCCCGCGCAAACGCTTGAGCAAACACTCGAAGGCACTGGCGCCAATCTCCACCGTCGGCTGCGCGAGGGCCGTGATGCCGCTGCCCACCAGCGGGTACCAATCCAGGTCATCGAGGGCGATCAGGCCGACATCCTCGAACAGCCTGCATTGCAACTCACGCAAGGCATGCGTGCTGGCCAGCGCCGCAATACCGTTCGCGCAGAACAGCGCTTTCGGCCCGGGTCCAGGGGTATCGAGGAATGTCTTCAGCTGCGCAGTCAGTTCACTGCCGGTTTCGATGAGGGTGCCGCGAAGCGCCGGACGCTGGGCAATCTGCGCCTTGAAACTGTTGACCCGCTCGATCCGCGAGCTGGTACCGTCATAGGGTTCGGTGACCAGTAGCACATCGCGGTAGCCCTGTGCTTCAAGGTGGGTCAGGGCCATCTCGACCGCCGCCGGGTTATCCAGCCCGACCAGATCGCTTTCGAGCTGCTCGACCTTGCGATCCACCAGGACCAACGGCATTTCCCGGTGCAGTTCGCGCAATTCATCGCGATGGTGGCCGAGGGTGTTCACGATCAGGCCTTCGATGTTATAGGAGCGCAGCAGGGCCAGGTGCTGGCGTTCCTGCTCGTCATCGCGGTCGGTGTTGCACACCACCAGGCTGTAGCCGTGCCGGCGGCAGGCGGTTTCCACCCCGTGCATCACGGCAATCGAATAAGGGTTGCGGATATCGGCCACCAGCATGCCGATCAGGCGGGTGCGGCCGCGTTTCAGGCCGCGGGCCATCTGATTGGGGCGGTAGCCCAATTCGGCAATCGCCTGCTCGATGCGCAAGGCAATCGCATCGGAGAGCAGGGCACGGTCTTCACCGATAAACCGCGAGACGCTGGCCTTGGAGACCTTGGCGTGTTCGGCCACGTCGAGCATGGTCACGCGGCTGCGCTGGGCGGCGGAGAAATCGTTCACGGTCTGAAACCTATTTATTGGATTTATAAGGTTTGTGCTGTTTGCGATAGCACTGAAACCGGTTTCAGAAGACACCAAAAACTAATCCGCCGTCAAGTGCCTGATTCACTCGGGACTGAAAAATGCCGACAGGTGGCATTCAGGCCGCGCCACTCGACCGGGTCGACCCCAGCAGCAACAGAGCCATGCAGCAGTTGAAGCGTTGCATGGCTCGCGGCGAGCGCGACCAGGGCGTAGAAACTGCACCGAGCAATGCCCAGACGCCGAAGCATGGCAGGGATATCAGGCAAAAAGCCACTAGCAGATCTGATAGTGGAACTGATGGCCCGGGAGGGCTTTACTGGAAGCTGCCCACTTGAACAGAGATGCGCTACATGAGCCGTTCTGATTCCTCCAGCCCCGACAGCCCAACCGGTACGGACTTCAACACTGAATCCGGTTCGGCTATTCAAATATGCGCACCAGGCAATGTGAGAGGTTGGCGAAATTCTCCAACCAGCGCTCTGTTGAATTGGGACGAGCCTTATTCAACCTGCCAGTTGTGCCCGGATGCCATTGGTTATGATGTGTTCGGAGAGGGCATCGCAACCCATAGTGTGGGCCGGCCGCCTTGTGAATTGACGGGCTTGAAACCCGATGTCGAATATCTGTTTTATGTCACGGCCAAAGCAGCGGCGAACAATGTTTCGACACCGAGCCCTGTTCGCGTGTTCAAACGGCGCCCTCCCGGTAAACCGGGCACTCCAGAACTGATGGAGCTAAGTCATGCAGCGGCGACATTATCTTGGGCTCCTTCATCTCAAGGAGATGGAAACACTCGCTATAGAGTTTATCTGAACGGCTTCCTCGTTAAGCGGGTCGCCCAGCCTCAAGTCAGCCTCACGCACCTGCAAAGTCTTACCGACTATCGAGTCGAGGTGCAGGCGGTCAATGAGTCAGGTGTTTCCGAGCGGAGCTTCATGACCTTCCAGACCAGGCTGCGTCCGCCGTCCAACCTGAGGTTCAGCCACCGAAACGGGAAGTGCAGACTGGCGTGGGACCCGATTTTCAAGAAGAAACCGACCCATGAACTATCCATCAATGGCCAACAGTTTACCGTCGCCCCCGGGCGCTGGGGTTACAACTTCAAACTGGCTGATGTTTCGCCCGGCCCGGTTCCGCACCACTTGAAGTTTGCAGTTCATGCTCAACTTGACGGGATCAACTCTGAAGTCGCCCTGCTCGAGCAGACTCTGATTGATGACGTTCCTCCGGGCCGGCCCGGAACTCCAGTGGTCCGCGACGTAACCGATACTTCGGCGACGCTGAGTTGGGAACCCTCGAGCGACAATGTCGGAGTCACCGAGTATCGAGTGCTTTTGAATGGAGTGATTCCTTATACGTCCGCTGACACGCTCTGTACTTTTACAAATTTGAGCAGTGGCACTTATCACTGGGCGTTCGTGCGTGCCCGGGACAAGGATGGAAACCTGTCTACACCCAGCCGGATTGCCGTGTTCAACACCACAGGACAGGCGCCTTCACCGCAACCCGCTCCACCGCCTGTGGAAATTACTGCGTTGACCTCTACTTCAGCCAATCTGGGCTGGACGCTGGAATCCCGCGTTTCAGGCGTCAGAATTTCGATAAATGACGAGCACTTTAGAGATGTTTTGTTCCTGGATAGATTGCCGCTAAAGGATCTGACTCCTGACGTCGAATACTCAATCAGCGTATCGGCCTTTGACATTTTCGGTCAGTTGTCCGAGCCGACAGTTGTCGCCTACATGCCCAGGGATGTAACCCCTCCCGGCACGCCAGGAAATCTGCGCAAGGGCGATGTGACCGCTGACTCGGTGATGCTGGCCTGGGAAGAATCAACAGACGACGTCGGTTTGCACGAGTATGTCATCTACAACAATTGCGAATACTTCGACCGCACCCCGCTGACCCATTATACGGCCGTTGACTTGCTGCCCGGCACTTACTCGTTTGAGGTATGTGCCATGGATCTTTCCGGAAATGCCTCTGAACCTGCCGTATTGACCGTTTCCATCGAAGGTGAGTTGTAGAGCGTTTGCTTGGTCATTACCATGGATGGGTAAGCAGGCACGAAGTAAAACATCGCGCCCGGTCAATCAGAAGCTGGTCGTCCTGTTATCCAAAGAGTCCCGCCGCGATATTGATCGAGAAGCCTAGTATCGCGGTATTGAACAAAAAACCGATCAACGACTGCGCCAGCACTATCTTGCGCATGCCCTGAGTGGCTACAGCCACATCGGAAGTCTGCATGGCTACTCCTATGGTGAACGAGAAGTACAGGAAGTCCCAGTAGTTGGGCGTGGTCAGGCCTTCAGCAAAACGCAGCGCCGGGTCCTTGCCACCCCAGGTGTAGAACAGCCGGGCGTAGTGCACGCTGAAGATCACCCCGATCAGTAGCCAGGAACCGATGACGGTCAACGCGGTGAAGCCGTAGTGCAGCAACTTGCGCGTGGTTTCCAGGTCTTTGCTGCCGGCCAGTTCGAAGGTGATGGTCGCCAGGCTGGCAATCGCGGCGATGCACACCACGAACAATACCAGCCCGGCGTTTTCATCTTCGATCTCGGCTATGCGCTTCACATCCGGTGCTTTGGCTCGTACGGTGAGCCAGAGCATCAGCACCAGATACGTCCAGACGCCGGCATTCCAGCCGATAAGGATATTGCTGATGATTGAATCGGCCGGTGCCAGGATGCCGACGGCGATGCCGAGGGTGGCCCCGGCAGAGAGGCGAGGATGGGTACGGGCGAGGAAGCGCATGTGAACTCGAAGGGCCTGGGTGTGCAAACACCTTAGCACCACCCCCATCAGGCCCACACAAATCCCTGTGGGAGCTGGCTTGCCAGCGAAGAGGACCATGAATATTGCATGGTTCTCGAGGCCGCCTTCGCTGCGGTGCGGCGATCCGACAAGCCAGCTCCTACAGGGGGGATGTGTTGTTGGCTAGATATCGTCAGGGCGCTTGCGCACCAGCTTCATCACCACCACAAAAAACACCGGCACAAACAGCACCGCCAGGGTCGCGGTGATCATCCCGCCGATCACCCCGGTGCCGATGGCCTGCTGGCTCGCCGAGCTGGCCCCGGTGGCGATTGCCAGTGGCACCACGCCGAGGATGAAGGCCAGGGAGGTCATGACGATCGGCCGCAGGCGCAGGCGGGCAGCCTGGAGCGTGGCGTCGATCAGGTCGTGGCCTTCGTCGTACAGGCTCTTGGCGAACTCGATGATCAGGATCGCGTTCTTCGCCGACAGGCCGATGATGGTGATCAGCCCGACCTTGAAGAACACATCGTTGGGCATTCCGCGCAGGGTCACGGCCAGTACCGCGCCGAGCACGCCGAGCGGCACCACCAGCAGCACCGAGGTCGGGATCGACCAGCTTTCGTACAGCGCCGCCAGGCACAGGAACACGATCAACAGCGACAACCCGAGCAGGATCGGCGCCTGGCTGCCGGACAGGCGCTCCTGCAGCGACAGCCCGGTCCATTCCTGACCCAGTCCCGCCGGCCCTCGGGCCACCAGTCGTTCGATCTCCGCCATGGCCTCGCCGGTACTGTAGCCCGGTTTCGGTTCGCCGGAAATGCTGATCGCCGGATAGCCGTTGTAGCGAGTCAATTGCGCAGGCCCTTGGGTCCATTGGGCCTGGACGAAGGCTGACAGCGGCACCATTTTTCCGCTGTTGTTGCGCACGTGCATTTTCAGCAGATCGGCCACCTGGCTGCGCTGGTCGCCTTCGGCCTGAACCACGACTCGCTGCATTCGTCCCTGATTGGGGAAGTCGTTGACGTAGGTTGAACCGACGGCAGTGGACAGCGCATTGCCAATGTCGGCAAACGACACGCCCAGGGCGTTGGCCTGCTTGCGGTCGACGATCAGTTGCACTTGCGGTGCTTCAGCCAAGGCGCTTTCGCGGACGTTCATCAGGATCGGACTGTTCTCGGCGGCGGCCAGTAGCTCGGTGCGGGCCTGCATCAATGTGGCATGGCCGAGGCCACCACGGTCCTGCAGGCGGAATTCGAAACCGCTGGAGGTACCGAGGCCGTCGACCGGAGGCGGCAGAACGGAAAACGCTACGGCGTCCTTGATCTGGCTCAGCGCAATGTTGGCCCGATCAGCGATCGAACTCGCCGAGTCGGCGCTGCCCCGCTCGGACCAGTCCTTCAACGTCGTAAACGCCAACGCCGCGTTCTGGCCGCTGCCGGAAAAGCTGAAGCCGAGAATCACCGTACTGTCGCCCACACCCGGCTCGGTGGCGTTGTGCGCTTCGATTTGCTCGACCACCTGCACCGTGCGGTTCTTGCTCGCCCCGGGTGGCAGTTGCACGTCGGTGATGGTGTACCCCTGATCCTCAACCGGCAGGAACGAGGAGGGCAGGCGACTGAAACACACCCCCAGACCGATCAACAGCACGCCGTAGACCAACAGGTAGCGCCCGGTGCGTTTCAACGCATAGGCCACCCAGCCCTGATAACGCATGGTCAGTTGCTCGAAGCGCCGGTTGAACCAGCCGAAGAACCCACGTTTCTCATGATGCTCGCCCTTGGCGATCGGCTTGAGCAAGGTCGCGCACAGCGCCGGGGTCAAGGTCAGGGCGAGGAAGGCCGAGAACAGGATCGAGGTGGCCATCGACAAGGAAAACTGGCGATAGACCACCCCGACCGAGCCCTGCATGAACGCCATGGGAATGAACACCGCCACCAGCACCAGGGTAATACCGATAATTGCGCCGGTGATCTGCTTCATCGCCTTGCGTGTTGCCTCTTTGGGCGACAGGCCCTCGGCGACCATGATCCGCTCGACGTTCTCCACCACCACAATCGCATCATCCACCAGGATACCGATGGCCAGCACCATGCCAAACATGGTGAGTACGTTGATCGAAAACCCCAGCGCCAGCATGGTCGCAAAGGTACCCATCAGCGCCACTGGCACCACCAACGTCGGAATCAGCGTGTAGCGGATGTTTTGCAGGAACAGGAACATTACCGCGAACACCAGCACCATCGCCTCGACGAGGGTGTAGACCACCTTGGTGATCGAGACTTTGACGAAGGGCGAAGTGTCGTACGGGATCTTGTACTCAACGCCTGCCGGGAAGTAGCGCGCCAGTTCATCCATCTTCGCCCGCACCCGTGTCGCGGTGTTCAGGGCGTTGGCACTCGGCGCGAGCTGCACGCTGACGGCGGTCGACGGCTTGCCGTTCAGGCGAGTGCCGAACTGGTACTCCTGACTGCCGATCTCCACCCGCGCCACATCGGCGATGCGCACGGTGGAACCGTCGGGATTGGCCTTGAGCACGATGTCGGCGAATTCTTCCGGGGTCGACAGCTGACCTTTCACCAGAATGGTCGCGGTGATTTCCTGGGTGTTGCGGGTCGGCAAGTCGCCGATGCTGCCGGCCGACACCTGGGCGTTCTGCGCGACGATGGCGGCATTGACGTCGGCTGGCGTGAGGTTGAAACCGATCAATTTCCGCGGGTCGATCCAGATACGCATGGCCCGCTCGGCACCGTACAGCTGCGCCTTGCCGACACCGTCCAGACGCTTGATCTCGTTCATCACATTGCGCGCCAGGTAATCGCTGAGCGCGACCTCATCGAGCCTGCCATCGCTGGAGGTCAGGGTGATCAGCAGCAGGAAGCCGGAGGAGACTTTTTCCACCTGCAAGCCTTGCTGATTCACCGCTTGCGGCAAACGTGACTCCACGACTTTCAAGCGGTTCTGGACATCGACCTGCGCCAGTTCCGGATGTGTGCCCGGCTGGAAGGTGGCCTTGATCGTGGCACTGCCCAAACTGCTTTGCGACTCGAAATACAACAGATTGTCAGCGCCGTTGAGCTCTTCCTCGATCAGACTGACCACGCTTTCGTCGATGGTCTGCGCCGAAGCGCCCGGGTACACCGCATAGATTTCGATCTGCGGCGGGGCGACGTCGGGGTACTGCGCCACCGGCAACTGCGGGATGGCCAGGGCGCCGGCCAGCAGGATAAACAGGGCGACCACCCAGGCGAACACCGGTCGGTCGATAAAGAACTGCGGCATGAAAAAGCGTCCTGCTTACTGACCAGAAGCCTGGGCAAGTGGAAGAGGGGTATCGTCGATCTGCACTTTGTCGCCGGGGCGCGCGTGTTGCAGGCCTTCGATGACGATGCGGTCACCGGCCTTGAGGCCGCCGGTGACGATCCAGCGATCGTTCTGCACGGGGCCCAGTTCTACCGGCTGTTGGCCGACCCGTTGGTCGGCGTCGAGCAACAGCACCTGGGCGATGCCGGCGCTGTCGCGCAGGATGGCCCGTTGCGGCACGCTGATGCCCTGTTGAACGACCGCTTGCTCCAGGCGCACGCGAACGAAGCTGCCGGGCAGCAAGTCGAGGTCCGGGTTGGGGAACTCGCTGCGCAGGATGATCTGGCCGGTGCCCGGGTCGACCGTGATGTCGGTGAACAGCAACTTGCCCGGTAACGGGTAGAGGCTGCCGTCGTCCTGGATCAGCGTGGCTTTGGCCTGGCCCTGGCCGACCTGCTGCAACTGGCCGGAACGAAATGCGCGACGCAGGTCGTTGAGTTCACGGGTCGACTGGGTGAGATCGGCGTGAATCGGGTTCAGCTGCTGGATCAAGGCCAGTGGCGTGGTTTCGTTCTGCCCGACCAGGGCGCCTTCGGTGACCAGCGCGCGGCCGATGCGCCCGGAAATCGGTGCGGTGACGGTGGCGTAACCCAGGTTCAGTTTCGCCCGCTGCACCGCGGCCTGGTTGGCGGCGACGTCGGCCGCGGTTTGGCGTACGGCGGCCCGGGCGTTGTCGTAGTCCTGGCCACTGATGGCATTGCCTTCGATCAACTGGGCGTAACGCTGCTCTTGCAAGCGCGCCTGGAAGGCATTGGCCTCGGCCTTGCGCAACGCGGCCTCGGCGCTGTCCAGATCAGCCTTGAACGGTGCCGGGTCGATGCGAAACAGCACATCACCCTGTTTCACATCGCTGCCTTCACGGAAGGCCCGCTGCAGCACCACGCCGGCCACCCGGGCACGGACTTCGGCGATGCGCGGCGCGGCAATGCGCCCGCTCAGTTCGCTGCTGATCGATAGCGGCCGGGTTGAGAGGGTTTCGATGCGAACCGTGGCCAGTGGCGCCTGCTCTTCGGCAGTAGGGGCCTTGTCGCAAGCGCTCAGCGTCAATGCAAGTGCGATCAGGCTGAGCCTGGCAAGCGGATTGTTTGACATGTAATAACCCCAATAATGACCCCGGGCATCCTACGGGGAGGCGACGAGGGTAGCGGTGAAGCTTTGTAGGTGCTGTGTGAAATTGTGTAAGGGTTTTACTCAGGTGTGGGTGAGGGCGTATATCCTTGGCGACTTGATTACTTTTGCGCCTGTTCCGGCCTCTTCGCGGGCAAGCCCGCTCCCACAGTGGTCGGTGGTGTTCACAAAATCTGTGTCCACATCAGATCCCTGTGGGAGCGGGCTTGCCCGCGAAGAGGCCGGAACAGTCACCACAGCACTTTCTGGAACACCCCATGCCCAACATCCTCCTGGTCGAAGACGACACCGCCCTCGCCGAACTGATCGCCAGCTACCTGGAACGCAACGGCTATTGCGTCAGCGTAATCGGCCGCGGTGATCACGTTCGCGAACGCGCGCGGCTCGATCCGCCGGACCTGGTGATCCTCGACCTGATGCTGCCGGGGCTGGACGGCCTGCAAGTCTGTCGTTTGCTGCGCGCCGATTCGGCCACGCTGCCGATCCTGATGCTCACCGCCCGCGATGACAGCCACGACCAGGTGCTGGGCCTGGAGATGGGCGCCGACGACTACGTCACCAAACCCTGCGAGCCGCGGGTATTGCTGGCCCGGGTGCGGACCTTGCTGCGACGCAGCAGCCTTGGCGAACCGCAGGCCATCAACGACCGCATTCTCATAGGCAATCTGTGCATCGACCTGTCCGAACGCACCGTGACCTGGCGCGAGCAACCGGTCGAACTGTCCAGCGGCGAATACAACCTGCTGGTGGTGCTGGCCCGGCATGCCGGCGAAGTGCTCAGCCGCGACCAGATTCTGCAACGCCTGCGCGGCATCGAGTTCAACGGCACCGACCGTTCCGTGGACGTGGCGATTTCCAAGCTTCGACGTAAATTCGACGACCACGCCGGGGAGGCGCGCAAGATCAAGACCGTGTGGGGCAAGGGTTATCTGTTCAGCCGTTCCGAGTGGGAATGCTGAGCCGATGTTCAGAATCCTGTTTCGCCTGTACCTGGTGACCATCGTCTCGTTCAGCGCGGCGACCTACCTGGTGCCGGACCTGGTGATCAAGGTCTTTCACGAGCGTTTTCTCACGTACAACCTCGACTATTCCCGAGGGCTGCAGACCCTCATCGTCAAACAGTTTCATTACGTACCCCCGGCGCAATGGCCGGCCCTGGCGGCCGAGATGGACAAGGAGTTCCAGCCGTTGCACATCGTGCTGAGCGGCAACGACGATGCCGACTTCACCCTCGATGAACGGCAACGTCTGCAGCGCGGCGAGAACATCGTGCGCATTGGCGACTGGGGCTGGCGCACCCTGGCGGTGTCGCCACTGAACGAGCGCACGGTGGTGCAAATGGTGGTACCGCCGGACCCGATCGACGTCAGTTTGCTGTACTGGAGCATCAACGTGTTGATCGGCGCGACCATGCTGGGCTGTCTGTTGCTGTGGCTGCGCCCGCACTGGCGCGATCTGGAACGCCTCAAGGGCACGGCGGAGCGCTTCGGCAAAGGCCAGTTGAGCGAGCGCACGCAGATCTCCGCCAGCTCCAATATCGGTAGCCTGGCCAACGTGTTCGACACCATGGCCGGCGACATCGAGAACCTGCTCAACCAGCAGCGCGACTTGCTCAATGCCGTCTCCCACGAATTGCGCACGCCCCTGACGAGACTGGATTTCGGCCTGGCCCTGGCGCTGTCCGACGACCTGCCGGCCGCCAGCCGCGAACGCCTCCAAGGTCTGGTCGCACACATCCGTGAACTGGATGAGCTGGTGCTGGAACTGCTGTCCTACAGCCGCCTGCAAAACCCGGCGCGGCTGCCCGAGCAGGTCGACGTCTCGCTGGATGAATTCATCGACAGCATCCTCGGCAGTGTCGACGAAGAACTGGAATCCCCCGACATCGTCATCGACGTATTGCTCCACGGCCAGCTCGAACGCTTCAGCCTCGACCCGCGCTTGACCGCCCGCGCCCTGCAGAACCTGCTGCGCAACGCCATGCGCTATTGCGAAAGGCGCATTCAGATCGGTGTACAGGTTACTTCGAAGGGCTGTGAGATCTGGGTCGACGACGATGGCATCGGCATTCCCGACGATGAGCGTGAGCGGATTTTCGAGCCGTTCTATCGCCTGGACCGCAGCCGGGATCGTGCCACGGGCGGGTTTGGCCTGGGGTTGGCGATCAGTCGCCGGGCGCTGGAGGCTCAGGGTGGAACGCTGACCGTCGAGGCATCGCCGCTGGGTGGGGCGCGGTTCAGGTTATGGTTGCCGATGGCTGCCTGATCCCTTGGGACCCTGTGGGAGCGGGCTTGCCCGCGAAGACGTCAGCACATTCAGCAGAGGTATTGACTGACGTTCCGCCTTCGTCGGATCGCCGCCCGGAGCAAGCCCGCTCCCACATTTGATGTGTGAACGCCGCAGATCCAATGTGGGAGCGGCGGTGCGGCGATCCGACCTGCTCGCGAAGGCGCCCGCCCAGTCACCCTATAATTCGGCAGCCATAAAAAAGCCCGGTCATCAAACGATGGCCGGGCTTTTTATGCAAAGGAACTGCGTCGTCAGATCAAACCTTGACGATCCAGCCTTCCGGCGCCTCGACGTCGCCGGTCTGCACGCCCGTCAGCTCCTTGTAGAGCTTCTGGGTGATCGGGCCGACGTCCGTCTCGCTGTGGAACACGTGCAGCTTGTCGTTGTAGCTGATGCCGCCGATCGGCGTGATCACCGCGGCAGTGCCGCAGGCGCCGGCTTCCTTGAAGTCGGACAGCTTGTCGATGAACACATCGCCTTCGATCACCTCCAGGCCCAGACGGGACTTGGCCAGTTCGATCAACGACAGGCGGGTGATGCCCGGCAGGACCGATGGCGAGTTCGGGGTCACGAACTTGTTGTCGTGGGTGATCCCGAAGAAGTTGGCCGAGCCGACTTCCTCGATTTTGGTGTGGGTCATCGGGTCCAGGTAGATGCAGTCGGCAAAATGCGCCTTCTTGGCCTGGGAACCCGGCATCAGGCTGGCGGCGTAGTTGCCACCGACCTTGGCCGCACCGGTGCCTTGTGGGGCGGCGCGGTCGTAGCTGGAGATCAGGAATTTGTGCGGGGTCAGGCCGCCCTTGAAGTAGGCGCCGACCGGGATGCAGAAGATCGAGAAGATGAACTCGGGCGCGGTACGCACGCCGATGTTGTCACCCACGCCGATCACGAACGGACGCAGGTACAGCGCGCCGCCGGTGCCGTAAGGCGGGATGAAACGCTCGTTGGCGCGGACCACGTCCTTGCAGGCTTCGATGAACTGTTCGGTGGACACCTGTGGCATCAGCAGGCGCGCGCAACTGCGCTGCATGCGCGCGGCGTTCTGGTCCGGGCGGAACAGGTTGATCGAGCCGTCCTTGCAACGGTAGGCCTTCAGGCCTTCGAAGCATTGCTGGCCATAGTGAAGGGCCGTGGAGCCTTCGCTGATGTGCAGCACGTTGTCTTCGGTCAGGGTGCCTGTGTCCCACTCGCCATTACGCCAGTGCGACAAATAGCGTTTGTCTGTCTTGATGTAATCAAAACCCAGCTTGTCCCAATTGATGCTCTCGTTACCCATGACACCCTCTATCGCTTAACAACCGCCGAAACGGTTCAAGGCTTCTGACGTTTTTCTGGATGGGGACAACAATACTTCATTCCGGGCCCATTTCGCAGCCCGGACTATCGGGTGATTGGCATATAAATGATGTCGCCCTTGAGAATTCGCGAGCAAGCCCGCTCCCACATTTGATCTTTGTCTGCCATAGATCCTGCAAACAGCACAAATCCTGTGGGAGCGGGCTTGCCCGCGAAGAGGCCATCAGCTACGCCAACAATCCCCTTGATTCACAGATGCAGCGCATGCCCCAAAGCCCGCAACGCCGCTTCCTGCACCGCTTCGCCGAGCGTCGGATGCGCATGGATCGTCCCGGCGATGTCTTCCAGCCGCGCGCCCATTTCCAGGCTCTGGCCAAACGCCGTCGACAATTCCGAAACACCCACGCCCACCGCCTGCCAGCCGACAATCACATGATTGTCACGCCGCGCCACGACCCGCACGAAGCCGCTTTTCGATTCCAGGGTCATCGCCCGACCGTTGGCGGCGAACGGGAAACTGGACACGATGCAATCCCAACCTGCAGCCTTGGCCTCGTCCGGCGTCTTGCCGACCACCACCAGTTCCGGGTCGGTAAAGCACACGGCAGCGATGGCGGTAGGGTTGAACTCGCGCGACTTGCCGCTGATCAGCTCGGCCACCATCTCGCCCTGGGCCATGGCCCGATGGGCCAGCATCGGCTCGCCGCTCAGGTCGCCGATGGCATACACGTTGCGCATGCTGGTCTGGCAGCGATTGTCGATCCTGATCGCCGAACCGTTCATGTCCAGGTTCAGTGCTTCGAGATTCCAGCCCTGGGTATTGGGTTTACGACCGACGGCCACCAGCACCTGATCGGTTTCCAGGTTCAAGGTCTCACCGTTCGGATCGAGGACTTGCAGTGTATTGTCAGTAAAATCAAAGCCTTGGACGCTATGTTTCAAGTAAAGCTTCATGCCGAGTTTTTTCAGTTCGTCATGCACAGGTTGGGTCAGTTCGGCGTCGTAGGCCGGCAGGATGCGATCCTGGGCTTCAACGACGCTGACGTCGGCGCCGAGCTTGCGATAGGCAATCCCCAGCTCGAGACCGATGTAACCACCGCCGACCACGATCAGCCGTTTTGGCACAGACGTCGGCGCCAGGGCTTCGGTGGAGGAGATGATCGGCCCGCCAATCGGCAGCATCGGCAGGTTCACGCTTTTCGAACCGGTGGCCAGCACCAGGTGCTCGCACTGAATGCGCGTGTCGCCGACGTCGACCGTCTTGCCGTCGATGACCTTGGCCCAGCCTTGAATCACCTGGACCTTGTTCTTCTTCAGCAGCGCCGAGACGCCAGTGGTCAGGCGATCGACGATGCCGTCTTTCCACTCGACGCTTTTGCCGATGTCCAGGGTCGGCGCCGAAACGCTGATGCCCAGCGCCGAGTGCTGGCTGTGGTGCCGGGTCTGGTGGAACTGCTCTGCCACGTGGATCAGGGCTTTCGATGGAATGCAGCCGATGTTCAGGCAAGTACCGCCCAACGACTCGCCTTCCACCAGAATGGTCGGGATGCCCAGCTGGCCAGCACGGATCGCCGTCACATAACCGCCAGGGCCGCCGCCGATGATCAGCAGCGTGGTGTTCAAATTCTGCATGTCTTACTCCACGAACAAGGTGGCGGGTTGTTCGAGCAAGCCACGAACCGCCTGGATGAATTGCGCCGCGTCCATGCCGTCGACCACGCGGTGATCGAAGGAGCTGGAGAGGTTCATCATCTTGCGAATCACGATCTGGCCTTTGACCACCATCGGCCGTTCGACGATCTTGTTCACGCCGACAATCGCCACTTCCGGCAGGTTCAACACCGGAGTGCTGACGATGCCGCCCAGCGCGCCGAGGCTGGTCAGGGTGATGCTCGAACCGGACAGCTCGTCGCGGCTGGCCTTGCCCGTGCGTGCGGCGGTGGCCAGGCGCGAGATTTCCGTGGCGCTGTCCCACAGGCTGCGGGCTTCGGCGTGACGCACCACCGGCACCATCAAGCCGATGTCGGCCTGGGTGGCGATGCCCACATGCACCGCGCCGAGGCGGGTGATGACCTGGGCTTCGTCGTCGTAGCGGGCGTTGATCTGCGGGAAGTCGCGCAGGGCGACCACCAGGGCGCGGACCAGGAACGGCAGCAGGGTCAGCTTGCCGCGGGTCGCACCGTGCTTTTCGTTCAGGTGCGCGCGCAACTCTTCCACGGCGGTGACGTCGATTTCTTCGACATAACTGAAGTGGGCGGCGCGCTGGGTGGCGTCCTGCATGCGCTGCGCGATCTTGCGGCGCATGCCGATCACCGGAATCTGTTCTTCGTCGTGACGCTGGGCGTAGGCGGCAGCCGCGGACGACTGAGGTTGCTGACCCTGGGCCAGATAGGTCTCGAGGTCTTCGTGCAACACCCGGCCGGCAGGGCCGGTGCCACGCACCAGGCGCAACTGGATGCCCAGGTCCAGCGCATGTTTACGCACGGCCGGGGAGGCCAGCGGACGCTCATCGGCCTCGCGAGCGACCATCGGGCCCTGGCAAACGGCGGCTGGACGCGGCGCCGCAACCGGTTTGCTCTCAGCCACCGCTGCAGCTTTCGGCGCTGCAACCGGCACTTCTTTTACGGCAGCGGCCGCCGGCTGGGCCGACTCTTTAACGTTGCCCGCGCCTTCGACTTCAATACTGATCAGGATGCTGCCCACCGCCATGACTTCGCCCGGCACTCCACCGAGGGCGATCACTTTGCCGTGCACCGGCGAAGGGATGTCGACCATCGCCTTGTCGGTCATCACGTCCGCCAGCACCTGATCTTCGACGACCATGTCGCCAACCTTGACATGCCACACCGACAATTCAACTTCTGCAATGCCTTCGCCAATGTCCGGCATTTTAATAACGTGCGTGCCCATTCAGACCTCCATGACCCGTTTCAACGCCGCGCCCACTCGGGACGGACCTGGGAAATACGCCCACTCTTGCGCGTGCGGGTAGGGGGTGTCCCATCCGGTGACGCGCTCGATGGGGGCTTCCAGGTAGTGGAAGCAGTGTTCCTGCACCAGGGCCACCAGTTCGGCGCCGAAACCGCAGGTGCGGGTCGCTTCGTGAACGATGACGCAGCGTCCGGTTTTCTTCACCGACTTGACGATGGTGTCCAGGTCCAGCGGCCACAGGCTGCGCAGGTCGATGACTTCAGCGTCGATGCCGGTTTCTTCGGCGGCGACTTGCGAGACGTAGACGGTGGTGCCGTATGTCAGGATGGTCACTGCCTTGCCCGGACGGGTGATGGCTGCAACGTCCAGCGGCACGGTGTAGTAACCGTCCGGCACCTGGGCGGCCGGGTGTTTCGACCATGGGGTCACCGGGCGATCGTGGTGACCGTCGAACGGGCCGTTGTACAGGCGCTTTGGCTCGAGAAAGATCACCGGGTCATCGTTTTCGATGGAGGCGATCAGCAGGCCTTTGGCATCGTAAGGGTTGGACGGCATGACCGTGCGCAAGCCGCAGACCTGGGTGAACATCGCCTCGATGCTCTGGCTGTGGGTCTGGCCGCCGTAGATGCCGCCGCCGCACGGCATGCGCAGGGTCATCGGCGCGGTGAACTCGCCGGCCGAGCGATAGCGCAGGCGGGCGGCTTCGGAAATGATCTGGTCCGAGGCGGGGTACACGTAGTCGGCGAACTGGATCTCGGCCACCGGCCGCAGACCGTAGGCACCCATGCCCACGGCGACGCCGACGATGCCGCTTTCGGAGATCGGCGCGTCGAACACGCGAGAGGTGCCGTACTTGGTCTGCAGGCCTTCGGTGCAACGGAACACGCCGCCGAAGTAACCCACGTCCTGCCCGAATACGACGACGTTGTCGTCACGCTCTAGCATCACATCCATGGCCGAGCGCAGGGCCTGGATCATGGTCATGGTGGTGGTAGTCATGGCGGTTTCCAGCTCGATATGGGTGTTGTGATCGTTCATGTCAGATCCCCAACTCTTGACGCTGGCGCTTCAAGTGCTCCGGCATCTCTTTATAGACGTCCTCGAACATGGTCGCGGCGCTCGGAATCTGGCCGCCGGCGAGGGTGCCGTACTGCTCGGCTTCTTTCTGCGCGGCGATCACTTCGGCTTCCAGTTCGGCGCTGACGGCAAGGTGTTCCTCGTCGGACCATTGACCGATTTTCACCAGGTGCTGCTTGAGGCGCGCAATCGGGTCGCCCAACGGGAAACAGCTCCAGTCGTCGGCTGGCCGGTACTTGGACGGATCATCGGAGGTGGAGTGCGGACCCGCGCGGTAGGTGACCCATTCGATCATGGTCGGCCCGAGGTTGCGCCGGGCGCGTTCGGCAGCCCAGGCCGAGGCGGCGTAGACCGCGACGAAATCGTTGCCGTCGACCCGCAGGGAAGCAATGCCGCAGCCGACGCCACGACCGGCGAAGGTAGTGGCTTCACCACCGGCAATCGCCTGGAAGGTGGAGATTGCCCACTGGTTGTTGACCACGTTGAGGATCACCGGCGCCCGGTAGACGTGGGCAAAGGTGAGGGCGGTGTGGAAGTCCGATTCAGCGGTGGCGCCGTCGCCGATCCACGCCGAGGCGATTTTGGTGTCGCCCTTGATCGCCGAGGCCATGCCCCAGCCCACAGCCTGGACGAACTGGGTGGCGAGGTTGCCGGAAATGGTGAAGAAACCGGCCTCTTTAACCGAGTACATGATCGGCAACTGACGGCCCTTGAGCGGATCGCGCTCGTTGGACAGCAGTTGGCAGATCAAGTCCACCAGCGGCACGTCGCGGGCCATCAGGATGCTTTGCTGGCGGTAGGTCGGGAAGCACATGTCGTCTATGTTCAAGGCCAGGGCCTGGCCGGTGCCGATGGCTTCTTCGCCGAGGCTCTGCATGTAGAACGACATCTTTTTCTGACGCTGGGCGACCACCATGCGGTTGTCGTAGATCCGCGTCTTGAGCATGGCGCGCATGCCTTTGCGCAGGATCTCCACCGGCACGCCTTCGGCCCATTCGCCAAGCGCATTGCCCTGGTCGTCGAGCACACGAATCAGGCCCTTGGCCAGGTCGGCGGTTTCGGCGGGTTCAATATCGATGGGGGGCTTGCGCGCCAGGCCGGCGTCGGTCAGACGCAGGTAGGAGAAGTCGGTTTTGCACCCTGGACGGCCCGAAGGTTCCGGAACGTGCAGGCGCAGCGGTTCGTACGCTTGGTTCATGGCTTCTACGCTCGATCTTGTGAATTTTTTGTAGTGAGCTGACTGTCATTCTTCTGTCGGAGAATTCTTGTCCTACAACAATCATAGGCCGGACCAAGGAGAATATTTCTCTGTGTTTCGTTGCGCTGGAAGCCATTTGAGGATAAAAATTCTGCATAACCATAAATAAACAGGTGTTTTTGTCTCATGCGCAAACTGGACCGTACCGATATCGGCATTCTCAACCGGCTTCAGGAGAACGCGCGCATCACCAACGCCGACCTTGCACGCTCGGTCAACCTGTCGCCGACCCCCTGCTTCAACCGGGTCAAGGCGATGGAAGAGCTGGGGCTGATTCGCGAGCAGGTGACCTTGCTGGATGCTGACTTGCTGGGTCTGCATGTGAATGTGTTCATTCACGTCAGCCTGGAGAAACAGGTGGAGGAGGCGCTGCAGCATTTCGAAGAGGCGATCTCGGATCGCCCGGAAGTCATGGAGTGCTATCTGATGGCCGGCGACCCGGACTATTTGATCCGGGTGCTGGTGCCGACCATTCAGTCGCTTGAGCGTTTCATGATGGACTTCCTGACCAAGGTGCCGGGGGTGGCGAACATTCGGTCGAGCTTTGCGCTGAAGCAGGTGCGGTACAAGACGGCGCTGCCGTTGCCGGCCAACGGGTTGACGCTCGCCAATTGACCTGTAAACCGCCGGGTATGTAACACCGCAACCCTGTAATTGGATGGACTCGCCCACGCCGAGGCGTCAATGCGCCACGGTGGCAGTCTAAACAGCCAACGACAGCGAGGGCGAGTCCATGAAAAAGCATACTTCGATTGATCAATCATTGTCTTC
>NZ_CABVII010000045.1 GCF_902497995.1 Pseudomonas fluorescens | reverse complement strand
TATGCGGCCATGACCCATGAGCGCGTGTTCGACTACCGTCCGGGCGAAGTCTACTGGTGCACCGCCGACGTCGGCTGGATCACCGGCCACACCTACATCGTCTACGGCCCGCTGGCCAACGGCGCGATCACGCTGCTGTTCGAAGGCGTGCCGAACTATCCGGACATCACCCGGGTGGCGAAGATCGTCGACAAGCACCAGGTCAATATCCTCTACACCGCGCCGACCGCGATTCGCGCGATGATGGCGTCCGGCACTGCCGCTGTTGAAGGTGCGGATGGCAGCAGCTTGCGTCTGCTGGGTTCGGTCGGTGAGCCGATCAACCCGGAAGCCTGGGATTGGTACTACAAGAATGTCGGTCAGTCGCGTTGCCCGATCGTCGACACCTGGTGGCAGACCGAAACCGGCGCGACCCTGATGAGCCCGTTGCCGGGCGCTCACGGCCTCAAGCCGGGGTCTGCGGCGCGGCCGTTCTTCGGCGTGGTGCCGGCCCTGGTGGACAACCTGGGCAACATCCTCGAAGGCGTGGCCGAGGGCAACCTGGTGATTCTCGATTCGTGGCCGGGCCAGGCGCGTACGCTGTATCGCGACCATGACCGCTTCGTCGACACCTACTTCAAGACCTTCCGCGGCATGTACTTCACCGGTGACGGTGCGCGGCGTGATGCAGACGGTTACTATTGGATCACCGGGCGTGTGGATGACGTGCTCAACGTGTCCGGGCACCGCATGGGGACGGCCGAGATCGAAAGCGCGATGGTCGCTCACCCGAAAGTCGCCGAGGCTGCGGTGGTCGGTGTGCCGCATGACATCAAGGGGCAGG
The DNA here is from genome assembly GCF_902497995.1 of Pseudomonas fluorescens. GTDB lineage: Bacteria > Pseudomonadota > Gammaproteobacteria > Pseudomonadales > Pseudomonadaceae > Aquipseudomonas > Aquipseudomonas fluorescens_BK. Next base: position 26,200 of record NZ_CABVII010000045.1, on the reverse strand, counting down.
GGATTTATGTTTATGTCACGTTGATTGCAGGCGAAGAGACCAGCGAGCAACTACGCCTGGAATTGAAAAACTGGGTGCGTAAAGAGATTGGGCCGATTGCTTCGCCGGATGTGATCCAGTGGGCGCCGGGGCTGCCGAAGACGCGTTCGGGCAAGATCATGCGGCGGATTTTGCGCAAGATTGCGACGGCGGAATACGATGGGTTGGGGGATATCTCCACCCTGGCGGATCCGGGTGTGGTGCAGCATTTGATTGATACGCATAGGACGATGAACGTCGCTTAATCGCGGTTCTTGAGTCATCGAAGCCCCGCCCGGCATTGCGCCTGGTGGGGCTTTTTTTGTCTGGGTTTTTTTGTGTTGTCTGTTCTGGCCTCTTCGCGGGCAAGCCCGCTCCCACATTGAATTTGGGCAGGGCACAAATGATGTGTTCGTTGGAGATCAAATGTGGGAGCGGGCTTGCTCGCGAAGGCGGTCTGACAAGCACCACATAAACAACGACCAATAATTATCGGCTTCATCTGTAGCCCATTTCCCACTGTTACCCGCCACCCTTCAAGTAACTAAATGTGTAACCGCTGGTTCCCATACGGGGCATTGAGAAACGCAAAATCCCATTCCTGCGGTACTTCAACGCGCATAACAAATTAGACGCAACGCTACACTTGCCGGATTAGAAGGCTTTGCCAATAATAGGCCCGCAATTTGCAACTATGATCGGTTCACTGTCTTTTGCTCTTGCATGAAATTGCAAGGCTGTCAACGCGCCCAAACGGCTTTCTCGGTGCTTCTGTAATTTGTTGTCGCATTGAAGAAATATCGGCTTCGGGCCTGTCGTTAGAATGCCGATCACTCGCTCGTCGTTGCTCGCGTTGAAAACAACGTGGGTTTTCCAGGACGCAGCACTGCTTTGCGGTTCCACTCATTTGCATATTGGGCTGTCGCTCACTCTGCCGTTTTAGCCCTTTACCGATGGAGTCCCAAGATGAAGAAACTCGTGCTGCTTGGCGCCCTGGCACTGTCCGTGCTGTCCCTGCCGACGTTCGCTGATGAAAAACCGCTGAAGATCGGTATCGAGGCGGCTTACCCTCCGTTCGCTTCCAAGGCGCCGGACGGCAGCATCGTGGGTTTCGACTACGACATCGGCAACGCCCTGTGCGAAGAGATGAAGGTCAAGTGCACCTGGGTCGAGCAAGAGTTCGACGGCCTGATCCCGGCCCTCAAGGTGCGCAAGATCGACGCGATCCTGTCGTCCATGTCGATCACCGAAGACCGCAAGAAGTCCGTGGACTTCACCAACAAGTACTACAACACCCCGGCGCGCCTGGTCATGAAGGCCGGCACCCCGGTCAGCGACAGCCTGGCTGAGCTCAAGGGCAAGAACATCGGCGTGCAACGGGGTTCGATCCACGAGCGTTTCGCCCGCGAAGTCCTGGCGCCGCTGGGTGCCGAGATCAAGCCGTACGGTTCGCAGAACGAAATCTACCTCGACGTGGCGGCCGGTCGCCTCGACGGCACCGTGGCAGACGCTACGCTGCTGAATGACGGCTTCCTGAAAACCGACGCCGGCAAAGGTTTCGCGTTCGTCGGCCCGGCCTTCACCGACGTCAAGTACTTCGGCGACGGCGTGGGTATCGCGGTGCGCAAGGGTGACGCGCTCAAAGACAAGATCAACACCGCGATCACGGCCATTCGCGAGAACGGCAAGTACAAGCAAATCCAGGACAAGTACTTCGCCTTCGATATCTACGGCAAGTAATACGTCCCGGCGACAAGTCCGAAATGGCGCAAGCAACAGGATCTCTGAGGTTTGCGCCATTTTTTCATCCCCCTTTTCGAGGACCTGAATCATGTTGAAAGGCTACGGGGCTGTCATCCTCGATGGCGCATGGCTGACGCTTCAGCTCGCCTTGTCGTCCATGGTCCTGGCGATTGTTCTGGGTCTGATCGGCGTTGCGCTGCGTCTGTCCCCGATTCGCTGGCTGGCCTGGCTGGGCGATCTGTATTCGACGGTGATCCGCGGGATTCCCGACCTGGTGCTGATCCTGCTGATTTTCTACGGGGGGCAGGACCTGCTCAACCGCGTCGCGCCGCTGCTCGGCTTTGACGACTACATTGACCTGAACCCGTTGGCTGCCGGTATCGGCACCTTGGGCTTCATCTTCGGCGCGTACCTGTCGGAGACCTTCCGTGGTGCCTTCATGGCGATTCCCAAGGGGCAGGCCGAAGCCGGCGTGGCGTACGGCATGAGCAGTGTTCAGGTGTTCTTCCGGGTGTTGGTGCCGCAGATGATTCGCCTGGCGATTCCGGGTTTCACCAACAACTGGCTGGTCCTGACCAAGGCCACCGCACTGATTTCGGTGGTGGGGCTGCAAGACATGATGTTCAAGGCCAAGCAGGCGGCAGATGCCACCCGCGAGCCTTTCACCTTCTTCCTCGCGGTGGCGGCGATGTACCTGGTGATCACCAGTGTCTCGTTGCTGGCATTGCGTCATCTTGAGAAGCGCTACTCGGTAGGCGTAAGGGCGGCTGATCTATGATCTTCGACTACAACGTCATTTGGGAGGCCTTGCCGCTGTACTTCGGCGGCCTGGTGACCACCCTCAAACTGCTCGCGCTGTCGCTGTTTTTCGGCCTGCTGTGTGCCTTGCCGCTGGGCTTGATGCGCGTCTCGAAGAACTCGGTCGTCAACTTGAGCGCCTGGCTTTTCACCTACGTGATCCGCGGCACGCCGATGCTGGTGCAGCTGTTCCTGATCTACTACGGTCTGGCGCAATTCGAAGCGGTACGTGAAAGCTTCCTCTGGCCGTGGCTGTCCAGCGCCACGTTCTGTGCCTGCCTGGCGTTCGCCATCAATACCAGCGCCTACACCGCCGAAATCATCGCCGGCAGCCTGCGCGCTACGCCCCATGGCGAGATCGAAGCGGCCAAGGCCATGGGCATGTCGCGCTACAAGATGTACAAGCGCATCCTGCTGCCGTCGGCCCTGCGCCGGGCGCTGCCGCAGTACAGCAACGAAGTGATCATGATGCTGCAGACCACCAGTCTGGCCTCCATCGTGACCCTGATCGACATCACTGGTGCCGCGCGCACGGTCAACGCCCAGTTCTACTTGCCGTTCGAAGCCTACATCACCGCCGGTGTGTTCTACCTGTGCCTGACCTTCATCCTGGTGAAGTTGTTCAAACTGGCCGAGCGCCGCTGGCTGGGCTATCTGGCCCCGCGGAAGCACTGATATGGAACGCATCGATCATGCATTGCCGTGGAGCCACCTGGGCAGCGAACGCCAGATTTCGGTGTTCCGCTTCGGCACTGGAGAGCGCAAGGCCTATATCCAGGCCAGCCTGCACGCCGATGAATTGCCGGGGATGCGCACGGCCTGGGAGCTGAAAAAGCGCCTGGCCGAACTCGAAGCCCAGGGCTTGCTCAACGGCGTGATCGAGCTGGTGCCGGTGGCCAATCCACTGGGCCTCGGTCAACTGCTTCAGGGTAACCATCAGGGGCGCTTTGAAGCCGGCAGCGGCAAGAATTTCAACCGGGATTTCGTCGAACTGAGCGAGCCCGTGGCCGCTGAGCTGCAAGGGCACCTGGGTGATGATCCTCACGCCAATATCCGTTTGATCCGTGAAACCATGAGCGACGTGCTGGCTGCCTTGCCGCCTGCCGAGAGTCAGTTGCAAGGCATGCAGCGCATTTTGCTCAGCCATGCCTGCACCGCCGATGTGGTGCTGGATTTGCACTGCGATTGCGAAGCGGCGCTGCACATGTATGCCTTGCCGCAACACTGGCCGCATTGGCGTTCGTTAGCCGCGCACTTGAATGTCAAGGTCGGTCTGCTGGCGGAAGATTCCGGTGGCAGCTCCTTTGATGAAGCGTGTTCGCTGCCATGGCTGCGTCTGTCGCGTCTGTTTCCGGATGCCCAGATTCCACTGGCCTGCCTGGCGACGACCATCGAGTTGGGCGGCCAATCCGATACCGGTCGCCCAGAGGCGCAGGCTTACGCCGAAGGCATTCTGGCGTTCCTTGCTGAGCAAGGCTTGATCAGCGGTGAGTGGCCAAGTCCTGCGCAAGAGGCTTGCGAAGGCATGCCGTTCGAAGGCACCGAATTACTGTTCGCGCCGCACCCTGGCGTGATCAGCTTTTTGCGCAAACCCGGCGAGTGGATCGAAGCCGGCGACGAGATTTTCGAAGTGATCGATCCGTTATCGGATCGGGTCAGCACGGTGTGTGCTGGTACGTCCGGGGTGCTGTTTGCCATTGAACGGCTGCGTTATGCCCAACCCGGTTTCTGGCTGGCCAAGGTGGCGGGGCGCGAAGCGCTGCGTCACGGGCGCTTGCTCAACGACTGACTGACTGTTTTTGTGAGAACCGACCGCATGTACAAACTTGAAGTCCAAGACCTGCATAAACGCTATGGCAGTCACGAAGTGCTCAAGGGCGTGTCCCTGAAAGCGGCGGCTGGCGATGTGATCAGCATCATCGGCTCCAGTGGCTCCGGCAAAAGTACCTTCCTGCGCTGCATCAACCTGCTCGAGCAGCCCCACGCCGGCAAGATTCTGCTCAACAACGAAGAGCTGAAACTGGTGGCGAACAAGGACGGCGCGTTGAAGGCGGCCGACCCGAAACAGTTGCAACGCATGCGTTCGCGCCTGTCGATGGTGTTCCAGCATTTCAATCTGTGGTCGCACATGACTGCGCTGGAAAACATCATGGAAGCGCCGGTGCACGTGCTCGGCATGTCCAAGGCCGAAGCCCGCGAGAAGGCCGAGCTGTACCTGAACAAGGTCGGCGTGGCGCATCGCAAGGACGCCTACCCCGGCCACATGTCCGGCGGCGAACAGCAGCGCGTGGCGATTGCCCGGGCGCTGGCGATGGAACCCGAAGTGATGCTGTTCGACGAACCGACCTCGGCGCTCGACCCGGAACTGGTCGGCGACGTGTTGAAGGTCATGCAGTCCCTGGCCCTCGAAGGCCGGACCATGGTGGTGGTGACGCACGAAATGGGCTTCGCCCGGGAAGTGTCGAACCAGCTGGTGTTCCTGCACAAAGGTATCGTCGAAGAGTGCGGCAACCCGCGTGAGGTGCTGGTCAATCCACAGTCCGAGCGCCTGCAACAATTCCTATCGGGCAGCCTGAAGTAATCGCTCCCGTTACGCACCGGGATAGTGCATGCTTCGCAACCTGGAGGCTGGCCCCCGATCCCCCTGTAGGAGCGAGGCTTGCCCGCGAAAGCGGTGGTTCAATCAACATCGTTGCTATCTGAACCACCGCTTTCGCGGGCAAGCCTCGCTCCTACAGGGGGACCTCTGTTGGTTTGAGATGTGCGTTCATTTACGGGCTAGCATTGACCCCGTGCCTTCATCACCGTTTTCGTTTTCGGATTGCCCGCCCATGACTGCCCATCGAATTGGTTTCCTGATTTGGCCCAGCACTAAAGCATTGACGCTTGCGCTGGCTGAGGAGGCCTTGCGTGTTGCCCAGCGTGTGCATCCGGACGTGGTCTACGAACTGTCGTTCCTGCAGGCCGAACCGCAGGGCGAAGGCGCCTGGCAATTGCCGGGTGAACCCTGGGCCGGCAAGCTCGAAAATTTCCAGAAACTGTTCCTGCTCGCCGATGAGCCACCGACCACCCTGGCGCCGGCGCTCAGCAGCGCATTGAAGCAACTGGTGCGCGCCGGTTGCGTGATCGGCGGATTGTCGGCCGGTGTTTACCCGTTGGCGCAACTGGGTTTGCTCGACGGTTATCGCGCCGCCGTGCACTGGCGCTGGCAGGACGATTTTGCCGAGCGCTTCCCGAAAGTCATTGCCACCAGTCATCTGTTCGACTGGGATCGCGATCGACTCACTGCGTGCGGCGGCTTGTCGGTGCTGGATCTGTTGCTGGCGGTGCTGGCCCGTGATCACGGTGCGGAACTGGCCGGTGCGGTCTCCGAAGAGCTGGTGGTGGAGCGCATCCGCGAGGGCGGTGAGCGCCAACGCATTCCACTGCAGAACCGCCTCGGTTCCAGCCATCCCAAGCTCACCCAGGCGGTGTTGCTGATGGAAGCCAACATCGAAGAACCGCTGACCACCGACGAAATCGCCCAGCATGTGTGCGTGTCCCGTCGGCAGCTGGAGCGCATCTTCAAGCAATACCTCAACCGTGTGCCGAGCCAGTACTACCTGGAGCTGCGCCTGAACAAGGCCCGGCAGATGCTGATGCAAACCAGCAAGTCGATCATCCAGATCGGCTTGTCGTGTGGCTTTTCCTCGGGGCCGCATTTCTCCAGCGCCTATCGCAACTTCTTCGGCGCCACGCCGCGGGAAGACCGCAACCAGCGACGCAGCAGCAGTCCGTTCGAGTTGTCGTCGGTGCCGTCGGAGCGCGGCTGATTCCTGACTGAACAGGCCATGGACATGACTCCATGGCCCTGGGTGACTGGCACGATTCATTCACATCATGTTGCTGGTCGCTGCTCAAGGTCACGCGTCCGGTTTTGCCTGCGTGCCCATTCGACGCGTCTCTGTGTCCCTGAAGGTTGTGCAAATCAACGACTGACGAACAGCCCTGTGGGAGCGGCGGTGCGACGATTCGACTTGCCCGCGATGGACGTTAACGATAAGGCGTGCTGCCTGGATGGACGCGTCGCCCTCAGGTTTTTCGCGAGCAAGCTCGCTCCAACAGGGGATGTGCGGTGGCCGTGCGGATTTTGTCGGCAATAAAAATGCTTCCTGGCAACGCTGCCGCTAATCCCGTCGGACAGTTAAACTGCGCCTTTGCGACGCTATTTGTCGCATTGCCGTAAACCCGGCTGAAACCGGGGTTTGCGCTATAAGAAGTTGTCGCTTGGCGGCAAGGCCGGGCTGAAAACTGTCCTTACAATCCCCCTCATCGCTCGCCAGTTTCAGGCGAGTGTTCCTCTTCAGGAGACTCCGATGTCCGTTGAGCACGCTGCGGTACAACGCGCCGATTTCGACCAGGTAATGGTTCCCAACTACGCGCCTGCCGCCTTCATTCCCGTGCGTGGCGCCGGTTCCCGCGTCTGGGACCAGTCAGGTCGCGAGCTGATCGACTTCGCCGGCGGGATCGCCGTTAACGTCCTGGGCCATGCGCACCCGGCGCTGGTCGGTGCATTGACCGAGCAGGCGAACAAGCTGTGGCACGTGTCGAACGTGTTCACCAATGAGCCGGCCCTGCGCCTGGCCCATAAGCTGATCGACGCTACCTTTGCCGAACGCGCATTCTTCTGCAACTCAGGTGCCGAAGCCAACGAGGCCGCCTTCAAGCTGGCCCGTCGTGTCGGTTTCGATCGCTTCGGCAGCGAGAAGTACGAAATCATCGCCGCGCTCAACAGCTTCCACGGTCGCACCCTGTTCACCGTGAACGTCGGTGGCCAGTCGAAGTATTCCGACGGCTTCGGTCCGAAGATCACCGGTATTACCCACGTGCCGTACAACGATCTGGCAGCGCTGAAAGCGGCCATTTCCGACAAGACCTGCGCTGTGGTCCTGGAACCGATCCAGGGCGAGAGCGGCGTGATCCCGGCCGAACTCGAGTACCTGCAAGGCGCCCGTGACCTGTGCACTGCGCACAACGCGCTGCTGATTTTCGATGAAGTGCAGACCGGCATGGGCCGTAGCGGCAAGCTGTTCGCCTACCAGCATTACGGTGTGGTCCCGGACATCCTGACCAGCGCCAAGAGCCTGGGCGGCGGTTTCCCGATCGCGGCGATGCTGACCACCGAAGACCTGGCCAAACACCTGGTCGTCGGCACCCACGGCACCACCTACGGCGGCAACCCGCTGGCGTGTGCGGTCGCCGAAGCGGTGATCGACGTGGTCAACACCCCTGAAGTGCTGGCCGGCGTCAACGCCAAGCACGACAAGTTCAAGGCTCGCCTGGAACAGATTGGCGAGAAGTATGGCCTGTTCACCCAAGTCCGCGGTCTGGGCCTGTTGATCGGTTGCGTGCTGAACGATGCCTGGAAAGGCAAGGCCAAGGACATCTTCAACGCCGCTGAACAAGAAGGCCTGATGATTCTGCAAGCCGGCCCGGACGTGGTGCGTTTCGCCCCGAGCCTGGTGGTTGAAGACGCCGATATCGATGCCGGCCTGGACCGCTTCGAACGTGCTGCAGCGAAGCTGACTCAAGCCTGATAGACCCTTCGACGCCTGACTTTCGGGCGTCGAACCCAATTTTTATGCCGGGCCAGATCAAATGTGGGAGCGGGCTTGCTCGCGAAAGCGGTGGGTCAGACAGCAACAATGTCGACTGATGCACCGCTTTCGCGAGCAAGCCCGCTCCCACATTGATCCGAATGTCTGCAATGACCGCCCGGCTTACTTTCCTCAAAGAATTTTTAGAAAGGAGTGACACCATGCTGGTGATGCGCCCCGCGCAAATGGCTGATCTGGGCGAGGTACAGCGTCTGGCTGCGGACAGCCCGATTGGTGTCACTTCCTTGCCGGATGACGTTGAACGCCTGAGCGACAAGATCGCCGCGAGCGAAGCCTCGTTCGCCGCCGAAGTCAGCTTCAACGGTGAAGAGAGCTATTTCTTCGTCCTCGAAGACACCGCCACCGGCAAACTGGCCGGGTGCTCGGCGATCGTCGCATCGGCCGGTTATTCCGAGCCGTTCTACAGCTTCCGCAATGAAACCTTCGTGCACGCCTCCCGCGAGCTGAAGATTCATAACAAGATCCACGTGCTCTCCCAGTGCCACGACCTCACCGGCAACAGCTTGCTGACCAGTTTCTACGTGCTGCCGGAACTGGTGGGCTCGGCCTGGTCGGAACTCAACTCCCGTGGGCGCTTGCTGTTCGTGGCCAGCCATCCGGAGCGCTTCGCCGATTCCGTGGTGACCGAGATCGTCGGTTACAGCGATGAACATGGCGACTCGCCGTTCTGGGACGCTATCGGTCGCAACTTCTTCGACCTCAATTACGCCGAAGCCGAGCGTTTGTGCGGGCTGAAGAGCCGCACGTTCCTGGCCGAGCTGATGCCGCATTATCCGATCTATGTGCCGCTGCTGCCGGACTCCGCACAAGAAGCGATGGGCCAGGTGCACCCGCGGGCGCAGATCACTTTCGACATCCTGATGCGCGAAGGCTTCGAGACCGATCACTACATCGACATTTTCGACGGCGGCCCGACCTTGCATGCCCGTGTCTCGGGGATCCGCTCGATCGCCCAGAGCCGCGTGGTGCCGGTGAAAATCGGGGAGCCGGTCAAAGGTGCCGGTCGTCAGTACCTGGTGGCCAACGCCCAGTTGCAGGATTACCGCGCCGTGTTGCTCGAGCTCGATTATGCGCCGGGCAAACCCGTGACCCTGGATCTGGAAGCAGCCGAAGCCTTGGGTGTCGGTGAAGGTGCCAGCGTGCGCCTGGTGGCGGTTTGACCACTGCTGCCACGCCTGGAAAACAATGCTTGGAAAAGCAGCGAAGTTTCGCGGGTGGCGTTAGCGGCCCGTTTGAGGAGATAGCATGATCGTTCGTCCCGTACGCAGCAGCGATTTACCCGCTCTGATCGACCTGGCCCGCAGCACCGGCACCGGCCTGACCACCTTGCCGGCCAACGAAGCGCGGCTGGCCCATCGGGTCGGCTGGGCCGAGAAGACCTTTCGCGGCGAAGCCGGGCGGGGTGATGCGGATTACCTGTTCGTGCTCGAAGACGACGACGGCCGCGTGGTGGGCATTTCTGCCATCGCCGGCGCCGTTGGCCTGCGTGAGCCCTGGTACAACTTCCGGGTCGGCCTGACCGTCAGTGCTTCCCAGGAACTGAATATCTATCGCGAAATCCCGACGCTGTTCCTGGCCAACGACCTGACCGGCAACTCCGAGCTGTGCTCGCTGTTCCTGCACGCCGATTACCGCACTGGCCTCAACGGTCGCATGCTGGCCAAGGCGCGGATGCTGTTCATCGCCGAGTTCCCGCAGCTGTTTGGCAACAAGATCATCGCCGAGATGCGCGGTGTATCCGACGCAGCCGGGCGTTCGCCGTTCTGGGAAAGCCTGGGTCGTCACTTCTTCAAGATGGAATTCAGCCAGGCCGATTACCTGACTGGCGTGGGCAACAAGGCGTTCATCGCCGAACTGATGCCGAAATTTCCGCTGTACACCTGCTTCCTGTCGCCAGACGCGCGCAACGTGATCGGCCAGGTTCACCCGGACACCGAGCCGGCGCTGTCGATGCTCAAGAGCGAAGGCTTCAGCTATCAAGGCTACGTCGATATCTTTGACGCGGGCCCTGCGGTGGAGTGCGAAACCGGCAAGATCCGTGCGGTACGCGACAGCCAGGCGCTGGTATTGGCCATCGGCACGCCGGGTGACGACGCCACGCCTTTCCTGATTCACAACCGCAAGCGCGAAGACTGCCGGATCACTGCTGCTCCCGCACGCTTCGCCGCCGGCACTTTGGTGGTCGACCCGCTGACCGCCAAACGTCTTCAACTCAACGCCGGCGATCAAGTGCGCGCCGTTCCGTTGTCCGCTGCCCGGGAGTCGAAATAATGAATTCGCTATACATCGCAGGTGAATGGCTGGCCGGTCAGGGTGAAGCCTTCCAGTCGCTGAACCCGGTGACCCAAGAGGTGCTGTGGGACGGCGAGGGCGCCACCACCGCTCAGGTCGAATCGGCCGTGCAAGCCGCGCGTCAAGCGTTCCCGGGCTGGGCTCGGCGCACCCTGGAAGAACGCATCACAGTGCTGGAGGCGTTTGCCGCCGCATTGAAAAATCACGCGGATGAACTGGCGCGCACCATCGGTGAGGAAACCGGCAAACCGCTGTGGGAATCGGCGACCGAAGTCACCAGCATGGTCAACAAGATTGCGATCTCGGTGCAGAGCTACCGCGAACGTACCGGCGAGAAGAGCGGCCCGCTGGGCGACGCCACCGCCGTCCTGCGCCACAAGCCACACGGGGTGGTGGCGGTGTTCGGGCCTTACAATTTCCCCGGGCACTTGCCGAACGGTCACATCGTGCCGGCGCTGCTGGCCGGTAACAGCGTGCTGTTCAAGCCAAGCGAACTGACGCCGAAAGTCGCCGAGCTGACGGTTAAGTGCTGGATCGAAGCCGGCCTGCCGGCGGGCGTGTTGAACCTGCTGCAGGGTGCACGCGAAACCGGGATCGCCCTGGCGGCGAACCCGGGCATCGACGGCCTGTTCTTCACCGGTTCCAGCCGAACCGGCAATCACCTGCACCAGCAGTTTGCCGGCCGTCCGGACAAGATCCTTGCGCTGGAGATGGGCGGTAACAATCCGCTGGTGGTCGATGAAGTGGCTGATCTCGACGCCGCTGTCTACACCATCATTCAGTCGGCGTTCATTTCTGCCGGTCAGCGTTGCACCTGTGCCCGCCGCTTGCTGGTGCCGCAAGGTGCCTGGGGCGATGCACTGCTGGCGCGCCTGGTGGCGGTCAGCGGGGCGATTGAAGTCGGTGCGTTCGATCAGCAACCGGCGCCGTTCATGGGCTCGGTGATTTCCCTTGGCGCGGCGAAAGCCCTGATGGAAGCGCAAGAACATCTGTTGGCCAATGGCGCCGTGGCGTTGCTGGAAATGACCCAGCCGCAAGCTCAAGCCGCCTTGCTGACCCCTGGCATTCTGGACGTTACGGCAGTGGCTGATCGCCCTGACGAAGAGCTGTTCGGCCCCTTGCTGCAAGTGATCCGCTACGCTGATTTTGAAGCGGCGATCGCTGAAGCCAACGATACCGACTATGGCCTGGCGGCCGGTCTGCTGTCGGATTCCGAAGCGCGTTACCAGCAGTTCTGGCTGGAAAGCCGCGCGGGTATCGTCAACTGGAACAAGCAGCTGACCGGTGCCGCGAGCAGCGCGCCATTCGGCGGTGTCGGCGCCTCGGGCAACCACCGCGCCAGCGCCTACTACGCGGCGGATTATTGCGCCTACCCGGTGGCCTCGCTGGAAACCCCGAGCCTGGTGTTGCCTGCCGCTTTGACGCCTGGCGTGAAGATGGCGTAACGGCCATTCGCGGGCAAGCCCGCTCCCACAGGGTCGGCGTCGAACACAAAATATGTGAACACTGCCGAACCCGTAGGAGCGAGGCTTGCCCGCGAAGGCCGCGCCTCGGTCTTACTCAATTGTTACTCGATGCCTATAACAACAGATTCTCGTGGAGCCTCGCTGATGAAATCCTATGAAGTCAATTTTGACGGTCTAGTGGGGCCGACCCATAACTACGGCGGCCTGTCCTACGGCAACGTCGCGTCCCAGAGCAACAGCCAGCAGTCTTCGAACCCGAAGGAAGCGGCGCTGCAAGGCCTGGCGAAAATGAAAGCGCTGATGGAAATGGGCTTTGAGCAAGGCGTCCTGGCACCCCAGGAACGCCCTGACGTGGCAGCCCTGCGTCGCCTGGGTTTCAGTGGCACCGACGCGCAAGTGATCGAGCAAGCCGCCAAGGACGCCATGCCGCTACTGGTTGCCAGCTGCTCGGCATCGAGCATGTGGGTGGCCAACGCCGCCACCGTCAGCCCAAGTGCCGACACGGCAGACGGTCGCGTGCATTTCACCGCCGCCAACCTCAACTGCAAATATCACCGCAGCATCGAGCACCCGACCACCAGCCGCGTGCTGGGGGCGATGTTCGCTGACCCGCAGCATTTCGCTCACCACGCCGCGTTGCCGGCCGTGGCGCAGTTCGGTGACGAAGGCGCCGCCAACCACACCCGTTTCTGCCGTGAATACGGCGAAGCCGGCGTCGAGTTCTTCGTGTTCGGCCGCAGTGCGTTCGATACCCGTTACCCGGAGCCGCAGAAGTACCCGGCGCGCCAGACCCTCGAAGCTTCCCGGGCAGTGGCCCGCTTGCACGGCTTGAGCGATGAAGGCGTGGTGTACGCCCAGCAAAACCCTTCGGTCATCGACCAGGGCGTGTTCCACAACGACGTGATCGCAGTGGGTAATGGCGAGGTGCTGTTCTATCACGAGGACGCGTTCCTCGACACCGAGCAGATGCTGGCTGAACTGCAGGGCAAACTCGCCAAAGTCGGTGGGAAATTTCAGTCGATCTGCGTACCGCGTTCGGCGGTCACCGTGGAAGATGCGGTTCGCTCCTACTTGTTCAATAGCCAACTGCTGACGCGTGCTGACGGCACCATGCTGTTGATCGTGCCGGAAGAATGCCATGGCAACGAGCGTGTCTGGCAGTACTTGCAAGGCTTGACCAGCTCCGGTGGCCTGATCCGGGAAATAAAGGTGTTCGATCTCAAGCAGAGCATGCAGAACGGCGGTGGCCCGGCTTGCCTGCGGTTGCGCGTCGCCCTCAACGAAACCGAACTGGCGGCCGTCAACCAAGGCGTTATCATGACGGCACCCTTGTACGGTACGTTGACCGAATGGGTCGACAAGCACTATCGCGACCGCATGACCGAAAACGATCTCGCGGACCCGCAATTGTTGCTTGAGTGCCGGACGGCACTGGATGAACTGACACAAATCCTTAAACTGGGCGCGGTTTATCCATTCCAGATCAATTGAAAGTCGGCGCTGCATGCGCCGATTCATCTCCTTTAGAGAGCGTAAAAGAACATGAGCGATACCCTGCAGCTGATCCTTGAAGACACCGACGGCACGCAACTGGAAACGTCCTGCACCCGCGTCGCGGTCATGTGGCAAGGCAAAGAGCTGTGGATTCAGCAGGATGGCCGCGGCCAGCTGCTGATCGGGGTGGACGTCGAAGAAGGTGACGCGGAATACGCCAACCTGCTGCTGCGCCCATTGGCAACTAATCTGGTAAGTCTGCAACTGGAAATGGAACCGGCCGAAGTCGGTGACGAAGATCACGATCACGTGCACGGCCCGGATTGCGCACACGACCACTAAGGAAACTGCTCTATGCTCGCCCTCGGCAAACTGCTTGAACTGACCCTCGCCGGCCGCGAACCGGCGGAGAAGACTCAACTGACTGTCGAAGGCGTGCGGATGCGCTGGTTGAGCGAGGGTGCGCTGGAAGTCCGGCCACCTGAAGCGCGCGACAATGGCCTGGACCTGCTGCTGTCAGCCGGCATCCATGGCAACGAGACAGCGCCGATCGAGTTGCTCGACCGCCTGTTGCATGACATCGCCCGCGGTGATGTTAAACCGCGCGCACGCATTCTGTTCCTGTTCGGCAACCCCGAGGCGATTCGCAAGGGCGAGCGTTTCATCGAGCAGGACGTCAATCGGCTGTTCAACGGCCGTCATGAACAAACCAGCGGCTCCGAAGCCCTGCGTGCTTGTGAACTGGAGCGGCTGGCGGCCAGTTTCTTCAGCCTGCCGGATCGCAACCGCCTGCACTACGACCTGCACACGGCGATTCGTGGCTCGAAAATCGAGCAGTTCGCATTGTATCCCTGGAAAGAGGGCCGTCAGCATTCCCGTCAGGAACTGGCTCGCCTGCGCGCCGCCGGCATGGAAGCGGTGCTGCTGCAGAACAAGCCGTCCATCGTCTTCAGCTCCTACACCTACGACAAGCTCGGCGCCGAGGCCTTCACCCTTGAGTTGGGCAAGGCGCGGCCGTTCGGGCAGAACGACGGCGTCAACGTCGACCTGCTGGAAACCCGCCTCAAACAGATCATCGAAGGCAACGAACCGCCGCCGACCGAAGCGGCGCTGGACGGCTTGCAGTTGTTCAGCGTGGCGCGGGAAATCATCAAGCACAGCGATAGCTTCCGCCTGAACCTGCCGGTGGATATCGAGAACTTTTCGGAGTTGGAAGTGGGTTATCTGCTGGCCGAAGACATCGCCCAGACGCGCTGGATCATCGAGGAGGAGGGCGCCCGCATCATCTTCCCCAACCCCAAGGTCAGGAATGGCCTGCGGGCCGGTATCCTGATCGTGCCGACCACCGACGAAAACCTGGCATAACTGACGCCGCTAACCCCCGTAGGAGCGAGGCTTGCCCGCGAAAGCGATTTGACATTCAACATCATCATTGAATTTGAAATCGCTTTCGCGGGCAAGCCTCGCTCCTACGGGGGCGGGGTTGTTCTTTAGACCGCTACCGCGCGTGGCTCACTGCGACGCAACGCCCGCATCTTGTGCAGTGTATCGGCGCAAGTCTTCGCTGCTTCCTGACCCTTATGCACGAAATGCTCGAAGAAGAACTTCTGATGTTCTTCGCCAGCATGGAAGTGGTGCGGGGTCAGGACCACCGAGAACACCGGCACTTCAGTTTCCAGTTGCACCTGCATCAGCCCGCTGATCACTGACTGGGCGACGAATTCGTGGCGATAGATGCCGCCATCGACCACCAGGCCGGCGGCGACGATGCCGGCATAACGGCCGGACCTGGCCAGCAGCTTGGCGTGCAGCGGGATTTCAAAGGCGCCGCCGACTTCGAAGAAATCGATCTCCGATTCCTGATAACCCTGGGCAATCATTTCGGCGACGAAGCCCTTACGGCTCTGATCGACAATTTCCTTGTGCCAGCAGGCCTGGATGAACGCGACGCGCTCGCCCTGATGGTGTTTGCTTTTGCTATCGATTGCGGTGGGTTGCATGTTCTGATTCCTGTTTGTGTAAAAAACAGGGCTTATGAATCGAATGGGATTTAAGGGTACGCACGCTCGCACGAATGCCGGCGGACGGCCCTTTGGCGCCAATCCCGTTCTCTCTTCATCCGGACTATGACCGTCGGCCCCGGGATCACACCGGGTCTGCTGACCTTGTCGTCCAATCACTGCCGAAGCCGTGGCTGTCGCCAAGCGCTCGCGGGCTATGCACGTTGCGCGCAATTACCGCCGGTGGGGAGTCGCACCCCGCCCTGAGAACGTTTTGCCGCCACATTATTTGGCGGCGCAGCTTTTTTAACACATATTTCTCACCTGTGCATGGCTGCTATCTGATGATTGTTATCGTCTTTATTGTTGGCTCAAGCGGCCTCTTGCTGTCCGAGGGTTGATTATTCGTCGGCATGACCGCAGTAATTGCTGACTGAAAGGGATTTCCCCCTGATTACCGAGGCCAGATTCATGAGTGTTATCGATCTTCGCAGCGACACCGTCACCCAACCGACCGCCGGGATGCTCCATGCGATGGCCACCGCGGCCACCGGTGACGACGTTTATGGCGAAGATCCCACGGTCAATCGTCTGGAAACCGAGTTGGCAAAACGGCTGGGTTTTGCGGCCGCGCTGTTCGTACCGACGGGCACCATGAGCAACCTGCTGGGCCTGATGGCGCACTGCGAGCGCGGTGACGAATACATTGTCGGCCAGCAAGCGCACACCTATAAGTACGAGGGCGGCGGGGCGGCGGTGCTGGGTTCGGTCCAGCCGCAGCCACTGGAGGTGCAGGCCGATGGCTCGCTGGATCTCTCCCAGGTCGCTGCCGCGATCAAGCCGGACGACTTCCATTTCGCCCGCACCCGCTTGCTGGCGCTGGAAAACACCATGCAAGGCAAGGTGTTGCCGCTGGAGTATTTGGCCCGGGCTCGAAGCTTTACCCATCAACAGGGCCTCGCCCTGCACCTGGACGGCGCGCGGCTGTACAACGCGGCGGTCAAGCTGGGCGTCGACGCCCGGGAAATCACGCAGCATTTCGATTCCGTTTCGGTCTGTTTGTCCAAAGGCCTGGGTGCGCCGATCGGTTCGGTGCTCTGTGGCGCGCAGGAGTTGATCGGCAAAGCGCGCCGCCTGCGCAAGATGGTCGGCGGCGGCATGCGTCAGGCCGGGATCCTGGCGGCGGCGGGGCTGTATGCGCTGGATCACAACGTTCAGCGTCTGGCCGACGATCACGCCAATGCCCGCATTCTGGCTGACGGCCTGCGAGCGGCCGGTTATGAGGTCGAACCGGTGCAGACCAACATGGTTTACGTGCAGATGGGCGACAAGGCCGAGGCGATCAAAACCTTCGCCGCCGAGCGCGGGATCAAGCTCAGTGCGGCAGGCCGCCTGAGAATGGTCACGCACATGGACGTCAGTCGCGCGCAGATCGGCCAAGTCGTCGCGACATTCGTCGAGTTTTCGCGCAACTGACCGCGTTAGCCGTCCAATTGACCCGTTCTATCGTATAAACACGCTGTACCCCGCGCGCAGGGCCGATATAATGCGGCCCTTTGCCGTCGCTTCGTCTGTTGACGTTTTGCACAGGCCTTTGGCCGCAGCCTCCGTGGAAGAACCTAATGAAAAGCGCAGAAATCCGTGAAGCCTTCCTTCGCTTCTTCGAAGAGCAAGGCCACACCCGTGTAGCCTCCAGCTCTTTGATTCCGGGCAACGACCCAACCCTGCTGTTCACTAACGCGGGGATGAACCAGTTCAAGGACTGCTTCCTGGGCCAGGAAAAACGTGCGTACACCCGTGCGACCAGCAGCCAGAAGTGCGTGCGTGCCGGTGGCAAGAACAGTGACCTGGAAAACGTCGGTTATACCGCTCGTCACCACACGTTCTTCGAAATGCTGGGTAACTTCAGCTTCGGTGACTATTTCAAGCACGATGCGATCACCTTCGCCTGGACCTTCCTGACCGGCGTTCTGGAACTGCCGAAGGAAAAACTCTGGGTGACGGTCTATGCCTCGGACGACGAGGCCTATGACATCTGGACCAAAGAAATCGGGGTGCCGGTCGAGCGCATGATTCGCATTGGCGACAACAAAGGTGCGCCTTACGCTTCCGACAACTTCTGGACCATGGGCGATACCGGCCCATGCGGTCCTTGCACCGAGATTTTCTACGATCATGGCGCCGACATCTGGGGCGGCCCACCGGGTTCGCCGGAAGAAGATGGCGACCGTTACATCGAGATCTGGAACAACGTGTTCATGCAGTTCAACCGCACCGCCGATGGCGTGCTGCATCCGTTGCCAGCGCCGTCGGTAGACACCGGCATGGGCCTGGAGCGGATCAGTGCGGTGATGCAGCACGTTCACTCCAACTACGAGATCGACCTGTTCAAGAACCTGCTGAGCGCCGCAGCCGCGGCCATTGGCTGCAGCAATGACGACCAGTCTTCGCTCAAGGTGGTTTCCGACCACATCCGTTCGTGCGGTTTCCTGATTGCCGACGGCGTGCTGCCGTCCAACGAAGGTCGCGGCTACGTACTGCGTCGGATCATTCGTCGTGCCTGCCGCCACGGCAACAAGCTGGGCGCGACCGGCAGCTTCTTCTACAAAATCGTCGCGGCGCTGGTTGCCGAGATGGGTGAGGCGTTCCCGGAACTCAAGCAGCAACAGGCCACTATCGAGCGCGTGCTCAAGGCTGAAGAAGAGCAGTTCTCCAAGACCCTGGAGCACGGCCTGAAGATTCTCGAGCAGGATCTGCTGGAACTCAAAGGCACCGTGGTGCCGGGCGACGTGGTGTTCAAGTTGTATGACACCTACGGTTTCCCGATGGACCTGACCGCTGACATCGCCCGCGAACGCAGCCTGACCGTCGACGAAGTCGGCTTCGAGCGCGAAATGGAAGCCCAGCGTGTTCGCGCGCGTTCGGCCAGTTCGTTCGGCCTGGACTACAACACCTTGGTCAAGGTTGACGTGGCGACCGAGTTCACCGGCTACAAAGCCACCAGCGGCTCGGCAAAAATTGTCGCTATCTATAAAGATGGCCAGTCGGTCGACGTCTTGAGTGAAGGCGAAGAGGGCGTGATCGTTCTCAACCAGACGCCTTTCTATGCTGAGTCCGGCGGCCAGATCGGCGACTGCGGTTACCTGCAAGTCGGCGGCAGCCGTTTCGACGTGCGCGACACCACCAAGACCGGCGGCGCCTTCCTGCATCACGGCGTGCTGGCATCGGGCAGCCTGACCATCGGCGCGCCGGTAGAGACTCATGTCGATGCCGAGGTACGTCACGCCACCTCGCTCAATCACTCGGCGACGCACTTGCTGCACGCCGCCTTGCGCCAGGTGCTGGGCGATCACGTTCAGCAGAAAGGCTCGTTGGTCGACAGTCAGCGCCTGCGCTTCGACTTCAGCCACTTCGAAGCCGTCAAGCCTGAGCAATTGAAGGCGCTGGAAGACATCGTCAACGCCGAGATCCGCAAGAACTCCGCGGTTGAAACCGAAGAAACCGACATCGAGACCGCCAAGCAGAAAGGCGCCATGGCGCTGTTCGGCGAGAAGTACGGCGATAGCGTGCGCGTGCTGAGCATGGGCGGCGATTTCTCCGTCGAGCTGTGCGGTGGTATCCACGTCAACCGTACCGGCGACATCGGCCTGCTGAAAATCATCGGTGAAGGCGGTGTGGCGTCCGGCGTGCGTCGTATCGAAGCGATCACGGGGGCCGCAGCATTGGCCTGGTTGAACGCTGGCGAAGAACAACTCAAGGAAGCGGCCAACCTGGTCAAGGGCAGCCGCGACAACCTGATCGACAAGCTGTCGGCTATGCTGGAGCGCAATCGTCTGCTGGAGAAGCAGCTCGAGCAGTTGCAGGCCAAGGCTGCCAGCGCGGCGGGCGACGATCTGTCGGCTGCTGCGCTGGACGTCAAAGGCGTGAAAGTGCTGGCCGTGCGTCTGGACGGTCAGGATGGCAAGGCGCTGTTGGCGCTGGTCGATCAACTGAAAAACAAACTCGGCCGCGCAGTGATCCTGCTCGGCAGTGTCCATGAGGAAAAGGTCGTGCTGGTTGCAGGCGTGACCAAAGACCTGACTGGCCAACTCAAAGCCGGTGATTTGATGAAGCAAGCCGCTGCGGCAGTGGGCGGGAAGGGCGGTGGTCGTCCAGACATGGCGCAGGGCGGTGGTGTAGACGCTGGCGCACTGGATGCGGCATTGGCCCTGACTGTTCCCTTTGTAGAGCAGGGTTTATAAGGCAGTGTGTCCGGCCCGCAGTCTAGTGGCGGGCCGGAATGCTGTTTGAGTGATTATTTGGGCGCCCTTCATGGGCAGAGGCGGCTTTGAAATGGCTTTGATCGTACAGAAATTTGGAGGCACCTCGGTCGGCACTGTCGAGAGAATCGAACAGGTCGCCGACAAGGTTAAGAAATTCCGCGATGCCGGCGATGACCTGGTGGTTGTGCTGTCTGCAATGAGCGGCGAAACCAACCGTCTGATCGATCTGGCCAGGAAAATCAGTGGCGACGGCCAACCGGTTCCCCGTGAGCTGGATGTGATCGTCTCCACCGGCGAGCAGGTGACGATTGCATTGTTGGCCATGGCGCTGATCAAGCGCGGCGTGCCAGCGGTGTCGTACACCGGCAATCAGGTACGGATTCTGACGGACAGCGCACACAATAAAGCGCGTATCTTGCAGATTGATGACCAGAAGATTCGCGGTGATCTGAAGGCAGGTCGTGTGGTGGTGGTCGCCGGTTTCCAGGGCGTTGACGAGCACGGCAACATCACCACCCTCGGTCGTGGCGGTTCCGACACCACCGGTGTGGCCCTGGCGGCAGCCCTGAAGGCTGACGAATGCCAGATCTACACCGACGTCGACGGCGTCTACACCACCGACCCGCGCGTGGTGTCCGTGGCTCAGCGCCTGGACAAGATTACCTTCGAAGAGATGCTGGAAATGGCCAGCCTCGGTTCCAAGGTGTTGCAAATCCGTGCGGTCGAGTTCGCCGGCAAGTACAACGTTCCGCTGCGCGTACTGCACAGCTTCAAGGAGGGTCCGGGCACCCTCATTACTATTGATGAAGAGGAAACCATGGAACAGCCGATCATTTCCGGTATCGCTTTCAACCGCGATGAAGCCAAGCTGACCATCCGTGGCGTGCCAGACATCCCGGGCGTTGCCTTCAAGATTCTCGGCCCTATCAGCGCCGCGAACATCGAAGTCGACATGATCGTGCAGAACGTTGCGCACGATAACACCACCGACTTCACCTTCACCGTGCACCGCAACGACTACCATGCGGCGCAGACCGTGCTGGAAAAAACCGCTGGCGAGCTGGGTGCCCGTGAAGTCATCGGCGACACCAAGATCGCCAAGGTGTCGATCGTCGGCGTTGGCATGCGCTCCCACGCAGGCGTGGCCAGCCGCATGTTCGAAGCACTGGCCAAGGAAACTATCAACATCCAGATGATCTCGACCTCGGAAATCAAAGTCTCCGTGGTGATCGAAGAGAAGTACCTGGAACTGGCTGTGCGCGCGCTGCACACGGCTTTCGAACTGGACGCACCGGCCCGCCAGGGCGATTGATGCGTTCGCCAAGGGGCGCGGTCTGACCGCGCCCTTTGTTTTTTCGAATGGCGCGACCCGAGGCTGTTCTTTTGCTCGCGCTGGTCAATACTCAGGCATGCAGGGCTACGATCGCTCCGGTTGTAGGTCGGGTGCCTTTTTTTTGCAGACTATTGTCCCTGAAATGAAATGCGTGAGGAGAAAGGTATGCTGATTCTGACTCGTCGGTGCGCAGAAAGCCTGATTATCGGTGATGGAGAAATCACCGTGACCGTGCTCGGCGTCAAAGGAAATCAAGTGCGTATCGGTGTCAACGCCCCGAAAGAGGTTGCGGTCCACCGTGAGGAAATTTACCTGCGTATAAAGAAAGAGAAGGACGAAGAACCAAGCCATTAATTTTTATCGTTTTTTATGTTTGCAAACGGGGAAAAGGTTGGTTAAGATACGCCCCGTGTTGCGGAGAGCTGGCCGAGTGGCCGAAGGCGCTCCCCTGCTAAGGGAGTACACCTCAAAAGGGTGTCGGGGGTTCGAATCCCCCGTTCTCCGCCATTATTTGCGTAGTACGTTGTAATCTGGCTTCTTCGGTAAGTTGTTGAAATTACTAGAAAAAGTGCTTGACATAGAGATTAGACGGCCTATAATGCGCGGCAACAAATGCACTCGTAGCTCAGCTGGATAGAGTACTCGGCTACGAACCGAGCGGTCACAGGTTCGAATCCTGTCGAGTGCACCATTTAAGGGTTGTTTGCAGTAATGTGAATGACTTGGCTTCAACCAGTTGTGATCTGGTATAAAAACACAAATGCACTCGTAGCTCAGCTGGATAGAGTACTCGGCTACGAACCGAGCGGTCACAGGTTCGAATCCTGTCGAGTGCACCAAACACCAAAAAGCCTGCGTCTAACGCGGGCTTTTTGCTGTCTGGGTTTTGGCTTTTCCCTGTTGCATCCTCTCTCCTCAAACTGGCCTGTGCGCTACGACCTCACCTGGGGTTGTGACGGCTGCGCCTGCTCGAATTCAAATACCGATCTTGTCTGGTTTGTCGGGGACGCTTTTGATGTCCTGTTGTCTCATGGGTGACGACGCGTTGGTTGATGTTCTTCCGTGAGGGTCCTCTCAAGGGCGATCACTGCATTTCTGGGCGGTAGTGTGTTTTCTTTACGGGATAAGTCGTCGCATTTTCATGGGTCAGGACAGGGCTCAGGTTTATCTCGCAACCGCTTGTTTCAGCCGCGATTTTTTAACGTTTAAAACCGTCGGGCGGTGTATCATTGCGCCCGTCAGCCCCGCCGGGGCTTGTGGAATACCTCCATGGACTTACCCAGTAGTTACTCAGTAAACCGTTTTTCCAATCATGAATTGACTGATTGATCCTTCCGGCGCGCTCCGCTGCTGGGAGTGGAGTTCGCCTATGTCTGAAGTTGAAGTAAAGAAAACACAAGAAAGCTTGCAGGACCGCCTCGCTCAAGTCGTTGAGCTGCTGCAGCGCCAGCGGGTGGTCGAAGACCTGACTCATCGCCAAGAAGGTCCGCATCACGAGCGGGTCGAGAACCTGGTTCACCGGCAAAATCTCGTCGAGCTGCAACGCAAGCTCGATGACCTGCACTCCGCCGACGTTGCCTACATCCTTGAAGCCTTGCCGCTGGACGATCGTCTGATGCTTTGGCAATTGGTCAAGGCCGATCGCGACGGCGACATCCTGCTCGAAGTATCCGATTCGGTTCGTGAAACCCTGATCGCCGACATGGACGATCACGAGCTCCTGGCCGCGGCCAAGGACATGGATGCCGACGAACTCGCTGACCTGGCTTCCGAGCTGCCGCGAGACGTCGTCCATGAGCTCATGGAAACCCTGGATAACCAGCAGCGTGAGCGCGTGCGGTCGGCCCTGTCCTATGATGAGGAGCAGGTCGGTGCATTGATGGACTTCGAGATGGTGACGATCCGTGAGGACGTCAGTCTCGAGGTGGTTTTGCGCTACCTGCGTCGCCTGAAGGAGCTGCCGGGCCACACGGACAAGTTGTTCGTGGTCGATTACGACGGCGTGCTCAAGGGCGTGTTGCCGATCAAGCGTTTGCTGGTCAACGATCCGGATAAGCAGGTGGCTGAAGTCATGGCCAGCGATCCGGTGAGTTTTCACCCGGATGAAGATGCCTACGATGCCGCCCAGGCATTTGAGCGCTACGACTTGATCTCGGCGCCTGTAGTCGACAAGAACGGCAAGTTGATCGGCCGTCTGACCATCGATGAAATGGTCGACCTGATCCGTGAAGAGAGCGAAAGCGAAGTTCTCAACATGGCGGGTCTGCGCGAAGAAGAAGATATTTTCGCCTCGGTCTGGAAGTCCCTGCGCAACCGCTGGGCATGGCTGGCGGTGAACCTGATTACCGCCTTCGTCGCCTCCCGGGTGATCGGCCTGTTCGAAGGTTCCATCGAGAAGCTGGTGGCGCTCGCGGCATTGATGCCGATCGTGGCAGGTATCGGTGGCAACTCCGGCAACCAGACCATCACCATGATCGTTCGCGCCATGGCGCTGGACCAGGTGAGTACCGGCAACACTTCGCGTCTGATGCGCAAGGAGTTGGCGGTAGGCCTGATCAATGGCCTGGTGTGGGGAGGGGTGATCGGTGTCGTCGCCTACCTGCTATATGGCAGCTGGTCTCTAGGCGTGGTGATGACCGCCGCCATGACGCTTAACCTGTTGCTTGCAGCCTTGATGGGGGTATTGATTCCCATGACCCTGGCACGGCTTGGTCGTGATCCGGCGATGGGCGCCAGTGTGATGATCACCGCCATGACCGACAGTGGTGGCTTCTTCATCTTCCTTGGGTTGGCGACGATTTTCCTGCTCTGAGTGCCATATGCCTGAAACCCGCTGATTGGCGGGTGACATCGTCCCTGTAGGAGCCAGGCTTGCCGACGAAGGCGTCCTTGAGATCGCTTCGCCGGCAAGCCTGGCTCCTACAGGGGGGGCGGATCGAAATTACCCACTGATTGGCGGGTTTTTTTGGCCCGAATTTCAGGTAAAAAAAAGCCAGCGATCAAGCTGGCTTGGGCGTTCATGACGAATCAGGAGGCGTCTGCGGTCATTTCGGTGTCATGGGCAATCAGCGAAACAAGGGCATTCTGCTGGCGGTGGGAAAGCTGGCGGAAGCGTTGCAGCAGTTCACGTTCGTGCAAAGACAACTCCGGGCTGTCCAGGCGCATGCTCAGTTCTTCGCCCAGGGCGCCTTCCTGAATAAGGCTCTGCTCAAGGCGCGCGATGATTTCGGAGTTCATGCTGCGGTGATGATTGCGAGCCACCTCGGCAATGCGTTCACGCATTCCGTCTGGCAGACGTACGACAAACTTGTCAGCCGTACGGCTGGAATAAATTGCCTGTTTCAATGGGCGCATATATTTAACCGGTTAGTTCAGGGGAGCGGTTCTCGGGATTGGCCGCAGGATGTCTGATAGGACAAGGACGCCGACCAAATGTTCAACCTGAATTGATAGAGGCCCGCATCATGCCTCAATGTAGCCAGTTCATTGGCGTCAATTCTGTGACAAATATTGAACTGGATAAAGGCGTTCTGCCAGCACCTATTATCAGAAATGCGGACTGGTTTGAAGTTTGCCCCGTCCGTATCGCAGGCCGCGTCCGGTTGCCCGCCCGGTGATGTCCGAAGACGCCGGAAGGTGCATGTTATGCGGATTCGTTCACTGTTCCTTACATATAGAGGATAGTGGCAAATGGCCGATTTGCTAGGGGGGAGCGTATTGATACGCGATTACAGGATAAGTGGCAGCCTGATTTGCTTTGGGGGGGGGCTTCCTGGATCCGGTCAGGAGGAGTTGGTCATAGTCGCGCGGGAGCCTCGGCGGCGCATGCTGTGCTCCTGATAGGGTAGATTCAAAATACCAGGCGTTCTGAGGTTGGAGCTGGCCACAGGATCTGATCCTGGCTCAAGTCCTGGCTTGCAGCGCCGCGCTGATCGTTCATGACTGCCAACTGCGGGGCTTTTTGTAGCTGGAGGTAGTGGGGTGTTCGTTGGGCAACCGACTCAGTGCCATTTTCGGGAGCAAAATGAAAACCCAGAAAAATTGCCAAGGCGATCGCGTTCGAGAGTAAAAGGGCGCTGTTCATGAGGACTGACCTCCGGTGTTCTATGAGGGAGCTGAAGCAGCGGGCATGCCAAGACTCAATTGGCTATTAAATACCTCCAAATCAAGGATATGGAGTGAACAACCAGAAGGCGGATCTTGCATTTTGCAATGATGGCTTTTTGGGGTGATGCAATTTGCACGGTCAGCGGTGTCGTGTGGTCTTGAAGTATCTGCCTACACTTAAAAAGCCTACGGACGACATGACAAAAGCAGGCCTGCCCGTTAACATGCTCGCCGTCCGTAGCACTGCGTGTGCGGGGCGACTTGTGTCTCAGTAGCTCAATTGGATAGAGCATCCCCCTCCTAAGGGGAAGGTTGGCAGTTCGAACCTGCCCTGGGACACCATATAATTCAAAGAAGCAGATTTGCATCCTTCCTCAAAAGTCTCGTGGCTGGTGGGGTAGGGTATTTGCTTCAGGCATAAAGCTCCGCTCAGAGATTCAATTCTGACGGGGCTTTTTTTGTTTGGGCGGTCGGCATCTCGACGGCGTTGCAGGGTTTGCTGTCGAGCACTGAAGATTTCTTCTATATAGAAGGCGTGGTTTTGCTCTCCTGTCGAAGGAAGCGAGCAGTTTTGCGGCCTTCGGTAAGTTATTGATAGAAAAGCCGGAAATAAGGGTTGACGGCAGATTCTGTAAGTCTATAATTCGCCCCACTTCCGGCGCAGTCGAAACGGAAAACTCCTTGGTAAACAAAGAGTTACGCAGTTTTCGATAGCGAGTTGCTTCAGTTCATCGAAGCCCAGAAGGAGTTGAAAGAGTGGTGTTGTTTGGCTCTTTTAACGGTTCGATCTTCTCGGTCGAAAGCGGGGTAAAAGAGGTGTTGACAGCAGCGGCTAACGCTGTAGAATTCGCCTCCCGCTGACGAGAGATCGGAAGCGCCAAGTGGTTGAAGTTACAAAGGAAGCTTTGAAAGCTTCTGAAAATAACCGCTTGACAGCAGCAGAGGAAAGCGTAGAATGCGCGCCTCGGTTGAGACGAAAGATCTTAACCAACCGCTCTTTAACAACTGAATCAAGCAATTCGTGTGGGTG
>NZ_CABVII010000044.1 GCF_902497995.1 Pseudomonas fluorescens | reverse complement strand
AGCTCTTCCAATTTTGGCCAGAAGCCGATGACGGCTTCCTCGAATAGGCCTAATACATAGATGCAACGGGGCGGCAGTTTTTTTGAAAGCGGGTAGACAGTGGGGGCGAGTCCATACATAGGAGCTGGCTTGCTGGAGAAGGCGGCGTGTCAGGCGATATCAATGTCGCAAGTGATGGCCTCTTCGCTGGCAAGCCAGCTCCTACAGGGGGTCGCGCCGAACCGTGTTATCCGTAGTGCTTTTCACCCCAGGCCAACAACCCTTGCAACAATTCCTTGAGCACTACCTGCGTCGGCTCTGCCAAGTCCGGGCGATAACGGAATGGCTCGAACTCTTCCATGTACGTGCACTGGCCCAACTCCAGTTGCACCGCATGAATGTTCTCGGCCGGATTGCCGTAGTGGCGAGTTATATGGCCGCCCTTGAAGCGGCCGTTCAGCACATGGCTGTAATCGGCGTGACGCGCGCAGATCGCTTCCAGCGCAGTGGCCAGCTGAGGATCGCAACTGGCGCCATTGAAGGTGCCAAGGTTGAAGTCCGGCAGTTTGCCGTCGAACAGATGCGGGATGATCGAGCGGATCGAGTGCGCATCGAACAGCAGCGCGTAGCCGAATTCGGCTTTCAATCGCGCCAACTCGTTCTGCAAGGTGCTGTGATACGGCGTCCAGATCTGCTCAAGATAAGTCGCGCGTTCCGCCGTCGATGGCGCCATGCCCTCCCGGAACAAAGGAATGCCATCGAACAGCGTCGCCGGATACAGACCGGTGGTAGCCCCTGCATACAAAGGCTTGTCATCGGATGGCCGGTTCAGGTCAATGACAAATCGCGAGTACTCGGCAGCCAAGGTGCTGGCCCCCAGCGCTGCAGCAAATTCGTAAAGCCTTGGAATGTGCCAATCGGTGTCCGGCAGGCTTTTCGCGTCGGCAATCAACCCGGCTTCGACCGCCGGGGTCAGGCGCAGACCGGCGTGGGGCATGCTGATCAGCAGCGGCACGCGGCCTTGTTTGAAGTTCAGAACTTTATCCACGACTGCTCTCCTGAATGCTTGTTTCGACGCCGTGACGCACGACGCGTTTTTCCAGGTCGCCGCCCAGCCAGTACGCCAGGTCGGCGGGACGATCGATTTGCCAGGCAACGAAGTCCGCGACCTTGCCGGCTTCCAGCGAACCGTGAGTTTCAGCCATGCCCAACGCGGTGGCGGCATGAATCGTAGCACCCGCCAGGGCTTCTTCCGGGGTCATGCGAAAACAGGTGCACGCCATGTTCAGCATCAAGCGCAACGACAGCGCCGGCGAAGTGCCAGGGTTGAGGTCGCTGGCGATGGCGATCTTCACGCCGTGCTTGCGCAGGGCGTCCATCGGCGGCAATTGGGTTTCCCGCAGGAAGTAGAACGCCCCTGGCAACAGTACCGCGACGGTGCCGGACTCGGCCATGGCGATGGCGTCGTCTTCGGTCATGAATTCCAGGTGATCGGCCGACAGTGCATGGTAACGCGCTGCCAGACTCGAACCGTGCAGGGACGACAGTTGCTCGGCATGCAGCTTCACCGGCAAACCGAGTGCCTGTGCGGTGATGAACACACGCTCGACCTGCGCCGGCGAGAACGCCAGGTATTCGCAGAACGCATCCACGGCATCCACCAGCCCTTCGGCGGCCAGGGCCGGGAGCATTTCAGCGCAGATGTGATCGATGTAGTCGTCGGCGCGATCCGCGTACTCCGGCGGCAAGGCGTGGGCGGCCAGGCAGGTGCTGCGCACGCTGACCGGCAGTTCGGCACCGAGACGGCGGATCACCCGCAGAATCTTGCGCTCGCTGGCCAGGTCCAGACCGTAGCCGGATTTCATCTCGACGGTGGTCACGCCGTCGCGGATCAGGCTCTTGAGACGTTTGGCGGCGCTGGCGAACAGTTCGTCCTCGGTCGCCACGCGGGTGGCGCGCACGGTGCTGGCGATGCCGCCGCCGGCCGCTGCGATTTCGGAGTAGCTGACGCCTTGCAGTCGCTGCTCGAATTCACCGCTGCGGTTTCCGCCGAACACCGTGTGCGTGTGGCAGTCGATCAAGCCCGGCGTCATCCAGGCCCCGTTCAAATCGTTGACGGCCGGGTATTCACCGGACGGCAGCTCAGCGCGTGGGCCGATCCACTCAATGTGCGCACCGGACGTCACGATGGCCGCGTCCTCGATGATCGAGTAGACGCCTTGCGCCATGGTTGCGACGTGGCAGTGTTGCCAGAGAGTCTTCATCCCCTAGTCTCCACAATGTTGAAAATCGATTCGCGAGCAAGCCCGCTCCCACATTGGAATGCATTCCCCCGTGGGAGCGGGCTTGCTCGCGAAGAGGCCATTACAGGCTAGGCAAAAATTTCGCCGTGACCAGTTCATTCAAGCAACGCGTAGCCAACAACTCAGTCGCCGCATTGATGTCCGGCGCAAAGAACCGGTCCTTCTCATAAAACGGCACCTCAGCCCGCAGAATCGCCCGAGCCTTTTCCAGTTTCGGCGAAGTCTTCAGACCTGCACGCAGATCCAGGCCCTGGCACGCAGCCAACCATTCCACGGCGAGCACCCCACGCGTGTTCTCCGCCATTTCCCACAGACGCTTGCCGGCCGCCGGGGCCATGGACACGTGGTCTTCCTGGTTAGCCGAAGTCGGCAGGCTGTCCACCGAATGCGGATGGGACAGCGCCTTGTTCTCGCTGGCCAGCGCCGCCGCCGTCACCTGGGCAATCATGAAACCGGAGTTCACGCCGCCGTTGGCCACCAGGAACGGCGGCAGTTGCGACATGTGCTTGTCCATCATCAGCGAGATACGGCGCTCGCTCAGGGAGCCGATTTCAGCGATGGCCAGGGCCATGTTGTCGGCGGCCATGGCCACCGGTTCGGCGTGGAAGTTACCGCCGGAGATCACGTCACCTTCAGCGGCGAACACCAACGGGTTGTCGGAGACCGCGTTCGCCTCGACGGCAAGCACTTCGGCGGCTTGACGGAACTGGGTCAGGCAGGCGCCCATGACTTGCGGCTGGCAACGCAGGGAATAGGGGTCCTGAACCTTGTCGCAGTTCTGGTGCGAATCGGAGACTTCACTGCGCTCGCCCAGCAAATCACGGTAAGCGGCAGCGGCGTCAATCTGGCCTTTCTGGCCACGTGCAGCGTGGATGCGCGCGTCGAACGGCGAACGCGAGCCCAATACCGCTTCAACGGTCAGGGCACCCAGCGCCACGGCGCCGGCGAACAAGTCTTCACCTTCGAACAGACCACGCAGCGCGTAAGCGGTGGACACCTGAGTACCGTTGAGCAGCGCCAGACCTTCTTTGGCAGCCAATGTCAGCGGCTTGAGACCGGCGACGTGCAGTGCTTCGGTCGCTTCCAGCCATTCACCCTTGTAGCGCGCCTTGCCTTCGCCCAGCAGCACCAGCGACATGTGGGCCAGCGGCGCCAGGTCGCCGGAGGCACCGACCGAACCTTTCAACGGAATGTGCGGATAAACCTCAGCGTTGATCAGCGCGATCAACGCGTCGATCACCACCCGGCGAATGCCGGAGAAACCACGGCTCAGGCTATTGACCTTGAGCACCATGACCAGGCGCACCAGGGCGTCGCTGATCGGCTCGCCAACACCGGCGGCATGGGACAGCACCAGCGAGCGCTGGAGGTTTTCCAGGTCTTCGCTGGCGATGCGGGTCGAGGCCAGCAGGCCGAAACCGGTGTTGATGCCGTAGGCAGTGCGGTTCTCGGCGAGGATCTGTTCCACGCAGGCGACACTGGCTTCGATCTGCGCCGAAGCGCTGTTGTCGAGGGTCAGTTTCACCGGCTGCTGATAGACATCACGCAGTTGGGCAAGGCTCAGTTGGCCGGGAATCAAATTAAGCGCAGTCATTTTTTGCTCCTTTTGAGAGTGTTATTAACTACCAGACGCTCCGGAAATATCCGTTGTCCGTCGCTTCCCGCCTTTTGAGGGGGCTGGCGCCTTGGCACGCTGGTTTGGTATGGAAATCAGTTCACATTCGGTAAGTCTTTTTGCAGCAAAACCGGGTCTTTCAAAACGCCGGCAGCGGCGGCGATATCAGGCGCCAGCCAGCGGTCCTGATCGTAGGCCGGAACCCGCTCGCGCAGCAGACGCCATGCGGCATCGGTGCCGGCGCCGAAGCGTTGTTCCTTGAGGAATTCAAACGCCTGAGCCGCCAGCAAGTACTCGATGGCGAGAATCTGCGTGCAGTTTTCCAGGGCGCGATGCAGCTTCAGCGCCGCGTTGGTGCCCATGCTCAGGTGGTCTTCCTGCAGGCCCGAGGTGACGTAGTTGTCCAGCACGGCCGGTTGCGCCAACTGGCGGTTTTCCGCGCACAGCGAGGCAGCGACGTACTGCACGATCATCATCCCGGAGTTCACCCCCGGGTTGGCCACCAGAAACGCTGGCAGACCGCTGACGTGCGGGTTGATCAAACGGTCCAGGCGCCGCTCGGCGATGGAGCCGATTTCTGCCATGGCGATGGCCAGCAGATCCGCAGCCATTGCCACGGACTGACCGTGCGGGTTGGCTTGGGACACGATGCGGAAATTGTCCGGCGTGCCCAGCAACATCGGGTTGTCAGTGACAGAGTTGAGTTCGGTTTCGATCTGTTGAATCCCGTGCGCCAGTTGATCCCGTGCAGCGCCGTGGACTTGCGGGATCGAACGGATGCTCAACGCATCTTGAGTACGAATGCCTTTGCTGCTGGCAATCACTTCACTGCCATCGAGCAAGGCTCGCAGATTGATCCCGACCTGCTGCATGCCCGGATGCGGTTTAAGCGCGATGATTTCGGCATCGAACGCCGCGATCTGGCCGCGCTGGGCCTCGAAGCTCATGGCGCCGATCACGTCAGCCCACTGCACCAGGCGCGTGGCGTCGGCAATCGCCAGACAGCTGAGACCGGTCATGCACGGCGTGCCGTTGACCAGGCACAAACCGTCTTTGGCACCGAGCTGAACCGGTTGCAGGCCTTCTTCGCTCAAGGCTTGCTGCGCGGATACGATCTGTCCGCGATAGCTCACATTGCCGACACCCAGTAGCGCAATACCGATGTGGGCCATGTGGGTCAGGTAACCGACCGAGCCCTGGGACGGCACTTGCGGGGTGATGCCGCGGTTAAGCAGCGCCAGCAGCGCCTCGACCACACGACGGTGAATACCGGATTTGCCATGGGAGTAATTGCGGATCGCGGCGCACATGATCGCGCGGGTCTGCTCGTCGGCCAACGGAGCGCCAACGCCACAGGCGTGACTGAGCAAGGTGTTGCGCGACAGCTGGCTGAGTTGTTCGTCCTTGAGCGAGACGTTGCACAGCGCGCCCAGGCCGGTATTGACGCCATAAGCGCGTTCGCCGCTGGCAACGATGCACTGGACGATCGCCTGCGCATTCTCGATCCGCGCCCATGTCTGGGCCGACAGCTCGAGCTGTGCGCCATGGCGGGCTACGGCGACTACATCCTGCCAACGCAACGGGGCGTCGGCGATAACGATTTTTTCAGTCTGGGACATCATTGACCTCAACAGTACATCCTGAATATTGATGCAGCTTCACCGACGCCTTCGCGAGCAAGCCCGCTCCCACACTGGATTTCTGCTGTATCCAAAACTGGTGTTCGACACCAATCTAATGTGGGAGCGGGCTTGCTCGCGAAGAGGCCAGCACAAACACCGCAAATCTCTTTAAACCACCGCCGCCCGCCGCTGTACGAACCGGTCGACATACTCATCCGCCGGCGAATGCAGGATCTCTCTCGGCGTCCCCACCTGAATCAGGCGGCCATCCTTGAGGATTGCAATGCGATTACCGATACGTACAGCCTCGTCGAGGTCGTGAGTAATGAAGACGATGGTCTTGTGCAACGTCTTTTGCAGTTCCAGCAACTGGTCCTGCATCTCGGCGCGGATCAGCGGGTCGAGGGCGCTGAACGCTTCGTCCATCAAGATGATGTCGGTGTCCGCCGCCAGTGCGCGGGCCAGGCCCACACGCTGGCGCATGCCGCCCGACAACTGGTGCGGGTATTTGTGTTCGTAGCCCTTGAGGCCCACGGTATTGATCCAGTGCAACGCGCGCTCGGAGCACATTTGCTTACTTTCGCCACGCACTTTCAGGCCGTAGGCGACGTTATCCAGCACGCTCTTGTGCGGCAGCAGACCGAAGCTCTGGAACACCATGCTGATCTTGTGTCGGCGAAATTCGCGCAGGGCTTCCATGTCGTATTGCAGGATGTCCACGCCGTCCACCAGGATCGCGCCGCTGGTCGGATCGATCAGGCGGTTGAAGTGGCGCACCAACGTGGATTTGCCCGAACCCGACAAGCCCATGATCACGAAGATCTCGCCAGTGCCGATACTCAGCGACAGGTCGTTGACGCCGACCACGCAGCCGGTTTCGGACAATACCTGGTCCTTGGTTTTGCCCTGGCCGACCATGGCCAGCGCTTCCTTGGAACGGTTGCCGAAAATCTTGAAGACGTTCTTGACTTCAATCTTGCTGATGGCTTCGTTGCTCATTTGCTCACCTCATGCCGTGGCCGACCATACGCCTGAGTAATGCGGTCGATGACCACTGCCAGAATCACGATCGCCAGACCGGCTTCGAGGCCACGTCCGACGTTGAGGGTCTGAATCCCCACCAACACGTCTTCGCCCAGGCCACGGGCCCCGATCATCGAGGCAATCACGACCATCGACAGGGCCATCATGGTGGTCTGGTTGATCCCGGCCATGATGCTCGGCAGGGCCAGCGGCAGTTGTACGCCGAACAGTTGCTGCCAGCGGTTGGCACCGAAGGCGTTGATCGCTTCCATCACTTCACCGTCGACCTGGCGAATGCCCAGATCGGTCAGGCGGATCAGCGGTGGCGCGGCGTAGATCACGGTGGCGAAAATGGCAGGCACCTTGCCCAGGCCGAACAGCATCAGCACCGGGATCAGGTACACAAAGCTCGGCATGGTCTGCATGATGTCCAGCAGCGGCATCAGCACCGAGCGCAGGCGATTGCTGCGCGCCGAGAGAATGCCCAGTGGAATGCCGATCAGCACCGAGATGACCGTCGCCACCATCATCAGCGCCAGGGTCTGCATCAGCTTGTCCCAGAGGCCGACGGCACCCACCAGGAACAGCAGGCCGACGATCACCGAAGTGGTCACGACTTTGCGGGTCGCGTGCCAGGCAACGCCCGCCACGATCGCCAGCATCAGCCACCAGGGCGCCGCACGCAGCAGGCCTTCAAGATTGACGATGGCCCACAACAGCGTGTCGGAGATGCTGCGAAACACATCGCCGTAGTTGGTGACCAGCGAATCGACCCAACTGTTGACCCAGTCGGCGATGGAAAAGGTAAAGTTTTCGGGAAACATAAGAGACTCTCAATCAAGGGGTTGCGATCAAGCACCCGACTGCCGCTGACGGCAGTCGGAAACGCTCGACCTACAAGGCCGCGTCGATTTTTTTGGCTGCATCTTCACTCACCCATGCATGCCAGACTTCAGGATGTTCCTTGAGGAAGATTTTCGCCAGTTTTGGTGACTCGATCCGCTCTTTGGCCATGCGCCCGAGGTTCTGGTTCAGCAGGTCGATCGGCAGGCTGACCTTCTCCAGCACGGCCACCAGTTCCGGGGCTTGCTCGTGGAAGGTCTTGGACAGGCCGACCTTGATAGTCACGCTCTTGTCCACGCCCGGTTTTTCTTCAAGCTTGACCAGATCGACCTGGCCCATCAGCGGGGTTGGCGACCAGTAGTAGAACAGGATCGGCTCGCCACGCTTGTAGCTCGACAGCACCGCGGCATCCAGTGCCGGACCGGTGCCCGGGCGGAAGTTGGTGTAGGTGCTTTCCAAGCCGTAGCTTTTGAGCATTTCGCTGTTGTCGAGTTCGCAGGTCCAGCCGGCCGGGCAGTTATAGAAACGGCCCTTGGATGGCTCTTCCTGGTCCTTGAACACGGTGGCGTATTTACCCAGGTCGGCGATGGCCTTGAGGTCCGGGGCTTTTGGTTCCAGCTTGCGCTTGGCGTCGCCTTCGATCACGTAACGCGGCACATACCAGCCTTCGATCGCGCCAACGACCGGAGCGCCGACACCGACCACCTTGCCGGCCTTCTCGGCCTTGTTCCAGACTTCGCTGCGGCCGACCCATTCTTCGGCGAACACTTGAATGTCGTTGCTGCTCAGGGCGTTTTCCATGGTGATGGAGTTGCCTGGCAAGCTGTCCGTCTTGCAGTCGTAGCCCTTCTCCAACACGATTTGCATCACGTCGGTCAGCAGCATGCCGCTTTCCCAGTTCAGGCCGGCGAATTTCACCGGTTTGCCCGACTCGCACCAGCCGGCTGCCTGAGTGGCGCCGGCACTGGCGAGCAGGCCCATGGAAAGCAATGTGGTCAGCAGGGTCTTGTTCGATTTCATTGTGTGACGCTCCTAATCATGAATTGGCTTACGGCAGTCAAGAGGCATCCAGCCCTGTCCACGTCCAATCAGGCCTGCGCCGCAGCGCGACTGGCCCCGCTTGTTTTGGGTTGTACAACGCTGTCCTGCTCGACCGGCAGGATCAGTTGATCGGGTACTGCGCTGTGCCATTTTTTCGCGCACACGTAATACAGGGCTGCGGGAAGCACCAGACCGATGATCCAGGAAATATCCACACCACCCAGAGCGTCCACCAGCGGACCGGTATAGAACTTGGTAGAGATGAACGGCAGTTGCACCAGCACACCGAAGACATAGACGCTGATACCGAGGGGGTTCCAACGGCCGTAGCGACCGTTCGGATCGGCCAGCGCGGGCACGTCATAGCGCTCGCGCGTGATGCAGTAGTAGTCCACCAGGTTGATCGCGCTCCATGGCGTAAAGAAAGCCAGCAAGAACAGGATGAAGGACTTGAATGCACCGAGGAACGAGTGCTGACCGAGCAACGCGATCAGGGTCGCAGTGCCGACGATGACCAGCACGAAGACCAGACGCTGCAAGCGCGTAACTTTCAGGTCACCACGGAAACCGCTGATGACGGTCGCAATGCACATGAAGCTGCCGTAGGAGTTCAGGGTAGAGATGGTGACCTTGCCGAACGCGATGCTGAAGTACAGCAGCGCAGCGGTGGCACCGGTACCACCCAGACCCACGATGTAGGCCACTTCGTGGCCGGCGAACTGCCCGTTGGCCGAGGCGGCGGCAAGCACGCCAAGGATCATCGCCACCTGTGCGCCAATGACCGAACCTGCACCTGCGGCGAAAAAGGTCTTCACCGAGGAAGTCTTGCTCGGCAGGTAGCGTGAATAGTCAGCCACGTAAGGGCCGAAGGCGATCTGCCAGGACGCCGCGAGCGACACCGCGAGCAGAAAGCTGGTCCAGCTGAAGTGGCGAATTTGCAGGAGTGCGCCAATGTCAGTCTGGCTCATCAGGCGACTGAACAGGTAAACAAAAGCAATCACACCAATGACGCTGGCGACACGGCCGATCCAATGGATCACCCGATAACCGAGCACCGTGACCAGCACGATGACACTGGCGAAGATCAGGATACCGACGCTGTCGCTGACGCCAAACAACTGGCCCAGCGCCTGGCCGGAAAGCACGGTGCCCGTTGCGGTGAAACCGAGGTACATCAGACAGACCAGCACGATCGGGATGGCCGCGCCATACACGCCGAACTGTACCCGGCTGGAGATCATCTGCGGCAGCCCAAGTTTGGGCCCTTGCGCCGCATGCAGCGCCATTACGCCACCGCCGAGCAGTTGACCGATCAACAGACCGATCAACGACCAGAACACGTCACCGCCCAGCACCACGGCCAGGGCCCCGGTGACAATCGCGGTGATTTGCAGGTTGGCCCCCATCCACAGGGTGAACTGACTCAACAGACGACCGTGTCTCTCCGCTTCCGGGATGTAGTCGATCGAACGCTTCTCGATCAACGGTTTACTGCCTGCACGATCGCTGTTAACAGCCATGATTCAACCTCTGTGGATTGTTGGTCTGGGTTGGTGGGTTCCCCTGTAGGAGCGAGGCTTGCCCGCGAAGGCGTCTTTCCTGACACACCGAGGTGCATCGGTTCGCGGGCAAGTCGGGGCGCCGCATCGCTCGCTCCTACAGGTTTTGCATCAGGCCAAGGCCTGTTTTATTTACCGGTAATCATCGGCAGGTTCAGCCCCTGTTCCTTGGCGCAATCGATCGCGATCTGGTAACCCGCATCGGCATGACGCATGACACCGGTCGCCGGGTCGTTGTGCAGCACGCGAGCGATACGCTCGGCCGCTTCGTCAGTACCGTCGCAGACAATCACCATGCCCGAGTGCTGGGAGAAGCCCATGCCGACGCCGCCGCCGTGGTGCAGGGAAACCCAGGTCGCGCCGCTCGCGGTGTTGAGCAGGGCGTTGAGCAGTGGCCAGTCGGACACGGCATCGGAACCGTCCTGCATCGATTCGGTTTCGCGGTTCGGGCTGGCTACCGAACCGGAGTCCAGGTGGTCGCGACCGATCACGATTGGCGCGGACAATTCACCGCTGCGAACCATTTCGTTGAACGCCAGACCAAGCTTGGCGCGCAGGCCCAGACCAACCCAGCAGATACGTGCCGGCAGACCCTGGAAGCTGATGCGCTCGCGCGCCATGTCCAGCCAGTTGTGCAAGTGCGCGTCGTCCGGGATCAGCTCTTTGACCTTGGCGTCGGTTTTGTAGATGTCTTCGGCGTTGCCCGACAGTGCAGCCCAACGGAACGGACCGATACCGCGGCAGAACAGCGGACGGATGTAAGCGGGTACGAAGCCAGGGAAGTCGAATGCGTTCTCGACGCCTTCTTCTTGGGCCATCTGACGGATGTTGTTGCCGTAGTCGAAGGTCGGAATGCCCATCTTCTGGAATTCGAGCATCGCTTTAACGTGCACGGCCATGGATTGTTTGGCGGCTTTGACGACAGCGGCTGGCTCGGTCTTGGCGCGAGCGCGGTACTCTTCCCAGGTCCAGCCGGCCGGCAGGTAACCGTTGAGCGGGTCGTGGGCGCTGGTCTGGTCGGTGACCATGTCCGGGCGCACGCCACGCTTGACCAGTTCCGGCAGGATTTCAGCCGCGTTGCCGAGCAGAGCGATGGAAATCGCCTTGCCTTCTTTGGTGTACTTGGCGATGCGGGCCAGCGCGTCGTCGAGGTCGGTGGCTTGTTCATCGACATAACGGCTGTTCAGGCGGAAATCGATGCTGACCTGCTGGCATTCGATGTTCAGCGAGCAAGCGCCGGCCAGGGTGGCAGCCAGTGGTTGAGCGCCGCCCATGCCGCCGAGACCTGCAGTCAGGACCCAACGACCTGTGAGGTCATCGTTGTAGTGTTGGCGACCGGCTTCGACGAAGGTTTCGTAGGTGCCTTGAACGATGCCCTGGCTGCCGATGTAGATCCAGCTGCCGGCAGTCATCTGGCCGTACATGGCCAGGCCTTTGGCATCGAGTTCGTTGAAGTGCTCCCAGCTCGCCCAGTGTGGCACCAGGTTGGAGTTGGCGATCAGTACCCGCGGCGCGTTGCTGTGGGTCTTGAACACGCCGACCGGCTTGCCGGATTGCACCAGCAGGGTCTCGTCGTCGTTCAGGTTGGTCAGGCTTTCGACGATCTTGTCGTAGCATTCCCAGTTACGTGCCGCACGACCGATACCACCGTAAACCACCAATTCCTTAGGGTTCTCGGCAACTTCCGGGTCGAGGTTGTTCATCAGCATCCGCAGTGGCGCTTCAGTCAACCAGCTCTTGGCGGTCAGCTTGTTACCGCGGGCGGCGCGAATTTCAACGTCACGGTACTTAGTGGGTTTATTGTCAGTCACGAAAAAGACTCCTCAGCGATCAATTCAAACCAACCCTGGCGGTGGGTAAGCCAGCCTGTGCGCATGGTTGCGCCACAAGCGAATCAGTGGACGCTGCGAGGAGTCTCGGTCGACTCATACGCATACGTCTTTACTTGTACATACAAGCATATGCAATCAAGCGGCCAACTTGTTGGGTGGGCATTCAAGAAAAATCCGAAAAGCGCTGGAAAGCGCCTGGATCAAGGGTTCTGACAAGGATGAAATTTTTCGGGGGAGTTTTTGCGGGAGGGTGACGGCTGTTACTTGAGCGTGGTTTTGCGCCACGCTGGGGCATTCGGTAACAAAGTGGTGCGCAATGGGAAACGGGTTTGCCAGATGGAAAAGCTTCGCGGGCAAGCCTCGCTCCTACAAGAGATCCGCGGTCCATTGTAGGAGCGAGGCTTGCCCGCGAAAGGATTTTGGATCAGCGAGCGGACAGTTCAATCACGCAGCATGGGCCATTACCGGAGACTTCCAACAAGCCGTTGTTACCGTCGAGTTGCAGGCAATCATGGCGACCCAGTTGTGAGGCGTCGTTACCAACCTTCACTTCCAGCGCGTCGGTAACACTGAACACCAACACAGTCCCGGCCGAACTGAAAAACCGCTGCTCACCCGCCAGCCACTGCAACCGCGCGCTGTAACGCTGCGGCGCATAAATCAGGTTGAAATCGCGAATCGGCCCGCCGAGCAGTGCGCAGGACACCTGGCTGTCGCCGCTGAAGGCGAACGGGTCCAGCGGTAACAATGGCCGGGTGTCCTGGCCGTCAACGCGCAAGGTCATGCCCTCGCCCTGCAGCACGGTGATCACCCGCTCATAACCGGCGAACGTCGAGAAGCCGCCCGATTCGCCGATATCGGCAATCGAAAGACGCCAACCGAAGCCATCGAGACCGGCGCCTGCATCACGGGTAATTTCTTCAGTGCTGCCGCCGCCGTTTTTCCACGGCATGCGCGGGTAATCGGCCGCGCGCAAGACCTTCAACTGACTCATCTAATGCCCCTTACTTATGAAAGCGCCCTTCCAGACGATGGCGCGAACCTGGGTGGATCAAACGGGCGGCCGTCACCGGCTGACGGCCGGACCAGGTCCGGCGACGAATCAGCAGGCATGGTTCGCCCTTTTCAATCTGCAGCAATTTGCATTCGGCCGGCTCGGCCAGAATCGCCTCGACCACATGCTCGCCTTCGGTCAGCGGCGCGACCTGATTCAGATAGGCGTAGGGCGTTTGCAGGGTGAAATCCTGCTTGAGGTAGTCCGGCGCCACCAGTGCGTTGACGAAACGGTCTTCGATTTGCACCGGGATATCGTTTTCGAAATGCACGATCAGCGAGTGGAAAACCTTCTGGCCTTCACGCATGTCCAGCGCCAGCGCCCGCTCGGAACCGGCGGCCTCCTCTTCAAGGATGATCACCTTGCAGGCGTGGCGATGGCCCCGGGAGGCGATCTCGTCCGCGATGTTATGCACTTCAAACAGCGCGGACTGGCTTTTCGGCTCGGCGACGAAGGTCCCGACACCTTGCATACGCACCAGCAGACCATCGGCAGTCATCTCGCGCAGGGCGCGGTTGATGGTCATGCGGCTGAAACCCAACTGACTGACCAGCTCGCTTTCCGACGGAACGCGGTAGTGCGGCGGCCAGTTTCCACTGTCGATTTGCTGGGTGATCATTTGTTTGACGCGGGCGTACAAGGGCGCCGGACTGTCGCCCAGATTGGCGCTCAGATTGGCATTTGGCGGCAATGTGGCTGGCGGAGTCGGCACGGTTAATCCTTGTTCATCAAATAGAAGTTGCTAGCTTGCCGGAGTTTACCGGGCAGGCAAACGTCTGTATATGTATATACAAATAACACACGATGGGGTGCTGAACCATGTCCGCCTTCTTTGCCGAACGCGCGCTGCTGCCTAGTGGATGGGCCAACAATGTACGTCTTGAGGTCAGTGCCGAGGGCATCCTGACCCATATCCAGGCCGATTCTCACGCAGATGGCGCCGAACGGCTAAGCGGTCCGCTGCTGCCGGGAATGCCCAATCTGCACTCCCACGCCTTCCAGCGGGCCATGGCCGGGCTGGCGGAAGTGGCGGGTAATCCGAACGACAGTTTCTGGACCTGGCGCGATTTGATGTATCGCCTCGTCGGAAAAATCAGCCCGGATCAACTCGGCGTCATCGCGCGTCAGCTGTACATCGAAATGCTCAAGGCCGGTTACACCTCGGTCGCGGAATTTCATTACGTGCATCACGACAGCAATGGCCAGCCTTACGCAGACCCGGCCGAACTGGCCCTGCGCGTCAGCCACGCCGCCAGTTCCGCCGGCATCGGCCTGACGCTGTTGCCAGTGCTGTACAGCCATTCCGGTTTCGGCGGCCAGGCCCCGAACGACGGCCAGCGGCGCTTTATCAACAGCACCGAAAACTATCTCAAGCTTCAGTCGCGCCTGCAGCCGGTCCTGGCGCAACAGCCGGCACAGTCGCTGGGTCTGTGTTTCCACTCGTTGCGTGCAGTCACACCGCAGCAGATCAGCGAAGTGCTGGCAGCCAGCGATCAGCAGTGCCCGGTACACATTCACATCGCCGAACAGCAGAAGGAAGTCGATGACTGCCTGGGCTGGAGTGGCCGTCGTCCGCTGCAATGGCTGTACGAAAACACCGAAGTCGATCAACGCTGGTGCCTGGTCCACGCGACCCACGCCGATCCGCAAGAAGTCACGCTGATGGCCAAGAGTCGCGCCATTGCCGGCCTGTGCCTGACCACCGAAGCCAATCTCGGCGACGGGATTTTCCCGGCGGTGGATTTCCTGGCCCAGGGCGGGCGCATGGGCATCGGTTCCGACAGCCATGTGTCGCTCAGCGTGGTGGAAGAATTGCGTTGGCTGGAATACGGCCAGCGTCTGCGTGATCAGCGGCGCAACCGGTTGTATGGCGCGGATCAGCCAATGGTTGGCCGCACGCTGTACGACGCGGCACTGGATGGCGGAGCTCAGGCGCTGGGGCAGCCGATCGGTGCACTGGAAGTTGGCAAGCGTGCGGATTGGCTGGTGCTGGATGGCAATGATCCGTACCTGGCGACGGCCAGTGGTGACGGTATCTTGAATCGGTGGTTGTTTGCCGGTGGTGATCGTCAGGTGCGCGATGTGCTGGTCAATGGCCAGTGGGTTGTGCGTGATGGGCGTCATGCTGACGAAGAAGAAAGCAACCGCGCGTTCACCCAGGTCCTGCGCGATCTGCTGGGCTGATGCAAACACGCGACTGCCTCGGTTGACGCACCCCCCCTGTATGCGACTGCCTCGGCTGACGCAACCCCCTGTAGGAGCTGGCTTGCCAGCGAAGGCGGCCTATCAGTCAACATCATCGTTGAGTCTGATGACCTCTTCGCTGGCAAGCCAGCTCCTACAGGGGGGCTATGCGTGATCAGTTCGAGGTCTTGGCCATCTGCGTATCCGACGTGCGCCAGATCAGACGGGTAGTGTCGTAGCCCTGCTGACGCGCCTTGCTCAGCAGTTCTTCACGCACGACCCCATTGACCGTCGGGGTGCGTGACAGCAACCACAGATACTTGCGGCTCGGGTCGCCGACAATGGCGGTCTTGTAGTCGTCGCTGACGTACAACACCCAGTATTCTCCCTTTGCCACACCTGGCAGCAAACGCGAAAACCAGGTGTCGAATTCTACCCACAGCTTGTCGGACTTGCCCGGCACCTGCGGATACGCCGTGCCCTTGGCCTCTTCCCATTGCCAGTCCGACGTCAGGCAGCGGTTCAATACCAGCACGTTGCCATCCGGTTCAAGGGTGTAATGGGCTTCGGATTGCGCGCAGTTGCGCTGGAAGTACATCGGCAGACGAGCCAGCTCGTACCAGGTCCCCTGGTAGCGCTTGAGGTTGACGCTGTCGACGGTCTTGGGCGCCAACGGGTCTTCGCCAGAAGTGGCGCAACCGGCCAGTACCAGGCCGGCAAAAAGTAAAATCAGTAGCCGCTTCATTGTTTTTCTCCCGTGGGCGTATCGCCCCGGATTACTTCAGACCTTGGCCGGAAAACATCAATACCTTGTCACCGGCGTACTGCACGCTGATAAAGCTGTTTTTATCGCCCCAGGTGCAACTGGACATGCCGAGCGCGCCCGAGCAGTCGGCGGGTTTACCCAACAAGGTTTCAACCTCGGCCTTGGGCATGCCTGCCGACAGCTTCGAATAGTTTTCCTGATTGACCTTGCTGCACGCAGCCAACAACACGCAGAACGAAAGCAGGGCGATGGAACGCAGCGACATGGTGTAGCTCCTGGGGCGAAGGGGAATGGCCTGTCTGCCAAGCTGAAGCTTAGAAGAGAAAAGCCTCGTCTGGTTCCCTGGACGTGTGGCTATTTGTTTGGTTGAGGAACTGCAGGTGGGTGCCCGGGAAGCGGTCAGCATCATGATCGACAGCCAGCGCCAGAGCGAAAGCAGCGTCGGCATCGCCAATCAGGCTGGCGAGCGCCTGGGCAGCGTCACTCAGCGCATTGGTGAGATCGACGGGATGAACCAGTCGGTGGGTAGCTTCAGGATCTAAGTGATCTCTCGGGCCCCTTCGCGGGCAAGCCTCGCTCCTACAGATCATGCGGCGCCTGAAATGCTGCGCTAATTCTGTAGGAGCGAGGCTTGCCCGCGAAGGCGGCATCAGCAACAACGCAAACCTAAAACCGAGACCCCGGTTTCGAAAGAAACGCCAACTCCTCAGCCGTACTTTCCCTTCCCAACACCGCATTCCTGTGCGGAAACCGCCCAAACCGCGCAATCACCTGCTGATGCTGCTCGGCATAGTCCAGATAATCGGTAAACAGTGCCCGATCGGACTCCGGCTGTTGCGCCACCAGATCGATGTACCTGGAGACCGCCTCATTCTGCACCGCCAGACTCTCGCAGTGCTCGAACACCAGGTAGATAAACACCCGCTCGATAGGCCGCAACTGCCGATCAAAATCCGCAGCAATGCCTTGTGCCACCAGCGCCTGAGCCCTGATATCGCCTGCAAAGGATTTGGGGGTGTCGCGAAAGATCATCCGCGGCAGTTGATCGAGCAGCAGCACCAGGGCCAGCCAACCTTCGGGGCGTTGCGCCCACTCGGTCAATCCGCCGGCCAGTGCCTGCTCGACCCAGTCTCCGAAGCGCGTCTGCGCTTCGAGGTCCTGGCTATCGCGCTTGCCGAACCATAACCTGCGCCTGTCAGCCGCCACTTCGCTGGATGCTTCGGCTGAACCGAACCACCATTCGAGCAACGGCTGCCAGGGCGCGGTCATGGTTTATTCCTTGTGGTAAGCCGTGACGCGTGCGACTTCTTCTTTCGAACCGAGGAACACCGCTACGCGCTGGTGCAGGCCTTCAGGCTGAATGTCGAGGATGCGCTGATGGCCATCAGTGGAAGCGCCGCCAGCCTGTTCAACCAGGAACGACATCGGGTTGGCTTCGTACATCAGACGCAGTTTGCCTGGCTTGGACGGCTCGCGGCTGTCGCGCGGGTACATGAACAAGCCGCCACGGGTCAGGATGCGGTGCACATCGGCAACCATCGCAGCGACCCAGCGCATGTTGTAGTTCTTTTTCAGCGGGCCTTCGTCACCGGCCAGCAATTCGTTGACGTAGCGTTGTACCGGAGCTTCC
Source organism: Pseudomonas fluorescens (assembly GCF_902497995.1). Lineage (GTDB taxonomy): Bacteria > Pseudomonadota > Gammaproteobacteria > Pseudomonadales > Pseudomonadaceae > Aquipseudomonas > Aquipseudomonas fluorescens_BK. Next base: position 13,949 of record NZ_CABVII010000044.1, on the reverse strand, counting down.
CAGTGACGCTGATTGGACGCGTTGATCGCGAACTCCTGAGTGGACTCCGGGATTTTGATGTCTTCATGGGTCAGCACGAAGCTGCCCATTTCACGGTCCAGGGTGAAGCCTTTCACGCCGTCGCCCAGGGTCAGGATCAGCATGGTCTGTGGACCGTAGATCGCGTAACCGGCGGCAACTTGCTGGGTGCCTGGCTGCAGAAAGGCTTTTTCGCTCAGGGATTCGTTCTGGCTCAGGTGTTCGTTCGGGCAACGCAGTACCGAGAAGATGGTGCCGACCGGCGCGTTGATATCGATGTTCGACGAACCGTCCAGTGGGTCGAATACCAGCAGGTAGGCGCCTTTCGGGTATTTGCCCGGGATCTGGTAGGCGTTGTCCATTTCTTCGGACGCCATGCCGGCCAGGTGACCGCCCCATTCATTGGCTTCGAGCAGGATCTCGTTGGAGATCACGTCGAGTTTCTTCTGCACTTCGCCTTGGACGTTTTCAGTGCCCATGCTGCCCAAAACGCCACCGAGGGCGCCTTTGGACACGGCGTGGCTGATCTCTTTGCAAGCACGCGCCACCACTTCGATCAGGAAACGCAGATCGGCAGGAGTGTTGTTGCTACGGGTCTGCTCAATCAAATAGCGACTCAGGGTAACGCGGGACATGGACGACTCCGGTGGAATGGGGGGGGCTAAAAACACGCGCAGTTTAGCGCGAGTCGGGGCGCATTTCCTCCTATCAGACGTGTTACATCCAATAGAGTTCATGCGCCCGGATGAGCGTAGTTCGAAACTGGCTTCTTTATCGACAGATAAATCGCCTTCGCCGGCAAGCCGGTCTCGCTCCCATATTGGAGTGGGTACATTTGTGGGAGCGGGCTTGCTCGCGAAGAGGCCATCACATTCAACATTGATGTCAAATGTCAGTCCGCTTTCGCGAGCAAGCCCGCTCCCACAAGGATCAAGTTGGTGCTGAGTATATCGATCGAGCCCAACCGCCGTCGGGACTGGCTCGCAATTATCGTTAAAAGTTATTCCAGCGCTTTCCAGATATCCGTGGCGTATTCGCGAATGGTCCGGTCGGAGGAGAACCAGCCCATCCGGGAGGTGCTCAATACTGCCGAACGCCACCATGCTTTAGAATCGTGCCAATGGGCTTCGACACGCATCTGCGCGTCCCAGTAGGAATCGAAATCGGCGCAGACCAGGAACCGGTCGTAGTCGATCAGCGAATCGATCAGTCCGGTATAGCGAGCCGGATCATCCGGCGAGAACACCCCGCCCCGTATCGCCTGCAGCACGTCATTAAGGCGGTGGGACGCGGCAATATCCGGCGTCGCGTTGAACTCGTGGTTCTGCTTGCGCGCCTCGACCTGCTGGGCGCTGAGGCCGAAGATGAACATGTGTTCGGCGCCGATAAACTCGCACATTTCCACGTTGGCCCCGTCCAGCGTGCCGATGGTCAACGCGCCGTTGAGGCCGAACTTCATATTGCTGGTACCCGAGGCTTCGAAGCCTGCGGTAGAAATCTGCTCCGACAAATCCGCCGCCGGAATGATGCTTTCCGCCAGGCTGACGTTGTAGTTGGGCAGGAACACCACTTTGAGCAAGCCACGCACGGTCGGGTCGTTGTTCACGACCCGGGCAATGTCGTTGGTCAACTTGATGATGAGCTTGGCCTGGTGATAACTGGCTGCGGCCTTGCCGGCGAAAATCTTCACCCGCGGCACCCAGTCGATTTCCGGCTCGGCACGAATCGCCTGATAAAGCGCGACGGTGTGCAGCAGGTTCAGCAACTGACGTTTGTATTCGTGGATCCGCTTGACCTGTACGTCGAACATCGCCGCCGGGTTGACCGCCACCCCCAGTCGCTCGTGGATGATATACGCCAAGGCGTTCTTGCTGTGCAGGCGCTGCTCGGCAAACGCCTTGCGGAACGCAGGCTTCTCGGCAAAAGGTTCCAGGTCCTGCAAGCGCACTTCAGGGTTATCGAGCAGATCCGGGCCTAGCGCATCGACCATCATCGAGGTCAGTTCAGGGTTGGCCTGGTAGAGCCAGCGGCGGAAGGTAATACCGTTGGTCTTGTTGTTGATCCGCTCCGGGTAAAGCTTGTGCAGCTCTGAGAACACCGTTTTGCGCATCAGTTGCGTATGCAGCCCGGATACGCCGTTGACACTGTGGGAACCGAGAAACGCCAGGTTACCCATGCGCACACGACGGCCGTTGTCTTCTTCGATCAGCGACACCGCGCGCAGCACTTCGAAGTCGTGGACGCCCTTGGCCCGCAGCGAGTCGATGTGCTGGGCATTGATCAGGTAAATGATCTGCATGTGCCGCGGCAGCATGCGTTCCATCAAACCGACCGGCCAGGTTTCCAGCGCTTCCGGCAACAACGTGTGGTTGGTGTAGGACAGCGTGTCGACGGTGACCTGCCACGCGGCGTCCCACGCCACGTCGTACACGTCAACCAGCTGACGCATCAGCTCGGCCACGGCGATCGAGGGGTGGGTGTCGTTGAGCTGGATCGCCGCATGATCGCCCAGGGTCAGGACCGAGGTGTGCATGTTGCGATGGCGCCGCAGCAAGTCCTGCAAGGACGCGGCGACGAAGAAGTATTCCTGGCGCAGGCGCAGTTCCTGGCCGGCTTCGGTGCTGTCTGCCGGGTAGAGTACGCGGGAAATACTTTCGGCTCGGGCGACTTCCGCCACGGCGCCCAAGTGGTCGCCGGCGTTGAAGCGCTCCAGGTGCAAATCTTCCATGGCACGGGCACGCCATAAGCGCAACGTGTTGACGCTCGCCCCGCGCCAGCCGACCACCGGGGTGTCATAGGCAATCGCGCGGACGGTTTCCGCCGGGGTCCAGACTTGCTTGGATTTGCCTGTTTCGTCGGTGACGGTTTCGACGCTGCCGCCGAAGCCAATCGGGTACACGACCTCTGGCCGTTCAAATTCCCATGGGTTGCCGAAATCCAGCCAGTGTTCGGTTTGTTCCTGCTGCCAGCCATCGACGATGGCCTGACGGAACAAGCCGTGCTCGTAACGAATGCCGTAGCCGTGCCCGGCAATGCCGAGGGTCGACATGCTTTCCATGAAGCACGCGGCCAGACGACCGAGGCCACCGTTACCCAAGGCTGCATCGGGCTCCAGCAGGCGGATGCGCTCAAGGTCGACGCCGAGTTCGGTCAGGGCCTCCCGGGCCACATCCAGCAGGCCGAGGTTGCTCAGGCTGTCGTACAGCAGCCGGCCGATGAGAAATTCCAGGGAGAGGTAGTAAACCCGCTTCTGACCTTTGCGGTAGATCTGTCGGGTGTGATCCATCCAGTGCTCGACCATGTGATCGCGCGCCGCCAAGGCAATGGCTTCGAACCAGTCGTGGTCGAAGGCGTGATCCGGGTCTTTGCCCACCGCGTAGGTGAGTTTGGTCAAGACGGCGTCGCGAAATGCGGCCACCTCTGCTTCGCGAACAAGTGGTTCTTGAGTCATCAATAAGACCTCGAGCGAGCGTGAAATAGTTGAGCCTAGACGGTCAGACAGGTCGTTGTAACTCTGGTTCTGCAGTTTTAACCGTTAGTGTGAGATAGATCGACATTACCTTAGCGCGCACCGGAAAGAATGCAGGGCCCGTGCCGAAATACTGCTGTTATTGAGCAGATCATGAAAAAATCTGGCGAAAGGTTGTTCAAAAATCCACCAGTCCCGGTATGATCGCGCGCCCTGATGCACACGCTGGTAACAATCGATGATGAAGTCCAACCTGATCGCCGCCGCGGAGATCGATCGCCTCGATACCTGGGCCAAGTACTCTGCGCCGATGTGCGGTTCGTGCATATCCAGCTGCTGCACGTTGCCGGTCGAGGTCAAGATCAAGGATCTGATCCGCATCGGCATCGTCGACGAATTCGAGCGCGGCGAGCCAGCGAAGAACATCGCCAAGCGCTTGCAGAAGGAAGGCATCGTCGAACGCTACAACCAGAAGTCCGAGATCTTCACCCTCCAGCGCATGAGCAACAACGATTGCCTGTACCTGGATCGTAAGAGCCGTCTGTGCACTATTTATGAAAAGCGCCCGGACACCTGCCGCAACCACCCGAAAATCGGGCCGCGGCCGGGGTATTGCGCTTACAAGCCCAAAGAAGTGGCGCGTGAGACCAGCAGCTCCCGCCGCACCCTGGAAAAGTTCTGATCCCGAAACTCGCTGCCTGACAGCGCCTCTTCGCGGGCAAGCCCGCTCCCACAGTGTTCAGTGTTGGACGCAGATTCTGTGAACAACACCAATCACTGTGGGAGCGGGCTTGCCCGCGATGGGGCCAGATCAAACACCACACAAATCCCAGACAAACAAAAACGCCCCCGACCTTGCGGTCGGGGGCGTTTTTTTAGCTGCTAACTAAGTCGAAACTCAGTTGCCGCTTTTCTTGGCAGCGCGGGTACGCTCGCTTTCGCCCAGGATCTTCTTGCGAAGACGGATGGACTTAGGAGTGACTTCGCACAATTCGTCTTCTTGAACGAATTCCAGAGCTTGTTCCAGGGTGAAACGGATAGGCGGAACCAGAGCGATGGTTTCGTCTTTACCCGAGGCACGCATGTTGTCGAGCTTCTTGCCTTTGGTTGGGTTAACGCCCAGGTCGTTGTCGCGGCTGTTGATGCCGACGATTTGACCTTCGTACACGTCTTCGCCGTGACCCAGGAACAGTTTGCCGCGAGCTTGCAGGGTTTCCAGCGAGTAAGTCAGTGCCTTACCGGTAGCAACCGAAACCAGCACGCCGTTCTGACGGCCGGACATGTCGCCGGACTTCATCACGTCGTAACGGTCGAAGATCGAGGTCAGGATGCCTGCACCGGAGGTCAGGGTCAGGAACTCGTTACGGAAACCGATCAAGCCACGAGCCGGGATGTTGTACTCAAGGCGCACACGGCCCTTGCCATCCGGAACCATGTTGGTCAGGTCGCCTTTACGGATACCGATCTGTTCCATGATCGAACCTTGCGATTCTTCCGGCAGGTCGATGGTCACGTTTTCGTACGGTTCGTGCTTGACGCCGTCAACCATGCGGATGATCACTTCCGGACGACCAACACCCATTTCGAAGCCTTCGCGACGCATGGTTTCGATCAGTACCGAGAGGTGCAGCTCACCACGGCCGGAGACTTTGAACTTGTCGGCGGTGTCGCCTTCTTCAACGCGCAGGGCAACGTTGTAGAGCAGTTCCTTGTCCAGACGTTCCTTGATGTTACGGCTGGTGACGAACTTGCCTTCACGGCCGCAGAACGGCGAGTCGTTAACCTGGAAGGTCATCGAAACGGTTGGTTCGTCAACGGTCAGCGGCTTCATCGCTTCGACGTTCAGTGGGTCGCACAGAGTGTCGGAGATGAACAGCTGGTCGAAGCCGCTGATGCAGACGATGTCGCCGGCAGCTGCTTCTTCAACGTCAACGCGGTGCAGACCGTGGTGACCCATCAGTTTCAGGATACGACCGTTACGGCGCTTGCCGTCAGCATCGATCGCCACAACCTGGGTGTTCGGCTTGACGCGACCACGAGCGATACGGCCAACGCCGATGATGCCCAGGAAGCTGTTGTAGTCCAGTGCCGAGATTTGCATCTGGAACGGACCGTCACGGTCAACTTTCGGTGCTGGTACGTTGTCGACGATCGACTGGTACAGCGGGGTCATGTCTTCAGCCATGTCGGTGTGTTCCAGACCGGCAATGCCGTTCAGGGCCGAGGCGTAGACGACTTTGAAGTCCAGCTGTTCTTCGGTAGCACCGAGGTTGTCGAACAGGTCGAAGATCTGGTCCAGAACCCAGTCCGGACGCGCGCCTGGACGGTCAACCTTGTTGATGACCACGATTGGACGCAGGCCGGCTTCGAAAGCCTTCTTGGTCACGAAACGGGTTTGCGGCATAGGGCCGTCTTGAGCGTCAACCAGCAGCAGAACGGAGTCAACCATCGACATTACGCGTTCAACTTCGCCGCCGAAGTCGGCGTGGCCCGGGGTGTCCACGATGTTGATGTGGTAGCCGTTCCAGTTGATGGCGGTGTTTTTCGCCAGAATGGTAATACCGCGCTCTTTCTCCTGGTCGTTGGAGTCCATCACGCGCTCGTCGTTGAGCTCGTTGCGCTCCAGGGTGCCGGATTGACGCAAGAGTTTGTCTACCAGGGTGGTTTTACCATGGTCAACGTGAGCAATGATGGCGATGTTGCGTAGATTTTCGATCACTTGTGTATCTCGATCAGAGGATTCGGTGTGCTGACAAGTCTTGGCAGCGATTTACAGTAGAGTCAGGCCTTGCCGTTACAGCTTGACGGCAGAGTCGGGGGGCCGGTGACGCAGGCCACAGGCATACAGCCCCGGGCTCTTAGCTCGGTCGATAAACGCGCACATTGGCATGCCCCTCACTGAGCAAATGGTGGGCATGCAGGCGACTCATCACGCCTTTGTCGCAATACAGCAGGTACTGGCGAGTAGGGTCCAGTTCCTTGAAACGAGCGTTCAATGCATAAAACGGCATCGTCTGTACCTCAATGCCACCGAGTTCGAGCGGCTCGTCTTCAGCGGCATCCGGGTGACGGATGTCGATGATGATCTGACCCGCCAGCGCTTCGCTGACTTCTTCGATTTGCAAGTCCTGGCCCAATTCGTCGATCACACGATCGATCGGCACCAGTTTGGCGTTCTCGAGCGCACGCTCAAGGACCGCCATGTCGAATTCTTTCTCTTCATGCTCCACGCGCGGACGCTTGGCGTGGGTCTTGGGGTTCACCGAGATGACCCCGCAGTATTCCGGCATGTGCTTGGCGAAATCGGCGGTGCCGATTTCGTTGGCCAGGTCGATGATGTCCTGCTTGTGACTGGCGATCAGTGGACGCAAGACCAGCTTGTCGGTCACGCAGTCGATCACGGACAGGTTCGGCAGCGTCTGGCTCGACACCTGGGAAATCGCTTCGCCGGTGACCAGCGCTTCGATCTCCAGCCGATCGGCAATACGAGAAGCAGCGCGCAACATCATACGCTTCAAAACCACGCCCATATGACTGTTATCGACTTTCCCGAGAATTTCTCCCAGTACTTCCTCGAACGGTACACTGACAAATAACACGCGCTGAGAGCTGCCGTACTTCTTCCAGATGAAATGCGCGACCTCCATGACGCCCAGCTCATGGGCACGCCCGCCCAGATTGAAGAAGCAGAAATGGCTCATAAGCCCGCGGCGCATGATCTGGTAGGCGGCAACGGTGGAATCGAAGCCGCCGGACATCAGCACAAGCGTCTGTTCCAGGGCACCCAGCGGATAACCGCCGATGCTGTTGTGCTGGTTGTGGATCACGAACAACCGTTTGTCGCGAATTTCGATGCGAACTTCGATTTCCGGCGTTTTCAGCGAGATTCCGGCGGCGCCACACTGACGACGCAGTTGGCTGCCGACATATTTCTCGACGTCCATCGAGCTGAATTCATGCTTGCCGGCACGCTTGCAGCGCACCGAAAAGATCTTCCCGGCCAGCGAATCTCCGAAGTGCTGCTTGCACTTGGCGACGATGTCGTCGAAGTCGCCCAGCGGGTATTCGTCGACCTGCAGGAAATGCGCGATGCCCGGCATGCAGCTCAGGCGCTCGGTCATCTCCTTCAGGGCCTTGGGCTCGCTGACGCGGGTTTCCAGCTCGAGATTGTCCCACACACCGTTCACCACCACGGCCGGGTCCAGGTCGCGGAGCACGGTACGGATGTTTTTGGCCAACTGACGGATGAAACGCATCCGTACCGGGCGGCTCTTGATGGTGATCTCGGGAAAGACTTTTACGATTAGTTTCATGAAAACAGCGCGCGCTGGGCCAGCCGAAAAAGGGGGGCGCGGATTATAGCGGAAATTGCTCAAGGTTTAACCAGTTTATGTACAGAAGGTTTTGCGCGCACCAAAACAGGTCATTTATTGAATCGAGCGCCACATTACAGGGCGAGAATTTGCTCTTTATGTCTCATTGCACCTTTATAAGCGTGATATTGGGGCAAAAAAACCATGATGGGGCACTGGCATGCAATTTGCTCCCTTGTGAGGCAGGTTGCCTTGGCAGAGTATTCGCGCCGGCATCACCCACATTCCAAGGGCCATCCACTACCCAAGCCCGAATCCACCCGGAGGACACTATGTCGAAGTCGGTTCAACTCATCAAAGATCATGACGTCAAGTGGATTGATCTGCGCTTCACGGACACCAAAGGCACTCAGCACCACGTGACCATGCCGGCTCGCGACGCGCTGGATGAAGCTTTCTTCGAAGAAGGCAAAATGTTCGACGGTTCCTCCATCGCTGGCTGGAAAGGCATCGAAGCCTCCGACATGATCCTGATGCCGGACGACAGCACTGCCGTTCTCGACCCGTTCACCGAAGAGCCGACCCTGATCCTGGTCTGCGACGTGATCGAGCCTTCGACCATGCAAGGCTACGACCGTGACCCACGTGCGATCGCCAAGCGTGCCGAGGAATACCTGAAGTCGACCGGTATCGGCGACACCGTATTCGTTGGCCCGGAGCCTGAGTTCTTCATCTTCGACGAAGTGAAGTTCAAGTCCGACATCTCCGGCTCGATGTTCAAAATCTTCTCCGAACAAGGTTCGTGGATGTCCGACCAGGACGTGGAAGGCGGCAACCGTGGCCACCGTCCAGGCGTCAAAGGCGGCTACTTCCCTGTTCCGCCGTTCGACCACGACCACGAAATCCGTACCTCCATGTGCAACGCCATGGAAGAAATGGGCCTGGTCATCGAAGTTCACCACCACGAAGTGGCGACTGCCGGCCAGAACGAAATCGGCGTGAAGTTCAACACCCTGGTAGCCAAGGCTGACGAAGTTCAGACCCTGAAGTACTGCGTACACAACGTTGCCGATGCCTACGGCCGCACCGCGACCTTCATGCCTAAGCCGCTGTACGGCGACAACGGTTCGGGTATGCACGTTCACCTGTCCATCGCCAAAGATGGCAAGAACACCTTCGCTGGCGAAGGCTATGCCGGCCTGTCCGACACCGCCCTGTTCTTCATCGGCGGCATCATCAAGCACGGTAAGGCCCTGAACGGCTTCACCAACCCGTCGACCAACTCCTACAAGCGTCTGGTCCCAGGTTTCGAAGCTCCGGTAATGCTGGCCTACTCGGCTCGCAACCGTTCCGCTTCGATCCGTATTCCTTACGTGTCCAGCCCTCGCGCTCGCCGTATCGAAGCCCGCTTCCCGGATCCGGCAGCCAACCCGTACCTGGCCTTCGCTGCCCTGGTAATGGCCGGCCTGGACGGTATCCAGAACAAGATCCACCCAGGCGATGCTGCTGACAAAAATCTGTACGACCTGCCGCCTGAAGAGGCGAAAGAGATCCCACAAGTTTGCGGCAGCCTGAAGGAAGCCCTGGAAGAGCTGGACAAAGGTCGTGCGTTCCTGACCAAAGGCGGCGTTTTCAGCGACGACTTCATCGACGCTTACATCGCCCTGAAAAGCGAAGAAGAAATCAAGGTACGTACCTTCGTACACCCACTGGAATACGAGCTGTACTACAGCTGCTGATCCGGTAGCGCTGCGGCACGCGGCGTGACAAAAAGAGAGGCCTCCTTCGGGAGGCCTTTTTTGTGCCCACGATTCAGCAAGCGAAGAAAATCCAATGTGGGAGCGGGCTTGCTCGCGAAGAGGCAATCACATTCAACATCGATATTGAACGACCCACCGCTTTCGCGAGCAAGCCCGCTCCCACAGGGGATCTGTGGTATTTGGGGAATTTCGGAAATCATGCCCAAATGTTTACAACTTGGGTCAACCGCCAGCCCTGACCTATGCTGCACCCCAACGCTTTCGTTTCTGGTCGATTTTTATGGGTCGTGGTTTTCTTCTGGTATTGCTGCTGATCGCCCTGCCCGCCGCAGCGCAGATCTATAGGTACACCGACGCCAACGGCAACACTGCCTACAGCAATCAACCACCCGATGGCGTGAAGGCGCAGCCGGTCGAGTTGCCGCCGCTCAACAGCGTCGAGCCTCAATCGCCCAAAGAGCCTGCGCCACCTGCCGACGCCGCCGATCGCGAGCAACCCCGCGGCGCCTACGAGGTGCTGGAGCTGACCGGCCTGCCTACTACCGAAGCCCTGCGCGCCAACAATGGCACCTTCACGGTCAACGTATTGATCAAGCCACGCCTGCAAGGCCCACATCTGTTCAGGCTGCTGCTGGACGATCAACCCTACGGCCAGCCCAGCAACGTGCCGATCCTGCAACTGGTGAACATAGATCGCGGCTTGCACAGCCTCGCGGTGCAGGTGATCGACGGGGAAACCATCGTCCAGCAAAGTCCGAGCGTAACCTTCACCGTGCAGCGGGTGCATAAGCCGTGAGGTGCTGGCTGTTGATCGCATGCTGGATCGCCCTGCCCGTAGCGGCCGAAGTGTTCACCTACGTCGACGCCCAGGGTCATCGAGTCTTCACCGACCGACCAGGCGCAGGCAACGCCAAGCGAGTGCCGATAGCCCCGAGTAATCGCGTGTCAGCCAACCCGACCGCTGCAGCACCGGTCGTTGCCGGTAAAAAGACCGCAGCCAAAGCATCTTTCCACTACGACATGCTGCGAGTACTGGTACCGGAGCCCGATGCCACCGTGCGCAGCAGCGCCGGCGAACTGATCGTCAGCGTCACCAGCGAACCCGGCCTGCAACGCGGTCACCGCTTCCGTCTGTTGCTGGACGGCGAACCCGTTGCCGAACCCGGCCCCAGCCCGGTCTTCCCCTTGAGCAACGTCGACCGCGGCAGTCATAACCTGTCCGTGGAGATCCTCGACGAAGAGGGCCGCACCGTCGAACGCACGGCCAATCAGCCATTCCACATGCTGCGCATATCCCTCGCGCAGAAACGCCAGGTCAAACCCTGCGCGCTCGATGACTACGGCCAACGACCGGAATGTCCACTCAAAGCCAAACCCGAGGAAGAGAAAAATTCCTTCCTGCCTTTCTTCTAACCTCGCTCAACTTTGCGCACTATATTGGGGCGACAACCTGCCCCCTACCCACTACCCACCCCATTTTGGTTCGAAAGTACCCGCGAAAGCTGGCAGTACGCCACGTAAACGAGCGCCAATCGCCTGTTTCTGGCCTTAAACGCTTCTTTTCGGAGCCTTGGTTTGGTTTTTGCATTTTCCTTGTATCAACGCTTGTTTCTTGCGCACGCTCCGCTCCAAAAGAGGTCCTGATGACCATAAGCGACGCACTACACCGTTTGCTACTCGACAACCTGACCACCGCTACCATCCTGCTCGACGCCGAACTGCGTCTGGAGTACATGAACCCGGCGGCGGAGATGCTCCTGGCCATCAGCGGCCAGCGCAGCCATGGGCAGTTCATCAGCGAGTTGTTCACCGAATCCACCGAAGCCCTGAACTCCCTGCGCCAGGCGGTCGAGCAGGCGCACCCGTTCACCAAGCGCGAAGCGATGCTCACTGCCCTCACCGGCCAGACCCTGACCGTCGACTACGCGGTAACGCCGATCCTGGCGAGCGGCGTCACCCTGCTGCTATTGGAAGTCCATCCCCGTGACCGTCTGTTACGGATCACCAAGGAAGAGGCCCAGCTGTCGAAGCAAGAAACCAGCAAGATGCTGGTGCGCGGCCTCGCTCACGAAATCAAGAATCCGCTGGGCGGGATTCGCGGCGCGGCGCAATTGCTCGCCCGGGAATTGCCGGAAGAAAGCTTGCGTGACTACACCAACGTCATCATCGAAGAAGCCGACCGCCTGCGTAACCTGGTCGATCGCATGCTCGGCTCCAACAAATTGCCGTCCCTGGCCATGTGTAACATTCATGAAGTGCTCGAGCGCGTCGGACAACTGGTCGAGGCCGAAAGCCAGGGTCGCATTACTTTGGTGCGCGACTACGACCCAAGCATTCCCGACGTGTTGATCGATCGTGAACAGATGATCCAGGCGGTGCTGAACATCGTGCGCAACGCGATGCAGGCCATCAACAGCCAGAATGAGCTGCGTCTGGGCCGCATCAGTTTGCGCACCCGCGCCATGCGCCAGTTCACCATCGGCCACGTGCGCCATCGCCTGGTAACCAAGATCGAAATCATCGACAACGGGCCGGGCATTCCCTCCGAGCTCCAGGAAACCATCTTCTTTCCCATGGTCAGCGGCCGCCCGGACGGTACCGGGCTGGGCCTGGCCATTACCCAGAACATCATCAGCCAGCACCAGGGTCTGATCGAATGTGACAGCCATCCAGGCCACACCACGTTCTCGATCTTTCTGCCACTGGAACAAGGAGCCACATCGACATGAGCCGTAGTGAAACCGTGTGGATCGTCGATGACGACCGTTCTATCCGTTGGGTCCTGGAAAAAGCCCTGCAGCAAGAAGGCATGACCACGCAAAGCTTCGACAGCGCCGATGGCGTGATGAGCCGCCTGGCGCGCCAGCAGCCGGACGTAATCATCTCCGACATCCGCATGCCCGGTACCAGCGGTCTGGACCTTCTGGCGCGGATTCGCGAACAACACCCACGGCTGCCGGTGATCATCATGACCGCGCACTCCGACCTGGACAGCGCTGTCGCGTCCTATCAGGGCGGTGCTTTCGAATACCTGCCCAAGCCGTTCGATGTCGACGAAGCGGTATCGCTGGTCAAGCGCGCCAACCAGCACGCTCAAGAACAGCAAGGCCTGGAAGTCCCGGTCGCCCTGGCCCGTACGCCAGAAATCATCGGTGAAGCACCGGCGATGCAGGAAGTGTTTCGCGCCATCGGGCGCTTGAGCCATTCCAACATCACCGTGCTGATCAACGGCGAATCCGGTACCGGTAAAGAGCTGGTGGCCCATGCCCTGCACCGTCATAGCCCAAGGGCGTCTTCGCCGTTCATCGCGCTGAACATGGCGGCGATCCCGAAAGACCTGATGGAGTCCGAGCTGTTCGGCCATGAGAAAGGTGCGTTCACCGGCGCAGCCAACCTGCGTCGCGGGCGTTTTGAGCAAGCGGACGGTGGCACGCTGTTCCTCGATGAAATCGGCGACATGCCGGCCGACACCCAGACCCGTTTATTGCGCGTCCTGGCCGATGGCGAGTTCTACCGCGTCGGCGGCCACGTGCCGGTGAAGGTCGATGTGCGAATCATTGCCGCGACTCACCAGAATCTGGAAACTCTGGTGCACGCAGGAAAATTCCGCGAAGACTTGTTCCACCGCCTCAATGTGATCCGCATTCATATTCCACGGCTGTCGGACCGTCGCGAAGACATCCCGACCCTGGCCAAGCACTTCCTCAGCCGCGCCGCGCAAGAACTGGCGGTGGAGCCGAAGCTGCTGAAAAGCGAAACCGAGGAATACCTGAAGAACCTGCCGTGGGGCGGCAACGTGCGTCAGCTGGAGAACACTTGCCGCTGGATCACGGTGATGGCTTCGGGTCGCGAAGTACACATCAGCGACCTGCCGCCGGAGCTGTTGAGCCTGCCGCAGGATTCGGCACCGGTGACCAACTGGGAGCAGGCGCTGCGGCAATGGGCCGATCAGGCGTTGGCTCGCGGCCAGTCGAGCCTGCTCGACAGCGCCGTGCCGGCTTTCGAGCGGATCATGATCGAGACCGCCCTCAAACACACCGCTGGCCGTCGGCGCGATGCCGCCGTCTTGCTGGGCTGGGGGCGTAACACCCTGACGCGCAAGATCAAGGAACTGGGGATGAAGGTTGATGGTGGGGATGATGATGAGGGGGAAGAAGGCTAAACAGCCGCTAGATCTTCGCTGACAGATACATCCATTCGCGGGCAAGCCCGCTCCCACAGGGTTCAATGGTGTTCGCACAATAGTGAAAACACCGAAGTCCACTGTGGGAGATTCTATGGTTGAGGGGAAGCCTCAACCTGCTTTCGGTTGGTATTCGCTCTGCCCTTTCAGTAGGGCGAATACGATTCGAGCGAGTTTGCGAGCCAGTATCACCAGTGCTTGCGTGG
>NZ_CABVII010000043.1 GCF_902497995.1 Pseudomonas fluorescens | reverse complement strand
CGGCAGAAGACAATGATTGATCAATCGAAGTATGCTTTTTCATGGACTCGCCCTCGCTGTCGTTGGCTGTTTAGACTGCCACCGTGGCGCATTGACGCCTCGGCGTGGGCGAGTCCATCCAATTACAAGGGCATGCTCATTGACGTAATTCGGGTTTATGATGCCGGACGGCAGAATAATAGAAGTCCCCCCAGGGATGAACTCGACCCCTTACGGAGCGCGCAATGCAGACTTTGTACCCGCAGATCAAACCCCACGCCCGGCACGATCTGGCTGTCGATGCAACTCACACGCTGTATGTCGACGAAAGCGGTTCACCGGAAGGTTTGCCGGTAGTGTTCATCCACGGCGGCCCCGGCGCCGGGTGTGATGCCCAGAGCCGCCGGTATTTCGATCCGAACCTGTATCGCATAGTGACTTTCGACCAGCGCGGTTGCGGTCGCTCCACCCCCCACGCCAGCCTGGAAAACAACACCACCTGGGATCTGGTCGCCGACCTCGAGCGCATCCGCAAGCACTTGGGGATCGACAAGTGGGTATTGTTCGGCGGCTCCTGGGGTTCGACCCTGGCGCTGGCCTACGCGCAAACCCACCCGGAACGTGTACACGGCCTGATTCTGCGCGGGATTTTTCTCTGTCGTGCGCAGGAAATCGAGTGGTTCTACCAGTCGGGTGCCAGCCGTCTGTTTCCCGACTACTGGCAAGACTACATCGCGCCGATCCCGCTGGATGAGCGCGACGATCTGCTCTCGGCTTTCCACAAGCGCCTGGTCGGCAACGACCAGATCGCCCAGATGCACGCGGCCAAGGCCTGGTCCATGTGGGAAGGACGAACGGCGACCCTGCGTCCGAACCCGCTGGTGGTCGACCGTTTTTCCGAGCCGCAGCGCGCATTGTCCATCGCCCGCATCGAATGTCATTACTTCACCAACAATGCGTTCCTTGAACCGGACCAGCTGATCCGCGACATGGGCAAGATCGCCCATCTGCCTGGGGTCATCGTTCACGGTCGCTACGACGTGATCTGCCCGCTGGATAACGCCTGGGAACTGCATCAGAACTGGCCAAACAGTGAATTGCAGGTGATCCGTGACGCTGGCCATGCCGCGTCCGAGCCTGGGATTACCGATGCGCTGGTTCGCGCCGCCAATCTGATGGCCCGACGTCTGCTCGATCTGGCGCCTGAAGAAGCATGAAGGGTCTGCTGCAACGCGTGCGAGGCGCGCGAGTCGAGGTAGCGGGGGAGGTGGTCGGCGCGGTGGACCAGGGTTTGCTGGTGCTGGTGGCAGTCGAGCCAGAGGATACTCGAGCCAGTGCCGACAAACTTCTGCATAAACTGCTTAACTATCGAGTATTCAGCGACGCCGAGGGCAAGATGAATCTGTCCCTGGCGGATGTCGACGGCGGGTTGCTGCTGGTCTCTCAGTTCACCCTGGCCGCCGATACCCGAAGCGGGTTGCGTCCAGGCTTTTCGACCGCTGCCCCTCCGGCCCTGGGAGAGGAGCTTTTCGACTATCTATTGGGCAAGGCAAAACAGGTGCATGGCACTGTGGCATCAGGTAGATTCGGCGCGGATATGCAGGTGCACCTGGTCAACGATGGCCCGGTCACCTTTCTGTTACAGACCTGAAAGCGCTTGAAACATGTTTTTAAGCTCTTTTCGCCTGAAAACAGGGTTCTTTCGCGAGAAATACTGGGCTGCCCCTGATGTGTTGTAACGCGGCATACTAGATAATCGCGCGTTACGGGGATCAGCGTTCGTTGGCCCATTTTGACTTAGGTAGAGACTTGTTCGGGACCTGTTGGGGAATCATTTAGCCCCAAAGGGGTCGGAACAATGCTCGCCAACTTGGCAAGAGTGGTTCGCAGGGTCGGTTTTGTTCACCGCACACCGTGCTGGCACTTTAACTGGCCGTTGGTTTTTTGATCTGTTTTCGGCGAGGGTTGCTCGTGATTGTTAGTCCCTGTAATGCTCCAAAATTGTCTGCCCAACGGTTACGAAGCGCTCTGGTAGCGGGCTCTGCACTGCTTTGCCTGCTCAGCGCCGGCCAGCTTTGGGCATTCAATCTGGATGATGTATCGGTCAAGGCAAAAGAGCTGGCCGGGCAGAAATACGAAGCTCCGCGCAGTAACCTGCCGAACGAATTCCGCGAAATGAAATTCGCGGACTATCAGAAAATTCGTTTCCGCACCGAGAAAGCCGAGTGGGCCGATCAGAAAACCCCGTTCAAGCTGTCGTTCTATCACCAGGGCATGCACTTTGATACTCCGGTGAAAATCAACGAAATCACGGCTAACACCGTCGAAGAGATCAAATACGACCCAGAGCGGTTTGATTTTGGCGATGTAAAGTTCGATCCTAAAGCCACCGAGCAACTGGGTTACGCCGGTTTCCGGGTGCTGTACCCGATCAACAAGGCCGACAAGCAAGACGAAATCATGACCATGCTCGGTGCGAGCTACTTCCGCGTGGTCGGCAAAGGGCACACCTATGGCTTGTCCGCCCGCGGCATGGCCATCGATACCGCTTTGCCGTCCGGGGAAGAGTTCCCGCGTTTCAGCGAGTTCTGGATTCAGCAGCCCAAACCGGGTGACAAGCATCTGGTGATCTTTGCCCTGCTGGACTCGCCACGTGCCACCGGTGCATATCGCCTGACCCTGCGTCCCGGCAGCGATACCGTGGTCGACGTCAAGGCCAGGATGTTCCTGCGTGACAAGGTCACCAAGCTTGGCGTTGCGCCTTTGACCAGCATGTTCCTGTTCGGCGCCAACCAACCGTCGAAAGTGCTGAACTACCGTCGCGAGCTGCATGATTCCAGCGGCCTGTCGATCCATGCCGGCAACGGCGAGTGGATCTGGCGCCCACTGAACAACCCGAAACACCTGGCTGTCAGCAACTTCTCCATCGAGAACCCGCGCGGTTTCGGTCTGCTGCAGCGTGGCCGCGACTTCAGCCATTACGAAGACCTCGATGACCGTTACGACAAGCGCCCGAGTGCCTGGATCGAACCAAAAGGCGATTGGGGCAAGGGTTCTGTAGACCTGGTCGAAATTCCGACCGCCGACGAAACCAACGACAACATCGTGGCTTTCTGGAGTCCGGAAAAGCTGCCTGAACCTGGCCAGCCGCTCGACGTCGCCTACCGCATGCACTGGACCATCGACGAAGCCGCGCTTCACGCGCCGGACAGCGCCTGGGTACAACAGACCCTGCGCTCCACCGGTGACGTGAAACAGTCCAACCTGATTCGTCAGCCCGATGGCAGCGTTGCCTACCTGGTGGACTTCGAAGGCCCGTCCCTGATGGCACTGCCGGCAGATACCGAGGTTCGCAGCCAGGTCAGCGTTGGCGAGAATGCCGAGCTGGTCGAGAACAGCGTGCGCTACAACCCTGAAACCAAGGGCTGGCGCCTGACCCTGCGCATGAAGATCAAGGACCCGGGCAAGGCTACGGAAATGCGTGCCGCACTGGTCAAGAACATCGTGACTGCCGACCTGGCCAAGGCCGTGCCTGCCTCCAACTCTTCCGTTGCCAAGGCCGACAAGGTCGCCGCCAGGCAGCAGGAGAAGCTGGACAAGGAAGCCAAGGACGCCAAGCAAACCAAGCAAGCTGAAGCCAAACAGGCCGAAGCCAAGCCTGTCGCAAATTCCAAGGATCGGGACAACAAAGACGCCCAGCAGCCTGCAGCTGCCGACGCGGCCCCAGCCACACCGGAATCGGCGCCGACTGAAGAAGTCCTGACCGAGACCTGGAGCTACCAGTTGCCTGCCGATGAGTAATTCTCAAATACAGCCAGAGACGCTTGCCGAGTATCTGGCGCATCTACCGATGACCGACGAGCAGCGCGCGGAACTCGTGGGTTGCCAGTCCTTCAGTGAATTGCACGAACGCCTGTCGTCTTCGACGTTCGACGCGCCGACCGAGGCCGCCCAGGCTTCGGTGGGTCGTCGCCTGACCCTGAACACCGCCGAAGAACTGGCGGACGCCGAAATGCTGGTGCTCGACGCCAGCGGCCGGGTCTGCCTGCGGGCGACCCCGCCGATTCGTCGGACCAAAGTCGTGCCGGAGCCGTGGCGCACCAATATTCTGGTGCGTGGCTGGCGTCGCCTGACCGGCCGCACCAACCCGCCAAAGCCGCCGAAAGACGAAAACGTGCTGCCGGCGGCTCGCTGGCGCACCGTAGGTTCGATCCGGCGCTACATTCTGTTGGTACTGATGCTCGGTCAGACCATCGTCGCCGGCTGGTACATGAAAGGCATCATGCCGTACCAGGGCTGGTCGTTCGTCGACCTGGATGAAGTCCTGCACCAGCCGTTCCTGCAAACCGTCACGCAAGTGCTGCCGTATGCGCTGCAAACCAGCATCCTGATACTGTTCGGGATTCTGTTCTGCTGGGTGTCGGCCGGTTTCTGGACCGCATTGATGGGCTTCCTCGAGTTGCTCACCGGCCATGACAAATACCGGATTTCCGGTAAAAGCGCCGGTAACGAACCGATCCCCAAGGACGCGCGCACCGCACTGGTCATGCCGATCTGCAACGAAGACGTGCCGCGGGTGTTCGCCGGCTTGCGAGCGACGTTCGAGTCGGTCGCCGCCACGGGCAGCCTTGATCGCTTCGACTTCTTCGTGCTCAGCGACAGTAACGAAGCCGACATCTGCGTTGCCGAGCAACAAGCCTGGCTGGATGTCTGTCGCGAAGCCAAGGGTTTTGGCAAGATTTTCTATCGCCGTCGCCGCCGCCGCGTGAAACGTAAAAGCGGTAACCTCGACGACTTCTGCCGTCGTTGGGGTGGTGACTACAAATATATGGTCGTGCTCGACGCTGACTCGGTGATGAGCGGCGAATGCCTGACCAGTCTGGTGCGCTTGATGGAAGCCACGCCGGACGCCGGGATCATCCAGACCGCGCCGCGTGCGTCGGGCATGGATACGCTGTATGCGCGCATGCAGCAGTTCGCGACCCGTGTATACGGTCCATTGTTTACCGCCGGTCTGCACTTCTGGCAGTTGGGCGAATCCCATTACTGGGGCCACAACGCGATCATCCGCATGAAGCCATTCATCGAGCACTGCGCCCTGGCGCCATTGCCCGGTAAAGGTGCGTTCGCCGGTGCGATTCTGTCCCACGACTTCGTCGAAGCCGCGCTGATGCGCCGTGCCGGCTGGGGTGTGTGGATCGCTTATGACTTGCCGGGCAGCTACGAAGAACTGCCGCCGAACCTGCTGGACGAACTCAAGCGTGACCGTCGCTGGTGCCACGGCAACCTGATGAACTTCCGCCTGTTCCTGGTCAAAGGCATGCACCCGGTTCACCGGGCGGTGTTCCTCACCGGCGTGATGTCCTACCTGTCGGCGCCGTTGTGGTTCTTCTTCCTTGTATTGTCGACGGCGCTGCTGGCGGTCAACACGCTGATGGAGCCCCAATATTTCCTCGAACCACGCCAGCTCTATCCGCTGTGGCCCCAATGGCACCCGGACAAGGCGATTGCGCTGTTCTCGACGACCATCGTGCTGCTGTTCCTGCCGAAGTTGCTGAGCATCATCCTGATCTGGGCCAAGGGCGCGAAAGAGTTCGGTGGCAAGTTCAAGGTGACCCTGTCGATGTTGCTGGAGATGTTGTTCTCCATGCTGCTGGCGCCAGTGCGGATGATCTTCCACACCCGTTTCGTGCTCGCCGCGTTCCTCGGCTGGGCCGCGACCTGGAACTCGCCGCAACGTGACGACGACTCCACGCCCTGGAGCGAGGCGGTAAAACGCCATGGTCCGCAAACCTTGCTGGGCTTCTTCTGGGCGCTGTTGGTGATCTGGCTGAACCCGAGCTTCCTCTGGTGGCTGGTGCCGATCGTCGGTTCGTTGATGCTGTCGATCCCGGTGTCGGTGATCTCCAGTCGTGTCGGCCTGGGCCTCAAGTCCCGTGACGAAAGCCTGTTCCTGATCCCTGAGGAATACAATCCGCCACAGGCGTTGCTGGCAACCGACCAGTACACCCACGAAAACCGTTGGCACGCGCTGAACGACGGCTTTGTCCGGGCAGTGGTCGATCCACAGCAGAACGCCTTGGCGTGCTCGCTGGCGACTTCACGCCACCGTCAGGCCGAGCCGATCGAATGGCTGCGGATCGAACGGGTTCGCCATGCCATGAAAGTCGGGCCAACCGGGCTGACCAACAAAGAGCGTGTGGAGTTGCTGAGTGATCCGGTGGCATTGGGTCGCCTGCACGAGCAGATCTGGGACGAAAGTCACCCCGAGTGGCTGCAAGCCTGGCGTCAATCGGTGAAAGCCGATCCCCATGCGCCGCTGTTGCCGCTCAAGCCGCTGAGCGTGCAGCCTCAGTTGGCCTAACGAAAAGCCCCGCTAAATGAGCGGGGCTTTTTTTTGCGAGGCCGATCGTTCCCACGCGTGGGAACGATCGGCCTTAGAGCAACAAATCCTGTGTAAACCCTTGTGCAAACGGCCGAGTGCGTTAGCATCCGTCCCCGAATTGGTGCGCCCGGACAATTTCTGTCCGTATCGGCCGGTTTCTTACGGGAAACCCGCCGTTTGCGCGCCTCACAACGCAATGGTTTTGGGGACTTGATGATGAAGAAGTATCTCTCGATGCTGCTGGTCGGCGTCACGGCACTGGTTGCAGTCAGCGCGGCGCAGGCCGGTGCCATCGATGACGCGGTCAAACGCGGCACGCTGAAAGTCGGCATGGACCCGACCTACATGCCGTTCGAGATGACCAACAAACGCGGCGAGATCATCGGCTTCGAAGTCGACATTCTCAAAGCCATGACCAAGGCCATGGGCGTCAAGCTGGAGCTGGTGTCCACCGGCTACGACGGCATCATCCCGGCGTTGCTCACCGACAAGTTCGACATGATCGGCAGCGGCATGACCCTGACCCAGGAGCGCAACCTGCGCCTGAACTTCAGTGAGCCCTTCATCGTGGTCGGCCAGACCCTGCTGATCCGCAAGGAGCTGGAAGGCACCATCAAGTCGTACAAAGACCTGAACACCGCCGATTACCGCATTACCTCCAAGCTCGGCACCACGGGTGAAATGGTCGCTAAAAAGCTGATCTCCAAAGCCAAGTACCACGGCTACGACAATGAGCAGGAAGCCGTGCTCGACGTGGTCAACGGCAAGGCCGACGCGTTCATCTATGACGCGCCTTACAATGTTGTCGCGGTCAACAAGGTCGGCAACGGCAAACTTACGTTCCTCGACAAGCCGTTCACCTACGAGCCGCTGGCCTTTGGTCTGAAGAAGGGTGACTACGACAGCATCAACTTCATCAACAACTTCCTGCACCAGATCCATGAAGACGGCACTTACGATCGCATCCATGACAAGTGGTTTAAAGACACTGCCTGGCTGAAGGACATGGAATAAGGCTCGGTCAGATAGACCGCGTCGCCCCATTCGCGAGCAAGCCCGCTCCCACAATTCACCGCGTAGTTGCTGACGACTCGGTTCAATGTGGGAGCGGGCTTGCTCGCGAAGACGGCCTCCCTGGCGACACAGAATTTGGAACTTGCTGATAAATGAAACATAAAAAAGCCCAATGGCCCTGGCACGTATTAACCGTGTTGGTGCTGATCGGCCTGGCCGGCGCCTTGTACTACGCCACCTCGCTAATGTCCTACGAGTGGCGCTGGAATCGCGTGCCGCAATACTTCGCCTACCACGCCGAAGAATCCCAGCGCGCTGCAGACATTTCCACTGTCAGCGAACTGGTGCGCAAGGGCGACAAGGCTGAAGTCACCCTGCGCAACGATGCGGGCGACGAGCAACGGTTAATCGTCGACGACAACAGCCTGCAAGTCGCTCAGGGCGATGACGTGGCCGAAGGCGACGTGATTGGTGTAACTCGGCACTGGGCCGCAGGACCACTGATGTGGGGCCTGTGGACCACCTTGTGGTTGTCCTTGGTGTCCGGAGTGCTCGGTCTCCTGATCGGCCTCGCCACCGGCCTGTGCCGTCTGTCGAACAACCCGACCCTGCGCGACCTCTCGACCATTTACGTCGAACTGGTGCGCGGCACGCCGCTGCTGGTGCAGATCTTCATTTTCTACTTCTTCATCGGCACCGTGATGAACCTGTCCCGGGAATTTGCCGGGATCGCCGCACTGTCGTTGTTCACCGGTGCCTACGTGGCGGAGATCATCCGCTCCGGTGTGCAGTCGATCGCCCGTGGCCAGAACGAAGCGGCGCGCTCCCTCGGTCTGAGCGCTGGCCAGTCGATGCGTCATGTTGTGCTACCGCAGGCCTTCAAGCGAGTATTGCCACCGCTGGCCGGGCAATTCATCAGTCTGGTCAAGGACACCTCGCTGGTGTCGGTGATCGCAATTACCGAACTGCTGAAAAGCGGTCGCGAAGTCATCACCACCTCGTTCTCGCCGTTCGAAATCCTGTTCTGCGTGGCCGGGCTGTACCTGTTGATCAACCTGCCGCTGTCGAAAATCGCCAGCCGGCTTGAGCGGAGGCTCGCGCAAAGTGATTGAAGTCCGCGATCTGGTAAAAGTCTTCGACACCCGCGGCCAGGTGGTTCGCGCGGTGGATAACGTCACCACTCAAGTGGCCAAGGGGGAAGTGCTGGTGGTGATCGGCCCGTCCGGTTCCGGCAAGTCGACGTTCCTGCGCTGCCTCAATGGCCTGGAAGAATTCGACTCGGGTTCGGTCAGCATCGACGGCCTGCAACTGGCCGACCCGAAAACCGACGTCAACGCCTACCGGCGCGAAGTCGGCATGGTGTTCCAGCACTTCAACCTGTTCCCGCACATGACCGTGCTGGAAAACCTCTGCCTGGCCCAGAAGGTCGTGCGCAAGCGCGGCAAGAAAGAGCGCGAGGCCAAGGCCCTGGCGTTGCTGGAGAAGGTTGGCATTGCGCAAAAGGCCAACGAGTTTCCGTCACGCCTTTCCGGTGGACAGCAACAGCGTGTGGCCATCGCTCGGGCATTGGCGATGGAGCCCAAGGTCATGCTATTCGATGAGCCGACCTCGGCGCTCGACCCGGAAATGGTCGGCGAAGTGCTGGACGTGATGAAAACGTTGGCTCTGGAAGGCATGACCATGGTCTGCGTCACCCACGAAATGGGCTTTGCGCGGGAAGTGGCGGATCGGGTGTTGTTCTTCGATCATGGCAAGTTGCTGGAAGACGCTTCGCCAGCGGAGTTCTTCGACGCGCCGAAGGATCCTCGGGCTCAGGCCTTTTTGCGGCAGGTTTTGTAAAAAATCGCCGCACCTGCGGACAACGCATTGTTTCTCAGGCGCGGCGACGAATTTCAGCAGTAGCTCTACTCGGTGGTGAAGTCAGCGATTAACGGTGAGGATTCCCCGAGATCATTTAGTGCTGTGATCCTTGCCTGATAACGGGTGTTTCTCAAAAGTACCGTGTTCAAGGTCGGTTGCTCCGAAGTAAAAGGGGTCCCATTTCCCCCCGGGCCTGTCACGATGAGGGCCCGGGGGGCGCGTTCCATTCCAAGACGGCCCTAATCCCTAGTTGCGTGTAACGGAAGTTGCTCAGTTTCGGCCTATACTACCGGCGAATTTTATAACTGTCGGCAGTAAGTTCCCCGCTTCGTTGGACGCCGTCACTGACAATTCATACTCTATGTAATCGTAATAACTACCGTTAAATAATATATTGGCACTGACGGTTTCTGCGCTTTGTATTCCATCGGGTCCTTTCAGAGTGATGTTGTATTTGTCTGGACGAGTGGGTCCATCCGGGGCATCCCATTCAAAATAAGCTGAATCAGGCTCCAAGCGAACCAGGCGTAGAAACTTCGGCGTACCAGGTCGTGCCACCGCCCCAGTAGTCGCGATCTCGAAGGTCAGAGGTTCTGAATCAATTTGGGCGGCATCGTAAGCGGTGATGCTGACCTGAAAGCGTTTTGCTGCTCCGAGCGGTGTAGCTGTAATCGCCCTCACGGGAAAATTATATTTTATGTCGCTGCCATTGGGTAAACGCACAACAGTGTGGTAGCCGAGTAAGCCAATAGCATCATCCGGCCTGTCCCATTCGAACTTAACTGTATTGGACTGGACTGCTGTGACGCGCGCGTTTTTTGGTGCTCCCAAGCGTGGGGTCTTGACGACAACAGGATCGCTTACAGCAGAGCGATTGCCTGCTGTGTCCAAAGCGCATACACGCAGGCTGTACTCGGTCCCTGCGACAAGTCCGGTAAGCAGGTAGGCCGGCGTACGTGTTTCTGTGGCAGCGATCACCGAATCTCCACTTAAAATCTCGTAGTGATCTACTCGCAGGTCATCATAAGTGTTACTCCAAGTGAGAATCGCAGCTCTGCTGGAAACATTAGTGGCTACCAATGCTGTAGGTTTTGCCGGCGGTGTCGTATCAACTTTGGTCGTGAACATCACCAAGGCAGTTTCCGAGGAATTGCCAGCGGCATCCTTGGCGATGATTTTGAACGTGTATGAAGTATTATCTTTCAGTCCTGTTGCGGTGTAACGGGTGTCCGTAACTGTTTTCAATAGTGAGGCGTTCAGCCAGACCTCATAGCCGGTTACAGCGACATTATCAGTGGAGGCAGACCATTGCAGGGTTGCAGAGGCATAACTGATATCGGTGGCTGCAGGCGTTCCGGGCTTGCTCGGAGGTGTAACGTCTGGGGTATCGAAAGACGCAGATGAAGGGTCGGACAAGTTGCCCTCGGCATCGATAGCCCGGACTTCAATTCTGTATGTAGTGCTGTCTTTCAGCCCGTTAAAAGTGTGGCTGAGTTCTGTGGTGGTGATCGGCGCTGCACCGTCGAGCGAAATCTGATAACCGGTTACGGCAACATTGTCGGTCGAGGCAGTCCAAGTGGCAGTTGCCGTGGTAGGGGAGACGGCACTGAAAACGGGCGTTCCGGGTTTGCTCGGAGGTGTGCCGTCTGGGGTATCGAAAGACGCAGATGAAGGGTCGGACAAATTGCCCTGGGCATCGATAGCCCGGACTTCAATTCTGTATGTGGTGCTGTCTTTCAGCCCGTTAAAAGTGTGGCTGAGTCCTGTGGTGGGGATCGGCGCTGCACCGTTGAGCGAAATCTGATAACCGGTTACGGCAACATTGTCGGTCGAGGCGGTCCAGGTGGCAGTTGCCGTGGTGGGGGAGACGGCACTGAAAACGGGCGTTCCGGGCTTGCCGGGGGGGTAAAATCGATAGGCTCAATTGTGATCTCTTCCAAAGCAGAAGGGACATCGACGTCATTAAGCGCCCATATCTCAATTAGAAATTCTTTGCCGGGTGAAAGAGGTTCGAACGTATAAGCATTTACTGAGCTTGGAATTAATATCGGAGATTCTTCATTTATCGAGATTGCGTAATTTATTACATTAGTGCTAGTTGAAGGCGTCCAAGAGATAGAGGTGCCAGCCTGTGCGGTATTAGTGAATTTTAGATTGCTAATGGGTTCTGGGCGTGATGCGTCAAAAATAAATATGTCTTCAGGTCCCTTTAGATGATATTCGGAATATATTGTCCAGATTTGAGTTTGGATTGTTTGTCCCTGGCGGGCCTGAAAATTAAAGATTATTTCTTCTCCGGGGTGGAAAAAATATCGATAAATGAATCCGCCGTCAATTTTGAAATGGTATAGGAGGCCCACAGTAGGTTCTGAATCGGGTTCCCATTTTGAACAAGCATTGTATATTTCATTTTCCTCGTCATATCCTGTGATAAAAATTTTGCGATTGATCAAATTTGGGATTACAGGGATTACGAATGTACCGTATTCGGAAAAAAGATCGTTGATGTCCACAGCGCGAACTTTTATCACGTGCTTCTCTTCTCGAGAGAGCTCAGGCAAGTAAGTATAAGGGTCATTGTTGTATTGATAGGTCACAAAGCTCAAAAACTGGTCATTCAGGTAGACCTCATATCCTTTCATTCCTGCGTTATCAGTTGAGTTACTCCATATCACATACGCTTTTGGACTCCTATATGAAAAATTGCGAGGTGCAGTTGGATGTATGATATCTTGAACAAGATCAAATCTGTTGGATGAACCGGATCGGTTGTTTGATATGTCCACCCCTTTTACTGTAAACGCATAATTTTTCAAGGGGAAATTTTGGTGTTCGTAAGGGCTGCTACCGGATGAAGCAAAAAGTACATCATCCAGATATATCTCATAGTTCCGCACCCCCAAGTTATCGGCGGAAGGGTTCCATGAGAACACCAGTGTATTGTAGGCCTGTCCATCGACGATGGTTTCATTCTTGGGCACCACAATTAAGTTAGTCGGCGCCGTTGGGCTGGATTTATCTTTACCTCTTGCCCTGCTGAGCTCGATACAGCGGTCGACGACACTGGTTCTAGCGTTATTTCCGTTAATAAAATCAACCATGAGAATATTCGTATTTTGGCGTCCTGGGGCGAACGCCTCTGTTCGTATAGGGTGGTCAACTCGCAAATCTATCGGAGGGCTGCCGGCGGCGGCAGATAGTACCCAGTATCCGCTTGGTGGTGATGTTGTTGATTGAGTTACAAGTGATGTAACATTTTCTTCAGTGGCGTCGGAAGTCCATTCATGTTTAAGGGGCAACCATATCTGGTCTCTGCGCACCACTCCGGCTGGCCATTTGTCTGGGACTGGGGAGTCAGGTGTTGGATAATTATGACTTAAACACAAAATTATATTACAGTTCGGGTGTTTTTGACGTATTTCACCAATGCTTAAATCGCTCGCCGAGGATGGTATCAGGCGATCCTTGATAGAGTTGAAGTAAGGCAGGCACCGCTCTAAACTATTATGGGAATAATTACCTCGATCATAGTGGTGGAAGTCAATAAATACTATTTCGCCAGGGTTTGAGGTGGAAAAATCGTTTACCGCCGACACCAAATCTTGCAATCGCCGGCCTACGCCGACAATACCATGCTTGAACTCGAAAATTTCTTTGAATTGATAGGTTGGCTTCTTGCCGCCAACATCTTTTTTATAGCTACTGTCAACGAGACGTAAATCCAGGTAGCGGGCCCCCGCGGCAAGTTGAGAGGCAAAATCATTGTATTGGCAGATTGCCCATTTTGCACCAATATTAAAACCTCCATCGGCATCGACACCCGAGTTGTGCGCGCCGGGAATTGCCAGCTGATACAGTTTCAGGTGCGCAATGTCCGCCGCCATGTCTGTCATCCAGCGGCGATAATTGGTGTTGGTCGTGTTATTCTCAGGTACAGCTTTTTCTGAGGTGGCAGTAACGTCGAATGAATTATTGCTCATGAAAATACTCCTTGAAAATAGCAAGGCGTATCATCATGTGCTGCAATAATAATAAATGTAACTATCAGAACTGTTAGTGGCGCAGGGTAAATGTTCTGCTAGTATCGAAAAGTTAAATCATCTGTTTCGACTAGTCGGGATGATTCGTTCGAGTCCACCTTATTTTAATCTTGGCCGGCGTTGGTTTTTCCGGCACAAGTAGATAAAAAATTTTGTTTATTTTCCAGCAGTTATCTCTCCCATTACACCCTAAACCTGGCCACCAGCATCTGCAGATGCGTCCCCAGCCGTGCCAGTTCAACGCTGGAGGCGGCGGTCTCTTCGCTGGCGGCCGAAGTCTGCTCGGACACGTCACGCACATTCAGCACACTACGGTTGATCTCTTCAGCCACCGCGCTCTGCTGTTCCGCTGCCGCAGCGATCTGCTGGTTCATCGATTGAATCGCCGAGACGGTGCGGGTGATGTTCGCCAGCAATCCACCGGCGCGGCGGGTCAGTTCCACGCTGCTGTCGGTCAGGCTGCGGCTGTTGTCCATGATGGTCGCCACCTGCTGGGTACCGGTTTGCAGGCCGATGATCAACTCTTCGATTTCTTCGGTGGACTTCTGGGTGCGTAGCGCCAGGCTGCGGACTTCGTCGGCGACCACCGCGAAACCGCGTCCCGCCTCGCCAGCACGGGCGGCTTCGATGGCGGCGTTGAGGGCCAGCAGGTTGGTTTGCTGGGCGACGGATTTGATCACGTCGAGCACGCTGCCGATCTTGTCGCTTTCGCGCTTGAGATCGCCCATGGCGGCGGTGGAATGGCCGACTTCGAGCGCCAGGCGCTCGATCTGGGCGATGGCTTCGCCGACCACCTTGTCACCTTCGCGGGCTTGCTGGTCGGCGGCGACGGCGGCTTCCGATGCCTCTTCAGCGTTGCGGGCAACTTCCTGCACTGTGGCGGTCATTTCGTTCATGGCGGTCGCGACCTGATCGGTCTCGACCTTCTGGCTGTTGACCCCGGCGCTGGTCTGTTCAGTGACGGCCGACAACTCTTCTGCGGCGCTGGCGATTTGTGTCACGCCGTCGCTGATGCCGCCGATCAACGCGCGCAGGCTTTGGGTCATGCTCTGGATGGCGCGTTGCAACTGGCCGGTACATGCTGCAACTCCCTCGAACCATATATTGGTTTTATCAGGGGTATATCGGCTGACGGGCGGGAATCTGTAGGCGTGCAAGTTGGCTGGGATGATGAATTTTCTGTGTCTAGAGTGGAGTTCGGAATTAGAACAGGCGGGCGAGCAGGGCGGTGACGGCGGTTTCGACCCGCAGGATGCGTTCGCCGAGCTGCACCGGTTGCAGGCCGGACTTGCCCAGCAGGTCGATTTCGTAAGGGATCCAGCCGCCTTCGGGGCCGATGGCCAGGGTCACCGGCTCGTCCAGGCCCCGGGGGCAGGGCGGGTAGTTGCCGGGATGACCTACCAGGCCGAGGGTGCCTTCGGTCATCGCTGGCAGGCGATCTTCGACAAAGGGCTTGAAGCGCTTCTCGATGATGATCTGTGGCAACACGCTGTCCCGCGCCTGTTCGAGGCCGAGGATCAACTGCTCGCGAATGGCTTCGGGCTCCAGGAAGGGTGTTTGCCAGAAGCTCTTCTCGACGCGGTAGCTGTTCACCAGAATGATGCGTGGCACACCCATGGCCGCCACGGTCTGGAACACCCTGCGCAGCATTTTCGGGCGTGGCAGGGCCAGGATCAGGGTCAATGGCAGCTTGGCTGGTGGGGGTTGGTCGAGGGTAACGCGCAACTCCGCTTCATCGGCGTCCAGGCGCAGCAATTCGGCCGAGCCCATCAACCCGTCGATACGCCCGACCCGCAGGCTGTCGCCCACGACCGAACGATGGACTTCCTGCATGTGAGTCAACCGGCGATCACGCAGGATCGCGCGGTCGGCCGCTATGAAGTCGGCCTCTTCGAGGAGCAGCAGGTTCACGGCTGGGTCGCTGGCGGCTGGTCGTTGTGATCGTCAGCCGGTTGGTCGTCCGGGTGCTCGCCGCGCTTGCTGATCAGGCTGCCGAACAGGATACCGATCTCGAACAGCAGCCACATCGGCACGGCCAGCAGGGTCTGCGAGAAGATGTCCGGCGGAGTGAGGATCATGCCGACCACGAAACAGCCGATGATCACGTACGGGCGGATTTTCTTCAGGTAGGCAACGTTGACCACGCCGATCCACACCAGCAGCACCACGGCCACCGGGATTTCGAACGCCACGCCGAAGGCGAAGAACAGCGTCATGACAAAATCGAGGTAGCTGCTGATGTCGGTCATCATTTCCACGCCGGCCGGGGTGGCGGCGGCGAAGAATTTGAAGATCAGCGGGAACACCAGGTAATAGGCGAATGCCATGCCGGCGTAGAACAGCATGATGCTCGATACCAGCAACGGCACCGCGATGCGTTTTTCATGCTTGTACAGGCCCGGCGCGATGAAGCCCCAGATCTGATGCAGGATCACCGGGATCGCGAGGAACAGCGACACCATCATGGTCAGCTTCAGTGGCGTCAGGAACGGCGACGACACGTCGGTGGCGATCATCGTCGCACCGACTGGCAAATACTGGCGCAGCGGCGTGGAGACGAAGGTGTAGATCTGCTGGGTGAAAGCGAACAATCCGGCGAAGATGATGAAGATTGCCGCTACGCAGCGCAGCAGACGGGTACGCAACTCGGTGAGGTGCGAAACCAGCGGCATGTGCTGGTCGTTTTCTGGGAGATCGCTCATGGGGCTCGCGGCGGCAAAGTGGTGTCGTGAGGAGCCGGCGTTATCGGCGCGGCGGCAGGAGCAACGGGTTCTACATGCGCCACAACCGGCGCCGCTTCAACCGCTTCAACCGCTTCCACAGCTTTCACGGTTTCCGTCGGCGCAGCAGCAGGCGCGGATTTTGTCGTCGATGCATGGATCGTCTGCTCCGCCACCGGCTGAACCGGAGTGGCTTCCTGCTGAGTCGGCGTGAAAATCTTCCGCGCCTCCTGCTCCAGCGACAGAATGTGCTCGTTGTGCAGTTGCCGACGAATCTCGTCGGCACCGATTTCTCGTTCAACTTCCTGTTTGATCGCGTTGAAGCTGCGCTTCAGGCGCCCGACCCACAGGCCAGCGGTGCGCGCAGCACCCGGCAGACGCTCGGGGCCCAGCACCAACAAGGCCACGAGGCCGACGAGCAGCAGTTCAGAGAAGCTGATACCAAACATTAGTCAGTGCTCACACGTCTTTGCGGATCGGCTCTTCGACTTTTTGCGCCTGCACGTCGATGGTGTGCGGCTGATTCACGGACTGTGTGGTCTGTGGTTGAGCAGGTGGCACCGGTTGCTGCGGGGTCGCCGTCGGGTCAGCCGGCTTGTCTTCATCGTTCATGGCTTTGCGAAAGCCCTTGATCGACTCGCCCACGTCAGTGCCAAGGTTTTTCAGTTTCTTGGTGCCGAACACCAGCACGACGACAACCAGGATAACGACCCAGTGTTTCCAGTCAAAAATGCCCATGTTGCTGCTCCTCTCTAATAGTTGTTCAGGCGGACGGGCGCGAGGCTTTCTCGGCGTGTCCGGACAGACCGAAGCGACGGTCCAGTTCATCGAGCACAGCCTGTGGATGTTGCCCCAATTGGGCGAGCATGACCATGCTGTGGAACCACAAATCGGCGGTCTCGTAGATCACATCGCTGCAGTCACCGCTGATGGCGGCATCCTTGGCGGCAATGATGGTTTCGACCGACTCTTCGCCGACTTTTTCCAGAATCTTGTTCAAGCCCTTGTGGTACAGGCTGGCGACATACGAGCTGTCGGCGGCGGCGCCTTTGCGCTCTTCCAGCACCTGGGCCAGGCGGGTCAACGTATCACTCATGGGTGTGTCCTGCGCTGTAGATGGCGTGCGGGTCTTTCAGGACCGGGTCGACGGTTTTCCAGTCGCCGTTCTCGAAAACGCGGTAGAAGCAGCTCTGGCGGCCGGTATGGCAAGCGATGTCGCCGATCTGCTCGACCATCAGAATGATGACGTCGGCGTCACAGTCCAGGCGCATCTCATGCAGGGCCTGCACGTGGCCGGACTCTTCGCCCTTGCGCCACAGCTTGCCACGGGAACGAGACCAGTAAATGGCGCGGTTCTCGGCAGCGGTCAATTCCAGCGCTTCCCGGTTCATCCAGGCCATCATCAGCACGCGTCCGCTCTTGTGATCCTGGGCAATCGCCGGCACCAGGCCATCGGCGTCCCACTTGATCTCGTCCAGCCAGTTTTTCATCATCGACTCCGACAGCGGGCCCGACACTTCATTAGTCGGGCACAGGCGTTGAAACAGTGTGCCAGCGTGCGGGGGCGCTGGCTATCGGCGAACGACCAGATACAAGCCGACGGCCACCATGATGCCCGCCGGCCAATGGCCCATTTCGTTCAATGGCCCACCCGCGGCGAGTAGGGTGCCGCCGGCCAGATGCGCACAACCGAGCAGGCGCAGGAGCCAGTCGTCCTTGCGTCGATGCCACGGCGGTGGAGGCTCGTTGGCGTGGGGCTGGGACATGCGCTCGAGCAGGTCGCGGGCCATGTTGGCCAGGTGCGGCAGTTGTTCGAACTGGCTCTGCACATTGCCGAGCAAGGCTTTGGGGCTGACCCGCTCGCGCATCCAGCGTTCGAGGAACGGCTGGGCGGTATTCCACAGATCGAGGTCCGGGTACAGCTGACGGCCCAGGCCTTCGATGTTCAACAGGGTTTTTTGCAGCAGCACGAGCTGCGGCTGCACTTCCATGTTGAAGCGTCGAGCGGTCTGGAACAGGCGCATCAGCACCTGGCCGAAGGAAATATCCTTTAACGGTTTTTCGAAGATCGGCTCGCACACGGTGCGGATCGCCGCTTCGAATTCGTTGAGTTTGGTTTCCGCCGGCACCCAGCCCGAATCGATGTGCAATTGCGCCACACGACGATAATCGCGCTTGAAGAACGCGAACAGGTTGCGCGCCAGATAGTCCTGATCTTCCGGGGTCAGGCTGCCGACGATGCCGCAGTCGATCGCAATGTATTGCGGGCTCCACGGATTGACCGTGCTGACGAAGATGTTGCCCGGGTGCATGTCGGCGTGGAAGAAGCTGTCGCGGAACACTTGGGTGAAGAAGATTTCCACGCCGCGCTCGGCGAGCATTTTCATGTCGGTGCGCTGGTCGGCCAGGGTGGCCAGGTCGGTGACCTGGATCCCGTAGATGCGCTCCATCACCAGCACTTTTGGACGGCACCAGTCCCAATAGACTTGCGGCACGTACAGCAGCGGCGAGCCGTCGAAGTTGCGCTTCAACTGGCTGGCGTTGGCCGCTTCGCGCAACAGGTCGAGTTCGTCGTAGATGGTTTTTTCGTAATCCTGGACCACGTCCACCGGGTGCAGCAAACGCGCATCGGCCGAGAGCTTTTCGGCGGCGCGGGCGAGGATGAACAGCCACGCCAGGTCCTGGGCAATAATCGGTTTCAGGCCCGGGCGGATGACCTTGACCACCACTTCTTCGCCGGTTTTCAGTTGGGCGGCATGCACCTGCGCCACCGAGGCCGAGGCCAGCGGTTCGACATCGAAGCGGCTGAACACTTCACTGATCTTTTTGCCGAGCTGCTCTTCGATCAGCCTGATCGACACTTGCGAGTCGAACGGCGGCACCCGGTCCTGCAGCTTCATCAGCTCATCGGCGATGTCTTCCGGCAGCAGGTCGCGGCGAGTGGAGAGAATCTGCCCGAACTTGATGAAAATCGGTCCCAGGTCCTG
Source organism: Pseudomonas fluorescens (assembly GCF_902497995.1). GTDB lineage: Bacteria > Pseudomonadota > Gammaproteobacteria > Pseudomonadales > Pseudomonadaceae > Aquipseudomonas > Aquipseudomonas fluorescens_BK. Next base: position 18,294 of record NZ_CABVII010000043.1, on the reverse strand, counting down.
CAGTGCCAGGCGCAATCGCGCACCGCGGCTCAGGTCCAGGGTCTTGCGCGGGAACCAGCGCCACGGCAAGGCATAGCGCAGCGCCAGCAGAAACCAGGGCAGCGGCAGGGCGAACAGCAGGTCATCGAGACGGTAGCGGATCACAACGCGCTGGATGCGCAACAAACGGCGGACGGCAAGCAGCTTCATGCGTTATCGCTTGGGTCGAGGGATCGGGAAAGGCGCTCGAAGCGCGCCTCGAGACGTTCCAGGTCGAGTTTGATCTGGTCCAGTTCACTGAAGCGGGCTTCGGCTTCGCGCTGACCGACGAGGGTGCGCGATTCTTCGGCCAGGTATTCGCCCAGGTTCTGGTTCAGGCTGGCGAACCCTTGCTGATACCAGCGTGCGCGGCTGCGCAGGTGACCGCCGACCAGGTGCGTGGCGACCGGTCCCAGCATGTGCGAGAGTTCGTACTCCCAGTCCAGCTCAAGGTCCTGGAGGATCGTCGCCAGTTCCAGCAGCACGCCGCTGTCGCCGTCGAGTTCGACTTCAGGACTGTGCAGGACCGAGCTCTTGTCCTTGCTCATCGCCAGTTTCAACAGACTCGAGGCTGGTGCGCGCAGGGTGCAGTCGGCACCGGTTTCCCAGTGGGAGGCGAGCATCAGGCCTTCATCGCTGGGCAGGATGAACAGCTGCAATGCCGGGCTGCGGCAGTCGACCGCAATGACCTTGCCGCCCAAATGGGCCAGCCGCGGCAGTGCCGTGCTGTCGAGGCGCAGCACCCGGTTCAGACCGAGTTCAACGCTGGCGAGCAGGCCGGCCAGCAACATCAGGGTTTGATGCCACGGTGCAGGGCAACGATGCCCGCGGTCATGTTGTGGTAGGTCACGCGATCGAACCCGGCCTCGACCATCATCGACTTCAAGGTTTCCTGATTCGGGTGCATGCGGATCGATTCGGCCAGGTAGCGATAGCTTTCCGAGTCGTTGGTGATCAGCTTGCCCATCAGTGGCATGAAGGCGAACGAGTAGGCGTCGTAGGCTTTGGACATCAGCGCATTGGTCGGCTTGGAGAACTCCAGCACCAGCAAGCGGCCACCCGGTTTCAGCACGCGCAGCATCGAGCGCAGGGCATCTTCCTTGTGGGTGACGTTGCGCAGGCCGAAGGCGATGGTCACGCAGTCGAAATGGTTGTCCGGGAACGGCAGCTTTTCAGCGTCGGCCTGGACGAATTCGACGTTGCCGGCCACCCCCAGATCCAGCAGGCGGTCACGACCGACCTTGAGCATGGATTCATTGATGTCGGCCAGCACGACCTGGCCGGTCGGGCCGACGAGGTGCGAGAATTTTTTGGTCAGGTCGCCGGTACCGCCGGCGATATCCAGCACGCGGTTGCCGGTGCGAACGCCCGACAGTTCGATCGCAAAACGCTTCCACAAACGGTGCATGCCGCCCGACAGGAGGTCGTTCATCAAGTCGTACTTGGCCGCTACCGAGTGGAAAACCTCAGCGACTTTTTCCGCCTTCTGGCTTTCCGGAACGTTTTTGAAGCCGAAGTGAGTGGTGGGTTCGGCATCGCTGCCTTTGCGCTGATCAGTCATATCGCTGTCACCAAAAGAGAATGCGGGACATTCTAATCCCGGTGGCCTGCTTTGTCTTGGCAAGGCTGAAGGTAAGATGGGCAATCGCCGGGACGTTTTGCCGCAGCAGCGGTCAAGATGCTCCAGGAAAGTATCCATAAAGCAGGAGTCATTTCATGGCCCGTATTAGTGTTGAGCGTGCCCACGGCCTGGGTAAGGAAGCGGCGCGCGAGAAGGCCGACCAGTTGGCGCAGAAGCTGTCCCGACAATATGGCCTGGAGCCGCAGTGGTCCGGCGATACGCTGAACCTCAAGCGCTCCGGTGTTAAAGGCGCGGTGCATGTGGGTGAGGATTGGATCAGGGTCGATGTGGAGCTTGGCCTGTTGATGTCGGCCATGAGCGGCACGATCAAATCGGAAATCGAGAAGGGTCTCGATAAAGCCCTGGCCTGACCCACGTCCTTCTGTGAAACCCAGTCCCCTGTGGGAGCGGGCTTGCTCGCGAAGGCGGTGTTCCAGCCGCAGGATATTTAGCGGATGTACCGGCCTCTTCGCGAGCAAGCCCGCTCCCACATTTGTTTGCGGTGTGCCTGAAGGTTCATGTCGGTTGTTAGGGTGCCGTTTCTAATTATTCTCACTACTTTGTGCCTGAGCCCGACGCTTTCGCGGGCAGTTCCTCAAACCTTCTGCGCGTGAGGTGCACCATGGCCAAAGTTATTTTGAAGAAAAAAATCGACGCTTCGACAACTGCTCTGAGCGACGTCAAATCTTATGCTCGCAAGATCTGGCTGGCAGGCCTGGGGGCGTACGCCAGGGTCGGTCAAGAGGGTAGCGAGTACTTTCAAGAGTTGATCGTGGTCGGTCAAGCTGTTGAAAAGAAAGGCAAAGAAGCCGTTGCCGAGAAACTTGAAGCGGCTAATGCCGAGATCGATGAAGCCAAGACTGAAGTCAGCTCTTTCAAAGGCAAGGTCGAAGTTCAACTCGACAAGGTCGAGAAGGCATTTGACTCGCGTGTCGCAAGTACCTTGAATCGTATCGGCATTCCGTCTAAACATGACGTGGAGACACTCTCTGCCAAGCTCGATGAGCTGACGGCATTGCTCGAACGCGTCGCGCAAAAATCTTAAGGAGAACGGGATGGCTGGTAAAAAGAATACTGAAAAAGAAGGCAGCTCGTGGATCGGGAAAGTCGAAGACTACTCCCGCAAAATCTGGCTGGCTGGTTTGGGCGTGTACTCGAAGATCGACACTGACGGCAGCAAGCTCTTCGATGCATTGGTCAAAGATGGCGAGAAAGCCGAGAAGCTCACCAAGAGCGCTGTCGATAAGAAAGTCGATGCCGCCAAGGATTCCGCTTCGTCGGCCAAGTCGCGTATCAGCGGCGTGAAAGATCGCGCAATGGGCAAGTGGGATGAGCTGGAAGGGGCTTTCGACAAGCGTCTGAACAGCGCCATTTCGCGCCTGGGTGTACCGAGCCGCAATGAGGTCAAGGCACTGCACAGCAAGGTCGATACCCTGACCAAGCAAATCGAAATACTCACCGGTGCCAAGGTTGCGCCTGTTGCGGCCAAAACCGCAGCAGCCAAAGCGGCTGCCAAGCCACTGGCCAAGACTGCCGCCGCTAAACCTGCAGCAGCCAAGCCAGCGGTCAAGCCGGTCGCCGCCAAAGCTGCGGCTAAACCTGCAGCGAAAACCGCAGCAGCCAAACCGGCAACCAAGCCAGCAGCAAAACCTGCCGCCGCGAAGAAGCCGGCAGTGAAAAAACCGGCAGCGCCGAAAGCCGCTGCACCAACACCAACACCAGCAGTGGCTGCCGCCAACCCGGCAACCCCGGTCAGCACATCGAACTCCGCTGCTGCACCGATCCCTGCTGCAACCCCGACTGCCGCGCCAGCTCCATCGACGCCAACCAGTCAGTCCTGATTTCAGGGCGCTCAAGAAAACGCCCGACCTGCAAAGGTCGGGCGTTTTTGTTTGTGCATGCGTTCCAAAAGGCACCGTAGATTAAATGTGGGAGCAAGCCCGCTCCCACATTTTCAATCGTGTTCTTCGAGGTATTGGAGCGCCAACTGCTCGGTCGCCACCTTGATCGGCGGCAGTAGATGCGGCGCCACCAGCATCATGATCTGATACACCACCAGCTTCACCTCACCCCCACGATCAAGAATCCGCTGATAGTCCAGCGAGAACAGCAGTGTCATGGTGATCTGCTCCACCAGCTGTCCCAACGCCTGGGTGTCGCTGACCAACTGTCCCTGAGCCTTCAACCGCGCCAGCAATGAAGCCAGCGTGCGCTTGAGCGCGTTGAGCAGGTTGCGGATGCCCTTGGCCAGCTTCGGCAGGCGCCCGGCCAGGTTCGACAGATCCTGGAACAGAAACCGGTAGTGCGCCAGGCGCTCGACGATCAGGTGCAAAAACAGCCAGTAATCGTCCGGTGCCAGTTCCACATCGGAGGGCGGATCGAGCAGTGGCGTCAACTCAGCCTGGAAGCGCTCGAACAACCCGAGAATCAGCGGTTCCTTGCCGTGGAAGTGGTAGTAAAGATTACCCGGGCTAATCCCCATTTCATTGGCAACTTCCATGGTGGAGACGTTCGGTTCGCCCTTCTGATTGAACAACTGCAGGGCACATTCGAGGATCCGGTCGCGGGTTTTCATCCAGTCTTCTTAATGATCGAGTCATGCCACGGCCAATGCCGGCCGTGGCTCTTTGAGCGTCAGCGCACGCGCACATAGGTGCCGGGTGCTGCCTCCATCGGTGGATAATTCTGGTTGCCAAGCGTCATCCGGGTTTCTTTATGTGCACCTGAGCGCTCCTGAATCCAGCCCAGCCACTGAGTCCACCAGCTGCCGTCGACTTGCTGGGCGTCGTAATACCAGGCCCGTGGATCGCTGCTCAGCTTCGTGCTTTCGACGAAATTGGCTTTCGGGTTCGAGGGCGGGTTGAGAATGCTCTGCACATGCCCGCTGTTGGAGAGTATGAAGCGTCGCTCGCCACCCAGCAGCAGGGTGGAGCGATACACCGCGTCCCATGGGGTGATGTGGTCATTCATGCCGGCCACGCTGAAGCTGTCGACCGTGACTTTCTGCAAGTCGATTGGCGTACCGCACACTTCAAGGCCGCCCGGATGACCCAGCGGATTGTGCTTGAAGAAGTCCAGCAGGTCGCCATGGAGAGCCGCTGGCAGGCGCGTGTTGTCGTTGTTCCAGTAGAGAATGTCGAACGCCGGCGGCTCCTTGCCCAACAGGTAGTTGTTGACGAAGTAACTCCAGATCAAATCGTTGGGGCGCATCCAGGCAAAAACCTTGGCCATGTCTCGACCGTCCAGCACGCCTTTCTGATAGGAACGGCGCTTGGCCGCCTCAAGGGTTTTCTCATCGGCGAACAGGGTCACGGGTGTGTCCAACTGACTGTCGAGCAGGCTCACCAGGTACGTCGCGCTGGATACCCTGCGCAGTTGTCGCTTGGCCTGCAAATGACCTTGCAGGGCGGCGATGGTCAGGCCGCCGGCACAGGCGCCCATCAGGTTGACCTCGCGGGCACCGGTGATCGCCCGACAAACGTTCATCGCTTCTTCCACGGCTTGAACGTAGGTCGACAGCCCCCATTCGCGATGGCGCAGATCAGGATTGCGCCAACTGATCATGAAGGTTTGCAGGCCGTTCTTCAGCGCAAACTGGACGAAGCTGTTATGGGGGCTCAGGTCGAAAATGTAGTACTTGTTGATCTGCGGCGGCACCACCAGCAATGGTTTGGAATACTGTTTTTCGCTCATTGGCTTGTACTGGATCAGCTCCAGCAACTCATTACGAAACACCACGGAGCCGGTGGTGGTGGCGACCGTTTTGCCCACTTCGAAAGCCTGTTTGGTGACCTGCCTGGGCAGGCCGTCGTTGTGCAGCATGTCGTCGACCAGGTGGCTGATACCGCGCACCAGACTGTTACCGCCGGAGTTGAAGATCTCCTTGATCGCCAGCGGATTGAGCAAGCTATTGGACGGAGCCAGGGCGTCGTTGAGCAAAGCGAACGCAAAGTGGGCGCGGGCACGATCGTCCGGGCTCATGTTGCTATCGTCGATCCAGTTTTTGACTTGCTTCTGCCAGCTCAGATAAGCCTGCAAGCTGCGGCGATAAAACGGGTTGAGACTCCATGCGGGGTCGGCAAAGCGATTGTCCTGCGGATTGGTCGGGTGCAGGGTTGCGCCGAGGAGTACTCGACCCAATTGGCCACCCAGTTTCAAGGCGTGTCGGGCGGTGTGCACCGGATTGCGCAAACCATGGGCGGCAACGCTGCGCAGGGTTGAAAACAGATCCCGACCACGCAGGCCGGTAATCGCACTCTGCGCGTTGATGAACGCGGCGGGAGTCGGTAAAAAATCCCTGGCTGGTTTGTCGCGCATGACTCAACACTCCTCGTCTTCAGGCCTAAAACAAATACGTCGAACCAGAACACCATAGACGCTGTAGCAGGTTGTTGCGCGGAGCGGCGTCCCTGCCGACCCCCTTCTCGTAAACAAAAGCCGGGGCCTTTAGCCGCCCAATGGCGTCGGATGGGGATGCATGACCGCGCGCTGTCGTTCTTCCTCGAGGAATTTCATGATGATCGGTGCCACTGCTTCGGCCCGGGTAATCAGGAACAGATGCCCGTCATCGATGATGTGCAACTGAGTATTGGGGATCCGCCACGCCAGCAAGCGCATATTGATCAGCGGGATCAGCGGATCGTCGTCGCCGGCCAGCACCAGGGTTGGCTGATGGATCTTGTGCAGCCAGTGAATGCTGGTCCAGGCGAGACCCGCGAACAACTGCCAGTAGTAACCGAGCTTGCCCGCGGAGCGCACCTTGGCGGCGTGGCTGGCGGCGAGGGTTGGATCGCGCCGGAACGCACCGCCGTAAATCATCGGCGCAATGCGGATCACATGAGACGGCTGGATATAACGCCGCGGGCTGGCCATCAACCACAACACTTTTGGCTTGCCCGGCACCATCACCGCGCCAGCTGCCGTGGCTGCCAGAACGAGTTTCTTGCAACGCTCGGGATAGTCGTAAGCGAACTGCTGGGCGAGGGCGCCGCCCCAGGACACGCCAATCACATTGACCTGTCCATAGTTGAGATAGTCGAGCATCCGCGCCGTGAGTTTCGCAAGGCCCGGAAAACGATACGGTAGGTTTGGCGTCGACGAGCCGCCGACACCGGGTACATCGAAGGCGATGACTTCCAGGTCCGGATCCAGCGCGGCGACGAACGGAAACAACAGCTCCAGGTTGGCGCCGATGCCGTTGAAAATCAGCAAGGGCGTCAAGTGAGGCTTGCCGGGGCGTACCGCCGTGCGGAGGGTCTGGCCATCCAGGTCGATGGTACGAAATATGAACTGTTGCGGCATGCTTCAGGCCCTGTGGGGTTGGGTCGCTATCCCTAAGTTCTTCCTCGGTCCCTTGTGGGAGCGGGCTTGCTCGCGAGGGCGTCGGATCAGTCGATATCAATATTGAATGATTGACCGCTTTCGCGAGCAAGCCCGCTCCCACATTTAGGCGAGGTGTGTTGGTTACCGTTCGTGCACGTAAGTGCCTGGCGCCGCCTCACCGGCCGGGTAGGCCCTGTTGCCCAGTTTCGCCGGGGTCTTTTTCAGTTTGCCCGAACGCTCGGCCTGCCAGGCCTGCCAATGCAGCCACCAGGAGTCAGTGTGCTTGGTGGAGTTTTCTTGCCAGTCTTCGGCCTTGTCCGGCATTTCGATGCTGGTCATGTAGCGCGATTTCGGATTGCCCGGCGGATTCAGGATGCTCTGGATATGCCCGCTGCTGGACAGCACGAACTCCACCTTGCCGCCGAACAGTTGCGCCGATTTGTAGCAGGACTTCCACGGCGTAATGTGGTCGTTGGTCCCGGCCAGGGAAAAGATGTCGACCGTGACCTGCTTCAGATCGATCGGCGTACCGCACACTTCCAGTGCATCGGCGCGGATCAACGGGTTGCTTTTGAACAATTCGATCAGGTCGCCGTGGAATGCCGCCGGCAACCGTGTGGTGTCGTTGTTCCAGAACAGGATGTCGAACACCGGCGGCTCGTTGCCCAGCAGGTAGTTGTTGACCCAATAGTTCCAGATCAGATCATTGGGACGCATCCAGGCGAAGACTTTCGCCATGTCACGGCCTTCCAGCACACCGGCCTGATAAGAGTGGCGCTTGGCGCTTTCGAGGGTTTGCTCATTGACGAACAACGCCACGTCGCTGTCCAGGGTGGTATCCAGCACGCTGACCAGCAAGGTGAGGGCGTTGACCTTTTTCTCGCCAAGCGCCGCGTAGTGGCCCAGCAGAGCGGTGCAGGTGATGCCGCCGGAGCAGGCGCCGAGCATGTTCACGTCTTTGCTGCCAGTGATCGCGGTGACCACGTCGACCGCTTCCTTGAGCGCCTCGATGTAGGTCGACAGTCCCCACTCGCGCTGCTCCTTGGTCGGGTTGCGCCAGCTGACGATAAAGGTTTGCACATTATTGCGCAGGCAGAAACGCGCCAGGCTCTTGTCCGGACTCAGGTCGAACACGTAGAACTTGTTGATCTGCGGCGGTACCACCAGCAAGGGACGCTCGTACACCTGCTCGGTGGTCGGGCGGTACTGGATCAACTCCAGCACGTCGTTGCGGAAAACGACGGCGCCTTCGGTAACGCCCAGGCTTTTGCCGACTTCAAATGCGCCCATGTTGACCTGGCTCGGCATGCCGCCGTTGTGCACCAGATCCTTGGCCAGATGCGAGAGGCCGTCGAGCAGGCTTTTGCCGCCGGTTTCGAAGAAGCGTTTGACCGCCGCCGGATTGGCCGCGCTGTTGGTCGGCGCCATGGCTTCGGTCATGAGGTTGATCACGAAATGCCCGCGACTGGCATCATTGGGCGGCAGATTGCTGTTGTCGATCCAGTCGTGGAGTTCCTTGCGCCACGCCAGATAAGTTTGCAAATAACGTTTGTAGAGCGGGTTCTGGCTCCAGGCCGGATCCGCGAAGCGACGGTCATCGCTTGTCGGTTGCAACTTGGACTTGCCGAACAGCACGGTCGTGAGTTCACGACCGAAATGGGCGACATGCTTGGCACTGTGAATCGGTTGTTTGATGGCTTGCCTGAGCACCATCCGAGCAGAAGCCAGTAAATCCTTTCCGCGCAACCCAACGACAGGATTCAGACCCAAGGTGTTTTCCGAGGCCTGATACTTCAAGTCATCGTTATTCTTGTTACTCATCTACGACGCTCCATTGTGCAGAGACGAGTACCCGGGGCCAGCTGCGCAGTCTCACAGCCAATGCCAGGTACTACTGCTCGGGTGACCGTTAATTCTGCATCGCTGCTTTTCGGTTCAGCGAGCACTGCAGGGACCTTGCCAGCTCCATTGGTTACCCGAGTTTAATTTTTTTCGCAAGCAGGCCAATCGTCGGCCCGGAAGCGGAGCATTCAAACAGATGAAATTAGAAAATGCCCTCTAAAGAGCAAAAAGCCCGGCCTAGAGCATCAGTTTGACGATGGATTCGTTAGGGTCGCGGGTTTTTCCAGCCGCTTTGAGTTCGGCAAGGTAATCGTTCCAGAGATCCTCTTGGCGCTTGCCCAACTGGTAGAGGTATTCCCAGGTGAACAGGCCGCTGTCGTGGCCGTCGTCGAAGGTCAATTTCAGTGCGTACTGACCGGCCGGTTCGACCTTGGCCAGGCCTACGCCGATCTTGCCAAATTGCAGGATGGGTTTGCCGTGGCCCTGGACCTCGGCGGAGGGAGAGTGCACGCGAAGGAATTCGGCGGGCAGGTGAAATTCCTCGCCGGACGCGTATTTCAGCGACAGGGTTTTCGAGGCTTTGTGCAGTTTGATGTCGGTGGGGAGTTGGGTCATGGCCGGTAATCCATTTGTGTGGGCGACCCATTGAACGCCACCGTTCAAATGTGGGAGCGGGCTTGCTCGCGAAGAGGTCATCACATTCAACATCATCGTTGACTGTTATACCGCTTTCGCGAGCAAGCCCGCTCCCACAGGGGCTGCTACCACAGTAAGTATGGCTTACAGGATATAACGGGACAGGTCTTCGTTCTGCGCCAATTCACCCAGGTGGTTGTTGACGTAATCGGCGTCGATCAGTATCGCCTTCTCATCGTGGGCGCTGGCCAGGTCGCCGGCGCTGAACGACACCTCTTCGAGCAGGCGCTCGAGCAGGGTGTGCAGGCGACGGGCGCCGATGTTCTCGGTCTTCTCGTTGACCTGCCAGGCGATCTCGGCGATACGCTTGATGCCGTCCGGCTGGAACTCGATGACCAGTCCTTCGGTTTTCAGCAAGGCGCAATACTGCTCGGTGAGCGACGCGTGCGGCTCGCTGAGAATGCGTTCGAAGTCTTCAGGCGTCAGTGCCTTCAGCTCGACGCGAATCGGCAGACGACCTTGCAGCTCCGGCACCAGATCGCTCGGTTTGCTCAGGTGGAACGCACCGGAGGCGATGAACAGGATGTGGTCGGTCTTGACCATGCCCAGTTTGGTGTTGACAGTGCAGCCTTCGATCAGCGGCAGCAGGTCGCGCTGTACGCCCTCACGGGACACGTCGACGCCACCGCTGTTGCCGCGCTTGGCGACCTTGTCGATTTCGTCGATGAACACGATGCCGTGCTGCTCGACCGCTTCCAGCGCCTTGGCCTTCAACTCTTCTTCGTTGACCAGGCGACCGGCTTCTTCGTCACGCACCAGCTTCAGTGCTTCCTTGACCTTGATCTTGCGGTTTTTGCGCTTGCCCTTGCCCATGTTGGCGAACAGGCTTTGCAACTGGTTGGTCATCTCTTCCATGCCCGGTGGCGCGGAGATATCGACACCGGTCATTTCGGCGACTTCGATTTCGATCTCCTTGTCGTCCAGCTGACCTTCGCGCAGGCGCTTGCGGAACAGCTGGCGGGTATTGGAGTCGGCCGACGGCGCGGCGTCTTCGTTGAAACCCATGCGTGCCGGTGGCAGCAGGGCGTCGAGGATGCGTTCTTCGGCGGCGTCTTCGGCGCGATGGCGAACCTTGGTCATTTCCTGTTCGCGCAGCAGTTTGATGGCCGCGTCAGCCAGGTCACGAATGATCGATTCGACGTCGCGACCGACATAACCGACTTCGGTGAACTTGGTCGCTTCGACTTTGATGAACGGCGCGTTAGCCAGTTTGGCCAGGCGACGGGCAATCTCGGTTTTACCGACGCCGGTCGGGCCGATCATCAGGATGTTCTTGGGGGTTACTTCAACGCGCAGCTCTTCAGGCAGCTGCATCCGGCGCCAGCGGTTACGCAGCGCGATGGCGACGGCGCGCTTGGCATCGTCCTGGCCGATGATATGGCGATTGAGTTCGTGGACGATTTCACGGGGAGTCATGGACATAATATTTGGCGGACCTCAAGCAAGAATGAGCCGTGGCACAAAGGCCTGAACAGGCTTATTCGGCGCAGTCCTGCTCCTCAATGGTCAGGGTGTGGTTGGTGAATACACAGATGTCGCCGGCGATGCCGAGTGCGGTTTCGACGATTTCCCGGGCGGACAGATCGGTTTTCTTCAGCAGCGCGCTGGCGGCGGCTTGGGCATAACCACCACCTGAACCCATGGCGATCAGCCCTTCTTCGGGTTCGACCACGTCGCCGTTGCCGGTAATGATCAGGGACGCGTCTTTGTTGGCGACCGCGAGCATGGCTTCGAGGCGGCTGAGGGTGCGGTCGGTGCGCCACTCTTTGGCGAGTTCGACGGCGGCGCGAACCAGATGACCCTGGTGTTTCTCGAGCTGGCCTTCGAAACGCTCAAAAAGGGTGAAGGCGTCAGCAGTGGCGCCGGCAAAGCCGGCGATCACCTGGCCGTGGTACAGGCGGCGAACTTTCTTCGCGTTGCCTTTCATCACGGTATTGCCCAGGGAAACCTGGCCGTCGCCGCCCATGACGACTTTGCCGTGGCGGCGAACTGAAACGATGGTGGTCAAGGGAGAGTCTCCACGCAGTGGGGCGAAAATGCCTTCTGGCAACTCATATGGGGGTGGTGGCGCGTATTTCAACTGTGGGGAGGGAGAGGGGACGAGCGGTGCGAGGCGGGGAAAGGTGTGTTGGCTGTTCGGGCGCCTTCGCGGGCAAGCCTCGCTCCTTCGGGGCAGCGTCGTTCACACATGCGGTGAACGGCACAATTCCTGTAGGAGCGAGGCTTGCCCGCGAAGAACGATAACGCGGTACTACTGACGAAATCAGCGGCTTTGGCGTTGTTGTAACAACAGATTGCTGAAACCGCTGCCGGCCAGTTGTTTCTGGGCCGTGGTCAGCTGCTCGCGGTTGCTGAACGGTCCGACCAACACCCGGTACCAGGTCTCGTCCTTCACTGTGCCGGATTCAACCGCCACAGCCTGGCCCAGCAGGATGATCTGCGCCCGAACCTTGTCCGCATCAGCCTCCTTGCGGAACGAACCGGCCTGCAGGAAGAACTTCGTCACCGGGGCGGCTTTGCTCACCGGTGGCGCCGGCGGAGGCGTAATCCCGGCCAGTGCAGCCTGAGCCCGCGCGGTGTCGATCTTCGCCGCTTGCTCTGGCGTCACCGGCGTGGTCGCAATGGCCGGCACTTGCGGCGTCGGCAGGGTTTTCTCCGGCACGGCATCCGGCGGCACGATCACTTCCGATTCCGGCAGCAAGGTATAGAAGTCGTATTTCGGCTTCACCGGTTGTGTCGGGCTCGGCGGGGTCTTGTTGGCCTCGGCGATCCTGGTGGCTTTCTGTTGCTCGATTTTCTCGCGCTTGACGCTTTCGCTGCCCTTGCCCGGTTCCAGCTTCATCAGGAACACGATGAATGCGCCGACCGTCAGGCCGATGGCCATCCACAGCCAGCCCGGGATCGGTTGCTTTGCAGGAGCTTGGTAACGGCTGGCGCCACGCTTGGGTGCAGGTTTTTTCTTGGCAGCCAACTTACATACGCTCCAGAGTTTCCAGACCCAAGAGTTCCAGGCCTTGCTTGAGTGTGCGGCCGGTCAGCGCGGCGAGGCGCAGACGGCTCTGCATTTGCGCCGGGGTATCGGCGCCGAGGATCGGGCAGTTCTCGTAGAAACTGGAGAACAGGCCGGCGACATCGTACAGGTAGGTGCACAGAGTGTGCGGCGTACCTTTATCAGACACGTTATTCAACACTTCACCGAACTGCGCCAGTTTCGCTGCCAGTTCGTGTTCGTGTGCCGCCTGGAGGACGATCTGCCCTTCGACTTCGCTGAAATCCTTGCCGAGTTTGCGGAACACCCCGGCCACGCGGGTGTAGGCGTACAGCAGGTACGGTGCGGTGTTGCCTTCGAAGTTCAGCATCAGGTCGAAGTTGAAGCTGTAGTCGCTGGTGCGATGCTTGGACAGATCGGCGTACTTCACTGCGCCGATGCCCACGACCCTGGCAATGTTGCGCAACTCGACCTCGGCAAGCGTCGGGTTTTTGTCCTTCACCAGGGTGTAGGCACGTTCCTGGGCTTCGGTCAGCAGGTCGATCAGTTTCACGGTGCCGCCGTCACGGGTCTTGAACGGACGGCCATCGGCGCCGTTCATGGTGCCGAAGCCCATGTGTTCCATCTCCATCGGATGGGTCACGAAGCCGGCCTTGCGTGCCACGGCGAACACTTGCTGAAAGTGCAGGGCCTGGCGCTGGTCGACAAAGTACAGCGCGCGATCAGCGTTCAGCTTGCCGCTGCGATAACGCACCGCCGCCAAGTCGGTGGTGGCATACAGGTAACCGCCGTCGGCCTTGACGATGATCACCGGCAGCGGGTCGCCGTCGGCGTTCTTGAATTCGTCGAGGAACACGCACTGGGCGCCGTTACTCTCGACCAGCATGCCGGCGGCCTTGAGGTCGTTGACCACATTGATCAGGTCGTCGTTGTAGGCGCTTTCGCCCATCACGTCGGCCATGGTCAGTTTGACGTTCAGCAGTTCGTAGATTTTCTGGCAGTGGGACAGCGAGATGTCCTTGAACTTGGTCCACAGCGCCAGGCAGTCCGGGTCACCGGCTTGCAGTTTGACCACCAGGCCGCGGGCGCGATCGGCGAACTCTGCGGATTCATCGAAACGTTGCTTGGCCGCGCGGTAGAAATTTTCCAGGTCCGACAGCTCGTCGCTGGTGATCGGGTTTTCCTGCAGGTACGCCATCAGCATGCCGAACTGCGTGCCCCAATCGCCGACGTGGTTCTGGCGGATCACTTCATCGCCGAGGAACTCCAGGACCCGCGCCACGCCGTCGCCGATGATGGTCGAACGCAAGTGGCCGACGTGCATCTCTTTGGCCAGGTTCGGTGCCGACAGGTCGACCACGGTGCGCTGCGCCGGACCCGCCTTGCGCACGCCGATGTGATCGTCGGCCAGGGCGTCATCCAGGCGAGTGGCCAGGGCTTGGGTGTTCTGGAAGAAATTGAGGAAGCCTGGGCCGGCGATTTCGGCTTTGGAGACGTTTTTGTCAGCCGGCAGCGCGGCGATGATTTTCTCGGCCAGGTCGCGCGGCTTCATGCCGGCCGGCTTGGCCAGCATCATCGCGATATTGCTGGCGAAATCGCCGTGGGTCTTGTCACGGGAGTTTTCCACCTGAATCGCCGGCGACAGGCCTTCAGGCAACACACCTTCGTTGACGAGTTGGGTGATGGCTTGTTGGATCAGCTGGCGAATGGTGTCTTTCATGGTCTTCTCTTTCGACCGCAAGCGCGGCGGCGCTTCGATGCGCTGGTGGAAAAACTGGGCATTATCCGTGGCGAAGGCGGGCTTGCCAACTATAGCGGGCAGGTTGTGGATATGTGGTGACTATTCTGGCCCCTTCGCGAGCAAGCCCGCTCCCACACTGGATCTGCGGTGTTCATACATTATGTGTCTGGCACTTACCCCTGTGCGAGCGGGCTTGCTCGCGAAGGCGATATCAAAATCAATACAAATCCACGGGGTCCACATCCAAAGACCAGCGTACCGCCCGCCCACTCGGCATCTGCTCCAATACCAGCAACCAACTGGCAAGCAACCGATGCAGCGGCGCCCGGGCCGAGGCTTGCAACAACAACTGCGCCCGATAACGCCCGGCCCGCCGTTCCATCGGAGCCGGCACCGGCCCCAGCAGCTCGATGCCGGTCAGGTTCTGCTCTGTCAGCAAACGCTCGGCCTCGCTGCACGCTTCATCGAGAAAACCTTCGGCCTGCCCGGGCTTGTGCGCTTCGGCCCGTAGTAATGCCAAATGCGCAAATGGCGGTAGTCCCGCCGAGCGACGTTCGCTCAAGGCCTGTTCGGCAAACGCGAAATATCCCTGTTCGGTCAATTGCACCAGCAGCGGATGGTCTGCAAGGTGGGTTTGAATGATCACCTTGCCCGGCTCTTCAGCCCGGCCCGCCCGCCCTGCGACCTGGACGATCAACTGCGCCATGCGTTCGCTGGCGCGGAAGTCGCCGGAGAACAGGCCGCCGTCGGCATCGAGAATCGACACCAGGGTCACCCGTGGGAAGTGATGCCCTTTGGCAAGCATTTGCGTGCCCACCAGAATGCATGGCTGGCCTTTCTGGATGGTGGCGAACAGCTGGTTCATCGCGTCCTTGCGTGAAGTGCTGTCGCGGTCGACCCGCAGCACCGGGACGTCGGGGAACAAAATCCCCAGTCGTTCCTCGGCGCGCTCGGTGCCGGCACCTACCGGGCGCAGGTCAACTTTTCCGCACTTGGGGCAATGCCGGGGCACGCGTTCGACGTAGCCACAATGGTGGCAGCGCAGCTCGCCGGAGCGCTGGTGCACGGTCATCCGTGCATCACAGCGTTGGCACTCGGACATCCAGCCGCAGTCGTGACACAGCAGCGTTGGCGCAAACCCGCGGCGGTTGAGAAAAACCAGCACCTGCTGACCCGCCGCCAGCGTCTGACCGATGGCCTGCTGCATCGGCCCGGAAATGCCGCTGTCCAGGGGGCGACTTTTCACGTCAAGACGCAGGAAACGCGGTTGCTTGGCACCACCGGCGCGCTCATTCAGGCGCAGGAGTCCGTACCGGCCGGTGTAGGCGTTGTGCAGGCTTTCCAGTGACGGCGTGGCGGAACCGAGCACGATCGGGATGTTTTCCTGGCGTGCGCGCACCAATGCCAGGTCGCGAGCGTGATAGCGCAGGCCCTCCTGCTGTTTATACGAGCCGTCGTGCTCTTCGTCGATGATGATCAGGCCGGGGTTCTTCATCGGGGTGAACAGTGCCGAGCGGGTGCCGATAATGATATCGGCCTCGCCGTCCCGGGCGGCAAGCCAGGCGTCCAGTCGCTCGCGATCATTGACCGCCGAGTGGATCAGTGCGATGCGTGCATTGAAGCGCTGCTCGAAGCGCGCCAGGGTCTGCGGGCCGAGGTTGATCTCCGGGATCAGCACCAGTGCTTGCTTGCCCGCTTCGAGGGTTTCGCGGATAAGCTGCAGATACACTTCGGTCTTGCCGCTGCCGGTGACGCCGGCCAGCAGAAACGCGTGATAACTGTCGAAACCGGCGCGAATCGCTTCATAAGCGGCCCGCTGCTCGGGATTGAGCGGCAACTCCGGTTGCGCCAGCCAGTGTTCGTGGCGCGCGCCAGGGGCGTGCCTGCGGATTTCTACTTGAACCAGGTCTTTGGCCAGCAACAGGTCGAGGCTGTCCTTGCTCAGCATCAGTTTGCTCAGCAACTGATGGGCGACGCCGTGGGGATGCTGGGCCAGGGTCGCCAGGGCCTCACGCTGGCGCGGGGCGCGGGCGATGCGTGGGTCATCGAGGCTGGCACCCGGCGCAGCGGACCAGAAGCGCTCCTGGCGCGCTTCGGCCAGTTCGCCCTGGCGCAACAACACCGGTAGCGCCCAGCTCAAGGTATCGCCGAGGCTGTGTTGATAATACTGGGAAGTCCACAGGCACAGCTTGAACAGCGCGGGCGGCAGCGGTGGTGTGGCGTCGAGCAGGGCGATGGCCGGTTTGAGCTTTTCTACCGGGACTTCGCTGGTGTCGGTGACCTCCACCAGAATCCCAATCATCTCCCTTCGCCCGAACGGCACCCGCAGGCGCATGCCCGGCTGCAACTGGGCGCGCAGGACGCCGGCCGGGGCACGGTAATCGAACAGGCGGCGCAGGGGCGAGGGCAGGGCGAGGCGCAGTATGGCGTCGGGCACGCGGGGGGATCTCTTTGGGCGGGCAGTAAGAAAGGCTGAGCACAATCCCTGTGGGAGCGGCGGTGCGACGATTCGGCTTGCCCGCGAAGAGGCCCTTACAGTCGGCATCTTCATCGCCTGTCAGGACGCTTTCGCGGGCAAGCCCGCTCCCACAGGTTTGCTTGCAGATGATCAGCGTTTGGACCGGGAGCCTAGCAGACGACTGGTGTAAGCGACAGCTTGCGTGATTTGAAACCTCTGGTAGAATCCGCGGCCTAATTACGTGCGGTATTCAACAATGGTGTTGAGTGGCGGCACGCTAGCCTGAGGAATACACCATGAAAGCCGATATCCATCCAGCATACGAAACCATCGAAGTAACTTGCAGCTGCGGCAACAAGTTCGAAACTCGTTCGAACCTGTGCAAGCCACTGGGTACTGACGTATGCAACGAGTGCCACCCGTTCTACACCGGTAAGCAGAAGACTCTGGATACTGGCGGCCGTGTACAGCGCTTCGCAGACCGTTTCGGTGCTTTTGGCAAAGCCAAGGCTCCTGCTGCTGCAGAGTAAGGTTGCAAAGCCCCATGGGCTTTACCTTACTGATGAAAAAGGCGTCCCTTGCGGGCGCCTTTTTTGTGTCTGCGTTTTGGATTTGTGCTGCCCAGGCCTTCTGCCCCGCGCCGGACGGTCTGGCCTCGGTCGCGGTGCAGCGGGTGGTGGATGGCGACACGCTGCGCCTGAGCGACGGCCGCAGTGTGCGCATGATCGGTTTGAATACCCCGGAACTGGGCAAGAAAGGCCGTTCCGACGAGCCATTCGCCGTGACGGCACGCAAACGCCTGGAAGCGCTGGTTGCGGCCAGCGACGGACGGCTCGCTTTGCTGCCAGGCAAAGAAAGCAAGGATAGTTACGGTCGTACCCTTGCTCATCTCTACAGCACGGATGGCGCCAATCTCGAAGCGCAAATGCTTGCTGAGGGCCTGGGATTCCAAGTGGCCGTCGCGCCGAATGTCGATCTGGTCAGCTGTCAGCAAGCCGCGGAACGCAGTGCCCGTCAGGCCAGGCTTGGCGTGTGGCGACAATCACCTGTAGTGAAAGCGGAGCAGATCGACACGTCCGGTTTTGCCGTGCTCAGCGGTCGTGTAAGCAAGGTTCAGCGCAATCGCGGCGGGGTTTGGATCGAGTTGCAGGATTCAGTTGTATTACGCGTTGCACCCAATTTGCTGGGGCAGTTCGATGTCGCGGCGCTTGAGCGGCTCAAGGGCAAGCAGGTCGAGGCGCGTGGCTGGGTGGTGGATCGTTCGCGCCGTGGTGCGCTGAAAGACGGGCAGGCGCGTTGGTTATTGCCATTGACCCACCCGGTGATGCTGCAAGCGGTACCCTGATAAAAAATTGTAGACATTTTTTCTGTCAATTGTCGACAGTCTATCCCTTGTGTTCCGTGGCTCTTGGCCCAAAGTCGTAGGGCAGACCGCTTGACAGGGGTGACTGGTCAGTCTTGTGGGGACTTTGCGACACGCGTATCCTCGGCGATCCGTCTGTCCAACCGTAAAAGCGGAATGCCCCTATGTCAGATTTGAAAACTGCCGCTCTCGAATATCACGCCCATCCTCGTCCAGGGAAGCTGAGTGTCGAGCTCACCAAGGC
>NZ_CABVII010000042.1 GCF_902497995.1 Pseudomonas fluorescens | reverse complement strand
AGCTCTTCCAATTTTGGCCAGAAGCCGATGACGGCTTCCTCGAATAGGCCTAATACATAGATGCAACGGGGCGGCAGTTTTTTTGAAAGCGGGTAGACAGTGGGGGCGAGTCCATACATAGGAGCTGGCTTGTCGAGTCGTCGCACCGCAGCGATGGTCGTTAACGATGACGCGTGCTCACTGGAATAACGCGTGGTCTATGCGTACTTCGCTTGCAAGCCAGCTCCTACAGGGGCGAAGGCGGTGTAAATGACACACCGCGTCGCCTGGTTCGCCGGCAAGCCTGGCTCCTACAGACCGCGTCGCTTGCTTCGCCAGCAAGCCGGCGTCTGCCGGAGGGGTGTTTGTCAGGAAGGTACAAAATCGTCTTTACCCAAGCTTTACGCTTCGCTGACCGCCGCTGACCTTGATCTGCGTAATCTGCACTCATCCGGAACGTACCGGGAACGAGACAAGGAGATTCACCATGCGCAAGACTCTTATCGCTCTGATGTTCGCTGCCGCCCTGCCGACCGTTGCCATGGCCATGCCTGAAGGTGCCGGCCCTATGGGCCCGATGGACGGCTCGCGCCACGGCGGTCAGATACACGGCATGCACGGCAAAGGCCCGTACAGCCAACTGGACCTGAGTCGCGAACAGCGCGAGCAGATCCGCAAGATCATGGGCGAGCAGATGCACGAGCGTAAGCAAGTGGTCGACAAGTACCTGGAAAAACTCTCGCCAGCCGACCAGAAAGCCATGAAAGACGAAATGGCCGCCAACCACAAGAAAGCCGAAGCCGACGTGCGTGCCCTGCTGAAACCGGATCAACAGAAGCAATTCGACGAGATCCAGAAGAAAAAGGCCGAGCGCCGCGCGGAATGGGCCGAGTTCAAGGCGTGGAAAGCGCAGCAACCGCAAAAAGCGCAATAATGCGTTAACGCCGGACCCAACGGCTAATACCGCTGGGTCCGGTGCTACCCGGTTTAAATTGTGGGAGCGGGCTTGCTCGCGAAAGCGGTGTGTCAGGCAAAGTATTGTTGACTGGCACCCCGCTTTCGCGAGCAAGCCCGCTCCCACATTGACTTGTGTTTGTTCGAGGATTTTTTGTGCGCTCATTGTTCTGGCGTATCCTGGCCAGCTTCTGGCTGGCCATCGCTCTGGTGGCGGGGCTGTCGATTCTGCTCGGGCACATGCTCAACCAGGACGCGTGGATTCTCAGCCGCCATCCAGGCCTCAATACCCTGGCCGAACAGTGGACGCAAACCTACGAAGCCCAGGGAGAGGAAGCAGCCCAGGAGCTTCTGCAACAACGCAAGCGCCAGTATCACATCGATGTTCAGGTGCTCAACGAGAGCGGCGATCCGGTGGTGCGCGGCACCTTCCCCCGCCGCGCGGCAGCCTTTGAAGCGCGGCAGAACAACGACGATCGCCGCCTGCCGTGGCGTCGTCTGACCGATGAGTACACCAGCGCAAAAACCGGTGACACTTATCTGCTGATCTATCGAATCCCGCACCCGGAACTGGACGCCTGGCACCGCGAAAGCCTGCTTTGGCCGTTGAGTGCATTAGGTATTGCGCTGGTGGTGCTGACCCTGTTCAGCCTGCTGGTGACCTTTTCGATCACCCGCCCGCTCAGCCGCCTGCGCGGTGCCGTGCATGACCTGGGGCAAACCACCTATCAACAGAACAGCCTGGTAAAACTGGCAAACCGGCGCGATGAGTTCGGCGTGCTGGCCAACGATTTCAACCGAATGGGCGCCCGCCTGCAAAGTCTGATCGGCAGTCAGCGGCAACTGTTGCGCGATGTATCCCACGAATTGCGCTCGCCCCTCACCCGACTGCGCATTGCGCTGGCCCTGGCCGAAAGGGCCAACCCCGAAGAACGGGAAAAACTCTGGCCACGCCTGACCCGTGAATGCGACCGGCTGGAAGCGCTGATCAGCGAAATCCTGGTGCTGGCGCGGGTCGATGCCGACAACGCCAGCGCCGAAGAGGTGGACCTGAATGCCTTGCTTAACACCCTGCAAAGAGATGCACAGCTGGGTTCGCCGGAGCAGAACGTGCGCCTTGAGGCCGAGCCGCAACTGAACCTCAAAGGCTGGCCGACCATGATCGAGCGCGCGGTGGACAACCTGCTGCGCAACGCCCAGCGCTTTAACCCCATAGGGCAATCGATAGAAATGCAGGCATCACGCCAGGGTGAGCGAATTGTCGTCAGTGTGCGCGACCATGGGCCCGGTGTGGAGGCCGAGCATTTGAGCCAGTTGGGTGAGCCGTTCTATCGGGCACCGGGACAGACTGCGGCGGGCCATGGCCTGGGGTTGGCGATTGCCCGTCGTGCGGCGGAGCGGCATGGCGGGAGCCTGGTACTGGCCAATCATCCGCAGGGTGGGTTCATTGCCAGCCTGGAATTACCGTTGGTGCCCGGCGCCGTAGTACAGCCGTAATCCCTGTGGGAGCGGGCTTGCCCGCGATGGCGGCGGCACATTCAACATCTCAGAGCCTGACACTACGCTATCGCGGGCAAGCCCGCTCCCACAGGTTTATCGGTTCCTCAGCGACTACCCGGCCAAGCGCTGACGAACTCGGCCAGATCAACTTTCTCCGCCACCCGCGGTTCTTTCTGCGGCGTGCCAAGGTAAAGAAACGCGATCACCTCTTCCCCTTCCGCCAATCCCAACCCTTTTGCCACATGCGGCGAATACGCCAGCTCACCGGTGCGCCATACCGCGCCAATCCCTTGCGCATAGGCCGCCAGCAAAATCCCGTGCGCCGCGCAACCCGCCGCCAGCAGTTGTTCGGACTTTGGATATTTGACGTGGTCCTGCAAACGCGCGATTACCACCACCACCAGCGGCGCACGCAGCGGACCGTTGCGCGCCTTGTCCAGCGCCGCCTCGGACACTTCGCTGTCCTGCAGCCTCGCCGCTTCGGCCAGCAACTCGCCCATCTGCTCGCGCGCCGCACCTTCGACCGTCAGGAAGCGCCAAGGCTGCAAGTGGCCATGGTCCGGCGCACGCATCGCGGCGGCAAACAGCACTTCGCGCTGCTCCGGGGTGGGTGCCGGTTCAAGCAGTCGTGGAACGGAAACACGGTTGAGCAAAGCGTCGAGAGCCTGCATCGGCCACCTCCTGAAAAAATGTTTGGCTATTCTAGCTGCAAGTGCGCAGACCCTGCCGGTTTACATGCCCTGCCCCGCAGGTAGAATGGCGCCCTTCCCACTTTCAGCCCGAGCGGACTTCATGGCGTTGCCGACCTTACGGATCATTGGTTTCATCATCGGCATCTTCCTGATCACGCTGGCCATCGCCATGGTCGTGCCCATGGCCACGCTGGTGATCTTCGAGCGCACCGGCGACCTGCCGTCGTTCCTCTGGGCGAGCATGATCACCTTTGTCGCCGGTCTGGCCCTGGTCATCCCCGGTCGCCCCGAGCACATTCACCTGCGCCCGCGGGACATGTACCTGCTGACCGTCAGCAGTTGGCTGGTGGTGTGCATTTTCGCCGCGCTGCCGTTTCTGCTGACCCAGCACATCAGCTACACCGACTCGTTCTTCGAGAGCATGTCCGGCATCACCGCCACCGGTGCGACGGTGCTCAATGGCCTGGACAACATGTCTCCCGGCATCCTGATGTGGCGCTCATTGCTGCACTGGATCGGCGGCATCGGCTTTATCGGCATGGCGGTAGCGATTCTGCCACTGCTGCGCATCGGTGGCATGCGCCTGTTCCAGACCGAGTCATCGGACCGTTCCGAAAAGGTCATGCCCCGTTCGCACATGGTGGCGCGCTTGATCGTTGCGGCCTACGTCGGCATTACCATTTTCGGCAGCCTGGCGTTCTGGTGGGCCGGGATGAGCCCGTTCGATGCGATCAACCACGCGATGTCGGCAATTTCCACCGGTGGTTTCTCGACCTCCGACCAGTCTTTGGCCAAGTGGCCGGAACCTGCGGTGCATTGGGTCGCGATCGTCATCATGATTCTCGGTGCCCTGCCGTTCACCCTGTATGTCGCCACGTTGCGCGGTAACCGTCGGGCGCTGATCAAGGATGAACAGGTTCAGGGGCTGCTCGGCATGTTGCTGGTGACCTGGCTGGTGCTCGGCACCTGGTACTGGTGGACCACTCAGCTGCATTGGCTCGAGGCGCTGCGGCATGTGGCGCTGAACGTGACTTCGGTAGTGACCACGACGGGTTTTGCGCTGGGGGACTACAGCCTGTGGGGAAATTTCTCGCTGATGCTGTTCTTCTACCTGGGCTTTATCGGCGGCTGCTCGGGCTCGACCGCTGGCGGGATCAAGATTTTCCGCTTCCAGGTCGCCTACATCCTGCTCAAGGCCAACCTTAACCAATTGATTCACCCGCGCGCGGTGATCAAGCAGAAATACAACGGTCATCGTCTCGACGAAGAGATCGTGCGCTCGATCCTGACCTTTTCGTTCTTCTTCGCCATCACCATCTGCGTGATCGCACTGCTGCTGTCGCTGCTTGGCGTTGACTGGATGACCGCCCTCACCGGCGCGGCCAGCACCGTGTCCGGTGTCGGTCCGGGGCTGGGCGAGACCATCGGCCCGGCAGGTAACTTCGCGTCTCTGCCGGACGCCGCCAAATGGATTCTCTCGTTCGGCATGTTGCTGGGTCGACTTGAGATCATTACGGTATTTGTCCTGTGTATACCGGCGTTCTGGCGTCATTGACCGGGTTCGGCGTTTCCATCAGCCGCACCCGGAACTCGCCGGGGGTGGCATCGAACCAGCGTCGAAACGCACGGAAGAAGTTGCTCGGATCGGCGAACCCCAACAGGTAGGCAATCTCCAGCAGGGTCATGCTCGGCTGCGCCAGATACTGCTCCGCCAGTTCGCGCCGGGTGTCGTCCAACAGCGCCTGAAAACTCGTGCCCTCTTCCTGCAGGCGTCGCTGCAAGGTCCGTTGCGACAGGTGCAGCGTCTGCGCCACGGTATCGCGCTTGGGTTCGCCCTGGGGCAGCAACCGGCACAACACCTGCCGCGCCTTGTGGGTCACCCGGCTTTCAGAGAACCGCGCCAGGTATTCGCCGGCAAACCGGTCATGCAGCCGCGCCATCGCCTCGTTGGCGGTCGGCAGCGGCGCTTCCATATCGACGCGCTCGAAGATCAACGCGTCATACGGTGCGTTGAACACCATCGGCGCGTGGAAGGCTTGATTATAGGGTTTGAGATCGATGGGCTCATCGCCCTGCAGCAGCACCTTGCGCGGCTGCAGGATTCGCCCGGTCAACCAGCCACACAGCGCCAGCGCACAGGCCAATGACGCTTCGGCGCTCTGCCGGGTCGGCGGCAGATGGTCGCCATGGACCGTCAGAATCAGCGCGTAACCCTCATCCAGCAAGCGGAAACTCAGGTCGGCGCTTTCGGCGATGATCCGCTGATAACGTACCAGCCGCTGAAAACCTTCGGCCAGGGTCTGGCTGGACATCAGGGCATAGCCCGCCACATGAAAGGAGGCCGGCCGCACCACTTTGCCCATGTTCAGGCCAATCGCCGGGTTGCCGGACAGCTCGACCGCACGCTGCCACAGGCGTGTCATGGAATCTTGCGGGAAGCGCGCGTCCGGATCATCCAAGGCCGCGTAGTCGAGTCCCAGCTGTTCGAACAGAACCCGGCAATCCAGGCCGTCCATTTCCAGCGCCTTGACAATCCCCATTGCCCAGGTTGCAGATGTCGTTCGTTCGCTCATGGCGTTTTCTTACATGATGAGCCGCATGCTACGGCCAAAGTCCGAAGGATATTAAAGTGGCGCCCATTGTCACTGTCTGACGCCAATGTTCACTCTAGACTTAAATAAGCTACCCGCAGCACAACGTGCAGTCAGAACAGAGATCGCAGTCCGCTTTACAGCCTGCTCGGCGATTTCGTCATGTACCGGGATATGATCCTGGGTCGCGTGCCGTTCCAGGTGCAAACAGTCGAAAGAGGACAACCGATGAATGCCAACGCCCGTTTCACCCACATGAAGGACGGCACGCAGGAAGACTGGGCGATCATCGCCGCAGACTTCAGTGCCTACGCCCGACAACTGCCGACGCGGATTGTGGCGCACCTGAAATTGCTGGAGGGTGATTTCGGCGGCTTCCCGGTGGATCGTCTGACCCACTCCCTGCAAACCGCCACCCGCGCCTGGCGCGATGGTCGCGACGAAGAATACGTGGTCTGCGCCCTGCTTCACGACATCGGTGACACCCTGGGTTCCTACAACCATCCGGACATCGCCGCGGCCATCCTCAAGCCGTTCGTTAGCGCCGAGCATCTGTGGATGGTGGAAAAGCACGGAATTTTCCAGGGTTATTACTTCTTCCATCACCTGGGCATGGATCGGTATTTGCGCGAGCAATTCAGCGGGCATCCGCAGTATCAGGCGACGATCGAATTCTGCGCCAGGTATGACGCGGCGGCGTTTGATCCGGCGTACGACACACTGCCGTTGAGCTTCTTCGAGCCGATGATGGAGCGGTTGTTTGCGCAGCCGAAGCAATCGATTTACAAGGCGGCGATGGCAGAGCATTCGCCCGCCTGACAGATCCAGAGTGTCTGATCTGGCCCCTTCGCGAGCAAGCCCGCTCCCACATTGATCTCCTGTGGACACAATATTTGTGGCCACCACCGATCAAATGTGGGAGCGGGCTTGCTCGCGAAGGGGCCTCCACTGACACCGTTACCCTTAAGCCGGCTCGGCGATTTTCACCGCCTTCAACTGCGCCTCCCGCGCTTGGGCATCCGCCAACCGATACAACTGGATCGAGCCATCCCAATGCTCGATCAACGCCGTGCACGACTCCACCCAATCCCCGCAATTGAGGTAATCCACCTCGCCCACCTTGCGAATCTCGGCATGGTGAATGTGCCCGCACACCACGCCATGCAGTCCGCGCTTGACGCATTCGTGGGCAATGGCTTGTTCAAAATCGCTGATGAAGCTGACTGCGGTCTTCACCTTGTGCTTGAGATACGCCGACAACGACCAGTAGCCATAGCCATAACGGGCGCGCCAATGATTGAGCCAGCGGTTGAGGGTCAGGGTGAATTCGTAGGCCCAGTCGCCAAGAAAGGCCAGCCAGCGGTGGTACCGGGTGATCACATCGAACTGGTCGCCATGGATCACCAGCAAATGACGGCCATCGGCGGTGACGTGCACGGCTTCGTCCACCAACTGGATGTTGCCCAGGATCAGCGTCGAGTAACGGCGCAGGAACTCATCATGGTTGCCGGTGACGTAAATCACCTCGGTGCCGCGCTTGCTCATGGTCAACAGGCGACGAATCACATTGGTGTGTGCCTGGGGCCAGTACATGCCGCCGCGCAGTTTCCAGCCGTCGATGATGTCGCCGACCAGGTAGACCTTGTCCGCATGGTAGCCCTTGAGAAACTGCGACAGGTGTTCGGCCTGGCAATCCCGGGTGCCCAGATGCACATCGGAAATCCACAAGGTACGCACACGTTGCTTGCGACTGGGTCTGGCGAACTCGGCGCTGGTCATGGGCAACCCTCTGCAATTGTTTGGGCAAGCTTGCCCCGGCCGGATTAATGGCCCATGACAATGGCGAGTCAGTCCTGTGACAGCCGCTCGCGAGCGCCCTCGGTGTAGACTGGCGACCTTGATAGGGAGACCTGCGATGAGACCGATCCTCACGCTACGCCAGTACAGCGACGACCTGATCGTCCATAGCCACGACCACGCGCAACTGGTGTTCGGGCTGTCGGGCGCGCTGGATTTCGAGGTCGATGGGCATGGCAGCCAGGTGGTGCAACAGAGTTTCGTGGTGGTGCCGTCCGGTTTTCACCATGCCTGCGGCAGCGCCAATGGTAGCCGTTGCCTGGTGCTGGATGTGCCAGGCGATGACTGGGTCTTGCAGTCAATGGGCGATCACGCGCAAGCCAGCCGTCGTTTGCTCGACAATGCCGGGCGCCTGCCGCTGGATGCCGGGCAAAGCCAACTGGTGAACTGGCTGGCGGCCAGCCAGGTCAGTGATCCTCTGATCGCGCAACAGGGTGCAGTGCTGTTGCTGGCCAGCCTCAACCATGCCAAACCGGAGGTCGTGGGCGGTCGGCGCCTGCCCTATGCGGCGCTGAATGCACATATCGATCAGTCTGCAGCCTACCCGCTGCAAGTCGCCGACCTGGCGCGTATCGCCGGGTTGTCCAGCGCCCGGTTGCATGCGCGGTTCGTTGCCGAATGCGGGCAGACCCCGATGGACTATATCCGCAGCCGACGATTGCACATGGCCGTGGGCATGCTGCGGGATTCGGCGCTGCCCATCGGCGAGATTGCCAGTCGGGTCGGCTACAGCTCGCAGAGTGCCTTCGCGGCCGCGGTGCTGCGCGAATTTGGCGCCTCGCCTGGCAAATTGCGGCGCGAGGCTGGCGACAAAAAACGATAGTTTGCCGACAGACACCGTTGCCTTCATACGATTCAATGCGGGTTCACTACGTTCATCAAGGATTGCAATGACTCCCCGTACCGCCCTTGGCGCCCTGCATATCGGCGCACTGATGTTTGGCCTGACCGGTGTGTTCGGCAAACTCGCCGCCGCCTCCCCCGCCGTCATCGTTTTCGGGCGTGCCGCATTTGCCGTACTTGCGCTGGCATTTTTTGCGCGGTTTGCCAGCCATACGCGCTGGTTGAAACTTGAGGCCCTGGACTGGCGCCGGTTGTCGCTCAGCGGCCTGCTGCTGGCCGGGCATTGGGTCAGTTTTTTCATTGCAGTGAAGGTCGCCGGCGTGGCGATCGCTACCCTGGGCTTTGCCAGTTTCCCGGCGTTTACCGTAATCCTCGAAGGGCTGATCTTTCGCGAGCGGATTCGCGCCAACGAAATCCTGCTGGTGGTGCTGGTGAGTGTCGGGCTGGTGCTGGTCACGCCGGACTTCGATCTGGCCAGCGGCGCCACCATCGGCCTGCTCTGGGCGGTGGCTTCCGGCTTGCTGTTTGCCCTGCTGTCGTTGACCAACCGCGCCAGCTCCGGGCGCATCCCGCCGGTGCAGGCGGCGCTGTGTCAGAACGTGGTCGTCGCGCTGTGCCTGCTGCCGGTGGCGGCACCGCAGTTGAGTGAGGTGCGCGCCCTCGACTGGCTGTGGATCGGTCTGCTCGGGGTGTTCTGCACCGGCGTCGCTCACAGCCTGTTCGTCGCCAGCCTGGCGGTGATCAAGGCACGAACCGCCGCGGTGGTGTTCGCTATGGAGCCGGTTTACGGGATCACCATGGCCTGGGTGCTGTTCGATGAAAACCCGACGCTGCGCATGCTGATCGGCGGAGCGCTGATCATCGTTGCGATCGTGGCGTCCAGCCGGCTCGCGGGTAGTTCAGGCAAAAAGACCGTTGCGACACAAGCCCCGTCTCACTGAGTGCGGTCGTTGTGCCCCAGGTCGCGGTCCGGATCGATCCGGTCGCGGACCCGCTGCTTGAGCACCTTGGCCTCGGGGAAACCGCCGTCGGTCTTGCGCTCCCAGATTTGCACCTCGTCACAAAAAATGTGAAAGACCCCACCGGTGCCGGGTACCAGGGACACTTTGCCCAGGTCATCGCCAAAGGTACTGAGCAGTTCCTGGGCCAGCCAGGCCGCGCGCAACAGCCATTGGCATTGCGTGCAATAAGTGATGACGATTTCCGGTTTATGCGCGGTCATGATGGGCAGGATTCCTGAGCCAGAGGGCGTCGCTATCATAGCCGGCTTTATCGTTCGCCCTGTAGGAGCCGGCTTGCTGGCGATGGGATTACTGCGGTCTTACAGATAGACCGCAGTGATGCCATCGCCAGCAAGCCGGCTCCTACAGGTCTTTTGACCTTCAACGGATGCCGGCCAACAAACTCCGGGCGGTCTGTTTGAGTGGCTCGTCGCCGTCCTTGAGTAACTCGTTGAGCAATTCGATGGCGCTGTCCAGGTCGCCGTCATCGATGCAGGTCTGGGCCTGTTCCAGTTTGCCGGCATTACTCGGTTCGGACAGTTCGAGATCGATCGACTCAGCATTCAACGGTTCAAGCTGCAACGACAGGCCGGAATCAGCGAATTCGTCGAGAAAGTCGTCATCCAGAGGTTGTGCATCAGGTTCGGCCACCCACTCGAACTCGGGTTCGCCCAGCGTCGGCTCGTCAGGCATTTCGAACACATCGGGCAAGATATGCAGATTCGAGGTAAATTCAGGCTCGTGGATGCGTGACGCCTCATTCGGGGATTCGGCGGCGGGCGGTGAATGGTCGAAGGGGCTGATCAGGTCCCAGTTCGAATCCATCGACAGGTCATCCAGGTTCAACTGGAACTCATCGCTGGCGGCGACAGCCTGGGGCTGCGCAACCGCGGGCGGCGTGATAGAGGGTGCGATGGCCAAGGCGGCGACGGTGCGCAGTTTCGGATAACGCTCACGAATTTCTTCAAGCTTCCGCGGGTCGAACCCAGCGTCACGCAGGCTGTTTTCCTGCGTTTCATAGGCGGGCACGTCACCCTGTTGGCCCAGAACTTCCAGCAGTTGCACGGCCAGATCGGTGCGGTTCGGGTCCTTGAGCAACGCCTCTCTCAACAAACCGGCCGCTTCGGAAAAACGGCCATAGGCCAGATAAATGCCGACCCCTTCGAGCACATCACCCGCCGACGACGCTTCGCCCTGTCCGGATGCCGAAGCAGGCGGCTGCGCTTCCCGATTCAGCACCGGCTCGTGCCGTGACGGCAAAACGGCTAACGACTCAGGTACTGCCTGAAGCTGCTGGCGCTGACGGCGAACGAACAATCCGAGCAACCCCAGGGCCACCAGCAACAGCAACCCGAAGATCAGCGGCAAGTGAGTCGTCTCGATCCTTTCAGCAACCACCGGCGCTGGAGCCGCGGCGTCTGGCGCAACAGGCTCCACCGAAGCCTGTTTGACTTGCGCCAATTGAGTCTGCAACTCGGTGACCTGTTTTTTCTGGCCGGCAATGTGCTCGTTTTGCGCCTGCAATTGTGCATTCAGCTCATCGATCGTGGTTTGCAACGCCTGGTTCTTCAGGACGCTGACGGCCAGTTGCTCGGCAACAGGATCATTGACAGGCGCGGCAGCAGGTTGATCGACCCGCGGGGTCGGCGGCTTTTTGCTCTTCACCGCCGGTGGCACCGCAACGGCCGGCTCGACACTCGGGAAGGCGGACGATTGCGGGCTGGCAACCGGTTCGTCAGCCACCGGGACAATCCCCGGTGAGCCCGGCGGGTCGATCAATACCGTGTACTCGCGCAGCACGCGTCCGTTGGGCTGATTGAGCTGCACCAGGAAATTGAGGAAGGGTTCATTGACCGGCTTGTTGGAGCTCACCCGGATCAACCTGTGGTTACCGCGCAGGATCGGCGTGAACTTCAGATCGTTGAGGAAGAACACCCGATCAACGCCAGCGCGGCTGAATTCTTCTGCCGTCGCCAGGCTGACCGACAACTCGCCCTCCTGCAGACCCGCGGCGTCCATCAGGGCGATGTCGGCACGCAGCGGCTGATTCAGCGCCGAATGCAGGGTGATTTCGCCCAAGCCCAGCGCGGGCGCCAATGCCGAGTAGGAAACAGCACCACCGACCAGCAGCAGCCTGGTGCAACACCGCAATACCACGTACAAACTCTCGAGCATGAGCATCCCTTGGATAACCGGAACCAACCTTGTACGTGTTCGCACATCCGGTACGAACACGAGAGTGCCGACTAGTTCTTTATAGTCTGCCCAATGGAGTATCTCAAAAGTCCGGCACGCGGTTACGCCTCAAGATTTTTCCAGGTTGGCCAGTATGTGTCCGTGCACCCGCATGCAGATTTTCAGATCCGCTTCATCAACGCCATCGAACAGTTCGTGGCGCAACTGGTTGGCAATGGTTTCAATTTGTTCGATCAGGGGACGGGCCGGGGCACAGAGGACGATTTTTTTTGCCCGGCGATCTTCCAGCACCGATTGACGTTGCACCAGTCCCTGGCTTTCCAGGCTGTCGAGCAAACGGGCCAGGGTCGGCCCTTCGACGCCGACGCTTTGCGCCAGTTCGCGCTGGGTGGGTGCATTGTCGAAACGCGCCAGGTGCAGCAGCACCAGCCAGCGTGCCTGGGACAGTCCGAGCCCGGCCAGTCGACGGTCCAGTTCGGCCCGCCAGCCGCGCGACATCTGGGCCAGTTGCATGCCAAAGCGGTGTTGATCGGTGAACGGCATAAAACACTCATGATTAGACTAAAATAGAGAAAAACTAATTATTAGTCAGCTAAGCATGACCGTTGGCTATAGGCAAGGGTTGCTCTGTACTGAATCGTTACCGCCCGTTCATTCAGATTTCGAATTCCGACTGAAGAGCGGCACGAACACAATACAAGACACCTTCCGGCACTCGCCCGGCGAATAGCGCGCCAATCTCCGACACAGGTGGCAATTCGCCCTCACCGTCAAGGAATGCGTCCTGGACTTCGCCCATCAAGTCTTCGGGTAGATCCAGCGCCTGTTCCAGCGACAACTGCTGCTTGCCAATCGCTTCGGCGAGCATGGTGTAGACGTTCTTTTCCGAGCATTGCAGTTGACCGGCGATCTGCAGCGGGGTCATGCCGGCCCGCGCCAGGGTGATCAGCTCATGGCGTACGTCGGCCACCACTTTCGGCGCCTCGACCTGGCCGCCAAGCACGTCGAGGAAGGCCTCGCCATAACGTTCCAGTTTGCGTGCACCGACGCCGCTGACCGTGGCCATCGCCGCCAGCGAGGTCGGCTGGCTGCGCAGCATTTCCAGCAGCGTCGAGTCGGGGAAGATGACGTACGGCGGCACACCATGTTCTTCGGCGAGTTTGCGACGCAGGGCGCGCAAGGCTTCCCACTGTTCGCGTTCTTCGCCGCGAACCAGCTGGCTCGCCTGGCTCTTGCTGCTTTTGGCAGTGGTTTGCGGCTTGAGGTCGCGGCGCAGTTCCAGGGTCACTTCGCCCTTGAGCAATGGCCGGCAGCTGTCACTCAGGCGCAAGCCGCCGTAGCCTTCGAGGTCGATGTCGGCCAGGCCGCGGGCAACCAGCTGGCGGAACAGGGAGCGCCATTCACCTTCGGCCATCGCCTTGCCGACACCGTAGACCGACAGGTGCTGATGACCGATGCCGCGGACCTTTTCGTTGTCCTTGCCCAGCAGTACGTCCACCAGATGCCCGACGCCATAGCGCTGGCCGGTGCGGTAGATCGCCGAGAGCGCCTGGCGGGCCGGCTCGGTGGCGTCCCAGGTCTGTACGCCGTCGACGCAGTTGTCGCAATGGCCGCAGGGCTCGGGCATGTCCTCGTCGAAATAGGCCAGCAGCGTCTGGCGGCGGCAGCGGGTTTCTTCGCAGAGCGAGAGCATCGCGTCGAGCTTGTGCTGCTCCAGACGCTTGTGGCGTTCGTCGCCCTCGGAGTTCTGCAACATCTGCTTGAGCATCACCACGTCTTGCAGGCCGTAGGCCATCCAGGCATCTGCTGGCAGACCGTCACGGCCGCCGCGACCGGTTTCCTGGTAATAAGCCTCAAGGGATTTGGGCAAATCGAGGTGAGCGACGAAGCGCACGTTGGGTTTATCGATGCCCATGCCGAATGCCACGGTGGCGACCATGATCAGGCCTTCCTCGTTGAGGAAGCGTTTCTGGTGGTGAGCCCGGGTATCGTTGGGCAGACCGGCGTGATAGGGCAGCGCCGGGAACCCTTGTTCGCTGAGGAACACCGCGACTTCGTCGACCTTCTTGCGCGACAGGCAATAGACGATGCCGGCATCGCTGCGCCGTTCGGCCAGGAACGCCAGCAATTGCTTGCGCGGCTGCTCCTTGGGCACGATGCGGTAGAAAATGTTCGGGCGATCGAAACTCGAGAGGAACCGTTCAGCGTCCTGCAGATGCAGGCGATCGACGATTTCTTCCCGGGTGCGCTTGTCGGCGGTCGCGGTCAGGGCGATGCGCGGGACATGGGGGAACAGCTCCGCCAGCTGGCCCAGTTGCAGGTATTCGCGGCGGAAGTCGTGGCCCCACTGGGACACGCAATGCGCTTCATCAATGGCGAACAGGGCGATTTCAAGGCTTTGCAGGAACGCCAGCATGCGCGGCTGAACCAGGCGCTCGGGCGCAAGATAAAGCATCTTCACTTCACCGCGCTTGATCCGGGCGGCCAGATCCCGTTGCTGCTCGGCGCTCAGTGTGGAATTCAGTGCAGCCGCGGCGACACCCAGCTCTTCGAGGGTCGCGACCTGATCGTCCATCAGCGCGATCAGCGGCGAGACCACCACCGCCAGACCTTCGCGCAGCAGTGCCGGCACCTGGAAGCACAGGGACTTGCCGCCACCGGTAGGCATCAGCACCAGGGCGTCGCCGCCGCTGGCCACGCGCTCAATGATTGCACCCTGGCGGCCACGGAAACTGTCGTAGCCGAAGATGTCCTTGAGGACGCGTTGAGCCTGTTCGAGCATAAAAACTCCAGAAATCACCAAAAACATCCCTGCAAGACTGGTCCAGAACCACGCAGGCTGCACTGACGAATAGTAAGTGCGCATTGCATGACGCTTCACATCTCAGCCGTGGCGCCAGCAGGGCATCACAAAACGCGCGAGTATACCCGAGCGCTGTCTGGCAAAGGGCACCGCTTATAAGACACACGAATGCCGATGCAACACAAAACCTGTGAGAGCGAGCTTGCTCGCGATAGCGGCAGGCCAGTCAATATTGATAGTGAATGTAACGCCGCCATCGCGAGCAAGCTCGCTCCCACAGGGATAGCGGTGCTCCATGAGGTCCCAGGGGTGCAAATATGCCGCGCGGCTGGCCCAAGCGCTCAAGAAGGCCTAGAATTCCCGCATCTGTTTAATTCCCCAAGGTAGCCCTTTAATGTCCTTCGCTGAGCAACTAACCCGCCTGCAAGTCTTCCTCGACGCCGACGAACTGCATGACGAGGCGCTGGACTACGTGGCCGCCCACGGCTACCTCACCGCGCTGTCGATCTGCTCCGAAATCGTTCCCGACCGGGAGTGGATCGACGCGCTCTTCGCCGAAGAGCCGCATTACGCCGACGACACCGAGCGTGAAGCGATCGAAACCACCCTGCTGGCCCTCAAGGCTCACATCGCTCGCCAACTGGCGTCCGATGAAGAGTTCGAGCTGCCTTGCGATCTGGACCTGGGCGAAGAGCCGGATGATTCCGACTTGCGCGGCTGGTGCATCGGTTTCATGGAAGGCGTGTTCCTGCGCGAAGCGGCCTGGTTCGAAACCGCCGAAGACGAAGTCAGCGAAATGCTGCTGCCGATCATGGTCGGTTCGGGTCTGTTCGACGAACAGCCTGAGTTCGAAGACATCGCCAAAGACGCCAACCTGATGGACGACATGATCGTGCAGATCCCGGAAGCCCTGACCGCGCTGTACCTGCTGTGCCAAGCGCCAGACGAAAAACCGGCGATCCTCAAGCCACGTCACCACTAAGGTTTTGCCTATGGACAACCCCATAGGCAACCGCTCCTTGATGTTGCGTTACGTGCTGCTGGCCATCGGCTGGTTGAGCGTAGCGCTGGGGGTGATCGGGATTTTCCTGCCGGTGTTGCCCACCACGCCCTTCCTGCTGCTGGCGGCGGCCTGTTTCGCCCGCAGTTCCCCGCGTTTTTACCATTGGCTGGTGGAGCACCCGCGGCTTGGGCCCTGGATTCGCAACTACCTCGACGGTAATGGCATCCCGCTCAAGGGCAAGGTGTATGCCATCGGCTTGATGTGGGCGAGCATCCTGCTGTCCTGTTACCTGGTGCCGCTGCCCTGGGCACGCGGGTTCATGCTGACCAGCGCGGTGCTGGTGACGGTTTATATTCTTTGGCAGAAGACCCTGCACAAATCCTGAAACATTCCTCTTGTAGCAGTCGCACACATAACGTTCTCCCACGGCTAAATCCCTGAGTGCCGAACCAATCGCGGCCATTGGCTAACGCGCCGAGAATCATCGAGGTCCAATCGACGACTCCGTTCGTCGCACCTGTCATTTATGACAGTAGTCAACGACGCAACAAAAAGCATTGAATTGCTCCCGTTAGTATCAGGATGAAAAAATTTCCGGCTAAAGGAGTACCCCTATGAACCGTGCCTTCGGCAAAAGCCTGCAAAACTGCAAAAGACTCCAGAATATAATTTTGACACTTAACTTAAGGGCGACAACCGAAAGCAGAAAGTTGTGCAATGGTTTTTCACCTGGACGTCAAAAAAGATTCCTGACGCTGTTCTTCTGCCTGCTATTTTCTACGTTAAGTGATGCCACACCCGTTGAGAACACAAAAAATGCGTCTGACACCCAGACTGCCACCGCTGAATCGATGACCGGATCGACGAACAGGATTATCAACTACGACAAACCATTTAATGAATATACATGGGTCACCGCGCATAACGCCTATCTGGACGATATGCAAAGCCAGTTGAATCGTGGGGTGCGAGCGTTTATGCTTGATTTGTACCCCCTTAACCTTCTAGCAGGCCAGACGGTAGCCATGTGCCATACGAGTGGTAGTCGCTGCACCGTTGGCGGTTCGAAGATATTTGCGGATGAAATGAATAACACATTTCTTCCTTTCCTAAGAAACAACCCTAACGAAATTATCACGCTTATCCTGGAGTCGCATATTAGTAGAGAACTATTTGAAAGCGCACTAAAAGAAATACCAGGCATTGAGAACATTGTATTCTCTCCGGACCTTCTGCAAAACCAAACAGCCTGGCCTACTTTGCGCGAACTAATATCCAGCGGACGAAGACTGATAATAACTACCGATGGCGACTTAAGCGCTAATTACACCATCAACGGTACCCACGTCACTATTCTTCATGACCATAATGATCAGATCCAGAATACGTATGACCTCGGCGGGAATGCGCTGGATCATCAATGGGCATGCGAAACCCGGTGGCCACCCGGCATAACTCCGGCTCAACCAGCGAAACCATGCATTGCCCCGAATGATCCGGTGGGTTGCCCTATCCCGGCAAAACCTGAGACCCCATTCCCTGGAATTCCACTCAAGCGAAGTTTAATGACTTATCACCTTCCTGGAGCAGAGCGGCTTTTTTTGATGAATCAATTTCATGCAGTCGTGAAATCCCAAGCGGACGCCGGGAACATCGATAACAACCTGACATACCTCGAGCGACGCGTCGAAAAATACTGCAAAGCGACTGCCGGTGAACGCCTTGTACCCAATTTTATTGCGATCGATTACACCAACGTAGGTGATGCCATTCCTTACGCTGCTGCGCTGAACAACGGAGGATACTATTTTTACGAAGATAACAATGCAAACACCGACCAGGATACGGTCTGCGTACTCCCGGCTGGCCAGGACTACAATATAAAACTGGCATCACATGGCTGCGAAAACGACGAGGCCCGCTCTCTGGTACTTCGCGGAATTGCCAAAGGCTCTCGATTGACCGTCTTTGACAGCCCTGAAGGCAATCGACAAGATGACTACTCAATCATTGATGTCAAACGTGACATCGGCTTGAATGAAAGAATCGTAGTGGGCAGCTTCGAAAAAACACAGGACACAGGTGACTACTCCATTCGCCACTTCAACAACAATGGCCTGGATGGAAAAATATCGCGCATTCATGTCGAAGAGCATCCAGCCGATTTTTCCGAAGCAGCCATCGTTTTGCACGAAGGAAATAATGGCAGCCAGAATATCGTGTGCTCGGTAGCGCTGACCCACCCCACCACGTTCAATTTTGGCGGCGATTGCGATAATGATGAAACCCGATCTGCCACCCTCAGCACAGCCCGAGCAGGAACAGTGATTACTCTGTATGGGAATTGGGGATCCAGCAATTGCGATCAAGGCTGCTCAACGATCGAAGTCAAGCATGATATTACCTGGCCAACTACCATTGGTACTTATGAAGGCAGTTACGAAACTGACGATCTCAAGGTCACACGCAGCGGTGGCAACCAACAACTGGATGGCAAAATTTCGTCTGTTCGGGTGGCATTCGAGCCTGCACCGCCAGATACTACAGCGCCGTCGATACCGTCACTTCATCCAGAACCCTTGAACCTGACGGGTACCTCTGCGACAGTGCAATGGGTGGGGGCTACCGACAATGTGGCGGTAACGGGCTATACGCTATTCATCAACAACTCCCCTCCACTGACTACCACCGGCACCAGCTACACGTTTACCGCCTTGAGTGACTTAAGCTCCTATAGGGTCGTGGTCAGGGCGAAAGATGCTGCTGGAAATTATTCTGCACCGGCGACTATGCAATTCAGCACTCCGGATGCAACCGCCCCCACCTTGCCTGGCGACCCCGAAGTTACCAATAGTACCCCAACATCAGCGACCATCAGATGGACCGAGTCTAAAGATAATGTGGCAGTGACGAGCTATACTGTCTCCCTGAATCGCGCCGCTCCGGTCACTGTTACTGGCACGAACTACACGTTCACTGGTTTAAATGATTCCATCTCGTACGCAGTAGAAATCAAAGCGTCAGATGCTGCTGGCAATAACTCTTCTCCGGCTACCTTGTACTTCACCTTGCCGGACGAAAGTGCCCCTACCCAACCTGGTAAACCCGTTGTCAGCAATCTCAATGGCACATCGGCGACAGTCAGCTGGACTGCGGCTACAGATAATACGTCAGTGACGGGCTATGCAGTCTCCCTTAACAGCGCTCCCGCGATCACAGTAAAAGATCCCCGTCACCTGTTTACCAGTTTATCTCCGAATTTTTCGTACAAGGTTGATGTCAAGGCGCAAGATGCCGCCGGCAATCTTTCGCCAGCATCCTCCGTAGTTTTTGTTTCACGCGCGCCAGACAATAGCGCCCCTACCCAACCTGGCCCACCCGTTATCACGGAGATCACCAGCACATCGGCGAAAGTCAGTTGGCGCGCGTCCACCGATAATGTGGCAGTGACGGGTTATACGGTCCAACTCGATAATGCACCGCCGGTCGCAGTGACCAGGACCAGTCATACTTTTACCAACCTCAGTGAATTCACGACGT
Source organism: Pseudomonas fluorescens (assembly GCF_902497995.1). Classification (GTDB taxonomy): domain Bacteria; phylum Pseudomonadota; class Gammaproteobacteria; order Pseudomonadales; family Pseudomonadaceae; genus Aquipseudomonas; species Aquipseudomonas fluorescens_BK. Next base: position 21,068 of record NZ_CABVII010000042.1, on the reverse strand, counting down.
ACCGGGCTTATGTCAAAGCGAAAGATGCTGCTGAAAATTATTCTGGACATAACAACTCGAGTTTCCGCACGCTGGACGCAACCGCCCCTGCTCAACCTGGTACTCCGGTTGCCAGCAATTTCACCAGCACATCCGCGACACTCAGCTGGCCGGCGTCAATCGACAATGTGGCAGTGACGGGCTATACGGTCTCCATCAATAACGCGCTTCCCATCTCCGTCATCGCCCCGGAATACCACTTTAACGATTCAAAGGAGGCTGTCTCATACACTGTCGAAGTTAAAGCCAAAGATGCGGCTGGAAATCTTTCCGCGCCAGTCTCTTTCAGGTTCCGCACTCCGGACACTTCCGCGCCTACCCGACCCGGAACACCCGTTGCCAGCGCTATCGCGGGCACCTCAGCGACCATCAGCTGGCCTGAGTCAACTGACAATGTGGCAGTGACGGGCTATACGGTCTCCATCAATAACACACCTGCGATAACCGTCGCCGCTCCCCAGCACACGTTTATCGATCTGCAAGGTGGAGCTTCATACAGTATCGAAGTGAAAGCCAAAGACGCTGCTGAAAACTTTTCTGCACCCGTCTCCTTTGATTTCCTCACGCCGGACACAACCGCCCCTACCCAACCCGGAAAACTCATTATTAGCAATATTACCAGAACGTCCGCGAAAGTTACCTGGCCCTCGTCTACCGACAACGTAGCAGTGACAGGTTATGAGGTGTTCCTTAAACCAGGGACTAAAACCTTCGTAGCGGGAAACAGTCATACGTTTACCAATTTGGGTATACCCTATTCGTTCGCGGTCGATGTAAGAGCGAAGGACGCTGCTGGTAATGTTTCACCAATGACCTCGGAAATTTTCAAGCTGCAGCAGTGAAAGAGTAACTATCCACACTACAGCCTCTACTGACTGCCAAATAAATTAGCCAGATAATGTCCACCATTTGCGTGGACACTATCTTGGCTAACCCTCAAAAAGTCCGATGACCTGCCTCCTGCGCCGAAAACACCACCTAGACTTCTCCCATCTGCACCCGAGCATCCCGACTTGCCTCGTCGCCGGCGTAGTCCAGGAGGGTCAAGGAACTCAACGCACCCGTGCGCGAGCAACTGAACGCGGTCAATCGCTTCTTCAATCAGCAACTGAGTTTTCAGAACGATACGCGCATCTGGCAGATCCGCTGGTACTGGACAACCTGATTGACGAAAAATCCGCCCCGCCTCCCAACGCCAGGACCTTGTTGCCGGTGTACGCTTTCAATGCCGAAGGCCTGTACCTGCCGGGAGCCAGCGGCGGTAAACCCAGCCGCGACTCGAAAAGTCTGTCGCGCTGGCAAGACGTGCTGAAAAAGATGCAAGCCGAAGGGTTCGCCATGGGCGACGGCTAGTCGCCACAGCAAGGAGCATGTTCATGTCACTGCGCAAACAATTGTTTCTCGCCATTTGCCTGTTCCTGCTGGTGGCGTTCAGCGGCAGTTTTTTTGTCAGCCTGGAAAGTTCCCGGGAACAAATGCTCGGCCAGTTGCGCTCCCACGCCCAAGACACGGCCACGGCGCTGGGGTTATCCCTGACCGCGCAAATCCACGACCCGGCGATGATCCAGTTGATGGTCAGTTCGATTTTCGACAGCGGCTATTTCAGCAGCATCCGGATCATCAATATCGAGAATGAGCAGGTGCTGGTTGAACGCAGCGCCGCGGCATTGGCGGAGGACGTTCCCGGCTGGTTTGTCAGCCTGGTCAAGCTGCATCCACAGGGCGGCGACGCCCTGATCATGCGCGGCTGGGAACAGGTTGCGCGCGTCGAAGTGCTAAGCAATCCGCAGTTCGCCCTGGCCAGACTCTGGGACAGCACACTGGGCAGCCTGATCTGGTTTTTGTTGTGCGGATTGCTCAGCGCCCTGTTCGGTGGGTGGTTGTTGCGCCGGCAATTTCGTCCGCTCGAGGCCATGGTCAGACAGGCCGAGGCCATCAGCAAACGCGAGTTCCTCAGCTTGCCGAGACTGCCCCGTACACCTGAACTCAAACGCGTGGTGCTGGCCATGAACCAGATGGTCGAGAAGCTCAAGGCGCTGTTCACCGAAGAGGCCGCGCGCAGTGAAAAACTGCGGGCGCAATCCTATCAGGACAGCCTGACCGGCCTGGCCAACCGGCGCTTGCTGGATGAACAACTGGCCGACCATTTGCGGGTTGGCGAGCAGAGCAGTGACGGCCATTTGCTGATGCTGCGAATCAACGATCTGGCCGGCCTCAACCAGCGCCTCGGGGGCCAGCGCACCGACGCCTTGATCAGTACCGTCGCTGAATTGCTGACGCGTCTGACTCAGGTGCCGGAGCGTCGTACCTGGCTGGCGGCGCGTAATCGCGGTGGCGAATTCAGCCTGCTGACACCGGGTCTGGACAGCCAGGATGCCGCACACCTGGCCACCGAAATCAGCGTTACCCTGGAAAACCTGCGCCTGACCGGCGCCAGCGATTGCATGCCGGTGGCGCATTTGGGAATGGTCGCCTTCCGCCCCGGCGAGCCGGCCAGTGAGGTGCTGCTACGACTGGACCAAGCGCTGACTGAAGCCCAACTCCATCCCGAGCGGCCGTGGGTACTCCTGCGCCACAGCGACAGCACGCCCAACCAGACCCAGTACGACTGGCGAACCTGGATCGACGACGCCCTGACCGAAGGCAAGCTGAAACTGTACTTTCAACCCGTCGTACAATGCGCCGACACCAGCCAGGTGCTGCATCACAAAGTCCTTGCGCGCCTGCTCGACCCACAAGGCTCGGCGATTGCCGCCGGACATTTCCTGCCATGGATCGAACGTCTCGGCTGGTCGGCGCGGTTCGACCTGGCCATGCTCGAAGCCACCCTCGACTACCTCCTGGTCAACCGCTGGCCCCTGGCGTTGAGCCTGTCCGGCAGCACCCTGCGCGATCAGGTGCAACTGCAACGGGTCCTCGACATGCTTGTATCATTGCCTGAACTGGCCCCGCTGCTGACCCTGGAAATCGATGAACGCCAACTGCCTCCTCCAGAGCAATTGCAGGGTCTGAGCCATGGTTTGCTCAACACCGGCTACCGCATCGGTTTGCAGCATTTTGGTGGCAGCTTCAGTCAGATCGGCAACCTCACGCAACTGGGGCTGGCTTACTTGAAGATCGATGGGGCCTACATTCGGGGCATCGATGAACAGCAAGACAAGCGGCTGTTCATCGAGGCGATTTTTCGGGCGACGAACAGCATCGATTTGCCGTTGATTGCGGAAATGGTCGAGAGCAAAGGGGAGCTGGAGGTGATCAGGGAGCTGGGGGTGTCTGGTGTGATGGGGCGGTTGATCGGGCCGCCGGAGCCGATGTGATTCATCAGTTGGACCGCGTTATCGTTCTTCGCGAGCAAGCCCGCTCCCACAGGGTTCTCGTCGTTCACACAATCCCGGCTCACTGTAGATCTCTGTGGGAGCGGGCTTGCCCGCGAAGACGGCGGACCAGGCAATACATCACTAACGGCCAACCCACCTCGCATCAGACAACAAAAAACCCGCCATCACTTTGACCGGAGATGGCGGGTTTTGTCGTTTCAGGTCAGACGGTATCCACCTTCAACGAATGATCGTTCAACATCCCGTTGATGATCGTCGCCGTATCGTGCCCCCCCGCAATCACCCCACCCGCTCCCGGCGTGACGCCGTAATGGCTGGCCAAATTGACGCCCGCCAGATCGATGGTCTGGTTCGTCGCACCGCCGGCCATGCCGCTGACATCGATGCGGGTGACCAGCGAGTCGCCGCTGCCGCTGATTTTGAAGTGCAGGTAGTCATCCAGCGAGGCCGCGGTGCCGTTTTCCCCTTGCAGCAGTTGCGACAGATCAAGCTTGTCGGTGCCCGGCGTGAAGTCGGTGACCACGTCGTGGCCGCTGTTGCCCTTGAGCCACTGGAAGGTGTCCGCACCCGCGCCGCCGGTGAGGGTGTTGTTGCCCAACCCGCCGATCAGGAAGTCATCGCCATCCCCGCCATTGAGGATGTCTTTGCCCAGACCACCGGTGATGATGTTGCTGTGGCTGTCACCGGTGAGGGCGTCGTTGAAGTTCGAACCCGTCAGGTTTTCGATGGCCGTCAGCGTATCGGTGCCGGCGCCCCCGGTGGCTTGCGCCCCGGCCAGGCCCAGATCGACGGTGACTCTGGCCGTGGCATGGGCATAGCTGGCGGTGTCGTTGCCGGTGCCGCCGTCGAGCAGGTCGTTGCCCGATCCGCTGAACAGCAGGTCATTGCCGGCCTCGCCGTGCAGGGTGTTGTTGCCGCTGCCGGCGGTCAGCACATCATTGCCGCCGCCGGCATGGATGAGGTTGTCGCCGGTGCCCGCCACCAACACGTCATCGTCCGCGGTGCCGACGAGCGTGTGGCCGTCCTGATAACTGATGGTCACGGCGGCGCTGTCGCTGCCGCCATGGTTGTCGCTGGCGGTGTAGGTGCCGTGGTAATCCGGGGTGACGTCGTGGGCGCCGGAGTAATTGACGGTCATGGTCAATGTGTAGTTTTCCGAACCCTTGCCACTGTGTCCCGGGCCATCGGGGGTATTGGTGATGTGGATCCGGTAAGTGGCATCCGAGGTTGCGGTGATGGTCTGGCCGTCGGCGATGGCAATGAACGCGCCACCGTTGACGGAGTACTCCATCGCGATGTGGCCAGCCGCCAGGTTGTGGTCCAGGTTGAGGGTTTCACCCTGCTTGAGGTTGACGGTGATGCGGTCCTCATCGTTGGCATTGGCGTGGGTGACTTTGCCCAGATAGCCGCTGACCACCAGCACCGCGGTCATGGTGGCCGCATTCGCGGCAAAGGCGCTGCGCACGTTCGCCAACGTCTGGTTCGGCGCGCAATTCTGGCCGCCGGTGAAGTTGATCGCCCCGGTGCCGCAGAAGTCCGCACCTTTGGCGATCCATCCGGTATTGAAGGTGGTCGGTGCTGCAGTGAGCGGATCACCCTCGGGATCGGTATCGTTGGCCAGCAGTAATTCACCCGGCAGCACGACGCTGCCCGACAGCACGTTGGTGATGACGTGGTCATCGACCGCCACCGGTGCCCCGTTCGGAATGACCTTGACCACCAGCGTCGAGCTGGCCCGGTCGCCGTCGTTGTCGCTGACGGTGAAGCCGATATTTTCGGTGAGCACCACCGCCGTGGTCTTCTGCGAGGTGTAGCTGTACTCGCCGGTGTCGAGGTTGACCAGCAGTGTGCCTTTGTTGTCGGTGGCGATGCTCAGGGTGTTGTTGGCGGTGTTGAAGCTGCCGTGATTGGCGCCACCGCTGAAGCTCAGCGAACCCTGGTGGTCGTTGCCTTTGGGGTTATAGGTGTACGTCGTGCCATCCACCGTGATGGATTTGATGAAACCGCCATCGGCGCCGAATGTACCGCCCTCGCCCAACAGCGAGCCGGTGACCGGTACGCCGACCACAGTGCCCGAGAGTACCGAGTTGAGTTGACCGAGGTCCTTGACGATCACGGCGTTGGTGTTGGTGCCGGTACTGCCGTCATAGGCCAGTGGATCGAGGCTGTCATTGCTGACGCCCTTGCCCAGGCCGATCGCGTAGTTCTTGATGTCATTGTCTTCAAGGAAAGCTTTCCAGGCCGCTTCATCCGATCTGCCGATAGACCCTTCGTTGGGTTTGCCATCGGAGAAGAAGTAACCGACGTTCTGCGCCCCCGTCAGTTTGCCATCGGTGTCGAACGCGGTTTTCGCCACGGCCACGGCCGCGTCGTAGTTGGTGTCACCGCCCGCCCTCAGGCCGGCGATGATCGACTTGGCCGTCGCCACATCCACCCAGACCGAGGTCTTGTCCGAGGCGTGGCTGCTGAAGGTGACAATCTGCACTTTCACGTCGCCCAGGTCGTCGTATTGGTCGAGCAAGGCGCAGATCGCCTGCTTGGCCAGCGCCAGCCGCGACAGGCCATTGACACCGGAAGCGTCGGCCATGCTGCCGGACACGTCGATCACCAGCAGCAGGTTGGAGTCCATCTGCGCGGCGGCCACCGAGCGCTCGGCAGCGACGGCGTTGGGCACGTCATCGACAATGTTCACATCGATCTGGCCCGAGGCCGTGCTGCCGTCGCTATCGGTGGCAACCACGTTGAAGTGCTCGGTGAGGCTGTTGGCGCCACGGCCTTTCGGGTGGGTTTCGTTATCCACCAGGGTGTAGCTGTAATGGACCACGCCGGTGGCCGGGTTGTAACCGGTGATAGTCAGGGTATTGCCCAAGGCCGTCACGATCGATTGCGGGAAGCCTGCGGCCACGCCGCCGGTCACGACGGCGATACCGCCCACGGTGAGGGTATGCAGACCGTCCGGCGCGGTGACGCAGAAGCTGCCGCTCTGGGTCAGGGCCGGGGCATCGGGACAGGAGCCCTCGCAGAGGTTTTTCTCATAGACCGTCAGCTCGCCACAATCGACGTCCAGGCCCTTGATGATGACCGGGTCATCGTTGTTGTGGATGTTCAGCACCAGGTTGGCGGTGCTGGTATCGCCATCGGCATCGGTCAGGGTGTAGGTGAAGGTTTCCGTCCCGTTGCCGCCACCGTGCAGGGCTTTGAAATCGGCATCGCTGGTATTCAGGATGTAGGTGTAGGTACCGTCTGCATTGAGCACCAGGGTGCCGTAGGTACCGTTGAACGTGCCCGGGGTGATCGGGCCGCTGCCATGGCCGGTCGGCACCTGGTCGGCGCCTTGCACGTCGTTGCTCAGCACGTTGCCATGAAGGTTCAGCCGAGCTTCCGAGGCAGTACGGGCATGGCTGTCGTTCACTGCACTGGGCAGGTCATCGACGATGTTGACGTTGATCTGCCCCGAGGCGGTGCTGCCATCAACGTCGGTGGCGACCACGTTGAAGTCTTCGCTGATGCTATTGGCACCGTTGGCGTTCGGATGGGTTTCGTTATCGAGCAGGGTGTAGCTGTAGCTGACGACACCGGTGGCCGGGTCGTAACCGGTGATGCTCAAGGTATTGCCCAACGGGGTGACGATCGACAGCGGGAAACCGGCGGCCACGCCGCCGCTGATCACGTTGATCCCGCCAATGCTCAGGCTGCTCAGCCCGTCCGGTGCGATCACTGTAAAGGTATTGTGCTGCGTCAGCGCACCGGGGTTGCAGGCAGAACCGTCGGCCAGGTTGGCTTCGTTCAGCGTCAGTTCACCCCCCGTCACGGACAGGCCGATGAGCGTGACCGGGTTATCCACAACGTCAGGAACCACCGGCGGCGCCGACACCACACCTGTTCCGCCTGCGCCACCCGCACCGACCGCCCCGTCGTCGACTTTGTCCGGACCATCGACCACATGTTCCCGGGGCAACTCCACAATGCGATTGAAGCCCTCCGTGGCGAAGCCTAGCGTGGGATCGACCCGACCCGCCACTTCTTCCAGCATCACAAAACTGTGGCCGCCGCCCAACGCTTTGCCGGCATCGCTGTGACCGGGTCCGGCTGCCGTGGCTTCACCGGTCTGTGTCGGGTCGGCCCCCGCCGCGATCACTTTCTGCAATTGCTCGACATCGGTCAGTTGTGCCTGACTCGGTGTCACCGCCTCCGTGATATCCACGTGGGGCGCCTGATGAGCAAGGAGCTGGGAGGTCATTTGCAGGCTGCTGCCGCGGCCCAGGGTCAGTTCCTGACCATTTTGCAGATGCACCGCCACCGCGCCCTCGGCCCCCGTGAGCAATTGCTCGCCGGCAAACAGCCGATCGCCCTCGATCAGGACGCGTCGGAAGCCGTCGCTCGAGACCGCAAACACCTGTCCAATGACGTTACTGACGATACCGATGAGCTTAGCCATGTGCATTTCCTCCGCTGCCAACCGCTGTCGGCACCCTGTCGTTGCGAAGAACGTGCTCATGTCAAGCAGGTCACAGCCCGGATCGTCACTGGGCAGGGCTTACCTTAAGCAAGCCACTGCCCTGGCGACAGACTCGCCATGCGTGTCACTCGCGAGCGAGGTGTGCGGGTCGGGATAAACCCAATGCAATCAATGGCATCGGGGTCCTCTTGCGCAACAACTTGCCTGCGAGCGATGCGTAACGGTGCTGAAGCATCAAAGTGACAAAAAACCGTCGCCCTGAATCCGTCACGCTTCCCTCCCCTCCAGCACTTTCCCGCCCTATGTCGATAAATGGATGGAACTTTCCTCAAGCCCTGAGAAGCGCCCTAAAGCTTCTGAATCAAAGGCTTTCGCCATGAACAATGTGCTGGATTTTGCAGAGTGCATAAGTTTTTTTTGGCATAAGCCTTATGAAAAATACTTCTTAGGTTCGCGCCAAAATGTTCTTAGCTCTGTTGTTACAAGCATGAAACGGTTTACCTATAAAAGCCGTCAAATAATTGGCGACTGATAAGCACCATTCAGGACTTCAGGGAGATACTCCATGCGCGTTTTGACCCCCCTTTGCAGCGCGATTCTTCTGGCCATGGCGTGCACATCCCAGGTTCAGGCGATGTCATTGACCGAAGCGATCCAAAGCACCATTGCCACTCACCCGGAGCTGGCGTCCCGGGTGGACGGCCGCCTCTCGGCCGATGAAGACGTGAAAGTCGCCAAAGGGGGATTTTATCCATCGGTAGATCTGAATGCCGCCTATGGCCGCGGGTACAGCGATAACACCAACACCCGGGCATTCGGCAATCACCACAAGGAAATCCTCACCTATACCCAATCGGAGCTGCGTCTGCGCCAGATGCTCTTCGATGGTTTCAACACCGCCAATGAAGTCGAGCGCACCAAAGGCGTGGTCAACTCCCGGGCCTATTTCGCTCAGGGCACCGCTCAGGACCTGGCCCTGCGCACCATCGAGGTCTACCTCGAAGTGCTCAAGCGCCGCGAACTGGTGACCCTGGCCACGAACAATCTGCAAGCGCACCTGCGGGTCAACGACCAGATCGGCCTGCGCACCCAGCGGGGTATCGGCAGCAACGCCGACGCCGATCAATCCACTGCCCGCCGGGCGCTGGCGGAGAACAACCTCGACACCGCCGAAGTCGATCTGGCCGATGCCGAATCGAACTTCTTCGCCGTCGTGGGCCGCATGCCCGATGAGCTGGAAACGCTGCCGTCCATTCGCGGCGAATTGCCCCCCAGCCTGCCGGAAGCCCAGCAGAGCATGGTGGATTACAACCCGTACCTGAAATCGGCCCAGGCCGATGTGCAATCGGCCGAGAGCCAGTACGAAGTCTCCAAGTCACCGTTCTACCCGCGCTTCGATGCCGAAGCCGCGGTGGGCGCGAACAACAACGTGCAGGGCGAGGAAGGTCACGACAACGAATGGCGCGTCGGGATCGTGATGAACTACAACCTGTTCCGCGGCGGCAGCGACAAGGCCCGCCTGGCCGGCAACGCGCACCGGATCAACCAGGCAATGGACATTCGCAACAACGCCCTGCGCCAGCTCAACGAGAACATCCACCTGGCCTGGAACGCCATGGTCAACGCCAAGAAACAAACCCCGACCGCCCGCGAATACGCCGAGACCACCACCCGGGTACGGGCGGCGTATCAGGACCAGTTCGGCCTGGGCCAACGGACCCTGCTCGATCTTCTCGACAGTGAAAACGAGCTGTACAACGCCAATCGGCGCTACACCGAAGTGCGCTACGTCGAGGAGTACTCGATGTACCGCGTACTGGCGAACATGGGTCAGTTGCTGAGCAAACAACGGGTGGTGCTGCCCGCCGATGCGATCGCCCAGGCCGAAGTGAAAAACGAAGCTCGCCTGCCCGAATTGAGATAATCCGGATCAGGTAATCCTGTAGTTCAACGGGAGCGTTCACTGTGACCAGCATGGAAACCGGCAACATCGGTGTCGACCCGCGGCTGAGCTTCGATGACCCACTGCTGGACGGTCTGTTGATCCTCTGCAAACTCCACGGCGCGACGGTCAGTCGCGCCAGCCTGAGTGCCGGGCTGCCCATGGCACAGCAACGCCTGAGCCTGGACCTGCTGCCGCGCGCAGCGGCCCGGGCCGGTTTGCAGGCACGTGTACTGCGCCGTGAACTGGCGGATATTTCGACCCTCAACCTCCCCGTCATGCTCATCCTCAGTAACGGCCGCACCGCGATTCTACGGCGCTGGGACGATGACGGTCGGGCGCTGATCCTGCCGAGCGAAGCCGACGGTGGTGAACAATGGGTCAGCCGTGAAGAGCTGGCCGAACACTACAGCGGCCAGGCGTTGTTCGCCCGGCCGCGCCATGAACTCGAAGACTTGCGCTCGCCCCTGGTGCCCCGCGTCGAAGCCTGGTTTCGCGATACGTTGAAGCTGTCGAAGTGGCTGTACGGCGATGCGATCCTGGCCAGTTTTCTGATCAACCTGCTGGGGTTGATGGTGCCGCTGTTTGTCATGCAGACCTATGACCGAGTCGTGCCGAACCAGGCGACGTCGACGTTGTGGGTGCTGTCCATCGGCTTGCTGATCGGTACCGGCTTCGAACTGGTACTGCGGGTGGTGCGCGCACACTTGCTGGACACCGCCGGAAAGAAAACCGACGTGATCCTGTCGGCCACGCTGTTCGAACGTATCACCGGCATGGCCATGAAAGCGCGGCCGGCGACCATCGGGGGTTTCGCCCAAAGCATCCATGACTTCCAGGGCCTGCGCGAATTCCTCACCGCCGTAACCCTGACCAGCCTGATCGATCTGCCCTTCGCCGTGCTGATGCTGGTAGTGATCGGCCTGCTCGGCGGCTGGCTGGTGGTGATTCCGCTGCTGGCGTTTCCGATCACGGTCATTTTTGCCATGGTGATCCAAGCCCGCCTGCGCGACACCGTACAAAAAAGCCTGACCCTGGGGGCCGAACGCCAGGCCCTGCTGATCGAAACCCTCGGCGGCCTGGAAACGCTCAAGGCCTGCAGCGCTGAAAGCGAACGCCAGCACCAGTGGGAAAGCACCCACGGCGCGCTCGCCCGCCTCGACAGCCATGCGCGCAATCTCTCGGCCCTGGCCACCAACGGCACCTTGTTCATCCAGCAGTTTTCCGGCATGGCGACCATCGTCGCCGGGGTCTACAGCATCATCGCCGGCAATCTCAGCGTCGGCGCGCTGGTGGCGACCTACATGCTCGGCAGCCGGGTGCTGGCGCCGCTGGGCCAGATCGCCGGCTTGATCACCCGCTACCAGCAAGCACAACTGACCATGAAAAGCACCGACGCGCTGATGTCCCTGCCCCAGGAACGCGACGCCAGACAACGGCCGCTGGAACGCACGCAACTGCAAGGTGCGCTGGACGTCATCGGAGTGACTTTCCACTACAACGGCCAGAGCGCTCCGGCGCTGGCCAATGTCAGCTTCAGCGTGAAACCCGGCGAACGGATCGGCATCATCGGTCGCAGCGGTTCGGGCAAAAGCACCCTGGCGCGGCTGGTGATGGGTTTCTACGCGCCGCAAGAAGGCCAACTGCTGCTCGACGGCCTGGACCTGCGGCAACTGGACGTCGCCGACCTGCGCCAGCAAATCGGTTACGTCGCCCATGACCTGCCCCTTTTGGCCGGCAGCCTGCGCGACAACCTGACCCTCGGCGCACGCTACATCAGCGATGCACGGATGCTCGAAGTGGCGGAACTCACCGGCGTCACCGAGCTCGCGCGCCAGCACCCACAAGGGTTTGACCGGCCAGTGGGCGAGCGTGGGCAACTGCTGTCCGGCGGCCAGCGCCAGGCGGTGTTGCTGGCACGCGCCTTGTTGCTCGACCCGCCGATCATGCTGCTCGACGAGCCCACCAGCGCCATGGACAACAGCAGCGAAGACGTTCTGCGGCAAAAACTCCACGGCTGGGTCCAGGGCAAAACCCTGCTGCTGGTCACTCACCGCACCTCGATGCTCAGCCTGGTGGATCGGCTGGTGGTGCTGGACAACGGACGGATCGTCGCCGACGGTCCGAAAGAAGCGGTCATCGATGCACTGCGCAAGGGCCGCGTCGGCTCTGCGGCTGTCTAGGAGTCGCCTATGTCCGCTTCTCAAGACTCACGGGGTTATTTCGGCAGCTTCAGTAAAAGCGCCGAAAGCGAGTTCATGCCGGAAACCGCCAGTGCCGCGTTGCAGGACTCACCCCGCTGGTCGCGGATTACCGTGTGGCTAGCCGCCGGACTGATCATCACTGCCGTGGTCTGGGCCAAATTCGCCGTGTTGCAGGAAGTTACCATGGGCGAAGGCAAGGCGATTCCGTCGAGCAAGATCCAGGTGATCCAGAACCTGGAGGGAGGGATTGTCACCGAAATCTTCGTCCGCGAAGGGCAAATGGTGAACAAGGGCGATACCTTGCTGCGCCTGGATGACACGCGTTTTCTGTCGAACAAGGGCGAAAGCGAGGCCGATCGCTATGCGCTGACCGCGCAGGTCGAACGGCTTTCCGCCGAAGCCGAAGGACGGCCATTCAAACTCTCAGCGGAAGTCATCGCCAAGGCCCCGCAAGTGGCCGAGGACGAACGTTCGCTGCATGAACAACGGCTACGGCGCCTGGCCAGCGAACAACGCACCCTGTCGGAACAACTTCGGCAAAAAACCCAGGAACTGGCGGAGTTTCGTTCCAAACAGGGGCAATACAGTTCCAGCCTGGCACTGCTGCAACAAGAGATGAACATGTCCGCACCGCTGGTGGGCACCGGGGCGGTTTCGCCTGTGGAAATCCTGCGACTTAAACGCAGCGCGGTAGAGATTCGCGGCTCGCTCAATGCCACGACCCTGGCGATACCCCGTGCCGAGTCGGCGATCAACGAGATCAGGAGCAAGATCGATGAGTCGGAGCAATCCTTCCGCTCGGACGCGGCCAAGGAGCTGAATGAGAAGCGCACCGACCTGTCGAAAATCACCGCGTCGAGCATCGCCATCGACGACCGCGTGACCCGTACCACGGTGGTGTCGCCGGTGCATGGGATTATCAAGATGTTGAAGGTCAACACCATCGGCGGCGTGGTTCAGCCGGGCAGCGACATGGTGGAAATCGTGCCGCTGGAAGATAACCTGCTGATCGAAGCCAAGGTTCGGCCGCAGGACGTGGCGTTCCTGCATCCGGGGCAGAAAGCGATGGTCAAGTTCAGTGCCTACGACTACACGATTTATGGCGGCTTGAGTGCGAAGCTGGAGTTGATCGGGGCGGACACCATCACCGATGACAAGGGCAACAGTTTTTATCTGATTCAGGTCAGGACCGACAAGAATCATTTGGGGGGTGATGTGAAGCCGTTGCTGATTATTCCGGGGATGGTGGCGACGGTGGATATCATTACCGGGCAGAAGAGTGTGTTGGATTACTTGCTTAAACCGGTGTTGAAAGCGCGGACCGAGGCGATGCGGGAGCGGTAGTTTCTGGTTGAGATTTTTGCTGATTGTGCGGGCCTCTTCGCGGGCAAGCCCGCTCCCACAGTGTCCAGCGGTGTTCACATTATCTGTGTACGCCGCAGATCCTGTGGGAGCGGGCTTGCCCGCGAAGAGGCCCTCAAAACCAACGGTCATTTCGGCCCGTGATTCTTTTGGTAGGTCTCCTCCCCCATCGCCTTAATCTGCCCCTCGATCAACGCCTCGAACGGTTTCAACAATGGCTCGAAATCGGCCGGCGCTTCGAGGATCTGCAACGCCTGCACTATCGCCTCCACCGTCGACAACGCCCCCGGCCCCGGTGCCTTGCGCAGCCGATATCGAGACACGCCACCCTCAACCAGAGTCACTCTGGGCAACGCCGCCAGCAGCGGATTGAGGTGCAGCATCTTGCGCGCCTTGCGCCAGGTGCCGTCCGGAACCACCAGCAGCAGCGGTTCCTCGGTGGCGGTGTAGGTCTGCAACGGCTGCGCAGCATCGGCAGGAAACAGCAACCGCGCCCGATAGCCCGGCGGGTTCAAGAGTGCCGGCAAATCCTCGAACACCTCGCCCACGATCAGCTCGGCATTGTTCAAGCCCAACGCGGCTAGACGCGCGGTGTTCAGCGCATGGTTCACTTCGCTCGGATGCTGAAGCAGCAATACCCGAGTGCGGCTATCGATACTCGGGATCAGCGGGCACAGGCAATGGGTTTGCGGACGTAGACAGCGCTGACATTGGATTCTGGACATCTTCTCAAGCCTGATTCAGTTGCGCTTTGAGCAAGTCGCGAAAAGTCTGGATCAGCGGTTCGCGACTGCGGCCACGGCGCACGATCATGGAAAACGGCGCCTGATAGCCGAACGTCGCCGGCAGCAGCACCCGCAAATCACCCTTGTCGGCCCAGGCCTGGGCGTAGTGTTCCGGCAGGTAGCCGATATAAGCGCCAGACAGCACCAGAATCAGCTGCGCCTCCATGCTTTCCACCGTTGCTGCGCTGTGCTTGAAGCCATGGCGCGCCAGTTCCGCCTGGCTCCAGTAACCTCGGCCGACCATGCGCTGCTGGGTGATGACCTGCTCGGGGATACGCCGTTCGGTGAACAGCGGATGCCGACTGCTGCAATACAACCAGTGCTGCTCACGGTACAGCGGCATGTAGACCAGCCCGCTCATGCGCGTGGAAAACGCACCGATGGCCAGGTCGAGGCGATTGTCCTGCACCCCGAGTTGCAATTCGTACGGGCTCATCACCGACAAGTGCAAATGCACCGCCGGATGCTCCTGAGTGTAGGCGCCGATGGCTTCGGCAAACGGCAAGGCCTTGTCGCTGACGGTGGAATCGATCACCCCCAGGTTCAGCGTACCGCGCAGTTCGCCCTTGAGGGCGGCGGCGTACTGCTCGAAACCTTCGAGTTCACCTAGCAGACGCAAGGTTTCCTGATGGAACAACTCACCCTTGCTGGTCAGGCTGAAGCCGCCGCGACCGCGATGGCACAGCACCAGGCCGAGGGCTGCTTCGAGCTGGCTCATGTAAGTGCTGATGGCCGAGGTCGAGAGGTTGAGCTCCTGTTGGGCGTTGGCGAATCCCTGATGGCGGACCACGCTGACGAAGATGCGCAACAGTTTCAGGTCGGGTAAAGCGTTGGCCATGGGGGAACTCCGGTTTCAAGGATACGCGCGGTGCTTCTGTGGAAACACAATCCTTGTGGGAGCGGGCTTGCTCGCGAAAGCGGTGTGTCAGGCGAGATTGATATCGACTGACCCGACGCGTTCGCGAGCAAGCCCGCTCTCACAAGGATTGCCGTGTCCTGCATATGAATGACAGGCATCAGGGGTTCTCTGCAAAGCGAGAAGTCTATCTCCCATCGAACCATTAGTTTAGAAAAATCTGAACTAAGTATTTGCCCGTAGCGATTCTTCCCGGCCACTACATTTCGCAGAATCGGCCCACAGCGGTGCCCGCCTCTCCCCGAGCGGCTTACCTGCATAAATAAAACAACGACGATGAGGCCCTACCCGTGGACAAGATTCTTCACCAACCACTGGGCGGCAACGAAATGCCGCGCTTCGGCGGCATCGCCACCATGATGCGACTCCCCCATTTGCCTACCGCCGCCGGCCTCGACGCTGCCTTCGTTGGCGTGCCGCTGGACATCGGCACCTCCCTGCGTCCCGGCACCCGTTTCGGGCCACGTGAAATCCGCGCGGAATCGGTGATGATCCGCCCGTACAACATGGCCACCGGCGCGGCCCCGTTCGACTCGCTGTCGGTGGCCGACATCGGTGACGTGGCGATCAATACCTTCAACCTGCTGGACGCGGTACGGATCATCGAAGAGTCCTACGACAATATTCTCGAGCACAATGTGATCCCGCTGACCCTGGGTGGCGACCACACCATCACCCTGCCGATCCTGCGTGCCATCCACAAGAAGCACGGCAAGGTCGGCCTGGTGCACATCGACGCCCACGCCGATGTCAACGATCACATGTTCGGCGAGAAAA
Source organism: Pseudomonas fluorescens (assembly GCF_902497995.1). Classification (GTDB taxonomy): domain Bacteria; phylum Pseudomonadota; class Gammaproteobacteria; order Pseudomonadales; family Pseudomonadaceae; genus Aquipseudomonas; species Aquipseudomonas fluorescens_BK. The sequence continues at coordinate 5,246 of NZ_CABVII010000042.1, read as the reverse complement.
TCGCCCACGGCACCACCTTCCGTCGCGCTGCAGAAGAAGGCCTGATCGACTGCGATCGCGTGGTGCAGATCGGTCTGCGCGCCCAGGGTTACACCTCCGAAGACTTCAACTGGAGCCGTAAACAAGGCTTCCGTGTGGTCCAGGCCGAAGAGTGCTGGCACAAATCCCTGGCCCCTTTGATGGCCGAAGTCCGCGAGAAAGTCGGCGGCGGTCCGGTCTACCTGAGTTTCGACATCGACGGCATCGACCCGGCCTGGGCGCCAGGTACCGGCACCCCGGAAATCGGTGGTCTGACGACCATTCAGGCGATTGAAATCGTTCGCGGCTGCCAAGGCCTCGACCTGATCGGCTGCGATCTGGTAGAAGTCTCACCCGCTTACGACACCACCGGCAACACCTCGCTGCTGGCCGCCAACCTGCTGTACGAAATGCTCTGCGTACTGCCCGGTGTGACCCACCGCTGAGGATCGGTCATGAACGAACGTGATCAGGTACTCAAGGCCGCTGCCGATCCGGTAGCCGCCTTTGCCGTAGCGATCGCAAAGCCTGCTTCGATGCGTTCAGTGCCGATGCCCTGTTCCCGGAGCCGGCCACAGTGTTCGGCCCCAACGATTCACGTAGCAAGGGCACGGATTCGCTCGGTAAACCGGCGTTACGACAAGCCGCCTGATCGACACATTACCTGTGTGGGAGCGGGCTTGCTCGCGAAGAACGATGACGCGGTCTCTGAAAGACCGCAGCGCCTGATTCGCGAGCAAGCCCGCTCCCACAAGGGATTGATTTTCGCCTCACAATAAAAAAGACAATCGGAGACACGCCATCATGGCTTTGGATTTATTCGTCGTTCTCATTTACGCCGCCGCGATGCTGGTGCTTGGCTACTTTGGCATGCGCAAGGCCAAGACCAACGAAGACTACTTGGTCGCCGGTCGTAACCTCGGCCCTACCCTGTACATGGGCACCATGGCCGCTACCGTCCTGGGTGGCGCGTCCACTGTCGGCACCGTGCGCCTGGGCTACGTCCATGGCATTTCCGGTTTCTGGCTCTGCGCCGCACTGGGTTGCGGGATCGTGGCGCTGAACCTGTTCCTCGCCAAGCCGCTGCTGAAGCTGAAAATCTACACCGTCACCCAGGTCCTGGAAAAACGCTACAACCCGATGGCCCGCTCGGCGAGCGCGGCGATCATGCTGGCGTATGCGCTGATGATCGGCGTGACCTCGATCCTGGCGATCGGCACCGTGCTGCAAGTATTGTTCGGCCTGCCATTCTGGGTCTCGGTATTGCTCGGCGGTGGCGTGGTGGTGGTCTACTCAGCGATCGGCGGCATGTGGTCCCTGACCCTCACCGACATCGTCCAGTTCGTGATCAAGACCGTCGGCCTGATGTTCATCCTGCTGCCGATCTGCCTGTACCGTGTCGGCGGCTGGGATGAGTTGGTGTTGAAACTGCCGGAAGCAGCCTTCAACTTCAGCACCATCGGCTGGGACACCATCATCACCTACTTCATGATCTACTTCTTCGGGATCCTGATCGGCCAGGACATCTGGCAGCGGGTGTTCACCGTCCGGACCGCCAAAGTCGCGCAGTACGCCGGTACGTTCGCCGGTATCTACTGCATCTTCTACGGCCTGGCCTGCGCCCTGATCGGCATGGCCGCTCACGTGCTGATCCCGGACCTGGACAACGTCAACAACGCCTTCGCCGCCATCGTCAAACTCTCGCTGCCGGACGGTATCCGTGGCCTGGTGATCGCTGCTGCACTGGCCGCGATGATGTCCACCGCCAGCGCCGGCCTGCTCGCCGCCTCCACCACCCTGACCGAAGACCTGCTGCCGAAATTGCGCGGCGGCAAACAGTCGAGCCTGGGCATCAACCGCCTGTTCACCCTGCTCACCGGTCTCGTCGTGTTGGGTATCGCCCTGGTGGTCAATGACGTGATCAGCGCCCTGACCCTGGCTTACAACCTGTTGGTGGGCGGCATGCTCATCCCGCTGATCGGCGCCATCTTCTGGAAACGCGCCACCACCGCCGGCGCCATCGCCAGCATGGGCCTGGGTTTTGCCACCGCGCTGGTGTTCATGATCAAGGACGGCATGGACGCCAACACCCCGATCTACTACAGCCTCGGCGTCGGCCTGGTGAGTTTCGTCGTGGTCAGCTTGCTGTCCCGCCGCCCGGCATCGGCATCGGCATCGGCATCGGCATCGGCATCGGCATCGGCATCGGCAGCGAGCGCCATCTAAACTGAAAAGAATGGATTAACTTTTTCTTCGACGAGTGTGGCGTCGGTTGCCACACTCGTTTTTTTTCGTCTGAAGGAATCTGCTTATGAAGATCGTCAGCCGTGATCAGTGGTTCGAGGTGAAGCAGCTTAGTGACGGCATCCGCCTGATTCACGAGCCGTACATCCGCCCCTTCTATCGCTGCAACCTCTGGCACATCCAGGGCCGCGACAAGGACTTGCTGCTCGACAGCGGTTCCGGGCTGGTGAGCCTGCGCGAGCAGTTGCCGTGGATCACCGAACGGCCGCTGGTGGCAGTGGCCAGTCATTGCCATTTCGACCACATTGCCGGCCATCACGAATTCCCCGAACGCCTGGTGCACCCGGCCGAAGCGCAGATCCTCGCTTCTCCTGATGGTGAAAATACATTGAGCACGGCGTTCGTCGGGGATGACATGTTCGAGGCTCATCCCGACTGCCCGTTGTGCTATGCCGAATATCGCGTCAAAGCCGCACCGGCCACGGGAATGATCGAAGAAGGCGACGTGCTGGATCTGGGTAACCGCACGCTGCAAGTGCTGCACACACCGGGTCATTCACCGGGCGGCATCAGCCTTTACGAGGCGGCGACCGAGACCCTGTTCAGTGGCGACATCATCTACGACGGCCCGCTGGTCGAGGATGCCTATCACTCCAACCTGGACGACTACGCCCGCAGCCTGCAACGCTTGCGCGCCTTGCCGATCGGCACGGTGCATGGCGGGCATTTCGGCAGTTTTTCCGGGGAGCATCTACGCAAAATGATTGACGAGTGGCAGCGCTCCCATGGCTGAACCCTGCTGTACTCAAGCGCAGGGACAACAACAAAAACGCCTTCGAAGAAAACCATGAAGAAAGCCGCCGTTCGTGCCGCCGTGCATCGCTTGATCAGTCGTCTGCTGGAAGGTCAGGAGGACTTCGCCGACAACACCAGCCTGGCGCAGTTGGGACTGGATAAGGAGGATATCGAAGAACTGATCTTCCATTTGGAAGATGAGCTGGGTTTGACGGCGTTTACCGCCGAAGAAGATCAGATGCTCAAGACTGCCAGGACGGTGAATGACTTGAGCCGGTTTTTGCTGGAGATCGGGCGGCATTAATAAATATTAAATGCACACGCTTCTGCGGCAACCAAGCACCCTGTGGCGAGGGCGCTTGCTTGGGCTTGACTGCGCAGCCGTCATGAAACCCATACCCGCGTGTTGCCCGTCACACCTTGGTGGCAATGGATGGGGGCTGCTTCGCAGCCCAGCGGGACGGTGCGGCGTTCCGACAAGCTCCCTCGCCACGGGCAAGCCCTGATACAATTACCGGCGACGCTGCTGGCGTCGGCGCTGTTCGTCGTCCGTACGAATAGGCACAGGTTGCAGAGGCGGTTCGATCAAACCGAGTGCGACACCCAGGTCATGCAGCCAGTTTTGGATTTTCTCTTTCATGGTGCCCCCTTCAGGGTAGTGCCGAGCGGCTGAAAATTCTGTAGCCCCTTCGCACTGATAATAGTCCGAAGTCCTGCGCAATGCTCGCCAAAAGTCGCAATGATCTGTTACTGAATTGATCAAAATCCCCGCCCTTGGTTCAAGCCATCGCTTGAACGCGGGTCGGGCCGACGGATAGACCGTCTGTCGCCGTTCGCTCCACCCATTCGGGTTGGCCTGGGGCTGTGCTACCCGATACCGTCAGTGCTGCCCCAGGGCTTGGCGTAGACGACGGCGCACCCACTGCTCGGCGCTGACAAAGGTGATGCCCAATAGCACCAGCACCGCGCCGACGACGAAGTTGAGACTCAACTCTTCACCCAGCAGCACCACGCCGAACGTGACGCCAAACAATGGCGTCATGAAGGAAAATACCGCCAGGTTCGCGGCCAGGTAACGGCGCAGCAGCCAGAACCAGGTCAGGTAACTGAAGAACGACACCACCAATCCCTGGAACAGCACGCTGGCCACCGCCACTGTGGTCAGGCTGACGTGGCTGACCTGGCCGCTGAGGATTGCGATCAGCAGCAGGCCGACGAAACCGACGATCAGTTGATAAAACAGGGTCAGGGTCACCGGGGCTTCCGACAGGCGCGAAGCGCGCACCACCACGGTAGTCGCGCCCCACGACGCGCCGGCCAGGACTCCCAATGCATCGCCCAGCAGCATGCGCCGATCGAGATTGTCCCAGGACACGCCACCGGCAAAGGCGATGGCGATCCCGACGAAAGCCAGGAAAATACCCAGCCACTGGACAGGCCTTAAACGTTCACTCGGCAACAGCCAGTGAACACCCAACGCGGTAAAAATCGGTGCGGTGTAAAGGAACACCGACATGTGTGCGGCCGTGGTCAGTTGCAGGCCTTCGGAAATGAAGAAAAACTCCAGACCGAACAGCGCACCGGCCAACAAACCGCCGCGCCAGGTACCGCCGACCTGATCCCAGCCACCCTTCCAGCAAAGCAAAAGCCCTACCAGCAATGCCGAGATACCCGACCGCCCTGCCGCTTGCATGACCGGGGCAATGTCGGGCGCCGCCCATTTGATCATCACTTGCTGAACGCCCCAGATCAGGCACAGCCCCATCATCACTTGCAGGGCAAACCCGTCGGCGCTACGCCGGGTGGCGCTCACCGGAACACCTCGACAACACAATCCATGGCAGTGACTCGACAGTAAAAGCAAAGCCCCGGTTTTTTGCTGAAAAGCACCGGGGCGAAAAATTGTGCTGCCGATTATTAACCAGATGGCCAGAAAATACCGCCTGCCAGAGACCTCTGGATTGCTGGTTGCGTCATTTTGCGCGTACGCGTACCCCTGTAATTGGATGGACTCGCCCACGCCGAGGCGTCAATGCGCCACGGTGGCAGTCTAAACAGCCAACGACAGCGAGGGCGAGTCCATGAAAAAGCATACTTCGATTGATCAATCATTGTCTTCTGCCGATTTGTCGGCCTGCACTACCGTGGCGGTCGACCTGGCCAAGCATGTTTTCCAGCTGGCCGGCGAA
>NZ_CABVII010000041.1 GCF_902497995.1 Pseudomonas fluorescens | reverse complement strand
AGCTCTTCCAATTTTGGCCAGAAGCCGATGACGGCTTCCTCGAATAGGCCTAATACATAGATGCAACGGGGCGGCAGTTTTTTTGAAAGCGGGTAGACAGTGGGGGCGAGTCCATACATAGGAGCTGGCTTGTCGGATCGCCGCACCGCAGCGAAGGGGCCCTTGGATTGTGCGTTGATCTTTAGGTCGCCTTCGCTGGCAAGCCAGCTCTTATAGAACAAAATTTATCTCATTGATTTTAAGATAAATTATTTGCCGATTTATCGGCATGTTCTCTGCGCGAAAGCGCAGCCTCTTCGCAGGCTGGGCGGCCTCCTACAGTTGTCGGCGGCGCTTTTAATAATTCAGCTTGAAATGGGCAATTCTGCAATCGCCCATTGCCATCACTGAACTTTTTGCGCCCTGCAACCCTCAACCGGTTAACCCGCCTTAACCGGAACCGAGGCCTGCCCTATGAAAACCCTGCTGAAATTCACCCTGGCTGCCACTTTCGCCTGCGCTCTTCCCGTTTGGGCTTGCACGCCCGAAGAAGCCACGGCCAAGCGCGAACAACTGGCCAGGGAAATCACCAAGCTTACCGAGCAGAATCCGGCCAAGGCCAAGGAGATCAATGACGAGCTGCAGAAGATGGACTTGGGCACTGCCAGCAAGGATTTGCCGGACAAGTGCCAGTTGATCGATCAGCGATTGAAGGAGCTGGGAACGGCTGAGAAGAAAGCGGAGGGTTGAAGGTTAAAAAAGGCCCTACAGATTTCCAGGCATAAAAAACCCGGACACTCCCGGGTTTTTTATTACATCGCTACCGACGCCTTATTCAGCAGCCGGCGCCTCCGGCTTGCGGCGCTTGAGCGGCGCCATGCCGTCCTTGCTGACCAGCGACAGGGCGTCGGTCTTCGGGCGGTTGGCGATCTTGCGTTTGGTCGGGGCCTTGGCGCCGGTTTTCTTCTTGTCGCCCTTGGCGTCGACTTTTTTCTTCTTCACACCGACGGCTTTGCCCGAGGCCTTGACCTTTTTCGGTCCGCCGTAGGTGCCTTTGACTTCCTTGATGGTGCGGCGCTCGAAGCTCTGCTTGAGGTAGCGCTCGACGCTCGACATCAGGTTCCAGTCGCCGTGGCAGATCAGCGAGATGGCCAGGCCATCGTTACCGGCGCGGCCGGTACGACCGATGCGGTGCACGTACTCGTCGCCGCTGCGCGGCATGTCGAAGTTGATCACCAGGTCCAGGCCGTCCACGTCGAGGCCACGAGCGGCGACATCAGTGGCGACCAGGATTTTCACGCCGCCCTGCTTCAGACGGTCGATCGCCAGTTTGCGGTCTTTCTGGTCTTTGTCACCGTGCAGCACGAAGGCTTTGTATTCCTGCGCCACCAGGCGGCCGTAGATACGGTCGGCCATGGCCCGGGTGTTGGTGAAGACGATGGCCTTCTGATAGGTCTCGTTGGCCAGCAGCCAGTTCACGATCTGCTCTTTATGCTGGTTATGGTCGGCGGTAATGATCTGCTGACGGGTGGTCGCATTCAGATCGCTGACGTTGTTCAGTTGCAGGTGCTCAGGGTTGTTCAGCACCTTGGCAACCATCTCGCGCAGGCCCGAACCGCCGGTGGTGGCGGAGAACAGCATGGTCTGCTGACGGTTGGTGCACTCTTCCACCAGACGCTGCACGTCTTCGGCAAAGCCCATGTCGAGCATGCGGTCGGCTTCGTCGAGCACCAGCACTTCGACTTCCTTGAGGTCGAGGTTGCCGGCGTTCAGTTGCTCGATCATCCGCCCCGGCGTACCGATCAGGATGTCCGGCACCTTGCGCAGCATGGCGGCCTGGACCTTAAAGTCTTCACCGCCGGTGATCAGACCGGACTTGATGAAGGTGAACTGGGCGAAACGCTCGACTTCCTTGATCGTCTGCTGGGCCAGCTCGCGGGTCGGCAGCAGGATCAGGGTCTTGATGCTGACGCGGACTTTCGCCGGGCCGATCAAGCGGTTGAGGATCGGCAGAACGAAGGCGGCGGTTTTACCGCTACCGGTTTGCGCTGTCACCCGCAGGTCACGCCCTTGGAGCGCCAGCGGAATAGCCGCTGCTTGCACAGGCGTTGGCTCGACAAATTTAAGCTCGGCCACGGCTTTGAGCAGGCGTTCGTGCAGGGCGAATTGGGAAAACACGGGTGCTACCTCGAAGAAATACAAAAAAACAGCTGCATAGGGTAACGGTTTCGAGCGCGAAGGCCGAGTTTCTTTATACAAACGGCGCTAAACAGTGGTTTTTTGTTGCGCCTTTTGTCCTCAAACGTCATCCAAAGCCTGTTAAATGCTCTAATCGCCCCGTCGCATTCTACAGAAGATACGTTTTGCCCATGGATATCAAACAGCTCTGGCTCAATGTCCAAGACCTTTGGGGTGCCCTCGATCAGCACCCGCTCCTGCATTCCAGCCTGGCGCTGATGATATTGCTGGTGATTGCGCTGGTCCTCGGACGAGTGGCGCGTTACCTCATTCTTCACGCGACCAAATTGCTTGGCCGCCAGCCGGCGCTGCACTGGATCAACGACTTTCGTCATAACAAGGTGTTTCACCGCCTGGCGCAGATGACGCCGTCGCTGGTGATCCAGTTCGGCCTGCACCTGGTGCCGGAGCTGGGCAAGACCAGCCTGATTTTCCTCGGCAATGCGGCGCTGGCGTTTACCATCCTGTTCCTGGTGCTGGCGATCAGCGCCCTGCTCAACGCCCTGCTGGACATCTATGCCCGCACCGAGCACGCCCGCACCCGCTCGATCAAGGGCTACGTGCAACTGGCGAAAATGGTGCTGTACGTGTTCGGCGCGATCATCATCGTCGCCACCCTGATCGACCGTTCGCCACTGTTGCTGCTGTCGGGGCTGGGCGCCATGTCGGCGGTGATACTGCTGGTCTACAAGGACACCCTGCTGTCATTCGTGGCCAGTGTGCAGCTGACCAGCAACGACATGCTGCGGGTCGGCGACTGGATCGAGATGCCGCAAGTCGGCGCCGATGGCGATGTGGTGGATATCACCTTGCACACGGTGAAGGTGCAGAACTTCGACAAGACGATTGTTTCGATCCCGACCTGGCGCCTGATGTCCGAGTCGTTCAAGAACTGGCGCGGCATGCAGCAGTCCGGCGGACGACGGATCAAGCGCAGCCTGTTCATCGATGCCAGCGGCGTGCGCTTCATTCGCGACGACGAAGAGCAGAAGCTGGCCCAGGTGCAGCTGCTGACCGATTACATCAGCCGCAAACAGGCCGAACTCAAGGCCTGGAACGAAGCCCAGGGCAAGGTGGCGGCGATGTCGGCCAACCGTCGACGGATGACCAATATCGGGACCTTCCGCGCCTATGCCCTGGCGTATTTGAAGAGCCACCCGGAAATCCAGCCGAACATGACCTGCATGGTTCGTCAGATGCAGGCCACCGCCCAGGGCATTCCGCTGGAGATCTACTGCTTCACCCGCACCACGGCGTGGGCGGATTACGAGCGGATTCAGGGGGATATTTTCGATTACTTGCTGGCGGTGTTGCCGGAGTTCGGGTTGAGTCTTTATCAGCAGCCGAGTGGCGGGGACCTAAGGGCCGGGCTGCTCCCGGCGATACTGGGCGCGAGCCACATCCCCGGGCCAGAAAAACACATCATGTAACACCCCAAAACACTGTGGCGCTCATCTCATCGGCCTCCCCACCTCACAGAGGTGAGGTAAAAACAAATGCGAACTTAAACGCGTTCCGGGAGGAGGCCGTGATGGCGGTTCCAGCCACGGCCAACAGCCTGGAACGGGAGATATTGAACGCTTTGGCAGGCCCTCGGCTTACCCGGCATGTTGTTGGATGATTACCGTCTGCGCCGGCATCGGGGCCGGGAAACCGGCTTCCCCGAGGGAATCTTTGATGATGCGGTTGGTGTCGAAATAAACCTGCCAATAGTGCTCGTTATGGCAGTAAGGACGCACCGCCAACACCGGGCCGACCAGATTGAACTCCAAAATCTCCACCTCCACTGCCGGCTCGGCGAGCACATTGGGGATCGCGGCAATGTGTTGTTTCAGCAAGGCCGCCGCCGCTTTCCAGTCGGCCGCGCCCGATAGCTGTGCTTTCAGTTCGACACGGCGGAACGGGTTGTGAGTGAAGTTCTGAATGTTATCGCCGAAAATTTTGTTATTACCGACCAGAGTCAGCACGTTATCCGGGGTGTTGACAGCGGTAGCGAACAGACCGATCTCGATGACCGTACCCGTCACCCCACCCGCGCAGACGAAGTCGCCGACCTTGAATGGGCGCAGGACAATAATAAACGCGCCCGCCGCCAGATTGGCCAGCAATCCCGACCAGGCCAGACCGATCGCAAGACCGACCGCAGCGAGCAGCGCGGCGAAGGTGGTCGTCTGCATGCCCAGGTAGCCGAGGATACCGATCACCAGAATGATGTTCAGCGTCACGGTAATGGCTGAGCCAACATAGCGCAGTACAGTCGGGTCGACCTTCTGTTTGCCCAGGGCCCGCTGCACCATGCCGACAGCAAAGCCTATCAGCCAGCGTCCGACGATCCAGAAGGCGATGGCGGAGAGGATCTTCACCGCGAAAGCGGCACCATACTGTTGCACCAGCGCGATTAACGCGTTGAACTTCGCGGTGGTAACGTTAACGATAGTCTCGTCCATGGCTGGCGCTCAAAGGTGGAGAATTGGTTCAAAAACACTAGCACAGCCGGTACGCCCCGCCAGTCAATGGGCAGCGCTACGTATCGCAGTACAACAGCACCCAGCCTGCGAGGCTCAGGTGACAGCCAAAGCTTTTCGTACGCCCAACCGGCTGATCCACACCGCCATCAAAATCACCGAGCCGCCCAGGAACAACCGCCCCAGCTCCTCATCCTGATTCCAGATCAGCAAGTTGATCAGCAAACCCACCGGCACATGCAGATTGTTCATCACGGCCAGCGTCCCGCCGTTCACCAGGCACGCGCCCTTGTTCCACCAGTACAACCCGAGCGCCGTCGAGACCAGGCCGAGGAATAACAGCACGCCCCATTGCAGCGGTGCTTGCGGCAAAAAGTTTTGTTTGCCGAACAGCAGAAACGCCGGCAGCGCCACCGCCAATGCACCCAAGTAGAAGTAGCCGAAACGCCGGTAATGCGGCAAATCGCTCGGATGACGCGCCACCAGATGCTTATAGAGCACCTGCCCGGCGGCGTAGGTGAAGTTGGCCAGTTGCAGCAACAGGAAGCCCATGAAGAAGTCCGGGTTGATCCGGTCAAAGCGAATCACCGCCGCGCCCGCCACCGCAACCAGTGCCGCGATCAAGGCCCAGGGATTGAAGCGCCGGTTCAGGGCGTCTTCGATCAGGGTCACGTGCAACGGCGTGAGGATAGTGAACAGCAGCACTTCCGGCACCGTCAGCACCCGGAAGCTCAGGTACAGGCAGACGTAAGTCACGCCGAACTGCAACGCCCCGATCAGCAGCATGCCGCGCATGAACGCCGGTTCCACCGAGCGCCAGCGTGTCAGCGGGATAAACACCAGACCGGCGAGCACGACCCGCACCAGTACCGCGAAGTAGCTGTCGACATGCCCGGCCAGGTATTCGCCGATCAGGCTGAAGGAAAACGCCTGGATCAGCGTGACAAAAAGTAGATAGCCCATGCTCGCCTCATTTTCGAATGGCGGCGACGATAGCGGGTTTTGCCGGCGATCGCGAGAACACGCAGATCCTTGTAGGAGCGAAGCTTGCTCGCGAAGACGGTGTGTCAGTCGCTATCAATGTTGAATGTGACACCGTCTTCGCGAGCAAGCTTCGCTCCTACAGTTTCGTGCCACGCTCAGAAAATCCCGGGCAAAAAAAAGCCCGATCTCGCTAAAGCGTTCAATCGGGCTACCGCACTCAGGAGCAACAAGTGCAAAGGGAGGTTCGATGCGCGTACAGGCTTGAAGGGTTGCGCCAAGTCACTAAACCATCCGGCGATTATCTGGCGATTAACGCCTCAGGCAACCTGGGACAGCCTGGCGTTGGCCTGGTTCAGCCCTTTCTCCTGGAAGTCACCGCCCAGGTTCATGCCTTCGGCGTGAATGAAGGTGACGTCGTGAATCCCGATGAAGCCCATGACCTGGCGCAGGTAGGGTTCCTGGTGATCCGCCGGGCCACCGGCATAGATTCCGCCGCGAGCCGTCAGCACGTAGGCACGCTTGCCGCTGAGCAAACCTTGCGGGCCGGTTTCGGTGTACTTGAAGGTCACGCCGGCACGCAACACGTGGTCGAGCCAGGCCTTGAGGGTGCTCGGGATCGCGAAGTTGTACATGGGCGCTGCCATGACCAGCACGTCGGCGGCCAGCAGTTCGTCAGTCAATTGGTTGGAGCGTTCCAGCGCAGCCTGTTCGATGTCGTTACGCTGTTCGGCGGGTTTCATCCAGCCGCCCAGCAGGTTGATATCCAGATGCGGCACCGGGTTGGCGGCCAGGTCACGCACGGTGATCTGGTCGTTGGGGTGAGTGGCTTGCCACTGGCTGATGAACGTCTGGGTCAGTTGACGCGAAACCGAGTCTTGCTGACGGGCACTGCTTTCGATGATCAGAACGCGGGACATGGGCTGTAGCCTCCATCTGAGAATGCTGTAGGTCGATGGAGTGAAGGTTAAACAGAACCATATCGATGAAAAAGCGCAAATAACTGCTATAACCCATCAATAAATTCGTTTATAAGCTGAACATACCCTGTGGGAGCGGGCTTGCTCGCGAAGGCGGCGTATCAGTCGACAAGTCTGTTGAATGGCACACAGCCTTCGCGAGCAAGCCCGCTCCCACAGGGGATATCGATATTATTTCGGGGTGCAGGTCAGGTCGATGCGCATCTTGATGATGGTGCGGGTGAATTTGGCGGTGGCATTTTTATGTTTGCCGGCAGGCACTTCGATCTTGCGGGTGCGCGGCGCTTCCGGGCCATTGTTGAACACCACCTTGCAGATCGCATCGGTAGTCCCGTAGTTGTTGACCTGAATGGAAGCGATGTCGCTATCGGTGTCATAGGCGTTGTAGTCGATGCTCAAGCCGTTCAGCTCTTTTTGTACATCGATCGGATAGGCTACCGCCGTCAGCGGCAGCAGCGCCAGCACTGCACAACCCGAAATAACACGACAAAGCTTTTTCATTCAGCAGTCTCCAATAAGGACTGCCAGCTTAGACAAGAGGAGGTGTTCATGAAAGCGCCCCGCGTGACCCTTGATCAATGGCGAACGTTACAGGCCGTGGTCGACCACGGCGGTTTCGCCCAGGCCGCCGAGGCGCTGCACCGCTCGCAATCGTCGGTCAGCTACACCGTGGCGCGCATGCAGGACCAACTCGGCGTACCGCTGCTGCGCATCGACGGTCGTAAAGCGGTGCTGACCGAAGCCGGCGGTGTATTGCTGCGCCGATCCCGGCAACTGGTGAAACAGGCCAGCCAGCTCGAAGACCTGGCCCACCACATGGAGCAAGGCTGGGAAGCGGAAGTGCGGCTGGTGGTCGATGCCGCGTACCCGAGCGCCCGTCTCGTGCGCGCCTTGACCGCGTTCATGCCGCAAAGCCGCGGGTGCCGGGTACGTCTGCGCGAAGAAGTGTTGTCGGGCGTCGAGGAAGTACTGCTGGAAGGGGTGGCCGATCTGGCCATCACCGGCTTCAGCATTCCCGGTTACCTGGGCGCGGAATTGAGCGACGTCGAATTCGTCGCGGTCGCCCACCCCGACCATCCCCTGCACCGCCTCAATCGCGAACTGAATTTCCAGGACCTGGAAAGCCAGATGCAAGTGGTGATCCGCGACTCCGGTCGCCAGCAGCCACGGGATGTCGGCTGGCTCGGTGCCGAACAGCGCTGGACCGTCGGCAGCCTGGCCACCGCAGCGACCTTTGTCAGCAGCGGCCTGGGTTTTGCCTGGTTGCCCCGGCACATGATTGAACGGGAACTCAAGGAAGGTACGCTCAAGCTGCTACCGTTGGATCAGGGCGGCAGCCGTAATCCGAGCTTCTACCTGTATTCGAACAAGGACAAACCCCTGGGCCCGGCGACACAGATACTCATCGAATTGCTGCGCACTTTTGATACCGCGCCGCTGGATGCGCCTTTCGCCGCCCCTGAACAAGCCTGACACGGAGTGTGAACATGGCCTATTTCGAACATGAAGGTTGCAACCTGCACTATGAGGAATATGGCCACGGCACGCCGTTGCTGCTGGTCCACGGGCTGGGTTCCAGCACCCTGGACTGGGAACAACAGATCCCGGCCTTGTCGGCGCGCTACCGGGTGATCGTCCCGGACATACGCGGCCACGGTCGCTCGGATAAACCTCGCGAACGCTACAGCATCGCCGGGTTCAGTGCCGACCTGATTGCACTGATCGAGCATTTGAACCTTGGCCCGGTGCATTATGCCGGCTGGTCGATGGGCGGCATGATCGGGTTTCAACTGGCGGTGGACCAGCCACAGCTGCTCAAAAGCCTGTGCATCGTCAACAGCGCGCCCGAGGTCAAACTGCGCAGCCACAACGAGTACTGGTGGTGGTTCAAGCGCTGGAGCCTGATGCGCGTCCTCAGCCTCGGCGCCATCGGCAAAGCCCTGGGCGCCAAGCTGTTCCCCAAACCCGAGCAGGCTGAACTCAGGCAAAAAATGGCCGAGCGCTGGGCAAAAAACGACAGACACGCTTATCTCGCCAGCTTCGATGCGATCGTTGGCTGGGGGGTTCAGGAACGACTTTCCAGGGTTGCCTGTCCAACCCTCATCGTCAGCGCCGACCGTGACTACACACCGGTATCGCTGAAAGAGGCTTATGTAAAACTGCTGCCCGATGCGCGGCTGGTGGTGGTCGCCGATTCGCGCCACGCCACCCCGCTGGATCAACCCGAACGCTTCAACCAAACCCTGCTCGAGTTTCTCACCGCAGTCGATACCACCACACTCAGGATCACTGACCCATGCTGAAAAAAATCGCCCTCGTCGCCGGCTCCGTGCTGTTTGCCGCCAATCTGATGGCCGCCACGCCCGCCGCCAAGGCGCCGCACGTGCTGCTGGAAACTACCAACGGCCAGATCGAGATCGAACTGGACCCGGTCAAGGCACCGATCAGTACCAAGAACTTCCTTGAGTACGTCAACAGCGGCTTCTACAACAACACGATTTTTCACCGTGTGATTCCGGGCTTCATGGTCCAGGGCGGTGGTTTCACTCAACAAATGCAGCAGAAAGATACCAAGGCACCGATCAAGAACGAGTCCAAGAACGGTCTGCATAACGTGCGTGGCACGCTGTCCATGGCCCGTACTTCCGTGCCGGATTCGGCCACCAGCCAGTTTTTCGTCAACGTCAAGGACAACGACTTCCTGGACCAGGGCGACGGCTATGCCGTGTTCGGTAAAGTCGTCAAAGGCATGGACGTGGTGGACATCATCGTCAACACGCCAACCACCACGCGTGGCGGCATGAAAGATGTGCCGGCCGACCCTGTGTTCATCAAGTCGGCCAAAGTCATCGACTAAGCTACACAGCAAGTCTTGAGCGGCTGCCGGAGTGCGCCGCTCACACTGTTCAAAGGAGAGCCCGTGCGCGGGCGGAGAACCAATGCTTTATCGCCGTTTTGAAAAGCTGATCGACATCTTCCGCGAAGCGCCGACGGCGGCCCCGCCGGATCGGGTTCTCCCCTTCTATACCTATTACCTGAAGCAGGTCTGGCCGAGTTTCGCCGTGCTGCTGATCGTCGGCCTGTTCGGCGCGCTGATCGAAGTGGCGCTGTTCAGCTACCTGAGCCGCATCATCGATTTGGCCCAGGGCACGCCGAACGTCGATTTCTTCAAGGATCATGGGATCGAGCTGGCCTGGATGGCCGTGGTGGCGCTGATCCTGCGCCCGGTGTTCGTCGGCCTGCATGATTTGCTGGTGCACCAGACCCTGAGCCCCAGCATGACCAGCCTGATCCGCTGGCAGAACCACAGTTATGTGCTCAAACAGAGCCTGAATTTTTTCCAGAACGACTTCGCCGGCCGCATCGCCCAACGCATCATGCAGACGGGCAACTCGTTGCGCGACTCGGCCGTGCAAGCGGTGGACGCGCTCTGGCATGTTCTGATCTACGCCATCAGCTCGCTGGTGCTGTTCGCCGAAGCCGACTGGCGCCTGATGATCCCGCTGCTGACCTGGATTGGCGCTTTCATCGGCGCCCTTTGCTACTTTGTGCCACGGGTCAAGGAGCGCTCGGTGGTGTCCTCCGATGCGCGCTCCAAACTCATGGGGCGGATTGTCGATGGCTATACCAACATCACCACCCTGAAGCTGTTCGCCCACACCCGTTTCGAGCAGCAATACGCTCGCGAAGCGATCAAGGAACAAACCGAAAAAGCCCAACTGGCCGGCCGGGTGGTGACCAGTATGGACGTGGTCATCACCAGCATGAACGGCTTGCTGATCGTCTGCACCACCGGCCTGGCCCTGTGGTTGTGGACGCAATCGCTGATCACCGTGGGCGCCATTGCGCTGGCCACCGGCCTGGTGATCCGTATCGTCAACATGTCCGGCTGGATCATGTGGGTGGTCACCGGCATTTTCGAAAACATCGGCATGGTCCAGGACGGTTTGCAGTCTATTTCCCAGCCGGTCAGCGTCACCGACCGCGAGCAGGCCAAACCCTTGGTCGTACCCCGTGGCGAAGTACGTTTCGAGCGTGTGGATTTCCACTACGGCAAGAAGAGCGGGATCATCGGCAACCTCGACCTGACGATAAAACCCGGCGAGAAAATCGGCCTGATCGGCCCGTCTGGCGCCGGCAAATCGACCCTGGTCAATTTGCTCCTGCGCCTGTATGACGTGCAGGGTGGGCGCATTCTCATCGACGGCCAGAATATTGCCGAGGTTGGCCAGGAAAGCCTGCGCGAGCGTATCGGCATGATCACCCAGGATACGTCCCTGCTGCACCGCTCGATCCGCGACAACCTGCTTTATGGCAAGCCCGACGCCACCGATGCCGAACTGTGGGAAGCGGTGCACAAGGCCCGGGCCGACGAGTTCATCCCGTTGCTGTCGGACTCCGAAGGACGGACCGGTTTCGATGCACATGTCGGTGAGCGCGGGGTGAAACTCTCCGGCGGCCAGCGTCAGCGCATTGCGATTGCCCGGGTACTGCTCAAGGACGCGCCGATCCTGATCATGGACGAAGCCACCTCGGCCCTGGATTCGGAGGTTGAAGCGGCCATCCAGGAAAGCCTCGAAACCCTGATGCAGGGCAAGACCGTGATCGCCATCGCCCACCGGCTCTCGACCATTGCCCGGATGGACCGGTTGGTGGTGCTGGAAAAAGGCACGATCGCCGAAACCGGCAGCCACGCCGAACTGCTGGCCCATGGCGGATTATATGCGCGGTTGTGGCAGCACCAGACGGGTGGGTTTGTCGGGATTGATTGAACCTGGCCGCCCACCACCGACCCTGTGGGAGCGGGCTTGCTCGCGAAAGCGGTGGGTCAGGCAACGTTGATGTCGACTGACACTCCCTTTCGCGAGCAAGCCCGCTCCCACAAGGGATCAGCGTCACTCCGAAAACAGGATCAGACTTGTCGATAGGGCAAGGCGCTCCGCGCTTCTTCGGCATACGCCAACACCCCGACGCGCTCCTGGCGCAGGAAGTCTTTGACCGCGGCTTTCAGGCCGGGATGGCGCAAGTAGTGCCAGGAATGTGTGATCACCGGCTCGAACCCGCGAATCAACTTGTGCTCACCCTGGGCCCCGGCGTCGAAACGCTGGAAGCCATTGGCAATCGCATAATCCATGCCCTGGTAGAAGCAGGTTTCGAAATGCAGCCGGTCAAACTCCGCCAGGCACCCCCAGTAACGACCGTAAAAGCTGTCGCCACCCACCAGGCTGAACGCCATGGCTACTGGCCGTGAACCCTGTTTGGCCAACACCACGCGAATCGATTCCGGCATCCGTTCGGCCAACAGGCTGAAAAACTCCCGGGTCAGATAGGGCCGTTGCCGCCGCACTGCGTAGGTGTTGGCGTAGCAGGCATACACGAAATCCCATTGCACCTGATCCAGCTGCCGGCCCTCGAGCCATTCGAAATCAATCCCCTGCCCCGCCACTTGCTCGCGCTCCTTGCGCATCTGCTTGCGCTTGCGCGAACTGAGCACGTCGAGGAAATCCTGAAAATCCCGATAGCCGCGATTCTGCCAGTGGTACTGACAGCCGATGCGCTGCAACCAACCGGGCTGTTCGGCCAATGCGGCATCGGTGAAAGGATCGGTGAAATTGATGTGGGCGCTGGAGAGCTGTTCGATCTCAAGATAGCCGGGCAGGCTTTTCAACAGTTCGAAACCGTCTTCGAACGTGGCCGCCAGCAAGCGCGGGCCACTGACCGGGCTGAACGGTACGGCGCTCAACAGTTTGGGGTAATAGTCGATGCCGGCGCGCTCGCAGGCATCGGCCCAGGCGTGATCGAACACGTACTCGCCATAGGAATGCCATTTGCGGTAAGCGGGCAACGCGGCGATCAACCGGTCACCTTCCATGTGCAACAAATGCTCGGGCTGCCAGCCCGAGTGCGGGCCGACACTGGCGCTGTCTTCCAGCGCGCCGAGAAAGGCATGGCGCAGAAACGGCTGGCTATCCGGCACCAGGGCATCCCAGGTGTGCGCAGCGATTTCGGACAGATTTTCCAGACGTTGCAACGGCATCGACTTCCTCTCCAACTCTTAGCGTGAAAGCCCCGGGAGTATCGCTTATCGCGGTGCTCTGCACACGACCTATCCGACCGCGGTGCTCTGGAAAAGGGGTTTGAGGTGCATATGGATCGTCATCGAGTCGCCATCATTTTGCCACTGCATTGTCATAATCCATCGCGATACTGGCGCCAGTTTTTAGAACGTCGGGTTCTACCCGGCCACTGTTTTCCGTCCTTCAAGGTCGGTTGTGTTCTGGATGGCTCAGTCATCCTCTTATATCTGCGGAGATTGATATGCGTCTTGCTTCCACCAAAACTGCGGCAGCCCTGTGTGGTGGCCTGTTGCTGGCCATGAGTGTTCCGGCCAGCGCCGCAGTCGACGCCAAACTGCTCGACATGCTCAAGGCCAACGGTTCGATTTCCCAAGCGCAGTACGCTGAACTCCAGGCCGAGCTGGCCAAGGATCAGAAGGACCAGCAGATTGCCCGTCAGGCTCAGCAAGAAACCAATGAGCAAATCGCGGCGACTGCGAAGAAAACCAATGAACTGAGCACCTTCGACCAGAAACTGGCCTGGGCCGCCAAGACCCAGTTCAAGGGCGATGTTCGTTTCCGTCAGGAAACGGTCAAGAACGATGGCGTATCGAACACCGGCGACCAGGATCGTCAACGTATTCGTGCCCGCCTGGGAGCCTACACCGAAATCAATCCGCAAGTGGACACCGGTATTCGTATCGCCACCGGCAACAACAACGATGCTCGCTCCACCAACCAGAGTCTGGAAGGCAACTTCTCCAAGAAAGATATCTGGCTGGATCAGGGCTACGTCGACTACCACCCGACTGCCATCAAGAATTTGCACTTGATCGGCGGCAAGATGCCGCAACCCTGGGTGAGCATGGGCGACATCATCTGGGATAGCGACATCAGCCCGGAAGGTTTGGCTGTAACTTACAAATATCCGCTAGGCAGCTCGACCGAGCTGTTCGGTAGCGCCGGCCACTACACCCTCCAGGACAACGTCGATGGCGAAGGCAAGCAGTTCCGTCACGACCTGCGTCTGTACGCGGGCCAGTTGGGCGCACGCTTCGCTATCACCGACAACCTGAAAATGACGCTCGGTGGCAGTCTCTACGCTTACGACAACGACGAGGACACCGCTTCCCTGGCCATCAACGGCAACAGTCCGGGCGAAGAGTTCAAAGTGTACGAAGGCTTTGGTTCGCTCGACATCGGCGGTCTGCCAATGCCACTGTCGCTATACGGTCAAATCGTCAACAACGACAGTGCGAGCAACGATCAGGACATGGGCTGGTTGGCCGGCGTCAAGACCAAGTTCTACGGCTTCGGCGTAGACTACAACTATCGCGACATACAGCGTAACGCCGTGGTCGGCGCCTTCACCGACTCCGACTTCGCCAACGGTTTCACCGGTTCTCGCGGCAGCAAATTGAAAGTGAGCTACGAGATCGACAAGAACTTCGCCCTCGGCGCGACGTACTTCATGGCTGATTCCGACTACACCAACGCCAACCTGCGGGATTCGAAAATCAACACCCTGCAGCTGGATGCAGAAGCCAAGTTCTGATTCCTCGCTACATGGCTCGGGCAAGGAAGCCCGAGGCGCATCTTTTTACAGCCTGGCGTTGCTGCATCGGTCCCCATCCTCCGTCCGATCCGGCAACACCAGGCTGTTTTGTTGTGGCCACCTCCCCTGTAGGAGCGGATTCAGCGCTTGCGCAGAATCACGCTACCAATCGAATAACCGGCGCCGAACGAGCTGAGCACCGCCAGCGAACCGGCCGCCAGATCATCCTGATGCTTGTGGAAGGCAATCACCGAACCGGCAGAGCTGGTATTGGCGTAGGTGTCGAGAATCACCGGGGCTTCCTGCTCGGTGGCTTCGCGGCCCAGCAGTTTCCTGACGATCAGGTGGTTCATGCTGAGGTTGGCCTGGTGCAGCCAGAAACGCTTCACGTCCGTGACGTTGAGCTGGTTTTCTTCCAGATGCTTGGCGATCAGATCCGCGACCATCGGGCAGACTTCCTTGAACACCTTGCGGCCTTCCTGGACGAACAGTTTGTCCTTGGCGCCGATGCCCTCTTCCGCCGCGCGGTTGAGGAAGCCGAAGTTGTTGCGGATGTTGTTGGAGAACGTGGTCAGCAGCTTGGTGCTGACCACGTCGAACTGGTACGGGGAGGTGGCCAGGTCGGCACGTTCGATGATCACCGCGGTGGCGGCGTCGCCGAAGATGAAATGGCTGTCGCGGTCGCGGAAATTCAGGTGACCGGTGCAGACTTCCGGGTTGACCATCAGGATCGCCCGGGCCTGGCCCAGTTGCACGCTGTTGGCGGCGGTCTGAATGCCGAAGGTCGCCGAGGAGCAGGCTACGTTCATGTCGAAGCCGAAACCCTGGATGCCCAGCGCTTCCTGGACTTCGATGGCGATGGCCGGGTAGGCGCGCTGCAGGTTGGAACAGGCAACGATCACGCCGTCAATGTCTGCGGCGGTCTTGCCGGCGCGCTGCAAGGCTTGTTCAGCGGCGCCGATGGCCATCTGGCAAAGCACCGACCACTCGTCATTCGAGCGTTCCGGCAGGCGTGGCGCCATGCGTTGCGGGTCGAGGATGCCGGCCTTGTCCATGACAAAGCGGCTTTTGATGCCAGATGCTTTTTCGATAAACGCCACGCTGGATTCGGTCAACGCTTCGATGTCGCCGCGCGCGATGGCGTCGGCATTATCGGCGTTGAACTGCGCGACGTAAGCGTTGAAAGACTGCACCAGCTCTTCGTTGGAAATGCTGTTGGCCGGGGTGTACAAGCCGGTGCCGCTGATGACGACGTTATGCATGGTCGTTTCTCTAATCTGTTCAGGCAGAAAGTGTTGGCACTGACGTACCAACACATTAAGGGTCTATTCCCATCCGGGGATGCAAACCTGGCATCGCTTTATTCCGACCCGCCCGCGACCGTAAAGGCTCAAAACCGCGGGGCCGGCGTTTATAGGCGCGAAGTTTGCCATAAACCTTGGGGTTTGGCCCTATTTGCTGGAGCAACCCCCTACCGCAGACACAACGCATTACCGTAGGAGCCAGGCTTGCCGGCGAAGGCGTCCTTATGATCGCCTTCGCCGGCAAGCCTGACTCCTACAAAAAGCCTTTAGGGTTCGACCTGGGTCCATTGCTTGTTCAGGCGCTTGTCGGAGATCGGCACCTTGGTCCCCAATTGCTGGGCGAACAACGAAACCCGGTATTCCTCCAGCCACCAGCGATACAGCTCCAGCTGCGGATCGCGCTTGCCTTCCTGGGCGTGCTTGTTGGCGCGGGTCTGGTATTGAGCCCAGAGCCCGGACAACTCGCCGCTCCAGACCCGGTCCTTCTGCACCTGAGCGCCGAGTTTTTCGAAGCGCTGCTCGATGGCCTTGAGGTAGCGCGGCAGTTCCTTGAGCCATTGCATCGGGGTTTCACGCACGAACCCCGGATACACCAGATGGCTGAGCTGCTGCTTGATATCGTTCAGGGCCACGGCTTGCGCCAGGTCGATCTTACCCTTGAAACGTTTTTGCAGACCGTGCCAGAGCTTGAGAATCTCCAGCGTCAGCTTCGCCAACCGCTCGGCGTGCTCGGTCCAGCCGCCGCGCTTGCGCTCGGCCAGCGCCGCCAGTGCGGCGCCATCACGCGGCAGCGGGTCTTCGCCGTCGAGGATGCAGCTGTCGAGACTCGCCAGCAGGATGTCTTCCACCAGGCTGTCGATACGCCCCATGTCGCGGTACATCAGACCCAGCTCGGTCAGCCCCGGCAACTTGCCGCGCAGGAACTTCGCCGGTTCCGCCAGTTGCTGCATCAGCAAACGCTGCAAGGCCCGGCGATGCTGGAATTCGGCTTCGGCCGGCGTGGAAAAACGCCCTTCCTTGACCGTGCCGCTCTCTTCCACCAGCGCCGGATAGACCGTCATCGACAGGCCGGCAATCTTCTGCTGGGTTTTCTCAGCGACGGCGGCAAAGACTTTCGCCTCCACCGGTTGCTGGCTTTTCGCAGTTTGCGGCACGGCCAACGCGGCCTGGCTGGCCTCGGCAAAGCGCGCGGTCAACTCGCCCAGGTCCCGCCCCTCACCGAGAAACTTGCCCTGGCCGTCGACGATTTCCAGGTTCATCCGCAGATGGCTTTCGACCTGCTGCGACGCTTCGGCCCAGGCTTCATCGCTGACCCGCGCCCCCGTCATGCGCAGCAATTCACGACCCAATGCCTGGGGTAACGAGCCCTCGGCGAAGGTCATGCGCTGTAGCGCGGCTTTGACGAAGTCCGGCACCGGCACGAAGTTCTTGCGCAGGGCCTTGGGCAGGTTGCGCACCAGCGCAATGCACTTGGCCTCGATCACGCCCGGCACCAGCCACTCCAGGCGCTCCGGCGGCAACATCGGCAACAGCGGCGCCGGCACCCGCAGGGTCACGCCGTCGCGGGGATGGTTGGGCTCGAAGTGATAACTCAGGGCCAGCTCCAGGTCGCCGATGTGCAAGGTGTCCGGGTAATGCGCGGCGGTGACCTCGCTGGCTTCGCGAGCCAATACGTCTTCTTCGCGCATGATCAGCAACTGCGGGTCTTTCTGGCTGTTGACCCGGTACCAGCTGTCGAAGGTCGCGGTCTGGTGGATCTCGGCCGGCAGTCGCGCGTCGTAGAAGGCGAACAGGGTTTCTTCGTCCGCCAGAATGTCGCGGCGACGCGCCTTGGCTTCGAGTTCGTCGAGCTGTTCCAACAGTTGTTTGTTGGCCGTCAGGCATTTGGCTTTCGACTGAATCTCGCCACGCACCAAGCCCTCACGAATGAACAACTCACGTGACGTCGCAGGATCGATCGGTCCGTAGTGCACCGGCCGGCGACCGACCACGATCAAGCCGAACAGGGTGATCTGTTCAAAGGCCACGACCTGGCCGCGCTTCTTCTCCCAATGGGGTTCGAAGTGGTTTTTCTTGATCAGGTGCCCGGCGAGCGGCTCGATCCAGTCGGCATCGATCTTGGCCACCATCCGCGCATAGAGCTTGGTGGTTTCCACCAGTTCGGCGGTCATCAGCCATTGCGGGCGCTTTTTACCCAGCCCGGATGACGGGTGAATCCAGAAGCGTCGCTGACGGGCACCGAGGTAATCGCCGTCTTCGGTTTTCTGACCGATCTGGCTGAGCAGGCCCGAGAGCACGGCTTTGTGCAGTTTCGGGTAATCCGCCGGCTCTTTATTGAGGCTCAGCTGCATGTCGCGGCAGATCAGGCTCAACTGCCGGTGAGAATCGCGCCACTCGCGCAGGCGCAGATAATTGAGGAAATTCTTGCGGCACCAGTTGCGCAACGGACTCGCCGTCAGGGCCTGGCGCTGCTCTTCAAAACCACGCCACAGATTGACCAGCCCGGCGAAGTCCGAGTCGACGTCTTTCCATTGCGCGTGGGCCTGATCCGCCGCTTGCTGACGCTCCGGCGGACGCTCGCGCGGGTCCTGGATCGACATGGCGCTGGCGACGATCAGCACTTCCTGCAAGCTGCCGAGTTTCGCCGCTTCCAGCAGCATGCGGCCCATGCGCGGGTCCACCGGCAGTCTCGCCAGTTGACGACCGAGCGGGGTCAACTGGCTGTTGCGATCCACTGCCGAGAGTTCTTGCAGCAGGTTGAAACCGTCGCTGATGGCCTTGCCATCCGGCGGCTCGATAAACGGGAAATCGGTGATCTCGCCCAGGCGCAGGTGCAGCATCTGCAGAATCACCGCCGCCAGGTTGGTGCGCAGGATCTCCGGATCGGTAAATTCCGGACGACCGATAAAGTCCTCTTCGCTGAACAGCCGCACGCAGATGCCCGGCTCGACCCGCCCGCAACGACCCTTGCGCTGGTTGGCGCTGGCCTGGGAAATGGCTTCGATGGGCAGGCGCTGGACCTTGGCCCGATAGCTGTAGCGACTGATGCGCGCGGTGCCGCTGTCGATCACGTAACGGATGCCCGGCACCGTCAGCGAGGTTTCAGCGACGTTGGTCGCCAGCACCACGCGACGGCCTGGGTGCGACTGGAAAATCCGTTGCTGCTCGGCCGGCGACAACCGTGCATACAGCGGCAGGATTTCGGTGTGCTTGAGCTGGGCCTTGCGCAACATGTCGGCGGCATCGCGAATCTCCCGTTCGCCGGGCAGGAATACCAGCACATCGCCCGGGCTCTTGCGCTCGCTGCGTTCGAATGCGGCGATTTCGTCGAGGGTCGCCAGGATGGCCTGATCCACCGTCAAGTCATCCTCGACGCGGTTGCCCTCCTCGTCCTGCTCCAGGGTCAGCGGGCGATACCAGGTGTCCACCGGGAAGGTGCGGCCGGAGACTTCGACGATCGGCGCGTCGTCGAAGTGCTTGGAAAAGCGCTCCAGGTCGATGGTCGCCGAAGTGATGATGACTTTCAGGTCCGGACGGCGCGGCAGCAGGGTTTTCAGGTAACCGAGCAGGAAGTCGATGTTCAGGCTGCGTTCGTGGGCTTCGTCGACGATGATCGTGTCGTAGCGTTCGAGGTAGCGGTCGTTCTGGGTTTCCGCCAGCAGGATGCCGTCGGTCATCAGCTTGATCAGGGTGTTGGAATCGCTCTGATCCTCGAACCGCACCTGATAGCCGACCAGCGCGCCCAACGGCGTGCCCAATTCTTCGGCGACCCGACTGGCCACGCTACGCGCTGCGATCCTGCGGGGTTGGGTGTGGCCGATCAGGCCATGCTGGCCGCGACCGATTTCCAGGCAGATCTTCGGCAACTGGGTGGTCTTACCCGAACCGGTTTCGCCAGCGATGATCAGCACCTGATGCTTGAGCAGCGCTGCCTTGATTTCATCGCGCTTGGCGGCGATCGGCAGGCTGTCGTCGTAACGCACCACCGGCAGGCTGGCACGCCGCGCCAGCACCTGATCGCAGGAGGCTTGCAGGCGCGCGGCCCACTGGGCCAGCCTGGCCTCGTCGGGTTTCTTGCGCAGCTCGAGCAACTGCCGCCGCAGCCGGTGGCGGTCGGCGAGCATGGCGTGATCGAGGTTTTTCAGCAGTTTGTCGATGGAAGGCGATTCGTCAGTCATCAGGTACGCAATAAGTCGTCTAGTGGCGCAGGGGGCGGATTGTCGCAGATTTTACGACCGCTGCGCGGCCGATCGCGAGCAAGCTCGCTCCCACAGGGACTACGCATAACCTGTGGGAGCGGGCTTGCCCGCGAAGACGTCAATGAGCCTTACTCGTTATCGCGACCTTTGCGGCGGTACGGGAACACATCAATCACTTTGCCAGCGCGAATCGCCTCCTGCAGGCTTTTCCAGTAATCGGCGTTGTACAGCTCGCCATGCAACTGATCGAACAATTTGCGCTGCCCGGAATCGGCAAACAGAAACGGCGGAAACTCCTCGGGAAACACATCCAGCGGCCCGATCGAATACCACGGCTCGGAGGCCATTTCGTCTTCCGGAGTACGCGGTTGCGGGATATGGCGGAAGTTGGCCTCGGTCAGGAAACAGATTTCGTCATAGTCATAGAACACCACTCGGCCGTGACGGGTGACGCCAAAGTTTTTGAGCAGCATGTCGCCTGGAAAGATGTTCGCCGCCGCCAGTTGCTTGATCGCCAGACCGTAATCTTCCAGTGCCTCGCGCACCTGCGCCGGGTTGGCGTGTTCCAGGTACAGGTTCAGCGGCGTCATCCGCCGCTCGGTCCAGCAGTGGCGAATCAGCACCGTGTCGTCTTCCACCGACACCGTGGACGCGGCCACTTCGAGCAACTCTTCCAGGCACGCCGGCTCGAACTTGCTCAACGGGAAACGAAAGTCGGCAAATTCCTGGGTATCGGCCATGCGCCCGACCCGGTCGACGCTTTTCACCAGACGGTACTTCTCGAACACCGTGGCGCGGTCGACGTTTTTCGACGGCGAGAAGCGGTCCTTGATGATCTTGAATACGGTAGTGAAACCCGGCAGGGTGAACACGCTCATGACCATGCCGCGTACGCCGGGCGCCATGATGAACTGATCATCGGTGTTGGCCAGGTGATTGATCAGTGCCCGGTAGAACTCGGATTTGCCGTGTTTGTAGAAGCCGATCGAAGTGTACAACTCGGCGATATGCTTGCCCGGCAGGATGCGTTTGAGGAAACCGATGAATTCCGCCGGCACCGGCACATCCACCATGAAATACGAGCGGGTGAAGGAGAAGATGATCGACACGTCCGCTTCATCGGTGATCAACGCATCGATCTGAATCCCGCGGCCTTCGCGGTGCAGCAGCGGAATCACCAAGGGCCACTGCTCGTCCTGGGTGTAGATGCGCCCCACCAGGTACGCCCCCTTGTTGCGGTAAAGCACCGAGGAAAACAGTTCTACGCTCAACTCCGGGTCCTTGCACACCCAGTCTGGCAGGCTCTCGCGCAATTGCCCTTCGAGGCGGCGCAGGTCGCCGGGCAGGTCGGCGTAATCCTCGCTGAAACGGTAATCGGCGAAAACACTGGCGAGCATGCCGGCTAGCTGACCTTGAGGTTTATAGGTGCGGGTTTGCGCGGCACGCGCCCGGCGCAGGCTTGGCCGGGTGGTGTGGATGAACATGCAGCCATCGCTGATCAGATCATGGCTGAACAGCCCGCAGAAAATCGAGTTGTACCAGGTCTCGGACAACTCATCGTCGAAGCGCAGGTCGATCAGCGTGATGTAAGCGCTCTTGACCAGCGGCCAGCAACTGTCGTCCATCAGCGTGTCGGCTTCGAAGGAGGTGCGCAGTCGCGCCACGGTTTCGCCTACTTTTTCTTCGTACAGATTGATCCGCGCAGCCGACGCGATTTGCGCCTCCTGCCACTTGGCCTGTTCGAAACGGGCTCGGGCGCCGTCAGTGATCTGACGGAAATGCTCGCGGTAATCGTCAAAGCCGTCGAGGATCATTCGGGCGATGTCGGCGGCTGGCCAATGCTGCGGCATAGATAAAACCTCGGCGGCTGGTGCTTATCGTTGGAGCCTGAGCTTAGTGGTCCTGTGTGACGCAACGCAACCATTGCCTTGTGCCCGGACTGGCGCGACACTTGCGCGCCAATCATGGAAGGAAACCGCTGTGAACCCCGTCGATACTCTGCGTTTGCTGGCACTTGCCGCCATTTGGGGGGCGAGCTTCCTGTTCATGCGCATCATCGCCCCCGTGATCGGCACGGTTCCCACGGCTTTTTTCCGCGTGTCGATTGCAGCAGTCGGGCTGCTGGTGATCCTGGGCCTGATGCGCATCAGCTGGGACTTCAAAGGCAAACTCAAGACGGTGATGCTGCTGGGGATGATCAACTCCGGGATTCCAGCGACCCTTTACTCCGTCGCCGCCCAAGTGCTGCCGGCCGGTTACTCGGCGATTTTCAATGCCACGACGCCGCTGATGGGGGTGTTGATCGGCGGCCTGTTCTTCAGTGAAAAACTCACGGCCGCCAAGCTGGGCGGGGTGTTCCTCGGCCTGTTCGGCGTCGGCATCCTGACCCGGGCCGGTCCGGTGGCGTTTGACCTGGACCTGTTGATGGGCGCCCTCGCCTGCCTGCTCGCCACCACCTGCTACGGTTTTGCCGGGTTCCTCGCTCGCCGCTGGCTTGATCAGGCCGGCGGTCTCGACAGTCGTCTTTCGGCCCTGGGCAGCATGCTGGGCGCGACCTTGTTGTTGCTGCCGCTGTTTGGCTACAGCGTGATCAGTCAGCCACCGGCGAGCTGGGGCGGCTGGAGTGTCTGGCTGTCGTTGCTGGGGTTGGGGCTGGTATGTACCGCATTGGCGTACATTATTTACTTCCGCCTGCTCAGCTCGGTCGGGCCGGTGAAGTCGATGACCACGACCTTCCTGATTCCGCCGTTCGGGGTGTTGTGGGGGGCGTTGTTACTGGATGAGCCGTTGTCGATGGCGCACATATATGGCGGGGTGTTGATTGCGGCGGCGTTGTGGTTGGTGTTGAAGCCGGGTGTGGTGAAGGCCTCTGAGGTCGCAGCCCGATAGTTTTGTAGTGTTGCTGATGACGCCTTCGCGAGCAAGCCCGCTCCCACATTGGATCTTCGTTGCGACACAGATCAAGTGTGGGAGCGGGCTTGCTCGCGAAGGCGGAGGCCCAGACACCAACAATTACAGCGCCTTGTCACTCACCTCCCCATCCACCAACCGCCGAATCCCCAACGGATTAGCGTCCTGCAACGCCTGCGGCAACAACGCATCCGGATAATTCTGGAAGCACACCGGCCGCAGGAAACGGTCGATCGCCAGGGTGCCGACCGATGTCCCGCGCGAATCCGACGTCGCCGGGTACGGCCCGCCATGCACCATTGCATCGCAGACCTCGACCCCGGTCGGATACCCATTGAGCAGAATCCGCCCGACCTTTTCCTGCAGTAACTCCGCCAGCCAGCGATACTCCAGCAGCTCCCCGGCCTCGCCGATCAGCGTCGCCGTCAGTTGCCCGCGCAGGCCCTGCAGCGCCGCCGTGAGCTGTACCCGATCCTCGACTTCAACGATGATGGTGGTCGGTCCGAAAACCTCTTCCTGCAGCAGTCCATCGCCCTTGAGCAACAGACTGACATCCGCCTGGAACACCTGCGGATGAGCCTGATTGCCCTGTTGCGGCTTGCCCGCCAGATGCGTCAGCCCCGGATGTTCATGCAGCTCGCCCAGGCCTTTGCTGTAGCTGACCAGCGCGCCGGCATTGAGCATGGTTTGTGGCGGTTGCTGGTTCATGCTCGCGCAAAATGTTTCGACAAAGGTGCTGAACTGTGGAGAGCGCAGGCCGATTACCAGGCCCGGATTGGTGCAAAACTGACCACAACCCAGGGTCACCGAACCGGCCAGTTGTGCGGCGATTTGTTCGCCACGCACCGCGAGAGCTTCGGGCAGCAGGAACACCGGGTTGATGCTCGACATCTCCGCAAATACCGGGATCGGCTGCGGCCGTGTCGCGGCCATCTGGCTCAGTGCATTACCGCCCTTGAGCGAACCGGTGAAGCCCACGGCCTGGATCGCCGGATGCTTGACCAGCCATTCACCAACGCCACCGCCGTAGATCATATTGAACACGCCGGCCGGCATTTCAGTACGCTCGGCGGCGCGGATGATCGCATCCGCCACCCATTCGGCGGTCGCCATGTGGCCGCTGTGGGCCTTGAACACCACCGGGCAACCGGCGGCCAGCGCGGACGCGGTATCACCGCCGGCGGTGGAAAATGCCAGCGGAAAGTTACTCGCGCCGAACACCGCGACCGGTCCCAGAGCGATGCGGTACTGCCGCAGATCCGGACGCGGCAACGGCTGACGATCCGGTAGCGCCCGATCGATGCGCGCGCCATAAAAATCACCACGGCGCAGGACCTTGGCGAACAGGCGCATCTGGCCGCTGGTGCGCCCGCGCTCTCCTTGAATGCGCCCGGCCGGCAACGCCGTTTCACGGCACACGGTGGCGACGAAATCATCGCCCAAGGCATCGATTTCATCGGCGATGGCGTCGAGGAACTGCGCACGTTTTTCCGCGCTGAGGTTGCGGTAGATCGGGTACGCGGCCGCGGCAGCGTTGGCGGCGGCATCCACTTCGGCTTCGGTCGCCTGGAAGAAGCTGCCGGGCAGTGGCTCACCGCTGGTTGCGTCGAGGCTTTGCAGCTGCAGGGTGCCGTCGGCGCTGCGCCGGCCGTCGATGTAATTGTGTCCGAGTAGCGTGGTCATGAGGCGTTTCCTGATCGACTGTGTAGAAACGGGTATGCGACCTGTAGGAGCCGGCTTGCTGGCGACAGCGTCCACCAGAACGGCACAAGGCTTGAAGGCCAATCGCTGGCAAGCCAGCTCCAGGTTCGTCGGTGTTTCCCGATCCCTTGCTTTTAGAGCGTGCGCACCTGGCCGATGGCCAACGGCTGGGCGCTTTCGCCGATGCCGTTTTCCAACGGTGCGCCGAACTCATCGAGGCTGATCTGGAAGCGATCCCCCGGCTGGGTTTTCACCCCGTCGGCAAACGACAGCGTGGCGGTGCCGAAGTAATGCACATGGACATCGCCCGGACGCAGGAACTGCGCGTATTTGAAGTGGTGGAATTCGAGGTTGGCCAGGCTGTGGCACATGTTGTCTTCGCCGCTGAGAAATTCCTTTTCCCAGAGGGTTTCACCGTTGCGCGTGATGCGGCTGGTGCCCGCGAGGTGCCTGGGCAGTTCACCGACCCGCAGCTCCGGGCCGTAGGCACAGCAACGCAGTTTCGAATGGGCGAGGTACAGGTAATTGCGTCGCTCCATCACATGGTCGGAGAACTCGTTGCCCAGGGCAAAACCGACCCGATAGGGCTGGCCGTCGTCGCCGATCACGTAGAGACCGGTCAACTCCGGCTCTTCGCCAGCATCCTCGGCAAACGGCGGCACGGGGAAGTCCGCGCCGGGGCGCACGACGATGCTGCCGTCACCCTTGTAGAACCATTCCGGCTGCGCACCGACTTGACCGGCCGCGGGTTTGCCGCCCTCCAGGCCCCACTTGAATATGCGCATGGTGTCGGTCATACCGGCTTCGACCGCACCGTCCTGCTGGTGCATCTTGTCCCGCGCCGAGGCGCTGCCCAAATGGGTCAGGCCAGTCCCACTGATCAGGCAATGGGCCGGGTCTTCATGGTCCAGCGGCGGCAGCACGTTGCCCTGTTGCAACAGTTGCGCGTAATCCGGGCCCGGCTCGGTGCCGCGCAAGGCGACTTCGTCTTGCAGGCTGCGCTGGGCGCGGATCGCCGCGAGTGCCAGTTCACGGGTGCTGCGGGTGTCGCGCACTACCTGGACCTGGGAACCCTCGACGAGACCGACCTGGCGCTCCCCGGCAGTGTTTTCAAATTGAATCAGGCGCATGTCCGGCCCTCCAGAAAGTCGTGGATGGCGCCGTTCAAAACGGCGCCTCAAGGTCACTCGATGATGTTGAAGTCGCTCAAATACTCATCGGAGATTTCCAGGCCCAGACCCGGCTTGTTGTCGTCGAGCTGGATATAGCCATTGACCGGTTGTGGCTCGCCCTTGAACACGTAGTAAAAGAGTTCGTTGCCGACCTCGACATCGAACACCGGAAAGAACTCGGCCATCGGCGAGGCGGTGGTGGACATGGTCAGGTGGTAGTTGTGCATCTGCCCGGCGTGCGGGATCACCGGCACCGACCAGGCTTCGGCCATGGCGTTGATCTTGCGCGCGGCGGTGATGCCGCCGACGCGGTTGGTGTCGTACTGGATCACGTCGATCGCGCGGCGCTCCAGCAGGTCCTTGAAGCCGTAGGAGGTGAATTCATGCTCGCCGCCGGAGATCGGCATGATCCCCATTTTTTTCAGCTCGATGTAGCCCTCGATGTCGTCGGCGATCACCGGCTCTTCCAGCCAGCGTGGCTCGAACTCGGCAAGTTTGGGCAACATGCGACGGGCGTATTCCAGGGTCCAGCCCATGTAGCATTCGAGCATGATGTCGATGTCCGGGCCGGCCAGTTCACGCAGCGCCCGCACTTGTTCGATGTTCTTGCGCATGCCCGCCGGGCCATCTTTCGGACCATAGCCGAAACGCATTTTCAGCGCGGTGAAGCCCTGGTTCAGATAGCCCTGCGCTTCTTCGAGGAACAGGTCGAGGTTGTCGTTGGCGTAGAGCTTGGAGGCATAGGTCCAGATCTTTTCCTTGGTCCGCCCGCCGAGCAGTTTGAACACTGGCTTGTTCACTGCCTTGCCCATGATGTCCCAGATGGCGATGTCGATCGCCGAGATCGCCGCCATGCCGATGCCTTTGCGGCCCCAGGCGTGGCTCTGGCGGTACATTTTCTGCCAGATGTATTCGTTGTCGAACGGGTCTTCGCCAATGGCGATCGGTGCCAGGTAGGTGTCGATGATTTCCTTGGCCACACGCGGCGCCAAGGCGCAGTTACCGATACCGACAAGACCGGTGTCGGTCTCGACTTCCACCACCAGCCAGCCGTGGAAACGGAACGAGCCCATGGCGTCGCCGCGCTCGAACAGGATGTCGCTGGCGTTGGTGCAGAAGTGCGCCTGAGGGGGAACGACTTTGCCTTTCCACTCGAAAACGCGGGTACGGATGGCTTTGATTTTCATGAATACAGTTCCTTGCGCTGCCGGCTTTTTGTAGTTGTCGGGTCGCTGCGCGGAGCCGCTCGTGTGGGCCGGTCCGGGCATTCGATGGAGCGACTTTAGCCAGCACGCGGGAGGACGGATAATCACTTATGCACATCCATCGATAACCAGGGGTGATAGCAAAAACCGGTTATCCGGTAGATCGGGTTATCAGGCTTCAAGACAAAAAAAGGAGCTGGCTTGCCAGCGAAAAGCGGTCTGACAGTCACCTCACGTGTGTCTGTCAGACCGTCTTCGCTGGCAAGCCAGCTCCCACAAGGTTTTGCGTTGATCACAAAAATCGAGCAATACCATCAATCCCTGTGGGAGCGGGCTTGCTCCGGGCGGCGTTCCGACGAAGGCGGTGTGTCAGGTGGCATTAATGTCGACTGACACGGCTTCTTCGTCGGAACGCCGCCCGGAGCAAGCCCGCTCCCACATTGGGGTTGTGTTGTTTTACAGATTAGCGTCAGTAGCTGTTGGCACCCATCCGGCACGCAATCTCGAACGCCTGGCGAATCGCCCCGACATTCGCCTTGCCCTGCCCCGCGATATCGAACGCAGTGCCGTGGGCCGGCGTGGTAATCGGGATCGGCAACCCGCCCTGTACTGTCACGCCACGGGAGAAACCCATCAGCTTGATCGCGATCTGTCCCTGGTCGTGGTACATGGTCACCACCGCGTCGAAGGCACTGGCATCGCCCTGCACCTTGAGGAAAATCGTATCGCCGGGATAGGGTCCTTCAGCCGCAATCCCCAACGCCTGAGCCGAGCGAACTGCCGGGCCAATGATGTCCAGCTCTTCGCGCCCGAACGAGCCGTTATCGCCGTTGTGCGGATTCAACCCACACACACCGATGCGCGGTTTCTCCAGGCCGTTGCGCTTGAGCGCAGTGTCGATCAGTTGGATCGCCTCCACCACCCGCGCCTGGGTGAGCATGCCCGGCACATCGGCCAGGGCGACGTGGGACGTCACCCGGGAAGTCCAGAGGTTGTCGAGCACGTTGAATTCGCAGAACGGCCCGTGGAAATCCAGCAGCTCGGCGAACCAGTGCAGTTCGTCGCTATGGGCCATGCCGGCCATGTGCAACGAGGTTTTGTTCAACGGCCCGAACAGTACCGCGTCGGTAGAGCCGGCTTCGGTCAGGCGCAAGGCCTTTTCCAGGGTGTCGAGGCTGTAGCGGCCGCCGATGACACTGGCTTCACTGCGCGCAAATTCGCCGAGGGTGTCGCCACGAAAATCATAGAACAGCGGCGTGTCATCGCGAAAATCCAGCTGGTCCAGAGACTCCACGCGACGATACGGAAATTCTGTCCCGGCGATGCGCATGCCACGGCGCATTTCCGCCTCGTCGGCAATCAGAATCACATTGGCCTGGCTGCGCACGTCGGGCTCGCCGAGCAAGCGTGCGATCAGTTCCGGGCCGATGCCCGCCGGGTCACCCAGGACCATGGCGATGGTTGTCTTGTTCATGCTTCACTCCTCAAGGGTTCTGGCCCTGTCCGGTCGATGGCGCCAGGCTCGCAACGATAAACCCGTTGCGCGTTGCTATAGAACAGTCGCTCCTGATCGGCCCGCGGCAGATCAGCAACGATGGATTTGAAACCGTTGTAGATGTCATTGAATGAGCCGCACAGGCCGTCCACTGGAAAGTTGCTGGCGAACATCACTCGACCGGGACCGTAGATCGCGATCACTTCGCGCACGATCCAGGCATTGTCTTTGGCGCGCCATGCCTGGCCGCGCTGACCAAGGCCGGAGATTTTCACCTGCACGTTCGGCCATTCGGCCAGCCGCGCCATCGCCAGGCGCCAGCCCGCCAGGCCCTCGGCACTGCGGTCATTCGGCAACCCGGCATGGTTGAGAATCAGCGTAGTGCCGGGAAAGTCCCGGGCCAGCCGTTCGGCTTCGTGCAGGTTCCACCAGGGTGTCTGCAAATCGAAATGCAACCCCAATCCTTGCAGTGCAGCATAACTGCGCCGCCAATGCTCGTCGCTCATCAGGCTGCGCATATGGCCTACCTGGGCCGGCGCGGTCGGGCCACCGGGTTTGTGGCGAACGCTGCGCACGCACTTGTAGCTCGCTTGCTCGGTCATCACCGCGATGGCGTCGGGATGGTTCAGCCAGGCTTGTGCCACGATTGCATTCGGGACGCCGTAACGGGCGGCCAGTTGTTCGATGAAGCGGGTTTCGCCAATGGGGTCTTGTGGATCCCATTCGGTCTCGATATAGACCGTCTTCACCACGTCATGAGGACCGGCATCGGCGAAGTAATCCTCGGGAAAATAGCGACGCTTGAGCGCACTGTAGTCACCGTAGCGAAACGGGATATCGGCCTCGGGCGCCAACCAGGGATGGGCATTGATCGACGGGTCCCAGAATTGATGATGGGCGTCGATGATCGGTCCACTCCACAGCTCACCCATAAGGCACCTCGTCGAGGTTGATGATCGGTACTGACGAGCACTATCGAAGGCACAGTGATAACCGTCCAATCAAAACTTGAAATAAGGCGATAGCCTTGGGTTATGTCAAACCCTGCTTTCAAGTGGCTTGCGGGGTATTGCGCCTATGCCGACTCTCCACTGAAATGGCTCTGGCGCACTACTCCTGGCGAGATAGGCGATTTAGATCGTGGCGACCTATAACCCCAGGCTATCGGCGTATGTATTGTTTTGACTAGACGCGGACGCGGCGTCTTCCCACACTCACTCCAGGCTTGCAACTTTCATCACCGACAAGTCACTCATAACAACTACAAAAACGAGGCCCTTCCATGCGAAATGCATTCGTCCGTCGCACGTCCCGTCTGGCTCTTGGTTGCACACTGGTCGCCGCAGGGATCCTCCCGGCTCTGGCGCACGCCTGGCAACCGGACAAGAACGTCGAAATCGTCGTCGCCGGTGGCCCCGGTGGCGGTACCGACCAGCTCGGTCGCCTGATCCAGTCGATCATCACCACCCACAAGTTCCTCGACGTCAATACCATCGTCCTGAACAAGGGCGGCGGCAATGGCGCCGAAGCCTTTCTCGACCTGAAAATGAACAAGGGCGATCCGGAAAAACTGGTGATCGGCACCAACAACATCTACCTGTTGCCGCTGGTGTCCAAGCTCGGTTATCAATGGCAGGAACTGACCCCGGTAGCGGCCGTGGCCGAGGATGACTTCATTCTCTGGAGCTACAAAGGCGCACCGTGGAAAGATGCCAAGGGCTTCTACGAAGCGGCCAAGTCCGACCCGTCGAAACTGCGCATGGGCGGCAGCCAGTCCAAGGATGTCGACCAGACCCTGACCCTGCTGCTGAACCAGACCAACAACAGCAAACTGGTGTACATCCCGTTCAAGAGCGGCAGTGAGGCCGCGACCCAACTGGCCGGCAAACACATCGCCGCCAACGTCAACAATCCCAGCGAAAGCATCAGCCAATGGCGTGGCGACCAGGTCGAGCCGCTCTGCGTGTTCAGTAAGGAACGCATGAGCTACACCGAAAAAGTCGCCGGCGATAAAGCCTGGGCCGACGTTCCGACCTGCCACGAACAGGGCCTGGGCATCGACCAGTACCGCTTCCCGCGCACCGTGTTCATGCCCGGCGAAGTCACCGCCGAACAGCGCGCGTTCTATGTCGAGCTGATGCGCAAAGTCACCGAGACGCCGGAGTTCAAGGCCTACGTCAAGCAGAATGCGCTGGTGCCGACGTTCCTCGAAGGCGAGCCACTGACCGCCTACATTGAGAAAGACACCGCTCGCGTTACCCCGGTGTTCAAAGAAGCCGGCTGGCTGAAAAACTGAGTTGCCTGCGGCCGTCCGCCTGCGCACGGCCGTCCCCTGCTGGAGGTGTTTTCATGTCCCAATCTTCGGATTCACCGGCGCTGGTCGGTACCCGCTGGGTCGAACTCGGTCTGACACTCTTCACCACGCTGATCGGCGTGGTGGTGATGTACGGCAGCGTCGAACAGGGTATCGGCTGGGGCGATTCCGGCCCAGAGCCGGGTTACTTCCCCTTTTACATCGGCCTGCTGTTGAGCGCAGCGAGTGTGGGCAACGGCGTATTGACCCTGGTGCGCTGGAAAGCGATGAGCATCTCATTCGTCAGCCGCAATGCGTTCAGGCAAGTGCTGTCGGTGTTCATCCCGATTGCGCTGTTCGTCGCGGCCATGCCGTTCACCGGTATCTATGTGGCCTCGGCCTGCTTCATCGCCTGGTTCATGTGGCATGACAAAACCCGCGTCAAACCCTATGGCAAGTTGATGATCGCGACTATCTCCCTCGGTGCAGTCCTCGCCAGCTACCTGATTTTCGCACTGTGGTTCAAGGTCCCGCTGGATGCCGGCCCTCTAGGCGACTGGATTGCCCTGGCCGGGAGACATTTCAAATGAGCGAGTTCGATTCCCTGCTGCAAGGCATGAACCTGATCCTGACCCCCGGCCATATCGGCCTGATGGTGATCGGCGTGCTGCTGGGCATTCTGGTCGGCGTATTGCCCGGCCTCGGCGCCCCCAATGGCGTAGCGTTGCTGCTGCCGCTGACGTTTACCATGTCGCCGGTGTCGGCGATCATCCTGTTGTCGTGCATGTATTGGGGCGCGCTGTTCGGCGGCTCGATCACCTCGATCCTGTTCAACATACCCGGCGAGCCCTCATCGGTGGCGACCACCTTCGACGGCTACCCGATGGCCCGCGAAGGCCGCGCCGCCGAAGCACTGACCGCCGCCTTCAGTTCGGCGCTGATCGGTGCGCTGGCCGGGGTGTTGTTGCTGACGTTCCTGTCGACGCGGATTGCCGAATTCGCCATGTCCTTCAGTTCGCCGGAGTTCTTCGCGGTCTACCTGCTGGCGTTCTGCACGTTCATCGGCATGAGCAAGAATCCACCGCTGAAAACCGTGGTGGCGATGATGATCGGTTTCGCCATGGCCGCGGTCGGCATGGACACGGTTTCGGGCAACCTGCGCCTGACCTTCGACCAGCCGACCCTGATGACCGGCATCAGCTTCGAAGTGGCGGTTATCGGCCTGTTCGGCATTGGCGAAATCCTCTGCACGGTCGAGGAAGGCCTGGTGTTCCGTGGCGAGCATGCACGCATCACGCCCATGGTGATCCTGCGCACCTGGGCCAAATTGCCACGTTACTGGTGGACCATTGTGCGCAGCACCCTGGTCGGCTGCTGGATGGGCATCACGCCTGGCGGGCCGACTGCGGCATCGTTCATGAGCTACAGCCTGGCGCGACGCTTCTCGAAGAACCGCGAGAACTTCGGCAAGGGTGAACTCGAAGGCGTGATCGCTCCGGAAACCGCCGACCATGCAGCCGGCACCAGCGCGCTGCTGCCGATGTTGACCCTGGGCATTCCGGGTTCGGCCACCGCCGCCGTGATGCTCGGCGGGTTGATGATCTGGGGCCTGCACCCTGGCCCGACGCTGTTCGTCGAGCAACATGACTTCGTCTGGGGCCTGATCGCGAGCATGTACCTGGGCAACGTGGTGAGTCTGATAGTGGTGCTGGCCACCGTGCCGCTGTTCGCTTCGATCCTGCGCATTCCTTTCTCGATCATTGCGCCGATCATCATCATGGTCTGCGCCATCGGTGCCTACTCGGTGCACAACTCGTTCTTCGACGTGGTGCTGATGCTCGGCTTCGGGGCGCTGGGGTATCTGTTCAAGAAACTCGGTTACCCGATCGCACCGCTGGTTTTGGCAGCGGTACTGGGGGACAAGGCTGAAGATGCTTTCCGTCAGTCGATGCTGTTCTCCGACGGTCACATCGGGATCTTCTGGTCGAACCCGTTGGTGGGCGGCCTGACCACGGCAGCGCTGCTGATGCTGTTCTGGCCACTGATTTCCAAGGCGCTGCAAACCCTGACGGGCCTGCGCAAACCCCAGGTCGCCAAGCCAAAATCGGTGCTGTGACACAGCAATGCTGGCAACGCCTGACATTTGTTGTCAGGCTTGCCGCAGTCCTTTTTCGCGAGCGCGGCCATGACCCGAATTCCCGTTGCCAATGTGATCCACAGTCGATTGCGTCTGCGTCAGCTACGGCTGATGCTGGCGTTGCAGGAATTCGGATCGTTGCGCCGCGCCGCCGACCACATCGGCATGACGCAACCGGCGGCGACCAAGATGCTGCACGAAGCCGAGGACTTGCTGGGTGTGGAGCTCTTCGAGCGGCTGCCCCGGGGCATGCGTCCTACCCCATTCGGGGAAACCGTCACGTATTACGCA
This sequence comes from Pseudomonas fluorescens, assembly GCF_902497995.1. Taxonomy (GTDB): domain Bacteria; phylum Pseudomonadota; class Gammaproteobacteria; order Pseudomonadales; family Pseudomonadaceae; genus Aquipseudomonas; species Aquipseudomonas fluorescens_BK. The sequence continues at coordinate 7,276 of NZ_CABVII010000041.1, read as the reverse complement.
CGCATGGTGTTCGCCGAACTCAGCGGCATGCGTGAAGAACTGGTTGCACTCGAATCCGGCAACCTTGGGCGGGTCGCCGTCGGGGCGATTCCGGCGCTGGCTTCTGGGCTGTTGACTCGAACCATCGCCACTTTGAAACAAAGCCATCCGCGGTTATCCATGAGCATCCAGGTCGATACCAGCGACGTGCTGGTGCAGGCGCTGTTGCAGGATCAACTGGATATCGTGCTGGGCCGGATTCCGGCGGGTGCGCGGGCCGAGGAGTTGCTGTTCGACAGCTTGGGTGAAGAAGCGCTCTGCGTGATTGCCGGTGCGCAAAATCCCCTGGCGAAAGAAAAGCAATTGAGCTGGGCGGAACTGCAGAACATGACCTGGGTGCTGCAACAGCATCCAAGCCCGATGCGCTCGATCATCAATCAGGTGTTCCACAATGCACGGGTCGATATCCCCAGCAGCATTGTCGAAACCACCTCGATCATGACCTTGCTGTCATTGATCCAGCAGACCGACATGCTCGGTGTGACACCGGTGTCGGTGGTCGAGGACTATCCTGGCCGGGATCTGCTGGCCGTGTTGCCGATCAAGTTCGAAGCACGGCTGCCCCCTTATGGGTTGATCACCCGGCGTCATCGCATTCAATCGTCGGCGATGCAGGCGTTCATGAATTCCGTGCGGGCGGAACATGCGCTGGCCAAGTAAAAAAGGCCCGGAGCGCATGCCAATCAACCCAACAACCAATACCCCAACAACGCCAATACCACGACCGCCAGCACCGGCCGCAGTACGCGGTAGGCCTTGGGGTTGCGACGCTTCCACTGTTTGATCACACCACTGAACCTGTCGCTGAAGTTCTTGCTCCAGGCATAAGCCTGATTGATCCCGCCAACACGTTCGTCATCCAGGTTCTGCGGTGCGGTGGCGCGGCCGAGAAAACCACTGACCCAACGGTTGATGCGGGTCATGAAGCGGTTGCTCAGCGGGCGTTCGACATCGCAGAACAGGATGACCCGGGTCATTTCCGTTTCATTCTTGACCCAGTGCACATAGGTCTCGTCGAACATCACGTCCTCGCCATCACGCCAGGCGTAAATCTGACCGTCAACGAAAATGCGGCAGTCGTCGGAGTTCGGCGTCGACAAACCCAAGTGATAACGCAGGGAGCCGGCAAACGGGTCGCGGTGCGGGTTGAGGTGACTGCCGCCTGGCAGCAAGGCGAACATGGCGCCTTTGACGTTGGGAATGCCGCTGAGCAGGGCCACGGTTTTCGGGCACAGGGTTTGTGCCGAGGGCAGTGGTTTGTCGTACCACTTGAGATAGAAACGCTTCCAGCCCTTCTTGAAGAACGAGCCGAAACCGGCATCGTTGTTCTTCTCGGCAGCGCGGATGTAGCCCTCGTCGAACAGGTGCATCGCTTCGTCGCGGATGACTTCCCAGTTGTCCTTGAGTACATCCAGTTCGGGAAAGTTGCCGCGATCCAGATAAGGTCTGGACGGTACGCTGGAGAACAGGTACATCAAGGCGTTGTAGGGGGCGAACAGGGCCGAGTGGTTGACGAACTGACGCAGGACCGGCAATCGCGCCTTGCCGCGCAAATGCACATAAAGGGTACTGCCCAGAAACAGCAGCAACAGCGACGCCTTCGCGGCAAGGGAAAAGCTCATCAGCAACTCCTTGATCGTCGACAACTCTGCACAACGCCATTTACCCGACGTGGCAGCCGGCATGATAAACATTACCGGCCACAGGAAAAAACCGCATGACTCAACATTCAGTGTTGAGAAATGTGCAACAAAGCACTTCTAACACAAGGCTCCTGAACGGGGGCTGACCTGAGCCATCACCCGTTCACAGGATCAAAAACAAGATCAGAAGATCGTCCGAACGCGGCCCGAACCTGCGGCTGCTGCTACAGAATCGCCTTTGCACCAACCCCCTTGGAAAACCGGATTGGCGCAGCCTGCGATCTTTGGATTTTTTCAGTTATTGCTGATTCTCCTGCTCGGTAAACAGATCACTGAACAGCATGCTCGACAGGTAGCGCTCGCCGGAATCGGGCAGGATCACCACGACGGTCTTGCCCTGCATTTCCGGGGTTTCCGCCAGTCGGACCGCTACAGCCATCGCCGCACCAGAGGAGATCCCGCATAGAATCCCTTCTTCCTGCATCAAACGCAGGGCCATGGCCTTGGACTCTTCATCGCTGACCAGCTCAACCCGATCGACCATCGACAGGTCCAGATTCTTCGGCACGAAACCGGCCCCGATACCCTGGATCTTGTGCGGGCTTGGCTTGATCTCTTCCCCGGCCAGCGCCTGAGTGATGACCGGCGATGACACCGGCTCCACGGCCACCGAAATGATCGGTTTGCCCTGGGTATTCTTGATATACCGCGAAACCCCGGTAATGGTTCCACCCGTTCCGACGCCAGCCACCACGACGTCGACCGCACCATCGGTATCGTTCCAGATTTCCGGGCCGGTGGTTTTCTCGTGAATGGCCGGGTTGGCCGGGTTGTCGAACTGCGCGGGCATGAAATAGGACGACGGGGCGCTGGCCACAATTTCAGCTGCTTTCTCGATCGCTCCCTTCATGCCCTTGGCCGGTTCGGTCAAGACCAGCTCGGCGCCGAGCGCCTTGAGCACTTTGCGTCGTTCGATACTCATGGAGGCCGGCATGGTCAGCACCAACTTGTAACCACGCGCCGCGGCAACAAACGCGAGGCCAATACCGGTATTGCCGGAGGTCGGCTCGACGATGGTCATGCCAGCTTTGAGTTTGCCGGTGCTTTCGGCGTCCCAGATCATGTTCGCGCCGATCCGGCACTTGACCGAATAACCCGGGTTGCGCCCTTCGATCTTGGCCAGGATGGTCACGCCGCGCGGGGCGATGCGGTTGATCTGCACCAGCGGCGTATTGCCGATGGAATGGGCGTTGTCAGCGAAAATACGGCTCATGGCTGGGTCCTTGTACAGCGTTGAATAAGCCCTCCAAGGTATGCCTGTTGCCGGTGGTCGTCCAGTCAGTCGAACGTCCGGTTACAACAACAGTCAATGGCTTTACATCGCCAGAGATTTGCCATCATGAAACGCAGATACCGTTGGCCCCTGTGGACTCTAGCCGGCCTGGTTGTGCTGCTGATTGCCCTGCATTTCGCCCTGCCCTACATGGTGCGCAACTACCTGAACGACAAGCTGGCGGACATGGGCGACTACCGTGGCCAGATCGTCGATGTGGACCTGGCCCTGTGGCGCGGCGCCTATAAAATCAACGGGCTGAAAATCGTCAAGGTCGACGGCAAGGTCCCGGTGCCCTTCGTCAACGCGCCGCTGATCGACCTCTCCGTCAGTTGGCACTCGCTCTGGCATGACCACGCGGTGGTGGCCGAGGTGCAGTTCATCAAGCCCGAAGTGAACTTCGTCGACGGCGGCGCCAACAAGCAAAACTCCCAGACCGGCCAGGGCACCGACTGGCGGGCGGAACTGGGCAAATTGCTGCCGATCACCCTGAACGAAGTGCGCATCAATGACGGCAAGATCAGCTTTCGAAATTTCAATTCAAAACCACCCGTCAACATGAACGCTACCCAAGTCGACGCCAGTATCTATAACCTGACCAACGTGGTCGACACCGAAGGAAAACGCGACGCTCGCTTCGAAGGCAAGGCGTTGTTACTGGGACACGCGCCCTTGGAAACCACCGCAACCTTCGACCCGCTGAGCAATTTCGAAGACTTCCAATTCCGGTTACGGGCAAGGGGCATCGAACTCAAGCGCATGAACGACTTCGCTTCGGCCTATGGCAAGTTCGATTTCAACGCCGGCCATGGGGATGTGGTGATTGAAGCGCAGGCCAAAAAGGCAAAATTGACGGGTTACATCAAACCGCTGTTGAAGGATGTGGACGTGTTCAATTGGCAGCAGGATGTGGAGAACAAGGACAAAGGGATTTTCCGTTCCATCTGGGAGGCCATCGTCGGCGGCTCCGAAACCGTGTTGAAAAACCAGGGCAAGAATCAGTTTGCGACCCGCGTGGAGCTGCGCGGCAATGTGCATCGGCAGGATATCAGCGCGTTTCAGGCGTTTTTGCAGATTTTACGTAACGGTTTCATTCAGGCATTCAATGCACGGTATGAACGGCCGAAGCCGGATGAGGGTTAAGGTTTGCGCGTGACGGTATAGCGACCGGTTTCTTCGGCCGCCCGTGCCGGATTCGAGCGTTGCTGCAAGTAGTCCCACCCCAGGCAGGCCAACGCCAATGACCGGGGCACTGCTTCACGGCCACTGCTGTATCGCGTGATGCTACGGGCGCTGACCCCTAGCGCTTCGGCCGCCTTATTCAGCGGGAAACCCGTGCGAGCGCGCCAGTCGATGAAGATCCGGGTGTTTTCGTCCGAGGCGTTTTGTGCAAGAGCATCCAGATAAAGAGTGTCGGCGCCAATCTGGATGTCCAGTTCAGGCCATTCGACGCTCCAGCCATCATCGCCCAGGGTTGCACCTTCGAAAGCGCCAGACTCCAGCAATGGCTGCAAGCCTGGATAGGCGCGCAGGTCACGACTCAAATCGAGGGTCAGTCGCTGACCGTCGATAAAGGTCAGAGCGAGGCGATAATCCGGCAATGCCTGCACGGCCGACAACCGCGGTCGTTTCATGGGTAACATCGTTTCCAGTCCTCCAGCAATTGCACTTGATTAGCCCTTACCCACTCCAGCGCTTCCTTGATAATCAGCGGCGGGGCCTTGCCCATCATCACTTCGACGGTTTCCAGGCTCAACATCACATCCAGCCCGCCACCCGTGAGGTGGACATGAGGTGGCGGATGATCCTTCTCGCGCAATTGGATGCGGTACTTATCGCGAAATCGATATTTAGTAGACATGCCGGGCAAGCTATCGCCAAAATGGCGATAGCTCAATACTGGCCCGCCGCCGAGACTGAGTCAAGATGTGACGCCCCATTCAGAGACTGAATAAGCCGTCTGCGTTCACAGTGGACCGGGCACCGCGTTATAGTCGGGTACTACACATTATTGCGCCCCGCCCTGCCTCTTTCAGGTCGGCGTTACCGTTCGAGGATTAGCAGATGAAGTTCGAAGGCACCCAGGCCTACGTCGCCACCGATGACCTGAAACTGGCGGTCAACGCCGCCATCACCCTGGAGCGTCCGCTGCTGGTCAAGGGCGAACCGGGCACTGGCAAGACCATGCTCGCCGAGCAACTGGCCGAGTCGTTCGGCGCCAGGCTGATCACCTGGCACATCAAGTCCACCACCAAAGCCCATCAGGGTCTGTACGAGTACGACGCGGTCAGCCGCCTGCGCGATTCGCAGCTGGGCACGGAAAGGGTCCACGACGTGCGCAACTACCTGAAAAAAGGCAAGCTGTGGGAGGCTTTCGAGTCCGAAGAGCGGGTGATCCTGCTGATCGACGAGATCGACAAGGCCGACATCGAGTTCCCGAACGACCTGCTGCAAGAACTCGACAAGATGGAGTTCTACGTTTACGAGATCGACGAGACCATCAAGGCCAAGAAGCGTCCGATCATCATCATTACTTCCAATAACGAGAAAGAACTGCCGGATGCGTTCCTGCGCCGCTGTTTCTTCCACTACATCGCCTTCCCGGATCGCGTCACGATGCAGCGGATCGTCGACGTGCACTACCCGAACATCAAGAAAGACCTGGTCAGCGAAGCACTGGACGTGTTCTTCGACGTGCGCAAGGTACCGGGCCTGAAGAAGAAGCCCTCGACCTCCGAACTGGTGGACTGGCTGAAGTTGTTGATGGCCGACAACATCGGCGAAGCGGTGCTGCGCGAGCGCGATCCGACCAAGGCCATTCCACCGCTGGCCGGCGCCCTGGTGAAGAACGAACAGGACGTGCAGTTGCTTGAGCGTCTGGCGTTCATGAGCCGTCGCGGCACTCGCTAAGTACGACAAAGGGCAATAGTCATGCTGCTCAACCTGTTCAATGAAATGCGCGCCGCCAAGGTGCCGGTCTCGGTGCGTGAGCTGCTGGACCTGATCAACGCGCTGAAACAGCGTGTGACCTTCGCCGACATGGACGAGTTTTATTACCTGTCCCGGACGATTCTGGTGAAGGACGAAAAACATTTCGACAAGTTCGACCGGGCGTTCGGCGCCTACTTCAACGGCCTGGAAAAACTCGACGACCACCTCAAGGCCTTGATCCCGGAAGACTGGTTGCGCAAGGAATTCGAACGCTCCCTGAGCGATGAAGAGCGCGCGCAGATCCAGTCCCTCGGCGGCCTGGACAAGTTGATCGAAGAATTCAAGAAACGCCTGGAAGAACAGAAGGAACGCCATGCCGGTGGCAACAAATGGATCGGCACCGGCGGCACCAGCCCGTTCGGCTCCGGCGGTTTCAACCCGGAGGGCATTCGGGTCGGCGATGCCGGCAAGCGCCAGGGCAAGGCGGTCAAGGTCTGGGATCAGCGCGAGTACAGGAATCTCGACGATTCGGTGGAACTGGGCACGCGCAATATCAAGGTCGCTTTGCGCCGGCTGCGCAAATTCGCTCGTCAGGGTGCGGCGGAAGAGCTGGACATCGATGGCACCATCGACCATACCGCACGCGATGCCGGGCTGCTGAACATCCAGATGCGGCCGGAGCGGCGCAATACCGTCAAGCTGTTGCTGCTGTTCGACATCGGCGGCTCGATGGACGCGCATGTGAAGATCTGCGAAGAATTGTTCTCGGCTTGCAAGACCGAGTTCAAGCACCTGGAGTACTTCTACTTCCACAACTTCATTTATGAATCAGTGTGGAAGAACAACCTGCGCCGCACCTCCGAGCGCACCTCGACCCAGGATTTGCTGCACAAGTACGGCGCCGACTACAAAGTGATCTTCATCGGCGACGCCGCCATGGCGCCCTACGAAATCACCCAGGCCGGCGGTAGCGTCGAACACTGGAACGAAGAAGCCGGTTACCTGTGGATGCAGCGTTTCAAGGAGAAGTACAAGAAACTCATCTGGATCAACCCGTATCCGAAAGATACCTGGGGGTATACCTCGTCGACCAACATTGTGCGGGAACTGATTGACGACCAGATGTACCCGCTGACGTTGCGGGGGTTGGAAGAGGCGATGAGGTTTCTTTCCAAATAGAAATGCATTGCCTGTAAGGGCCTCTTCGCGAGCAAGCCCGCTTGTATGCTAGGACTTGAAGGGAGGAGAAGGGACAAAGCCCGATTCTGACTGTTGACGCAGTACAGATCCGTGGGAGATTTCGCCCCTCCTCCTTTCACCCAAGCGCCGA
>NZ_CABVII010000040.1 GCF_902497995.1 Pseudomonas fluorescens | reverse complement strand
GAGCATTGGAACCACCTGATCCCATCCCGAACTCAGCAGTGAAACGATGCATCGCCGATGGTAGTGTGGGGTTTCCCCATGTGAGAGTAGGTCATCGTCAAGATTAAATTCCGAAACCCCTATCTGCGCATGCAGGTAGGGGTTTTGTTTTGCCTGGAATAAAGCGCGCTTCGGCCAATACAAATTTGCACAGTTATTTTCGATTCAGAACACTAGAATAGGTCCAACTTTTTCGGAGCCAGAGCCTTTATGCCAGATCCGGTTGACGCCCCCGGGCTGTCAGAATTACCACTGGACGACTTGGTGGCCTGTCATGAGTGCGATTTGCTGATGCGCAAGCCCGAGCTCGCCCATGGCGAGAAAGCCCTGTGTCCGCGCTGCGGTTATGAGCTCTATGCCCACCGGCACAACGTTGTGCAGCGCAGTCTGGCGTTGGTCATCGCCGCTCTGTTGTTGTTTGTCCCGGCGAACTTTTTACCCATCATGCAGCTCAATCTACTCGGGCAATCGTCGAACGATACGGTCTGGAGTGGCGTTGTCGGTCTTTTTGATTCCGGCATGCAGAGTGTTTCGGTGATTGTATTCCTGTGCAGCATGGGGATCCCCTTGCTCAAGCTGCTCTGCCAGTTGGCCGTATTGCTCAGTATTCGTTTTGATGTCGGACGCAGCTACGGCTTGTTGATCTACCGCATTTATCACCATCTGCGCGATTGGGGAATGCTTGAGGTCTACCTCATGGGCGTGCTGGTGGCGATCGTCAAGCTGGCAGATATGGCAGCCGTTACCGTCGGCCTTGGCCTGGCGTGCTTTATCGGAATGTTGTTGGTCCAGGTCTGGTTGGAGGTGGTGATGTCGCCCCATCAGATCTGGCAGGCTTTATCAGGAGAGGATGCCCATGCGGGCGATTGATGCGGGCATTCTGATTTGCGCCGAATGCCATGAATTGAACAAGCAGGAAGCTGACACCGACGAGCAGGCCTGCACCCGTTGTGGTGCGCTGGTTCACGCCCGCCGCCCGAACAGTGTGGTGCGCACCTGGGCGCTGCTGATTACCGCGGCGGTGCTCTACATCCCGGCCAACGTACTGCCGATCATGACCGTCAGCTCCCTGGGCAAGGGTGACCCCAGTACCATCATGTCCGGTGTGATCCAACTGGTTCAGCACGGGATGATTCCCATTGCGGCGGTGGTGTTTATCGCCAGTATTCTGGTACCGACGTTCAAGTTGGTGGGCATCGCGCTGCTGTTGTTTTCGGTGCAGCGCCGCCAGCCGCTCTCGGCCCGTCAACGGATCTGGATGTACCGCTTTATCGAGTTCATCGGCCGCTGGTCAATGCTGGACATCTTCGTGATCGCCATCCTGGTGGCGGTTGTGAATTTCGGACGGCTTGCCAGCATCGAAGCCAATCTTGGCGCCATCGCTTTCGCCAGTGTGGTGATTCTGACGATGCTTGCCGCCGTTACTTTCGATCCCCGACTGATTTGGGATAACACGGAGTCGGATGACGACCATGACTGATTTGCCTACAGCGAAAACCCGACCGGCCTCGAACTGGTCCGCTATCTGGGTGTTGCCCCTGATCGCCTTGATCATCGGCGGCTGGCTTGGCTGGCGTGCCTACAACGAGACCGGCATCGAGATACAGGTGCGTTTCGAAAGTGGTGAAGGCATCCAGGCCAACAAGACCGAGGTCGTCTACAAAGGCATGTCCGTCGGTAAGGTAAAAACCCTCAAACTCGACGACGAAGGCGCCTCCAAGGGCGTCATCGCCACCGTCGAGATGAACAAGGACGTCGAGCAATACCTCAGGACCAGCACGCGCTTCTGGCTGGTCAAGCCGAGCGTGACCCTGGCCGGTATCACCGGCCTGGAAACCCTGGTGTCGGGCAACTACGTCGCGATCAGCCCGGGTGAAGGCGAACCGGCCCGCAAGTTCAAGGCGCTGGCCGAAGAACCGCCGCTGTCCGACGCGCAGCCCGGTCTGCACCTGACCATCAAGGCTGATCGTCTCGGCTCGCTGAACCGCGGCAGCCCGGTGTTCTACAAGCAGATCAGGGTCGGGCAGGTCAAAAGCTACCTGCTGTCCGAAGATCAAGGCACCGTTGAACTCAAAGTCTTTATCGAACCCACCTACGCCAAGCTGGTGCGCAAACACACGCGTTTCTGGAATGCCAGCGGCATCAGCATCGACGCTAACCTGTCGGGCGTGAAAGTGCGCAGCGAGTCCCTTGCCAGCATCGTCGCCGGTGGCATCGCGTTCGCCACGCCGGAGAATCGCAAGGACAGCCCGGCCACCGATCCGAGCCTGCCGTTCCGTCTTTACGAAGACTTCGATGCCGCTGCTGCCGGTATTCGGGTCAAGGTCAAACTCAGTGACTTCGAGGGCCTGCAGGCCGGTCGCACGCCCGTGATGTACAAAGGCATTCAGGTCGGCACGCTGAAAGCACTGAAGATCGATCCTGACCTGACCGCCGCCAGTGCCGAGTTGACCCTGGATCCCCTGGCCGAGGATTACCTGGTCGATGGCACTCAGTTCTGGGTGGTCAAACCGTCGATCTCCCTCGCCGGTATTACCGGCCTGGAAGCATTGGTAAAAGGTAACTACATCGCCGTGCGCCCCGGCGACAAGGGCGCCGCACCGCAACGCGAATTCGTGGCTCGGCCCAAGGCGCCGCCGCTCGACTTGCGTTCCCCGGGGCTGCACCTGGTGCTGTTCACCGAAAACCTGGGTTCGCTGGACGTCGGCAGCCCGGTTCTCTACAAACAGGTCAAGGTCGGTTCGGTCCAGAGCTATCAGTTCTCGCGGACCAAAAAACAGTTGGTGATCGGCGTCCACATCGAGAAGGAATACGAAGGCCTGGTCAACGCTTCGACCCGGTTCTGGAATGCCAGCGGCATTACGCTCACGGGTGGACTGACCGGCGGCATCCAGGTCAAGAGTGAATCGCTGCAAAGCCTGATGGCTGGCGGCATCGCCTTCGAAACGCCGCTGGCAACCGCGCCATTGCAGAAGCGGATTCCGCGATTCCGTCTGCATGCCAACCATGAAGAAGCCAATCAGAAAGGCACGGTGGTCACGATCAAGGTGGAACGCGCCGATGGCTTGCGCAGCGGCACGCCGATTCGTTTCAAAGGTCTGGATGTCGGCAAGATTGAAGACGTCGACCTCAGCGACGACCTGCAATCGGTGCTGCTGACGGCACGCATTACTGAAGTGCCGGAACGCATTGCCCGGGCTGGCAGTCAGTTCTGGGTGGTCAAGCCTGAACTGGGCCTCATCAAGACGTCCAATCTTGAAACCCTGGTCACCGGGCAGTACATCGAAGTGCAGCCGGCGGCGAAAAACCTGGGGCCGCAAAAGAATTTCGTGGCCCTGGCCAATCCGCCGGAGACCGCCCAACAGGAAGCCGGCTTGAGCCTGGTCTTGAGCGCTGCTCGCCGTGGTTCGCTGAAAACCGGCGTGCCGGTGACGTATCGTGAAATCACCGTGGGCAAGGTGACAGGGTATGAGCTGGGCCAGACCGCCGATCGAGTGTTGGTGCGCATTCTGATCGAGCCGAAATATGCGCCGTTGGTGCGCAGCGGTACGCGTTTCTGGAACGCCAGTGGCTTCGGTTTCGACTACGGCTTGTTCAAGGGCGCGACGATGCGAACCGAATCGCTGGAGACGCTGATTCAGGGCGGTATCGCCTTTGCCACGCCGGACGGTGAGCGCATGGGCAGCCCGGCGCGACCCGAGCAGACGTTCCCGTTGTTCGACCAGTTTGAAGAGGAATGGCTGACCTGGGCGCCGAAGATCGCGATCGGCCCGTAGGAGCCAGGCTTGCCGGCGAAGGCGTACTCAAGATCGCCTTCGCCCGTAGGAGCCAGGCTTGCCGGCGAAGGCGTATTCAAGATCGCCTTCGCCCGTAGGAGCCAGGCTTGCCGGCGAAGGTGTATTCAAGATCGCTTTCGCCGGCAAGCCTGGCTCCTACAGGTGTGCTTGCTGGCCATCAACAAAAAAAGGCCGCGATCCATTTGATCGCGGCCTTTTTATTGCCAAACATCTAATGCAGATCAGACCACATCCAGCTCCGGCTCATCGGCTTCGACAACGACCGCAGGCTTCACCTCATCATGCCGGCGAATGTACTTCCAGTCCTCCTCGTCGATGTAGATCCCGTTCGGCCCGCTGCCACCTTCCAGGTCGATGGCAACACTGGCGCAGACCTGCGGCTTCACGCTGGCCAAAATCGGCACGAAGCCCAGTTGCAGGCTGGTTTCCAGCAGCGCTGCCTGGTTTTTCTCATCGATGTCCGCCGCCTCGTCAAGGTAGTACGGCAGGCGCACGCGACCGGCCTGGTCGCGGTCCATCAAGTGCAGCAACAAGTACATGTTGGTCAGTGCCTTGATGGTCATGGTGGTGCCATTGGACGCCGCGCCATCGATGTCGGTGTGAATCACCGGCGATCCGTTGACCTTGGTGATCTCGAATGCCAGTTCGAACAAGTCCTTGAGGCCGAGCTGGTTGTGGTTCGCCGCCACCAGCCGCGCCAGGTATTCCTTGGCCTCTTCGTTCTTGTTGTCCTGATCGGCGCTCTGGTTCAGGTCGAACACGGAAAGGGTTTCGCCTTCTTCGTACTGGCCGGCGCTGTGGATAATCTGGTCGATGTGCTTGAGCGCTTCCTTGTTCGGCGCGAGCACGATGCGAAAGCTCTGCAGGTTGGAAACCTGACGCTTGTTGATCTCGCGGTTGAACAGCGCCAGTTGGTGTTCGAGGCTGTCGTAATCGCTGCGGATATTGCGCAGGGTTCGGGCGATGTCGGTAACGGCCGCACGGCGGGCCTTGCCAAGGGTCAGTGCTTCGTCGGTACGGTGCGCGTAGGCGTTGATCAGCAATCGCAGGCGACGTTCCATGTCGTCTTCGCTGTCGAACTTGGCCACGCCCTTGAGTCGGACCTGGGCGTACAGCGCATCGATCTGACCGTCGCTGCGCAGCAGGCCCTGCCAGCTGTCCTGATAGTCGTTGAGCAGCGGCAGCAGGTTGTCCATGGAATCGTCGACCGGGTCCATGAATGGCGTGCCGAACGGCAGGTCGGCCGGTAACAGCTGACGCCGGCGCAAGGCGTCGTCGAGGGTGCGTTGTTTGGCTTCCATGTCGCCGATCTGCCGGCCAACCAATTGCAGCTTGGCCGACAGTTGCTGGACGCGTTCGGTGAAGGCATCGCTGGAACGCTTCAACTCGTCCTGCGCCGCTTCCATCTGCGCGAGTTGTTCCAGCTTGTCGCCTTCTTCGGCGCTCAAGGTTTGCGCGCGACGGAAATCTTCCAGGGCTTTCTGTGCATCGAGCACTTGCCGGTACAGGGCTTCGGTCTGGGTCTTGCTCGCGGCACGGTCGGTGGCCACCGCGGCCTGGGTTTTAAGCTGCTTGAGCTCTTTTTCCAGACGCTCTTTCTGATCGCGCAACGCGGCGCGGTCAGCCAGGGCTTGCAGGGCAGGAGGTTCGATAGACGACAGATCAATGGACAGGCCCGGTACTTCGAAGCGCTCGCCCTTGAAGCCGTCGAGGATCAGCGCCATGGATTTGACCCACGCACCGTCCTCATCCAGCGTGATGCCATGCTCGCCCAGCGGCAGGCTGAACAATGCACTGTTGAACAGACGCATCAGACGTTCGACATCCTGTTGCGAGAACTCTTCGCGCAGACGGGCGTAACTGTTGTTGTCGGCATGATCGAGTTGCTGCGTGACCGACTTCAGGCGTTTTTCCAGATCCCGCAGACGCTCTTCGAGGTCTTCGGCGCTGAACTGTCGCGACTGCGCCAGAGCGCCGGCGAGTTCATCGTGCGCGTCCTTGGCCGCGAGCAGTTGCTGCTCAAGGACTTTGACGTCATCGACCAGGGCGAAGCGATGCTTGAGTACCGACAATTCGCCGAGCCAGCGCTGGATGCCAGCGATTTCCCGCTCCAGGCGCATCAGCTCCTGAGTGCCGCCGCGCTGATCGTTTTGCAGGGCATCCTGTTCGTTGCGGTAGTGCTCGGCCTGGATCGTCAGCTCTTCCTTGCGCGCACCGGCGTAGTCCGACCAGGTGCCGAGCAGGGAATCGAGCAATGGCGAGATCCGGTGCAGTTTGCCGCGCAGGAAGTCCCGGTGTTTCACGCCGTTGGCCAAGGCCTCGACCAAAGGGCCGGCGGCGACCAGCGAGTTGTAGTCCTGCTCCATGCGTCGTACATCGCGGAAGGCCTCTTCGCACGCGGCAATGTAATCGACGCTGCCGGAACGCAGGCTATGTTCGAAGGCATCGAGGAACAGCTGCTTGAGCTTGGCCGCGGTGATTTCGCGCATGTGCAGCAGGTTGATGAACAGGGCGCGGAAGGTCTTCAGGCTTTGCTCGCTGGTGGAGCGCAGCGGGATCAACGTCAGGTCCAGCGGGATCGAAGTGTGACCGCCGACCAGCAAGCGACGCAGTTCATCCGGTTTCAGTTCGTAGGCTTTCAGGCCTTCGCGCTCGAGGTTGCTGAACAACTCTTTCTGGCGCAGGCAGGTATCGTTTTTCTGGTAGTGGGCCAGGTCCAGCTTGCCGGCGTAGGCAAAGAACTGGTGACCGAAACCGCCACCCGGGCCGCGACCGACCACGCCGATCACATGCGGGCCGTGGGGCAACGAGACTTCGACCAGGATGTAACTGGTGTCCGAGGCGAAGTAGAAACGCCGCGATTGTTCCAGGCTGTACTTGCCAAAACTCATGTCCGACATGCGCGCCAGGATCGGAAACTGCAAAGCGTTGATCGAGGCGGATTTACCGAGGTTGTTTGCGCCATACACCGACAGCGGCTCTTCCAGAGGGAACAGACCGAGGCTGTAACCGGCGGTATTCAAAAGGGCAAAGCGGCAAATGCCGTAGCGTTCCTTGCTCATGCGTCGGTCTCCTGTTCTTCGGCGATGGCGCGGGCCAGGGCGTCTTCTTCGCTCTCTTCCTCAAACGCTCCGAGATCCAGCGGGTCATCGGTTTCCAGCAGCTTTTCGTCACTGTCATCATCGATCAGTACCGGCACCGGCAATGGCAGGACGCTGTGCAGGCTGGCCGCGAGGTCGCGGTCCTGCTGGACGGAGAGGCAGACATCGAGAAAACGGTGCATCGGCGGTAGAAAGCGATACACGCCGTTTTCTTCGCCAGCGAAACCAAGCTGCGTCATGCGACGCATGATTTTTTCTTCGAGCTCTTCGACCGTCTGCACTTCGGCCTGGATGAACAGGTCGCAGTACTTTTCCAGCAGCGACGGCAGTTCGTCGCGACCGAGGCTGCCACCGTCGAGCACGGCAATCGGGTCGCGGCCCTGGTCCGCCAGGTGCTCGACCAGGATGAAGGTGAACAGCGCCAGGCGTTGCGCGGTCTTGTTCACCGCCGCAGCGGCGAGGTCCGGCACGAAATAATAGAAACCACGGGTGTCGCAGACCAGTTCAAAACCCAAGGCCTTGAACAGCGTGCGGTACTGATCCTGGAAGTTCGACAACTGCGCGTACAGCTCGGGATCGCGGCGGCTGACGTGGTAGCCCTTGAACAGCTCGCGAAAGATTGGTGCCAGCTGAGACAGTTCGGATAGATCAAGTTGCATGGGAAGTACTTGCATAGAGGGTGCTCGCAGAATCCTCGGTGGCGTCGCGGGCCGAGAGCAGGGCGAAGGAGCGCAGGCTGACCTGGTGCTCGTGAGTGTGGTAATCGCGGCGTTCCAGACGCTCGCGTTTGAAGCGTTTCTCCCGCGACAGGCGCGAGAACCAGTAGAGCAATTCGTCGGTGGCGCCGTCCGGTTCCTGCTCCAGCAGCCAGGTCATCAGGTCCGGCATCGGCAGGGCGTCTTCGCAGCGTTCGAGCATCTCCCGAACCGTGCGCGGCGCGCGCGTGGCTTCGTCTTTCTGGGTTTTGTGGGTCTTGGGGAAGCGCGCCGGCTTCGGCTCGAAACGGGCCAGGGCATACACGTAGGCTTCGACCTGACTGGCGCTGCCGAGGAAAGTGCTTTGCGGGCGGGTGAACATCGGCATCGCCGCCTGTGGCACCGCGTCGATGCCTTTGCGCCGGATGGCCGCCAGGGCCAGCGCCGCGCCACGGGTCACGGCATTGTGCCGGCGCGCTTCTTCACGCAGCGGCAGCAACAGTTCGCGGGCATGGCGCAGGGTCAGCTGGGCGCTGGTCTGCATTTCGAGGATGCGCGCGTGGGTGCGCAACAGCATGTCGTCGTCGACCAGGTGCCCAAGACGCTGCTGTTCGGTGAGCATCTTCAGCAGCACGTTCTCGACCTTGCGCACACCTTGTTCGAAGGCGCCGTCGGCGTTTACCAGCTGGATCATCGGCTCGACATATTCATCCCAGGTCGCCAGCACTTCAGCGTAACGCTGGCGTAGCGGAATCTGCCGATCACTGGTCTTGGCGCGTTCGGCGACGGCCACCAGGGCCTGTTCGTCGTTGGCGAGCTTCTTCAATACGTCCCGCACGCGCATGTCGAGCAGGCGCAACTGGCGCGCGAGGTCGTGGCCGTCGCGGATGTCGAAGGCGTCCTGGATGTACCCGGCCAGACGCTCGAGATGGCGCAGATAGGCTTCGATTTCCAGGCACAGGCCCAAGCGGTGTTCACGGCGCAGATAAGCGAGGAAATCGTGAATCTGCGCGTTGAGCTCGAAACGGTTCGGGCTTTTCGCCACCGGAACCAGAATGTCGAGGCGAATCCACACGTCCAGCAGGCTGGTGATGTCCTGCGGCGTACTGTCGAGTTGCTGGGCGGCCAACTGTGAGCGCAGTTCGTTGAGGCTCAGGGTGCCTTGGTCGAAGTGCTCGCACAGTGGCTCCAGAAGTGCCCAGTGTTCAGCGAGGGCGCGCAAGACGCGCTTGGGTTCGATCATCGGGATGCCCGGCTGTTTGACGATTAAAAGCCGCGATTGTACTGCATCGGGGCCGATGCAAATCATTCTCGGGATGGGCTGTCGCTTTTTTTCATAGGTGGAAAGACTATCGATCAACAGCGCGGGCGATCTTCAGCGAAGGGCGGTAGAATCCCTGCACTTTTAGTTATCCACAAGTGGCCGACCTTTGCTTATCGAGTCCCGTCGCCGCGCTTATTTGGCCGCCATGCAGGTCGTCAACTGGCTGCCGCGCACCGAATTGCCCTTTGCTGCGCCTTCGCGGCCCGAGCTCCTGGAAACGCCAGAGCCCTTGGTCGTCGCCCCGGTTGCGCCGGTTCCTGTGGCTGAACCACCCGTGGCACCGAGGGTCAAACCTGCCGAACGGGTAAAGATCGAGGTGCCCCGGCCATCGTTGGCCAGCACGCGCACCAACGCCAAGGTCGAAGAAGAGGCCGCCCCGGTCGCGATCAGGGCGCCGATCGTGCCGCCGCCACGTTTCGCCCTGCAATTGCTGCGGGCCGGTCGCTGCCTGTTGCTGGTGGAGTTACCCACAGGCGAAACATTCCAGGCACGGGATCCTGCCTATCTGCTGCTCAAGGACATGCTGCGCGCCGCCGGTCTGCCGGACAGCCCGCAAATCGTCGGCGAGCCGGTGCGCTGGCCGCTGCTGGCCCGCGGCACCATGGATCAGGGCCCGGATGCCGCCCGTGATTTCGTGCAAGGTTTTCTCTCGGCCCGGCTGGAAGACGCCCCGTGCGTCTGCCTGTGGCTGATCGGCCTGCCAGCGATACGTTTTGCCGGTGAAGCGAATGCCGAGGCATTCAACCGTGAACTCCAGGTCGAAGGCCTGGGCTCGGTCTGGGCCCTGCCGGGCCTGGAATTATTAATGGAAGAGCCACAGCGTAAGGCTGATGTCTGGCAAGCCATGCGTCGGCTGATGGCGCGCTGGAAAGAACCCAATGAGTGACGCTGTATCGTTCCGCCCGATGACCGAGGCGGACCTGGACGCTGTACTGAAAATCGAATTCGCGGCCTATAGCCATCCCTGGACTCGCGGGATTTTTCTCGATGGCCTGGGCAAGTATCAGATCTGGCTGATGTTCGAAGGGCAGCAGCAGGTCGGTCATGGTGTGGTGCAGATCATTCTCGATGAAGCGCATCTTCTGAACATCACCGTCAAGCCGGAGAATCAGGGCCGTGGCCTGGGTCTGACGCTGCTGGAGCATCTGATGTCGATTGCCTGCAAGGCCGAGGCGCGGGAGTGTTTTCTGGAAGTGCGCGACAGTAACCGGTCGGCATTTCGGTTGTATGAGCGGTATGGGTTTAACGAGATTGGTCGTCGCCGGGATTATTACCCGGCAGTGGGCGGGCGCGAAGATGCGGTGGTCATGGCCTGCACCCTGGTCGATTGAGCTTTGAAAGCTTCGCGGGCAAGCCCGCTCCCACAGGTGTTGTGTCGTCCACCGAAATTGTGATCGACGCTAAACCTGTGGGAGCGGGCTTGCCCGCGAAGGCGTCCTGTCAGGCGCCAGAGAATCAAGTTTTACCATCCATCGGATCCCGCCGCGCCATCTCCTCTTCATCCAGCCCGTTGCCCCCACCAATATCGTCTTCATCGACAATGCTCAAATCCCAATCCGCCTGGCCACCTTCACCGGCTTCACGAGCATCCCGCGCACCGTCTTCGCGGATCAATGTTTCAGGGCTCATGTCGTCGTCGGTGGATTCATGGTCATCGGTCGAGCCCCCGGTCATCCCGGCTTCCCGCACGCGTTGCCGGGGCATCAGTCGCGCGCGCTCCGCTTCCGGCAACTTGTCACCGATTTTGGCGCTCGGTTCTTCCTCATCGAAATCCAGCTCACGCATCGAACCCATGCGGTCTTCGTTGTCGTCAATGGGCTCGGGTTGCGCCGCATCGAACGGACGTCGTGTATCAGTCATGGTAATTCCTCATACTGTGGGCCTTACTACAGTGGACCCACTGGGCTCCTCAGAATTCCGCCGGGCTGGAACACCGGTAATATGCATCATCGGCAATCTGCATCTCGCGCGTGACCTCGACGGACGGTTGTCTGTCAAATCAGCGCATCATTCACGAGGCTTCATTGCATGAACGAATTACAAGATCTGATTGATAACAACGAACGCTGGGCCGAAGCGATCAAGCAGGAAGATCCGGACTTCTTCTCCAAGCTGGCTCGCCAACAAACACCGGAATACCTGTGGATCGGCTGCTCCGATGCACGGGTGCCGGCCAACGAAATCGTCGGCATGCTGCCGGGCGATCTTTTCGTACACCGCAACGTGGCCAACGTGGTGCTGCACACTGACCTCAATTGCCTGTCAGTGATCCAGTACGCGGTCGACGTGCTCAAGGTCAAACACATCCTCGTCACCGGCCACTATGGCTGTGGCGGCGTGCGCGCCTCGATGCAGGATCGGCAGTTGGGCCTGATCGACGGCTGGCTGCGTTCCATTCGCGACCTGTACTATGAAAAACGCGAAGAGCTCGCCAAATTGCCCACCGAAGAGGAGCGGGTCGATCGTCTCTGCGAACTCAACGTGATCCAGCAAGTGGCGAACGTCGGGCATACCAGCATTGTGCAAAACGCCTGGCACCGCGGGCAGAAACTGTCGATCCACGGCTGCATCTATGGCATCAAGGACGGTCGCTGGAAAAGCCTGAACGCCACCATCAGCGGTTTCGAGCAGTTGCCGCCGCAGTACCGTCTGCGTCCGGTCGAGGCGTTGTAAAGGTTAAAAGCGCGCTTTTCCGCGTCAGCCATGGCTCACGCGGGAAAGCCGGCCATCATTTACAGATTCGGCGCAGGGGACGTGCTCACAGACGCAGGGACCTTGAGCTGTGTGAGCTGGGACTTGATCGGGGTCGTCGCGCATTTGGCCACGGCTTGTTCAGGCGTCAGGTTGCGGATCGAGGTGTAGAACAGCTCGCAGGTTTTTTCTTTGCGGGTCACTTGCCAGGTCTGGGTGCAGCTTTTCAACTGAACATTCGGGTCGCTGCCCGGTTTGCTGCCCATCCCGGCCTGCCAGCAGGCGGCGCTCAAATCCTGGCCCATGACTTTCAGGCCCATGGCGTCCGCCTGGGCCTGGGCATCGTCGCCGGTGTAGCTGTCCGGATTGGCGGCGTACCAGATGTAACTCGGGTGGTTGGAACCCAGCACCGGCACCTTGACCCCTTCGCTGGGGCTGATGGTCGCCAGCCCCAGAACGTTTACGGTCGGGCCATACTGCTGCTTGATCCAGTTACGCACCGGCGCACCAAAGGCGACCATTGGCAATGTCGCGCCACTGGTGTTCTGGCTCACGTCTTTGACCATGGTGGTCTGGTAGTCCTTGAAGTAGTCGTAGACGCCTTCCAGGTCCTTGCCGGCGCTGGACGGCGCGGCAATCGGAGCGATGTCGATGATGGTCTGGTAACCCGGCGTCTGCTCGGCGGGGATGCCGTTGTCGGTGAGCAGCGTGGCCCAGCGATCGGTGGTGGCAGACCGGAGGTAATCCTGAGCCTGGGTCAGCGAATAGTCCGGCGGAAAGTGCAGCAATTCGACGCTCTTGCGGTTTTCCAGGGCCATGCCCAATGGCAGGAACAGATTCCAGCTAAAGGCCCACTTGCCGTCGGCATTCAACTTGCTGGCACCGGTGTAGGCCAGATCGCCAGCGTCGAGCAGCGCCGCCAACGGTTTCTCATAGCCGTCGGGCACCCCGCTGATTTCGGCGTAGAGCTGATCGTTATCGGTTTTGACCCGCACTGTCGCCGTGCTGTAACCATCGCGCTTGACGCTTTGGCTCAGGTAATGCTCGACGGTTTGCTCCAGCGTCCAGTTGCGAAAACAGATGACGTTGCAGTTGTTGGGGTAAGCGAACAGGCGGGTGACGCGTTCGGTGCTGCCCAGCTTCAGGTCGACATCGGCATGGGCGGCGGCGCTTAGGGTAAGGGCGAGGGTAGCGAGGGTGAGTCCTGCGAGTTTGAACATGCTCAGATCCTTTTCAGCGTGTGGGCCCATGGCTTCGGGCGCCCCACATACTGAAACAGACTGGACTGAACAAAAAGTGGGCCGATGGAAATATCGGCCCTTTTTTGCGTCAAGGCATCACGGGCGGCGTGTACGTCAGCGTCGTCCCCAGCGCCCACAGCAGTACCAGCACCAGCGGCGTGTGCACCAGCAGCTGCACGAACGAGAATCCGATCAAGTCCCGTGCCTTCAACCCCAGTACGCCCAGCAGTGGCAGCATGTAGAACGGATTGATCAGGTTGGGCAGGGCCTCGGCGGCGTTGTAGATCTGCACAGCCCAGCCCAGGTGGTAGTTCAGGTCGTTGGCCACTTGCATCACGTAGGGCGCTTCGATGATCCACTTGCCGCCGCCGGACGGGATGAAGAAACCGAGGATCGCCGAGTACACCCCCATCAACAGCGCATAGGTGTCGTGGGAAGCGATGCTGACGAAAAATGTCGAGATGTGGTGGGCCAGGGTCTGGGCGTCCGTACCTTTGACGGTGGTCATCAGCGCGGCGATCGAGCCATACAAGGGGAACTGGATCAGTACGCCGGTGGTGGTCGGCACCGCGCGGGCCACGGCATCGAGGAAGCTGCGCGGGCGCCAGTGCAGCAGGGCCCCGAGCATGATGAACAGGAAGTTGTAGGTGTTCAGCCCGGAAATCGCACTGATCGCCGGTTTGGTCGAGAACTCGTGGAACAGCCAGCCGGCCGCCAGCAGCACCAGCAAAATCGTCAGCAACGGGCTGTGCTCCAGCCATTCGCCGGGGCGGGTGCGCGGTTGCAGCGGCGGCAGGTTGAAACTAGGGTCGATGCCGCAGGCTTGGGCATCACGGGCGGAGTTCGGGCCGGGTGCGGTGGCATAGGCAATGATCAGCGAGATCACGATCAGCGCCAGCAACATCACGCCGGACTGCCAGAGAAAGATGGTTTGGGTGAACGGAATCACCCCGGTGATCGACAGAATCGACGGCGGCAGGCTGCCCGGGTTGGCCTGCAATTGCGCCGCGGACGACGACAGGCCCAGGGCCCACACTGCGCCCAGCCCCAGATAGGCGGCGGCACCGGCGGCGCGGTAATCCATTTTCAGATCGGTACGGCGGGCGAGGGCACGCACCAGCAAACCGCCAAACACCAGCGACAGGCCCCAGTTCAGCAACGACGCGACCATGGAGATCAGCGCGACCCAGGCCACGGCAGAGCGGCCGTTTTTCGGGATGCGCGCCAGGCGGTCGATCAGTTTCACCGCCGGTGGCGAGCTGGCGACCACGTAACCGCCGATCACCACGAAGGCCATCTGCATGGTGAACGGGATCAGGCTCCAGAAACCGTCACCGAAGGCCATGGCGGCATCGGTGGGTTTGGCGCCCATGGCCATGGTGGCCACGGCGACGATGATCACCGCCAGTGCGGCAAACACCCAGGAGTCGGGGAACCAGCGCTCGGCAAAGCTTGAGCAGCGCAGGGCAAAACGGGCAGAGCGGCTATCTTCGATATCTGCGGCCACGGGAGTACCTCGGATTTTTATGTTTTTTGAGGTCTTCAGGGCCGCACAGGCCCGTCTGAACAGCTGCCAACAGTAATTCAATCGACCTTTTTTTGTGACGAACTTTTACCCGTATTGGACTTTGGTCTAACGGGTTGTCCGCTGGCGCATTTGCGTAGACCATAAGCGCCTTGGTTTTTTACCTGTGCCAGAGTTCTGTTCATGACTGCCAACACCGATTCGCGCCCGGCGCCGTTCACTCGCTCCGACTACAGGACCCTGGGCCTTGCAGCCCTGGGTGGCGCGCTGGAAATCTACGACTTCATCATTTTCGTGTTTTTCGCGCTGACCCTCAGCCAACTGTTCTTTCCGCCGGAAATGCCCGAATGGCTGCGCTTGTTGCAAAGCTTCGGGATTTTCGCCACCGGTTATCTGGCGCGGCCCTTGGGCGGGATACTGATGGCGCATTTCGCCGACCGGCTGGGACGCAAGAAAGTCTTCAGCCTGAGCATCCTGATGATGGCGCTACCGTGCCTGCTGATCGGCATCATGCCGACCTACGCGCAAATCGGTTATTTCGCACCGCTGCTGCTGTTGGCCCTGCGAATCCTGCAGGGGGCCGCAGTCGGCGGGGAAGTGCCGAGCGCCTGGGTGTTCGTCGCCGAGCACGCACCCGTGGGCCATCGAGGTTATGCCCTCGGTTTCCT
This sequence comes from Pseudomonas fluorescens, assembly GCF_902497995.1. Classification (GTDB taxonomy): domain Bacteria; phylum Pseudomonadota; class Gammaproteobacteria; order Pseudomonadales; family Pseudomonadaceae; genus Aquipseudomonas; species Aquipseudomonas fluorescens_BK. The sequence goes on along the minus strand of NZ_CABVII010000040.1, from coordinate 26,292 downwards.
GCAGGCGGGCCTGACGTTTGGCTATCTGATCGGCGCCCTGACGGCGACTTTTCTCGCCCAGGCGTTCACCCCGGCGGAAATCCTTGATTACGCCTGGCGTTATCCGTTCCTGCTGGGCGGCGTGTTTGGTGTGATTGGCGTCTGGCTGCGTCGCTGGCTCAGCGAGACCCCGGTGTTCATGGCCATGCAGGCCCAGCGCGATGCCGCGGTCGAACTGCCGCTGCGCACGGTCTTGCGTGAACATCGCCTGGCCATGCTGCCGGCGATGCTCCTCACGTGCGTGCTGACCTCGGCGGTGGTGGTGTTCGTGGTCATCACCCCGACCATGATGCAGAAATCCTTTGGCATGACGGCCAGCCATACCTTCGCCCTGAGTGCGCTGGGCATCGTTTTCCTTAACATCGGCTGTGTACTCGCCGGGCTGCTCGTTGACCGCTTCGGCGCCTGGCGCACTGTGATGCTCTATAGCCTGCTGCTGCCGTTGGGCATCGGCGTGCTCTATACCTGCCTGATCGGCGGTGGCAGCTGGATCGGTCTGGCATACGCCGTGGCCGGCCTCTGTTGCGGGGTGGTGGGCGCGGTGCCGTCGGTGATGGTCAGCCTGTTTCCGGCGCGGATTCGAGTCTCGGGCATCTCCTTCACTTACAACATTGCCTACGCCGCCTGGGCGAGTATCACACCGCTGCTGTTGATCGGTCTGATGCCATGGAGTCCGTGGATCTGTGTGATTTTCAGCGTGGTGATGGGCGCGGTCGGCGTGAGCAGCGCGGCGTATTTCGGCGCGCGGATGCCGCGAGTCGCCAGTTGTCCGGCCGCGAGCGTTGTGTAATCGGATGGCCAATCGCTAAGGAGTCTGGAATGAGCAAGCTGCGGGTGGGGATTATTTTCGGAGGCCGTTCGGCCGAGCACGAAGTGTCGCTGCAGTCGGCGAAAAATATTGTCGATGCGTTGGATCGTTCGCGTTTCGAACCGGTGCTGATCGGTATCGACAAGCAAGGCCACTGGCACCTTAACGATCCGTCGAACTTCCTGCTCAACCAGGAAAATCCTGCCCTGATCGCTCTTAACCAATCCAATCGGGAACTGGCTGTCGTGCCGGGCAAGGCCAGCCAGCAATTGGTCGAAACCTCCAGTCAGGAACTGCTGGGCCATGTCGACGTGATCTTCCCGATCGTCCACGGCACCCTGGGTGAAGACGGTTGCCTGCAGGGATTGCTGCGCATGGCCGATCTGCCGTTCGTCGGCTCCGATGTGCTCGGTTCGGCGGTCTGCATGGACAAGGACATCAGCAAGCGCCTGCTGCGTGATGCCGGCCTGGCGGTCACGCCGTTCGTGACCCTGACCCGCGCCACGGCGGCGCGCACCGGGTTCGCCGACGTTCAGGGCAAGCTTGGTCTGCCATTGTTTGTAAAGCCGGCGAACCAGGGCTCTTCCGTGGGTGTGAGCAAGGTGAGCGATGAAGCCGAGTACGTGGCGGCGATCGAACTGGCGTTGGCTTTCGATGAAAAAGTCCTGGTCGAGTCTGCCGTCAGCGGCCGCGAGATCGAATGCGCGGTACTTGGCAACGAGGACGCCATCGCCAGCGGTTGTGGCGAGATCGTGGTGCGCAGCGGGTTCTATTCCTACGACAGTAAATATATCGACGATCAGGCGGCTGAAGTGGTGGTCCCCGCCAAGATCAGCACCGAGGCCAGTGAACGCATTCGCGCCCTGGCCGTCGAGGCGTTTCAGGTGTTGGGCTGTTCCGGGCTGGCGCGGGTCGATGTGTTCCTGACTGACAGTGGTGAAGTGCTGATCAACGAGATCAACTCGCTCCCCGGCTTCACCCGCATCAGCATGTACCCCAAGCTGTGGCAGGCCACCGGGATGACTTACAGCGAGCTGGTCAGCCGGTTGATCGAGCTGGCGCTGGAGAAGCACAAGGCGCGACAGGCGCTGAAGATCTCGCGTTAGGCTGTATGTGGCGCTGAATGGGTCAAGTGATCCCAACAGGCATCAGGATGATCGTCCGGCTGTCGCGTGATCAGGCCTGCTTCACAGGCTTGATCAAGCTTTGTGCTGGTATACCGAAAAGGTCATGCAGTTTCCAGATCATCGGGAGCGTCAAGGCGCGCTTGCCATTAAGCACTTCGTAGACCCGGTTTGTCCGGCCAATGGCAGGTGCCAGATCAGCTGCAGACAAGCCGGATTGTTCCATACGAAATTTGATTGCATCGATCGGGTTAGGCAATTCGACTGGAAACTGCTTCGCTTCATACGCCTCGATGAGCGTGATCATGATGTCGAAGTAGTCACCCTCGGGAGTGCCCGGCTCAGGCTCATTGTCGAAGAGCGCAGACACGTCCTTGAGAGCTGCACGGTAATCCTCAGCGGTGTGAATCGGACGAATATCCATGGGTTACTCCATCTCGACGGTATCAGCGTCGATTGCGTCGTACTGCTTGTGAGTGCCGACAAATTTTATGTATACGGCGCCGAAGCGATAGGCCACAGCGACTACTAATCGAAAGTCATTGCCCTTGATGTTGAACACGACTCTGCGACTTTTAAGAATACTGGCGGTGGCAAAGTGCGCTTTTATGTCCGCCGGCGTTTCCACTCTGCATTTCTTGCCTCGTCAATCCAGGCCAGGAGGGATGGTTCCGAGTCAGGGCATCTCTTCCAAAAACTTTTCAGGTGACTGATGGCGATGATTCTCATGGCATGATCCTAGTCCCATGCTGGGACTGATGCAAGTCTGTGGAGGCGCATCCGATGTGCGGGAGAGCGAGTTTGATTTCTGTAGTCAAACGCTTCCGACAGCTGAGTCGATAAGCCTGGGCTAAATGCAAAATCGGGAAAAATTAATCTTCAACTCTACTCAGGATGCAGCCACTTGCGGGTAGGAAAAGGCTGCGCGAGCTGACCGATCAGGATTGGTTATCCATAAAAAAGGGCCTACCTCCCGGTAAGCCCTTTCGCGTTCCAGCGTACGACTCAATCCCCCAACGCTTCCCCCTCACGTCGCGGATCAGCCCCGCCTGCCAGCGCGGCTTTTCCCTGCGCATCCTTGACCCGAACAATCGCCTGGGTCCCGCTGGTCATGTCGATCTCGGTCACGCTGTGCCCTTTGTCCTTCAATGTCTGGATCAGCCCGGCGCTGAACTGTCCGCGTTCCAGTTCCGTCGGGCCATTGCGGCTGCCGAAGTTGGGCAGGGCGATGGCGGATTGCGGGTCGAGGTTCCAATCGAGTAGGCCGATGGTGGATTTGGCGACGTATTCGATGATCTGCGAGCCGCCGGGGGAGCCGAGGGTGGCGAGGAATTCGCCGCTCTGGCGTTCGAAAATCAAGGTCGGTGCCATGGATGAGCGTGGGCGCTTGCCGGGCTCGACGCGGTTGGCGACCTTCTGCCCGTTCTCTTCAGGGATGAACGAGAAGTCGGTCATCTGGTTGTTGAGCAGGAAGCCCTGGACCATCAGGTGCGAACCGAAGGCGGATTCGACGGTAGTGGTCATCGACACCGCACCGCCCAGGTCATCGACCGCCACCACTTGCGAGGTGGAGATGCGCAGCGGCGAACGGTCCGGCGCGTAAGCGACCTGAATGCCCGGCGGCGTGCCGGGCTCGGCCATGCCCATGCTGCGATCACCGATCAGGGCGGCACGGCTGGCCAGATAGGTCGGGTCTACCAGGCCCTTGACGGGGACGGGCACGAAGTCTGTGTCGGCGAGGTACAGCGCGCGGTCGGCGTAGGCCAGGCGCTCGGCTTCGGCGATCAGGTGCACGGCTTCAGGGGCCGGCTCAAGGCCCGCAGGCTTGTCAGTCTTGAGTGGCATCAGTGACGCCAGGGCAAAGCGCGGGTCGCGGGTTTCCAGGGCCTGCAAGGTGCCAAGGATCTGCGCCACGGCGATCCCGCCCGACGAAGGTGGTGGCATGCCGCAGACTTGCCAGCGTTTGTAGTCGGTGCACAGCGGCGCGCGTTCCTTGGCGCTGTAGCCTTGAAGATCGTTCAGCGACAGGCTGCCGGGGTTGGCGTGACCCTGAACCCTGGCGACGATCTCCTGGGCGACGGGACCTTTGTATAGCGCATCGGGTCCTTCCCGGGCGATGCGTTTCAATACGGCGGCCAGTGCCGGGTTTTTCAGTTGCGAGCCTGCGGCTTTCGGGCTGCCATCGGTATTCAGGAAATACGCCGCCATGTCTGGCGAGCGTCTGATAGTCGAGTCCGAGGCGATCAATCGATGCAGGCGCGGCGAGATTGCGAAGCCTTGCTCGGCGAGTTCGATCGCCGGCTCGAACAACTGTGCCCATGGCAGGCGGCCGTGTTTCTGATGAGCCAGTTCAAGTGCTCGCAACACGCCCGGCGTGCCCACGGAACGGCCACCGATCTGCGCTTGGGTGAACGGCATCGGTTTGCCGTCGGCCTGCAGGAAGAGTGTCTCGGTGGCGCCGGCCGGTGCGGTTTCGCGGCCGTCGTAAGTGCGCACGGTCTTGCCGTCCCAGAGCACGATCAACGCACCACCGCCGATGCCCGAGGATTGCGGCTCGACCAGCGTCAGCACCGCTTGCATCGCAATGGCCGCATCGATCGCCGAGCCGCCCCGGCGCAGCATCTCGCGCCCGGCTTCGGCCGCCAGAGGATTAGCCGCTGCCGCCATGTGTTTCGAGGCGTGCCGGGTGTGCAGGTCGGTGCGATAGCCCGAAGTAGCTTCCGGCGCGGTCGGTAAAGTCGAAGCGGGCGGAGCATTGCACGCTGCAAGGATCAAGGCAGTGGCAATCAGCGACAGCGCTGACAGGCGATAGCGGCTCAAGTCAAAGGCTGGGAACACGCGGGGCACTCCATCCGTGGGAAAAGATTCGAGGACTTTATCGGCCGACAGCGAGTGACGCAAACCACTTCTCGCCCCGCAACCACCGCGCCTTCATCTGAAACCCACCCGCATAATTCCCTAAAGCTCTTAGCGCCCCCGCCACCACGAACTATCGTCTCCACATTGCCACAATGGCCCCACGTGCCGCCATCAACCCCGGAGATCGGCTGCCATGAACGATCTACCCCCTCCATCGGCCACCGTGATCACCACGAACATCACGCTACGCCCAGGCATGGAGGCGTCGTTCGCGGCCTGGCAATCGAAGTTCACAAGAGCAGCCTCCCAGGCCCTGGGCTTTTTATATCTCGATATCGCACCCGCCTTTTCCGGTTCGGCCGACTGGCAGATCATCCAGCGGTTCCGTTCCCCCGATGCGCTTGATCGCTGGCGGACCTCGGCGGTACGCCGGCAGATGTTCGCCGAAATGGCGTCTATGCGGCATCCCGACGAAGCAAATTCCGACAACGAGACGACGCACTCGCTCGACCCGCTGTCCTGCGTCACGGAGGTGATCACCACCGTCGTGGAACCGGGCAAGGAGTCGGTCTTTCAAGCGTGGGCGGAGGATATTCAGGCAAGTCAGGCGCAGTTTCCGGGTTACATGGGCACGCTGTTCCAAGCGCCTCTCTCGGCGGAGGTGCCTTACTGGACCACGCTGGTGCGATTCTCCACCCCGCTTCAGCTCGACGCCTGGCTCAGTTCTCCCCTTCGCAAACAGTTGCTCGAACGGGTGAACCCGGAAGTCGCGACCTGGAAAAGTCATCGCATGGCCAGTCCTTTCGCCGGCTGGTTTCCTGCCTCCGAGACCCCGCCGCCTGCCTGGAAGCAGACTGCGCTGGTACTGCTGATGCTGTTTCCGGTGGTGATGCTGGAGATCAAGTTCCTTAGCCCGCACCTCGCGGGGCTGCATATGGCAATTGCGACCTTTATCGGCAACGCCATCAGCGTGTCGTTAATGTCCTGGCCGCTGATGAAGATCGCGGTACGCGGCATGGGCTGGTGGCTGCGATGTACGCCGGCGCGGCGTTGGCAACGCGAAGTGCTCGGCGCTTGCACGATGCTGGCGCTGTATGGAATCGAACTGGCGATCTTCATGCTGTTGTTTTGATGCGTGATGTGCGCCCAATCCCCTGAGAGGCTTGTGATGACAGACGACGATAAGAAATTCATGACCCGGGCCATTGAGCTATCGGAGAAGACCTCGCTGATCGAAAGCGCCGGCGGCGTGTTCGGCACGGTCATCGTGCAGGACGGCAAGATTATTGGCGAAGGTGCGAACCGAGTGGTCGCCGAAAATGATCCGACCTGGCACGGCGAGATCGAAGCCATACGCAATGCCTGCAAGGCCACGGGCAGCTTCAAGCTGCAAGGCGCGACGCTGTATACCAGCGCAGAGCCCTGCCCGATGTGCATGGCCGCCGCCTACTGGGCCGGCATCTCGCGCATCTTCTACGCGTCGACCAATGGGGACGCCCTGGAATACGGTGATTTCGACGACAGCATGATTTACGGCGAAATGAAAAAGCCGATGGCCGAGCGCTCCATCCCCAGCCAGCAGATCATGCGCACGGAAGCCGTTGATGTGTGGAAACGGTACAAGAACAAGGATGATCGTGTGCCGTACTGATACGGCGAGTGTCCTTCAGATCTCTCGATATCCCGGCACTTCATTTCCTTGTATGCCTGCTTCAAATTTTCTTGAAGCAGGCATACACGAAGGCGAGGGCTGTCAGGGGACATGGAGTGACAAAACGAATGCCCCAGACACAAGAAAGCCCGCACTAGGCGGGCTTCTTGAGTTGTTTACAGACTCCAATGGAACTCTGTAAACAGGTACTTGGTGGCTACACAGGGACTTGAACCCCGGACCCCAGCATTATGAATGCTATGCTCTAACCAACTGAGCTATGTAGCCAAGTGGCGCGCATTATTCACCGCAAACGAAGATGCGTCAAGCGTAAATATAAAATATTTCTCTGCGCTTTCAACCGCTTATCCCTCTGGGCCGAAAAGTCGGGTCGGGGGAGGGCATCAATTGAGCTGAAATCTCCCGGTATTCGTGCTCGCGGCCTTGCTGTCCTGGCTCAGGATGCCCGCTGCTGGTTCACCGCCCGCGCGCCTTCGAGCAAGCTTACTGATGTCGTTAGCAGGCTAAGGGGATGGCGCTGCTGCACTGAAAAATGGCACATTGACGCACCTGCCTGTGTGCACCCATCCGCTGTACGGAAATTTCTCATGGCTCTCAGCAATGTCCAGACCGGCGCTCAGCCGGCATCCGCGACTTCACAAAGCAGCCCTTTGGTCATGCGCATCATTGGCGCCGTGGCCCTGGCGCATTTGATCAACGACCTGATCCAGTCGGTGCTGCCGTCGATTTATCCGATGCTCAAGGCCAACTACGGCCTGACGTTCACTCAGGTCGGCCTGATCACCTTGACCTTTCAGCTGACGGCCTCGCTGCTGCAGCCGTGGGTCGGTTACCACACCGATCGCCATCCCAAGCCCTGGCTGCTGCCAGCGGGGACGGTGTGCACGCTGATCGGCATTCTGATGATGTCCGTGGTCGGTACCTTCCCGTTGATCCTGCTGGCGGCCGGGCTGATCGGCATCGGCTCCTCGACCTTCCACCCGGAGGCGTCTCGCGTAGCGCGACTGGCTTCGGGCGGGCGTTTCGGCCTGGCGCAATCGACCTTTCAGGTCGGTGGCAATGCGGGATCGGCCTTCGGTCCATTGCTCGCTGCAGCGATCATCATTCCTTTCGGTCAGGGCCATGTGGCCTGGTTCGGTTTGTTCGCAGTGTTTGCGCTGTTCGTGCTCTACCGGATCAGCCGCTGGTACGCCAGCCACTTGAGTCTGTTCAAGCTCAAGCAAGGTCAGGCGGCGACGCACGGCTTGTCGAAAAACCGGGTGATCAGTGCCTTGGTGGTGCTGGGGTTACTGGTGTTCTCCAAGTATTTCTACATGTCCAGTTTGACCAGCTATTTCACGTTCTACCTGATCGAGAAGTTCGACCTCTCGGTGGCCAGTTCGCAGCTGCATTTGTTCCTGTTTCTGGGGGCGGTGGCGGCGGGGACCTTCTTCGGCGGGCCGATCGGCGACAGGATCGGGCGTAAGGCGGTGATCTGGTTCTCGATTCTTGGTGTGGCACCGTTCACCTTGATCCTGCCTCACGTCGACCTGTTCTGGACCAGCATTCTCAGCGTGGTGATCGGCTTCATCCTCGCTTCGGCGTTCTCGGCCATCGTGGTGTATGCCCAGGAGCTGGTGCCGGGTAATGTCGGGATGATTGCCGGGGTGTTCTTCGGGCTGATGTTTGGTTTTGGCGGGATTGGTGCGGCATTGCTGGGATATCTGGCGGATGTTCACGGTATCGAGTACGTGTACTTCCTGTGTTCGTTCCTGCCGTTGCTTGGCGTGATGGCTATTTTCCTGCCAAGAACCCCAAAAGCCTGACGACACGCGGTCCCGTAGGAGCGAGGCTTGCCCGCGAAAGCCATCATGCGGTTTACCTGAAGCACCGCGTCATCGTTCTTCGCGGGCAAGCCTCGCTCCTACGGGGCCGTGTGTTGCCCGGATTTCAGGCACAAAAAAGCCGCGTATTGAACGCGGCTTTTTCTTGGGCGGGTGCTTCGTCTTCAATAAACTTAGACGTTGAATCGGAAGTGCATCACATCGCCGTCTTTAACGATGTAGTCCTTGCCTTCCAGGCGCCATTTACCGGCTTCCTTGGTGCCGGCTTCGCCCTTGTACTGGATGAAGTCGTCATAGGCGATGACTTCGGCGCGGATGAAGCCTTTTTCGAAGTCGGTGTGGATAACGCCAGCGGCTTGGGGTGCGGTAGCACCGACGCGGACGGTCCAGGCGCGGACTTCTTCGACACCGGCGGTGAAGTAGGTCTGCAGGTGCAGCATCTCGTAGCCGGCGCGAATCACGCGGTTCAGGCCAGGCTCTTCCAGCCCCAGGGCTTCGAGGAACATGTCTTTCTCTTCGCCGTCATCCAGTTCGGCGATTTCGGCTTCGATCTTGTTGCAGACCGGAACCACCATGGCGCCTTCTTCTTCGGCGATGGCCTTGACGATGTCCAGCAGCGGGTTGTTCTCGAACCCGTCTTCGGCGACGTTGGCGATGTACATGACCGGCTTGGTGGTCAGCAGGTGGAAGCCACGAATCACCGCTTTGTCGTCGGCGTTCATGCTCTTCATCAGGGTGCGCGCAGGCTTGCCCAGGGTGAAGTGAGCGATCAATTGCTCCAGCATGGCTTTCTGGACCACGGCGTCCTTGTCGCCACCCTTGGCGTTGCGGGTGACTTTTTGCAGTTGCTTCTCGCAGCTGTCGAGGTCGGCGAAGATCAGTTCCAGGTCGATGATCTCGATGTCGCGCTTGGGATCGACGCTGTTGGAGACGTGGATCACGTTCTCGTCTTCGAAGCAGCGGACTACGTGGGCGATGGCATCGGTTTCACGGATGTTGGCCAGGAACTTGTTGCCCAGGCCTTCACCTTTCGAGGCGCCAGCCACCAGGCCTGCGATGTCGACGAATTCCATGGTGGTCGGCAGGATGCGCTTGGGGTTGACGATGGCCGCCAGGGCCTCCAGGCGTGGATCCGGCATCGGCACGATACCGGTGTTCGGCTCGATGGTGCAGAAGGGGAAGTTCTCGGCCGCAATCCCGGATTTGGTCAGGGCGTTGAACAGGGTGGACTTGCCGACGTTAGGCAGGCCGACGATGCCGCAATTGAATCCCATGGTGTTTCCCCTAGGGTAAAAGTCAGGCCTTCTGGCTGTGCAGGTTTTTCATCGCGCGGTTCCATTCGCCGGCGAGGATATCCGGCAGCACGCCGAGGGCAAAGTCGATGCTGGCATCGAGTTTTTCCTGTTCGGCGCGTGGCGCACGACCCAGGACGAAATTTGAAACCATACTGGCAACGCCCGGGTGGCCAATGCCAAGCCGCAAGCGGTGAAAGGTATTCTGATTGCCCAGTTGCGCGATGATGTCGCGCAACCCGTTGTGACCGCCATGGCCGCCGCCCTGTTTGAGCTTGGCAACGCCCGGAGGCAGGTCGAGTTCGTCGTGCGCCACCAGTATCTCTTCCGGCGTTATGCGAAAGAAGCCGGCAAGTGCCGCCACGGCCTGGCCGCTGCGGTTCATGTACGTGGTGGGAATCAGCAGGCGAACATCCTGACCCTGATGCGAGTAGCGCCCGGTCAGGCCGAAATATTTGCGATCCGCCGCAAGGTTTACGCCTTGCGCGTTCGCGATGCGCTCAACAAAAAGGGCCCCTGCGTTATGCCGGGTCTGTTCGTATTCAGCGCCTGGATTTCCCAAGCCGACGATCAGTTTGATGGCAGTCACGATAGGGGCCCTTCCTTGGAGTGGTGGATAACATCGCCGCGACCGGTGTGTGCGGCGAAAGTGGACGACAAGTGCTCATTTACCATTATGTAAACTCCGCGTTCTCGCCCGCTTTCTCGCTACGTTCCAGTCCGCGATGTTACTTGATCACTCCGGCATCACAGAGTGAATTACTCTGCTGCGCCTTCTTCAGTGGCTTCTGGAGCAACACGTGGAGCGTGAACGTTGGCAACAGCCAGGTCGTTACCGTGAGCCAGAGCAACAAATTCAACGCCTTTAGGGGCGGTGATGTCGGACAGGTGAATGATCGAGCCGATCTCGGCGTTGGCCAAGTCAACTTCGATGAATTCAGGCAGGTCCTTCGGCAGGCAGGAAACTTCGATTTCAGCAACAACGTGCGAAATCTCGCCGCCTTTCTTGGTCGGTGCTTCTTCGTTGATGAAGTGCACTGGAACGATAGCGGTCAGTTTCTGGCCAGCTACTACGCGTACAAAGTCAGCATGCATCACGTGGCCTTTGGCCGGGTGACGCTGCAGAGCCTTGATGATTACGTTTTGCTTGGTGCCACCAACGTTCAGCTCGATGATGTGGCTGTAAGCCGCTTCGTTTTCGAGCAGTTTGGCAACTTCTTTAGCCAGCATGCTGATGGATTCAGGGGCTTTTTCGCCACCGTAAACTACAGCTGGAACCAGGCTTGCGAGACGACGCAGGCGGCGGCTCGCACCTTTCCCCAGGTCGGAACGCACTTCAGCATTCAGAGTAAAATCGTTCATGTTGTATCTCCAAAATAACCACATTCGCCCCAGCGTTTGCGACCAGCGCTAAAGGCGATATGGGCAAAAAAGCCCCGCCCCGACAGGAATGCCGGGGCGGGGCGCTTTTCGTCAACAGGATGTAATGAAAAGGGCAGGGCCCTTAACGGAACATCGCGCTGATCGATTCTTCATTGCTGATGCGGCGGACCGCCTCGGCAACTACCGGTGCGATATCCAGTTGACGGATACGCGCACAGGCTTGTGCTGCAGCGGACAGTGGGATGGTGTTGGTCACCACCAGCTCGTCCAGCACGGAATTTTCAATGTTTTCGATTGCCCGACCCGACAGCACAGGGTGTGTGCAGTAGGCGAAAACCTTGGCTGCGCCATGCTCTTTCAGGGCCTTGGCCGCGTGGCACAGAGTGCCGGCGGTATCGACCATGTCATCGACCAGAATACAGGTACGCCCTTCGACATCACCGATGATATGCATCACTTCAGAGTGATTGGCTTTCTCACGGCGTTTGTCGATGATCCCGAGATCCACGCCCAGGGATTTGGCAACGGCACGTGCACGCACGACGCCGCCAATGTCCGGGGACACGATCATCAGGTTTTCGAAGCGCTGATCTTCAATGTCATCCACCAGAACCGGGGAGCCGTAGATGTTATCTACCGGAATATCGAAGAAACCCTGAATCTGGTCAGCATGCAGATCAACCGTGAGAACACGGTCGATGCCGACTACGGTGAGCATGTCAGCCACGACTTTCGCGCTGATTGCCACACGTGCGGAACGCGGACGGCGATCCTGACGGGCATAACCAAAGTAAGGAATTACAGCAGTGATACGAGAAGCCGAGGAGCGGCGGAAGGCATCAGCCATCACTACCAGTTCCATCAGGTTATCGTTGGTCGGAGCGCAAGTCGGCTGAATAATGAAGACATCTTTACCGCGGACGTTTTCATTGATCTCGGCTGTAATTTCGCCGTCGGAAAATTTACCGACAGAGATGTCACCGAGAGGGATATGCAGCTGACGTACGACACGCCGAGCCAGATCGGGGTTAGCATTCCCCGTAAAGACCATCATCTTGGACACGCGCAGTACCTAGAGGCTGAGGGTAACCTGGATGAGTATAGAAAATGGCAGGGGCGGCTGGATTCGAACCAACGCATGGCAGGATCAAAACCTGCTGCCTTACCGCTTGGCGACGCCCCTGTATCTGTTGCAACGAGTACCCAGTACTCGGTTCCTTTTAGAGCAGACTTTGCAGCTTGCGATGCAACATCGAAACGTTGCTTCCTTTTGCTACAAACCCTGTAAGGGTCTCTGTAAGAAGGGCCGAGACTTTATCAGCTTCAGCTTTGCTTGGGAAGCCCCCAAACACACAACTTCCAGTTCCGGTGAGTTTTGCTTCGGTAAATTTACCTAACAAATCCAATGCGTTACGTACATCTGGATAACGCCTTGCTACCACCGGTAAGCAGTCATTTCGACTGTTTCCCTTGGGAACGGGGCGCACTTTAATGGGAGAAGAGTTACGTGTCAACAACGGATCTGAAAAAATTTCTGCTGTACTTACAGATACTTGCGGCACAAGCACGAGATACCACGGTTCTTCGGGGTCTACAGGGGTCAGTTTTTCCCCTACGCCTTCGGCAAAAGCCGCGTGGCCACGCACGAAAACCGGGACGTCCGCGCCAAGCGTCAGGCCCAAAGTGGCCAGCCGATCCTCATCCCAACCCAGTTGCCAGAGATGATTCAGGCCAAGCAAAGTCGTCGCGGCATTTGAGCTGCCGCCACCGATGCCACCGCCCATGGGCAGAATTTTGTCGATCCAGATGTCGATGCCGAGCGAGCAACCGGATTGCTCCTGAAGTTTTTTTGCCGCCCTGACGATCAGATTGCTGTCATGAGGAACGCCGTCGAATTCGGTGTGCAGGTGAATCACGCCATCGTCGCGCACGGCAAAGGTGATTTCATCGCTGTAATCGAGAAACTGAAAAATGGTCTGCAGTTCGTGATAACCGTCTTCACGGCGACCGAGGATGTGCAGCATCAGATTGAGTTTGGCCGGGGAGGGCAACGTCAAGCGAGGTGCGGTCATAATCATTGCCCCAGTTTGCGCGGTTGCCATTCCTTGATCACCAGTGTGACGTCAAGGTTGGTGCCATGCAGTTTGATGCGCTCAGGCAGCCAATAGCCGTTTTGCTCGGCGTAACTGAGGTACTCCACCTGCCAACCATCCTGTTCGAGATTGGCCAGGCGGCTGTCGGTGTCAAGGGTCAGGCGACTTTTGCTGTCCGGGGCTGGAAGCCCGCGCACCCACCAGGCCAGATTGGACACCGGCAACTTCCAGCCGAGCTGTTCTTCGAGCAGCACTTCCGGAGACGTCGCGTCATAACGGCCCTGGTTGGCGACTTCCAGTGAGACTTTGCCGGGGCGACCGGTCAAGCGAGCCGCGCCGCGACCCAGGGGGCCGGAAAGGCGGATGTCGTAATAATCCTGTCGCTGCAGCCAGAACAAGGTGCCGCTGCCGGAGTCTTTGGGGGCGCGGATGCCGATCTTGCCGTTGATCTGCCAGCCATCAAGACCCGTCAGCTGCTGTTTGTACTCGCGCCATTGGGCCGGGTTGCCTTGACCCTGGACCGATTCGCGGGCACCGAAGCCCGCGCAACCGGCGAGCAGGGCGATGAAGCTGAAAACGATGAAGTGGCGCATGAACATAAATTTAAAGAGTCTCTGAACCGGTCAGGCGCTTGATGGTGCCGCGCAGGATAGGGCTGTCGGGCTGCTCCTTGAGGAACTTGCCCCAGATTTGTCTGGCTTCGCGTTGCTTGCCGTTGGCCCACAGGACCTCGCCCAGGTGAGCGGCGACTTCCTGGTCGGGGAAGCGCTCCAGGGCCAGGCGCAAGTAACGTTCGGCGTCATCGAGATTGCCCAGGCGGTAATTCACCCAGCCGAGGCTGTCGAGTACCGCCGGGTCTTCCGGATTGATCTGGTGCGCCTGTTCGATCAGGGCCTTGGCTTCGGCGTAACGGGTCGTACGGTCGGACAGGGTATAACCGAGGGCGTTCAGTGCCATCGCATTGTCCGGGTCGCGCTTGATGATCAGCCGCAGGTCTTTTTCCATCTGCGCCAGGTCATTGCGTTTTTCCGCCTGCATGGCGCGGGTGTACAGCAGATTCAAGTCGTCCGGGAATTGCTGCAAGGCTTGCTGCAAGACTTTCCAGGCCTTGTCCCCCTGTTTGTTGGCGGCCAGGGTCTCGGCTTCGATCAAATACAACTGAATGACGTAATCAGGCTGTTCGTCGCGCTCTGCCGCCAAACGGCGTTGAGCTTCGGCGGTCTTGCCGTTATTTATCAGGATATCGGCCTGGCGCAATTGTGCCGGCAGGTAATCGTTACCCGGCCTGACCTGGGCGTACTCGATCAGTGCGCCTTGGGGGTCGTTGCGCTCTTCAGCGATGCGGCCGAGGTTCAAGTGAGCGGAATCGACATGGCTGTCCCGGGCGATCAGGTCTTCCAGATACCCCTTGGCCTCGTCCCAGGCCTTGGCTTCCAGGCACACCAGGGCCAACGAATAACGCAGTTCGTCGTCTTCCGGGTACTGCTGAACCAGGCTCGAGAACTCGACTTTGGCATCGTCCATGCGGTCCTGTTCAACCAGCATGCGCGCGTAAGTCAGGCGCAGGCGTTTGTCGTCCGGGTACTTCTTGATGCTTTTTTTCAGCAGCGGCAAGGCTTCATCGCCACGCTCGAGCGATTGCAGCAGGCGTGCGCGCAGCAGGATCGGGGCAATTTCGCCCTCGTCCGGTGGATTGTCTTCCAGCAGGCCCAGCGCGCCCTTGGCGTCACCGTCCTGTTGCAACAGCAAAGACTTGCCGAAAATCAGCTGGCTGTTGTTCGGGTGGCGCTGCAACAGCCGGTCGAAGCTTTTCATCAAGCCATTGCGCGTGTCCTGGTCGGTATCGGCCGCGGACAGGGCGAGGAAGTCGAAATGCGTGTCGCCCTTGCCTTGCAGGACTTTCTCCATGTAAGCCATTGAATCGTCATAGCGCCCGGCGCGAGCCAGCTGCACCGCAGCGGCCCGTTGCGCCTCGAGGTCGTCCGGGGCGTTTTTCGCCCAGATCAGTGCGGTGTCCAGGGCGGCCTGATCGGCGCCCAGGTACTCGGCGATACGAAATGCCCGCTCGGAAATGCCTGGATCCTGGGTGTTGATCGCCTGGGTCACGTAGTTGTCCAGGGCAATGTCGAAGCGATTGCGCTGGCCAGCCAGTTCGGCGCTCAACAGGCTGAAGACGGTATCTTCGCTGAATGAGCTATAGACCTTGGGCTTTTCAGGGGCCGGAGTGCTGTCTTCGATCGGCGGCGTACCGTCCGACGAAACGGGTGCCAAAGCCTGGCAGCCGCTGAGGAAGACAAAAGCGAGGAGCAACGCGGAGGATCTATTCATATAGGAAGAGGACGACTAACCTGCGGTCGGATCATCATGACACAAGCCTTAGGCCAAACATAACCGGCCGCCCGTTTTCCCTTGTCGCCCCATCCCTGGCCTGTATTTCTGGGGCTGGCTTGCCTGTGATCTGGCGGCGTATCCAATTTTTGCGGATATACCCGATCCTCTGTAGGAGCCAGGCTTGCCGGCGAAGGCAGTGGATCAGTCTACGAATGCATCGCCTGAATGGACGCCTTCGCCGGCAAGCCTGGCTCCTGCGGGAGATCGGTTGTCGGGACCAGAACTCATGTAAACGAGAAGCGCTCGCAGGCTTGGCTGGCGCTTGCCAGACCAATAGAGATCGAATAGTTGTTCTCGTTGTGTCGAAGTAGGACAATTGCCGGCTTCACGTCACCATCAGCGACCTTGAATGGCCTTCCTTGCACTCGGTATCAACCACAAGACTGCTTCAGTAGACGTCCGCGAGCGCGTGGCCTTTACCCCTGAGCAGCTGGTGGAGGCCTTGCAGCAGCTCTGCCGACTCACCGACAGCCGCGAAGCTGCGATCCTCTCCACCTGCAATCGCAGTGAGCTCTATATAGAACAGGATCACCTTTCGGCTGACATCGTGTTGCGCTGGCTGGCCGATTATCACCATTTGAGCCTCGAAGAGCTGCGCGCGAGCGCTTATGTGCACGAAGATGATGCGGCAGTTCGTCACATGATGCGGGTGGCCTCCGGGCTCGATTCGCTGGTGTTGGGCGAACCGCAGATTCTCGGTCAGATGAAGTCGGCCTACGCCGTGGCCCGCGAGGCGGGCACCATCGGTCCGTTACTCGGGCGGCTGTTCCAGGCAACGTTCAATGCGGCCAAGCAAGTGCGCACCGACACCGCCATCGGTGAGAACCCGGTGTCCGTGGCGTTTGCCGCGGTCAGCCTGGCAAAACAGATTTTCAGCGACTTGCAACGCAGCCAGGCCTTGCTGATTGGCGCCGGCGAGACCATTACCTTGGTCGCCCGCCATCTGCATGAGTTGGGTGTGAAGCGCATCGTGGTCGCCAACCGGACGCTCGAACGCGCGAGCATCCTGGCCGAACAGTTCGGCGCCCATGCAGTGTTGCTCTCCGAAATCCCGGCCGAACTGGTGCGCAGCGATATCGTCATCAGCTCCACCGCCAGCCAGTTGCCGATCCTGGGCAAGGGGGCGGTAGAAAGTGCCTTGAAGTTGCGCAAGCACAAGCCGATCTTCATGGTGGATATCGCCGTGCCGCGGGATATCGAGCCGGAAGTCGGCGAATTGGACGACGTTTACCTGTATAGCGTCGACGATCTCCACGAAGTGGTCGCCGAAAACCTCAAGAGCCGTCAGGGCGCTGCGCAAGCGGCGGAGGAGATGGTTTCGGTCGGTGCCGAAGACTTCATGGTCCGCCTGCGCGAACTGGCGGCGGTGGATGTGCTCAAGGCCTATCGTCAACAAAGCGAGCGCCTGCGCGACGAAGAATTGCTCAAGGCCCAGCGCATGCTGGCCAACGGCAGCAGCGCCGAAGACGTGCTGGTGCAACTGGCACGCGGCCTGACCAATAAACTCTTGCACGCCCCGAGCGTGCAATTGAAAAAGCTCTCTGCCGAAGGCCGCCTCGATGCGCTGGCCATGGCCCAGGAACTCTTTGCCCTCGGTGAGGGCTCATCGGATAGCTTTTCGGATAAGAAACCGCAATGAAAGCGTCACTGCTCAATAAGCTGGACATCCTCCAGGACCGTTTCGAGGAATTGACCGCCTTGCTTGGCGATGGCGAGGTCATTTCCGATCAGAACAAATTCCGCGCCTATTCCAAGGAATACGCGGAAATCGAGCCGATCGTCGGAGCCTATAAACAGTTGCTCAAAGTGCAAGGCGACCTCGAAGGCGCCCAGGCATTGCTCAAGGACAGCGACCCGGACATGCGCGAAATGGCCGTGGAAGAAATCCGCGAAACCAAAGAGCAGCTGATCGACATCGAAGCCAGCCTGCAACGCATGCTGCTGCCCAGGGATCCGAACGACGGCCGTAACGTGTTTCTCGAAATCCGCGCCGGCACCGGCGGTGACGAAGCGGCGATTTTCTCCGGCGATCTGTTCCGTATGTATTCGCGATACGCCGAGCGGCGTGGCTGGCGCGTGGAAATCCTCTCGGAGAACATCGGTGAGCACGGTGGTTATAAAGAAGTCATCGCCCGGGTCGAAGGCGACAACGTCTACGGCAAACTGAAGTTCGAATCCGGCGCGCACCGCGTGCAGCGGGTTCCGGCCACCGAATCACAGGGCCGCATCCACACCTCGGCCTGCACCGTGGCCGTGCTGCCCGAGCCGGATGAACAGGAGGCGATCGAGATCAACCCCGCCGATTTGCGGGTCGATACCTATCGCTCCTCCGGTGCCGGTGGTCAGCATGTCAACAAGACAGATTCGGCGATCCGCATCACCCACTTGCCGTCCGGAATCGTCGTCGAGTGCCAGGAAGAACGTTCCCAGCACAAGAACCGTGCCCGGGCGATGTCCTGGTTGTCGGCCAAGCTCAACGACCAGCAGACCAGCGCCGCCGCTAATGCCATCGCCAGCGAGCGTAAATTGCTGGTCGGTTCGGGTGATCGCTCGGAGCGGATCCGCACCTACAACTTTGCCCAGGGCCGGGTCACCGATCATCGGGTCAACCTGACGCTGTACTCGCTCGATGAAATTCTCGCGGGCGGCGTCGATGCGGTGATCGAGCCATTGCTGGCCGAATACCAGGCCGATCAACTGGCGGCCATAGGTGAGTAAATGACGATCATTGCCAGTTTGTTGCGCGCCGCCGATCTGCCGGACTCGCCGACTGCGCGTCTGGACGCCGAATTGTTGCTGGCGGCGGCATTGGGCAAATCCCGCAGTTTTCTGCATACCTGGCCGGAGCGCGTCGTCCCGAGCGAAGCCGCATTGAAGTTTGCCGGGTTTTTGCAGCGTCGTCGTGGCGGAGAGCCGGTGGCCTACATCCTGGGTCAGCAAGGGTTCTGGAAACTCGATCTGGAAGTGGCGCCGCACACCCTGATCCCGCGCCCGGACACCGAGCTGCTGGTGGAAGCCGCACTGGAATTGTTGCCGGCGACCCCGGCCAGTGTTCTCGATCTGGGCACCGGCAGCGGCGCCATTGCCCTGGCCCTGGCCAGCGAACGTCCGGCGTGGAAGGTCACCGCCGTGGATCGCGTGCTCGAAGCCGTGGCCCTGGCCGAGCGTAATCGTCAGCGCCTGCACCTGAACAACGCCACGGTACTGAGCAGTCATTGGTTTAGCGCGCTGCAAGGCCAGCGCTTTCAACTGATCATCAGCAACCCGCCCTACATCGCGTCCGCCGATCCGCATCTGGTCGAGGGCGACGTCCGCTTCGAACCGGCCAGTGCCCTGGTGGCCGGTGTCGACGGGCTCGACGATCTGCGTCTGATCGTCGTCCAGGCGCCGGATTATCTTGAGGCGGGTGCCTGGTTGATGCTCGAACATGGTTATGATCAAGCCGGTGCGGTGCGCGATTTGCTGCTGGCCCGCGGCTTTGAACAGGTCCACAGCCGCACCGACCTGGGCGGTCACGAACGCATCAGTCTGGGGCGCCTGCCGTGCTGAATGATCAGGAATTGTTGCGCTATAGCCGGCAGATTCTGTTGCAACACGTCGACATCGACGGTCAGTTGCGACTCAAGGAAAGCCGCGTGTTGATCGTCGGTCTTGGCGGTCTTGGCTCACCGGTGGCGCTGTACCTGGCCGCCGCCGGGGTCGGTGAACTGCATCTGGCAGACTTTGACAGCGTCGACCTGACCAACCTGCAACGCCAGATCATCCACGACACGGATAGCGTCGGGGTCACCAAGGTCGATTCGGCCATCCGCCGTCTAGGCGCGATCAATCCCGAGATTCAGTTGATCGCCCATCGCGCGGCGCTGGACGAAGATTCCCTGGCCGCCGCCGTGGGCGCAGTGGATCTGGTGTTGGACTGCTCGGATAATTTTTCCACCCGTGAAGCGGTCAACGCTGCCTGTGTTGCTGCGCGCAAGCCATTGGTCAGCGGCGCGGCGATTCGCCTCGAAGGGCAATTGTCGGTGTTCGACCCACGCCGTCCGGATAGTCCGTGTTACCACTGTTTATACGGGCACGGCAGCGAAGCCGAACTGACGTGCAGCGAAGCCGGCGTGGTCGGGCCTTTGGTTGGACTGGTGGGTAGCCTCCAGGCGCTGGAAGCCATGAAACTGTTGGTCGGTTTCGGCGAGCCGCTGGTGGGGCGTCTGTTGTTGATCGATGCCTTGGGCACGCGCTTCCGTGAACTGCGGGTCAAGCGTGATCCGGGTTGCAGCGTCTGTGGTACTGCCCATGCGTGAAGCGCCAATCGGCGTGTTCGACTCCGGCGTCGGTGGGCTGTCGGTGCTGGCCGAGATCCAGCGTTTACTGCCCAATGAGTCACTGCTGTACGTTGCCGATTGCGGGAATATTCCCTACGGCGAAAAAACGCCGGAGTTCATCCGTCACCGTTGCAGTGTCATGGCCGATTTTTTTCAGCAGCAGGGTGCCAAGGCCCTGGTGCTGGCGTGCAACACGGCCACGGTTGCCGGCGTTGCGGATTTGCGGCGCGATTATCCAAAGTGGCCGATTGTCGGCATGGAGCCGGCGGTCAAACCCGCTGCCGCTGCTACCCGCAGTGGCGTGGTCGGTGTCCTTGCCACCACCGGCACGTTGCAGAGCGCCAGGTTTGCCGCGCTGCTCGATCGCTTTGCCACGGATGTGCGGGTTATCACTCAGCCTTGTCCCGGGCTCGTGGAGCTGATTGAAAACGGTGATCTGCACAGTCCTGCCCTGCGTGAGTTGCTTGCCAGGTATGTCGGGCCGCTGCTTGCCGCAGGTTGCGACACGATAATTCTCGGCTGCACGCATTACCCCTTTCTAAAGCCGTTGCTAAAGCAGATGATCCCTGAGGACATCAGCTTGATCGACACCGGCGCCGCGGTGGCACGGCAACTACAGCGTCTGTTGACCGAGCGGGAATTGTTGGCCGATGGAGCTGCTCGTGCTGCGCAGTTCTGGACGAGTGCCGATCCAGAGCATTTCAGAAATATCTTGCCGATCCTGTGGCATACCTCGGGTGTTGTGCAAAGCTTCAACCAGTAGATAAATCTTGGGGGAAACGAGTAATCGGGCTGAACTTCTGATTAAACGTCGACTTCTATAGATTTAGTGCTATTGAGAGCCACAAAAAAAACCACACGAAAACGCGTTCGGAAAAGGATGTTTCTAATGAAGCGACTATTCTGCTTGGCCGCGATTGCGGCCGTACTGATGGGGCACAGTTTTACCGCCCAGGCGGCAGGCGTGGAGTTCGCGGTCGGCCAGACCAGCGAGTCGACCATGACCTATCGGCTGGGCATGCAATTCGATTGGGACAAGAGCTGGCTGCAAAGTGACGTCGGTCGTTTGACCGGTTACTGGAGTGGCGGCTACACCTATTGGGAAGGTGACAAGAGTTCCAGCAACCACAGCCTGTCGTTCTCGCCGGTGTTGGTTTACGAGTTTGCCGGACAGAACGTCAAGCCGTATGTGGAGCTGGGCGTTGGCGTAGCGGCATTCGCCAATACCGAAGTCGAAAACAACCAGCTCGGCAGTGCGTTTCAGTTCGAAGACCGGTTCGGCTTTGGCCTGCGCTTTGCCGGCGGACATGAAGTCGGGATTCGCGCGACGCACTACTCCAATGCCGGGATCAGCAGCCCGAACAACGGTGTGGAAAGCTACTCGCTTCATTACACGATGCCGTTGTAACCCTCGGCGCAATTAATGTGGGAGCGGGCTTGCTCGCGAAAGCGGACTGACAGCCAACATCTATGTTGAATGTTAAACCGCTTTCGCGAGCAAGCCCGCTCCCACATTGGATCTTTGGTGATTTTGAATTCAGCGATACGCCGTGGTTATCCCCTGGCGCTCATCGATGCACTCTGGCGCCCCCATCTCGAACTCCCGGCAGATCAGCGGGCGTTTTTCGTAGATGGTGCACATCATGGTGTTGCGATCCAGCGCGGCGCACCAGCCATCATCCAGGCGCAGCATGACTTCCCCGCCCCAATCATCGGTATCGATAAACCGCTCGGGCACTCCAGTGTCGGTGATCAGCATGACTTCGAGCTGGCAACAGCAGGCTGCGCAGGTCGAGCAAGTGACCGCCGGTTCGGCGATTTGCGTGTGGGCAATGGTATTCATGGGTGCAGTGTAAGGCAGCGGGGCGGTGCTGTGTGAAAGGCCTGACGGACGCTTGACGGCATTGGCGTACTGCAGGCTGATCCACTAACCGCCTTCGATGTTCACGGCTGATCCTTGATCGGCGGCTGGCTACGTATCATGCGTTTACCGATCGCCAGTTTCCCGCTGTCGGGCATTTTCGGCAGCGGCCAGAGGGCGGCCATGAACAGCGCAGGCAGGGCAATCTCCGGGGGACGGCGCTTGAGTTCGTCGAAGATATGCCGAGCGGCTTGATCCACAGGCCAGGAGAGGCGGATCGGCACGTCGTTGTTCGCTGCCGAGGGCGTATCGACGAGGCTTGGGCTGATCATGGTGACTTCGATGCCGTCCGCGGCCAGATCGATGCGCAAGGACTCGAACAAGTAACGCAGGCCGGCTTTCGAAGTTCCATTGGCTTCGGCCCGGGGCAGCGGCAGGTAGGTTGCCGAACTCGCCATACCCACCAGAAGCGGCGCGGTGCCCGCTCGCAGCAAGGGCACGGCAGCTTCGATGCAATAACTGCTGGCGAGCAGGTTGGTGCGTACGACGTGCTCGATGATTGAAGCATCCAACTGCCTGGCGTCGACATATTCGCAAGTGCCGGCATTGAGGATCACCGAATCCAGCGAGCCCCAGTCCTTGGCAATCTGCTCGCCGATTTCACGCACGGTCTGGCTGTTGGTCAGGTCACCGGCCACCACCATCACCTGCCCTGGATAGCGCTTGGACAAGACTTTCAATGGTGCTGCCGAACGGGAACTGACCGCCAGGTGGGCACCGCTCTTCAGTATTTCCTCGGCCAACGCCGCGCCAATACCGTTGCTGGCGCCGGTCAGCCAATATCGTCGTGGAAGTGCAAAACTCATCCCAGGCTCCTTTTCAGCCAGGCACACGGCCGGCCCAATACGGGTAGATGTTCATAAAGCAGTGCCGCGGCATCGAAGGAGTCTCGATGGCAATAAATCTTGTCGCGCAGGAGCTCACTCATCCCCACCCCCTGCGTGCTGTCGCGACGGTAGATCCTTGAACGCGGCCAGGGCGCGCGCACGGGACGTGCTCAGATTGATGATGGGGGACGGATAGTCCACGACACCAAACAGCCCGCCGAAGTCTGCCGGGTTGTGCACATCTTTTGGGTTCAAATCGGCCAGTTCCGGCAGCCAGTGCTTGATGAATACGCCCTCGGCGTCAAATTTTGCCGACTGGCTCAGCGGGTTGAAAATCCGGAAGTAGGGGGCCGAATCGGTGCCGGTGGACGAACTCCACTGCCAGCCGCCGTTGTTTGCCGCAAGGTCACCATCGATGAGGTGGCGCATGAAAAAGCGTTCGCCTTCGCGCCAGTCGATCAGCAGATTCTTGGTCAGAAACATCGCCACTACCATACGGAGCCGGTTGTGCATCCAGCCGGTTTCAAGCAATTGGCGCATGGCCGCATCGATGATGGGCAGGCCGGTGCGGGCTTGCTGCCAGGCCAGGAGTTCTTCCGGAGCATCGCGCCAGGCCAGGGCCTCGGTTTCCGGGCGGAAGGCGCGGTGACGGGAAACCCGTGGGTAGCCCACCAGAATGTGTTTGTAGAACTCGCGCCACAGCAATTCGTTGATCCAGGTGACGGCACCCGGCTTGCCGCTTTCGAACTCGCCCTGATTGCTTTGCAGGGCTGCATGCAGGCATTGGCGAGGGGATATCACTCCGGCAGCGAGATAGGCCGAAAGCTGACTGGTGCCGGGTTTGGCCGGGAAGTCCCGCTCGCTTTGGTAGTAGTCGATCTGTGCGTCGGTAAAGGTGTCGAGGCGGCGCCGGGCTTCGCGTTCACCGGCAGGCCAGAGGGCGCGCAAGCTGTCGCTGGGCGTTTCGAAGCCCTTGATGTTTGCGGGGATCTTGTCCGGTTTGATGCTGATGGGAGCTTGCACCCTTGGGGCGTTCACCAGACTCGGTAGCGCATGATGCAGGCGTTCATGGCAAACCTTGCGGAATTGGCTGAAAACCTGGAAATAAGTGCCGGTCCTGGTCAGGACGCTGCCGGGCTGGAACAACAGCTGGTCGAGATAGCTGTGAAACGCGATACCCTTGGTTTTCAGCGCGGCGGCCACCGCCAGGTCCCGGCGGGTTTCATGAACGCCGTATTCTTCGTTGACGTGTACCGCATCAATCGCCAACTGCCGACAAAGATCGAGCAAGACACTCGAAGCGTCATCCCAGCGTGGTGCATGGCGGATCAGCAAGGGAATGTTCAGTTCGTTCAGCGCGCGGCTCAATGTGCTCAAGTTGCGTAGCCAGAAATCCACTTTGCACGGCGCATCGTCGTGTTCCAGCCATTGTTCCGGGCTCAGCAGATACACCGCCACGCTCGGACCCCGCGCTGCGGCGGCCGAGAGGGCGGTGTTGTCATGTAGGCGCAAGTCGCTGCGCAGCCAGATCAATTGCATGGTGCTGTCCATGGATAACAATTAAATAAGCCCGCGCTGGACCAGATTCTGGTGAGCCGATAACGGATCTTCGGCCAGGAGCACGTCAGCAATCTCGGTGGCTCTTGCGGACAACTCGGTGTGGTGGATGTACACCGTGGGTCCGGCAATCATTTTTGGGCAATTGACGCTATTCAAAAGTTTCGTCAGCTGTGAAAGGTTCATGACTTTGCTGGAATACAACAGTACGCCGCGTGCTTTCAGGTGATCGACCGCCAGCGCGAGTTCGCCGGGGGGGAGTGGCCAGTCGAACACCTCCACCGGGCAATCGGCGCTGCTGATCAACCAGGCGGTGAGCCACAGGTGGGGTTCGAGCAGCAGGTCCGAGTGATTGATCAACAGCAGCGGCGCGCTACGCAACTGACGGTTGTTATGGTAGATGCGGGCACCGAATTTACTGCGTAGCCAGGAAAAGAAAAACACCCGCTCCATCTGTGCGCCGAACTGGCCTTGCCAGCGTTGTTCCAGTTCCGCCAGCAACGGCATCAGCAGTTGTTCGCAGACAATGCGCGGTGGGTACAGCGCCATGGCCTGGTTGACGGTGTCATCGAGGGTACGTTCGTTCAGTTGAGTCACTGCGTGCAGCAGTGTGCGGCGCAGCACATGCCACTCGTTTTCGACCGATTCGAGCAAGGCCTGCGGGGTGTCGAGCAGTTGCTTGACCTGGCTGACGGCAACGCCGCGCTCGAGCCAGGTCAGAATCGTCAGAATGCGTTGAACATGTTCGGCGCCAAACAGCCGATGACCCTTGGGGGTGCGTTGCGGCACGATCAGGCCATAACGCCGTTCCCAGGCGCGCAAGGTCACGGCGTTGACGCCGGTCTGGCGGGCCACCTCACGAATGGGCAGCCAGCCTTCATCGCGGGCCTTTGCCAAGTCGGCGCCCATGTCTGCGCTGGCGCTGCTGTCGAGTGGGGTTTTCATCAAATCGCGTTTCGCAGGCTGAGATTTTCCGGATGCGGTTGCAGGTAAACCTGCTGCGCGATGTACGGATCCGGGTGCTGGCGAAAATAATGTTTGAGCAGGGTCAGCGGCACCACCAGCGGCACGATGCCTTGACGGTACTGGCCGATGACGTGCTGCACTTCCTGCTTGTCCTCAGCGCTGATCGCCTGTTTCAGGTAACCACTGATGTGCTGCAGGACATTGGTGTGGGTGCGGCGCGTGGCGCATTTTTTCAAGGCGGCCATCAGTTCGCTGAAATAGCGTGGACCCAGTTCGCCGGGATCGCTGCGGCCCATGTTGCCCAACAGATTGCCGAGGATTTTGTAGTGCACCGGGTTGTGTGCCATCAGCAGGTATTTGTAGCGCGAGTGAAAGTCTGTGAGGCCGCGGCGCGTCAGGCCCTCTTGCCGCAACTGCTGCCAGGCGCTGTAGGCGAATACGCGAGTCAGGAAGTTTTCCTGCAACACCGGATCCTTGAGGCGACCGTCTTCTTCCACCGGCAAATCCGGATGCAGGGTGCAAAAAGCCTGGGCGTAGACGCCGCGGCCACCGCCGTCCACGGGCACTCCGTTGGCTTGGTAGACCTTGACCCGTTCCAGCCCGCACGAGGGGGATTTTTGCATGAAGATGTAACCGCAAACATCGCGCAGCTCTGCCGCCATTTGCCGGCCGTAGTCAGCCAGTGGCCGAGTGACGTTGATAGAGGGATGGGTCGTGCCGATGGCATCGGGTCGTTCGGGGTTGCCCACCAGGCGGATGGGTTCGCGAGGGACGCCAAGGCCGATGGCAACTTCCGGACACACCGGGATGAAATCGAAGTAGTCAGTGAGGGTACGGCTGCACAGCCGCGATTGCTTGTGCCCGCCGTTGAAGCGCACCTCGGCACCCATCAGGCAGGCGCTGATGGCGATTTTCGGTTTCACGGTGGGGTGGGGCATCGGGGCACCTCGAATCCAGATCTGTACAAAATTTATGTTCTGTACAACATTACTTCATCATAGATTCAAGGGTGTACAAGTCAAATTATTTGTATAGGTTCTTGCGTTGACCCAATACCTGTGGACACATTCCCCTGCGGCAGGTGGCTTTTCGTAATTGGATGGACTCGCCCACGCCGAGGCGTCAATGCGCCACGGTGGCAGTCTAAACAGCCAACGACAGCGAGGGCGAGTCCATGAAAAAGCATACTTCGATTGATCAATCATTGTCTTCTGCCGA
>NZ_CABVII010000039.1 GCF_902497995.1 Pseudomonas fluorescens | reverse complement strand
GCCTTGGTGAGCTCGACACTCAGCTTCCCTGGACGAGGATGGGCGTGATATTCGAGAGCGGCAGTTTTCAAATCTGACATAGGGGCATTCCGCTTTTACGGTTGGACAGACGGATCGCCGAGGATACTTGTGTTGCAAAGTTCCCCCACAAGACTGAGCAGTCACCCTGTCAAGCGCCCTGCCCTACGACTTCGGGCCAATATATGGCTCTCTGGCAGGCGGCGAATTTGGCGTGACTATTGCGATGTAAGGGTGCGGCGTCTAATGCTGTAAACGCCTACCCTATGCTGAATCAGCATGGGGTTTCTCAAACAAAACCATAGTCCCACGCCGTTCGAACACGCCATTTCGGCAGTGCTCCGGTTATCGAGAAAGGCTGGATTAAATTACGCTATTTCTTGTGCGAATTTTCCTACGTTTTAGCCCTTCGTTTCGCTGATCGAAAAACGCTTGGTGATCCCCCGTAATGGCCGGCCACGGCACTTATGCCTGCCGAAATGGCGTATTCGAACAGTGTGGGACTATGGTTTTGTTTGAGAAATACCATGCTGATTCGGCATGGGGTAGGCGTTTACAGCATTAGACGCCGCTCCGTTACATCGGAATAGTCGCGCCTTCTTCGGCGCCTGCCAGAGAGCCATAAACACGATCTCTGAGCGACCTTATCTGGGGGCAGATGCACAGACTTTTGCGCCAATGAGCGTTCCAGTTCGCGCACCTGCCTTAGTCAAACTGAAAGTAAGGATAAAAAAAATAATATGAAGAAGGCAAAGCTTAGCCTCGCCTGGCAGATCCTGATCGGCCTGGTACTGGGGATTGCAATCGGTGCACTGCTCAACCATTTCAGTGCCGAAAAAGCCTGGTGGATCAGCAACGTCCTGCAACCAGCGGGCGATATATTTATCCGTCTGATCAAGATGATTGTGATCCCGATCGTGGTTTCTTCGCTGGTCGTCGGTATTGCCGGCGTCGGTGATGCGAAGAAACTCGGGCGCATCGGTTTCAAAACCATCGTTTATTTCGAAATCGTCACCACCATTGCGATCCTGGTCGGTCTGGTCCTGGCCAATGTGCTGCATCCGGGTACCGGCATCGACATGAGCACGCTGGGTACCGTCGATATTTCCAAGTACCAGGCCACGGCGGCCGAGGTGCAGCATGAACACGCGTTCGTCCAAACCATCCTCAACCTGATCCCGTCGAACATCTTTGCCGCCATGGCGCGCGGCGAGATGCTGCCGATCATCTTCTTCTCGGTGCTGTTCGGTCTCGGCTTGTCGAGCCTGCAGGCCGACTTGCGCGAGCCGCTGGTGAAGATGTTCCAGGGCGTCTCGGAAAGCATGTTCAAAGTCACGCACATGATCATGAACTATGCCCCGATCGGCGTGTTCGCCCTGATCGCGGTGACCGTGGCCAACTTCGGTTTCGCCTCCCTGCTGCCGCTGGCCAAGCTGGTGATCCTGGTTTACTTCGCCATCGCCTTCTTCGCCTTCGTGGTACTGGGCCTGATCGCTCGCCTGTTCGGCTTCTCGGTGATCAAGCTGATGCGCATCTTCAAGGATGAGCTGGTACTGGCCTACTCCACCGCCAGTTCGGAAACCGTGCTGCCGCGGGTGATCGAGAAGATGGAAGCCTATGGTGCGCCAAAAGCCATTTGCAGCTTCGTGGTACCGACCGGCTATTCGTTCAACCTCGATGGTTCGACCCTGTATCAGAGCATCGCGGCGATCTTCATCGCCCAGCTATACGGCATCGACCTGTCGATCAGCCAGCAATTGCTGCTGGTGCTGACGTTGATGGTGACCTCCAAA
The DNA here is from genome assembly GCF_902497995.1 of Pseudomonas fluorescens. Taxonomy (GTDB): domain Bacteria; phylum Pseudomonadota; class Gammaproteobacteria; order Pseudomonadales; family Pseudomonadaceae; genus Aquipseudomonas; species Aquipseudomonas fluorescens_BK. Next base: position 41,804 of record NZ_CABVII010000039.1, on the reverse strand, counting down.
GGCATCGCCGGTGTGCCGGGTGTGTCCTTCGTGGTACTGCTGGCCACTCTGGGTAGCGTCGGCATTCCATTGGAAGGCCTGGCCTTCATCGCCGGTGTCGACCGCATCATGGACATGGCCCGCACCGCACTGAACGTGATCGGCAACGCGTTGGCCGTATTGGTCATCTCCCGTTGGGAAGGCATGTACGACGACGCCAAGGGCCAGCGCTACTGGAACTCCCTGCCGCACTGGCGCAGCAAGGAAAAGCTGCCGGCTGGCGAGATTTCCAACAACTGATCAATCTGCTCCTGTAGGAGCGTGGCTTGCCCGCGAAGAACGATAACGCGGTGTACCTGATACACCGCGGCGTCCCATTCGCGGGCAAGTCGGATCACCGCACCGCTCGCTCCTACAGTACGGGGTTGCAAGCACATAAAGTGCATGACGCAATCCCGCAGACAAACCCGGAGAAATCCGGGGTTTGTCGTCTGTATAAAAACCACTAAAAAAACAAAAAAAGATTTAATTCATGTCGAATTCCAATGTTCTGGCTGACAGCAATATGTTGAGTTCTCCCCCCGCGTATGACGCAGTTATGGGGCTGAGCAGTGGGCAGACGGCCCAATCGACGGCACATCATTTGTTTGGGTACAAGGAAAGAAGACCCATGAGCACCCCACTCCGCATCAACGAAGCCCTTTTGATTGTTGGCGACGCATTCGAACCTTTTCAATGCGTCGTCTGGACTCCACAAGACGGTAATGGCGAACTGAGTCTGACCGTCATCGACCGGAGCAACACTCGTATTGGCCGCAAACAGATTCCAAGGAGTACCTATTCCGACCCGGCGCAGCTGGAAAGCCTGCTGGAAGAGGCGCGCGCCGAGCTGAGCCAGGAGGGCTACAAGTTGCAATCCTGGACAATGCCAGAGTAAGCATTCTCGCGGATCGCTAAGGGCTAACGCTGAAGGGCGAAGTGCTCTACCCGGATAGTTTCAAATACCCAGAGGGGTTGCTAGAAATCATAAAAAAAAAGCCCCTAAACAGGGGCTTTCCAGCTGAAACTTTACATTGCAATCTCAGGTGTTCGTCAGAACGGGATATCGTCATCAAAACTGTCGAAATCCGGAGCCGGCTGAGGAGCAGCCTGCTGCTGTGGAGCCGGGCGCGACTGTTGCGGTGCCGACTGCTGCGGACGCGGAGCCTGTTGGCGTGGGGCTGGAGCGGACTGCTGGTAGTTATTGCCCCCGCCTTGTTGGTCGCCCTGCTGTGGACGGCCGCCCAGCAGTTGCATGGTGCCTTGCATGTCGACCACGATTTCAGTGGTGTAACGCTTGATACCGTCTTTTTCCCACTCGCGGGTCTGCAGTTTGCCTTCGATGTAGACCTGCGAACCTTTACGCAGGTATTCGCCGGCAATTTCCGCAACCTTGCCGAACATCGACACACGGTGCCATTCGGTTTTCTCGACCTTCTGACCGGTTTGCTTGTCGGTCCACTGTTCGCTGGTCGCCAGACTCAGGTTGGTCACGGCGTTACCGTTCGGCAGGTAGCGAACTTCGGGATCCTGGCCGCAAGTGCCGACCAATATGACTTTGTTAACCCCACGGGCCATAACGTTCTCCTAGGCTTCGCACGCTGTCGCGGCCGGGTTGTTCACCAGACGCTCGAGGGTGGTGCGATCCAATAGTTCTGTGTCCAATTTGATGTAAATGGCCGCTTCATCCGCGACTATCACTGCATCTGTTACCCCTACGACGGCCATCAGGCGCTCGACCAGACCCGCTTCGCGGATTGCCTCGGGCGACAGCGGCAAGCGCAGGCTCGTGACGTAGGGAGGTTCTCGCATGGTAACAGCAAAGGCCAACCAGAGGGCAGCCAGCCCGGCGCATCCGAGGAAGACAACCGACAAACCGCCATGCTGGAACATCCAGCCGCCGAGGATCCCGCCCAAGGCCGAACCGAGGAACTGGCTGGTGGAATAAACCCCCATCGCCGTGCCCTTGCCGCCCGCGGGTGAAACCTTGCTGATCAGCGATGGCAATGAAGCTTCCAGCAAGTTGAACGCGGTGAAGAACACCACTGTCCCGATCACCAGAGCCCGCAAGCTATCGCCGAACTGCCAGAAGAATAGCTCAGTGAGCATCAGCGTCAGCACTGCGCCCAGTAAAACTCGTTTCATTTTGCGTTTCTTCTCGCCGTAGATAATGAACGGGATCATGGCGAAGAAGGAAATCAGCAGCGCGGTCAGGTACACCCACCAGTGCTGCTCCTTTGGCAGCCCGGCTTTTTCGACCAGGGCCAGTGGCAATGCGACGAAGCTCGACATCAACATCGCGTGCAACACAAAAATGCCCAGGTCCAGGCGCAGCAAGTCCGGGTGCTTGAGCGTCGGCAACAGCGCCTGGCGCGCGACGCCGGACTCGCGATGCTGCAACGGCCCGGTGGAGCGCGGTACCATGAACATCACGATCAGGATGCCGAACAGCGCCATGCCGCCCGTGGCCAGGAACAGCCCGGACAGACCGAAGGCGCGCGTCAGTAACGGCCCCACCACCATGGCGACAGCGAACGACAGACCAATGGTCATGCCGATCATGGCCATGGCCTTGGTCCGATGCTGTTCGCGGGTCAGGTCCGACAACAGCGCCATCACCGCCGCAGAAATCGCCCCGGCGCCTTGCAGGATGCGTCCGGCGATCACGCCCCAGATCGAATCGGCATTGGCCGCCAGCACGCTGCCGAGGGCGAAGACAATCAGCCCCAGGTAAATCACCGGACGGCGGCCGATGCGGTCGGAAATGAAACCGAAAGGAATTTGAAAAATCGCCTGGGTCAGGCCGTAAGCGCCAATCGCCAGCCCGATGAGGGCCGGGGTCGCTCCTGCCAGATCCATCCCATAGGTCGCCAATACCGGCAACACCATGAACATGCCAAGCATACGGAACGCGAACACCAGGGCCAGACCGCTTGCTGCGCGGGTCTCGCTGCCACTCATGCGTTCGCTGTGGGGATCGTGCATGGAAAAACCTCATGTGAACCGGCGGCGATTCTACCAGTCCCATCGATTGACGGGGTATATCGCGACGCTTTGCCGCGCTCCGCTGACAGACTCTTCATGTAAGGCAACAATCCGCTCGTTTGACAGTGTGCATCCATCCAGTATATGGCCGTATACTCCTACGTTTTCGACGCCCGCCAAGCGAGGCCACTTTGGACAAGATCCTGATTCGTGGGGCCCGAACCCACAACCTGAAGAACATCGACCTGACCCTGCCACGGGACAAACTGATCGTTATCACCGGCCTGTCCGGATCCGGCAAATCGTCCTTGGCATTCGACACGCTGTACGCCGAAGGCCAGCGCCGCTACGTCGAATCGCTATCGGCCTACGCCCGGCAGTTCCTGTCGATGATGGAAAAGCCAGACGTCGACACCATCGAAGGTTTGTCGCCCGCCATTTCCATCGAACAGAAATCAACCTCGCACAACCCGCGCTCGACGGTCGGCACCATCACTGAAATCTACGACTACCTGCGCCTGCTTTACGCTCGCGTGGGCATTCCGCGCTGCCCGGATCACGACATTGCGCTGGAAGCGCAAACTGTCAGCCAGATGGTCGACCTGGTCCTCGCGCAACCGGAGGGCAGCAAGCTGATGCTGCTGGCCCCGGTGATCCGCGAGCGTAAAGGCGAGCACCTGTCGGTCTTCGAGGAACTGCGAGCCCAGGGTTTTGTCCGGGCCCGTGTCAACGGCAGGCTGTGCGAGCTGGACGAGTTGCCGAAGCTGGATAAACAGAAGAAGCACTCGATCGATGTGGTGGTCGACCGCTTCAAAGTGCGTGCCGATCTGCAACAGCGCCTGGCCGAGTCGTTCGAGACCGCGCTGAAGCTGGCGGACGGCATCGCTCTGGTTGCACCGATGGACGACGAGCCGGGTGAAGAGATCATCTTCTCCGCGCGCTTCGCCTGCCCGATCTGCGGTCACGCCATCAGCGAGCTGGAACCCAAGCTGTTCTCCTTCAACAACCCGGCCGGTGCTTGCCCGACGTGCGACGGCCTGGGCGTGAAGCAATTCTTTGACATCAAGCGATTGGTCAATGGCGAACTGACCCTGGCCGAAGGTGCCATTCGCGGCTGGGACAGGCGCAACGTCTATTACTTCCAGATGCTCGGGTCGCTGGCCTCGCACTACAAGTTCAGCCTGGAAGTTCCGTTCAATGAACTGCCGGCCGATCAGCAGAAATTCATCCTGCATGGCAGCGGCTCACAGAACGTCGATTTCAAGTACCTGAACGACCGTGGCGATATCGTCAAACGCTCACACCCGTTCGAAGGCATCGTGCCGAACCTGGAGCGTCGCTACCGCGAAACCGAGTCGGCTTCGGTCCGTGAGGAACTGGCCAAGTTCCTCAGCACCCAGCCTTGCCCGGATTGCCGTGGTACCCGTCTGCGTCGCGAAGCCCGGCACGTTTGGGTCGGCGAGAAAACGCTGCCGGCGGTGACCAATCTGCCGATTGGCGATGCTTGCGAATATTTTGGCGTGCTGAAACTGACCGGTCGCCGTGGTGAGATTGCCGACAAGATTCTCAAGGAAATCCGCGAGCGCCTGCAGTTCCTGGTCAACGTTGGTCTTGATTATCTGTCGCTGGATCGCAGTGCGGATACGCTGTCTGGCGGTGAGGCCCAGCGGATTCGTCTGGCCAGCCAGATTGGTGCCGGCCTGGTAGGGGTTCTGTACATCCTCGATGAACCGTCGATTGGTCTGCACCAGCGGGACAATGACCGGTTGCTCGGTACGCTCAAGCACCTTCGGGATATCGGCAATACGGTGATTGTGGTCGAGCACGACGAAGATGCGATTCGCCTGGCCGATTACGTGGTCGACATTGGCCCGGGCGCTGGCGTCCATGGTGGGCATATCGTCGCCGAAGGCACGCCGGCCGAGGTCATGGCTCACCCTGACTCGCTGACGGGCAAGTATTTGTCGGGACGGGTAAAGATCGCCGTTCCAGCCAAACGCACACCGCGTAACAAAAAATTGTCGCTGTCGCTCAAGGGCGCGCGCGGCAATAACTTGCGCGATGTCGACCTGGACATCCCGATCGGCCTGCTCACCTGCGTGACCGGCGTCTCCGGTTCGGGCAAGTCGACGCTGATCAACAACACGCTGTTTCCGTTGAGTGCCACGGCACTCAACGGTGCCACGACCCTGGAGGCTGCCGCCCACGACAGCATCAAGGGCCTCGAGCATCTGGACAAGGTGGTCGACATCGACCAGAGCCCGATCGGCCGTACGCCGCGCTCCAACCCGGCGACCTATACCGGGCTGTTCACGCCGATTCGCGAACTGTTCGCCGGCGTGCCGGAATCGCGCTCGCGGGGTTATGGTCCAGGGCGTTTCTCCTTCAACGTGAAGGGCGGTCGCTGTGAGGCCTGTCAGGGCGATGGCCTGATCAAGGTAGAGATGCACTTCCTGCCGGACATCTATGTCCCGTGCGACGTCTGCAAAAGCAAGCGCTACAACCGCGAGACGCTGGAGATCAAGTACAAGGGCAAGAGCATCCACGAAACTCTCGAAATGACGATCGAGGAGGCTCGAGTGTTCTTCGATGCGGTACCTGCCCTGGCGCGCAAGCTGCAGACGCTGATGGATGTGGGCCTGTCGTACATCAAGCTGGGGCAATCGGCGACCACGCTGTCGGGTGGTGAAGCCCAGCGGGTGAAACTGTCCCGCGAACTGTCCAAGCGCGATACCGGCAAGACCTTGTACATCCTCGATGAGCCGACCACTGGCCTGCACTTCGCGGATATCCAGCAACTGCTCGACGTCCTGCATCGTCTGCGCGATCACGGTAATACCGTGGTGGTCATCGAGCACAACCTCGACGTGATCAAAACGGCCGACTGGTTGGTGGACCTGGGGCCGGAAGGCGGGTCCAAGGGCGGGCAGATCATTGCGGTCGGCACGCCGGAAGAAGTGTCGGAGATGAAGCAATCGCATACCGGCTTCTATCTCAAGCCGTTGCTGGAGCGCGACAGGGCCTGAATCAGGCCCATGAAAAAGCCCCTGTCACTTCAACAGTGACAGGGGCTTTTTTGTAATGAACCTGTAGGAGCCAAGCTTGCTGGCGATAGCGGTCTCATGGACGACTTCGCCGGCAAGCCGGGCACCTACAGTTCAGCAGCATCAAAACTGCGATTGCAGGTAATTCTCCAGCCCGATCAACTTGATCAGACCCAACTGCTTCTCAAGCCAGTAGGTGTGATCTTCTTCGGTGTCATTGAGCTGAATCCGCAGCATCTCGCGGCTGACGTAGTCCTTGTGCAGCTCGCAGAGCTCAATGCCCTTGCAGAGTGCCGCGCGCACTTTGTATTCCAGGCGCAGGTCGGCAGCGAGCATGTCGGGCACGGTGGTGCCGACATCCAGGTCATCCGGGCGCATGCGCGGCGTACCTTCGAGCATCAGGATCCGGCGCATCAGGGCATCAGCGTGCCCCGCTTCTTCTTCCATCTCGTGGTTGATACGTTCGTAGAGCTCGGTGAAACCCCAGTCCTCGTACATCCGCGAATGGATGAAATATTGATCACGCGCCGCCAGCTCGCCGGTCAGCAACGTGTTGAGGTAATCGATTACGTCTGGGTGGCCTTGCATCGCCCTACATCTCCCTGCTTGAAAGTCTGTAGTTTGAACCAATGAAGCTGATTGGTCACTTCGTTTGCGCGATAAAAGCGAAGATATTCTGAGAAAACTGGTTTAAATAACGCAAAAACCGCCCAAATGAGGGCGGTTCTGCTTCTCGTTTAGACTTCGTTAAGCTGTACGCCCAACGCCTTTGCGATTGCTTCTCCGTACGCCGGATCAGCCCGGAAAAAATGCTGCAATTGACGGTCAGTCACATCACCGGAAACACCTGCCATTGCACCGGCAATGTTGTTGACCAGCAGGGTTTTCTGCTCAGCGCTCATCAGACGGAACAGCGCACCGGCGTGGCTGTAGTAGTCGGTGTCTTCGCGGTGATCGTAGCGATCCGCGGCACCGCTCAGGGCCAGAGCGGGCTCGGCATAACGAGGCGCTTGCTTCGGCGACTCGACGTAGCTGTTTGGCTCATAGTTAGGTGCCGCACCGCCATTGGTGCCTAACGCCATCGACCCATCGCGCTGATAGCTGTTCACCGGACTGCGAGGCGCGTTCACCGGCAGTTGCTGGTGATTGGTGCCGATACGGTAGCGGTGAGCATCCGCGTAAGCGAACACCCGACCTTGCAGCATGCGGTCTGGCGACAGCCCGACGCCGGGCACCATGTTGCTCGGACCGAACGCAGCCTGCTCCACTTCAGCGAAGTAGTTCAGCGGATTGCGGTTGAGTTCCAGCTCGCCCACTTCGATCAGCGGGAATTCTTTCTGCGACCAAGTCTTGGTCACGTCGAAAGGGTTTTCGTAGTGCGCCGCGGCCTGAGCCTCGGTCATGATCTGAATACACACACGCCATTTCGGGAAATCACCGCGCTCGATCGCCTCGAACAAATCACGTTGCGCGTAATCCGGATCGGTACCGGCCAGGCGTGCCGCATCTGTCGGCGCCAGGTTCTTGATCCCTTGCTTGGTCTTGTAGTGCCATTTCACCCAGTGACGCTCGCCATTGGCGTTGATCAGGCTATAGGTGTGGCTACCAAAGCCGTGCATGTGACGATAGCCGTCAGGAATGCCGCGGTCCGAGAACAAAATAGTCACCTGGTGCAGCGCCTCAGGCGAGTGCGACCAGAAGTCCCACATCATCTGCGCACTTTTCAGGTTGCTTTGCGGCAGGCGCTTTTGGGTGTGGATAAAGTCCGGGAATTTGAGTGGGTCACGGATGAAAAATACAGGCGTGTTGTTGCCGACAATGTCCCAGTTACCTTCCTCGGTATAGAACTTCAGGGCGAATCCCCGTGGATCGCGCTCGGTGTCGGCTGAACCGCGCTCACCGCCGACGGTGGAAAACCGCAGGAAGGTTGGGGTTTGCTTGCCGACGGACTCGAACAGCTTGGCGCTGCTGTACCCGGTGATGTCACGCGTCACGGTGAACGTACCGTAAGCACCCGAGCCTTTGGCGTGTACACGACGTTCAGGGATGTTTTCACGGTTGAAGTGGGCAAGCTTCTCGATCAGGTGGAAGTCGTCGAGCAGCAATGGGCCACGTGGGCCGGCGGAACGGGAATTCTGGTTATCGGCGACAGGAGCGCCACTGGCGGTGGTAAGCGTTTTACTTTGGCTCATGCGATCTCATCCTTTGTCAGTCTTGAACTGCCGGCTAATCGGCTGACTCGGAGTATTGACCATGAGCATGACGCCATCAAATTCATTGATTTGCAGGAATCGATAGAAAAAACTAATTCAGAGAATGACAGGGAACGACGCAAATCCTTTTCGAGCGCGCACAAAAAACCGGGCGCAAGGCCCGGTTTTTCGTTTCAGACTGACGTCTTACTCAGCGGATACAGCTTCACCACCGGCAGGACGATCAACCAACTCGACGTACGCCATAGGCGCGTTGTCGCCAGTGCGGAAGCCGCACTTGAGGATGCGCAGGTAGCCACCCTCACGGGTAGCGTAACGCTTGCCCAGGTCGTTGAAGAGCTTACCAACGATAGCTTTCGAACGAGTACGGTCGAAAGCCAGACGGCGGTTAGCCAGGCTGTCTGTCTTGGCCAAAGTGATCAGCGGCTCAGCAACGCGACGCAGTTCTTTAGCTTTCGGCAGTGTAGTTTTGATCAGCTCGTGCTCGAACAGCGACACTGCCATGTTTTGAAACATGGCCTTGCGGTGCGAGCTGGTGCGGCTCAGGTGACGACCACTTTTACGATGACGCATGGTTCATTCCTTACCAAACACAACGTTCGGTGATTACGACGATCAGGCAGTCGCCTTGTCGTCCTTCTTAAGACTTGCAGGCGGCCAGTTGTCGAGGCGCATGCCGAGGGACAGACCGCGGGAGGCCAGAACGTCCTTGATTTCAGTCAAGGATTTCTTGCCCAGGTTCGGAGTCTTCAACAGCTCTACTTCGGTACGCTGAATCAGGTCACCGATGTAGTAGATGTTTTCCGCCTTAAGGCAGTTAGCCGAACGTACAGTCAGTTCCAGATCGTCAACCGGGCGAAGCAGGATCGGATCGATCTCGTCTTCCTGCTCGACAACCACTGGCTCACTGTCACCTTTGAGGTCGACGAACGCAGCCAACTGCTGTTGCAGGATGGTTGCAGCACGACGGATAGCCTCTTCAGGATCCAGGGTACCGTTGGTTTCCAGATCAATAACCAGCTTGTCCAGGTTAGTACGCTGCTCGACACGGGCGTTTTCCACCACGTATGCGATACGGCGAACCGGGCTGAACGAAGAGTCAAGCTGCAAGCGACCGATGCTGCGGCTTTCGTCTTCATCGCTCTGACGCGAGTCTGCCGGTTCATAACCACGACCACGAGCTACGGTGAGCTTCATGTTCAAGGCGCCGTTAGACGCCAGGTTAGCGATTACGTGATCGGGGTTAACGATCTCGACATCATGATCCAGCTGAATATCGGCAGCGGTAACCACCCCCGAACCCTTCTTCGACAAGGTCAGCGTAACTTCGTCACGGCCGTGCAGCTTGATAGCCAGACCTTTAAGGTTCAACAGGATTTCAATTACGTCTTCCTGTACACCTTCGATGGCGCTGTACTCGTGGAGCACACCGTCAATCTCGGCCTCGACTACTGCACAGCCGGGCATTGAGGACAACAGGATGCGGCGCAGCGCGTTGCCCAGGGTGTGGCCAAAACCACGCTCGAGAGGCTCGAGAGTGATTTTGGCGCGGGTTGGACTGACAACCTGCACATCAATATGGCGGGGTGTCAGGAACTCATTTACCGAAATCTGCATGGATGCACCTATTTTCTAGCCCTTACTTGGAGTAGAGCTCGACAATCAGGCTTTCGTTGATGTCGGCGGACAGATCACTGCGAGCTGGAACGTTCTTGAAAACGCCCGACTTCTTCTCAGTGTCTACTTCTACCCATTCTACGCGGCCACGTTGGGCACACAGATCGAGAGCTTGGACAATGCGAAGTTGGTTCTTTGCTTTCTCGCGAATCGCGACCACGTCACCAGCACGAACCTGGTACGACGGCACGTTTACGGTCTGACCGTTAACGCTGACGGATTTGTGCGATACCAGCTGACGGGATTCGGCACGAGTAGAGCCAAAACCCATACGGTATACAACGTTGTCCAGACGGCATTCGAGCAGTTGCAACAGGTTTTCGCCGGTTGCACCTTTCTTGCCAGCAGCTTCTTTGTAGTAGCCGCTGAACTGACGCTCGAGAACGCCGTAGATACGACGGACCTTCTGCTTTTCACGCAGTTGGGTGCCGTAATCGGACTGGCGACCGCGGCGTTGGCCGTGGATACCAGGTGCTGCTTCAATGTTGCACTTCGATTCGATCGCGCGCACGCCGCTCTTCAGGAAGAGATCGGTGCCTTCGCGACGAGCGAGTTTGCATTTTGGACCAATGTAACGAGCCATTCTTTACAATCTCCTGGATTACACGCGGCGCTTCTTCGGCGGACGGCACCCGTTGTGCGGGATTGGCGTCACGTCGGTGATGCTGGCGATCTTATAGCCACAGCCGTTCAAAGCACGGACAGCAGACTCACGACCTGGACCTGGACCTTTGACGTTAACGTCGAGGTTTTTCAGGCCGTATTCCAGCGCAGCTTGACCAGCACGTTCAGCAGCTACTTGAGCAGCAAACGGGGTGGACTTGCGGGAACCGCGGAAACCCGAACCACCGGAGGTAGCCCAAGAAAGCGCGTTACCTTGACGGTCGGTGATGGTCACGATTGTGTTGTTAAAAGAAGCATGGATGTGGGCGATGCCATCAACCACTGTCTTTTTAACTTTTTTACGAGGACGAGCAGCAGGTTTTGCCATGATAATTTTCCTGTCGATTCGCTGGGGCGATTACTTGCGGATCGGCTTACGCGGACCTTTACGGGTACGCGCGTTAGTCTTGGTACGCTGACCGCGTACTGGAAGACCACGACGATGACGCAGACCGCGATAGCAACCGAGGTCCATCAAACGCTTGATTTTCATGTTGATTTCGCGACGCAGGTCACCTTCAGTGGTGAACTTCGCCACTTCGCCACGCAGCTGTTCAATCTGCTCGTCGCTCAGATCCTTGATCTTTGCGGCTGGGTTTACCCCAGTCACTGCACAAATTTTCTGTGCAGTTGTGCGACCAACACCATAGATGTAGGTCAGCGAGATAACAGTGTGCTTGTTATCTGGAATGTTAACGCCTGCAATACGGGCCATTCAGTGGGACTCCAATTGACAGCTACCTACGCCCCGGAAGCCAAGAAATAGGGCGCGAGATAATATCGCTGTAATAACAAATAATCAACCCGGCAGCGCACTAGCTGCCGGGCTTCAAGCGGATCACACTCAGCCTTGGCGCTGTTTGTGACGCGGTTCCGCGCTGCAAATTACTCGAACAACACCTTCGCGGCGAATAATCTTGCAGTTACGGCACAGCTTTTTCACCGATGCACGAACTTTCATCACCAACTCCTCGAACCTTATGGGTCAGCGCAGCATGCCGCTGCCGTAACCCTTCAGGTTGGCTTTCTTCATCAGGGATTCGTACTGGTGCGAAACGAGGTGCGATTGTACTTGGGACATGAAGTCCATCACAACCACGACGACGATCAGCAACGAGGTCCCGCCAAGGTAGAACGGAACGTTTGCTGCAACCACCAGGAACTGGGGCAACAGGCACACGGCCGTCATATATAGAGCACCGAACAGGGTCAAACGGGTCAGAACGCCATCAATGTAGCGCGCCGACTGCTCGCCTGGACGGATACCCGGAATAAAGGCACCGGACTTCTTCAGGTTTTCCGCTACGTCTTTCGGATTGAACATCAACGCCGTATAGAAGAAGCAGAAGAAAATAATCCCTGCACTAAACAGCAGAATATTCAACGGCTGACCAGGAGCGATCGACTGCGAGATGTCCTGCAACCAGCCCAAACCTTCGGACTGGCCGAACCAGGTACCCAACGAAGCCGGGAACAGCAAGATGCTGCTCGCGAAAATGGCCGGAATGACACCGGCCATGTTCACCTTCAGCGGCAAGTGGCTGGTCTGCGCAGCGAAGACCTTGCGGCCCTGCTGGCGCTTGGCGTAGTGAACAGCAATACGACGCTGACCACGCTCAATGAACACCACGAAACCGATAATCGCTACTGCCAGCAAACCGATGGCAACCAGGGCGAAAATGTTGATATCACCCTGACGCGCAGACTCGAAAGACTGCCCGATCGCTCTCGGAAGACCGGCGACGATACCTGCGAAAATCAACATCGAGATACCGTTGCCAACACCACGCTCAGTAATCTGCTCACCCAGCCACATCATGAACATCGCACCAGCCACAAACGTGGATACCGCGACGAAATGGAAGCCAAAGTCACCAGTGAACGATACGCCCTGCCCCGCCAGACCGATGGACATGCCAATGGCCTGAACAAGAGCGAGGACGACAGTGCCGTAGCGGGTGTACTGGGCGATCTTGCGACGCCCAGCTTCACCTTCCTTCTTCAACTGCTCCAGTTGCGGACTGACGGCGGACATCAGCTGCATGATGATCGATGCCGAAATGTACGGCATGATCCCCAGTGCAAAGATGCTCATCCGTTCCAGCGCGCCGCCGGAAAACATGTTGAACAAGCTAAGAATGGTCCCCTCATTCTGTCGAAACAGGTCCGCGAGTCGGTCCGGGTTGATACCTGGAACCGGGATGTGTGCGCCTATTCGGTAGACGATAATCGCCAGGAACAGAAAACGCAGACGAGCCCAGAGTTCAGACATACCGCCTTTGCCGAGCGCAGAGAGAGCACCTTGCTTAGCCATTTATTCCTCGAACTTGCCGCCAGCTGCTTCGATAGCCGCACGCGCACCTTTGGTGGCGCCGATTCCCTTGCCGATAGTGACAGCGCGAGTCACTTCACCGGACAGCATGATTTTCACACGCTGTACGTTGACGTTGATCACGTTGGCATCTTTCAGGGACTGCACGGTGACGATGTCGCCTTCCACTTTAGCCAGCTCGGACAGACGCACTTCTGCGCGGTCCATGGCTTTCAGGGAAACGAAACCGAACTTCGGCAGGCGACGATGCAGCGGCTGTTGACCGCCTTCAAAGCCTGGAGCAATGGTGCCACCGGAGCGGGAGGACTGACCTTTGTGGCCACGGCCACCGGTCTTGCCCAAACCACTACCGATACCACGGCCCGGACGATGCTTTTCGCGACGGGAACCCGGCGCTGGACTCAGATCATTGAGTTTCATCGATTAACCCTCGACACGCAGCATGTAGTAAGCCTTGTTGATCATCCCGCGATTCTCGGGAGTATCAAGTACTTCTACAGTGTGACCGATGCGACGCAGACCCAGACCCTTAACGCACAGCTTGTGGTTAGGGATGCGGCCGGTCATGCTTTTGATCAGCGTAACTTTAACGGTAGCCATGATCAGAAGATCTCCTTGACGCTTTTGCCACGCTTGGCGGCAATGGATTCAGGAGACTGCATGGCCTTCAAACCTTTGAAAGTGGCGTGAACCACGTTTACCGGGTTAGTCGAACCGTAGCACTTGGCGAGAACGTTCTGAACGCCAGCAACCTCGAGGACAGCACGCATAGCGCCGCCAGCGATGATACCGGTACCTTCAGAAGCAGGCTGCATGTACACCTTCGAAGCGCCGTGACCGGACTTCATTGCGTACTGCAGCGTGGTGCCGTTCAGATCAACTTGGATCATGTTGCGGCGAGCAGCTTCCATTGCCTTCTGGATCGCAGCAGGCACTTCACGTGACTTGCCACGGCCGAAGCCAACACGCCCTTTACCATCACCTACCACGGTCAACGCGGTGAAAGTGAAGATACGGCCGCCTTTAACGGTTTTGGCTACGCGGTTAACTTGAACCAGCTTCTCGATGTAGCCTTCGTCGCGCTTTTGGTCGTTATTTGACATAACTTAGAACTCCAGCCCAGCTTCACGAGCAGCATCAGCCAGCGCCTTGACGCGGCCGTGGTACTTGAAGCCAGAGCGGTCGAAAGCCACCTGCGAGACGCCAGCGGCTTTTGCACGCGTAGCGACCAGCTGGCCAACCTTAGTGGCCGCGTCGATGTTGCCAGTGGCGCCATCACGCAGTTCTTTATCCAAAGTCGAGGCACTTGCCAGGACTTTGTTGCCGTCGGCCGAAATGACCTGGGCGTAGATGTGCTGCGACGAGCGGAACACGCAGAGACGCACGACTTCGAGTTCGTGCATTTTCAGGCGTGCTTTGCGAGCGCGACGCAGTCGAGTAACTTTTTTGTCGGTCATTTGCTATGCCCTACTTCTTCTTGGCTTCTTTACGACGGACGACTTCGTCCGCGTAGCGCACACCTTTGCCTTTGTACGGCTCTGGTGGACGGAAGTCGCGGATCTCGGCGGCCACTTGACCTACCAGCTGCTTATCGATGCCCTTGATCAGGATATCGGTCTGGCTAGGAGTCTCAGCGGTGATGCCTTCCGGCAGTTCATAATCCACTGGGTGCGAGAAGCCAAGAGCCAGGTTCAGCACTGTGCCTTTTGCTTGCGCTTTGTAACCAACACCGACCAGCTGGAGCTTGCGCTCGAAGCCTTGGCTTACGCCTTGGACCATGTTGTTTACCAACGCACGAGTGGTACCAGCCATTGCGCGAGTCTGTTGATCGCCATTGCGAGCAGCAAAACGCAGCTCACCGGCTTCTTCAACAATCTCAACGGACGAATGGATGTTCAGTTCGAGAGTGCCCTTGGCACCCTTCACCGAAAGCTGTTGGCCTGCGAATTTGACTTCGACACCGGCTGGCAGCTTAACGGGGTTCTTAGCGACGCGTGACATGCTTATCCCCCCTTAGAACACAGTGCAAAGAACTTCGCCGCCGACACCGGCAGCGCGCGCAGCACGATCCGTCATCACACCTTTGTTGGTGGAGACGATAGACACACCGAGACCGCCACGAACTTTCGGCAGATCATCGACGGACTTGTACTGACGCAGGCCTGGACGGCTAACGCGCTTCACTTCTTCGATGACCGGACGGCCTTCGAAATATTTCAGCTCGATAGACAGCAGTGGTTTGATTTCGCTGCTGATCTGATAACCCGCGATGTAGCCTTCGTCCTTCAGGACTTTAGCTACAGCCACCTTCAACGTGGAAGAAGGCATGCTTACGACGGACTTTTCAGCCATCTGGGCATTACGGATTCGAGTTAGCATGTCCGCTAACGGGTCCTGCATACTCATGGGCTAGACGCTCCTAATACAAAAAAATAAGCCTTGCGGCTACTACCTTCGCCGAGAAACTCCGCACGAAAAAAGCACGGGCTCAGGCGAGCCGGGTATTCTAGACACACCCCACAAATGAATCAAGCCCCAAAAGGGGCTTGATTCAAGTTCAAGGTCACCGGTGGTCAGGATCTTGCGATCCTGGACACCGAGACTTTGACAGTGCTTACCAGCTGGCTTTAACCAGACCAGGTACGTCACCACGCATTGCAGCTTCACGCAGTTTGTTACGGCCAAGGCCGAACTTGCGGTAAACGCCGTGTGGACGACCGGTCAGGCGGCAGCGGTTACGCATGCGCGAAGCGCTTGCGTCACGTGGCTGCTTCTGCAGAGCGACTGTAGCTTCCCAACGTGCTTCTGGACTTGCGTTCAGATCAACGATGATAGCTTTCAGTGCTGCACGCTTTTTGGCGTACTTGGCAACCGTGAGCTGACGCTTCAGCTCGCGGTTTTTCATGCTCATCTTGGCCATTTTCCTACTCCAATCAGTTGCGGAACGGGAATTTGAAAGCACGCAACAGGGCGCGACCTTCATCATCGTTCTTGGCAGTGGTGGTCAGGGTAATGTCCAGACCGCGGAGAGCATCGATCTTGTCGTAGTCGATTTCCGGGAAGATGATCTGCTCTTTAACGCCCATGCTGTAGTTACCACGACCATCGAAGGACTTGGCATTCAGGCCGCGGAAGTCGCGAACCCGAGGCAGGGAGATCGACAGCAGACGATCCAGGAATTCGTACATACGCTCACGGCGCAGGGTCACTTTGACGCCGATCGGCCAACCTTCACGGACTTTAAAGCCAGCGATGGATTTCCGAGCGTAAGTCACAACGACTTTCTGACCGGTGATCTTTTCCAGGTCGGCAACAGCGTGCTCGATGACTTTTTTGTCACCGACCGCTTCGCCCAGACCCATGTTCAGGGTGATTTTTGTAACGCGTGGAACTTCCATCACGTTCGAAAGCTTAAGTTCTTCCTTAAGTTTCGGTGCGATTTCCTTCCAGTAAATCTCTTTTAGTCGTGCCATGGTCTTATCTACCTAGCAGTGTTCAAGCATCAACCGCTTTTTGGGTCGACTTGAAGACACGAATTTTCTTGCCGTCTTCTACTTTGAAACCAACGCGGTCAGCCTTGTTGGTTTCGCCGTTGAAAATGGCGACGTTAGAAGCGTCCAGTGGAGCTTCTTTTTCGACGATACCGCCTTGCACGCCCGACATCGGGTTAGGCTTGGTATGACGCTTGACCAGGTTCAGACCGCCAATAACCAGACGGTTGTTAGCGAGAACCTTAAGCACCTTACCGCGCTTACCTTTGTCTTTGCCGGCGATCACGATGATCTCGTCGTCACGACGAATCTTTTGCATGTCGGATCTCCTTACAGCACTTCTGGGGCGAGCGAGACGATCTTCATGAACTTCTCAGTACGAAGTTCACGGGTCACTGGCCCAAAGATACGGGTGCCGATCGGCTCTTGCTTGTTGTTCAGAAGAACAGCAGCGTTGCCATCAAAGCGGATAATGGAGCCATCAGCACGACGTACGCCGTGACGAGTGCGGACTACAACAGCAGTCATCACTTGGCCTTTTTTCACTTTACCGCGAGGAATTGCTTCCTTCACGGTAACTTTGATGATGTCACCGATACCAGCGTAACGACGATGGGAGCCACCCAGCACCTTGATGCACATAACGCGGCGTGCGCCGCTGTTATCGGCCACATCGAGCATGGATTGAGTCTGAATCATATAATTTCTCCGACCCCTAGTCCTTAGACTTCCACAGCGCGTTCGAGAACATCAACCAGCGCCCAAGACTTGGTCTTGGCCAAAGGACGAGTTTCACGAATAGTGACTTTGTCGCCGATGTGGCACTGATTGGTTTCGTCGTGCGCGTGCAGCTTAGTCGAACGCTTAACGTATTTACCGTAGATCGGGTGCTTTACGCGACGCTCGATCAGAACGGTGATGGTCTTGTCCATTTTGTCGCTGACAACACGGCCAGTCAGCGTACGGACGGTTTTTTCGGCTTCAGCCATGATTACTTACCTGCCTGCTGTTTGAGCACAGTCTTCACGCGAGCGATGTCACGCTTAACTTGCCGGAGCAGGTGAGACTGCCCCAACTGGCCAGTTGCTTTCTGCATGCGCAGATTGAACTGGTCGCGCAGCAGGCCGAGCAGTTGCTCGTTAAGCTGCGGCGCGTCTTTTTCACGAAGTTCATTCGCTTTCATCACATCACCGTCCGTTTAACAAAAGCGGTGGCGAGCGGCAGCTTTGCAGCAGCCAGGGCAAAAGCCTCACGCGCCAGCTCTTCAGAAACACCCTCGATTTCATACAGGACCTTGCCTGGCTGAATCTGGGCAACCCAGTACTCGACACTACCCTTACCTTTACCCATCCGAACTTCGAGGGGCTTTTTGGAAATAGGCTTGTCCGGGAATACACGGATCCAGATCTTGCCGCCACGTTTAACGTGACGGGTCAGTGCACGACGCGCTGACTCGATCTGACGAGCGGTGAGACGACCACGAGCTACAGACTTCAGCGCATACTCGCCGAAGCTGACTTTGCTACCGCGCAATGCCAGGCCACGGTTGTGACCAGTCATTTGCTTGCGGAACTTCGTACGCTTTGGTTGCAACATTTGGCGTACCCCTTACTTAGCAGCTTTTTTACGAGGCGCTGGTGCTTGTGGTTTCAGTTCTTCTTGGCGACCACCAATTACTTCGCCCTTGAAGATCCAAACCTTTACACCGATCACACCGTAGGTGGTGTGAGCTTCGTAGTTGGCATAGTCGATGTCGGCACGCAGGGTGTGCAGTGGCACACGACCTTCGCGATACCATTCAGTACGTGCGATTTCAGCACCGCCGAGACGACCGCTCACTTGGATTTTGATGCCTTTGGCACCAATGCGCATGGCGTTCTGTACGGCGCGCTTCATAGCGCGACGGAACATTACGCGACGCTCCAGCTGCTGAGCTACGCTCTGCGCAACCAACATACCGTCGAGTTCCGGCTTGCGGATTTCTTCGATATTGATGTGCACAGGCACACCCATTTGTTTGGTCAGGTCCTGACGCAGTTTCTCAACATCTTCACCTTTCTTCCCGATAACGATACCTGGACGAGCGGTGTGGATGGTGATACGTGCAGTTTGAGCCGGACGATGGATATCGATACGGCTTACGGACGCGCTTTTTAGTTTGTCTTGGAGATACTCACGCACCTTCAGATCAGCGAACAAATAGTCCGCATAAGTCCGACCGTCTGCGTACCAGACGGAGGTGTGCTCCTTGACGATTCCCAGGCGAATGCCAATGGGATGTACTTTCTGACCCATCTCTTCGACTCCGTTACTTGTCAGCAACCTTGACAGTGATATGGCAAGACCGCTTGACGATGCGATCAGCACGGCCTTTGGCACGTGGCATGATGCGCTTCAGCGAACGCCCTTCGTTGACGAAAACGGTGCTGACTTTAAGGTCATCAACGTCTGCGCCTTCGTTATGCTCGGCGTTGGCTACGGCCGACTCCAGCACTTTCTTCATGATCTCGGCGGCTTTCTTACTGCTGAAAGCCAACAGGTTGAGCGCTTCGCCCACCTTCTTCCCGCGGATCTGGTCGGCGACCAAGCGGGCTTTCTGGGCGGAGATTCGAGCGCCCGACAACTTAGCGGCTACTTCCATTTCCTAACCCCTTAACGCTTGGCTTTCTTGTCTGCCACGTGCCCACGATAAGTGCGGGTACCGGCAAACTCGCCCAGTTTGTGGCCGACCATGTCTTCGTTCACGAGAACTGGGACGTGTTGACGACCGTTGTGTACTGCGATGGTCAAACCGACCATTTGTGGCAGGATCATCGAACGGCGCGACCAGGTTTTCACTGGTTTGCGATCGTTCTTTTCCGCCGCCACTTCGATCTTCTTCAGTAGGTGAAGATCGATAAAAGGACCTTTTTTCAGAGAACGTGGCACTGTCGTATCCCTCTATTTACTTGCGACGACGGACGATCATTTTGTCGGTACGCTTATTACCACGAGTCTTCGCGCCCTTAGTCGGGAAGCCCCATGGCGATACCGGATGACGACCACCAGAGGTACGACCTTCACCACCACCATGTGGGTGGTCAACCGGGTTCATGGCAACACCACGAACGGTTGGGCGAACGCCACGCCAGCGTTTGGCACCAGCTTTACCCAGCGAACGCAGGCTGTGCTCGGAGTTCGAGACTTCACCCAGGGTCGCGCGGCATTCAGCCAGCACTTTACGCATCTCACCAGAACGCAGACGCAGGGTCACGTAGACACCTTCACGAGCGATCAGCTGAGCCGAAGCACCAGCGGAACGAGCGATCTGTGCGCCTTTACCTGGCTTCAATTCGATGCCGTGTACGGTGCTACCAACTGGAATGTTACGCAGTTGCAGAGCGTTGCCCGGCTTGATCGGTGCCAGGGCACCTGCGATCAGCTGGTCACCAGCACTCACGCCTTTAGGGGCGATGATGTAGCGACGCTCGCCATCTGCGTACAGCAGCAGAGCGATGTGAGCAGTACGGTTTGGATCGTATTCGATACGCTCGACAGTGGCAGAGATGCCATCTTTGTCGTTGCGACGGAAATCGACCAGACGATAATGCTGCTTATGGCCACCACCGATGTGACGAGTGGTAATGCGACCATTGTTGTTACGACCACCAGTCTTCGATTTCTTCTCGAGCAGCGGTGCGTGAGGAGCGCCTTTATGCAGCTCCTGGTTGACCACCTTGACCACAAAACGGCGGCCAGGGGAAGTCGGTTTGCATTTAACGATTGCCATGATGCACCCCTTCCTTACTCAGCACTGCTGCTGAAATCGAGATCTTGGCCTGGCTGAAGGGAGATAACTGCCTTCTTCCAGTCATTACGCTTGCCCAGACCGCGAGCAGTGCGCTTGCTCTTACCCAGAACATTCAGGGTAGTAACACGCTCTACTTTCACGCTGAACAGGCTTTCGACGGCCTTCTTGATTTCCAGCTTGGTTGCGTCAGTTGCAACCTTGAAAACGAACTGGCCTTTCTTGTCTGCCAGAACCGTAGCCTTCTCGGAAACGTGCGGGCCAAGCAGAACTTTAAATACGCGTTCCTGGTTCATCCCAGCAGCTCCTCGAATTTCTTCACGGCCGACACGGTGATCAACACCTTGTCGTATGCGATCAGACTAACTGGATCGGAACCTTGCACATCACGTACATCTACGTGCGGCAGGTTGCGAGCAGCCAGGTACAGGTTCTGATCAACAGCGTCCGACACGATCAGAACGTCGGTCAGGCTCATGTTGTTCAGCTTGCCCAGCAGGTCTTTGGTTTTCGGCGTTTCAACGGCGAAATCCTGAACCACGACCAGACGATCAGTACGCACCAGCTCAGCAAGGATGGAACGCATTGCTGCGCGATACATCTTCTTGTTCAGCTTCTGGGAGTGATCCTGAGGACGAGCTGCGAAAGTGGTACCGCCGCCGCGCCAGATTGGGCTACGGATAGTACCGGCACGAGCACGGCCAGTACCTTTCTGACGCCATGGGCGCTTACCGCCACCACGAACGTCGGAACGGGTCTTTTGCTGCTTGCTACCCTGACGGCCGCCGGCCATGTAGGCCACGACTGCCTGGTGAACCAGCGTCTCGTTGAATTCGCCGCCAAATGTCAGTTCGGAAACTTCGATCGCTTGAGCGTCATTTACATTTAATTGCATGTCAGCTTCCCCTTAACCGCGAGCCTTGGCTGCTGGACGTACAACCAAGTTGCCGCCAGTAGCGCCAGGAACAGCGCCCTTGACCAACAACAGATTGCGTTCAGCGTCCACGCGCACTACTTCGAGGGACTGCACGGTCACGCGCTCAGCGCCCATATGACCGGACATTTTTTTGCCCTTGAATACACGACCAGGAGTCTGGCACTGGCCGATAGAGCCTGGAACGCGGTGGGACACGGAGTTACCGTGGGTATTATCTTGCCCGCGGAAATTCCAACGCTTGATCGTACCCTGGAAGCCTTTACCCTTGGACTGACCGGTTACATCAACCAGTTGACCAGCGGCGAAGATTTCAGCGTTGATCAGATCGCCGGCCTGGTACTCGCCTTCTTCAAGACGGAATTCCATTACGGTACGACCAGCGGCAACGTTCGCTTTAGCGAAGTGGCCAGCCTGAGCAGCTGTAACACGCGAAGCACGACGCTCGCCTACAGTGACTTGCACTGCACGATAGCCATCGGTCTCTTCAGTTTTGAACTGGGTGACGCGATTCGGCTCGATCTCAATGACCGTGACCGGAATGGAGACACCTTCTTCGGTGAAAATACGGGTCATACCGCATTTACGACCGACTACACCAATAGTCATGTTGTAAACCTCATGAGTGTACGGGGCTTTCACCCGCTATGGCCGCCCATTTCAGAGCGTTACACGACTAAGACCGAGTCTTAGCCGAGGCTGATCTGCACTTCCACACCGGCCGCAAGATCAAGCTTCATAAGTGCATCAACGGTTTTATCCGTTGGCTGGACAATGTCCAGAACGCGCTTATGAGTACGGATCTCGTACTGGTCACGCGCGTCTTTGTTGACGTGCGGGGAGACCAGAACGGTGAACCGCTCTTTACGGGTAGGCAGTGGAATTGGACCACGCACTTGAGCACCAGTACGTTTCGCGGTTTCCACGATTTCCTGGGTGGATTGGTCGATCAGGCGATGGTCAAAAGCCTTCAACCTGATACGGATTTGCTGATTTTGCATTGGATTTCAGACTCCGGCTGCTATTCCCACCGAGCGCAATACGCCCGTTAAAAGGAGGCGCAATTCTATAGACGCCCCATATGGGTGTCAACCCAATAAAAAAGCCCCCCGCTGAGCGGAGGGCTTTTTCAACTCATCGAAGCTTACTCAAAAAAGAGCTTACTCGATGATTTTGGCTACGACGCCAGCGCCGACGGTACGACCGCCTTCACGGATAGCGAAACGCAGACCGTCTTCCATTGCGATGGTCTTGATCAGGGTGACAACCATTTTGATGTTGTCGCCTGGCATTACCATTTCAACGCCTTCCGGCAGTTCGCAGTTACCAGTCACGTCAGTAGTACGGAAGTAGAACTGTGGACGGTAGCCTTTGAAGAACGGAGTGTGACGACCGCCTTCTTCTTTGCTCAGTACGTAGACTTCAGCTTCGAACTTGGTGTGCGGCTTGACCGAACCTGGCTTGACCAGAACCTGGCCACGCTCAACGTCGTCACGCTTGGTACCACGCAGCAGAACGCCGCAGTTCTCGCCAGCACGACCTTCGTCGAGCAGCTTACGGAACATTTCAACACCGGTGCAGGTGGTGACGGTAGTGTCACGCAGACCAACGATTTCCAGTGGATCCTGAACCTTGACGATACCGCGCTCGATACGGCCAGTTACAACAGTACCGCGACCGGAGATCGAGAATACGTCTTCGATTGGCATCAGGAACGGCTTGTCGATAACACGGACTGGATCTGGAATGTAGCTGTCCAGAGTCTCAACCAGTTTACGAACGGCAGTGGTGCCCATTTCGTTGTCGTCTTGGCCGTTCAGAGCCATCAGAGCCGAACCGATGATGATCGGAGTGTCGTCACCCGGGAAGTCGTAAGTGCTCAGCAGATCGCGCACTTCCATCTCAACCAGCTCCAGCAGCTCAGCGTCGTCAACCATGTCAGCCTTGTTCAGGAAGACAACGATGTACGGAACGCCAACCTGACGGGACAGCAGGATGTGCTCACGGGTTTGTGGCATCGGACCATCAGCGGCCGAGCAAACCAGGATAGCGCCGTCCATCTGAGCAGCACCGGTGATCATGTTCTTCACATAGTCAGCGTGACCTGGGCAGTCAACGTGAGCGTAGTGACGGATCAGCGAGTTGTATTCAACGTGCGCGGTGTTGATGGTGATACCACGAGCCTTTTCTTCCGGAGCGCTGTCGATCTTGTCGAAAGCAACAACGGCCGAACCGAAAACTTCGGAGCAGACGCGAGTCAGGGCAGCGGTCAGCGTGGTTTTACCGTGGTCGACGTGACCGATGGTGCCAACGTTGACGTGCGGGAGGGTACGGTCAAATTTTTCTTTAGCCACGACAATTAACTCCTAGCCTAAAGGGGGCTGAATCAGCCTTGTTTTTTGGTAACAGTTTCGACGATGTGCGACGGAGCTGTATTGTATTTTTTGAATTCCATAGAGTAGCTTGCGCGACCTTGGGACATGGAACGGACGTCGGTCGCATAACCGAACATCTCACCCAACGGAACTTCGGCACGAATTACTTTGCCGGAGACCGTGTCTTCCATACCCAGGATCATGCCGCGACGACGGTTAAGGTCGCCCATCACGTCACCCATATAGTCTTCAGGTGTAACAACCTCTACCGCCATGATCGGCTCAAGCAACTCACCACCGCCCTTCTGGGCCAGCTGCTTGGTTGCCATGGAAGCAGCCACCTTGAACGCCATCTCGTTGGAGTCGACGTCGTGGTAGGAACCATCGAACACGGTAGCCTTCAGGCCGATCAGCGGATAGCCGGCGACAACGCCGTTCTTCATCTGCTCTTCGATACCCTTCTGGATAGCCGGGATGTATTCCTTAGGAACCACACCACCCACTACTTCGTTCACGAATTGCAGACCTTCCTGACCTTCGTCAGCAGGAGCAAAGCGGATCCAGCAGTGACCGAACTGGCCACGACCGCCGGACTGGCGAACGAACTTGCCTTCAATTTCGCAATTCTTCGTGATGCGCTCACGGTACGAAACTTGAGGCTTACCGATGTTGGCTTCGACGTTGAACTCACGGCGCATCCGGTCAACCAGGATGTCCAGGTGCAACTCGCCCATGCCGGAGATGATCGTTTGACCAGTCTCTTCGTCGGTTTTGACGCGGAAAGATGGATCTTCCTGAGCAAGCTTGCCCAGAGCGATACCCATTTTTTCCTGGTCGTCCTTGGTCTTAGGCTCTACGGCAACCGAAATAACCGGCTCCGGGAAGTCCATGCGAACCAGGATGATTGGCTTGTCAGCGTTGCACAAAGTCTCACCGGTGGTGACGTCCTTCATGCCGATCAAGGCCGCGATGTCGCCAGCGCGTACTTCCTTGATTTCTTCACGGGCGTTTGCGTGCATTTGCACCATACGACCCACGCGCTCTTTCTTGCCTTTAACCGAGTTGATCACGCCGTCGCCGGAGGCCAACACGCCCGAGTAAACGCGGACGAAGGTCAAGGTACCCACGAATGGGTCGGTAGCGATCTTGAACGCCAGCGCCGAGAACGGCTCGCTGTCGTCTGCGTGACGCTCCATTTCCTTGGTCTCGTCATCCGGGTCAGTACCCTTGATGGCAGGAATGTCGGTAGGAGCAGGCAAGTAGTCGATCACGGCATCGAGAACCAGGGGAACACCCTTGTTCTTGAAGGAAGAACCGCAAACAGCCAGGACGATCTCACCAGCGATAGTACGCTGACGCAGAGCGGCCTTGATTTCCACGTTGGTGAGTTCTTCACCTTCGAGGTACTTGTTCATCAGCTCTTCGCTGGCTTCGGCCGCAGCCTCAACCATGTTGCCGCGCCACTCGTCAGCCAGTTCCTGCAGCTCAGCAGGGATAGGCTCGCGACGTGGAGTCATGCCTTTGTCAGCGTCGTTCCAGTACACAGCTTCCATGGACAGCAGATCGATCTGACCCTGGAAGTTGTCTTCGGAACCGATTGCCAACTGGATTGGCACCGGGGTGTGACCCAGACGCTGCTTGATCTGACCGATCACGCGCAGGAAGTTGGCACCAGCACGGTCCATCTTGTTTACGTAAACAAGACGTGGAACGCCGTACTTGTTGGCTTGACGCCATACGGTTTCCGACTGAGGCTCAACACCCGAGGTGCCGCAGAACACAACGACCGCGCCGTCGAGAACACGCAGGGAACGTTCAACTTCAATAGTGAAGTCAACGTGGCCCGGGGTGTCGATGACGTTGAAGCGGTATTGGTCCTTGTGCTGCTTCTCGGAACCCTGCCAGAAGGCGGTAATGGCAGCAGAAGTAATGGTAATACCACGCTCCTGCTCCTGCACCATCCAGTCTGTGGTCGCGGCGCCGTCATGCACCTCGCCCATTTTGTGACTTTTGCCAGTGTAAAAAAGGACGCGCTCGGTGGTGGTGGTTTTACCAGCATCCACGTGAGCAACGATACCAATGTTACGGTAGCGGTTAATCGGTGTTGTACGAGCCATAAAGCCCTCGCAAAATTAGTGACGCTAAAATTAGAAGCGGTAGTGCGAGAAAGCCTTGTTGGCTTCAGCCATACGGTGCACGTCTTCACGCTTCTTAACTGCAGCACCTTTACCTTCGGCAGCGTCCAACAGTTCGCCAGCCAAACGCAGAGCCATAGACTTCTCGCCGCGCTTACGGGCGAAGTCTACCAACCAGCGCATTGCCAGGGCGTTACGACGGGACGGACGAACTTCAACCGGAACCTGGTAAGTAGCACCGCCTACACGGCGCGACTTCACTTCGACCAGCGGAGCGATGGCGTCGAGAGCTTTCTCGAAGATTTCCAGGGGGTCGCTGTTCTTGCGTTCTTTAACCTTTTCCAGCGCGCCATAAACGATACGCTCGGCAACGGCTTTCTTGCCGCTTTCCATCACGTGGTTCATGAACTTGGCCAGGATCTGGCTGCCGTATTTTGGATCGTCAAGCACTTCGCGCTTGGCTGCTACGCGTCTTCTTGGCATGGATAAGCCCTCAAACGGTCTTCAGGTTCGCTCGGAATCGGTGCCCTTTCGGGACGCCTCCGACCTTACTCTTATCGACTCAGAAAAATGGAAAATCAGTTTTACAAAAAGCCGCTACTACTTAGGCTTCTTGGTACCGTACTTCGAACGACCCTGGTTACGACCTTTAACGCCGGAAGTATCCAAAGAACCGCGTACGGTGTGGTAACGAACACCTGGCAAGTCTTTTACACGACCGCCGCGGATCAGTACCACGCTGTGCTCTTGCAGGTTGTGGCCTTCACCGCCGATGTACGAGGAAACCTCGAAACCGTTGGTCAGACGCACACGGCATACTTTACGCAGTGCCGAGTTAGGTTTTTTCGGCGTGGTGGTATACACACGGGTGCATACGCCACGACGTTGCGGGCAGTTCTGCAGCGCAGGCACGTCGGATTTCTCGACGATACGCTTACGCGGCTGACGTACCAGCTGGTTGATAGTTGCCATCTACTAGCTCCACTGTTGTCTTGCGACGCTATTGTCTTGCAAGAAAAGCAAAATGGCAGGAACGAATTCCCGCCAAATTTAGGGGTACAAGAGTCTAAAGAGGATCTTGCCCCCAGTCAAGGCAAGGCCCCGACCTCCCCGCTCATCCAACCTCGACAATTTGTCTCGATTCGACGAACGGAACGGCCAGGGCCCATGCTCATTTATCGCAGAACTCAGTTACCGCTCGAGTTCAGCGCTTCGGTCAGTGCAGCTTCCACTTCACTGGCGCTTACGCGCAACGGTTTGTCAGCATCACGGCGGCGCTTGCGCTCGCTGTGGTAAGCCAGACCGGTACCGGCCGGGATCAGACGACCCACGACCACGTTTTCTTTCAGGCCGCGCAGGTAATCGCGCTTGCCGGTTACCGCCGCTTCGGTCAGTACGCGGGTGGTTTCCTGGAAGGAAGCCGCCGAGATGAACGATTCGGTGGACAACGACGCCTTGGTGATACCCAGCAACACGCGAGTGAACTTGGAGACGAATTTCTCGTCGCCAGCCAGACGCTCGTTCTCTACCAGAACGTGAGTCAATTCCATCTGGTCGCCCTTGATGAAACTGGAATCGCCGGATTCAGCGATTTCAACTTTACGCAACATCTGACGCAGGATGGTCTCGATGTGCTTGTCGTTGATCTTCACGCCTTGCAGACGGTAAACGTCCTGGATCTCGTTCACGATGTACTTGGCCAGCGCACTTACACCCAGCAGACGCAGGATGTCGTGTGGATCGCTCGGGCCGTCGGAGATAACTTCGCCGCGGTTTACCTGTTCGCCTTCGAAGACGTTCAGGTGACGCCACTTCGGAATCAGCTCTTCGTACGGATCGCTACCGTCGTTCGGGGTAATGACCAGACGGCGCTTGCCTTTGGTCTCTTTACCGAACGCGATGGTGCCGCTGACTTCAGCCAGAATCGACGCTTCTTTCGGACGACGGGCTTCGAACAAGTCGGCAACACGCGGCAGACCACCGGTGATGTCGCGAGTTTTCGAAGTTTCTTGCGGGATACGAGCGATAACATCACCGATCGCGATCTTCGCACCGTCCGCTACACCGACCAGGGCGTTGGCTGGCAGGAAGTACTGAGCGATAACGTCAGTGCCTGGCAGCAACAGATCCTTGCCGTTGTCATCGACCATCTTCACAGCAGGACGGATATCTTTACCGGCAGCTGGACGGTCTTTGGCGTCGAGTACTTCAATGTTGGTCATACCGGTCAATTCGTCAGTCTGACGCTTGATCGTGATGCCTTCTTCCATGCCCACGTAGGTCACGGTACCTTTCATTTCGGTAACGATCGGGTGAGTGTGCGGATCCCACTTGGCCACGATTGCGCCAGCGTCGACCTTGTCACCTTCTTTAACCGAAATCACAGCACCGTACGGCAGCTTGTAACGCTCGCGCTCACGACCGAAGTCATCTGCGATGGCCAGCTCACCGGAACGGGACACGGCTACCAGGCAACCATCCACCCGCTCAACGTGCTTCAGGTTATGCAGACGGACGGTACCGCCATTCTTCACCTGAACGCTGTCGGCCGCGGAGGTCCGGCTTGCCGCACCACCGATGTGGAACGTACGCATGGTCAGCTGGGTACCCGGCTCACCGATGGACTGGGCAGCGATAACGCCGACCGCTTCACCGATGTTCACCTGGTGACCACGAGCCAAGTCACGACCGTAGCACTTGGCGCAAATGCCGAAGCGGGTTTCGCAGCTGATCGGCGAACGCACGATCACTTCGTCGATGCTGTTCAGCTCGATGAACTCGACCCACTTCTCGTCTACCAGAGTGCCACCAGGAACGATAACTTCCTCGGTGCCCGGCTTGAATACGTCACGGGCAATGACACGACCCAATACGCGCTCACCCAACGGCTCGACAACGTCACCGCCTTCAATGTGCGGAGTCATTACCAGGCCATGTTCGGTGCCGCAATCGATCTCGGTCACCACCAGATCCTGCGCCACGTCTACCAGACGACGAGTCAGGTAACCGGAGTTCGCCGTTTTCAACGCGGTATCCGCCAAACCTTTACGAGCACCGTGAGTGGAGATGAAGTACTGAAGTACGCTCAAACCTTCACGGAAGTTCGCAGTAATCGGCGTTTCGATGATGGAACCGTCCGGCTTGGCCATCAGGCCACGCATACCGGCGAGCTGACGGATCTGCGCAGCAGAACCCCGTGCGCCCGAGTCGGCCATCATGTACATCGAGTTGAAGGATTCCTGTTCGACTTCGACGCCATGACGGTCGATGACTTTCTCTTTCGAGAGGTTGGCCATCATCGCCTTGGACACTTCGTCGTTCGCCTTGGACCAAAGGTCGATCACTTTGTTGTACTTCTCGCCCTGGGTTACCAGGCCGGAGGCGTACTGACTTTCGATCTCTTTCACTTCGTCGGTGGCAGCACCGATGATGCGGGCTTTTTCATCCGGGATAACGAAGTCGTTAACACCGATGGAAACGCCGGAAATGGTCGAATAGGCAAAACCGGTGTACATCAACTGGTCAGCGAAGATCACGGTCTCTTTCAAACCAACCACGCGGTAGCATTGGTTGATCAGCTTGGAGATCGCCTTTTTCTTCATCGGCTGGTTGACGACGTCGTACGACAGACCAGGTGGAACAACCTGGAACAACAGCGCACGGCCGACAGTGGTGTCGACGATACGGGTGTTCTTGACGCTGCCGCCATCACGATCGTTGACGGTTTCGTTGATCCGCACTTTGACCTTGGCGTGCAGTGCGGCTTCGCCGGCACGGAACACACGGTCAACTTCCTGCAGATCCGCGAACACACGACCTTCGCCCTTGGCGTTGATCGCTTCACGCGTCATGTAGTACAGACCCAATACAACGTCCTGCGACGGAACGATGATTGGCTCACCGTTGGCTGGCGACAGAATGTTGTTGGTCGACATCATCAACGCACGCGCTTCGAGCTGGGCTTCCAGCGTCAGCGGTACGTGCACGGCCATTTGGTCGCCGTCGAAGTCGGCGTTGTACGCGGCGCAGACCAGAGGGTGCAGCTGGATAGCCTTACCTTCGATCAGAACCGGTTCAAACGCCTGGATACCCAGACGGTGAAGGGTCGGTGCACGGTTGAGGAGAACCGGGTGTTCACGGATCACTTCAGCGAGAACGTCCCAAACCTCTGGCAGTTCGCGCTCGACCATTTTCTTGGCCGCTTTGATGGTGGTCGCGAGGCCACGCATTTCCAGCTTGCCGAAAATGAATGGCTTGAACAGCTCGAGTGCCATCTTCTTCGGCAGACCGCACTGGTGCAGACGCAGGGTCGGACCTACGGTAATTACCGAACGACCGGAGTAGTCAACACGCTTACCGAGCAAGTTCTGACGGAAACGACCCTGCTTACCCTTGATCATGTCAGCCAGGGATTTCAGAGGACGCTTGTTCGAACCGGTGATAGCGCGGCCACGACGACCGTTGTCGAGCAGTGCGTCGACGGCTTCCTGCAACATACGCTTTTCGTTGCGCACGATGATGTCCGGAGCGGACAGATCCAGCAGGCGCTTCAAGCGGTTGTTACGGTTGATCACTCGACGATACAGATCGTTGAGGTCGGAAGTCGCGAAGCGACCGCCATCCAGCGGGACCAGTGGACGCAGATCTGGCGGCAGAACCGGCAGAACGGTCAGCACCATCCATTCTGGAAGGTTGCCGGAACCCTGGAAGGCTTCCATCAACTTCAGACGCTTGGACAGCTTCTTGATCTTGGTTTCGGAGTTGGTTTGCGGAATTTCTTCACGCAGACGGCCAATCTCGTGCTCCAGGTCGATAGCGTGCAGCAGTTCACGGACAGCTTCGGCACCCATGCGGGCATCGAAATCGTCGCCGAACTCTTCCAGCGCTTCGAAGTACTGCTCATCGTTGAGCAGCTGACCTTTTTCAAGGGTGGTCATGCCTGGATCGATAACGACATAGCTCTCGAAGTAGAGAACGCGTTCGATATCACGCAGGGTCATGTCCATCAGCAAGCCGATACGCGACGGCAGCGATTTCAGGAACCAGATGTGGGCAACTGGCGAAGCCAGTTCGATGTGCGCCATGCGCTCACGACGAACCTTGGCCAGCGCGACTTCAACGCCGCACTTCTCGCAGATCACACCACGGTGCTTCAAGCGCTTGTACTTACCGCACAGGCACTCGTAATCCTTTACCGGGCCAAAGATCTTGGCGCAGAACAGGCCGTCACGTTCAGGTTTGAACGTACGGTAGTTGATGGTTTCCGGCTTTTTAACTTCACCGAACGACCACGAACGGATCATCTCAGGCGATGCCAATCCAATACGGATGGCGTCGAACTCTTCGACTTGACCCTGGTTTTTCAGCAAATTCAGTAGGTCTTTCAAGGCCTTTCCTCCTGGCGGAGCAGAGAGCGAGCAATCCTGCCCCGCTCTCGATTCGCGTCACGTGTTATTCGGTTTCCAGATCGATATCGATGCCGAGGGAACGAATTTCCTTGATCAACACGTTGAAGGACTCGGGCATGCCCGGCTCCATACGGTGATCGCCGTCCACGATGTTTTTGTACATCTTGGTCCGGCCGTTCACATCGTCCGACTTCACTGTGAGCATTTCTTGCAGAGTGTAAGCAGCACCGTATGCTTCCAGTGCCCAGACCTCCATCTCCCCGAAACGCTGACCACCGAACTGCGCCTTACCACCCAGCGGCTGCTGGGTAACCAGGCTGTACGAACCGGTAGAACGAGCGTGCATCTTGTCGTCTACCAAGTGGTTCAGCTTCAGCATGTACATGTAGCCAACAGTAACCGGGCGCTCGAACTTGTTGCCGGTACGGCCATCGGTCAGCTGCATCTGGCCGCTTTCTGGCAGGTCAGCCAGTTTCAGCATGGCCTTGATTTCGCTTTCCTTGGCACCGTCGAACACTGGAGTGGCCATTGGAACGCCGCCACGCAGGTTCTTCGCCAGATCCAGGATTTCCTGGTCGGAGAAGCTGTCCAGATCTTCGTTGCGACCGCCGATCTCGTTGTAGATCTCGTGCAGGAACTTGCGCAGATCGGCAACTTTACGTTGCTCTTCGATCATGCGGTTGATCTTCTCGCCCAGGCCTTTGGCCGCGAGGCCCAGGTGGGTTTCAAGGATCTGACCAACGTTCATACGCGAAGGTACGCCCAATGGGTTGAGAACGACGTCGACCGGGGTGCCATTGGCATCGTGCGGCATGTCTTCAACCGGCATGATCACGGAGACCACACCCTTGTTACCGTGACGACCGGCCATCTTGTCGCCCGGCTGGATGCGGCGACGGATTGCCAGGTAAACCTTGACGATTTTCAGCACGCCTGGAGCCAGGTCATCGCCCTGCTGCAGTTTGCGCTTCTTGTCTTCGAACTTGTCGTCCAGCAGACGGCGGCGATCAACGATGTAGGCCTGAGCCTTCTCGAGCTGCTCGTTCAGAGCATCTTCAGCCATGCGCAGTTTGAACCACTGACCATGCTCAAGACCGTCGAGCACTTCGTCGGTGATGTCCTGACCTTTCTTCAGACCGGCGCCGCCTTCGGCTTTATGGCCGACCAGTGCGGAACGCAGACGTTCGAAAGTGGCGCCTTCAACGATACGGAACTCTTCGTTCAGGTCCTTGCGGATCTCGTCGAGTTGAGTCTTCTCGATCGACAGTGCACGAGCATCACGCTCGACGCCGTCGCGGGTGAAGACCTGTACGTCGATGACGGTGCCCTTGGTGCCGGTAGGCACGCGCAGGGAGGTGTCTTTAACGTCGCTGGCTTTTTCACCGAAGATGGCACGCAGCAGCTTTTCTTCCGGAGTCAGCTGGGTCTCGCCTTTCGGAGTGACCTTGCCGACCAGGATGTCGCCTGCGCCTACTTCAGCACCTACGTAAACGATACCGGCTTCGTCCAGCTTGTTCAGTGCAGCTTCACCCACGTTCGGGATGTCTGCAGTGATTTCCTCTGGCCCAAGCTTGGTGTCACGTGCCACACAGGTCAGTTCCTGAATGTGGATCGTGGTGAAGCGGTCTTCCTGAACCACACGCTCGGACAGGCAGATGGAGTCTTCGAAGTTGAAGCCGTTCCATGCCATGAACGCGATGCGCATGTTCTGACCCAGCGCCAGTTCACCCATGTCGGTGGACGGGCCGTCGGCCATGATGTCGCTGCGCTGAACCCGATCACCTTTACGCACCAGCGGACGCTGGTTGATGCAGGTGTTCTGGTTGGAGCGGGTGTACTTGGTCAGGTTGTAGATGTCGACACCGGCTTCACCGGTTTCAACTTCGTCATCGGCAACACGCACCACGATACGGCTGGCGTCGACGGAATCGATCACGCCGCCACGACGAGCCACGACGCAAACGCCGGAGTCACGGGCTACGTTACGCTCCATGCCGGTACCGACCAGCGGCTTGTCAGCGCGCAGGGTGGGTACAGCTTGACGCTGCATGTTCGAACCCATCAACGCACGGTTGGCGTCGTCGTGCTCGAGGAACGGGATCAGCGACGCCGCAACCGAAACTACCTGTTTCGGCGATACGTCCATCAAGGTGACGTCTTCCGGCGCCTTGACGGTGAATTCGTTCAAGTGACGAACAGCTACCAGCTCGTCGATCAGGACTTTCTTGTCGTTCATCGTGGCCGAAGCCTGAGCGATCACGTGATCAGCTTCTTCGATGGCGGACAGGAACACGATCTCGTCGGTGACCAGAGCGTCTTTCACCACACGATACGGGCTCTCTAGGAAGCCGTACTGGTTGGTGCGCGCATAGGCAGCCAGGGAGTTGATCAGACCGATGTTCGGACCTTCCGGCGTTTCGATCGGGCAAACACGACCGTAGTGCGTCGGGTGAACGTCACGCACTTCAAAGCCAGCACGCTCGCGAGTCAAACCGCCAGGGCCGAGTGCAGACACACGACGCTTGTGGGTGATCTCGGACAGCGGGTTGTTCTGGTCCATGAACTGGGACAGCTGGCTGGAACCGAAGAACTCTTTCACCGCCGCAGCCACTGGCTTGGCGTTGATCAGGTCTTGCGGCATCAGGCCTTCGCTTTCAGCCATCGACAGACGCTCTTTGACCGCACGCTCAACACGTACCAGGCCAACGCGGAACTGGTTCTCAGCCATTTCGCCTACGCAGCGAACACGACGGTTACCCAGGTGGTCGATGTCATCGACGATGCCTTTACCGTTACGGATGTCGACCAGAGTCTTCAGTACCGCGACGATGTCTTCCTTGCACAACACGCCCGAACCTTCGATCTCGGTACGACCGATACGACGGTTGAACTTCATCCGGCCGACCGCAGACAGGTCATAGCGCTCAGGGCTGAAGAACAGGTTGTTGAACAGGGTCTCGGCAGCGTCCTTGGTTGGCGGCTCGCCTGGACGCATCATGCGATAGATCTCGACCAGCGCTTCCAATTGGTTGCTGGTGGAGTCGATCTTCAGCGTGTCGGAGACGAACGGACCGCAGTCGATATCGTTGGTGTACAGAGTTTCGATGCGAACAATCTGAGACTTGGCGATTTTAGCCAGGATTTCGGTGTTCAGCTCGGTGTTGCACTCTGCCAGGATTTCGCCGGTTGCCGGATGCACGATGACCTTGGCGGTAGTGCGACCCAGGACGTAGTCCAGAGGCACTTGCAGCTCTTTGATCCCGGCTTTTTCCAGCTGGTTGATGTGGCGAGCGGTGATACGACGACCCTGCTCGACAATAACCTTGCCTTTGTCATCCAGGATATCCAGGACGGCAATTTCACCACGCAGGCGCTGAGGCACCAGTTCCAGGCTGAGGTTTTCACCCTGCACGTGGAAGACGTTGGTGGTGTAGAACGCGTCGAGCACTTCTTCAGTGGTATAGCCGAGCGCTCGCAGCAGTACCGATGCAGGCAGCTTGCGACGACGGTCGATACGCACGAATACGCAGTCTTTCGGGTCGAACTCGAAGTCCAGCCACGAGCCGCGGTAAGGAATGATGCGCGCCGAGTACAGCAGTTTGCCGGAGCTGTGCGTCTTGCCACGGTCGTGGTCGAAGAACACGCCTGGAGAACGGTGCAGCTGGGAAACGATTACTCGCTCGGTACCGTTGATTACGAAGGTACCGTTCTCGGTCATCAGGGGGATTTCACCCATGTAGACTTCTTGCTCTTTGATGTCCTTGATCGCTTTGTTCGACGATTCTTTGTCGAAAATGATCAGGCGCACTTTTACCCGCAAAGGTACGGCGTAAGTTACACCGCGCAATACGCATTCTTTGACATCAAATGCCGGTTCGCCCAGGCGATAACCGACGTACTCCAGCGCAGCATTGCCGGAGTAGCTGATGATCGGGAAAACGGATTTGAAGGCCGCATGCAGGCCCACGTCGCGGAACTTATCTTTGGTCGCTCCCGCCTGCAAGAATTCACGATACGAATCCAGCTGGATTGCCAGAAGATACGGCACATCCATGACGTCCGGCAACTTGCTAAAGTCCTTGCGGATACGTTTTTTCTCAGTATATGAGTAAGCCATCAGCGTTCCCCAGCTTGGTCACCTGCTTGTTTGGCCCCTCCCGACGGGAGCAGCCAGAAAATCGTGCAAACCCCATGGTTTGCGCCACCGCATCGGGTGGTTACAGCTCGTTATCAGCCCCGACCCAGTCGGCTGCCAATAACGGAAAAAGGCCGGTGGCAAGAGCCACCAGCCATCAGCCTTTCGCTTAACGCTCGGGCTGGAGACGCAAAGTCGATGCTTACTTCAGCTCGACTTTAGCGCCTGCTTCTTCCAGAGTGGCTTTGGCTTTGTCAGCTGCGTCTTTCGAAACAGCTTCCAGAACCATGCCAGGAGCGCCGTCAACTACTGCCTTGGCTTCTTTCAGGCCCAGACCGGTCAGCTCACGTACAGCCTTGATCACGTTAACTTTCTTCTCGCCAGCTTCCAGCAGCATGACGTTGAATTCAGTTTGTTCTTCAACAACGGCAGCAACAGCGGCTGGACCGGCGGAAGCAGCGGCAGCGGAAACGCCGAACTTCTCTTCCATGGCCTTGATCAGCTCAACGATTTCCAGAACGGATTTTTCGCCGATTGCTTCGATGATTTGGTCGTTAGTCAGAGACATGACTATAAATTCCTGTATTGGGGTGACAGCCTACGCGGCCATCGAAATAAACAAAAAACGCTGAAAGGAGTCGCTCAGCCTTAGGCTGCAACGGCCTCTTTCTGGTCGCGAAGAGCCGCCAGAGTACGAGCCAATTTGCTGGTTGCGCCTTGAATCACGCTCATCAGCTGAGAAATTGCTTCGTCACGGGTCGGCAGGCTTGCCAGTACGTCGATCTGGTTAGCTGCGAGGAACTTGCCCTCGAACGCAGCTGCCTTGATCTCGAACTTGTCCTGACCTTTTGCGAACTCTTTGAAAATACGGGCAGCAGCGCCCGGATGATCTTTGGAGAATGCAATCAAGGTCGGGCCGGTGAACACGTCGTTGAGCACGTCATATTGAGTGCCAGCAACGGCGCGCTTGAGCAGGGTGTTACGTACAACACGTACGTAAACGCCAGCTTCACGAGCCTCTTTACGGAGTCCGGTCATAGCGCCTACTGTTACGCCACGGGCATCAGCCACGACAGCGGACAGAGCAACTTGGGCAGCCTTGTTGACTTCAGCGACGATGGCCTTCTTGTCTTCAAGTTTAATTGCCACGGGAAAAACTCCTGCTTGTTACCGTTTCATCCAACCGAAGCCGGATGTCGTTTTGGTGTCTGATTCGGTAAGGAACCGGGAGCACCATCTGCGTAGGCTTGAGGTTTAAGACTTGCGTCGCCTACGGTCTTGGATAGCCCCCGCCAGGCAGGGACCCCAATCTTTCAATTGGCGCAATCGCTTGCGCCAATCTGTGTCTTACGCGTCGAGCGAGCCTTGGTCGATGACCAGGCCTGGACCCATGGTGGTGCTCAGGGTAACGCGCTTGACGTAAATACCTTTCGAGGAAGCCGGCTTGATACGCTTCAGATCAGCGATCAGGGCTTCAACGTTTTCCTTCAGCTTGACGGCATCGAAGCCGACTTTGCCAACGGAGGTGTGGATGATGCCGTTTTTGTCGGTGCGATAACGAACCTGACCAGCCTTGGCGTTTTTAACCGCGGTAGCTACGTCTGGGGTTACGGTGCCGACTTTAGGGTTAGGCATCAGGCCGCGTGGACCGAGGATTTGACCCAACTGGCCTACAACGCGCATGGCATCCGGGGATGCGATCACTACGTCATAGTTCAGGTCGCCGCCTTTCATTTCGGCAGCCAGGTCGTCCATGCCTACACGGTCAGCGCCGGCAGCCAGAGCGGCCTCGGCAGCTGGACCCTGGGTGAACACGGCAACGCGAACGGTCTTGCCAGTGCCGTGTGGCAGCACAGTAGCGCTACGAACGACCTGGTCGGATTTACGCGGGTCAACACCCAGGTTTACAGCAACGTCGAACGACTCGCTGAACTTGACAGTCGACAGCTCAGCCAGCAGGGCGGCAGCGTCTACAAAGTTGTAGGACTTGCCTGCTTCGATTTTGCCGGCGATAGCCTTTTGACGCTTGGTCAGCTTAGCCATTACACACCCTCCACGTTAAGGCCCATGCTACGAGCAGAACCGGCGATAGTACGCACGGCTGCATCCATATCAGCTGCAGTCAGATCCGCGTTTTTGGTTTTCGCGATTTCTTCCAGCTGAGCACGGGTCACGGTGCCAACCTTAACGGTGTTCGGACGAGCGGAACCGCTAGTCAGACCAGCCGCCTTCTTCAGCAGAACCGAAGCAGGGGTGGATTTGGTTTCGAACGTGAAGCTACGGTCGCTGTAGACAGTGATGATCACTGGAGTCGGCAGGCCTGGCTCAATACCCTGAGTACGGGCGTTGAAAGCCTTGCAGAATTCCATGATGTTCACGCCGTGCTGACCCAGAGCAGGACCAACAGGTGGGCTTGGGTTAGCCTGAGCGGCCTTCACTTGCAGCTTGATGTAAGCGGTAATCTTCTTGGCCATGAGGCACTCCAATTACGGGTTCAAACGCCTCGAAAGGCTCCCCGGTTACTTGCGCGTTTATCCCAGTGACGACAAAACCCCACAGCCTGAGGCTGCGGGGTTGGGATGCTTGCTCAGCTAGACCTTTTCGACCTGGCTGAATTCCAGCTCTACCGGAGTAGAGCGTCCGAAAATAAGCACTGCCACTTGGATCCGGCTCTTTTCGTAGTTAACTTCTTCAACCGTGCCGGTAAAATCGGCAAACGGTCCGTCGTTGACACGCACCGACTCACCCGGCTCGAACAACGTCTTCGGCTTCGGCTTGTCGCTACCATCAGCAACACGACGCAGAATCGCTTCTGCCTCTTTATCTGTGATTGGCGCAGGCTTATCAGCAGTACCGCCGATGAAACCCATCACCCGAGGCGTATCCTTGACCAAGTGCCAAGTACCCTCGTTCATGTCCATCTGGACCAGCACGTAACCTGGGAAGAATTTGCGCTCGCTTTTGCGTTTCTGGCCATTACGCATTTCAACCACTTCTTCAGTGGGAACCAGAATTTCGCCGAAGCCATCTTCCATGCCAGCCAGCTTTACGCGCTCTACCAACGAGCGCATGACATGCTTCTCGTAACCGGAGTAAGCATGCACAACGTACCAACGCTTAGCCACGGGACACCCTTAGCCGACAATCAAGGAAACAAGCCAGCCGAGCAGGGAATCAAGCCCCCACAACAGCAACGCCATAACCAGGACAACAGCCACGACAATCAACGTGGTCTGTGTGGTTTCTTGGCGAGTTGGCCATACGACTTTACGAATCTCGGTGCGAGCTTCCTTTACCAGTACAAAGAAAGACTTGCCCTTGGCTGTCTGCAGGCCTACAAAGGCAGCTACAGCAGCAATGACAAGCAAAGCAAGCACACGGTACAGGATCGGCGAAGCAGAGTAATACTGATTGCCAACAACGCCAACAACCACCAAAGCAGCTACTGCAAGCCACTTGAGCAGATCGAAGCGAGAGCCTTGAGCTTCAGCTTTAGGAGTCATCTATGAAGATCCTGTGAAAAGAAAGCCAGACACACCAGGTGAATCTGGCAGGTCAGGAGGGAATCGAACCCCCAACCTACGGTTTTGGAGACCGTCGCTCTGCCAATTGAGCTACTGACCTAAAACAAAATCAGGCCGACCATTATGCCGGCCCGAAAAAGACTTTACAACAATTTACTCAATGACCTTTGCACTCCACCAGCACCGGGGCTCAAATCACCCTCAAGCACAACGAAACACAACCAGGCCATTAAAACAAAGGCAGATATTTTCATATCTGCCTTGTTATATGGAGCTCTTGAGCGGATTTGAACCGCTGACCTCACCCTTACCAAGGGTGTGCTCTACCAACTGAGCTACAAGAGCGTAACACTTTGCAAAACCTGCAAACTTGGAGCGGGTAGCGGGAATCGAACCCGCATCATCAGCTTGGAAGGCTGAGGTTCTACCACTAAACTATACCCGCGAGGCTTGCAGCTCTCGCTAAAAATGGTGGAGGGGGAAGGATTCGAACCTTCGAAGTCGTAGACGTCAGATTTACAGTCTGATCCCTTTGGCCGCTCGGGAACCCCTCCTAAGCGAGCCGGCATTCTATACTACGCCGGCCTTCTGTCAAGCATTTTCTCATTAAAAACCTGAGGTTAGCTGCGTTGACCTCGCTTCACACCGTTAACCGCTAAAGGTCTTCACTGTGGAGCGGGCGCCATTCTATGCAAACTATTGAGCAGGTGCAACCCCCTCGCAGGGCATTATTTTATGTTTTAACTCATTGAATTCTCTGGAAAGGTTTTTCAGCTGCGAATCATCCAGCCAACCCCGGCTTTCGGGCGCCACACGCACCCAGTAACCAGCAGATTCGGCGTAATCCTTCGGCAATGACTGGAATTTGATTTCCATGCCACTCAATCGCCGCTCGACCGCCTGAGCGGCTTCCTGACGCGCAAAACCGCCCAGATAAAGGCAACCATCATCCGCCCGGGGCGATTTTTCTTTATCTCGCGCCGTGTCAGTCGCCTCACTCAACAGGCGGATATCCTGCTGCGAACCTCGATACAAGCTCAACGGCGTTACATCTTTCGCACGCAGAGGCGCCTCTTGTTGATGCCAGATGTAATAAAACACATTGAGAACGAGCAGCAACAGGAACAACCAACGCATAAAAACCTCAGGACAAGGGACATGCCATAGCCAAGCCTACGAACACCAGGTCTGGAACCACCCTGGCCTCAGGCACGATCCCGGAAACCAGGTCTGCATCCCCCCCAGTGAGGAACACAGCAAAATCATCCCCCCAGTAGCTGCGCGCCATCTCCAGCTGGGTCAGGACAAAGCCCCTGAGCATCAGCGAGCATCCTCGCTCCACCGCCTCGACGGTGGTGCGACCCGGCACGAGGCTTTCCAGGGCGCGCTCAGCGGCGAGATCCCCATAACGGATTCTACGCGTATGGGTCCGCAGCTGATTGCGCATCAGCGGCATTCCCGGGCAGATGAATCCACCGAGATGCTCCCCGTCGCTGGCAATGAAGTCGGCAGTGACCGCGGTACCGAAATCGAGCACCAGGCAGGCACCCGACGCCAGGTGAAACCCGCCGAGCATCGCCAGCCAACGATCGAGCCCCAGCCGCTCGAATTCCTCATACCCGTTACGAACACCGGACATTTCGCGAGCCGGTGCCGCACAGACCACCGACACACCGAAAGCTTGCGTCAGCAGAGCAATCAACGCATGGGTTTCTTCAGGGGTCCTGACACTGACCAACCGGCAAAACTTGAGAGCGAGCCCCTGGAGCGCCTTCAAGCTCTCCAGCAAAGCGAGGTCCGAATCAACGACGCCTTCACCCACCACCCGGCGCACATCCGCTTCGAGCACCCGCCACTTGATGAAACTGTTTCCACAGTCGAGCTCAAGAATCATCACGCAACCTCAGACTGAGCTCACCGCCACTAAAGACTTTTTCCACACCATCCACCTTCAAGCGCAAGGCACCCTGGCTATCAATACCCAGCACTTCGCCATCTATTTGATTAACGCCAGCAATCAGCGACACAGCGCGCCCCTGCCACAGATGATTTTGCTCCCACTCCGCCTGGATAGCTGAAAATCCGCCGACCTGATGACGACTCAAATAGGCCTGAAGCCTCTCCCCCAAGGCCGCAACGAGCTGATTGCGATCAAATACCTTGCCCGACTCAAGCCGCATGGACGTCCACTGCTGATCAACCTCATCGGTCATCTGCATGTTCACATTAATCCCGACACCCAAGACCACGTGACACACATCAGCAGGATCCCCCACCAACTCGAGCAATATCCCTGCGATTTTTTTTTGCCCTACCAGAACATCATTGGGCCACTTCAGCCCTGCTGTCGAAATACCGAGCTCTCGCAAGGCCTGCATTACCGCAAGCCCGACGACCAGGCTCAAGCCCTCCAGCTGCCGCATTCCACCCTCAATACGTAACACCAGGCTGTAATAGATGTTTTCCGCAAAAGGGCTGGCCCATTTTCGCCCGCGCCGCCCTCGCCCGGCAGTCTGCCGCTCGGCAAGCACCAGGAATGGCGCAGCCTGACCGCGCTCTATGGCGCGCAAGGCTTCGGCGTTGGTGGAGTCGATTGAGTCGAAGACCAGAACGGGCCAGTCACAGGTAGGGGCCTGCTCTCTGATGCCGAGAGGATCAAGCAGCGTCAAGGGTGCAGCCAGCTGATACCCGCGCCCGCGCACTTTGTGAATGGACAAGCCAAGTTCAGCCTCCAAATGCTGAAGCTGCTTCCATACCGCGCTACGACTGATACCCAAGGCAATGCCCAGGGCCTGGCCGGAATGAAACCGACCATCTTTAAGAAGCTCTAACAACGTCAGCATGCAAGTCTCGCCTCACAATGAGGCCCGCATGATAGCCATGCACCGAGCCGTTGCATAGAAACCCTGGGGGTCGGATTTTCCTGCGGACAAAAACAAAACCCCTACCTGCATGCGCAGATAGGGGTTTCGGAATTTAATCTTGACGATGACCTACTCTCACATGGGGAAACCCCACACTACCATCGGCGATGCATCGTTTCACTGCTGAGTTCGGGATGGGATCAGGTGGTTCCAATGCTC
>NZ_CABVII010000038.1 GCF_902497995.1 Pseudomonas fluorescens | reverse complement strand
GTTGTGTTTGCCGAGATCGATACCGATTAATGCTGACTCGCTCATGATGATGGCCTCCGAAAACAAAACACCCTGCGAAAGCGTAGCCCTCGCAGGGTGTTGGGGGTGACCATCTCATTAACCCGCCGATGGCGGGTTTTCATTCAAGGTATTTAACGATTAGCATTCTCCAACGGCAGAACCTGCAAGCCTTTGCCACCGATTATCCCATCGCCAAGACGCGCGCAACAGCGGTTCACCCGACCCGACGCCAGTCAGGTCAACGCATCCGCCGCCGGCATACGCAAGAACACAGTCCAGCTCATCGCTTCGGCAGCACCGCACATTCACCGAGCCAGTTCAGCAGTCGGTCGAGACACGCCTCCACCGACTGCACACCGGTATCAAGCACCAGCGACGCGGACAGCGGCGTTTCGTAAGGCGCGCAGATGCCAGTGAACCCTGCCAAATCCCCACGACGAGCGCGGGCGTAATGACCTTTCGGGTCACGCTGTTCGCACACCGCCAGATCGGCGCGGCACCAGACTTCGCGATAATCCTCGCCGAGGCGCCGGGCGAAAATATCCCGTAGTTCCACCAACGGCGCGATCATCGCCAGGATGACGATCTGCCCGTTTTCCACCAGCAATGCAGCCAGTTCACTGGCACGCCGGATGTTTTCCTGGCGATCACTGTCGGTAAACCCCAGGTCGCGGTTGAGGCCGACCCGCAGGCCGTCGCCATCGAGTACCACGCTCTGCACTCCCCGCTCGAACAGCTCGGCGTGCAGCGCCTGGGCCAATGTCGACTTGCCCGCCGCCGGTAAACCGGTGAGCAATATCGACAGGCCGCGATGGCCGTTGCGGGCTTCGCGTTGTTCACGGCTGACGCTGGCGCTCGGCGCCAGCAGGTTATTGGGCTGGGGCATAAGTCGTCACCGCAATGTTGCCCGACGCCCAGGCGGCTTCACGATTGGCCAGCGCGGTGGCAATGGACTGGACTTCGGTGGAATGCACTTCTTCCGGCATCGGGTCGAGGCCGGCGCTGGCGAAGATTTGACCGTAGGCATTGCGCAAGTCGGCGTAGGACAGGTCCCGACGCAAGTCCGCCTGCAGGGTGTTCAGTTCGCCCTGGATCAGGTCCAGTTCACCGAGGCTCGCCGCCTGATGACGATTGCGCAACTGCCCCAGAATCTGGCCGTCGATGCTCGACAGTTCCTGGTTGGTCTGGAACTGATGCAGCGCCTCCCGGTAGTTGGCGTTGGCGACGTAGAGCTGGGCCAGCACGGCTACGGACATGGCCTGGCGACGGGCCTTGGCGACTTCTTCGCCGGCCTTGGCCACGTTGATCGCGGCCGGCGCGGAGATCACGTTGAACAGGTTCCAGGTCAGCTTTACCCCATAATCGGCCCACTTTTCGTTGACCAGAAACGAGTTGCTGTCGTAATGCCCCCCCGCCGAAAACTCCAGGCCCGGCAACAGCCGTAGCATGGCCTTACGGGTTTCAGCGGTACTGATGCGGGCTTGGTAATCCTGCTCGCGCAGCTCCGGACGGTTGGTCAGCGCTTCATGTTCCAGGCTGGCCATGTCGACTTTCAATTGCGGTAACGCGTAATCGTCCGCGGTCGCCAACTTCAGGTCGGTGCCCATGGGCAGGTTGATCAGGGTCGCCAGTTCGGTTTTGGCCAACGACAAGGCGCGGCGCTGCTCCTGCAACTGACGGGTCGCCTCGATCAGCGAGCGCTGGTAGCCCAACGACACGACCGGATCGCCGATACGTTGCTGGCTCATGCGCTGGCTATTGCTGCGCGCGGTATCGACCCGCGCCATCAGGCTGTCGATCTGCGTCAGCAGCCGTTCGGCGGCCATCGCGCGCCAATAGGCCGAGCGCACGTCCTGGACAATGGTGTTGATTACCTTGCGGCGGCGTTCCTGGACGATCAGTCGCTGGTCGCCCTGTTGCTTGGCGCTGATGTAGCTGACGCCGAAGTCGAGAACGTTCCACACCATGGTGAGGTCGGCCACCCGACGGTCGCGATCCTGGGAGGTCGACGGTTCCAGGGACTGGGTGCCCGTCAGCACGCTCTGGCTGCTGGAGGCGCCGACGTTGTTGCGCCCGACATAGCCTGCATCCAGGGCCATGCGCGGCAGCATGTCGAAGCTGGCCAGGTCGAGTTGGCGCTTGGCCAAGGCCTCTTCCATGATCTTGAGCCGGCCTTCAAGGTTGTATTTCACCGCGCGGGCCATGGCCTGGTGCAAGGTCAGGGGGCCACTGAGGGGCTCCTGGCCGGTGTACATGTTCTGCAGGTCGCTTTTGGCGCGCTGCTCACTGGCGCTGCGTTCGATCGGCTCACTTTTGACTGCACATCCGCTGATGACCAGTGTCAGCAAGCTGGCGCCGAATAACTTTTGACTTCTTTTCATCCTTGGATCGCCCCTGGATAC
Source organism: Pseudomonas fluorescens (assembly GCF_902497995.1). GTDB lineage: Bacteria > Pseudomonadota > Gammaproteobacteria > Pseudomonadales > Pseudomonadaceae > Aquipseudomonas > Aquipseudomonas fluorescens_BK. The sequence continues at coordinate 45,129 of NZ_CABVII010000038.1, read as the reverse complement.
CGCACTGATTCATGTGTGTTTTCAAGCCTTCATTTCGCTGATGCCGACTTGTCGCAAAGCGGCGGCCAGGCTACTGATCTGCCGTCGCTCGGTGTCTGTAAGCGCTTGCAATTGCTGACCCAGGGTCGGCGCACTGAACGCTCCACGCAGCCCCTGGGAAAGATCCCCGCCCCGGATCGAATCCTTGCCGAAGGACTCCAGCGAATCGCGCTCGGGGTCGGTGGATTGATGGAACAGACTCGACAGCGTGCTGGTGCCAAACACCCCGCCATCACCGCCGCCAACACCGAGGAAGCCATGGCCCGAACCGTTGCCCGCGCTAGTGCTGCCGCTGAACACCTGGGCAATCATGCTCTGGGAAAATGCCCCGCGACTGATGAAAATATCCCCCAGCGGCCGGAGGCCATCGCCGAGGACCCGCTCCTCGAACAACGGCGCGAAGGTCAGTGGCGAGGTCAGCGTGCCGGTGGGTGCGACGAAGAGGGTCGGTTGCAGCGGCAGATGGGGTTGCTGGGGTTGCTGGGGTTGCTGGGGTTGATCGGGCACGGTCAGCGGTGGCGAGACGCGGGACTCCGGATTCGGGGGCACTATCACAACCGTCGTCGGTGGCGCTGGCACGGTGTCGATCGCATAGTCGTTCGACTGGCGGGTGCCGCTGCCGGCATTGCCCGAGCCGTCACTGACGCCCGCGATGTTTAGACTGATTGCGTTATTGACCATCCTGACGTTGCTGGTCGGCGTCAATGTCGCGGTCCAGGTTTTGCCGCCGTCATGGCTGAGCAGATTGGACAGGGTGCCATTGGCGACGCTGAGGTCCGACAGGTCGAAACCCGATACCGCTTCGGTGAAGGAGATGGTGACAGTGGTCGTCTCTCCGATGCCCAAGTGGACATTCGCCACCACGATGGTCGCGGTCGGCGGCGCGGTGTCAATGGCGTAATGGTTGGAGTCGGTGGTGCCGCGGCCAGTGTTGCCCGCCAGGTCGGTGATGCAGCTGTTGTCCAGGGTGATCTGGTTGCTGGTGTCGGTGATGTTGGCGGTTGGGGTGAAGGTGGCGGTCCAGGTGATGCCGCCGTCGCTGCTGCTCACTGCGCTCAGGGTGCCGTTGGCGATGCTCAGGTCGATGTTGCTGAAACCGCTCACTGCTTCACTGAAGGTGATCGTCACCAGGGAGGTTTCGCCGATGCTCAGCGTGGTGTCGGCGACCACGATGGTCGCGGTCGGCCGCGCCGTGTCGATGGCGTAGTGGTTGGAATCGGTGGTGCCGGTGCCGGCATTGCCCGAAGCGTTTTGCACGCCGCCGTTATCCAGGGTGATGACGTTGCGGGTGTCGGTGATGGCGCTGGTCGGCGTAAAAGTTGCGGTCCAGGTGATGCCGCCGTCGCTGCTGCTGACCGCGCTCAGGGTGCCGTTGCCGATGTTCAGGTCGGCGTTGCTGAAACCGCTCACCGCTTCGGAGAACGTGATGGTCACCCGCGAGGTGTCGCCGAGGTTCAGTGCCGTATCCGCGAGCACAATGCTGGCCGTCGGCAATACGGTATCGATGGTGTAGTTGCCGGAGTGGGTGGTGCCGCTGCCGGTGTTGCCTGACAGGTCTTTGACCCCGGTGTTGGCCAGGGTGATCAGGTTGGTCGTGTCGTTGATGCTGGCGCTCGGGGTGAAGGTCGCGGTCCAGGTGATGCCGCCGTCGCTGCTGCTCACCGCGCTCAGGGTGCCGTTGGCGATGCTCAGGTCGGCGTTGCTGAAACCGCGCACCGCCTCGGAGAAGGTGATGGTCACCAACGAGGTTTCGCCCACTGTCAGTGTGGTATCGGCCAGTACAATGGTCGCGGTGGGGCGGAGCGTGTCGATGGCATAGTAGTTGGAGTGGGTGGTGCCGCTACCGGCGTTGCCCGACAGGTCGCTGACCCCGGTGTTGTTCAGCTTGATCAGGTTGGTCGTGTCAGTGATGTTGGCGCTCGGGGTGAAGGTGGCGGTCCAGGTGATGCCGCCGTCGCAGCTGCTGACCGCGCTGAGCGTGCCATTGGCAATGCTCAGGTCGGCGTTGGTGAAACTGCTCACCGCTTCACTGAAGGTGATGGTCACCCGCGAGGTGTCGCCGAGGTTCAGTGCCGTGTCCGCGAGCACAATGGTGGCCGTTGGCCGCAGGGTGTCGATTGTGTAGTTGTTGGAGTCGGTGGTGCCGCTGCCGGCGTTGCCCGCCAGGTCGGCGATGCAGGTGTTGTCCAGGGTGATCAGGTTGCTGGTGTCGGTGATGTTGGCGCTCGGGGTAAAGATTGCGGTCCAGGTGATGCCGCCGTCGCTGCTGCTGACCGCGCTCAAGGTGCCGTTGGCGAGGGTCAGGTCGGCGTTGCTGAAAGCGCTGACCGCTTCACTGAAGGTGATGGTTACCCGCGAGGTGTCGCCGAGGTTCAGTGCCGTATCCGCGAGCACAATGGTTGCTGTTGGCCGCAGGGTATCGATGGCGTAGTTGTTGGAATCGGTGCTGCCACTACCCACGTTGCCCGACAGGTCGCGGACCCCGGTGTTGTTCAGGGTGATCAGGTTGGTCGTGTCGGTGATGCGGGCGGTGGGTGTGAAGGTGGCTGTCCAGGTGACACCGCCGTCGCTGCTGCTGACTGCACTCAAGGTGCCGTTGGCAATGGTCAGATCCGCGTTGGTGAAACCGCTGACCGCTTCACTGAAGGTGATGGTTACCCGCGAGGTGTCGCCGAGGTTCAGTGCCGTGTCCGCGAGCACAATGGTGGCTGTTGGCCGCAGGGTATCGATGGCGTAGTTGTTGGAATCGGTGGTGCCGCTGCCGGTGTTGCCGGCCGCATCAGTCAGCCCGGTGTTGTCCAGGGTGATCAGGTTGGTGGTGTCGGTGATGCTGGCGCTCGGCGTGAAGGTGGCGGTCCAGGTGATGCCGCCGTCGCTGCTGCTCACGGCGCTCAAGGTGCCGTTGGCAATCGTCAGGTCGGCGTTGGTGAAACCGGTGACCGCTTCACTGAAGGTGATGGTCACCAGGGAGGTGTCGCCGATTCTCAACTCAGTGTCGGCGACCACGATGGTCGCGATCGGCGGCGTCGTGTCGATTGTGTAGTTGTTGGAGTCGGTGGTACCGGTGCCGGCATTACCCGAAGCATTTTGCACGCCGGTATTGTCCAGGGTGATCAGGTTGATCGTATCGGTGGTGCTGGCCGTCGGGGTGAAGGTCGCGGTCCAGGTGATACCGCCGTCACTGCTGCTCACCGCGCTCAAGGTGCCGTTGGCAATGGTCAGGTCGGCGTTGCTGAAACCGCTCACGGCCTGGCTGAAAGTGATCGTCACCAGGGACGTTTCACCGATTTTCAGCGCATTGTCGGCGACCACGATGGTGGCCGTCGGCCGAACGGTATCGATCGTGTAGTTGCCAGAGTTGGTCGTGCCGCTGCCGGTGTTGCCAGCCATATCGACCACGCCGGTATTGGCCAGGGTGATGACGTTGCTGGTGTCCTTCACGCCAAGGGTTGGGGTGAAGGTCGCGGTCCAGGTGATGCCGCCGTCGCTGCTGCTGACTGCGCTCAGGGTGCCGTTGGCGATGCTCAGGTCGGCGTTGCTGAAACCGGTCACCGCCTCGCTGAAGGTGATGGTCACCAGCGAGGTTTCGCCCGCACTCAGTGTGGAGTCGGCCAGCACAATGGTGGCGTTCGGCCGCGCGGTGTCGACGGCGTAGTTGTTGGAATCGGTGGTGCCGCTGCCAGCATTGCCGGCCGCATCAGTCAGCCCGGTGTTGTCCAGGGTGATCAGGTTGGTCGTGTCGGTGATGCTGGCGCTCGGGGTGAAGGTTGCCGTCCAGGTGATGCCGCCGTCGCTGCTGCTCACGGCGCTGAGCGTGCCGTTGGCAATGGTCAGGTCGGCGTTGGTGAAACCGCTGACCGCTTCACTGAAGGTGATGGTCACCAGGGAGGTTTCACCGATTCTCAACTCAGTGTCGGCGACCACGATGGTGGCCGTCGGCCGAACGGTGTCAATGGCGTAGTTGTTGGAGTCGGTAGAGCCGGTGCCGGCATTACCCGAAGCGTTTTGCACGCCGGTATTGTTCAGGGTGATCAGGTTGGTCGCGTCGGTCGTGCTGGCAGATGGGGTAAACGTGGCTGTCCAGGTGACGCCGCCGTCGCCGCTGCTGACCGCACTCAAGGTGCCGTTGGCAATGGTCAGGTCGGCGTTGGAGAAACCAGTGACGGCTTCGCTGAAGGTAATGGTCACCAGCGAGGTTTCACCGATGTTCAGTGCGTTGTCGGCGACCACGATGGTGGCTGTCGGCAACACGGTATCGATCGTGAAGTTGGCAGAGTTGGTCGTGCCGTTGCCGGTGTTGCCAGCCACATCGGTCACGCCGATATTGGCCAGGGTGATGATGTTGCTCGGGTCATTGACGTCCACGGTTGGGGTGAAGGTCGCGGTCCAGGTGATGCCGCCGCCACTGCTGCTGACGGCGCTCAGGGTGCCGTTGACAATCGTCAGGTCGTCGTTGCTGAACCCCGTCACCGCCTCGCTGAAGGTGATGGTCACCTGCGAGGTTTCGCCCGCACTCAGGGTTGGGTCGGCCAGCACAATCGTGGCGGTCGGGCGTTGGCTGTCGATGGCGTAGTTGTTGGAATCGGTGGTGCCGCTGCCAGCGTTGCCGGCCGCATCGGTCACCCCGGTGTTGTCCAGGGTGATCAGGTTGGTCGTGTCAGTAATGCTCGCCGTCGGCGTCAGGGTCGCGGTATAGGTGATGTTATCGCTGGTACTCAGATTGCTCAGGGTACCGTTGCTCACCGTCAGGTCGGCCAAGGTAAAGCCGGTCACCGCCTCGGAGAAGGTGAAGGTCACCACCGATGTTTGACCCACCGCCAGTGCCGCATCCGCGACCAGGATCGTGGCGGTTGGGCGCACGGTGTCGATGGCGTAGTTGTTGGAGTCGGTGGTGCCGCTGCCGGCGCTCCCGGAGGCGGCAGCCTGCACGCCGGTATTGTCCAGGGTGATCAGGTTGATCGTATCGGTGGTGCTGGCCGTCGGGGTGAAGGTCGCGGTCCAGGTGATACCGCCGTCACTGCTGCTCACCGCGCTCAAGGTGCCGTTGGCAATGGTCAGGTCGGCGTTGGTGAAACCGCTCACGGCCTGGCTGAAAGTGATCGTCACCAGGGACGTTTCACCGATTGTCAGTGCGTTGTCGGCGACCACGATGGTGGCTGTCGGCTGGACGGTATCGACCGTGTAGTTGCCAGAGTTGGTCGTGCCGTTGCCGGTGTTGCCAGCCACGTCGGTCACGCCAGTATTGTTTAGGGTGATGACGTTGCTCGGGTCATTCACGCCAAGGGTTGGGGTGAAGGTCGCGGTCCAGGTGATGCCGCCGTCGCTGCTGCTGACTGCGCTCAGGGTGCCGTTGGCGATCGTCAGGTTGGCATTGCTGAAACCGGTCACCGCCTCGCTGAAGGTGATGGTCACCAGAGAGGTTTCGCCCGCACTCAGTGTGGGGTCGGCCAGCACAATCGTAGCGGTCGGGCGTTGGCTGTCGATGGCGTAGTTGTTGGAATCAGTGGTGCCGCTGCCAGCGTTACCGGCCGCATCAGTCAGCCCGGTGTTGTCCAGGGTGATCAGGTTGGTCGTGTCAGTAATGCTCGCCGTCGGCGTCAGGGTCGCGGTATAGGTGATGTTATCGCTGGTACTCAGATTGCTCAGGATACCGTTGCTCACCGTCAGGTCGGCCAAGGTAAAGCCGGTCACCGCCTCGGAGAAGGTGAAGGTCACCACCGATGTTTGACCCACCGCCAGTGCCGCATCCGCGACCACGATCGTGGCGGTTGGGCGCACGGTGTCGATGGCGTAGTTGTTGGAGTCGGTGGTGCCGATGCCGGCGTTGCCCGAGCCGTTTTGCACACCGCTGTTATCGAGGGTGATGACGTTGCTGGTGTCGGTGATGGCGCTGGTCGGCGTGAAGGTTGCGGTCCAGGTGATACCGCCGTCACTGCTGCTCACCGCGCTCAAGGTGCCGTTGGCAATGGTCAGGTCAGTGTTGCTGAAATCGCTCACCGCTTCGCTGAAGGTAATGGTCACCAGCGAGGTTTCATCGATTTTCAGCGCATTGTCGGCGACCACGATGGTGGCCGTCGGCCGAACGGTATCGATCGTGTAGTTGCCAGAGTTGGTCGTGCCGCTGCCGGTGTTGCCAGCCATATCGACCACGCCGGTATTGGCCAGGGTGATGACGTTGCTGGCGTCATTCACGCCAAGGGTTGGGGTGAAGGTCGCGGTCCAGGTGATGCCGCCGTCGCTGCTGCTCACCGCGCTCAGGGTGCCGTTGACGACGTTCAGGTCGGCGTTGCTGAACCCCGTCACCGCCTCGCTGAAGGTGATGGTCACCAGCGAGGTTTCGCCCGCACTCAGTATGGGGTCGGCCAGCACAATGGTCGCGTTCGGCCGCGCGGTGTCGATGGCGTAGTTATTGGAGTCGGTGGTGCCGCTGCCAGCATTGCCGGCCGCATCAGTCACCCCGGTATTGTCCAGGGTGATCAGGTTGGTCGTGTCGGTGATGGCATTGGTCGGCGTAAAAGTCGCGGTCCAGGTGACACCGCCGTCGCTGCTGCTCACAGAGCTCAGGGTGCCGTTGGTAATGGTCAGGTCGGCGTTGGTGAAACCGCTCACCGCCTGGCTGAAGGTGATCGTCACCAGGGACGTTTCACCGATTCTCAGCGCCGTGTCCGTGACCACGATGGTTGCTGTTGGCCGCACGGTATCGATGGCGTAGTTGTTGGAATCGGTGGTGCCGCTACCGGCGTTGCCCGCCGCGTCGCTGACCCCGGTGTTGTTCAGGGTAATCAGGTTGGTCGCGTCGGTGATGCTGGCGGTGGGTGTGAACGTTGCTGTCCAGGTGACACCGCCGTCGCTGCTGCTCGCCGAGGTCAACGTGCCGTTGGTAATGGTCAGGTCGGCGTTGGTGAAACTGCTGATCGCTTCACTGAAGGTGATGGTTACCAGCGAGGTTTCGCCGATGCTCAGGCTGTTGTCGGCCACCACAATGGTCGCGGTCGGCCGCTCGGTATCGATGGCGTAGTTGTTGGAATCGGTGGTGCCGCTACCGGCGTTGCCCGACAGGTCGCTGACCCCGGTGTTGGCCAGGGTGATCAGGTTGGTCGTGTCGGTCGTGCTGGCGGCCGGGGTGAAGGTGGCGGTCCAGGTGACGCCGCCGTCGCTGCTGTTCACTGCGCTCAAGATGCCGTTGGCAATCGTCAGGTCGGCGTTGCTGAAGTCGGTGACCGCTTCGTTGAAGGTGATGGTCACCAGCGAGGTGTCGCCGATCTTGAGGGCCGTGTCGGTCAATACGATGCTGGCCGTCGGGCGGACGGTATCGACGATGTAGTTGTTGGAATGGGTGGTACCGACGCCAGCGGTGCCCAGACCATTTATCACCCCGGAGTTGTCCAGGGTGATGACGTTGGTCGTGTCGGAAATGCTGGCGGTAGGGGTAAATGTCGCGGTCCAGGTGACGCCGCCATCGCCGCTGCTGACGGCGCTCAAACTGCCGTTGGCGAGGGTCAGGTCAGCGTTGGTGAGACCGGTCACGGCCTCGGAAAAGGTGATCGTCACCAGGGACGTTTCGCCGATTTTCAGTGTGGTGTCAGCGACCACGATAGTCGCGGTCGGCGCCGGCGAATACGCCGTGTTGAGGACGCCGCCGTCGTTGTAGAGGTTCGCGACGGAGCTCGGTGAGGCACCGGTTGTACCCCCGCCCAGCGCCGTGCCACCGGCACCACTGCCCGCGGCATTACCGGCCAGGGCCGCGAAGTTGGCGGCCGTGATCAGCAGTGTGCCTTTGTTCCAGATCGCACCGACGCCCCGGCCACCGATGCCGCCATTGGAGGCAGTGCCGCCATAGCCACCACCGCCGCCACCGCCACCGCCGGCGCCAATGTTGTTGGTAATGTATGACGTGCCGACAATGGTCAGCGTACCGGTGTTGGCGTTGTAAATGCCGCCCACCGCGTTGCCACCGGCCCCACCCTCCCTGCTCCAACCGGAGCCGCCACCGCCGCCGCCAATGGAGATCGTGCCATTGCTGGCCGTCGCACCATCGCCGCCGTTGCTGTAATAGGAAACGCCAATCCCCCCGGCTCCGCCAGTGGTGGTACCACCACGACCGCCCATGTGAGTCGCGTCATAACCGCCGCCGTAACCGCCAATACCGCCGCCGCCCGACCCACCGCCCAACGTGCCGGTGCCCGGCCCCGCCGTGCCACCATGCCCACCGCCCTGACCGCCCAGTCCCCCGCCACCGCCACCACCGCCGCCGTAAAAAGAGCTCCTGACACCGCCGCCACCGCCGCCACCGGAAGCGCCGTTGGCGGTCACGGCGACGTTGTTCAGGGTCAGATTCCCTGCGTTAAAAATCCCCCCGGCCATCGCGCCCGTGGCGCCATAGCCACCGTTGCCGCCATCACCCGACACCAGGCCACGGGTGATCACCAGGCCATCGAGGGTCACGGTACTGCCAGCCGCCACTTCAATCACCCGGGTCCTGTACTGACCATCGAGGATCACGTCAGCTGCGCCGTCGTTGTTCAAGTCGCCATCAACGGTGATGTTTTTGTTGATCAGCAGTTCGGAGGTCAGTTGCACCGTCATGCTGGCGTTGAAGGTGACGATATCGCCGTTCTGCGCCGAGGCGATGGCGGCACGCAACGAGCCGACGCCCGTGTTCGCGTTGTTGCTGGCCGTCCATGTCGCCAGGCCCCATTGATAGTCGCTCATGGCCGTGGTCGAGAGGACGTTGGCGCTTTCGATGTTGCCGGTGGCGATTTCCAGGTTCCAGTCGCCGCCGACGCCGGTGCGATTGCTGGAGGCGGCGACGTCACGGCCGGTCAACTGCGCCAGGGAATCGATGAAGCTCAAGCCGCGCTGGCCTTCGGCGGTGTAGCAGCCATAGATCAGGATGTCGCCGCCGGCGTTCATGTCCTGGCCGATGTCCGCCAGCACGGCACTGCGGGCCGCGACGTTGTCGACCGACAGGTAACTGTCGCCCAGCCACAGATCCCCCGCGTTGCCATGGGCGATGATCTGCACCGAGCTGATGCCCTGATGGGTGTCCAGGTAGTCGGCAATCTGCTGCAAACCGTCCCGGGTGGCGTCGAGTTGCACCACCTGGGTGCCGGGCGCCACGCCGTTGAGCAGGCTGTCGGCCTCCTTGACCCTGGCATCGACGAACACCACGCTCTGGCCCGGCACGGCAACGGGCGCAGTGGCGGGCGCAGCGTCGGCCTGGTCGTGGGTGCCCTGGCCGGCGGCGGCCGGTTGGTCGGTGGTCGGCGGCCTGGCCGCGTCGGCCGTGGTGGGGCCATCGGCCTGGGCGGTATCGGCCACCGTGGCCGCGACCGCACCGTCGAACAGCATTCGCGGCTCCAGTGACATGATCATGGGCGATACCAGCACACGAGCGCCCTGGGCCTGGTGCGATTTGCCGTTTTTCCACCACATGCTAGTCACCCGAACTCAAACTTTATGATTGCCAGTAAAAAGCCGCGATCAACTGATCGCGGCGTCGGACTTCATACGAATGACATTGGCGGCGCTGGAGGCCCCATCGCGCCAGAAGGACAGCGCGGCATATTTGTCGAACAGGTCCGGCGGCAGGATCGTTCGCCGGGACTGCAGTGCCACCTGGCGTTTGACCCGGTGCAGCCCCGACACGCCGAGCGCCTGGTCGAACTCCGGCGCATCGTAGACGAGGTTATTGAAATCATGCTCGAACCAGGGCTCGCCGATGAAATCGTACACCAGGCGCAGCACCCGCTCAGGCGCCTGGCTGAGCAAGTCGTAATCGACGATCAGCAGCGAGTCGGCGTGTTCGCCGTAGTAGGCTTCTTTGAGCGCCGTCCAGGCGAAGCCCACCAGGCGATTGCGCTGGGCCAGGGTTTCACAACGGCTGTAAACGGTGCTGCGCTCTTCTTCGTCGTTGAACAGCTTGGTGTTCTCGAACGGGTTGGCGCGGTACAGGCGCTCGATGCTGTCCATCACCCAGGCGACGTTGCGCACACAGGCAATGGTTTTGGCCTTGGGAAACAGCTCATGCAACGCAGGCAGACGCGAACACCACTGACGGTTGGTGTCGAAGATGACGGGTGTGTGGGCAAGCTCGGCATAGTAGGAGTCGAACAGCCCGCGCAACAGGCGACGACGCAATGGGGTGTCGATCACCGCACCGAATTCGCTCCCGGCGCTGCACTGGGCCAGGACGCTGGTGAACAGTGAGCCGACCGGGCTGGTCATCCCGGCATGAAAGCGCGGGTTTTGCAGCAAGATGGCAGACAGCAGGGTGGACCCTGAGCGTGGCAAACCGGAGATAAAATGGTACTGCTGCATCCCTTCACCCTAGTCGAAGTTCCTTTCTCGATCACAGCGTAGTCGATGCTTCCTGTGCCGGATAGCGCACATGATGTCAATTTGCTGTCAAATTGCCTTGTATTGTCTGAAAGCACTGAGCCAGACGCTTCAAAAAGATTGAGCTTGCGTCTACAAACCTCCATGGAGGCGGGAAAATGGGCCCGTCGGTGGCACTGGACGACCACCCGATCGCCCTCGCTATCGGTGTAATACCGTTCGCAGGAGCGAGCTTGCTCGCGATGGTCGTTAACGATTACGCGTGTTTTTACTGGTTAATCGTGGCGCTCTTGAGCCCATCGCGAGCAAGCTTGCTCCTACAGGCATTACGCTATCGGCGTTGCGCGGTCTGCCTGCGCTAAAAACCACTCTCCCTTACCCCCAGCGCCGCCACTCGACGCCAGGCCGTTCCCAGCAACGACTCACTGCGGCCTTGCATCACCACCACACCGCGCAAGGGCTGCGTCGGGGTGGCGAGCGGGTCCAGCGTGACGAGGCGCACCGCGTATTGTCCCTGAACCGGCTCCGGCCGCTGATGCTGGTCGCGGCGCACGGCAATCGGTCCGTGGTGATCTGACGTCAGCGCTTCCAGCTCGATGAGCCGGGCGCCATTGGCATCGATTTCGCTGAGCTGGACCGCGACGGCCGGGTGCATCGGGTCATCGGCGATAAATCGCCCCCGAGCCCCCGGAGCGACCCGCCACAGCTCGGCTTCGGCCAGATAACCGCGCAATCGCACGCCCTCTTCGATGACGCTGGCCAGCGGCTCTTTGGGCGACAACCAGCGGCCGGCATTCAACTGCGGTAACAGGTCCCGTACCTTGCCGGTCTGCGGTGCGCGAATCAGCAAACGCTCACGTTGCGCGGCCAAACCACGGTACTCGGCCACCGCCGCGGCCAACCGCTGCTCGACGATCCCGGCATCGGCGGCGGTTTCACTGCGGCTGGCCTGACGACGCATCTGCAATTGCTGGATCTGGATTTCCCGCCGCACGATGGCCTGGCGTGAATCGAGGTCGGGTGATTCCAGCTCGATCAATACGTCACCCTGAGCGACTGACTGGCCATCGCTGACATTCACCTGTTTGACCCGCGCCGCCACCGGCGCATGCAAGGTGCTGACGCGGGCCGCTTCGAGCATCGACGGCATTTCCACCGCGCTGCGCCATGGCACGACCAGCAGCAAAACGAGCGCCACCAGCCCCAGGGCACTGCGCAACACCCGAGGCGCGTGGGCCTGGTCGCGCCGGGTCCACCACTCGCGCCACTCGCGCACGATCGGCAGGAAGATGAACCACAGCAACTCGACGAGCATCAGCAAGATGCCCAAGAGCTTGAAGAACAGGTGATACACCGCCAGTGCAATCCCGAAAAAAAGCACTGCGCGCCATAGCCACGAGCCGTAACCCCAGATCAGTAAACGGCGTTGCATCGACGGCGACCAGGGCTCCGGCGCCGGCGCACCAAAGCCGAACAAGGCCTCACGCAGACGCCAGCGGCACAGGGCAAAGGCCCGCTCCTGGAGGTTATCCACCTCCCATAAATCGCTGAGCAAAAAATACCCATCGAAGCGCATGAAGGGGTTGAGGTTGATCACCAGCGTGGTGATCCAGGTGGCACCGGCGAGCATGAACGCCGCCGTGCGGCCGGGACCTTCAGGCAGCAGTGACCAGGCCAGCAAAGCGAGACAGGCCAGGAGCAATTCCGCCAGTACGCCGCCCGCGCCGATCAGCAGCCGGGCACGACGATCATTGACCCGCCAGGCGTCACTGACATCGGTGTAAAACATCGGCAGCAGCACCATGAACGCCACGCCCATGCTTTGCACCCGGCAGCCGGCGCGCTTGGCCATGAACGCGTGGCCGAATTCATGGCAGAGCTTGGCGAAGAGCAACGCCAGGCCGAACGCCAGTGCACCGCCGAGGCTGAACAGATGCGGGAAGGTGCCGATAAAGCGTTGCCAGTCCCGAGACACCAGGAACACCCCGAGCAGCAGCGTCGCCGGCAATCCGTAGCGCAACGCTCGCGGGCCGAAACGCTCAAGCCAGGGCCAGGCGCGGTCCAGAAACGCGTCCGGGCGCCACAGCGGGATGCGGAAAAACAGGTATTGGTGCAGCAGGATCTGCCACCATGACTGGCGCAGGGCGCAGGCTTTGAGGCTGTAACTGTTGCGTTGTTGTGGGTCGAGGGCGGTGATCAGGTCGTGACTGCGCAAAAACCCCAGCAATTGATCGAGCTCGGCGCCGTCCAGCGCTAACCCCGGTTCGCGGTTGGCCGCGCGTAATACCTGCTCGGGCTCGCCCAGGGACCAATGGCGCAGCAGGCGCATCGCCGCCGTGCCGAGCTTGAAGTAGCGCCCGCGTACCGGATCGGCCAGGGTCCAGCGCGGTGAGCCGTCGAGGGCCGGGGCCGCCGCCGACAGTTGCAAGTCTGCCCGCAGGCTCGGCAGGCTCATCTACAGGCCCACGCTTTGACGCAACCCGGCGAGAGGCCGGCGCAGCAAATACAACGCCAGCGGTGCGCGATCACCCAGGATTTTGGCGGTGCCGCGCAAGCCGATACGTGGGGGGGCCGCGTCGAAACGGGCGTCCAGTCGATAGGCCAGCTGTCCACCGGCGGTGGGCTGCGCTTCGTAGGCCGAACGTTCGAGTCTGGCCAGATGCCGTTGCAAGGGGTCGCTGTCCAGAAACAGCGCGACCTGCGCCCCTGGCGCCAACGCTATCGCATCGCCCACCGCCAATTCGATGCGCAGCTCGGCCTGGTTCGGGTCGGCGATTTCCATCAAGCGCTCGCCGGTCTGTACCGGTTTGCCGGTCCAGCGGTCAGCGTCGGCAAATACGGCGATGCCATCGCGCTCGGCGCGTACTTCGCTGCGACTGAGCAGTTCGCGTGCGTAATTGCGTTCGGCGCGTTTCTGTTCGACCCGTGCCGCCAGCAAGTCAATGTTCGAACTGGATTCGGCATCGGTGAATGAGCGCTGGGAATTGGCCTTGAGTTCGGCCTCAGCCACGCCCAAGGCACGCTCGGACACATCGAGCTGGGCCTTGAGCGTGGTGTTTTCGAAGCGCAACAGCAGATCGCCGGTTTTTACCCGTTGATTGGGTTTGACCAGGAATTCCACAATCACCCCATCCAGCGGCGCCGCCACCACCCGGCCGCCCATTGGCACGACTTCGGCGGGTGCCAGCACCGATTGACGCACCGGAATCAACAACCCGAGCAGCACCACCGCCAACAGCGCCAGCTGACGTTTATGGGTCCAGCGCAGCCGCCACGGTTTTCGCGGTTGCAGCGCCAGCCAGGCATGGCTGTACGTGTCGCCCAGCTGCGACAGCAAGACCTGTTCGGAACCGGTCCACACACTGTCCCGGGCCAGCCAAAGGCCGCCAAACACTTCGCCCTGATGATCCACCAGCGGCAGCCAGAACACCTGCGCGGCAGAAAGACTTTGCCAATCCGCCCGGACCGACTCGCTGAGGACATCAGGGGGGATCACCCGCGCCTGTTTCAGGACATCGAGTTTGAACAACTGCGCCACCGCCTGCTCGACGAACGCCACGAACGGTGCGTTCGGCTCCACCACACTCACGCCGGTCACGGCTTGCACCTTGCCGGTGATCAACAGCGCCGCATGCCGAAAACCGAACAGTGCCTGGCCGTCGTTGACCAGACTGTAGGCCAATTGCGCCGGGGTGCGGGCCGCGCGAGTCTGTCGTTCGAGGTCAAGAAAACGGGCAAACACCTGTTCGGCGCCGCCCGTTACCGGGGCGTTCACTTGAACTCCGCGAAATGCGCCGTGCCGCTCATGCCAGCCAACAGCCCGGTGGCACTTGGCAACGTCGCCACCAGCAGCAAGGTCTGGCTGCCTTCATCGATCCGTGCCCCGAGGCGCTTGACCGTGGCAGCCAGTGGCTGACCGGTTTCATCCGGCACAAAACTGAAGGTCTGGCCGGGCTTGAGCTTGCTCATCCAGCGCGACGGCACCAGCAGATGAATGTCCAGGGTCCGGTTGTCGACCACCTCCAGCAATGGCGCACCGGCAGCAACGCTTTCATAGCGCTGGACCTTGCGCTCCACCACCTGGCCATCAAACGGCGCGAGTACGCTGCAGCGCTTGACCTGAACTTGATACACCAGGGACTGGGCCTGGGTCTCGCTGACCTTGGCCTCAGCCCGCGCCACTTCAAAGCGTCCGACCGAATTCAGTGCCGCCAGTTGCTTGTTGTGCGCCAGCTCTTCGCCCGCCCCACGACTGGCCGCCTGGGCCGCATTGAGCTGCGCCTGAAAACTCGAGCAATCGAAACGCGCCAGGGTATCGCCCTTCTTGAACGACTCCCCCTCGCTGAACGGCAACTCGACGATCCGCCCCGGCAACTCGCTGGCGAGCACCGCCTGATCACGAGCCCGCAGCACGCCACGGGCTTCACTGCCCGCCCGCGCAGAGCCCGGGCTGTTTTCCAGCAACGGGTCCTCTGGTGCCGGGGGTTGGGCCTGTACTGCTGCTGCACAGGTTACAAAGGCAAATCCTGCTACCCAACTTCCAAAACGCGGCATAACCGTGACTCCCAGACGGATCGGCGAAGTCTACGACAGCGTTGGGTGGCGTCAAGCACATAGCCATCATTGGTGGAAATGTAGGAGCCGGCTTGCTGGCGAAGAGGTCGGCACATTCAGCATCTTTGTCACTGGCATACCGCCTTCGTCGGAACGCCGCCCGGAGCAAGCCCGCTCCCACAGTTGATCTCTGTCGTACACATATTCTGTATTCACAGAAGAACCCCTGTGGGAGCCGGCTTGCTGGCGAAGAGGTCGGCACATTCAGCATCCTTGTCACTGGCATACGTTGGTTTTTTGCCTGGTTCAAGATTTTTGCTGTCTTGGATATCGCCTTCGCGGGCAAGTCGGGTCGCCGCACCGCTCGCTCCTACAGGTGATGTCGACCATTCATTCCTGGCTCGACGCTAACCTGTAGGAGCGAGCGGTGCGGCGACCCGACTTGCCCGCGAAGGCGGCCTGTCATTCAACATAAATTCCGGCCCAAAAAAATGCCCGCATCTCACGACACGGACATTTTTCATTTCAACTCAGCGCTCAGACATCATACTTCGCGGTGACTGCGATCAATCGCGGGCAAGCCTCAATGCCAGTCGGTTAAGGAAATTGTAGGAGCGAGCTCGCTCGCGATGGACTCAAGAGCGCCGCGTTTAACCAGCAAACACGCGTTATCGTTAACGACCATCGCGAGCAAGCTCGCTCCTACCGTAGGCCGCATTCGCTTAACTGACTGGCATTAGGGCAATGCCTTGCTTCTGTGGGGTTGCGTCGATTTTGGGGAGCGGGATTTGTTGGCGGAGTGGGTCTTGGGGCCAATGGAATTTCATGACGTAGTTGTCGGAGATTTCCTTCAAGTTTTAGCGGTTTGCATGAACTGGTGCGCAGTGTGCTGCATGGGTAGTCTTTCGCTGTCACTGCCAATGCGGTGGCGGGGTGTAGGAACCCTTGGAAATACGTCGCGCACCGGCGCTGTCGTTTGATTTCGGAACTTGATTCGTGTCCGTAAATCGTCGCGACGGCCGTGCGCGGGGCACGTTTCGACGTGGCTGAGTTTGGTGTGTTTCCTCAGTTTCCTACTCCCGCGTGCGGCTGCCACCCAAGCCCGAAGGAAAGGTCGTTGGTAGCTTGAACTCATTCTCCAAGGCACCTGAAAAATGACATCGAGTACTTCCGACTCACCCTACATAAAACCAACCCCTCACCCGGAAAACCGCTTCAAGGCGCTCACCAGCAATTGCAGCGACATGCCCACCCTCTTCATCGATACCCAGGCGCCACTGGATGTGCTGGTCGACGCGGCCAACCATCGGATTCAGGCCGTGACCCAGGTGCTGGAAAACCTGTCCATGCGCGGTTCGATCGAGTGCGAGTCGTTCATTCTCAGTGACTTTGCCTTGCTCTGCGCCGTGCCGTTGCGGGATGGGTGTGATGTGCTGGAGGTGATTGGGCAGCGGTTGCGGCCGCGGGCTTCGGGGGGTGTTTAGGGGGGATGAAAAATAAAAACTCAACAAATCCGTGACCGCGCCGACACCCTGTCAAAGCCTCACGGATCGACTATAGCCATGCGTAACAACCAGCCCATTACTCAACGCGAACGGACCTTCCCGGCTCAGCAACGGTTGATTTCGACGACCGATGCCAAGGGCGAGATTAGCTACTGCAACGACGCCTTTGTCGAGGTCAGCGGGTTTTCTCCGGAGGAGCTGGTTCGTGCGCCGCATAATCTGGTGCGTCACCCCGACGTGCCGTCTGCGGTGTTCGCGCACATGTGGGGCACGTTGAAACAAGGCTTGCCATGGATGGGCATTATCAAGAATCGCTGCCGGAACGGCGATCATTATTGGGTCAACGCCTATGTCACGCCGGTGTTCGAAGGCCGGCAGGTGGTGGGTTACGAGTCGGTGCGGGTCAAGCCCACGGCCGAACAGATTCGCCGTGCCGAAGCCCTTTACCAGCGCCTCAACCAGGGCAAGTCTGCCGTGCCCTCCTCGGATAAATGGCTGCCGGTGCTGCAGGATTGGTTGCCGTTCATTCTGGTCAGCCAGCTGGGTTTCCTGATCGGGGCGTCGCTCAATTCGCAATGGGGCTTTGCCCTCGCCGCCGGGCTGTCGGTGCCGCTGGGTCTGATGGGGTTGCGCTGGCAGCAGCGCGGGCTCAAGCGTTTGTTGCGCCTGGCCGAGCAGACCACGTCGGACCCGTTGATTGCGCAGATGTACACCGACAGTCGCGGCGCTCAGGCGCGGCTGGAGATGTCGATTCTCAGTCAGGAAGCCCGCCTGAAAACCTGCCTGACCCGCCTGCAGGACACCGCCGAGCACCTGAGCGAGCAAGCGAAACAGTCCGACACCCTGGCGCACAACAGCTCCACCGGGCTGGAGCGCCAGCGCGTGGAAACCGAGCAAGTGGCGACGGCGGTCAACCAGATGGCGGCGACCACGCAGGAAGTCGCCAGCCATGTGCAGCGCACGGCGGATGCGACGCAGGAAGCCAATCGCCTGACCGGTCGCGGTCGTGACATCGCCGGGGAAACCCGTGAAGCCATTCAGCGCTTGTCGAGGGTGGTCGGGGAAACCGGTTTGACCGTGACCCAGCTGGCCAAGGACAGTAACGAAATCGGTGGCGTGGTGGATGTGATCAAGGGCATCGCCGACCAGACCAACCTGCTGGCGTTGAACGCGGCCATCGAAGCGGCGCGTGCCGGTGAGATGGGGCGCGGGTTTGCGGTGGTGGCCGATGAAGTGCGGCAATTGGCGCGACGCACCAGTGAATCCACCGGGCAGATTCACGCGCTGATCGCCAAGCTGCAGCACACCGCCAGCACTGCGGTGCAAACCATGGAGGCCGGGCATCGCCAGGCCGAGGAAGGTGTGGCGCGGGTGCTGGAGGCGGATCAGGCGCTGGTGGGGATCAGTGAAGCGGTGGCCCACATCACCGACATGGCCACGCAGATTGCGGCGGCGACCGAGGAGCAAAGTGCGGTGGCTGAAGAAATCAGCCGCAACATCAGCAACATTTCGCATTTGGCGGACCAGACGTCGGTGCAGGCGCAACATTCGGCGTTGTTGAGTGAAGAGCTGACGAAGACGGCGAATACCCAGTATTCGTTGGTGGAGCGGTTTAACCGCTAATTGCCTTCTCAAGGTAAAAACCCGGGCGCTGATGCGCCCGGTTTTTTTTGTGAGGCGAATGCCAGTCAGTTAAGGCGAGGAACCTGTGGGAGCGGCGATGCGACTTGTCCGCGAAGACGGCGGCTCAGTCAATATTGATGTCGCCTGACACGCCGCCTTCGCGAGCAAGCCCGCTCCCACAGTGGGCCGGTGTGAACGCCGATTTTGTGTTCACCGACGATCCCTTGTGGGAGTGGCGGTGCGGCGATCCGACTTGCTCGCGAAGATGGCGGCTCAGTCAATATTGATGTCGCCTGACACGCCGCCTTCGCGAGCAAGCTCGCTCCCATAGTGGGCTGGCGGAAACTCAGATTTTGTGACCGCCAGAGATCCTTGTGGGAGCGGGCTTGCCCGCGAAGAGGCCGGCATATCCAGCATCTCTGTCGGCTGACACACCGCCATCGCGGGCAAGCCCACTCCCACAGGTTTTGCGTCATACACAAGAGTGTTGGTCAACCTAAATCGCTGTGGACAAGCCCCCTCCCTACTATTCGTGTGTACTGCAAGATGTGTAGATACCGATGGTGTGATGAGCCGCCCCTTGACGTAAACGTCAACCTGCCATTAGCTTAGCGCCATGACCTTTTTCGAGCGCTTCCATGAGCAGCCAGACCTATAGCATTTCCGACCTCGCCCGCGAGCTCGACATCACGACCCGGGCCATTCGCTTTTATGAAGAGCAAGGTCTGCTCAGCCCTGAGCGGCGTGGCCAGGAACGCATCTATTCGCCCCGGGACAAGGTCAGCTTGAAGCTGATCCTGCGGGGCAAGCGCATCGGTTTCTCACTGGCCGAGTGCCGTGAGTTGATCGAGCTTTACGATCCTACTGGCGGTAATCAGAAACAGCTGCAGACCATGCTGAACAAAATCGCCGAGCGTCGGGAACAGCTTGAGCAGCAGATGCTTGATATCGAGCAGATGAAGCTGGAGTTGGATACGGCGCAGGAGCGGTGCAGCCAGGCGTTGGAGCAGACGATCAAGAGTCAGCAAGCGGTTCAATAGGTCCACACAATCTACTGTGGGAGCGGGCTTGCTCGCGAATGCGGTGTGTCAGCCAACATCAATGTTGAATGTAAATCCGCATTCGCGAGCAAGCCCGCTCCCACATTCGAACGATGTCGTCCATAACAACAGGTCAATCCCATGTCCCTACCCACTCACGTACGCCTGGTCGAAGTCGGCCCTCGCGACGGTCTGCAAAACGAAGCCCAACCCATCAGCGTCGCGGATAAAGTGCAGCTGGTCGATGCCCTGACCGCCGCAGGCCTGGGCTATATCGAAGTCGGCAGTTTCGTCTCGCCCAAATGGGTGCCGCAAATGGCCGGTTCCGCCGAGGTCTTCGCGCAGATCCAGCGCAAGCCCGGGGTGACCTATGCGGCACTCGCGCCCAATCTTCGCGGGTTTGAAGATGCCGTGGCCGCTGGGGTCAAGGAGGTGGCGGTGTTCGCCGCGGCGTCCGAAGCGTTTTCCCAGCGCAACATCAATTGCTCGATCAGTGAAAGCCTGGCGCGTTTCGTGCCGATCATGGACGCGGCGAAACAGCACGGCGTGAAGGTGCGGGGTTATGTGTCCTGTGTGCTGGGCTGCCCGTACGAAGGTCACATCGCTCCGGAGCAAGTGGCCCGGGTCGCGCGCGAGCTCTACGCCATGGGCTGCTACGAAGTGTCCCTGGGCGACACCATCGGCACCGGGACGGCCGGTGCCACCCGCAAGCTGATTGAAGTGGTGGCGGCCGATGTGCCGCGGGAAAAACTCGCCGGGCACTTCCATGACACCTATGGCCAGGCCATGGCCAATATCTACGCCAGTCTGCTGGAAGGGGTCGCGGTGTTCGACAGCTCCATCGCCGGCCTCGGCGGCTGCCCCTACGCCAAGGGCGCCAGCGGTAACGTGGCCACCGAAGACGTGGTGTACCTGCTGAACGGCCTGGGCATCGACAGCGGAATCGACCTCGAGGCCTTGATTGTGGCAGGCCAGCAAATCAGCACGGTGCTGGGACGCGCCAGCGGTTCGCGCGTGGCCAGGGCTCGTAGCGCGCAGTGAGTACGCGGGTGTGTCGAGGTGTTACCGCAGGGACAGGAATGTGGGGGGCAAGCGAGTAACACGGAAACAAATCTGCCGAATCTGGCCCACTGAAAAAACCTCATAAAACTCAACTCATTGATTTTAAAGGGTTTTAAAAAGTTGGCACGGGTTCTGCTATCTCTATGGCATAACAAGAACAAAAAAAAACGCGACACACCTAATAAAAATAAGACGTAACGACTCTGACATAACAAAAACAACACGGCAGAGACGCAGCTAACAGATTTTTTTGGAGAGGATGTGCTTTTCAGGGTGCTTTTCGGAGTGACCCGCAACCGGACAGAGAATAATAAAACTACCTTCAGGTAGCTCCCGAACTGGTTGGATCGCTTGGCGAGAAAGTAGATCAGCGCTCAAAAAAATACGTTTGCTCTTGATCCCGGATGGGGATCGATAAAAACAGCGGTAAAGGGTCACGGTTGCCAAAAACAAAAACAGACCGCCCCTCAATAATAAAAAAAGAGCACGTGACGACAAAATTAAAGGGGAGCTTCGGCTCCCCTTTGTGCTTTCTGCGTTTCGCCAAATTGTGCCGGTATTTCTCCCGCTCACCCATCCCACTGCCTGTACCTGTACCTGTACCTGTGCCTGTGCCTGTGCCTGTAGGAGCGAGGCTTGCCCGCGAAGGGGACGCCGCGATTTAACAGGGAAACCGCGTTATCGTTCTTCGCGGGCAAGCCTCGCTCCTACAGAAGGGAACGCCGCGATTTCACAGGCAAACCGCGTCATCGTTCTTCGCGGGCAAGTCGGGTCGCCGCATCGCTCGCTCCTACAGGTTCGCCAGATCCACCGGGCTCATCAGGTCAACCGGGTTCATCAGGTCCACCAGGGAATGTGGTCAGGTTTTGTTGATGCGCAATTCTTCGATGCTGATCTCGCGCATGCGGAATTTCTGGATCTTGCCGGTCACGGTCATCGGGAACTCCTCCACGAACTTGAAGTAACGCGGCGTCTTGAAGTGGGCGATGCGCTCCTTGCACCAGGCTTGCAGTTCCTGCTCGGTGGCGCTGTGGCCGGGGTGGAATTTGATCCAGGCGACGATTTCTTCGCCGTAGCGCGAACACGGGATCCCGATCACTTGCACATCGGCTACGGCCGGGTGGGTGAAGAAGAATTCTTCCAGCTCCCGTGGGTAAACATTTTCACCGCCGCGGATGATCATGTCCTTGTTGCGACCGGCGATGCACACGTAGCCTTGGTCGTTCATGCTCGCCAGGTCGCCGGTGTGCATCCAGCCGGCCTGGTCGATGGCTTCCGCGGTGCCTTGCGGGTTGTTCCAGTAGCCGAGCATCACGCTGTAGCCGCGGGTGCACAGCTCGCCAATGGTGCCGCGCGGCACCAGGTTGCCCGCCTCGTCGATGATTTTGCTTTCCAGTTGCGGCTGGGTGCGGCCGACGGTGGTGACGCGCAACTCCAGTTCGTCCGACGGGCCAGTCTGCAACGACACCGGACTGGTTTCCGTCATGCCGTAGGCGATCTGCACTTCATTCATGTGCATGTCACTGATGACCCGGCGCATCACTTCGATCGGACAGGTGGCCCCGGCCATGATCCCGGTGCGTAGGCTCGACAGGTCGAATTCGGCGCGCTGGGGTTGGTCGAGCATGGCGATGAACATGGTCGGTACGCCGTAGAGCGCGGTGGCCTTTTCTTCGGCGACGGTGGTCAGGGTCAGTAGCGGATCGAACGCGTCGTTGGGGTAAATCATGGTGCTGGCGTGGGTCATGCAGCCCAGGTTGCCCATGACCATGCCGAAGCAGTGATACAGCGGCACCGGGATCACCAGCCGATCTTCGTGGGTCAGGCCGAGGCTTTCGCCGACCATGTAGCCGTTGTTGAGAATGTTGTAGTGGCTGAGGGTCGCGCCCTTGGGGAAACCGGTGGTGCCGGAGGTGTACTGGATGTTCACTGCCTGGTCGAAATGCAGGCTGTCCTGACGTTCGTGCAGCTGCTCGGCGGACACGCTGCTCGCGAGATCGGTCAGCTGGGACCAGGGCAGGAAACCCGCTGGCGGCTGGGCGTCGAGGCTGATTACCCCGCGCAGGTCCGGCAGGCGTTCGCTGTGCAATTGGCCGGTGGCGTGTTCCGCCAGTTCCGGCACCAGGCCTTGCAGCATGCCGTGGTAGTCGGAGGTCTTGAAGGCGCCGGCACAGACCAGCCATTGGCAGCCGGATTGCTTGAGTACGTATTCCAGTTCGGAACTGCGGTATGCCGGGTTGATGTTGACCAGGATCACGCCGATTTTCGCGCTGGCGAACTGGCTGATGCACCACTGGGCGCAGTTGGGGGCCCAGATGCCGAGGCGATCACCGGTCTGCAGGCCCAGGGCCAATAGCGCCCTGGCGTGCAGGTCCACGGCGTCGGCCAATTGCTGCCAGGTGTAACGCAGTTGTTGGTGGCGCACGACCAGCGCCTCCCCGGTCGGGTACTGCGCGACGGTGTTGTCGAACGCCTGGCCGATGGTCATCGCCAGCAAGGCTTTGTCCTGGGAACCGCGGGTGTAGCTGCGCTGCGGGCTTGCAGTGGGTTGATCCATGATGACCCCTGTTGTCTTTATTAATGGGCTGCGGACGGTTTCCTGTGGGGGCGGGTTTGCTTGTGAAGAGGTCGGCATGTTCGACATTGATGTTGAATGATCTGACGTCTTCGCGGGCAAGCCTCGCTCCTACAGGGTTCAGCTGCGGGCGGTTTCCTGTGGGGCGGGTTTGCTTGTGAAGAGGTCGGCATGTTCGACATTGATGTTGAATGATCTGACGTCTTCGCGGGCAAGCCTCGCTCCTACAGGGTTCAGCTGCGGACGGTTTCCTGTGGGGCGGGTTTGCTTGTGAAGAGGTCGGCACGTTCAACATTGATGTTGACTGATCTGACGCTTTCGCGGGCAAGCCTCGCTCCTACGGGGGGTGGTCCGTGTTTACATCTTGAGCTGGCTCTAATGTCGCCTAAGTTGACGTTAACGTAAAGGGTGATTGACAGCCATTCGTCTCAGGTTTACGTTAACGTAAAGGTGAGAAGCGGATCACGACCCTCCCCTACCCTACAAAAAAGCCAAAAGGTGCCCCATGAGCTATCCATCCCTGAATTTTGCCCTCGGTGAAACCGTCGACATGCTGCGCGATCAGGTTCAGTCCTTCGTCGCCAAGGAGATCGCCCCGCGCGCCGCTCAGATCGACATCGACAACCTGTTCCCGGCCGACCTGTGGCGCAAGTTCGGCGACATGGGCCTGCTGGGCGTCACCGTGCCGGAAGAGTACGGCGGTGCCGGCCTGGGCTACCTGGCTCACGTGGTGATCATGGAAGAAATCAGCCGCGGCTCGGCTTCGGTGGCGCTGTCCTACGGCGCGCATTCCAACCTCTGCGTCAATCAGATCAACCGCAACGGCAATCACGAGCAGAAAACCAAGTACCTGCCGAAACTGATCAGCGGCGAGCACATCGGCGCCCTGGCCATGAGCGAGCCGAATGCCGGCTCCGACGTGGTGTCGATGAAGCTGCGCGCCGACAAGCGCGGCGATCACTACGTGCTCAACGGCAGCAAGACCTGGATCACCAACGGTCCGGACGCCAACACCTACGTGATCTACGCCAAGACCGACCTGGAAAAGGGCCCCCACGGCATCACCGCGTTCATCGTCGAACGGGATTCCAAAGGCTTCAGCCGCAGCAACAAATTCGACAAGCTGGGCATGCGCGGGTCCAACACCTGCGAGCTGTTCTTCGATGACGTGGAAGTGCCGCAAGAGAACATCCTCGGCATGCTCAACGGTGGCGTGAAAGTGCTGATGAGCGGCCTCGACTACGAGCGCGTGGTGCTGTCCGGCGGCCCGACCGGGATCATGCAGGCCTGCATGGACCTGATCGTGCCCTACATCCACGACCGCAAGCAGTTCGGCCAGAGCATCGGCGAATTCCAGCTGATCCAGGGCAAGGTCGCCGACATGTACACCCAGCTCAACGCCAGCCGCGCCTACCTGTACGCAGTGGCCCAGGCCTGCGAGCGCGGCGAAACCACGCGCAAGGACGCCGCCGGGGTGATCCTGTACAGCGCCGAACGCGCCACGCAAATGGCCCTCGATGCGATCCAGATTCTCGGCGGCAATGGCTACATCAACGAATTCCCCGCCGGGCGCCTGCTGCGTGACGCCAAGCTGTACGAAATCGGTGCGGGCACCAGTGAGATCCGGCGCATGCTGATCGGTCGCGAACTGTTCAACGAAACGAAATGAATTTCGTTAGCGGCAAGCGGCAAGTTTCAAGCGGCAACAAGACTGCGCGCTTGCTTCTAACTTGTAGCTTGCAACTTGAAGCTGCTACGGAGTAGCCCGATGATTTTGCATACCCAGCTCAACCCCCGTTCGGCGGAGTTCGCCGCCAACAGCGCGGCCATGCTCAAACAGGTCGACGCCCTGCACACCCTGCTCGCCCAGGTGCAGCAAGGTGGCGGCCCGAAGGCGCAGGAACGCCACACCTCCCGGGGCAAATTGCTGCCCCGTGAACGCATCAATCGCCTGCTCGATCCGGGTTCGCCGTTTCTCGAGATCAGCCAACTGGCGGCCTATGAGGTGTATGGCGAAGACGTGCCGGCCGCGGGCGTGATTGCCGGGATCGGCCGGGTCGAAGGCGTCGAATGCATGATCGTCGCCAACGATGCCACGGTGAAAGGTGGCTCGTACTACCCGCTGACCGTGAAAAAACACCTGCGCGCCCAGACCATCGCCCAGCAGAACCGCCTGCCATGCATCTATCTGGTGGACTCCGGTGGCGCCAACCTGCCGCGCCAGGATGAAGTGTTCCCCGACCGTGAGCACTTCGGCCGGATCTTTTTCAACCAGGCCAACATGAGCGCCATGGGCATTCCGCAGATTGCGGTGGTGATGGGCTCGTGCACCGCCGGCGGTGCCTATGTACCGGCCATGGCCGACGAAGCGATCATGGTGCGCCAGCAGGCGACGATTTTCCTCGCCGGCCCGCCGCTGGTAAAAGCCGCGACCGGTGAAGTGGTCAGCGCCGAAGACCTGGGCGGGGCCGACGTGCACTGCAAGATTTCCGGGGTGGCCGACCATTACGCCGAGAGCGACGAGCACGCCCTGGCCATTGCCCGACGCAGCATCGCCAACCTCAACTGGCGCAAGCTCGGCGAAGTGCAGCAGCGCACGCCGATCGCCCCGCTCTACGCCAGCGACGAGTTGTATGGCGTGGTATCGGCGGACGCCAAGCAGCCGTTCGATGTGCGGGAAGTGATCGCGCGGCTGGTGGACGGTTCGGTGTTCGATGAATTCAAGGCGCTGTTCGGTACGACCCTGGTCTGTGGTTTTGCCCACCTGCACGGTTACCCGATCGCGATCCTCGCCAACAACGGCATCCTGTTCGCCGAAGCCGCGCAGAAAGGCGCGCACTTTATCGAGCTGGCCTGTCAGCGTGGCATTCCGTTGCTGTTCCTGCAGAACATCACCGGGTTTATGGTCGGGCAGAAATACGAAGCCGGCGGCATTGCCAAGCACGGCGCGAAACTGGTGACGGCCGTGGCGTGCGCCAAGGTGCCGAAGTTTACGGTGATCATCGGCGGCAGTTTCGGTGCCGGTAACTATGGCATGTGCGGGCGGGCGTACGACCCGCGCTTCCTGTGGATGTGGCCGAATGCGCGGATCGGCGTGATGGGCGCCGAACAGGCGGCCGGTGTGCTGGTGCAGGTCAAGCGCGAGCAGGCCGAGCGCAGTGGCCACGGCTTCAGCGCCGAGCAGGAAGCCGAGATCAAGCAGCCGATTCTCGACCAGTATGAAGAACAGGGGCATCCCTACTATTCCAGCGCACGGCTGTGGGACGACGGCGTCATCGACCCGGCGCAGACCCGCGATGTGCTGGCCCTGGCCTTGTCGGCGTCGCTGAACGCGCCAATCGAACCGAGCCGCTTCGGCGTGTTCCGGATGTGATTTTTTGTGGGAGCGGGCTTGCTCGCGAATGCGTAGTGTCAGGCAACATCAATGGCGACTGACACACCGCATTCGCGAGCAAGCCCGCTCCCACAAGGACCGTGGAGACGGACGAACATGAGCGACTTTAATACGCTGGAACTGCTGACCGACCCCCGGGGTTTTGCGACCCTGTGGCTTAGCCGTGAAGAAAAGAACAACGCGTTCAACGCCGAGATGATCCGCGAACTGATCCTCGCCCTGGACAAAGTGTCGAGCGATGCCAGCCTGCGGTTCCTGCTGGTGCGCGGCCGCGGCAAGCATTTCAGTGCCGGCGCCGACCTGGCCTGGATGCAGCAATCGGCCGAACTCGATTACCACACCAACCTCGACGACGCCCGGGAACTGTCGGAGTTGATGTACAACCTGGCCAAGCTGAAAGTCCCGACGCTGGCGGTGGTGCAAGGCGCTGCCTTTGGTGGCGCGTTGGGCCTGATCAGTTGCTGCGACATGGCGATCGGCGCCGATGACGCGCAGTTCTGCCTGTCGGAAGTGCGCATCGGCCTGGCCCCGGCCGTGATCAGCCCGTTCGTGGTGCAAGCCATCGGCGAACGGGCGGCACGCCGCTACGCGCTGACCGCCGAGCGTTTTGGTGGGCAACGGGCGCGGGAAATCGGCTTGTTGTCGGAGAGCTATCCCTCCACTGAGCTGGAACAAAAAGTCGAGCAGTGGATCGACAACCTGCTGCTCAACAGCCCGGCGGCCATGCGCGCCAGCAAGGACTTGCTGCGTGAAGTCGGCAACGGCGCGCTGACCCCGGCGCTGCGCCGCTACACCGAAAACGCCATCGCGCGCATCCGCGTCAGCCCTGAAGGCCAGGAGGGCTTGCGGGCCTTTCTGCAAAAGCGTGCGCCGATCTGGAAAGCCGCAACCACCCCCAAGGAGTCGCGTTGATGAGCGCACCTGTTCTCACCACCCTGCTGGTGGCCAACCGCGGCGAAATCGCCTGCCGGGTCATGCGGACCGCCAAGGCCCTGGGCCTGACCACCGTGGCCGTGCACAGCGCCACTGACCGCGACGCGCGCCATAGCCGCGAAGCGGATATTCGCGTCGACCTCGGCGGCAGCAAAGCCGCCGACAGCTACCTGCAGATCGACAAACTGATTGCCGCGGCCAAGGCCAGTGGCGCCCAGGCGATCCATCCGGGGTATGGCTTCCTGTCCGAGAACGCCGGGTTCGCCCGCGCTATCGAAGCCGCCGGCCTGATCTTCCTTGGCCCACCCGCCTCGGCCATCGACGCCATGGGCAGTAAATCCGCGGCCAAAGCCTTGATGGAAACCGCTGGCGTGCCGCTGGTGCCGGGCTATCACGGCGAAGCCCAGGACCTCGAGACCTTCCGCGACGCCTGCGAACGCATCGGCTACCCGGTGCTGCTCAAGGCCACGGCGGGCGGCGGCGGCAAAGGCATGAAAGTGGTCGAGGAGGTCAGCCAGCTCGCCGAAGCCCTGGCCTCGGCCCAGCGTGAAGCGCAGTCCTCGTTCGGCGATTCGCGGATGCTGGTGGAGAAATACCTGCTCAAACCGCGCCATGTGGAAATCCAGGTGTTCGCCGACCAGCACGGCCACTGCCTGTACCTCAATGAACGGGACTGCTCGATTCAGCGTCGGCATCAGAAAGTCGTCGAGGAAGCACCCGCCCCGGGCCTGAGCCCGGAACTGCGGCGTGCCATGGGCGAAGCCGCGGTGCGTTCGGCCCAGGCCATCGGGTACGTCGGTGCCGGTACCGTGGAATTTCTGCTGGATGCCCGCGGCGAGTTCTTCTTCATGGAGATGAACACCCGCCTGCAAGTCGAACACCCGGTCACCGAAGCCATCACCGGCCTCGACCTGGTGGCCTGGCAGATTCGCGTGGCGCGCGGTGAAGCGTTGCCGATGACCCAGGATCAAGTGCCGCTGCTCGGTCATGCAATTGAAGTGCGCCTGTACGCCGAAGACCCGTCCAACGACTTCCTGCCGGCCACCGGACGCCTGGAGTTGTATCGCGAATCCGCGCCCGGTCCGGGCCGTCGGGTGGACAGTGGCGTGGAAGAAGGCGACGAGATTTCGCCCTTCTACGATCCGATGCTCGGCAAGCTGATTGCCTGGGGCGAGGACCGTGAACAGGCGCGCCTGCGGTTGCTCCGCATGCTCGATGAGTTTGCGATCGGCGGGCTCAAGACCAACATCAACTTCCTGCGCCGGATCGTCGGCCATCCGGCGTTTGCCGCGGCGGAGCTGGATACCGGGTTCATTCCGCGTTATCAGGAGCAACTGCTGCCGGCCCCTGCGGATCTCGGCGACGAATTCTGGCACGCCGCCGCCCAGGCCGTCGCCCAAAGCCAGCCGGCTGCCCCGCGCGCCGATGACCCGGGGTCGCCCTGGGCGATCAACAGCGGGTTGCGTTTCGGCTTGCCCCGGGAGATCACCCTGCACCTGAGCTGTGAAGGCCAGGACCGCGCACTGACCCTGGGCCGCGCCGATCCCCACACCGCACAGCTCAAGGGCGAACAGCTGCTGACCGAGCATCACGGCGTGCGCCGCCAGCATCGGGCGATTCGCCGGGGTGACAGCCTGTACCTGCAATGGGCCGGTGAATTGCGTCGCATCGACGCCTACGACCCGATCAGTGCCGTCGAAGCCAGTCACAGCCATCAGGGCGGGCTTGCCGCGCCGATGAATGGCAGCATCGTGCGGGTGCTGGTGGAGGCCGGGCAATCGGTCGAAGCCGGGGCGCAACTGGTGGTGCTGGAAGCGATGAAAATGGAGCACAGCATCCGCGCGCCCCATGCCGGGGTGATCAAGGCGCTGTATTGCCAGGAAGGCGAGATGGTCAGCGAAGGCAGTGCGCTGGTGGAACTGGAAGAAGCGTGAACTGAAGATCGGTGCTGCGCCTGGGCCTGGGCCTGGGCCTGGCGCGGACCGATCCGGCTAGAACCTGATCGTCGCCTGCACCACGACGCCGATGATTCGGCATTCCTGGGTGTAAAGGGCTTTCGGGTACGTCGGATTGAGCGGTACCAGGTAACGCTGCCCGCCCTCTTCGATCAGCTTGCGAAACGTGGCCTCGGCGCTGTCCGGCCACCGGGCGATCACCAGTTTGCCGGGCAGCGCTTCCACGGCCGGGTCCACCAGGATCAACATGCCCTCGGCAATGCTGATGCCCGTGGGGGCCGTCATCGCATCGCCTGTCACCTCCAGCCAGAACGCCGCGCCCCGGGCCGGGTAATCGGACAGTTCGAAACGCCCCTGACCGTACACCGCCGGCTCGCCGTCGCGCACCTCTGCGGTGGCTCGCCAGCCACTGACCGGGTAACGGAAGTACGGGTTGTACTTTTTCGCCAGTTCCTGGCCGTCGGCCTTCGAGGCGTCCGGCTCCCGGATCACCAGCGCCACCTCGAGAAAGTCCAGGCCCAGCGCCTGCAGCACCCGGTTCATGTCATCGATGCCGGGCTGACGACGTTTGTTCAGCCAATGGCCAATGCCGCCCTGGGACATCCCCACGCGCTCGGCGAGTATCTCTTGAGTGACTTTGAGTTCACTCATCTTGGCCTTGACCAATTCAATCCATTTATCCATGTGCGGCACGATACGTGGGTGCCTCCGACCATCAAAACACAACTTGTAGTATTTAAATTCTCGTCACAAATACACTTTGTACTAGGATTGTTTCACGGATATGAATCCCATCACGGAGCTTGCCATCACCATGACCATCCCCAGCAATGACCTGCCAGACATGCCGATCGACACCACCCTCACCTCGCCCGAAGGCTTTGCGGCCGCGCAGCGAGCGCTGGACTATTACTTGAAACCAGCTGTTTCAGAGGAAGTGGTCGAACAACGCTTCTTTGACGTGAACCGCAATATCAGCAGCGAAGAGGCCCTGATCCATGCGTCGGACCTGCTGCGGTGTGCCGCTGCCACCGCCTACGAGTCAGGCAACAACCTGCAGGGCGCCAACCGGCACCTGGCGTTTTCCACGGTGCACATGATCGACATGGCCAGGGCGCTGGTGGACCGGTCCCTGGAATGTGCTCAGAACGGCTGAAACGAGGATGCTTTCGAGGAGGACGGGAAAGAATTTTCCAATCGCGCAGGTAAAAACATTTGACTTGCAAACGAGAATGATTATTATTGCATACAGCTGGTCGCGAGATCAGTCGATTGTCCAAGGGACCTTAGGTCGGTCTCCTGGACATTCTCCTCATCAGGCTAATCACGGTTTTTGACCCGGCTTTTTGCCGGGTTTTTTTTTGCCAGTTATTCTGGCTTACCTTCAGGCTAATGAAGTCTTTTTGGTGCTATAAATCCGAATGGCGCGGATGATATCAAAAGAATATCCGTTGGCAAGAGAAGCCCGCTCTCATTGGCCCAAACTAATCAAAAATAGCACTTGAGAATCAATCGCACAGTCTCTAAGCTGCGTCGGCGTCAAGGAAGACGCCCCCCTTTTCAGCCCGCAATTTCCCCCGGGTTTTGCCTTCGCGGCGTGTAAAGTACCAGCCATAAAAAATCATATTCAGGAATCGATTATGACCGTGGCCAGATCCTCTCTCGATATCAGCGCCAACTTCGACAGCGGCAATATTGAAGTACTCGATATCAGCAATCCGCTCCACGCGCTGCTGGCCATCCGGCCGGACACTCGCAGCCAGCATTTCCAGTGGTTTCACTTCAAGGCCAGCGGTCTGCATGTCGGCCAGGAGCACTGGTTCCGCCTGAACAACGCCAGCAAATCCTCCTACAACAAGGCCTGGGACGGTTATCAGGCGGTGGCGTCCTATGACCACGTCAACTGGTTCCGCGTGCCGACCATCTTCGAGGGCGACTGCCTGCGTTTCAGCCTCGAAACCACCGCCACCCACGCCTGGTTTGCCTACTTCGAACCCTACAGCCGCGGTCGCCATGACTGGCTGATCGAGCAGGCGCTGACCAAGGCCGGCACCGAGCTGCTGGCCACCGGCAAGAGCGTCGAGGGTCGGGACATCCAGCTGCTGCGTAAAGGCACGGGCGCCGAAGGCCGGCGCAAGGTGTGGATCATTGCCCAGCAACACCCAGGCGAACACATGGCCGAGTGGTTCATGGAAGGGGTGATCGAACGCCTCGAAAAGCACGACGACCCTGTACTGCAGAAATTGCTCGCCAGCGCCGACCTGTACCTGGTGCCCAACATGAACCCGGACGGCGCCTTCCACGGTCACTTGCGCACCAACGCCATGGGCCAGGACCTCAACCGCGCCTGGCAGAGTGCGAGCCAGGAACTGAGCCCGGAAGTGTTGTTCGTGCAACAGCAAATGGAGCAGTACGGGGTCGACCTGTTTCTCGACATCCATGGCGATGAAGAGATCCCCTACGTGTTCACCGCCGGGTGCGAAGGAAACCCGGGTTACACGCCGCGGATCGAAAAACTCGAAGAGCATTTCCGCAGTCATTTGAAGCATCTGACCAAGGATTTTCAGACCAGGCATGGCTACACCCGTGACCTGCCGGGCAAGGCGAACATGACGTTGGCGTGCAACGCCGTTGGCGAGAAATTCGACTGCCTGTCGCTGACGCTGGAAATGCCGTTCAAGGACAACAATGATGCGCCGAATGCGTTGACGGGGTGGTCGGGGAAGCGGTCGAAGCAGTTGGGCAAGGATGTGCTGACGACCGTTGCCGACATCGTCGATAACCTGCGCTGAGCGCGGGTTTCGCCAAACCCTGTAGGAGCCAGGCTTGCCGGCGAAGGCGTCTGCATGGGCGATACATGGCTCAAGGCCGTCTTCGCCGGCAAGCCTGGCTCCTACAGCGAAGACGTCTGCATGGGCGATGCATGGCTCAAGGCCGTCTTCGCCGGCAAGCCTGGCTCCTACAGCGAAGGCGTCTGCATGGGCGATGCATGGCTCAAGGCCGTCTTCGCCGGCAAGCCTGGCTCCTACAGCGAAGGCGTCTGCATGGGCGATACATGGCTCAAGGCCGTCTTCGCCGGCAAGCCTGGCTCCTACAGGGATCACCTGCATACCGCTGAATGGTGCAAAACGCCAAACCCGTCGGTTGCACCATTCAGCGAAATGCCGGTGATCATGAGCCGCGGTGAGGGGTTATCCGCGGTCCTTGCCGCGCAGCATGCTGTCCAGCACATCATCGCGACGCACCCAGGCGTGGAACAGCGCTGCGGCCAGGTGCAACAACACCGTCAGGAACAGCAGATACGCCAGGTAGCCATGCGCCTTGCGCAGGAATGCAAACACCTGCGCATTGGCCGGCACGATCGACGGCAATTGCAGCGAGCTGCCGAGCATCACCGGGTCCCCCGCCGCCGAGATCATCGCCCAGCCCAGCAGCGGCAAGATCAGCATCAAGACGTACAGCAAAAAGTGCGAGGCCTTGGCCGCCAGCACTTGCCAGCCCGGCAGGTCCGCCGGCAGCGGTGGTTGTCGGGTGGAAAAGCGCACGACGATACGCACGATCACCAGCAACAGAATGGCCACGCCCAGGGGTTTGTGCAGGTTGATCAGCCACTCATGCCGTTCGGACACCGAGGCGGCCATGCCCGCGCCGATAAACAGCATGGCAATGACCATCAGCGCCATCAGCCAGTGCAGCAGTCGCGCCAGCGGCGCGAAATGGTTTGGATGAGCGCTCATTGACCAGACTCCTGTTTAGCGGCGGGCAACTGACTGACTTCGCTGGTGCGACGCAAGTAGGATTTGGCGTAACCGGCTGAACGTGCAGCGAGCAATGGATCGTCGGAACCTTCGATGCCGGCGGGCAATATCAGCGGGTCATAGTTGATGTCACGGCATTCGCCATTGAGTTGCGGTTGGGTGCTTTCGAGCACCAGGGTGCCGGCGTTGACGACTTTGCGGCCGTCAGGCCAGGCCCTGCTGGCATCGTTGACCGGGTCGCCGGGGTTGGCCAGGGTGATGTCCAACTGCCACCGCAGCGGCCCTGCGGCGATGCGCTGGACCAGGTCTTTCTCGAGGAATTCGCCGCCCTCTGGTGCAGTGGCGCCTGCAGCATCCCGAGCCACCGGCACCATGCTCCAACGCACCGCTTGCCGCTGTCCGGCCGCGTTCACCAGGTAAAACGCGTTGACGCTGTTGTAGGTTTCGGTCACGTAGCTGGCGGAGGGCTTGGCGGTTTTGACCCAGGCCAGAAAAGGGGCCGCTTCAGGATGCGAGCCAAAGAACGCCGACACGGCGGCAGGATTGGGTTTGCCGGTGGCCGGGTCCGGCGACTGCGCCTGTAGCAATTGATAGAACGCCTCGGGCGTGCCCACCGCAAATACCGGCATGCTGTTCATTCCGGTGCGCCACTGCTGTCCGTTGGCCTGGGTGAAACGCAGTGCCAGGCTGCGGATCGGCACGCTGTTGTCCAGCGCATAAGGGTTACCGGCCGGCAAGGCGAAACGTCCGACCACCGGGGTTCGCGGCTCATTGAACACTTGGGCGCTGGAGTAGGCACGCGCCTCGCCGCTGCTCTCGAAGTACCCGATTACGCACACGCCTTTGGAGTGGTTACGCCGGAAGCCCGGGTGCACGCCGTTGTTGGTTTCCAACACATTGATCAGCTTTTTCGGGGTCAGGCGCTGTGGGTCGAGGGTGCCATTGACGTAGGCAAATGCCCCGGCCACGGCGGCGACCACCAGGGCAATGCCGGCCAGGCGCAAGGTCAGGTTCGCGGCGCTCAGGGGGGGCCGGGTTGGCGGTGATGAGCGATCTACCATGAAAAGACTCCAGGGCCATCGGCCACAAGTGAGAAGAGTCAGGCAGACGTACCCGGTGCAGGTTTATTCCATTGCCCGGTGTTTATTTTTTCAGGCGTGGAATAACCTCGGGTGCCGGGCGTCTTCCTAGTCCACAGCGTAGTGACTAGTCCAAACTTCATGAACGATATCGACGAACAGCTGCGAGAAATCATTCCCAGATTGCGCCGGTTTGCCCTGTCGTTGACGCGTAATCCCAGCAGTGCCGACGATCTGGTGCAGTGCTGCCTTGAGCGCGCGCTGTCGAGTTGGGGCGACAAGCGTCCCGAGGGCGACCTGCGTGCCTGGTTGTTTTCGATTCTGTATCGGCAGTTTCTCGATGCACACCGGCGCTCCCGGCGGTATGCGCGGATGCTCGAATTCTTTACCGGACGCGATGATGCGCAGCCCTCGGTCGAGCGCACCGTGATCGCGCAATCGACCCTGCAGGCCTTTGATCAGCTCAACACTGAACAGCGCGCCCTGCTGCTCTGGGTCTCGGTCGAGGGCTTGAGCTACAAGGAGGTCGCCGAGATCCTCGATGTCCCCGTCGGTACCGTGATGTCGCGCCTGTCCCGAGCGCGCCAGGCCTTGCGCCAACTCAGCGATGGCGAAATCGCCCGCCCTTCCCTGCGGAGACTCAAATGATCAGCATGCCCCCAAGCGAGCGGGACCTGCACGCCTATGTCGACCACCAATTGAGCGATGACGACCGACGTCTGCTGGAGACTTTTCTGGCCGGCAACGCTGAAGTCGCGGCCCAGGTCCGTGCCTGGCAACAGGATGCCCAACAATTGCGCGCCGCCCTGGGCGGCGCCTTGCAGCAACCGGCCAACCCGGACCTCGACCCGGTGCTGATTCGCCAGCGCCGCACCCGGCAATCCCGTCGTCACCTGGCCAGCGCCGCGGTGTTGTTGATCGCGGTCAGCGTCGGCGGGGTCAGCGGTTGGCAGGCGCGGGAGATGACGCTGGTCGGGGCCCCGCTGCCGATGACCGATGCCCTGCAAGCCTATCGCCTGATTGCCCAGCAGGGCCTTCTGCCGGCTGACTATAAAGCCGGCGACGAGGGCGATATGCAGGGCTGGCTCGACCGTTATTTCACTCAGGCCAATCGCTTGCCTGACCTCTCGGCGGCGGGCTTCAAACCGGCCAGCGGGCGCTTGCTCAGCACCGAGCAAGGGCCGGCGGCGATGGTGGTGTATGAGGATCGGAGCGGGCACAAGGTCAGCTTTTACGTACGCCCGCCAGGGCCGAAAAACTTCCTGCTGCCCCGGGGCAGTCGCAGCGATGGCGAGTTGCAGGCCGAGTATTGGTCGGGGGGTGGGTATAACTATGCGATGGTCAGCCCAAGCGACACACCGGCAGCGCAGATGCTCAAGCAAACCGTGCAATTCTGACCCCACCGCCCTGTAGGAGCGGGCTTACCAGCGAAGGCGGCCTCAAGTCATGCACCGTCCATGAAAACGCCTTCGCCTGTAGGAGCCAGGCTTGCCGGCGAAGGCAGCCTCGAGCCATGCACCGCCCATGAGGACGCCTTCGCCGGCAAGCCTGGCTCCTACGGCGAAGGCAGCCTCGAGCCATGCACCGCCCATGAGGACGCCTTCGCCGGCAAGCCTGGCTCCTACGGCGAAGGTAGCCTCGAGCCATGCACCGCCCATGAGGACGCCTTCGCCGGCAAGCCTGGCTCCTACAGAGTGGCCGGGGCGTTCACCCTTTGGTTACACTACGCCGCCGCTCGGGGAAGCCGGCCTGACCATTACGGGGTGACATCACAGTGGCCGTTCGACCGCCCAACCGTTCGCGACTCATACCTCACTGGCCAATACTGCGCCGCTTGTTCGGCAAGGCAGCGCCAGCGCCCGTCACCGCGACCGGTCGCGTCATCCATGACCACTTTCGCCACAAGGCGCACTCTCAGGGCTACACCCTCAGCCACAGCCAGCAGCGCGTGATCGACTGCATGGCGCAGCACGCCACGACGCTGCTCGGTTCATCGGCGAAAGCCCTGCCCGGGCTGTACCTGCATGGCGCCGTGGGGCGCGGCAAGAGTTGGCTGCTCGACGGTTTTTTCCAGGCGCTGCCGATCGCGGGAAAACAGCGTCTGCACTTCCATCAGTTCTTTGCGCTGCTTCATCAAGGCATGTTCAGTCATCGCGATCAGCCCGATGCACTGGCGGCCACCCTCGATGAGCTGCTGGGCGACTGCCGGGTGCTGTGTTTCGACGAGTTTCACGTCCACGACATCGGCGATGCGATGCTCATAACGCGGCTGTTCAAGGCACTGTTCCGCCGGGGCATCCTGCTGCTGGTCACCTCCAATTACCCGCCCGAGGGCTTGCTGCCCAACCCGCTGTACCATGCACGCTTCAAACCGGCGATCGAGCTGCTCAACGCACGCATGCAGGTCATGGAAGTCGGCGGCCCCCACGACTACCGCAGTCAGGCGAGAACCCACGCCCAGCAGCTGTTCACCCAGGGTCAATACGTCTGGCCGGCCACGCTGGCGCAACGTCAGGCCTTGAACCTGCCCTCACCTGACGCTCCCGTTATTGCGCTGCCCGTCGGCGCACGGCATCTGCGGGCCCGATACTGTGAAGGGCGAACCATTGGTTTTACCTTTGGCGATCTGTGCGACCACCCCACGGCGGTCATGGATTATCTGGAACTGTGTCGGCGTTTCGATCACTGGGTCATCGATGAATTGCCTGATCTCGCTGATTGCTCGATTGCGGCTCAGCAGCGGTTTATCAATCTGGTTGATGTTTTGTACGATCAGGACAAGCATCTGGTGTTGCTGGGACAGCGGTCGTTGCGGGAGAGTCTGAGGGGCGATGCGATTGATCTGGCGCGGACGCGGAGTCGGTTGGGGCAGTTGGTGGAAGTGAGGGGTGTGGGTTGATTCACTGTTGTTTGGTGTGGCTGCCGGCCTCTTCGCGAGCAGGCTCGCTCCCACAGAGGACTGGTGAACGACATGGATTTCAAGGTGGGAGCGAGCCTGCTTGGTGTGGCTGCCGGCCTCTTCGCGAGCAAGCTCGCTCCCACAGAGGACTGGTGAACGACATGGATTTCAAGGTGGGGGCGAGCCTGCTCGGTGTGGCTACCGGCCTCTTCGCGAGCAAGCCCGCTCCCACAGAGGACTGGTGAACGACATGGATTTCAAGGTGGGAGCGAGCTTGCTTGGTGTGGCTGCCGGCCTCTTCGCGAGCAAGCCCGCTCCCACAGAGGACTTGTGAACGACATGGATTCAATGTGGGAGCGAGCCTGCTCGCGAAGGCGGACTATCAAGCGCTGCGGGATGCCCGGACCAGACGCAAGGCCGCAATCACCACCGCAAAAACAGCCAACGTAGTGTTGTACAACGCCAGCGCAGGCAATCCGAACACCAACGCCAACACGGCCAACCACCACCCCGCCCGCCCCGGCAGTACAAAACCGATTACCGCTGCCGCCAACGCCGTCCAGCCTAATACCCTGAAATGAATCATCAACCCCAGGTTCGAACGGACCTGGCATTCCCAGCGGCTCGCTTCGTCTACACAGATGCCGACCCACTGAGCATCCTCCATGAAGCCATAACGCGCGCCATAACTGGCGGCCAGCCATAATGGCAGCATAACAAGCAGCAGAATCACGGGCAGACGGCGGGACATGAAACACTCCAATAAGCGAAAACGGCGGCCAGCTTAATCCCCCGACAGCGGTTAGCAAACGCACGAAACAGATAATCGGCCGCGAAACAGCTGCAAAGTGTATCGTCAGGCTACCATTACTCCGAAATCAGACCTGATGAGTGCCGATCCAGGGCACTTTGGCGCAGAACCTGTGGTCATAGCCTGCGAACTTCATTCGGCACCTTCCTCTAAGGGATCTAGTCATGCTCCGTTCCTTGCGCTTCGCCGCCCTGTTTGGCGGCATTATTTTGAGTGCGTCCGCACTGGCGGTCGATATCGACGCCGCCAGTTATGGCTACCCCTTGACCAACCCGTTCGAGGCGACCATTGCCACGACGCCACCGGACTTGCGCCCGGAGTTGCCGCTTGACGATGACATCAATCAGGCAACCCGTAGCGTCACGTTGCGCCCGGAGCGTGAATTCCAGTTGCCGGACAACTTCTGGCCGGTGAAGAAACTCACTTACCGCATCGCCACCCAGGATAAAGCCGCGCCGCTGATCTTTCTGATCGCCGGTACCGGCGCGCGCTATGACAGCACCCTCAACGAATACCTGAAGAAGCTCTACTACAAGGCCGGCTACCACGTGGTGCAATTGTCGTCGCCCACCAGCTTCGACTTCATGAGCGCCGCCTCACGCTTTGCCACGCCCGGCATCACCAAGGAAGACGCCGAAGACATGTATCGGGTGATGCAGGCCGTGCGGGCGCAAAACCCCAATGTGCCTGTCACCGATTACTACCTGACCGGCTACAGCCTGGGCGCTCTGGATGCGGCATTCGTCGCCCACCTGGACGAAACCCGTCGCAGCTTCAATTTCAAGAAAGTCTTGCTGCTCAACCCGCCGGTCAACCTCTACACCTCGATCACCAATCTGGACAAGCTGGTCCAGACCGAGGTCAAGGGCATCAACAACTCCACCACCTTCTATGAACTGGTGCTGGACAAACTGACCCGCTACTTCCAGCAAAAGGGCTACATCGATCTCAACGATGCCCTGCTCTACGACTTCCAGCAGTCCAAGCAGCACCTGAGCAACGAACAGATGGCCATGCTGATCGGCACTTCGTTCCGCTTCTCGGCGGCCGACATCGCTTTCACCTCGGACCTGATCAACCGTCGCGGCCTGATCACGCCGCCCAAATACCCGATCACCGAAGGCACCACCCTCACGCCGTTTCTCAAGCGCGCGCTGCAATGCGATTTCGATTGCTACATCACCGAGCAGGTCATCCCGATGTGGCGCGCCCGCACCGACGGCGGCAGCCTGCTGCAACTGATCGACCAGGTCAGTTTGTATGCGCTGAAGGACTACCTGCGCGACAGCCCGAAAATCGCGGTCATGCACAACGCCGACGACGTGATCCTCGGCCCCGGCGACCTTGGTTTCCTGCGCAAGACCTTCGGCGATCGCTTGACTGTTTATCCACTGGGCGGCCACTGCGGCAACCTTAATTACCGCGTCAACAGCGACGCCATGCTGGAGTTTTTCCGTGGCTAAATACCTCCTGCTCATCGCAGCGTTACTCTGTGCAGGCGTCGCCAGTGCCGACAACAGCAAAGCCAACGCCCCGGTCGTGATCGACAGTGACGGCTTCAAGGAGCCGCTGAGCAAACTCAAATTCAACCCGGGGCTGGATCAGCGCGAGTTCGAGCGCTCGACGCTCAACGCACTGAACGTCTACGACCCGCTGGAAGAGTGGAACCGCCGCGTCTACCACTTCAACTACCGCTTCGACCAATGGGTGTTCCTGCCCGTGGTGGACGGCTATCGCTACATCACCCCGAGTTTCCTGCGCACCGGCGTCAGCAATTTCTTCAACAACCTCGGTGACGTGCCGAACCTGTTGAACAGCCTGCTGCAGTTCAAGGGCAAGCGCTCGATGGAAACCACCGCGCGCCTGTTGCTCAACACCACCGTCGGCATCGCGGGCCTATGGGACCCGGCCACGGCCATGGGCTTGCCGCGCCAGAAAGAAGACTTCGGCCAGACGCTGGGCTTCTACGGCGTACCGGGCGGCGCCTACTTCGTGTTGCCGATCCTCGGCCCTTCGAACATCCGCGACACCGGCGGCCTGGCCGTCGACTTCACCGCCGAGTCGGCGATCAACTTCCTCAACGTCGCCGAAGTCAGCGCCGACCATCCCGAGATCTGGCTCCTGCGCAGCATCGATAAGCGCTACCAGACCGGCTTTCGCTACGGCCAGCTGAATACGCCGTTCGAGTACGAAAAGGTGCGTTACGTGTACACCGAATCGCGCAAGTTGCAGATCGCCGAGTAACGCCGTCGGCCACAAAAAAGGCCATTCGGGTATCGCCGGATGGCCTTTCTTATGCGCGAGATTACTGACGCCGCTAGCCTAATGTGGGAGCGGGCTTGCTCGCGAAGACGGCGGCACATCCAGCATTGATGTGACTGACAGTCCGCTTTCGCGAGCAAGCCCGCTCCCACATCTGGACAGTGTCAGGCTTCAGCCTTTCACTGCTTTCCAGATTTTGCTCACCAGCATCACCCCCGCCAACACCACCGCACCCGCCACAATCCCCGCCACCGCATTCAGCAACGTCGGTACGATAAACCCGGCACCGCCCGCCCCCGCGCTGACACTTTCAATCCAGTGATGAACCACGGGCACGCCATGGGTCAGGATCCCGCCACCCACCAGGAACATCGCCGCCGTACCGATCACCGACAGGCTTTTCATCATGTACGGTGCCGCACGCAGAATCCCGCCGCCGATGCTTTTGGCCATCTGCCCGGGTTTGCGGGTCAGCCACAAACCAAGGTCGTCGAGTTTGACAATGCCGGCCACCAGGCCATAGACGCCGATGGTCATGACGATGGCAATGCCCGACAGCACGATGACCTGCTGGGTCAGCGACGCATCCGCCACGGTGCCCAGGGTGATGGCGATGATTTCCGCCGACAGGATGAAGTCGGTGCGGATCGCGCCCTTGATCTTGTCGTTCTCGAACGCCACCAGATCGATTGCCGGATCGGCTATCGCTTCGACGAGTTCCGCATGCTCAGCTTGATCCTCGGCCTTGCTGTGCAGGAATTTGTGGGCGAGTTTCTCGAAACCTTCGAAACACAGGTAGGCACCGCCGACCATCAATAACGGCGTGACCAGCCACGGAATGAACGCACTGATCGCCAGGGCCGATGGCACCAGGATCAGTTTGTTGATGAACGAGCCCTTGGCCACCGCCCATACCACCGGAATTTCCCGCTCGGCCCGTACGCCGCTGACCTGCTGGGCGTTGAGCGCCAGGTCGTCACCGAGCACGCCGGCAGTCTTCTTCGCTGCCATTTTGGTCATCAACGCCACATCGTCGAGTACCGCGGCAATGTCGTCGATCAGCAACAGCAAACTGCTTCCAGCCATGAATCAGGCTTCCTTCTTCAATGAATGCTGCGCAGCATAGCGCGGCTCAACAGGCTGCGGGGCATTCTTGAGCCTCGCGCGAGGCCGGTGCTACCATGCGCAACCGCCAGTACAGGCAAGGAACCATCTGGTTTATGAGCACTATCCGCGAGCGCAACAAACAACTGATCCTGCGTGCCGCCAGTGAAGAATTTGCCGACAAGGGCTTCGCTGCGACTAAAACCAGTGACATCGCAGCCAAGGCGGGATTGCCCAAGCCCAACGTCTACTACTACTTCAAATCCAAGGAAAACCTCTACCGCGAGGTTCTGGAAAGTATCATCGAGCCCATTCTCCAGGCCTCGACACCGTTCAACCCCGACGGCGTGCCCAGCGAAGTGCTGAGCGGCTACATCCGCTCGAAAATCCGCATCTCCCGCGACCTGGCCTTCGCCTCCAAGGTGTTTGCCAGCGAAATCATGCACGGCGCCCCGCACCTGAGTCCCGACCTGGTCGAACAGCTCAACGGCCAGGCCAGGCACAACATCGACTGCATCCAGACCTGGATCGACCGCGGCCAGATCGCCCCCATCGACCCCAACCACCTGATGTTCAGCATCTGGGCCGCGACCCAGACTTATGCTGATTTTGATTGGCAGATCACCGCCATCACCGGCAAGGCCAAGCTGGATGAAGTGGATTATGAAGCGGCGGCGCAGACGATTATCCGGTTGGTGCTGAAGGGGTGTGAGCCGGACCGTTAGACCGCGGCGCTCCCTTCGCGAGCAAGTCGGACCGCCGCACCGCCGCTCCCACAGTGAATTGATGGTGCACCTATATTTTGCGTTCACCACGGACCAGTGTGGGAGCGGGCTTGCTCGCGAAGGGGGCGATCCGGTTTCAATTCAAACCCAAATCGCATCCCACAACGGATAGTCACCTAGCTTCTCAACCAGCCCCGCCCGCAATGGGTTGGCGACAACATACCGAGCCAGCTTCACCAAATCCTCCTCTCGCCGCAAAGCATGATCATGAAAACTTTGCTGCCAAAGGCTACCTGCCCTGCCAGTCGCCGTATTGATTGATCGAGTACTCAAGGATTTGGCCTGGCACATCAACTGGCCTAGCGATCCTCTTTGTAGTTGAATCAACCAGTGAAAATGATCGGGCATGACGACAAAGGCCAAGGTGTCGGCAAATCTCTGCTCCTGTGCTTGTTTGAATTGGTGTATGACCAGTCTGCCCAAGGTGAAATCCTTGAAAACAGGCTCACGTTTCAGGGTATTGGCGGTTAGAAGATAAATTCGGTTCTGTTCGGCATAGCGGCCGATGCGCAGGCGGTGTGAAGCTGACAGCTCAGGCATTCCTTTGCCTCTCCCATGGATGAATTCAGGAAAAGGCTAGATCAGCGAACTGAAAACTGAAGGGCAGACTTTTAGCTGGATGTGTCTGGGAGATTGCCTTCGCGAGCAAGCCCGCTCCCACATTCGATCGCGTGTTCAAGATAGACGCGGTCAAAATGTGGGAGATCAGCGGACTGAAAACTGAAGGGCAGACTTTTAGCTGGATGTGTCTGGGAGATTGCCTTCGCGAGCAAGCCCGCTCCCACATTCGATCGCGTGTTCAAGATAGACGCGGTCAAAATGTGGGAGCGGGCTTGCTCGCGAAAGCGGTAGTTCAGTCAGCGCAGATCAAGCAGTAACCCCCGCATCCGCCCGCAACCCCAACGCCTCGATCGCACTGATCGCACACTGTTC
The DNA here is from genome assembly GCF_902497995.1 of Pseudomonas fluorescens. GTDB lineage: Bacteria > Pseudomonadota > Gammaproteobacteria > Pseudomonadales > Pseudomonadaceae > Aquipseudomonas > Aquipseudomonas fluorescens_BK. Next base: position 2,480 of record NZ_CABVII010000038.1, on the reverse strand, counting down.
ATCCACATCCGACAAATCCCCGCTGATCCCCACCGCTCCCAACACATTCCCGTCCTGATCCCGAATCAACACCCCGCCCGGTGCCGGCACCACACTGCCCTGCCCCAAACTATTCAAGGCCGCGATAAACGCCGGACGTTGCTGGGCGTCCAGCGCCAGCAGGCGTGAGCCCTTGCCCAGCGCAATGGCGCCCCAGGCTTTGCCGATGGCAATCTGCGGGCGCAGCAGGCTGGCGCCGTCTTCGCGCTGCAGGGAGACCAGGTGCCCGCCGGCATCCAGCACGGCGATGGTCAGGGGTGCCGCAGAGATTGCACGCCCTGCGGTGATGGCTTGATGGGTCAGGTTGACTGCGACTTTCAAGGTTAAAGCGCTCATGGTGCCGTCCTCATTTTGTTTTTCGGAAAGTCATGGACTGCTGTTTGTTCAACAGTTCGATGGGACAAATAGAACACAAAGAGTTATTTTTTTGTATACAATAATTCTCGTAAATCGCCACATGCGACGAAAAGCCACAGCAGACAGGGCTTCCGACGAATGAAACAGCTGCTTGAGAAAATGGATTGACCTGCGCCGTCCGCCGTGAATACACTCTGCACAAAGCCACTTGTATACAATTACAAAACGTAAGAGGCACAAAACCATGAGCAAAATGAGAGCAATCGAAGCCGCCGTTCTGGTGATGCGCCGTGAAGGGGTTGATACCGCTTTTGGCATCCCGGGCGCCGCGATCAACCCGCTGTACTCCGCCTTGCAGAAGGTCGGTGGCATCGATCACGTCCTCGCTCGCCACGTTGAAGGCGCCTCGCACATGGCCGAGGGCTACACCCGCACCAAGGCCGGCAACATCGGCGTGTGCATCGGCACTTCCGGCCCTGCGGGGACCGACATGGTCACCGGGCTCTACAGTGCCTCGGCCGACTCGATCCCGATCCTCTGCATCACCGGCCAGGCACCCCGCGCCCGTATGCACAAGGAAGACTTCCAGGCGGTCGACATCACCGCCATCGTCAAGCCAGTGACCAAGTGGGCAACCACCGTCATGGAGCCGGGCCAGGTGCCGTACGCGTTCCAGAAAGCCTTCTACGAAATGCGCTCCGGCCGTCCAGGCCCAGTGCTGATCGACCTGCCGTTCGACGTGCAGATGGCCGAAATCGAATTCGACATCGACGCTTACCAACCGCTGCCGCTGGCCAAGCCCACCGCCAACCGCGTGCAAATCGAGAAGGCCCTGGCCATGCTCGATCAGGCTGAACGCCCATTGCTGGTTGCCGGTGGCGGCATCATCAATGCCGACGCCAGCGACTTGCTGGTGGAGTTCGCCGAGCTGACCGGGATTCCAGTCATTCCTACCTTGATGGGATGGGGCACCATCCCCGATGATCACCCGCTGATGGTTGGCATGGTCGGCCTGCAGACTTCGCACCGCTACGGCAACGCGACGATGCTCAAATCCGATCTGGTGTTGGGCGTCGGTAACCGTTGGGCCAACCGTCACACCGGCTCGATCGACGTGTACACCGAAGGCCGCAAGTTCATCCACGTCGACATCGAGCCGACGCAAATCGGCCGCGTGTTCAACCCGGACCTGGGCATCGTGTCCGATGCCGCCGCCGCATTGACCGTGTTCATCGAAGTCGCTCGCGAATGGCAGGCTGCCGGCAAGCTGAAAAACCGCAGCGCCTGGCTGCAGGATTGCCAGCAGCGCAAAGCCAGCCTGCAGCGCAAGACTCACTTCGACAACGTGCCGGTCAAACCGCAACGTGTATACGAAGAGATGAACCAGGTATTCGGCAAAGACACCTGCTACGTCAGCACCATCGGTCTGTCGCAGATTGCCGGCGCGCAGTTCCTGCACGTCTACAAACCGCGTCACTGGATCAACTGCGGCCAGGCAGGTCCCCTGGGCTGGACCATTCCGGCGGCGCTGGGCGTGGTCAAGGCCGACCCGACCCGCAAGGTCGTGGCACTGTCGGGTGACTATGATTTCCAGTTCATGATCGAAGAATTGGCGGTGGGCGCGCAGTTCAAGCTGCCGTACATCCACGTGGTGGTCAACAATTCGTACCTGGGGCTGATCCGTCAGTCCCAGCGTGGTTTCGACATGGATTACTGCGTGCAGTTGTCCTTCGATAACCTGAACGCGCCGGAACTCAATGGTTACGGTGTCGATCACGTCGCGGTGGCCGAAGGTCTCGGTTGCAAGGCGCTGCGTGTGTTCGAACCGGCTCAGATCCAGCCTGCCCTGCGCCGGGCCCAGGAACTGATCGAAGAGTTCAAGGTGCCGGTGATCGTCGAGATTATTCTGGAGCGCGTGACCAACATTTCCATGGGCACCGAGATCAACGCCATCAATGAATTCGAAGACCTGGCGCTGGTCGGCAACGATGCGCCAACGGCGATTTCGTTGCTCGATTAACGGCTGACCGCTCCCCCCTGTAGGAGCGAGGCTTGCCCGCGAAGGCGTCGTACCATTCAACATT
>NZ_CABVII010000037.1 GCF_902497995.1 Pseudomonas fluorescens | reverse complement strand
CTCCTACTGGCCTTCGAGGCCTGACTGTAATCGGCATGCCACGAGCTCTTCCAATTTTGGCCAGAAGCCGATGACGGCTTCCTCGAATAGGCCTAATACATAGATGCAACGGGGCGGCAGTTTTTTTTGAAAGCGGGTAGACAGTGGGGGCGAGTCCATACATAGGAGCTGGCTTGCCAGCGAAGAGGCCGGTAAATCCAAACAAAAAATCCAACTCATACTTACAGCGCCTCTAATCCCAAAGCCAATATTTTCCATATCGAAGTAGTCCGAAAATTAATAAGTTGTAGGAAAATTCCTTTAGGAAGCCCTTGTGTCAGACGGTCTTACAAATAAAAAGAAACAACAGATAGGGCCTACGAAAATTTGGGAAGTGTGGGTGGTTACATGTGGTCGGTCGCTAGTGATCTAATTGTTTCAGCGCCATACGCAGAGAACCATCTGTCCGACATTTGCGGGGTTCATGCATGATCAAGGCTTGGATAAAGTGCACGATTTTTTTATTATTGGCTGTTTTCTCCTGGTCGTCTTTGCGGCTTGTTGGCTTGCTTTTGAAGCTGGAAGTGCACATCAGGTGATGAGGCGTTTTGGTGGTATTGAAGTTGTTGGAGATTGGAGTGTCACTCCTTCAGGAGCGGATAATCTTTATGTCAGGGCTGTGAGCCTGAGACCTCAGCAAGACATTGTATACGACATGAGAGCACTTCAGCCATGCACGGAATACACTCGGGAATGTATGGTGCAGGAGGCTGCTGCGATCAATCTGCAGATGATAAGTACAGGTATGGTACTCAAAGATGTCGACGAATTTTTCGAGAAATACAAACCAAGCGTAGAATCGTTTGACGATGGTTGTCCTGCTGTTTATGAAACGACAGCGATTATAAAAGAAAATGAGGTATTGAGCCGTCTTCCAGTAGAGCGACGTCGAATAGCCGCTCAGGAAGTAATGGAGAAAATAAAGAACGATGGAGGGCTAACATATTCACTGGTGACCCCAGAGTGTAGGAGTTTTTTTCGCGAAAAACCCTATATGGCTCGAGCGTACACTCTTTATCTAGCTCTTATCATGCACCGTGCCGAGGGGGCGTTTTCGGCTTCATGGGTGTTTTTAGCGGTACTTCCGGAAATGCGTTCAGGTGCTAGATAGGTAGCGGCAATGATTAACTGTTTCGTGTGTTACTAACAATCAAAACTGTAGTGTTCTGCCGATTCGCTGGGAGCTTCTCATGCAAAAATTAGTTATCGCCACGCTTCTGCTCGCTCTGGCTTCAAATATTTGCATGGCCAGCGAAGGTGAGGATCAAGCTGCCTCATTCTTCAAGATTTATTCGTCGCTTTGCCTCAAAAATCTTTTCAAGCTCGAGGAGCTGAGAGAAACGCTGAAGCCTATGCCAAAGCTTCCGCCTAAAAAGGCAGAACTGTTTCTGGCAGGTAAATCCGGGGATGCTTGGCCTGTTCCAGACAAATACGCAACAGTCGTACTTGCCTTGCTGAGTGGGAAGAGTTTCTGCGCAGTTTATGTCCGAAAGGCAGACGCTGTGGCGGCGATAAAAATGTTTACTTCAATGGCCGCGAGCGCGCCATTTCCGATTAAGGTGAAACTATTAAAGAATGAAACAACACAAACCATCGTGAATGGGCAGACTCAAACTATTTCATACGAATGGTCAGCTCCAAATGCGAAGCGTGGAATGATGTTTACTCTCACGACAGCCTCAGCCGATTACGCACAAATTCAAGTGCTCGGTTCCGCAGCGGTCGTCACACTACGACATTCACCCGAGCTTCTGCAGGACATAAACAAATAGCCGAGTAGGCGTGAAATGGAATGTTGTCGGAGGTAAGAGGTTGCAGTCAGCATGAGCTGAGCTGTATCACTCCTTCAAGTCTGAAGGAGCGAATTTCACCCTCTCTCACTTCCGAACCGGATACTCCCGATGCATCTGCTCCAACAACGCATCCTTATCCAGCCACAACTGATTGATCCACCCCTGAAACTGCAATCGATACTCCCCATCCTGCTCATAATTCTTGCCGATAAACTCCGGCGGAATCTTCAGCTCCTGAAAATGCACCACCACATCCTTCACGTTCCCGCACAGCAAGTCCCAATACCCCGGACGCCCGCCCGGGTAGTGAATCGTCACGTTGACGATCGACTCCAGCTGCTCACCCATAGCATCCAACACAAACGCAATGCCACCGGCCTTGGCCTTGAGCAGATACTTGAACGGTGATTTCTGCTGCGCATGCTTGCCTTCGGTAAAGCGCGTGCCTTCGACGAAATTGAAAATCCCCACCGAATCATGGCGGAACTTCGCACAGGTCTTGCGCGTGGTCTCCAGGTCTTTGCCTTTCTTCTCCGGGTGCTTTTCCAGGTAGGCCTTGGAGTAGCGCTTCATGAACGGAAAGCCCAGGGTCCACCAGGCCAGGCCAATCACCGGCACCCAGATCAACTCCTGCTTGAGAAAAAACTTCAGCGGCTGGATGCGACGGTTGAGCACGTATTGCAGCACCATGATGTCGACCCAGCTCTGGTGGTTGCTGGTGATCAGGTACGAGTGCCGATAGTCCAGGCTTTCGAGGCCGCTGAGGTGCCAGCGGGTGCGGCAGACCAGGTCCATCCAGGCTTTGTTGTTGCTGATCCAGGCTTCATGGGTATGGCTCATCAGCCAGCGCGTGAAGCGTTGGGTGAAGGCGAAGGGCAATACCTTGAAGATCGCCACGCAGAACAGGAACGAGCACAGCAAAATGGTATTCAGCGCCAGCAACAACGATGCAATCACGCCGCGAACGGCGGCAGGCAGGAAATCCAGCATTTAAAGATCCACAGGTCGGTTGGCCGCTTGAATCGCGGTCAACGCGATGGTGTAGACGATGTCATCGACCTGCGCGCCGCGGGGCAGGTCGTTCACCGGTTTGCGCAGGCCTTGCAGCATCGGCCCGAGGCTGACGCAGTCGGCACTGCGCTGCACGGCCTTGTGGGTGGTGTTGCCGGTATTGAGGTCGGGGAACACGAACACCGTGGCGCGACCGGCCACCTGGCTGTTCGGTGCCAGCTGCTTGGCCACGGTTTCGTTGGCGGCGGCGTCGTATTGCAACGGACCGTCGATCAGCAGCGAGTGTTGTTGTTCATGGGCGAGCAATGTGGCCTCGCGCACCTTCTCGACTTCTTCGCCGCTGGCCGACTCACCGCTGGAGTAGCTGATCATCGCCACGCGCGGAGTGATGCCGACCGCAGCGGCCGAATCCGCGCTTTGCAGCGCGATCTCGGCCAGTTCGCTGGCGCTCGGGTGCGGGTTCATCACGCAGTCGCCGTAGACCAGCACCTCTTCCGGAAACAGCATGAAAAACACCGACGACACCAGGGTGCAGCCCGGCGCGGTCTTGATCAGCTGCAGCGCCGGGCGGATGGTATTGGCGGTGGAGTGAATGACCCCGGACACCAGGCCGTCGACTTCATCCAGCGCCAGCATCATGGTGCCGATCACCACGGTGTCTTCCAGTTGTTGCTCGGCCATTGGCGCGTTGAGGCTTTTGGTCTTGCGCAGCGCAACCATCGGCTCGACGTAACGCTCGCGGATCAGGTCCGGGTCGAGAATCTCCAGCCCCGGCGGCAGCTCGATGCCTTGGGCACGGGCCACGGCTTCCACGTCCGCGGGTTTGGCCAGCAATACGCAGCGGGCAATGCCACGGGCCTGACAGATCGCCGCGGCCTGCACGGTCAATGGCTCGCTGCCTTCGGGCAGGACGATGCGCTTGTTGGCGGCCTGGGCGCGCTGGATCAGTTGATAGCGGAACACCGCCGGCGACAGGCGCATTTCCCGTGGCGTGCCGCAGCGCTGGTGCAGCCAGTTGGCGTCCAGATGGCTGGCGACGAAATCAGTGATGATCTCCGCACGTTCGCGGTCGTCGATCGGGATTTCCTTGTTCAGGCCGTTCAGCTGATTGGCGGTGTCGTAGGACCCGGTGCTCACTGACAACACCGGCAGGCCGGCCTGCAACGCGCCGCGACAGAGGTCCATGATGCGCGGGTCGGGCAGGGTGTCGCTGGTCAGCAGCAGGCCGGCCAGGGGCACACCATTCATGGCTGCGAGGCTGACGGCGAGGATGATGTCGTCGCGATCGCCGGGGGTCACCACCAGCACGCCGGGTTTGAGCAGCTCCACGGTGTTGCGCATGGTGCGGGCGCAGATGATGATTTTGGTCATGCGCCGGGTTTCGTAATCGCCGGCATTGAGAATCTGCGCGCCCATCAGGTCGGCGACGTCGCGGGTGCGCGGCGCGTTCAGTTCCGGCTGGAACGGAATGCAGCCGAGCAATTTGAAATCGCCGCTGCGCAGCAAGGGCGAGTGCTCCTTCATGCGCGAGGCGAAGGCCTCCATGCTTTCGTCGGTCTTGACCTTGTTGAGGATCACGCCGAGGACTTTCGGGTCTTTCGGCCCGCCGAACAATTGCGCCTGCAGTTCCACACGGCCGGACAGTTCCGCCAGCACTTCGTTTTCCGGGGCCGAGACCAGGATCACGTCGGCATCGAGGCTTTTGGCCAAGTGCAGATTGACCCGCGCGGCATAACTGGCGCTACGGGTCGGGACCATGCCTTCGACGATCAGCACGTCCTTGCCGATGGCGGCTTGCTGATAAAGGGTGATGATTTCTTCGAGCAGCTCGTCGAGCTGGCCGTCGCCGAGCATGCGCTCGACATGGGCCAGGCCCAATGGCTTCGGCGGCTTCAAGCCGTGGGTGCGGGCCACCAGTTCGGTGGAGCGTTCAGGCCCGGTATCACCCGGATGGGGCTGGGCAATCGGTTTGAAAAAGCCGACCTTGAGGCCGGCCCGCTCAAGGGTACGCACCAGCCCGAGGCTGATGGAGGTCAGACCCACACCAAAATCGGTGGGTGCGATAAAAAAAGTCTGCATGCGGATTCTCTGGGGGTGCATGGCAATGGTGACGACCTATGACTGGCCTTCTACCGAATTTCAGTCGCCAAGGTTATCGCTAACCGAGCCTTGTGCACACCAACCGCAAGCAAAGGGCTGGCCTATTTTTTCATTGCGCAGCAATGGGTTCAGCACCCAGGCCCGGGACTGCCACGGTGGCTGATGGCGCAGGTGCTGAGTGTGACCGCAGGAAAGCTCGGCTACCCAGTGGCCGTCTTCGTCCTGATGAAAGCCTGTCACCGTCGAGCCTTTCGTTGCGGCCCGTCTGTCCGGGTTGTGTTCGCTTTCGGACGATTGCTTCGCTAAACTGGGTCTTTCAATATTCTTATGCAAAAGGTCTCGCCCCATGCTGATCGCCGCCAATAAGGCTGTCTCCATCGACTATACCCTGACCAACGACGCCGGTGAGGTCATCGACAGCTCCACCGGCGGCGCGCCGCTGGTCTACCTGCAAGGCGCAGGCAACATCATTCCGGGCCTGGAAAAGGCACTGGACGGCAAGGCAGTCGGTGACGAACTGACAGTCGCCGTAGAACCTGAAGATGCCTACGGCGAGTACGCTGCCGAACTGGTCAGCACCCTGAGCCGCAGCATGTTCGAAGGCGTCGACGAACTGGAAGTGGGCATGCAGTTCCACGCTTCCGCTCCGGACGGCCAGATGCAGATCGTCACCATTCGCGATCTGGACGGCGACGATGTCACCGTCGACGGCAACCACCCGTTGGCCGGTCAGCGCCTGAATTTCCAGGTCAAGATCATCGACATCCGTGAAGCCAGCCAGGAAGAAATCGCCCATGGGCACGTCCATGGCGAAGGTGGCCATCATCACTGATTTTCTGCGCTAAGCTTTCGAGAGATGGAGAGGCGCCCGAGGGCGCCTTTTTAGTCCGCGGCTGTCCCTGACACCGCCAAGTGGCTGTTTCGAGAAGAACACGGGAAATTTGGAGTTCGTCATGAGTGCTTTTCACGACCTTAAACTGACAGGCCTGGATGGACAGGAGCTTCCTCTGACGCCCTTCAAGGGGCAAGTCGTGCTGGTGGTCAACGTCGCCTCCAAATGTGGCTTGACCCCACAATACGCGGCGCTGGAAAACCTCTACCAGCAATACAAAGGCAAAGGCTTCAGTGTACTGGGCTTGCCGTGCAACCAGTTTGCCGGCCAGGAACCGGGCACCGAGCAAGAAATCCAGGCATTTTGCGAACTCAACTATGGCGTGACCTTTCCGTTGTCCAGGAAGCTGGAAGTCAACGGGCATGAGCGCCATCAGTTGTACCGTCTGCTGGCGGGCGAGGGCGCCGAGTTCCCGGGTGACATCACCTGGAACTTCGAAAAATTCCTGCTGGGCAAGGATGGACGCGTGCTCGCGCGATTCTCGCCGCGTACGGCGCCGAATGATCCATCTGTCGTCCAGGCGATCGAAAAAGCCCTGGGCTGACATCCCCTCTGCAGGAGCGAGGCTTGCCCGCGAAGGCGTCAAGTCAGTCGACATCATAACTGACTGACTTGGCGCCTACGCGGGCAAGCCTCGCGCCTACAATGTCTTCTGCCTTTTGAACCTTAATCACTGCAATCAATAGTGCTGTGCATCACTTGTCGCTCCGCATATTATCGTCGTCATAAAACCTCATCTCGTCGATACCGTTTTCGTGGAGCGCCCCCCATGCCCGTCAAAGCCCTGTTCAAACCGTTCCACCTCGGCACCCTCGAACTGCCGACCCGCGTCGTCATGGCCCCGATGACCCGCTCGTTTTCGCCGGGCGGCGTGCCCAATGCCAAAGTGACCGAGTACTACCGTCGCCGCGCCGCCGCCGGCGTCGGGCTGATCATCACCGAAGGCACCACCGTCGGGCACAAGGCGTCCAACGGCTACCCCAACGTGCCGCACTTCTACGGTGAAGCAGCCTTGGCCGGCTGGAAGAAAGTGGTCGACGCGGTCCACGCCGAAGGCGGCAAGATCGTGCCTCAGCTGTGGCATGTCGGCAGCGTGCGCCGTATCGGCACCGAACCGGATGCCGGCGTGCCGGGTTACGGCCCGTCGGAAAAACTCAAGGAGGGGCAGGTCGTGGTACACGGCATGACCCGACAGGACATCCAGGACGTGATCGCTGCGTTCGCCCAGGCGGCCAAAGATGCCCGGAGCATCGGCATGGATGGCGTGGAAATCCACGGTGCCCACGGCTATCTGGTGGATCAGTTTTTCTGGGAAGGCAGCAACCAGCGCACCGACGAATACGGCGGTAGCCTGGCCAACCGTTCGCGTTTCGCCATCGAACTGATTCAGGCGGTGCGTGCTGCGGTCGGTGAAGGGTTCCCGATCATCTTCCGTTTCTCCCAGTGGAAGCAGCAGGATTACACCGCGCGTCTGGTGCAAACCCCAGAAGCCTTGGGCGAGTTCCTCAAGCCGTTGTCCGAGGCTGGCGTGGACATTTTCCATTGCTCGACGCGCCGTTTCTGGGAGCCGGAATTCGACGGTTCCGAACTGAACCTGGCAGGCTGGACGCGCAAGCTCACCGGCAAGCCGACCATCACGGTCGGTAGTGTCGGCCTGGACGGCGAGTTCCTGCAGTTCATGGTCAACACCGACAAGATCGCCCAGCCGGCCAGCCTGGAAAAACTGCTGGAGCGGTTGAACAACGATGAATTCGATCTGGTGGCGGTAGGGCGTGCGCTGCTGGTGGATCCGGACTGGGCGCAGAAGGTGCGTGATGGGCGTGAAGAGGACATTTTGCCGTTCAGTCGTGAGGCGTTGATGACCTTGGTTTAAGCGGCGCCTGGAAGGGCCTCTTCGCGGGCAAGCCTCGCTCCTACGGATTTGTGTCGTACTGAAACAGGGTAATCGACACCAATCCGTAGGAGCGAGGCTTGCCCGCGAAGCTTTTAAGGCAACAACGCCACATCAGGCAGGGCTTGCTCCTGCGAACAAGCCCCGCGCAATTGCCCCTCAAACTGCTCGATAATCGCCGCCCAGCCCTGGCGACTCGCATGCTGGCGCGCATTTAACCGAACGCAGCGCAGGGTTTCTCGCTCCTCCAACAACCAAGCCGCCGCATCGCAAAATGCGTCCTCATCCCCCGGCATCGCCAGCACGCCGTTGTAGCCATGGCGAATATGCTGGGCCGCCGCAGCCTGATCATAAGCCACCACTCCGAGCCCCGAGGCCAATGCCTCGAGCACCACGTTGCCAAACGTTTCGGTCATGCTCGGAAACAGAAAAACATCCCCTGACGCATAGTGACTGGCCAAGGCTTCGCCGCGTTGTGTACCGCAGAAGATCGCCTCCGGCAGTTCCTTTTCGAGTGCAGCTCGCTGCGGACCGTCACCGATCACAATCAATTTCAGATTCTTCTGTGGGTAACTTGCCTTCAATGTCTCGTAACAGCGTTTGAGCAGCCCCAGATTCTTCTCGGGTGCCAGGCGACCGACATGGATGACCGCGATATCGCGCTCGGCCAATCCCCATTGGTCACGTAAGGCTGGCAGCCGCTTGGTGGGATGGAACAACTGGCTGTCGACGCCTCGCGACAACAACGCCACCCGCTCGAAATGCCGGCGTTCCAGCTCCAGGCGCTGGCTGATGCTCGGCACCAGCGTCAGGGTCGAACGATTGTGAAACCAGCGCAGGTAGTGGGTCAGCAAACGCGTCAGCAAGCTCAGCCCGTACTGGCGGGTGTATTGCTGGAAATTGGTGTGAAAACCGCTGACCACGCAGATCCCCAGGCGCCGCGCCGCGCGCAATGCGGACAGTCCCAACGGCCCTTCAGTGGCGATGTACAGCACGTCCGGCCGCTGGCGTTTCCAGCGTCGCAGCAACTTGTGCATCGATGATTGACCCCATTGCAAACCGGGATAACCCGGCAGCGGCCAGCCGCGACACAACAGCAACTCATCGTCGCTGCCCATTTGCTGGTCGCAAACCTGTCGTGGCCGCACCAGTTCCACCTGATGCCCGCGCGCGCGCAGGCCGTCGCACAATCGACCGAGGGTGTTGGCCACGCCGTTGATTTCGGGAGGAAAAGTTTCGGTGATCAGGGTGATATGCAGAGCTGTCGTCATGACCCCAGTGTCGGCTGGGGTCATGTCGTCATTGTGGCGGTTTGATGATGGATTTATGACCCGTTCAGCGCTGGACCACCAGGTTTTCCGCACCGCGCTCACGGACCCAGAACAGCGTCGCCCCCGCCACGGCAGCAGGCATCATCAGAACGTTGACCACCGGAATCAGCAGCACCAGATAAACACTGCCGCCAAAGCCCATGCTCTGCCAACGTTTCTGCCGCAGCCAGGCGAGCATCTCGTTCCAGCCCAGCTTGTGGTTATCCGCCGGGTAGTCGATGTACTGGATCGCCATCATCCACACCCCGAACAACAGCCACAGCGGCGCGGCGATGATGTTGACCACCGGGATGAACGAGAGGATGAACAAGCCGATGGCGCGGGGCAGGAAGTAGCCCAGTTTGCGCATTTCCCGGGCGAGGGTGCGGGGAACCATGGCAACCAGTTCACCCCAACTGAAGGCCGGGAAGTCGTCAGTGCCGCGCACCACCACTTCGACTTTTTCCGCCAGGAAACCATTGAACGGCGCGGCGATGACATTGGCGAGCATGGTGAAGGTGAAGAACACCATCAACACCACCAGCACCACGAACAGCGGCCAGAGGACGTAACCGAGAAAACTCAGCCAGTCAGGCAGGGACGGCATCAAGGTATCGACCCACAGGCTGAATTGATGGCTGGCCAAATAGATCAATCCGACGAACAGCACCAGGTTGATCGCCAGCGGCAACAATACGAACAAACGCAGGCTGGGGCTGAGGACCAGCCTGAGGCCTTCGCGCAGGTATTGCGGGCCGGACAGAACGGGGGCGGGCATAGCGTGCTCCGAGCAAAGGGGAAACGCGCCGACCTTACCGGCTTTGCCTGACAGGGGAAAGCGTGGCAGCGACATCGACATTAACTGTAACAAAGGCGCCCAGATATCCATCGCGATGAGATAGAGACCGCCTATGAGCTGGATTGTTAAACCGTATTTCCTTAATCTTCGCCCCCTCGATACGCTGCACCCAATCTTTTTCCAGGACTGTCGAGCCCAAGCCTTCCCCAAGTGCTTTCAACGGTCCTTTTTTATTCCCGCCGGCAACCCGGCGTTCCGCGCCTGGTATTCCAGGGCGGTCAACAGGAGCAGGTCATGTCTGAAGTCCGTCATTCGCGAGTGATTATTCTCGGTTCCGGCCCTGCCGGTTACAGCGCCGCGGTCTATGCCGCCCGTGCCAACCTCAAGCCTTTGCTGATCACCGGCATGCAGGCCGGTGGTCAACTGACCACCACCACTGAAGTCGACAACTGGCCGGGCGATGTCCATGGCCTGACCGGCCCGGCGCTGATGGAACGCATGAAAGAGCACGCCGAGCGTTTTGAAACCGAGATCGTCTTCGATCACATCAATGCCGTGGACTTCGCTGCCAAGCCGTACACCCTGACCGGCGACAGCGCGACCTACACCTGCGACGCGCTGATCATAGCCACCGGCGCCAGCGCCCGTTACCTGGGTCTGCCGTCGGAAGAAGCGTTCATGGGCAAAGGCGTTTCGGCCTGCGCGACCTGCGACGGTTTCTTCTATCGCAACAAGCCAGTGGCCGTGGTGGGTGGCGGTAACACCGCTGTGGAAGAAGCCCTGTACCTGGCCAACATCGCCAGCACTGTGACCTTGATCCACCGTCGCGAAACCTTCCGCGCCGAGAAGATCCTGATCGACAAGCTCAATGCCCGGGTTGCCGAAGGCAAGATCGTCCTGAAGCTGAACGCGACCCTGGACGAAGTGCTGGGCGACAACATGGGCGTGACCGGTGCTCGCCTGAAGAACAACGACGGCAGCTTCGACGAGTTGACAGTCGACGGTGTGTTCATCGCCATCGGCCACACCCCGAACACGTCGTTGTTCGAAGGCCAGCTGACGTTGAAAGACGGTTACCTGGTGGTGCAGGGCGGCCGTGACGGCAACGCGACGGCCACCAGTCTCGAAGGTATCTTTGCCGCTGGTGATGTGGCTGACCACGTTTACCGTCAGGCCATCACCTCGGCCGGCGCAGGCTGCATGGCGGCACTGGATGCCGAGCGTTACCTCGACGATCTGCAGAACGCTTGATTCTGCTGTCGTAGAAAAAACCGGCTTCGGCCGGTTTTTTTGTGTTCACGATTCCACGGCCAATACAGCTCTAGGGTGGGAGCGGGCTTGCTCGCGAAGGCGTAGTGTCAGTCGACATCAATACTGAATGACACACCGCTTTCGCGAGCAAGCCCGCTCCCACAGGATTTGCGTTGGGCCGTTGCTTTTCAGGAAAGCTTCGCCAGGCACGCCTCAAGGATATCCAGCCCTTCTTCAAGCACTGCAGCCTCAGTGGTCAGTGGCGCCAGCAGGCGAATGATATGGCGCGATTTACCGCTGGGCATCAGCAGCAAACCGGCGTCTCGAGCCAGGGCCAGCAGCTGCGTCAGTTGTGCCGCTGCCGGTGTGCCATCAGCATTGATCAGCTCGATGCCGCGCATCGCCCCGACGCCGGTCAAGCGGCCCAGATACGGTGACAGCTTGCTGGCGCTCCAGGCTTGGTAGCGGCTGACAATTGCTTCTTCCTGTTGCGCACCCCAGGCGTGAAGATGCGCGTCAGTCATTTCGTCGAGCGTCGCCAACGCCGCGGCGCAGGCGATGGGATTACCCGAATAGGTGCCGCCCAGTCCGCCCTTGGGCAAGGTGTCGAGCAGCGACTTGCGCCCGACCACCGCACCCAGCGGCACGCCACCGGCGATGCTTTTACCGAGCAGGATCAGGTCCGGCTCGATGCCCAGTCGCGAGAACGCGAAACGCTGGCCGGTGCGGCCGAAGCCGGACTGGATTTCATCGGCGATCAACAGGATGCCTTTCTCGTCACAGAAGCGGCGCAGTGCCTGGGCGAATTCCACGTCCATCGCCAGGAAGCCCGCTTCGCCCTGCACCGGTTCGACGATGAAACAGGCCACGTCTTCGACGTCGATTTCGACGCTGAACAAGCGCTCCATGGCTTTCAAGGCCTCGGCGCAGGTCACGCCGTTGTCCTGACTGGGGAAGGGCAGGTGATACACCGGACCCGGCAACACGCCGACTTTTTGTTTGTAAGGCGCGACTTTGCCATTGAGGTTGAGCGTGGCCAGCGTGCGGCCGTGAAAGGCGCCATCGAAAGCAATGATTGCCGTGCGGCCGGTGGCACCACGGACGATCTTCAGGGCGTTCTCCGCCGCTTCCGCGCCGCTGTTGGTGAGCATGCCGCTGACCGGGTAGTCCACCGGAATGAACGCGGTGAGATGATCCATCAGTTCGATGTAGGGCACATGAGGGGCGGCGTTGAACGCGTAGTGGGTCAGCCGGGTAGCTTGTTCGCGAATGGCCTCGACTATGCGCGGATGGCAATGGCCGAGGTTCAGTACGCCGATGCCGCCGACGAAGTCGATGTAGCGTTTGCCATCGGTGTCCCAGACCTCGGCGTTTTTGCCGTGGCTGAGCATGACGGGGTGCACGATGTTGATCGACTGGCTGATGGTTTCGCTGCTCATGGATGCCTGACTCTGAAGAAGGGATGCTTCTTTTTATCTAAGCCGTGAGCAGCAGTGCCCGGCAAACGAAATAAAGTCGCCGGGTCAATCTTAAAAGTCGGGATGTGGTTTGCGCGGTTACCGGCGAGTCAGTGGCTGCTGTGTGAACTTGACGCCAGCCAGACCCTGCGCAATCAACGCGCGGATATTGCCATGGTCATTGCCCTCAGGCGTCGCTACCACCGAACGGTAATGCTCGCCAAACGCCAACAGCGCTTCTTCATCACTCAGACCTTCCAGCAGTGCCAGGCCCAGGGTCTTGCACGAACCTTCGTTCTGCCCGGCGGCGTTTTCCACGCCGCCATTGTTGAACGCCTGAGGCTGATAATCGTAACCCGCGGCGATAAAGGCCAGGGTGTCGGCAAAAACGTGATCGCCGCTCTTGAGGCTGGCGCGCAGGGTGTTCAAATCACTCATTGGGTTTTCCTTTGGCGAATGCCGCTTGTTGTTCGGTGCTGGCTTCCTGCTGGTATTGGGCTTTCCACTCAGCGTACGGCATGCCGTAGACCACTTCGCGGGCGTCATCGAGGCTCACCTCGATCTGGCGTTCGTCGGCAGCGGCCTTGTACCACTTGGACAAGCAGTTGCGGCAGAAACCGGAGAGGTTCATCAGGTCGATGTTCTGCACATCCTTGCGGCTGTCCAGGTGGGCAACCAGCCGGCGGAAGGCGGCGGCTTCGAGTTCCAGGCGTTGTTGATCAGTCATGGGGGTCTCTGCGAGACAGCTTCAAGCTGCAAGGTGGATTGCGGTGGCTGTCAGTTTACAGCTTGCGGCTTGAGGCTTGTAGCTTGCCGCTGCTACGCAGTAGCCCGGCCTGCCGCCAGCGTAATCGATACCGACTCGGCGAAACGCAGGGCGTGGGGCTTGTCGACTTCGACCTCGGCATACAGCACCGACTCGTTGGCCATGACCAGGTCGAGAATTT
The DNA here is from genome assembly GCF_902497995.1 of Pseudomonas fluorescens. GTDB lineage: Bacteria > Pseudomonadota > Gammaproteobacteria > Pseudomonadales > Pseudomonadaceae > Aquipseudomonas > Aquipseudomonas fluorescens_BK. The sequence goes on along the minus strand of NZ_CABVII010000037.1, from coordinate 36,604 downwards.
CCTGGGTCAGGCGTTCGAGCAGGGCGAAGCGATTGCCCTCCACATGGGCGATGATCGCCTTGGTGATGGTTCGGTAGTTCAGCGCGTGATCGATGTCGTTGTCACGCACCGCTGCCTGGGCGGCATAGAGGATGGTCAGGTTGATCAGCACATCCTGCTTGTTGAGGATTTCATCCTCGTTGATCCCGATGAAGGTGCGCAGGCACAGGTCCTTGACCCGGATGCGCGCCATTCCTGGTTGAAGTTGTGGCATTGCTACTTGCTCCGTCCGATCAATTGCAGAAACTCCTGGCGGGTGTTGCTCGATTCGCGAAAGGCCCCGAGCATCACCGAGGTGTTCATGGTCGAATTCTGTTTCTCGACGCCGCGCATCATCATGCACATGTGCCGGGCTTCGATGACCACCGCGACGCCCGCCGCGCCGGTCACTTGCTGCACGGCCTCGGCGATTTGCCGGGTGAGGTTTTCCTGGATTTGCAGGCGACGGGCGAACATGTCCACCAGCCGCGCAATCTTCGACAGGCCCAGCACCTTGCCCGTTGGAATATAAGCCACATGAGCCTTGCCGATGAAGGGCAGTATGTGATGTTCGCAGAGCGAATACAGCTCGATGTTGTCGACGATGATCATTTCATCATTGTCGGAAGCGAACAGCGCGCCGTTGACGATCTCTTCGACACACTGCTCGTAGCCATGGCAGAGGTACTGCATGGCCTTGGCTGCGCGCACCGGGGTGTCGCGCAGGCCTTCGCGGTCGGGGTTTTCACCGAGACCGATGAGGATCTCGCGATAGCTCTGGGACAGGGGTAACGTCATGGAACATCCTCGCGGGGGCACTTACTTGAGGTGCCGTCCGCCGTTGACGGTCAGGGTCGTGCCGGTGACATAAGGGTTGTCGAGCAGATAACGCAAGCTTTGGTAGATCACTTCGCTGCCGGGTTCGATGCCCAGCGCGGACTTGGCCAATGCCTTGGCGCGGTACGCCGCGTCGTCGTCGGGGTTGAACAGTAGCAGGGCTGGCGCGATACCGTTGACCTTGATGGTCGGCGCGTATTTGGCGGCGAAAGACAGGGTCAGGCTATCGAGCCCGGCTTTGCTGGCGCAGTAGCCGATGTGCTTGCTGCTGCCCTTGCGGGTCACGTCATCGCCGATGTGCACGATGTCGGCGGGGCGTGAGCGTTCGAGCAAATCGGCACAATGCAGGTTGATCAGGTAGGGCGCCAGCATGTGTACGTTGAACATGCGGGTAAAGGCGGCAGCGTCGGTGTCCGGGGTTTCGGCCAGCCATTCGGAGGCGTTATGGACGATCGCCCGCAGGCTGTCGGTGTGGGTTTTCAGTTCGCCGATGAAGGCGAAGATCCCGGCTTCGGTGGAGAAGTCTGCAAACACCGCAGTCGCCCCCAGGTCGCGCAGGGTTTGCACACCAGGACGCTCGCTGCGGTAGCTGAAGATCACCGGGTGGCCGTCTTCGAGCAGTCGCTGTGCACAGTGCAGGCCGACACGCTGGCCGGCACCGGTGATGAGGATCGGGGCGAATGAAGAGGTCATGAACGGCTCGCGTCGCAGTGAGAGCAAAACTATACCAGCGAACGGGACTGGGCTACCTATTGGGTGGGGCATCGTCTGTGAGCGAGCCTGCTCGCGAAATCCAGCCAGCAGTACCTGGTACGCCAGTTACATTTGTCGCTTATAAACGTCTTGAATAGCGATAGGGCATGCGAGGTACAATGGGATCCAATTCACATGGACATAGACCTGTACATGCCTGTACTGACCGACGCAGTCTCGACTGTGCAAGGCGCTGCCCCAATTGAACGGGAAGAACTGTTTCCAATTCGGGAAGTGGCGCGCCTGACCGGCGTCAACCCGGTCACGCTACGCGCCTGGGAACGACGCTATGGCCTGATTCAGCCCACGCGCACCGACAGTGGGCATCGGTTGTATTCGATGAACGATATCGAGCGGATTCACAGCATCCTCGGCTGGATCGAACGCGGCGTTGCGGTCAGCAAGGTTGGCAAGATACTGGCCAGGACCGCACCGCTCCAGTCTCTTGCGTCCATCATCCCGAATGAGCTCGTGCAAGCGGATTACACGCAATGGCAGGAGCAGGTTCAGGCGGCCGTCAGCGCCTTTGACGAAGTTCGATTGGAGCAGGTCTATGGGCAAATCTTTTCCAGTTATCCGTTGAATGTCGTGTTCCAGAACATCCTGCTTCCGCTCTGGAGACTGTTGCTGCAGCGCCAGGAAGCCTTTGGCCAGACCAGCGAATGGCTGTTCCTGGATGGTTTTCTGCGTTCTCGCGTGTTGCAGCGTCTGCTGCTGGTGCGGGTCATGCAACCTCGACGCGTGATCGTCTGTCCACTGAACGATCAGTGCCGTGAACTCGAACTGCTGGTGACGACGCTGTTTCTGAGCAGTGTCGATTCGGCCATTCAAGTGCTGGCGCTGGGTCAGCCATTCGACGAATTGACCCTGGTCTGCGAAAGGGTCAAGCCCCAGGCGCTGGTCCTGCTTTCCAATCATTTGCCAGCCCCCGAATTGCCACGACGTTTGAATCGCCTGGCCTTGAGCCTGGATTGCCAGGTGATGCTGGCGGGGGATGCGTCCGATCTGGCGCAGGAGAGCCTGGCCGGATCTTCGATCGGTTGCCTGGGTAACGAGGCCATGGTGATGCGCCAGCGGTTGAAGCAGTTCCTGGCAGGTAATCTCGATACTTGAGTCAGAGATGCAGGGCGGGATGAGTCAGCCGATGCTGCTGCAGGATGAATTGGCGCAGACGCTCGGTTTCGTCCTTGTCGTCCTGATTCAACTGATAGGCATGGAAGCCGTTATCGGTTTCTTTCTGGAAGGTGCCACGCAAAGCGATCCGCTCATACCCTGACGGGCTGAACCACAAGGCGAAATGTTTTGGCGGTTTGGTCTTGTTGCGAACTTCCAGCAGAACCCCTTTGAACGACACTTCGTGTACCCACATCGTGCCAGGGTGACCACGGGCATTTTCCAGCGCCACCGGCTCCTCGAGCACCAGGCGCCAGGGCCGAATCACCGGTCCGTCTTCATAGATGCTGGGCACCCCAAGGCGTAAATGCAGCGCGTGAAACTCGTCTTCCACCAGCTGCAGCGGAAAGGTCATCTGCTGATTTTCGAAGTTGGCCCGGAGGGTGACTTGCTCATGAGCGGCAAGGCGCGTGAGCAAGTCACGGATCTGCGAACCACCGTTGACCAGCAGGCTCGACGTCGCATCCCGCACATTGAGTTGCGGGTTATGCTGCATGGTCTGGATAAAATCCAGTTCGTCCTGAGTCAGGAGTGCGTCGCGCTGCATGATCTGCTCGAAGAAAATAGTTACAAAGTTATCGGTGATTGTAGTAAATGGCATTTAATTCGCGGTTTTGTTTTCGCCGTTCGTCGCTTTGAGTGCAGCAAGCTCGGCCCGGACTTCAGCCAATTGCGCCTCCAATTGCGTCACCCGCTGCTGCGCCTTGACCTGAACCGTGACGTCTTTCTGCACACCGACACAATATGTCTGCCCGTCACTCGGATTTTTCACCGTCGTAAGCGACAGTTCGTTCCAGAATGGCGTGCCATCCTTGCGGTAATTGCGGATAATTTCCCTGCAGGAACCGCCTCTGCGCAGAGCCTCTCGAATCAACGGCAGGGCTTCCTGGTCGCGGTCCCCGGACTGAAGAAAACGGCAATCCTGGTAGAGGATTTCTTCGCTGGTATAACCGGTCAGCCGCTCGAATGCCGGGTTGACGTAAATCAGAATGTTGTCTTGCTCGCCTTCCTTTTCGGCAATCACGATGCCGTCGTTGGAAGCGTTGATCACCATTTGCAGCAGTTGGGCGTTGATCATCGGAGAATCCTTTCCAGATTGATTGAGCGCAGCATTCTAAAAGAACTCTAGCGGCCATCAACGCTAAATGAGAGCTAATCGCAGCTTTTTTGCTGCGGCTGTTAATATCCCCCCTCTTTTTACTCAGCTTCAGGATCAGATTGATGAAAGTCGCCATCCTTTCCGGCTCGGTGTACGGCACGGCTGAAGAAGTCGCCCGCCACGCCGCGAACATGTTGAAGAACGCCGGCTTCGAAACTTTCCATAACCCGCGCGCGAGCCTCGCCGAGGTGCAGGCCTTTGGCCCCGAGGCCTTCCTGGCGGTGACCTCGACCACTGGCATGGGCGAGCTGCCGGACAACTTGCAGCCGTTGTATTTCGCCATTCGCGACCAGTTGCCGGCAGCGTGGCGTGGCTTGCCGGGCGCCGTGATCGGTCTGGGCGATGCGAGCTACGGCGACACCTTCTGTGGCGGCGGTGAACTGATGCGTGAACTGTTCGGCGAACTGGGCATTCGCGAAGTCCTGCCCATGCTTCGCCTGGACGCCAGCGAAAGCGTAACCCCGGAAACCGACGCCGAGCCCTGGCTGGCGGAGTTGGTCAGTGCTCTGCGGGGCTGACCGGTCACTCGCGCAGCAAGGCGAGCCAGGCTTGCACGCGCCCCGACGCCATACAAACGCGATATCGGTTCTGACGGGGGTTGCTGAAGCTGTGCGCTACGGCATTACCGGCGGCGAAACTTTGACTGGATCCAGTCTTGCGGCGCACTGACTCGCTAGGCCATCAAGCTGGCTGCCAATGCAACTACACGATCTCTGGAGGCTGACTAGACTCGGTAGTCATTGGCAACACTCCATAATAAGAAGTCGAGGTTCCTTGCCGTGAGCGTAACCGTGCAATCGCCCCCCAGTATTCAAGACCCGATGAGTGCCGCCGAGCGGATCGCCATCGAACCGCAGATTCTGGCGGGCGCCAAATCGATGATCGCCAGCGTTACCAAAAGTGCTCAAGGCATGGGGGGCACGCTGGCCTGGCCGGTGGCGCTGCACAAACTCGATAGACTCGACCCAGGTCATAAACGCTGATGCCACTCGCCGAGATCCCTTTGTGTGTCTGGCGCAAGCGCGGCCAGACCTTCGTATTTCGTGGCCAGACCCTCCGTTACTGGACGGCGGGGCAGGGTGAGCCACTGTTGCTCATTCATGGCTTCCCGACCGCCAGTTGGGACTGGCATTACCTGTGGCAACCCCTGATCCAGCGGTATCGGGTGATTGCCTGTGACATGCTCGGCTTTGGCGACTCCGCCAAACCGCAGAACCATGAATACAGCCTGCTTGAGCAGGCTGATCTGCAACAGGCGTTGCTGGCTCATTTGAACGTCGAGCAGCCGCTGCATGTGCTCGCCCACGATTATGGCGACAGCGTCGCCCAGGAGCTGTTGGCCCGGCATTACGAAGCGCGCATTCATATTGCCAGCTGCGTGTTCCTCAACGGAGGCCTGTTTCCCGAAACCCATCGCCCGGTCCTGATGCAAAAACTATTGCTCAGCCCCTTGGGCTGGATGATTGGGCGAGTCTTTTCCCGTGACGGCCTGGTGAAGAGTTTCCGGCAGATTTTCGGCCCGCAGAGCCGTCCCACCGAGAGCGAGATGGATGATTTCTGGAGCCTGGTCGAGAGCAATCACGGGACGCGGGTCTTGCACAAGTTGATCAGCTATATCCCCGAGCGGCGTGTGCAGCGTGAGCGCTGGGTCGGCGCGATGCAGCGCGGTGAAGTGCCACTGCGGGTGATCGATGGCGAGGTCGATCCGGTCTCTGGCGGGCACATGGTCGAGCGCTATCGGGAGCTGATCCCGAATCCGGACACGGTCCTGTTGCCCGGCATCGGCCACTACCCGCAGACCGAAGCGCCGGGGCTGGTGCTCAAGCATTATCTGGAGTTTCGCGATCAGCAGGTTTTGCCGCCGCGCAAGGTGGCGTGTTCCTGAGTCATCATCCCCCAGCCTTATCGCACACCATTCAGCCTCCCCCGTGTTCATTGTGACCAGCATCGCCGTGCCTGACACTCGGCCCCATTGTCCCTGGCCTGCTGGAGTCCCCCCGATGAACGAGTCTGTGCGTTTCGAAGATAAAGTCGTGATTATCACTGGTGCAGGTGGCGGCCTGGGACGGGCGCATGCGCTGTTGTTCGCAAAACAGGGCGCCCAGGTGCTGGTCAACGACCTCGGCGGTTCGACCCAGGGCGAAGGCGCAAATGCTTCGGCGGCGGACCGTGTGGTGGCGCAAATCCGCGAGGCGGGCGGCACCGCCGAAGCCAACCATGACTCCGTCACCGACGGCGACAAAATCGTCCAGCACGCCCTCGACGTGTTCGGCCGGGTCGACGTCGTGGTCAACAACGCCGGGATCCTGCGGGACAAGACCTTCCACAAAATGGACGACGGCGACTGGGACCTGGTTTACCGGGTCCACGTCGAAGGCGCCTACAAAGTCACCCGCGCCGCCTGGCCGCACCTGCGCGGGCAAAACTATGGCCGGGTAATCTTCACCGCCTCGACCTCGGGCATCTACGGCAACTTCGGCCAGTCCAACTACGGCATGGCCAAACTCGGCCTCTACGGCCTGACCCGCACCCTGGCCATCGAAGGCCGCAAGAACAACATCCTGGTCAACGCCATCGCCCCCACCGGCGGCACCCGCATGACCGAAGGCCTGATCCCGCCGCAAGTGTTCGAACAACTCAAACCGGAACTGGTCAGCCCGCTGGTGGTGTACCTGGCCAGCGAAAACTGCCAGGAAACCTCCGGGCTGTTTGAAGTCGGTGGCGGCTGGATGGGCAAGGTGCGCTGGGAACGCAGCCTGGGCGCCGGGTTTGATCCGCGGGTGGGGTTCTCGCCGGAGGAGGTGGCGGCGCATTGGCAGCAGATTTGTGATTTCGAGGGGGCGGTGCATCCGAAGGACAATATTGAGGCGTTGAAGGAGATGATGGGGAATTTGCAGAGGTATTCGATTTAAGGGATGTAATGTCCCAAGCCGCAGGATGCGGCTTGGGATGTCATTTTTACTCGCTGTAGCGCTTTTCTATGACAAATTTGGGTGCTTTCCAGTTTGGCCCTTTTGCGGCCAGCCCTTTGTCGCCATTAGTCAGTACACCCGCTTCGATAAGTCGTGTGTAAGCGCTTTCAAGCTCCCCATATTTTAAAGCTTCGCGGTTATAACGACGGATCATCATGTCCAAGTCCGGTGTTGCTTTAATCAACGCAAAAACCGCGACGACATCATCCAGAGATTCATTTTGTACAATTTTTTCAATGGTGTTCATTGCCACATCTCCTTCAAAAATGTTTGAAATTCGCGTTCTTCTTGTTCTTTTGCCGCCGCTAAGGCTTCGGATGTGTAGAGCAAGGTCGGATCGTCTTTTAATTTGTAATCTTCCAGTGTTGCAGTGTGTACGTTATTCCATGCGGGAGAACTTATATCTGGCGTCTCAGTGTCGCTATAACCAAGCGCTCTGAATCTTTCAAACTCTCTGATTTCATGAGTATAGAAGCGTTTGTCAGTATCGGTCATTTCGAGCTCTCCGCTGAGAATCCTTTCCAACCGATCAATCATGACCTTGTTTGCATTAGAAGAAGGAAATTTAGATGTGTGCAATATGACCACATCTGTTCCCTCACGAGCAGCGGTTGCTATTTTCCACTCCAACTTCAAAATCGGGCCACCCGCTTCCTCTGGATTGAAATCGCGGCCACTGTGTTCGCCTTCGACAATTGCACCCTCATAGGGGCTGTTGAACACAACATATTGAGGTGGAATACCCGAATCAACTGGAAAGACATTGATGAATCCACCAAAGCTATACAGATCCAGCTCCGGAAACTCATCGAGCCTTCCTTCCAGTGCCGTCGCGCTAGCGCCGTCATAGACGGCAATCTTCTGCTCGCCCGCTGGTAACGTAGTGGACGCATCGTTCGGCTTTACAATGGGCGTCCAGGTCATGCCAATGGATGGCACATCGGGGTTGTAGGCCTGATAGGCGTTCAGACCGGGATCGAAAGTGGCGAGCCGCACCGGCACTTTGGCAGGTACTGTCGTGCCGTTTGTGGCGGCAACGAAGAACTCCGTTGTGTTACCCACAGTCCTGGAGCCAATCGCGACTGGCAGTGCGATTTCCCCATTGGCCTCGGCAATGGCATGCAAGTCATGGGGATCGTGGGATGTGAGGTCCGTTAGCGGCACGCTCAGGGCGTAGAGGTCGCTGTTACCCAGCGGCGAGGGCACCAGCAGCGCTGCAAACCCGCCAACAACCGCGCCTGCCGACGCTGCCGCTGCCGCCAGCACCGCTGAAACGGCTGCGCGTAAACTGGTCTGGATGGCCAGGCTGGTCGCCGTGCTAGTGGCGACAGCTCCCGCCGTTACTGTTAACACCGGGCCACTTGCCGCCGCCGCGCCCGATACTGGAAACGGGCGATCACCCTGGGCAGCCTTCGCAGCCTCAACTGCATCACGAAGCGCTTTTTCTTCCGCTTGCCGTTGATTTTCGAGGAACAGTTGGTCGGCTTGTCGTTGGGCTTCGGCCTCGGCTTCGAGGCGAGCCTGTTCGGCAGCGAAATACTGTGCGGTAACCTCTGCGGCAATCCGGGCTTTCTCGAAGGCCAATCGTTCGGCCTCTGCCATCGCGGCTAGCCGAGCCTGCTCCTGTGCATGGGCCAGAGCGTTAGCTTGCGCCCTGAGGCGTGCCTGTTCAGCGGCGACACGTTGTGCTTCCTGTTCTGCTGCCAATCGCGCTGTTTCAGCGGCCTGCAATGCATTGAGGGTTTGCGTCAGTTGGAGGTTGCGCTGGCCAAGCGAATGAATGGTTAACGACAACAATCTTGCGTCGTTTGCGGCGCTGAGTGATTGATTCAGGGCCTGCATGGCTATACCGTTCGGCCCCGGCCATTGCTCCATTTTCGTGGCTTTTAACATGTAATCGTGAATATTCCAGTTAAAAGGATCGCCTCCATAAAACGCGTTGGCAGTCGTTGTTTTATGATGGAGTTCGGCAGTTTTTCGCTGATAAAGTTTATTTAGAACCTGTAGCTCGCGGATGATTGACTGTGTTGGTGCAACTGGATCATTAGGACCTTCTGATCTAACCGCAGCCAGATCTGCCTCGATGGATTGTGACAGTTGGCTGCTCCTGGTCTGATAGTCCTGTTCCAATTCGTTGATTCTATGGACGATAGCTGCCCGATTTTGAATGAAACTTTCTGCGCGAGCGTAGCCAAATGGCCCGGCTTTAAGGTGACTTGGCCCTCGAGGTGGAAGGATGGCGTGATCAGGCGCAATGCCTCTTATATCAACGTATGTATCAATTTCAAGATATCCAGGCCTTGATGGATTTGGACGTGGTGGCCCAAGTGGCTTTCGCATATTCATATCCTTGTGAATTGTGCGTTATTTGTCATGTGATCATGTTGGTGTTTGGCTGGTCGATGTCGATCGGTTATTAAAATTTACATCAAAGTTGATATTGGTGGGGCTGAGAGATGTGTAAGGCGTTACCTTGATTTGCGAAGGATGTTTCCACAAGGCTTCAAGGGGTGCGATATATCCTCTGCATAAAAATATATTTCTTACACTGTCCCAGGAAATATTTTGTAGGACCGACTTTGATAGCCGTTGCTATTGCTATCGACGCTATCAAAATCCAGAAAATGGCTGCGGCGAATTCAGCGGCCAGGTCAGGGGCTATCAAGCAAAATACTTGCGAACCAACGCCGTCAGATTCGCTGCCGTTTGCGCATCCATCACCCCGTCATAAGTATCCGGGCGAAAGTGCAACTGAAACGCCCGGACAAGCTGGGTGAAGCCTTGTTCGGTCGTCGCACCGGACACGTCATACCCGTAGGTCTTGAACATTTTCAGCAATTCGGAGCGGGTTGGAATGCCGGATTCGACATATTGCTGCTGAATGGCATTTTGAGTGGCATCGTCGAACCAGGCGCCGATGCCTTTCAAGTAAAGTGCATGCCAGGGAAGTTGCGGGCCTGGGTCGCTTTTGCGGCCGACGGCAATATCTGAGTGGCCCAGGACCTGGGTCGGGGTGATATCGGGATAGCGTTCAAGGATGTTCAGCGCCAGCTCTTCAATCGCCGTGATTTGTGCGGGATGATAGGGCGGAAAAGTGAACCTTCCTTGGTTGAAAGAAGCAAGATTGACAATTTCTATGCCGATAGAGGTGTCATTCAGATTGCTTCGATTACTCCAGTGGCTGGTGCCCGCATGCCACGCGCGCTGGGTTTCGTCGACGAGATTGAAGATGACCTGACCGGTATGACCTGCTTTGAGATAGCTCTGATCCGTAATGTCGGGGACCAGATAGTGGGCGCTGACATTCGGGCCGGTCAGTGCACTGACCGAGCTGGAGAAGTTGCCGGCTGTGTAATGAAGAATCAGAAAGCGGGCGCGGTTGTTAAAGCCTTTGATGGAGCGATAGGTAGTGGCATCAATAGGTATCATGAGGAAATGCTCTTGATGAGTAAGGTTGAAGTAGCGTGCGATGTAAATGAATACGTGCAGCTATTACCTTTAATCATCAGGTGCTTCGTATGTTTACAGATTCCTGTAGTCACTTTCCGAAAGTGATGTAGGTGCTAGAAACTGCGCCCATAAAAAAGGCCGCTGCAAACGCAGCGGCCAAAGTAAGACGTTGGATCAAGGAGCTACAAATCAACGTCATTGAACACAGGGCGATGAGTCGAAAACTTCAATTCATCTGAGATTCGTCGCCAATGAAATGAATCGATCACAGGCCATTGGTTTCTATGCTTTCAGGCTGTTGCCGTGGAAGCCTGATAAGAATAAGCCCTTATCTGCAAAGGAGGAATAGCGATTCCGGACATGCACTGTTGCGGTTTGTGTAACAGTCGCTGCAGCTTGCCGGTTTCCGCTGCGTCCTACGCAGCGATTAATCCTTTAGAGCGACACCACGAATACCTCCTTGGTGCGCTTATCGCCCCCGACGTGCCGCAGTAGGGTGTGGCCTTCTGTCACTCACCGGGGAAGACGCATGACAAAAACAACAATGCGCGCCATCTTCACACCGCAGGCGCTGGCCGCTGCGGTGGCCTTGGGTTGCTGCGCCCAGGTGCAGGCCATTTCATTCAATATTGGCGAAATCGAGGGGACATTCGACTCCTCGTTGTCCGTCGGCGCGAGCTGGGGCATGCGCGATGCCGATAAGGCGCTGGTAGGCATCGTCAATGGCGGGACCGGCCAGGCGTCGACCGGTGACGACGGGCGCCTGAACTTCAAGAAGGGCGAAACCTTCTCCAAGATCTTCAAGGGGATCCACGATCTCGAACTGAAGTACGGCGACACCGGTGTGTTCGTCCGTGGCAAGTATTGGTACGACTTCGAATTGAAGGACGAAGATCGCGAATTCAAGCCGATCAGCGATAAAAATCGCAAGGAAGGTTCCAAGTCCGCCGGCGCGCAGATCCTCGACGCCTTCGTCTATCACAACTATTCGATCGCCGACTTGCCGGGCACCGTGCGCGCCGGCAAGCAGGTGGTCAGCTGGGGCGAAAGCACCTTCATCGGCAACTCGATCAACAGCATCAACCCGGTCGACGTTTCAGCGTTTCGTCGCCCTGGCGCCGAGATCAAGGAAGGCCTGATCCCGGTGAACATGCTGTTCGCCTCCCAGGGCCTGACCGACAAACTTAACGTGGAAGGTTTCTATCAACTGGAGTGGGACCAGACCGTTCTCGACAACTGCGGCACCTTCTTCGGCGGTGACGTGGCGGCCGACGGTTGCACCACGGGCTATACAGTTGGCAGCCCGGCAATCGCGCCATTGCAACCGATCGCCGCCGCGTTTGGCCAGGGCTTCCAGGTCGGCAGGGAAGGGGTGATTGTGCCCCGTGGCGGTGACCGCGACGCCCGTGACTCCGGGCAATGGGGTACGGCGCTGCGCTGGTTGGGCGACGATACCGAATACGGCCTGTATTTCATGAACTACCACAGCCGCACACCGAATGGCGGCACCACGACGGCCGGCCTGGGCACGCTGTCACAAATCCCGGCCATCGTCGGCACCGCCAACGCCATTGCGCCCGGCACCGGATCGGCCTTGGCCCAGAGTGTGATGCTCGGTCGCGGCCAGTACTACCTCGAGTACCCGGAAGACATTCGCCTCTACGGTGCGAGTTTCTCGACCACCTTGCCTACAGGTACCGCGTGGACCGGCGAGATCAGCTATCGCCCCAACGCTCCGGTACAGCTCAACAGCACCGATTTGACCCTGGCGATGCTCAACCCGATCGCCGGCGGCGCGGCATCGCCTATCGCGACGACGCCTGGGGCTGACAACAAAGGCTATCGCCGCAAGGAAATGACGCAGATCCAGAGCACCCTGACCCATTTCATCGATCAGGTGATGGGGGCCGACCGGCTGACCCTGGTGGGTGAGGCGGCCGTTGTCCACGTTGGCGGGCTGGAGGCTCGCAGCAAACTGCGCTACGGCCGCGACTCGGTGTACGGCCAATACGGTTTTGGCGGTGATACCGACGGCTTCGTCACGTCGACCTCCTGGGGATACCGCGCCCGCGCCATCCTTGACTACAACAACGTCATCGCCGGGATCAATTTCAAACCCAACCTGTCCTGGTCCCATGACGTCGCCGGATACGGCCCCAACGGGCTGTTCAACGAAGGCGCCAAGGCGATCAGCCTCGGCGTCGATGCCGACTACCGCAATACCTATACCGCGAGCTTGAGTTACACCGATTTCTTCGGCGGTGACTACAACACCCTGGAAGATCGCGACTTCCTGGCGTTGAGCTTTGGCGTGAACTTCTGATCTGGCTGAGAAGGATGATTTCAATGCGCAAGATGATTCTGCAATGCGGCGCCCTGGCCCTGAGCCTGTTGGCTGTCAACGTGATGGCCGCGGTGTCGCCGGAAGAGGCGAACAAGCTCGGCACCAGCCTTACCCCGCTGGGGGGCGAGAAGGCCGGCAACGCCGATGGCTCGATCCCGGCCTGGACCGGTGGGCTCCCGAAAAACGCCGGTGCCGTGGACAGCAAAGGTTTCCTGGCCGACCCGTTCGCCACTGAAAAGCCTCTGTTCACCATCACCGCGGCGACCGTGGACAAGTACAAGGACAAGCTCTCCGATGGCCAGATAGCGATGTTCAAGCGCTACCCCGAGACCTACAAAATCCCGGTGTATCCAACCCACCGTACCGTGGCCGTACCCGCGGATATCAATGAGTCGGCCAAGCGCAGCGCGCTGAACGTGACATCGATCAACGACGGTAATGGCCTGGCTAATTTCACCGGCAATCGCTATTACGCCTTTCCGATTCCGAAGAACGGTGTCGAGGTGATCTGGAACCATGTCACCCGTTATCACGGCGGTAACCTGCGCCGCACCATCACCCAGGCAACGCCTCAGTCCAATGGTGATTTCACGGTCATCCGCTTCAAGGACGAGGTCGCCGTGCCCTCGCTGCTCGGGGATCTGAAACCGGGCAGCGATGAGAACGTGCTCAACTATTTCAAGCAGGAAGTCACCGCGCCAGCACGGCTGGCGGGCAACGTGTTGCTGGTGCACGAGACCCTCGATCAGGTCACGGAACCGCGCAAGGCCTGGATCTACAACGCCGGCCAGCGCCGTGTGCGACGTGCGCCGCAAGTCGCCTATGACGGTGTGGGCACCTCGTCCGACGGGTTGCGTACCACCGACAACTTCGACATGTTTTCCGGCGCGCCGGATCGCTACGACTGGAAGCTGGTCGGCAAGAAAGAAATGTACATCCCGTACAACAGCTACAAGCTCGACTCGCCCAACCTCAAGTACACCGACGTCATCCAGGCCGGGCACATCAATCAGGACCTGACCCGGTATGAGTTGCATCGCGTGTGGGAGGTGGTCGCGACGGTCAAGCCGAACGAGCGACACGTGTATGCCAAGCGTCACATGTACATCGACGAAGACAGCTGGCAGGTGGCGCTGGCCGATCACTACGACGGTCGCGGGCAACTCTGGCGCGTCGCCGAAGGGCATGCGCAGTTCTACTACGATCACCAGGTCCCGGCGTATACCGTTGAAGCGCTGTATGACCTCATCGCCGGTCGCTACATTGCCCTGGGGATGAAGAACGAGGAGAAACGCAGCTTCGAGTTCGGTGTCGCCGCCAAAGCAGGGGACTACACGCCGGCAGCCTTGCGGAGTACGGGTGTGAGGTAACTTTCCTACAGTGGTCCTACAGAAAAAGGTGACATAAGGTCACCTTGTTTATAGGGGTCGATCAGTGTGTTGAATACTTCTTCAACAAGCTGTCAGGACAGGGCTAGGGTGGCGCCACAATTATAAAAAGGCGCACCACTATGACTGCCATGACGCTGTGTCTGGACCGTCCTGGACTCCTGCCCCGTTTGTCTTCCCACCACCAGTCGCGCGCCCGGTTGATCGAACCCTTGCTGGCATCGACGGCGCGGGTGAAATTGCTCTGCGCACCGGCGGGCAGTGGCAAGAGTGCGCTGCTCGTCGAATGCCTGTTGCAGGCGCCTGCACAGTGTCAGGTCTATTGGCTGCCGTTGGCGGGGGAGGCGAGCAGTGTGGTCGATTTTCGCCAGCGCCTGGCGCAAACCCTGGGGCTGCCAGCCTCGGATGAGCCCGCCTTGCTGGAGCATCTGGCTCGACTGCAGACAGCGACCTGGCTGTTTCTCGATGACTATTGCCGTATGCCCCATCCGGAACTGGATCTGTTGCTCGACCGGCTGCTGGCCATCAGCAGCCCGCGGGTCACCTGGTGGCTGAGTGGTCGGCGCCGTCCGCAATGCAATTGGCCGCGCCTGCTACTGGATGATGAACTGTACGATTGCGAGCGCTCCACGCTGGCGTTCAATCAGGGTGAAATTGAAAAACTGTTGCATCACCTGGAGCCGGCACAGACCGCGAAAGCTGCCGAGTGGATCTTGCGGCGCAGTGGTGGCTGGTGCGCCGGCGTACGGATTGCGCTGCTGCAAAAATGCGACTGGTCACGCAGCGACACGCTCCACGGTCGGCCAGACACCCTGCACGATTACCTGGAACATGAGCTCTTTGCCAGCCTGACCCCGGAGCTTGCCGAAGCCTGGTGGGTGCTGGCCCACTTGCCACGCTTCAATGCCCGGCTCTGCGATCACCTGTTCGGCGCGGGCGAGGGCGCTCAATGTTTGAGCGCGCTGCAGGAATTGGGCTGCTTCATCGAGCCCTGGCAAGACTCGACAGACTGGCTGCGGATTTTCGCTCCCCTGACCCGGTTGATGCGCGACGAGCAGTGGCCGGCCGGGCGCTCCTGGCATCGGCGTGCCTGTCAGTGGTTCGCCGCCGAACTGGACTGGAAGGCCGCGTTCGAACAGGCCTTGCTGGCCGAAGAGTTCGAGGTCGCGGTCAGCCTGTTGCAGCATTTCAGTTTCGAGCACCTGTTCGAAGAGCAGACCGTGGCGCTGTTATTGCGATTACATGAACAACAAGGCGAGGAGCTGATGCTCGGCTCGCCCCAACTGGTCGGGCTGATCACTGCGGCCTTGTTGTTTGCCGGACGTTTCGAGCAGGCGGGTGAATGCATCGAACATTTGTCCCGCTTCGTGCCACAACCGTCAGCGTTCGATCAGCGGCAATTGATCGCCCGCTGGCAGGCGCAACAAGGCTGGTTGCTGCATTTGCAGGGGCGCATGGACGCTTCACGGGCACACTTTCTTGAGGCGCTCGACGAGCTGGGGCCAGCGTTCTGGCCCGTCCGGCTGATGTGCCTGTCCGGTTTGACGCAACAGGCCCTGGTGCGGGGCGAACTCGAGGTTGCACAGGCGCTCAACCGTGAGGCGTTATGCCTGGCCCGGGCGCAAGGCTCGCTGGTGTTTGAAGGCCTGCTGGAACTCGATCACGCACAGTTGCTCGAGCAACGGGGGGCATGCGGCAGGGCCGAGCACTTGCTCGCCAACATGGACGGCCTGCTCATCCGGCAGCAACCGCTGGCCGAACCCTTGCTGGGACGGATTGCCCTGCATCGTGGGCGTCTGAGCTTGAGTCAGGGCCGGGAAATGCAGGCCGCGGCGTATTTCGAGAGCGGCCTGCAGATCTGCCTGCGCAACCAGGATAAACGAGCGCTGTATGGGTTCCTCGGTCTGGCACAATTGGCGGCCAATCGGCGGGATTACGCTCAAGCCTTCGTCCTGCTGCGTGACGCCGAACGGTTGATGCAACAACGACGGATTCCAGACACGGTGTACCGCAGTGCCCTGCTGCAAATCAGCTGTCAATTCTGGCTGCAGCAGGGCCGGCCGCACTTGGCTCACGAAGCCCTGACCCGGGTGCTCCGTCACTATCAGGGGCCCCACGCACGTCAGGCACCGCCGGCGACGCTGGAGTTGATTCCGGCCCTGGAATATCTGCTGGTATTGACCGACGTCTATCTGGGACAGGCGCACATGCCATTGGCCCGGCTCGAGGCGCAAATGCAGTGGGCCAGGCAGCGGGGGATGTCGGGGCTGCAGGCGCAATTGCACCTGGCGCTGGCCGAAGCCGCCTGGCTGACCGACAACCCGGCCGTTGCCCGACAATCGTTGCAGGAAGGCATGGCCCTGGTCGAGCGTTGTAACCTGCAACAGGCCTTGCGCGATTTGCAGTTGCGCCAGCCCCGGTTGCCGCAGGCCATTGGACGGGCCGAACCGGGTCATGACCCTGAGGTGACGGCCGCCACCGGGAACCGGTTGAGTCAACGTGAAATCGAAGTACTCACGTTAGTGGCACAGGGCAACTCGAACCAGCAAATTGCCGATCTGTTATTCATCTCGTTGCATACGGTGAAAACCCACGCGCGACGCATCAATGGCAAGTTGGGGGTGGAGCGCAGGACTCAAGCGGTGGCCAGGGCAAAAGCATTGGGCATTGTCATTTGACGGCGGGCGACTCGTAGCCCATCCGCCAACTCACGGCTTGCGTCGCCGCCAGCAATCGCCGGGCCGCCGGGCCGTTTTCGTCGGCATGAAACAACGAGGTCGGGCCGACAATGGTAATCACCGCCGCCACGTGTCCGACGGCGTTGAACACCGGTGCCGACAGCGCATCGACACCCGGCATCAGCAATCCATGCACATGATGCAGGCCGTGGTCACGGATCTGCCCGAACAGGGTTTCATAGGCCTGATCGTCGGCGAGGGCGTGAGCGCTGTCGTTTTGCAGTTCCTGCTCACGCAAATCCACGGTTTCACGCTTGGGCAGGTAAGCGCCGAAGACCAACCCGGTCGATGAGCTGAGCAAGGGCAGCACCGAGCCCAATTGCGTGACCACCGTCACCGCGCGCACCGCCGGCTCGATATGCACCACAGTCGCGCCCTGATTGCCCCACACCGCCAGAAAGCAGGTTTCGTTCAGTTCATCGCGCAACTCGGCCAGGGGCAGGGCGGCGACTTTCAGCACGTCCATACTGTTGAGGGCAGCCAACCCGACGCGCAAGGCTTCGCGGCCCAGGCCGTAATGGTTGGTGGTGGTGTTCTGCTCGGCAAAGCCGCTGGCGATCAAGGCTTGCAGATAGCGGTGCACCTTGCTCGCCGGCATCTGCACATGTTCGGCCAGACGCGATAGCGAGGTCGATGGCGACAGCTCGGCCAGGGCCTTGAGGATGTCGGTGCCGACCTCGGCCGAGCGGACTTTCTGTTTACCGTTGCTGTCAGGCTTTTCCATGGAGGCAGTGATCCCGGGACGAATGGGCGTCTTTATAGCTTGACGGTCATTACCAATCAAATTACGTTATGCGTAATTGAATTACGATAAAAATAACCCGGGCGGGCCAAGACCTCTTCAATCGAGCGAAAGGCCACTGCCTGTTCTCTGTTCAGGAGGCTCCATGAACCTCGATTCAACGGCGCCCGCGCTGGCTTATCAGTCAGGCTTCGGCAACGAATTCAGCAGTGAAGCGCTGCCCGGCGCATTGCCCGTCGGCCAGAACTCCCCGCAAAAAGCCCCCTATGGCCTCTACACCGAATTGTTCTCCGGGACCGCGTTCACCATGGCCCGCAGCGAAGCGCGGCGCACCTGGATGTACCGCATCCAGCCATCGGCCAACCACCCGGCGTTCGTCAAGCTGGAGCGGCAACTGGCCGGCGGCCCCTTGGGTGAAGTGACCCCCAACCGCCTGCGCTGGAACCCGTTGGATATCCCCAGCGAGCCCACCGATTTCATTGACGGGCTGGTGAGCATGGCGGCCAACTCGGGCGCCGAAAAACCGGCCGGGATCAGCGTCTACAGCTACCGCGCCAACCGTTCCATGGAGCGCGTATTCTTCAACGCCGACGGCGAATTGTTGCTGGTCCCGCAACTGGGCCGCCTGCGCATCGCCACTGAGCTCGGCGTACTGGATCTGCAACCGCTGGAAATCGCCGTGTTGCCGCGCGGCCTGAAATTCCGGGTCGAACTGCTCGACCCACAAGCCCGCGGCTACATCGCCGAAAACCACGGCGCGCCGCTGCGCCTGCCGGACTTGGGGCCGATCGGCAGCAACGGCCTGGCCAATGCGCGGGACTTCCTGACCCCGGTCGCCCAGTACGAAAATCTCAAGCAACCGACCACCCTGGTGCAGAAATTCCTCGGCGAGTTGTGGGGGTGCGAACTCGATCATTCGCCGCTGAACGTGGTCGCCTGGCACGGTAATAACGTGCCGTACAAATATGACCTGCGCCGCTTCAACACCATCGGCACAGTCAGTTTCGATCACCCGGATCCATCGATTTTCACCGTCCTGACCTCGCCCACCAGCGTGCACGGCCTGGCCAACCTCGACTTCGTGATCTTCCCGCCGCGCTGGATGGTGGCCGAGAACACCTTCCGTCCACCGTGGTTCCACCGCAACCTGATGAACGAATTCATGGGTCTGATCCAGGGCGAATACGACGCCAAGGCCGAAGGCTTTCTGCCAGGCGGCGCGTCGTTGCACAGCTGCATGAGCGCCCACGGCCCGGACGGCGAAACCTGCACCAGGGCGATCAACGCCGAACTGGCGCCGACGAAAATCGACAACACCATGGCGTTCATGTTCGAGACCAGCCAGGTGCTGCGCCCGAGCCGTTTCGCCCTGGACTGCCCGCAATTGCAAACCACCTACGATGCCTGCTGGGCCACGCTGCCCGCCACTTTCGACCCGACCCGGAGATAACCCATGACTCAGACTTCCATCACTCGTAGCTGGGTTGCCTCCGCCAACGGCCATGCTGATTTCCCGCTGCAAAACCTGCCATTGGGCGTGTTCAGCGTGAAGGGCGCGGCACCCCGCAGTGGGGTGGCCATCGGCGAGCATATTTTCGATCTGGAGGCGGCGCTCGATGCCGGTCTGTTCGACGGCGCGGCAAAGACGGCCGTCCAGGCCACCCGTGGCGGCCAGCTGAATGCTTTTTTCGAGCTGGGTCGTGAGGCGCGGGTGGCGTTGCGCGAACGTCTGCTCGAGCTGCTGCAAGAGGGCAGCACCCTGCACGGCAAAATCGAAGCCCAAGGCGCGAAACTGCTGCCGCTGGCGGCGAATTGTGAAATGCACCTGCCAGCGAAAATCAACGATTACACCGACTTCTACGTGGGCATCGAGCACGCGCAAAACGTCGGCAAACTGTTCCGCCCGGACAACCCGCTGCTGCCGAACTACAAGTACGTGCCGATCGGCTACCACGGCCGCGCCTCGACCATTCGTCCGTCCGGCACCGACGTGCGCCGTCCGAAAGGCCAGACCCTGCCGGCCGGCCAGACCGAGCCGACCTTTGGCCCCTGCGCACGTCTGGATTACGAACTGGAACTGGGCATCTGGATCGGCCAGGGCAACGAGATAGGCGACTCGATCGCCATCGGCGACGCCGCCGATCACATTGCCGGTTTCTGCCTGCTCAACGACTGGTCGGCGCGGGACATCCAGGCCTGGGAATACCAGCCACTGGGGCCGTTCCTGTCGAAAAGCTTCATCACCAGCATTTCGCCGTGGGTGGTGACCGCCGAAGCGCTGGAACCCTTCCGTCTCGCCCAACCGGCACGTGCTGAAGGCGATCCGCAGCCACTGCCCTACCTGTTCGACAAGCGTGACCAGGCCGCGGGTGCCTTCGACATCGAACTGGAAGTGCTGCTGCTCACCGAAGCCATGCGCGAGCAGAACCTGCCGGCCCATCGCCTGACCCTGAGCAACACCCGACACATGTACTGGACCGTGGCGCAACTGGTCGCCCACCACAGCGTCAACGGCTGCCAGCTGCAGGCCGGTGACCTGTTCGGTTCGGGCACCCTGTCGGGCCCGGAAAACGGTCAGTTCGGCAGCCTGCTGGAAATCACCGAGGGCGGCAAAAAGCCGATCGAACTGGCGTCGGGCGAGGTGCGCAAGTTTCTTGAGGACGGCGACGAAATCATCCTGCGCGCCCATTGCAGCCGCGAGGGTTTTGCCTCCATCGGCTTCGGCGAATGCCGCGGCAAAGTGCTGTCGGCGCGCTGAGAGGAGCGGCTCATGGAACTCTATACCTACTACCGTTCGACTTCGTCCTACCGGGTGCGGATCGCGTTGGCGCTCAAGGGCCTGGACTACCAGGCGCTGCCGGTCAACCTGATCGCCCCACCGGGTGGCGAGCACCGCCAGCCGCCGTACCTGGGCATCAACCCGCAAGGCCGGGTGCCGGCCTTGCGCACTGACGAAGGTGACCTGCTGATCCAGTCCCCGGCAATCATCGAGTACCTGGAAGAACGTTATCCACAGGTACCGCTGCTGTCCAAGGACCTCACTGCGCGCGCTCGTGAACGTGGCGTCGCGTCACTGATCGGTTGCGATGTGCACCCGTTGCACAACGTCAGCGTGCTCAACAAGCTGCGGCAGCTGGGCCACGATGAAACCCAGGTGGTCGAGTGGATCGGCCACTGGATCAGCCAGGGGCTGGCGACAGTGGAGCAGTTGATCGGCGATGAAGGTTACTGCTTTGGTCCGCAGCCCGGCCTGGCGGATACCTACCTGATCCCGCAGCTCTACGCCGCCGAGCGCTTCAACATCTCGCTTGAGGCGTATCCGCGGATTCGTCGAGTGGCGGCACTCGCCGCGACACACCCGGCCTTCATCAAGGCCCATCCGGCGAACCAGCCCGACACCCCTTGACGCCTCACCTCGAGCTACTGTGGGAGCGGGCTTGCTCGCGAAGGCGGACTGTCAGTCACATCGATGCAAGATGTGCCACCGCCTTCGCGAGCAAGCCCGCTCCCACATGGGTGCAGGGATCAATGGACGATTGAGTTGGGCGGCAAATGCCCCAACCGTTCCGTCAGGCGAATCCGCTGGATCGGGTCGTCGCTGAGCAGCAATGCATGCTCCAGATCGAATCGCTCGGCGTTCGGGCAATCCAGCCGTTGATAGAGGCTGGCCCGGGCCAGGTAATCGCTGGCGCTGGCGTTGCCCAGTTCCAGCACGCGCTCGGCGTCGATCAGGGCGCCGATGTAGTCATCGTGGGAAAGGTGCAGCTGGCGCAGGTTGCGCGACAGCCGTTGCAGCATGTGCACCGGTTCGGCGGTCAGCAAATGCTCGGCGCCGAGTTTCATGTTCGGGCCGTACTGGCGATGCAGCAGTTCCCGGCAATCGTTGGGGTACAGGCGACGGCCACCGCAGGGGTCGAGCAGGTGATCGGCACCGGGGACGCGCAGCAGGAAATGCCCGGGGAAGTTGACCCCGACCATGGGGATTTCCAGTCGCCTGGCCAGTTCCAGCGCAATCAACCCCAGGGCCAGCGGCTGGCCGCGCCGGCGTTCCAGCACCTTGTTGACCAAGGCCACGTGCGGGCGCAAGGGCGTGAAGTCGTCCTGGGCGAAGCCCAGGTCATTCATGCGCCGCAACAGCGGCTGGGCCAATTCGCTGACCGGCAACATCGGCAAGCCGTAGCTGATCCGTTGCTGCAGGTCCTTGAAATCTTTCAGGACCGCCTCGGGATTCACCTCTTTGTCGTGTTCGGCCGCGATCCACAGCGCCGCCTCGAACAGCGCGGGCGGTGATCGTTGCAGACAGGCGAAGAAACATTGGCGCGGGGTCATCAAAATCTCCGGGGCATGCCTCGTTTTAGCCTCGTCTGCGCCATTCGTCCAGTATCGTGCGCAGGCCGCATCAGGTTATTTCCAAAAGGCTGTTTGGCGGCTGCGCTTATTCCTGTGCGCTTCTGCAATTTTTGCGCGCAAGCCTATACTGGCGACTACGAGTAGTTATTCGGGAGCCCTGCGATGTTCGCTCTCATGCAAAGCACTCGCCTTGAATCGTTGCATTTGAGCGTCGACCCGGCCACCGGGTTGAAGGCGGTGATTGCCATTCATAACAGCCGTCTCGGACCTGCCTTGGGCGGCTGTCGTTACCTGGCCTATCCTGACGACGAGTCCGCGGTCGAGGACGCTATACGCCTGGCGCAAGGCATGAGTTACAAGGCAGCGCTGGCCGGCCTGGCTCAAGGCGGCGGCGTGGCGGTGATCATGCGACCGGTGCATGTGGAAAGCCGCGCCGCATTGTTCGAAGCCTTCGGGCGCTGCATCAATCAGCTCGACGGCCGCTACATCACGGCCATCGACAGTGGCACCTCGGTGGCGGACATGGACTGCATCGCCCAACAGACCCAACACGTCACCAGCACCACCTCCGCGGGCGACCCTGCGCCCCACGCGGCCATGGGTGTGTTCACCGGCATTCGTGCCACCGCCATGGCCCGTCTGGGCAGCGATAACCTCGAAGGCCTGCGAGTGGCGGTTCAAGGATTGGGCAATGTGGGGTATGCCCTCGCCGAGCAGCTGCATGCCGCCGGTGCCGAACTGCTGGTCAGCGACATCGATCACGGCAAGGTGCAATTGGCGATGGAGCAACTGGGTGCGCACCCGATCGCCAACGACGCATTGCTCAGCACACCGTGCGACATCCTCGCGCCCTGCGGCCTGGGCGGCGTGCTCAACAGCAACAGTGTGACGCAACTGCGTTGCGCGGCGGTGGCCGGGTCCGCCAACAACCAACTGACCCACCTGGACGTCGCCGATCAACTGGAACGGCGGGGCATCCTGTATGCGCCGGACTATGTGATCAATGCCGGCGGGCTGATCTACGTGTCGCTCAAGCACCGTGGCGAAGCGTTGACGACCATCACCGCACACCTGTCGAAAATCAGCTCGCGACTGACCGAAGTCTTCGCCCATGCCCAGGCGGAAAAACGTTCGCCTGCGCGGGTGGCGGACGAACTGGCGGAGAAAGTGTTGTACCGCTAACAGCTGACCGCTGACCGCTGAATGGTGGAAAACACCGAACCTCGTAGGAGCCAGGCTTGCCGGCGAAGGCGTCGTCATGGGCGCTGCAAGGGTCGAGGCCGCCTTCGCGGGCAAGCCTCGCTCCTACAGGATCTGCTGCGGACCAGTGGATGGTGGGAAAACACCGAACCTCGTAGGAGCCAGGCTTGCCGGCGAAGGCGTCGTCATGGGCGCTGCAAGGGTCGAGGCCGCCTTCGCGGGCAAGCCTCGCTCCTACAGGATCTGCTGCGGACCAGTGGATGGTGGGAAAACGCCGAACCCCGTAGGAGCCAGGCTTGCCGGCGAAGGCGTCGTCATGGGCGCTGCAAGGGTCGAGGCCGCCTTCGCGGGCAAGCCTCGCTCCTACAGGATCTGCTGCGGACCAGTGGATGGTGGGAAAACACCGAACCTCGTAGGAGCCAGGCTTGCCGGCGAAGGCGTCGTCATGGGCGCTGCAAGGGTCGAGGCCGCCTTCGCGGGCAAGCCTCGCTCCTACAGGATCTGCTGCGGACCAGTGGATGGTGGGAAAACGCCGAACCCCGTAGGAGCCAGGCTTGCCGGCGAAGGCGTCGTCACGGGCGCTGCAAGGCTCAAGGCCTAGTTCCGAATGATCTTTTGATTTTCGCACATGAAAAAAGCCCTGAGCCATTCGACTCAGGGCCTATTCAATTCGGGCGCTGCTTATTTCGGCGTCTTGGCAGCTTTGGCTGGCTTGGTCGGCGCAGCGCTCGGCACTTCAACCGGTTCAACCGGTGCAGCCATTTCAACCGGTGCAACGACTTCAGCAGGTGCAGCCACTTCAGCAGGGGCATTCAGCAGTTCGGACAACGCATCCGGCTGGCTCTTGAACGCCTTGGCGAACACATCGCGATTCTTCGCCATGTAGATCCCGGCTTCTTCCACTTGCTGTTCAGTCAGGGACGGAACGGCTTTTTGCAACACTTCGGCCAGCAACTCGGCCAGTTCGAGCATT
The DNA here is from genome assembly GCF_902497995.1 of Pseudomonas fluorescens. Taxonomy (GTDB): domain Bacteria; phylum Pseudomonadota; class Gammaproteobacteria; order Pseudomonadales; family Pseudomonadaceae; genus Aquipseudomonas; species Aquipseudomonas fluorescens_BK. The sequence continues at coordinate 12,507 of NZ_CABVII010000037.1, read as the reverse complement.
TTGTCATGACGGTCAGCTTCGGCTTTATCCATGAACAAGCGCTCCAGATCTCGGCTGCTGCGGTATACCACTTCGACGGCCATTCACCACCTCACATGCCTTCACATTAAGTTGTCTGTATCGACTACTGTATCTATATACAGCTAAAGGATAAGCGAATCCTGTCGCTTTGGGTAGTGGCTTTTGACTGTAGATCGAATTCAGGGTTTGTCAGGTGGACCGTGTCGCTCCATTCGCGAGCAAGCCCGCTCCCACAGGATCGGCGCTGAACCTGTGGGAGCGGGCTTGCCCGCGAAGAGGCCCGTCAGCACGCCACAAAAGTGTCCAGTAGCACCCAATCGCCATCTCACCGAAGACCCCTGGCCTTTTTTCTGCATGCAGAACAACCGTCACGTCCAACCCGCATCATCCGCTCGAACCGAGCTAAGGAAGAATCATCGTGAAAATCAACTGGGCCGAGAAGCTGCGGCAGAACGTGCACGAAGTGGCCGAGTCCCTGGGCAACCTGTTCGTCGAAACCTTCCACTACCTGGCGCTGTTCGCCATCGGTGCGGTAACCGCGTGGGCGGCGGTGATGGAGTTTCTGGGGATGCTCGAAGAAGGGCACATCAAGATCGATGACATCTTGCTGCTGTTCATCTACCTGGAACTGGGGGCGATGGTCGGGATTTACTTCAAGACCAACCACATGCCGGTGCGCTTCCTGATCTATGTGGCGATCACCGCGCTGACGCGGCTGCTGATCTCCAACGTCTCGCACCACAATCCACCGGATGTGGGGATCATCTACCTGTGCGGCGGGATTCTGCTGCTGGCGTTTGCGATCCTGGTGGTGCGTTATGCCTCCTCGCAATTCCCTTCGGTGAAAATCGAGCACCCGCAGCGCAAGATCGGTGCGGGTTCCGGTGAACATCCCGAAGTGGAGAAGGGCGAGATTTAAAGCCCCATGGCCGGCCGGCCGTGGCTTTTGACCTGAGGCGGCGGCAGGTTGCGATTGTCGCCGTCGGTCATGGCTTCGAGGATAGCCACGGCGCTATGACCCTGTTCGATGGCGATGCCGAACTGAATGCTTTGCACCAGGCGTTTGAGGCGTTTGGGGTCATTGCGTTGTTCGGTGCTGATCATCCGTTTGGCGACCACGTGGCCGCTGTTGGAGAGGGTCAGCATGATGCTGCCGTCCAGACCCTGAATGCTCAGGTTGATCTGGTAATCCGGTGCAAAGGCATCGGTAATGAGCTGAAAAGGGTTGTCCATGATGCGGCACCGCCTGATTGAACGTGCAGTTGTTGACCGGCCGAGATCGGATTGGTTCGCAACACCGGACCATTGGCATATCGCCGTCATCAGTAAAGCAAGGGGCATGCCGGGAAACTGTCGAACTGTAGGAGCGAGCGGTGCGGCGGTCCGACTTGCCCGCGAAGAACGATACGCGGTGCATCAGGTATACCGCGTTACCGTTGTTCGCGGGCAAGTCGGACCGCCGCACCGCTCGCTCCTACAGGGGCTGCCCGTTTCAGGGCATGAATGAATAAATGATCGCAGACAGTGCAATCAGACCGATCAGCACCACGAATACGTTCGAGGCCTGGCCGGAGTACTGGCGCAATGCCGGCACGCGACGGATGGCGTACATCGGCATCAAGAACAACAGGCACGCAATGATCGGCCCGCCGAGGGTTTCGATCATCCCCAGGATGCTCGGGTTGAAGGTCGCCACGGCCCAGCAGCTGAGGATCATGAACAGCGCCGTCGCGCGGTTCAGCCAGCTCGCCGACATCACCCGGCCACGGCCGCGCAGGCTTTTCACGATCAGGCCCTGAAAGCCTTCGCTGGCGCCGATGTAATGGCCGAGGAAGGATTTGGTGATCGCCACCAGTGCAATCAGCGGCGCCGCGTAGGCAATGACCGGGGTCTGGAAGTGGTTGGCCAGGTACGACAGGATCGAGATGTTCTGTGCCTTCGCCGCAGCCAGGTCGGCCGGGGACAGCGCCAGCACGCAGCTGAAGCAGAAGAACATCACGGTAACGACCATCATCCCGTGGGCGATGGCCAGGATGCCGCTGCTCTTGCGCTCGGCCTGTTCGCCATAGCGTTGCTTCTGATCGACGGCGAAGGCAGAGATGATCGGCGAATGGTTGAACGAGAACACCATCACCGGGATCGCCAGCCACAGTGTCTGGAAGAACATCGGCAGCGGCATGCCTTCACTGGCGGTGGCGAAGAAGGCGCCGTTCCAGTTCGGGATCAGGCTCAGGCCGAGCAGCAGCAACGCCGCCACGAACGGGTAAACCAGCACGCTCATGCATTTGACGATGACGCCCTGGCCGCAACGAACGATGGCCATCAGACCGAGGATCAACCCCAGCGACAGAATCGCCCGCGGTGGCGGGGCGATGTGCAACTGATGCTCCATGAAGCTGCTCAGGGTGTTGGTCAGCGCCACGCTGTACACCAGCAGAATCGGGAAGATCGCAAAGAAATACAGCAGCGTGATCAGCTTGCCAGCACCGATGCCGAAGTGTTCTTCCACCACTTCGGTGATGTCCCCGGAACGGCCGGACAACACGAAACGGGTCAGGCCGCGGTGGGCGAAAAAGGTCATCGGAAACGCAAGGACGGCCAGGATCAGCAAGGGCCAGAAACCACCGACGCCAGCGTTGATCGGCAGGAACAGCGTACCGGCGCCAATGGCCGTGCCGTAGAGCCCGAGCATCCAGGTGGTGTCGTGTTTGCTCCAGCCCTTGTGGGTTATTTCCGTATTGCGTGTCAGGTCTACAGCGGGATTATCGGCAGCAGGTGTACGTACATCGGTCATCGTTCAGGCCTCGTTATTGTTCTTGCTCGGGCTCACGTGTTACGCGCGTCAGGGAATGCTCCTCAGCACTCCACCCAGCTCACCGCCAGGCCGCCCCGTGAAGTCTCTTTGTATTTGTCATGCATGTCGGCGCCGGTATCGCGCATGGTGCGGATCACCCGGTCCAGGGAAATGAAGTGTTTGCCGTCGCCGCGCAGGGCCATTTGCGTGGCGTTGATCGCCTTCACCGCGGCGATTGCATTGCGCTCGATGCAGGGCACCTGGACCAGGCCGCCGACCGGATCGCACGTCAGGCCGAGGTTGTGTTCCAGGCCGATTTCAGCGGCGTTTTCCAGTTGCTCCGGGGTGGCGCCAAGCACGTCGGCGAGGCCGGCGGCGGCCATCGCGCAGGCCGAACCAACTTCGCCCTGGCAACCGACTTCGGCGCCGGAGATCGACGCGTTTTTCTTGCAGAGGATGCCGACGGCCGCAGCGCCCAGAAAGAACGCGACCACGTCATCGTCCGACGCGTCCGGGTTGAATTTCATGTAGTAGTGCAGCACCGCCGGAATGATCCCGGCCGCGCCGTTGGTCGGTGCCGTGACCATGCGTCCGCCGGCGGCGTTTTCTTCGTTCACGGCGAGGGCGAACAGGTTGACCCACTCCATGGCCGACAGGGTCGAGGTGATGACGTTCGGCTTGCCGATTTCCAACAGGCTGCGATGCAATTTCGCGGCGCGACGCGGCACATTCAGGCCGCCGGGCAGGATGCCTTCGTGAATCAAGCCTTGCTCGACGCACTCGCGCATCACCGACCAGATGTGCAGCAGGCCCTGGCGGATTTCGCTTTCGCTGCGCCAGGCCAATTCATTGGCCATCATCAACTCGGAAACCCGCATCCCATGTTGGTTGCAGAGCTTGAGCAGTTCGGCGGCGCTGGAGAAATCGTAGGGCAGCACGACGTCGCTGGCCGGCGCAATGCCGGACTCGGCTTCGGCCGCTTCGATAATGAAACCGCCACCGATCGAGTAATAGGTTTGCTCCCACAGCTCACCGGTTTCGCCAAAGGCGGTCAGGGACATGGCGTTGGGGTGGTAGGGCAGGCTCTCGTCCAGCAGCAGGAGATCGTGCTGCCAGTTGAAGGCGATGATGGTTTTGCCGGCCAGGTTCAGCTCGCCGGTGTCGCGCAGGGTCTGGATTCGGCTATCAATGGAAGCGGGATCGATGCTGTCCGGCCATTCGCCCATCAGGCCCATGACACAGGCGCGGTCGGTGGCGTGACCGACGCCGGTCGCCGACAGGGAGCCATAGAGGCGGATTTCTACCCGCCGTACGTCGTCCAGCAAATGTTGGTCGATCAGGGCCTGGGCGAAGGTCGCGGCGGCGCGCATCGGACCGACGGTGTGGGAACTGGAGGGACCGATGCCCACTTTGAAAAGATCGAAAACACTGATAGCCATGCTAAAGCCTATACAAGCAATGGAGGAGAAATCGCTGCCATTTTTGTAGGACAAGCGCAATGTCGGCGATACTGCCTCCCTCGGTCCTACGTGACCAACGAAACTTCCTAAGATAGCCTTTAGCAGGACTAAACGATGAGTCGTCAATTGCACGCCCAGACCTACGTCTGGCTGCACGTGTTTTCCTGTGCCGCACGGCACTTGTCATTCACCCGATGCGCCGAAGAACTGCACATCACGCCAGGTGCAGTCAGTCAGCAAATCCGCCAACTGGAGGAGCGCCTGGGCTTTCGCCTGTTCCATCGTCGCGCTCGCGGGGTGGAATTGAGCGCCGAAGGCCAGCGACTGGCCATCACCGTCAACGAGGCTTACGGCAGCATCGATGCCGAATTGCGACGACTGGATGCGGGAATGATCAGCGGGATTTTACGGCTGCGCTCGATTCCATCCTTCCTGAGCAAGTGGCTGACCCCCCGGCTACCGCGCTTGCAGCAGCGTTTCCCGGATATTCAATTGCGCCTGGTGGCCGAGGACAGCAGCGTGCCCTTGCACGAGGGCGACTTCGACCTGGCCATCGACCTGAACGACGGCAGCTATCCCGGCTTGTTATCCACAGCCCTGCTCGACGAACAGGTTTTTCCGGTGTGTGCCCCGAGTCTGTTGCGTGGCCGCCCGCCGCTGCATGGCCCGGCGGACCTGGTGCACTTCCCGCTGCTGCACGACATCACCGCCTGGCGCGGCAGCTATGAGTACGCGGAATGGGAGTTCTATCTCAATGCCATCGGTTTTCAAGGCGCGGACGTACGGCGCGGGCACACCTTCAATCGCAATCACCTGACTATCGAAGCGGCGATTGCCGGCATGGGCGTGGCAATTGCGCGGCGAACGCTGCTCAACGATGAGCTGGAGCGCGGGACGCTGATCGTGCCGTTTGGCCTGGCGGTGCCCAATCACAAGCGTTATGTGCTGCTCTATGCGCCGGGCGCGCTGAGTCATCCGGGAGTACGTGCGGTGCATGACTGGCTGGTGGAAGAGGCGGGGATGTTTCGTAGCCTGCACCCGCTGGGGGAGCGGCAGATGTGAGCAGTTCGGGGCATCGGAGCGGGCGACCCAACTCCCGACCTTAGCAGCGCTTTTACCGGTTGTCCGACTTTTTTTGCAAATCCATATTTATCTTTTTTTAGGGGTTGAATTGTTCCGCGCACACACCGATTGTGTAGGTAAGAGGTCACGGTGACGACGCCCAAGGGCCAGCCGAAGCGCCTCTCGCGAGCTAGCTGAAATAAGGGATGAACTATGCAAATCCAAGTCAACAGCGATAACCATATTCAAAGCAGCATCCGACTGGAGGAGTGGGTACGTACTACCATTGAGAGCACGCTCGAACGTTATGAAGAGGACCTGACCCGTGTCGAGGTTCACCTGCGGGACGAAAACGGCGACAAGCCCGGACCGCACGACATGCGCTGTCAGCTGGAAGCGCGACCAAAAGGCCATCAACCGATTTCTGTCACCCATAAAGCCGCTAATCTGGAACTGGCCATCGACGGCGCGGCTGAAAAACTCGAACATGCGCTGGAACATCTGTTCGGCAAACTGCGGGGCAAACCACGTGCCGCCGTTGTGCCATTCGAGCGGCCTGCTGCCGATGCGCTGCTGGAAGACGAGTTTCTCGAGAACGAACAGGCTGCGCAAAACGGCTGAAGGCTGATTCGGTTTTTACCTTCCCACTGTCTTTCCACTAAAAAAGCGGGCCTGCTGATGCAGGCCCGTTCTTGTTTGTGCTGATCACCAGCACCCTCGCCACATGTGTCCGGTAGTGAGTCAAAACGCGACAGAAGTCTGCACATAAACCGTCCGCGGCTCCCCGGCTGTCTTGACGATCTCATCGGATCTGTTTTGCGTATGAGAATATTTATCATTAATATTGCGACCTTGTTGGCCCCGTGACTTGCACGGGGCTTCACCGGTTTCAGGGTCGAAACATGAAAGGCAAACCGAGCACGCTCCCCGTTTCCTACCGACTGGCGGTCACATCGCGGGTGCTGGCAGCTGTGTTGGGCGGTTACGTCGTTGCGGCGCTGGCCAGTGTCAGCCTGACCCTGTGGTTGCCAATGGCCCGTGCCGACGCCGTGGTGACCGGGATGATGACCTCGTTTCTGGCCTACCTTGTCGCCGTGCTCTGGTGCTTTGCCTGTCGCAGCGCGTGGCAGGCCTGGTTCGGACTGCTGGTGCCAAGCCTGCTGCTGGCGGCAGTATCGGGCCTGGCGTACTGGGTGGGCCACTCATGAAAGAGGGCTTTCGTCAGGCCATGGCCTGGTTGCACACCTGGGCCGGGCTGATCTTTGGCTGGCTGTTATTCGCGATCTTCCTGACCGGCACACTCGCCTATTTCAAGGACGAGATCAGTCACTGGATGCAGCCGGAGATTCCCGCCCGTTCCGTGCCTTCCGAGGTCAGTTTGACCTTGGCCCAGCAATATCTTCAGCAACACGCCGCCGGCGCCTCGCGCTGGCTCATCGATTTGCCGGATGCGCGTGAGCCCGGTCTTTCGGTGCGGTGGCAGCAAGCAGCGGCCAAGCGTGGCGAACGCGGGCAATTCACGGAAAAACTTCTCGACCCGCAAACCGGTGCCGAAGTGCAGGGCCGGGAAACCATGGGCGGCGACTTCTTCTATCGCTTCCACTTCCAACTGCAGATGCCGTATCCGTGGGGTCGCTGGTTGTCGACCATCGCGGCCATGGTGATGTTCGTCGCTTTAATCAGCGGGATCATTACCCACAAGAAAATTTTCCAGGACTTCTTCACCTTTCGCCCGCGCAAAGGCCAGCGCTCCTGGCTCGACGGACACAACGCGGTGGGCGTGCTGGTGTTGCCGTTCCACCTGATGATTACCTACAGCAGCCTGGTGATTTTCATGGCGATGGTAATGCCGGCGAGCATCCTTGCCTCCTACAAGGGGGATGTCCGGGCGTTTTACGATGAGGTGTTTCCCGCTTCCAATACGCCTGAACTCGCCGGTAAGCCAGGTCAATTGGTGCCGTTGGCGCCGCTGTTGGAGCAGGCTCGCGAGCAGTGGTCCGGCGGCCGGGTGGGGCGCCTGACGGTCAACAATCCAGGGGATGCGAACGCCTCGGTGGTGCTCGTACGTGATGGCACCGATCGCGTGGTCCATGACTTTGGCAGCGCCGTGACGTTCAACGGCGTCACCGGCCAACTACTCGGCACGACCCCGGAGCAATCGCTGCCCCGGGCGATTGTCGGCGGTTTCTATGGCTTGCACATGGGGCATTTCGCGGGGCCGGTATTGCGTTGGCTGTACTTCATTTGCGGGCTGGCGGGCACGGCGATGATCGGCACCGGGCTGGTGATCTGGCTCGGCAAACGTCAGCTCAAACATGCGAAAAGCGGCGTGATGCCGTTCGAGTTGCGGTTAGTGGAAGTGCTCAACATCGCCAGCATGTCGGGGTTGATGGTCGCGGTGGCAGCGTTTTTCTGGGCCAATCGATTGCTGCCGGTCGGGATGGCCGGGCGTGGGGATTGGGAGGTCAACAGCTTCTTCATTGTCTGGGGGCTGAGTGTGCTGCATGCCATGGTTCGCCGTGGTCGCGCGGCGTGGGTCGAGCAGTTGGCGCTGGCGGCGTTGCTGTTGGGTGCGGTACCGCTGTTGAACGCCCTGACCACGCCTTTTCACTTGGGCGTTACGCTGGTGCAGGGCGATTGGGCCATGGCCGGTTTCGACCTGACGTGCCTGGGCAGTGGGGTGTTTTTCGTTTGGGCCGCCTGGAAAATGCAGCGCGCCGGACAAGCTGCAATCGTCACCCGACAACGTGTGCAACGGGCCACGCCTGGGCAAGGGGCACTCTGATGTTGCTGGCTTTGCTGCTCTGCTATGGTGGATTCACCGCGCTCTGTTTATCGATGGATCGACATCACACCCAACTGCTGGGTCGCAAGCCCTCGGCCCTTCGCCGCCAGGGCATGAAGCTCGGTGGCTGGCTGTTGCTGGCCTTGTCGATGTGGGCGGCGGTGGCGACGACGGGCTGGGGGCTCGGGCTGGTGCAGTGGTTCGCGGTACTGATGCTCAGTGCCTTGCTGCTGGTGTGGTTGATACCATATCGCCCGCGCCTGGCGTTGTCGTTGGCCGGGGTGGGCCTGCTCGCCAGCCCCGTCGCCGCGTTTGCGCAGTACTGACTGATCACCAGCCCTGCGCAATCCCATGACGACGAACATCGCGGCGCTCGTGCGCATTTTCTATAGGAGCGAGGCTTGCCCGCGAAGGCGGCCTGACAGGCGCTGAGTTTATCGGGCCTACCGCAAAAACGCCTGCCGATACTCCCCGGGCGTTCCGCCCAGCGCCTGACGAAACCGGTTGGTAAAGTGACTGGCACTGGCAAACCCGCACGCCAGGGCAATGTCCCCCAACGGCTGCAACGTCGTGCGCAGCAATTCCCGCGCCCGGCTCAACCGTCGTGATAGCACATACTGATGCGGCGGCAAGCCGAAGCTCGCTCTGAACATCCGCGCAAAGTGATACTCCGACAGCGCGCACAACCCCGCCAATTGCCCCAGGCTGATGGCCTCGGCCAACTGACTGTCGATGAACTCGACCAACTGCCGACGCTGATGCGCCGCCAATCCACCCTTGAGCCGCAAGCCCTCGCGCATTCCGACCTGGCCGAGCAGCACGTGACTGAGCATTTCATGGGCCAGGCTGCTGGTGAGCAGACGTTCGCCGGGCTCCTGCCAATTGAGCGTGATCAACTGCCGAAAGCGTCGGACTTGCTGCGGGTCATCGAGGAAGGTGCTTTCACGTAACTGAAGTTCGCGCGGTTCACGGTCCAGCAGCGTGACGCAGCCGAGGGCAAACTGTTCAGGGCTGAAATAAACATGGGCGAGGCGAATGTCGCCATTGATCACCCAGGCTGACCGGTGTTCGGCCGGCAGGATGCACAGTTTGTCCGGGCCGCCCTTGGTGCCGGGCCGGTCGCGGCGAAAGGTGCCGGTGCCACCGGCGATGTAGCAGGACAATGTGTGGTGGCTCGGGGCTTCGTAATCCTGAGCGTCGTGATGGTTGTTCCACAAGGCTGCAGCCATGCCGTCACCGAGCTCGGCGCTGTGCTCGAGGCGAGCATTGGGCGAGCGGTTGAGGGCTTGAAACACTTGCAGGCTTTCCAGTGCGGACATGATCGGTTCTCTCCAACGCCTTGCATCCTACTCCGCAGATGTTGGCCTGCCAGCCCGTCGGCCGACAAAAGCGCAAGTTTATGCAAGTGCGGCCAGGCTTGGGGCGGGACACTGAGCACCTATCGAGGAGTCTTTGTCATGAACCTTTCGTTGTACTTGCTGACCGTGCTGATCTGGGGCACCACCTGGATTGCCCTGAAATGGCAACTGGGAGTGGTGGCCATCCCCGTATCGATTGTTTATCGCTTCGGCCTCGCGGCGCTGGTGCTGTTCGTGGTGTTGCTGCTCAGCCGCAAGCTGCAAGTGATGAACCGCCGCGGGCATCTGATCTGCGTGGCGCAGGGGCTGTGCCTGTTTTGCATCAATTTCATGTGTTTCCTCACCGCCAGCCAGTGGATCCCCAGCGGCCTGGTGGCGGTGGTTTTTTCTACCGCCACGCTGTGGAACGCCTTCAATGCGCGGGTGTTCTTCGGCCAGAAAATTGCCCGCAATGTGCTGGCGGGTGGTGCGTTGGGGTTGCTCGGGCTCGGCCTGTTGTTCTGGCCTGAACTCGCCGGTCATACCGCCAGCCCGGAAACCTTGCTCGGGCTGGGTCTGGCCCTGCTCGGCACCCTGTGCTTTTCGGCCGGCAACATGCTGTCGAGCCTGCAGCAGAAGGCCGGCCTCAAGCCGCTGACCACCAACGCCTGGGGCATGGCCTATGGCGCGGCGATGCTCTCGGCCTGGTGCCTGGTCAAAGGCATTCCGTTCGATATGGAGTGGAATGCCCGTTATATCGGCTCGTTGTTGTATCTGGTGATCCCCGGTTCAGTCATCGGGTTTACGGCCTACCTGACCCTGGTCGGGCGCATGGGACCGGAGCGGGCCGCCTATTGCACGGTGTTGTTTCCGGTGGTGGCGCTCAACGTGTCGGCCGTTGTCGAGGGTTATCAGTGGACCGCCCCGGCGCTGGCAGGCCTGGTGCTGGTCATGCTGGGCAATGTGCTGGTTTTTCGCAAACCCGACGCGAGGGTTAAACCGGTGGCGGGCAAGTTGGCATGAACTGAAAAGTGTTTATTTGTCGTTTGCCAGCACCAGGTATACCAATGCGAAGAACATATAATTTATGTTGTTGTGTGCCCAGTAAAAGGCATTGTTCTGAGCGGAGTACTCCAGGTCGAACCATTCATTAAGTATGACGGCGTAGAGAATGTAGTAAACAAAAATAGCGGTGGTCAAACCCACGATAGCGAACTTTTTGGCCTCGTGAAAGTCGTTGCGCGGGGCATCAAGTTTCCGGTAAAGCTGATAGGCCCCGAGCAGACAAGTGAGCGTGAATATGATCTCAAGGGTTATAATTGCCCAGTAAAACCTATGGTGGAACAGGGTTGAGCTGATAGCCCGGTAGCGTCGGGAATCGTTACCTTCGGTATGGCTCATACTGATGATTCGCCCGATATACTCGGTGTAGGCCGTGTAATCGGTAAAGTTATTGATAAGGGTGGCGATGCCAAAGAGTGCCGCCATCAAGACGATCAGTACTTTGCTCCGCCTGATGGCGCAGACGGCGGTGAATTTATTCATCCATGTGATCTCCAAATATCCGTTTGGGTACTGCTTCCATATTTCTCGAAGTTTATAACATTTGTGAATAAGTCTGATGCGTTACTGAGTTGCAAGTTATGTCTTCTGCTGAAGGATTCGGCGAAGTTGCGGTGAAATCGACTGAGGAGGGTGTTGCCAGGTTGCCGAACATTGAAGCGGCCGTTTTATGGAAATGGCACGTCCATCCGAACGTGCCGGGGGTTTCTCAGCCCTGCCAGACCTGTGGGTTGACCAGGTCCTGCGGTCGCTCGCCCAGCAAGGCGCTGCGCAAATTGCTCAGCGCCCGATTGGCCATCGCTTCGCGGGTTTCATGGGTTGCAGAGCCGACGTGCGGCAACGTGACAGCGTTTTTCAACTGGAACAGCGGCGATTCGGCCAGCGGTTCTTTCTCATAGACATCCAGACCGGCACCGCGAATACGGTTGTTCTGCAGGGCGTCGATCAAAGCCGGCTCGTCGACCACCGGACCGCGAGCGATGTTGACCAGAATGGCGCTCGGTTTCATCAGCGACAGTTCGCGGTGGCTGATCAGGTGCCTGGTCTTTTCGCTGAGCGGCACGACCAGGCAGACGAAGTCGGCTTCGGCCAGCAATTGGTCCAGGCTGCGCAACTGTGCGCCGAGTTCGTGTTCCAGTTCGATCTTGCGGCTATTACCGCTGTAGATGATCGGCATGTTGAAGCCCAGGCGCCCGCGCCGGGCAATGGCGGCGCCAATGTTGCCCATGCCGACGATGCCGAGGGTCTTGCCGTGTACATCGCAACCGAACAACGGTGCGCCAACGGTGGCTTGCCATTGGCCGGCCTTGGTCCAGGCGTCCAGTTCCGCGACGCGCCGGGCACTGCTCATGAGCAGGGCGAAGGCCAGGTCGGCGGTGCTTTCGGTGAGGACGTCGGGGGTGTTGGTGAGCATGATCCCGCGCTCGTTGAAGTAGGCGACATCATAGTTGTCGTAGCCGACCGAGACGCTGGAGACGACTTCCAGTTTGGCGGCGTTTTCCAGCTGAGCGCGGCCCAGTTTGCGACCGACACCGATCAGGCCATGGGCGTGGGGCAGGGCTTCGTTGAATTGGGCGTTGATGTCGCCGTTTTTCGGATTCGGCACGATGACGTCGAAGTCTTGCCTGAGGCGTTCGATCATTTCAGGGGTGACGCGGCTGAAGGCGAGTACGGTCTTTTTCATGGCGGGAAGGGCTCGTCGGGCTTTGAATGCCAAGCACGCTAACATTCTTCCCGGACGTTATGCGAGTACCTGAATGCGTCGGATGTACGCATTTCCTGTAGGAGCTGGCTTGCCAGCGAAGGGGCCGTCACATTCAGCATTAATGTTGTCAGACAGTCCGCCTTCGCTGGCAAGCCAGCTCCTATGTATGGACTCGCCCCCACTGTCTACCCGCTTTCAAAAAAACTGCCGCCCCGTTGCATCTATGTATTAGGCCTATTCGAGGAAGCCGTCATCGGCTTCTGGCCAAAATTGGAAGAGCT
>NZ_CABVII010000036.1 GCF_902497995.1 Pseudomonas fluorescens | reverse complement strand
CCACTTGGCGCTTCCGATCTCTCGTCAGCGGGAGGCGAATTCTACAGCGTTAGTCGCTGCTGTCAACACCTCTTTTACCCCGCTTTCGACCGAGAAGATCGAACCGTTAAAAGAGCCAAACAACACCGCTCTTTCAACTCCTTCTGGGCCTCGATGAACTGAAGCAACTCGCTGCCGAAAACTGCGTAACTCTTTGTTTACCAAGGAGTTTTCCGTTTCGACTGCGCCGGAAGTGGGGCGAATTATAGGCTTCCAGAATCTGCCGTCAAGCCTTAAATAGCTTTCCTGGCAATAACTTGCCGAAGGCCGAAAAACAGCCCTCCGCCCCCGACTGGAGAAAGGAAAATCGCTCCTTCTATATAGGAGGAAACCTCAAAGCACTCCAGCCTCTTTAAACGCAGCTACCGCGCCAGCATCCAGACCCAACACCCGCTGCAGAACCTCCAGCGTGTGCTCGCCCAATAAAGGAGGCGCATTGCGGTACTCCACAGGTGTCTCGGACAGACGAATCGGACTCGCCACCTGCGGCACCGTCCCGGCCAGCGCATGCGGCAACTCAATCGCCAAGCCACGCGCCTTGACCTGAGGGTCGGCAAACATCTGCGCCAGATCATTGATCGGCCCGCACGGCACGCCTGCCTGTTCCAGCTGCAGTACCCACTGCGCAGTCGTCTTGAATACCGTTGCCTGGCGAATAAGCGGAATCAACTCCGCACGATTCGCCACCCGCAACTTGTTGGTCGCAAAGCGTGGATCGTCCGCCCACTGCGACTGACCCGCCACTTCGGCAAATTTGCGGAACTGCCCGTCATTACCCACGGTAAGGATGAAATCGCCATCCGCCGTAGGAAAGTCCTGATAAGGCACGATGTTCGGATGAGCATTACCCAGGCGTTTCGGCGCATTGCCTGTGGTCAGGTAATTCATCGCCTGGTTAGCCAGACAAGCTACCTGAACATCGAGCAGCGCCATATCAATATGCTGACCGCCGCCTTCATGATCGCGGTGAGCCAGTGCCGCGAGGATCGCCACTGTCGAGTAGAGCCCGGTCAAGATGTCGGTCAGCGCCACGCCGACTTTCACCGGCCCAGCTCCTTCCTCGCCTTCAGGTCGCCCGGTCAGACTCATCAGTCCGCCCAACCCCTGGATCATGAAGTCATAACCCGCGCGCTTGGCGTAAGGCCCCGTCTGACCAAACCCGGTAATCGAGCAATAGATCAGGTTCGGATTGATCGCCTTGAGCGATTCATAGTCCAGCCCATAAGCCGCCAGACCGCCCACCTTGAAGTTCTCGATCAGGATGTCCGACCTGGCCGCCAGCTCACGCACCAACTTCTGCCCCTCCGGGCGCGTGAAGTCGATGGTGACTGATTGCTTGTTGCGATTGGCCGACAAGTAATAGGCCGCTTCGCTGGTGTTCTCGCCATGGGCGTCTTTCAGGAAAGGAGGCCCCCAGGCGCGCGTATCGTCACCGTTGCCCGGCCGCTCGACCTTGATTACGTCGGCACCAAGGTCGGCAAGGATCTGCCCGGCCCACGGCCCGGCCAGTACCCGCGATAAATCCAGTACCCGTAGATGCGATAGCGCGCCCATGGACGTTCTCCTGTTAATAGAACGCCTGGAGGCCGGTCTGCGCACGACCGAGGATCAGCGCATGGACGTCGTGCGTACCTTCATAGGTATTCACCACTTCCAGGTTGACCAGGTGACGCGCGACGCCGAACTCATCGGAGATGCCGTTGCCGCCCAACATGTCGCGCGCCATGCGAGCAATATCCAGCGACTTGCCGCAGGAGTTGCGCTTCATCATCGAGGTGATCTCGACCGCAGCCGTGCCTTCATCCTTCATGCGACCCAGACGCAAGCAACCTTGCAGCGCCAGGGTGATTTCGGTCTGCATGTCGGCCAGCTTCTTCTGGATCAGCTGAGTGGCGGCCAATGGACGACCGAACTGCTGGCGATCCAGCGTGTATTGGCGAGCGGTGTGCCAGCAGAACTCGGCGGCGCCGAGTGCACCCCAGGAAATACCGTAACGTGCCGAGTTGAGACAGGTAAAAGGACCTTTCAAACCACGGACGTCAGGGAAGATGTTCTCTTCAGGGACAAACACGTTGTCCATGACAATCTCACCGGTAATGGACGCACGCAGGCCGACCTTGCCGTGAATCACCGGGGCGCTCAAGCCTTTCCAGCCCTTCTCCAGCACGAAGCCACGGATGTCGCCCGCATCATCCTTGCCCCAGACCACGAATACATCGGCGATCGGGCTGTTGGTAATCCACATCTTGCTGCCGGTCAGGCTGTAGCCACCTTCCACTTTGCGTGCGCGAGTAATCATCGCGCCCGGGTCGGAACCGTGGTTAGGCTCGGTCAGACCGAAGCAGCCAATCCATTCGCCGCTGGCCAATTTCGGCAGATACTTTTGCTTCTGTGCTTCGGTACCGAATTCATTGATCGGCACCATCACCAGCGAAGACTGCACGCTCATCATCGAGCGATAGCCGGAGTCGACACGCTCGACTTCACGGGCGATCAGGCCGTAGCTGACATAGTTCAGGCCGCTGCCACCGTACTGCTCGGGGATGGTCGCCCCCAAAAGGCCCACTTCGCCCATTTCGCGAAAGATCGCCGGGTCGGTCTTTTCATGGCGGAAAGCTTCAAGAACGCGCGGCGCGAGTTTCTGCTGAGCGAATTGCTCGGCGGTATCGCGAATCATGCGCTCTTCTTCGGTGAGCTGTTGATCCAGCAGCAGGGGATCGATCCAGTTGAAGCTAGCTTTACCGCCCATGAGTGTGTCCTCTCGAATCGGGTCAAATAACGTGGATTGATCCTAGGCCGGGTTCGGCGTCACGGCAAACGAGGAATTTGCATACTGTTGTGCTAATTTCTCACTCCGAAAGATCGTTAATCAGCTTTTATGCGATCTATTTGTGAGGTTGCCGTACATGCGAAGAAAGATACCCAGCACGACCGCCCTGATCAGCTTCGAGGCAGCAGCGCGTCATGAAAGCTTTACCAAGGCCGCCCAGGAGCTTTCGCTGACTCAAGGCGCGATTTGCCGGCAGATCGCCAGCCTGGAAGAGTTCCTGAGCGTCGAACTGTTCCGCCGCTCGCGCCGCGGGGTCAAGCTGACGGAAGCCGGACTGTCCTATAGCCGACGGGTGGCCACCCAGCTCGATGCGGTTGAGCGGGACACCTTGTCAGTGATGGGTCAGCAGGGCACCAATGTGATCGAACTGGCCGTCGTACCGACCTTCGGCACTCAATGGCTGCTGCCAAGGCTCAAGGACTTCCAGCAACAACACCCGGAAGTGACGGTCAACCTCACCAATCGAACGCGCCCCTTCCTGTTTGCCGACACCGACTTCGATGCGGCGATCTATTTTGGCGACGCCGACTGGTCGGGTACCGAATCCCACAGGCTGATGGGCGAAAATCCGATGCCCGTATGCAGCCCTGACCTGCTGGGAAAAAAGACCCATCTGACCCCCAGTGCAATCGCCGACCTGCCCCTGCTGCAGCAGACCACTCGTCCCTATGCCTGGCGCCAATGGTTCAACTCGCAGAATCTAAATATCCCGCGGGACATGACAGGACCGCGCTATGAGCTATTCTCCATGCTCGCCCAAGCGGCCATGCACGATATGGGGATTGCGCTGATACCGCCGTTCCTGATTCAGCGTGAGCTGGCGGAGAAGCGCCTGTTGATCGCCAACCCTCAAGCCCTGTCGAGTATCAAGGCTTATTACCTGATGATTCCCGAGCGAAAGGTCGAATCGGCCTCTTTAAGGGCTTTTCGCGACTGGCTGGTTAATC
The DNA here is from genome assembly GCF_902497995.1 of Pseudomonas fluorescens. Taxonomy (GTDB): domain Bacteria; phylum Pseudomonadota; class Gammaproteobacteria; order Pseudomonadales; family Pseudomonadaceae; genus Aquipseudomonas; species Aquipseudomonas fluorescens_BK. The sequence goes on along the minus strand of NZ_CABVII010000036.1, from coordinate 50,901 downwards.
AGGCACACAGCTACAACCTAGAAGGATAAAGGCCCGAGCCAATTAATTGACCCAGTAGTCAGCAAATATAAAACCCTACAGATATACGTATTTGTCGCATATTCGCAAACTGTACCGCGAAGGCATACAATCGCGCCAAAAGCGCCTGAACGCCTGGCCTTGAGCCTCCAAACCGAAGCAATGACGCCTCTTTCACCTTACCGATGTGCCAATCGCTCATTTTTCAGCAGAACCCTTGCAAGGCACGGCCTACAAGGGATTGACCCGATTGGTGCGACATTCGGTCACGGGGTGACTTGTAGTTAATTTTCCGTCACCCGTCATAATCCCTTGATGGGCACAAAGTTCGCCTGCAAAATGCCACGCCCCGCCCTTGTTTGGCGGGATCGTGCTGATCGGCCGCCCCAGCCGCACCATCCGCAGTGCATGGGTTTACTCAATAAGATCACGCAGGAGATTTGACGTGCACATTGGTGTTCCTCTCGAAACCCAGACGGGTGAAACACGGGTTGCTGCTACCCCGGAAACCATCAAGAAGCTGATCGGCCAGGGGCATAAAGTCACTGTGCAAAGCGGCGCCGGCATTAGTGCCAGTGTTGTCGACAGTGCTTATGAAGCGGCAGGCGCCACCATTGGCAGCGCCAACGAAGCGTTTGGTGCCGAGCTGATTCTGAAAGTGGTCGCCCCCAGCGACAGCGAACTCGCTCTGATCAAGAGCGGCACCGTTGTGGTGGGCATGCTCAACCCGTTCAGCAACGAAACCATTGCCAAGATGGCCGAGTGCGGCATTACCGCGTTCGCGCTGGAAGCCGCGCCGCGCACCTCCCGCGCCCAAAGCCTGGATGTGCTGTCCTCGCAAGCCAACATCGCCGGTTATAAAGCCGTGTTGCTGGCCGCTCACCACTATCCGCGCTTCATGCCGATGCTGATGACCGCTGCGGGCACCGTGAAAGCGGCGCGCGTGCTGATTCTCGGCGCCGGTGTGGCTGGCTTGCAGGCCATTGCCACGGCAAAACGCCTGGGCGCAGTGATCGAAGCTTCCGACGTGCGTCCTGCGGTTAAAGAGCAGATCGAATCCCTCGGCGCCAAGTTCGTCGACGTGCCTTACGAGACCGATGAAGAGCGCGAATGCGCCGTCGGTGTCGGCGGGTACGCACGCCCCATGCCCGCCAGCTGGATGCAGCGCCAGGCGCTGGCCGTGCACGAACGCGCCAAGCAGGCGGACATCGTCATTACCACAGCGCTGATCCCGGGCCGCAAGGCGCCGACCCTGCTAAGCGCGCAAACCGTGGCGCAGATGAAACCAGGCTCGGTGGTCATCGACCTCGCGGCAGCCCAGGGCGGCAACTGCCCGCTGACGGTTGCCGACCAGGTAGTGGTCGAAAATGGTGTGACCATTTGCGGTCCGACCAACCTCGCCGGCGCCGTCGCGGCAGATGCTTCGGCACTGTATGCGCGCAACCTGCTGGACTTCCTGAAGCTGGTCTTCAACAAAGAAGGCCAGTTCGAAGTGAACCTCGAAGACGATATCGTCGCCGCGTGCCTGATGTGCCGCGACGGCCAAGTCATCCGCAAAAACGCCTAAGCAGGGATTCAGACGATGGAAGAATTTATCTCCCCCGGTATCTACAACCTGATCATCTTCGTGCTGGCGATTTATGTCGGTTACCACGTGGTCTGGAACGTTACACCTGCTCTGCACACGCCGTTAATGGCGGTGACCAACGCCATTTCGGCCATCGTGATCGTCGGTGCCATGCTGGCAGCGGCGCTGACCGTGACGCCGCTTGGCAAAACCATGGGCACCCTGGCCGTGGCCCTCGCCGCGGTCAACGTGTTCGGTGGCTTCCTGGTCACCCGGCGCATGCTGGAAATGTTCAAGAAAAAAGCGCCTCCGGCAAAAGCGCCGGCAGCCAAGGCCGAAGCAATCAAGGCTGAGGTGCAGCAAGCATGAGCATGAACCTGGTTACTTCCCTGTACCTGATCGCCTCGGTCTGCTTTATCCAGGCGCTCAAGGGCCTGTCGCATCCAACCACATCCCGTCGCGGCAACCTGTTCGGCATGCTCGGCATGGGGTTGGCGATCCTCACTACCGTCGGCCTCATCTATAAGCTGGGCGCAGAGCTGGCCACCGCTGGCATCGGTTACGTCATCGTCGGCCTGCTGGTCGGCGGTACGGCCGGTTCAATCATGGCCAAGCGCGTTGAAATGACCAAGATGCCGGAACTGGTCGCCTTCATGCACAGCATGATCGGTATGGCCGCCGTGTTCATCGCCATCGCAGCTGTGGTTGAGCCGCAATCGCTGGGCATCGTCAAGCAACTGGGTGATGCGATTCCTGCCGGCAACCGTCTGGAGCTGTTCCTCGGCGCGGCCATCGGTGCAATTACCTTCTCCGGTTCGGTGATCGCCTTCGGCAAGCTCTCGGGCAAGTACAAGTTCCGCCTGTTCCAGGGCGCTCCGGTACAGTTCACTGGCCAGCACAAGCTCAACCTGCTGCTGGGCCTGGCGACATTGGGCCTGGGCATCACCTTCATGCTCACCGGCAACCTCAGTGCCTTTGCGCTGATGCTGGCCCTGGCCTTCGTGCTCGGCGTGCTGATCATCATCCCGATCGGCGGCGCGGACATGCCGGTGGTGGTGTCGATGCTCAACAGCTACTCCGGTTGGGCAGCAGCGGGCATTGGCTTCTCGCTGAACAACTCGATGCTGATCATTGCCGGCTCCCTCGTGGGCTCGTCCGGTGCGATCCTGTCGTACATCATGTGCAAGGCGATGAACCGTTCGTTCTTCAACGTACTGCTCGGCGGTTTCGGCAATACCGCCGATGCAGGTCCGGCAGGCGCCAAGGAAGCCCGCCCGGTGAAATCCGGTTCGGCCGACGACGCGACCTTCCTGCTGACCAACGCCGACACCGTGATCATCGTTCCGGGCTACGGCCTGGCGGTCGCCCGGGCGCAGCATGCGCTGAAAGAGCTGACCGAAAAGCTGACCCATCGCGGCGTGACTGTGAAGTACGCGATCCACCCGGTTGCCGGCCGCATGCCGGGCCACATGAACGTACTGCTGGCCGAGGCCGAAGTGCCTTACGACCAGGTGTTCGAGATGGACGACATCAACTCCGACTTCGGCCAGGCCGACGTGGTGCTGGTGTTGGGTGCCAACGACGTGGTCAACCCGGCGGCGAAGAACGATCCGAAGTCGCCGATTGCCGGCATGCCGATTCTCGAAGCGTTCAAGGCCAAGACCATCATCGTCAACAAGCGCTCGATGGCCAGCGGCTATGCCGGTCTGGACAACGAACTGTTCTACCTCGACAAAACCATGATGGTGTTCGGCGACGCCAAGAAAGTCATCGAAGACATGGTTAAAGCCGTCGAGTAAAACTTGCGCAAGCAGCAGTACCCAAAACCCCGGCCTTAGCAGGCCGGGGTTTTTTATTGCTCACAAATCAACGGCGAAAAACCGACCAAAGGCTCTAAATCAGGGCTCGGCATTCGACCATGGTAGCGGGACGGATTTTTTTCAAATCACTAGACTGCACACCTTGCTTTCGTTGCCCGAGATAACCATCCATGTACCGTGATCGTATTCGCTTGCCTTCGTTGTTGGATAAAGTGATGAGCGCCGCTGACGCTGCCGCTCTGATTGAGGACGGCATGACCGTCGGCATGAGTGGGTTCACTCGCGCCGGCGAAGCCAAGGCCGTGCCCCACGCATTGGCCGAACGCGCCAAGCTGACCCCGCTGAAAATCACCCTGATGACCGGCGCGAGCCTGGGCAACGACCTCGACAAACAGCTCACCGAAGCCGGCGTATTGTCACGACGCATGCCCTTCCAGGTCGATAGCACGCTGCGCAAGGCTATTAATGCCGGCGAAGTCATGTTCATCGACCAGCATCTTTCGGAAACCGTAGAACAACTGCGCAACCAGCAGCTGAAACTGCCGGACATCGCGGTTATCGAGGCCGTGGCGATCACCGAGCAGGGCCACATCGTACCGACCACTTCGGTCGGCAACTCGGCCAGCTTTGCGATTTTTGCCAAACAGGTCATCGTTGAGATCAACCTGGCGCACAACCCGAATCTGGAAGGTCTGCACGACATCTATATCCCGACTTATCGCCCGACACGCACGCCGATCCCGCTGGTGAAGGTTGACGACCGGATTGGCAGCACTGCCATCCCGATCCCGGCGGAAAAAATCGTCGCCATCGTCATCACCAACCAGTCCGACTCGCCTTCCACCGTGTTGCCGCCGGACATTGATACTCAGGCCATTGCCGATCACCTGATCGACTTCTTCAAGCAGGAAGTGGCGGCCGGGCGCATGACCAACAAGCTCGGCCCGCTGCAAGCCGGCATCGGCAGCATCGCCAACTCGGTGATGTGCGGCCTGATCGATTCGCCCTTCGAAGACCTGACCATGTACTCCGAAGTCCTTCAGGACTCGACCTTCGACCTGATCGATGCCGGCAAGCTGAGCTTTGCGTCGGGCAGTTCGATCACTTTGTCGGCGCGTCGCAATACCGACGTTTTCGGCAACCTGGAGCGCTACAAGGACAAACTGGTCCTGCGCCCGCAGGAAATCTCCAACCACCCTGAGGTGGTGCGCAGGCTCGGCATCATCGGCATCAACACCGCGCTGGAGTTCGACTTGTACGGCAACGTCAACTCCACCCATGTCTGCGGCACGCGGATGATGAACGGGATCGGCGGCTCGGGTGACTTCGCGCGCAACGCGCACCTGGCAATCTTTGTCACCAAGTCGATTGCCAAGGGTGGCGCGATCTCCAGCGTGGTGCCCATGGTCAGCCACGTCGACCACACCGAGCATGACGTCGATATCCTCGTCACCGAGATCGGCCTGGCCGACCTGCGCGGCCTGGCGCCGCGGGAACGGGCCCGAGTCATCATCGACAATTGCGTGCACCCGGACTATCGCCAAGCGCTGGATGACTACTTCACAGCCGCTTGCGCACTTGGCGGCCATACACCGCACATCCTGCGCAATGCACTGAGCTGGCACATGAACCTGGAAGAAACCGGACAAATGCTTGCCGTGTAATTGATACAGATAGCGGCTGACGCAAATACAGTTTCGTCAGCCTGCTATTGCCAAGCAGAAATGTGTTTAAAACTGTACTGCTGTACCGGTCTTTTCCTACAGTATTTCCCTACCCTTCCGCGCCAAAACATCAATTTCGCACCATATCAGTGCGAACAGGTACAGTTGCCTCAATTTTGACCAGTACACCACCTCTTAACAGTTAACTGGTGCCTCACAATACAAGTGAACTGTATCTACAGGGACTGGCCAAACAAGAGGATCATTGGCATCAGTTAAACCACTACCTAATCCCGCCACAAGCGGAAGGATGCTAACCATGGAACGTACACTCAGTTCCGAACTGTTCTTCGAAGACACCGCTGCAAAAACCCAGGCTTCCATGCCTCTGCGCGTTCTCGCCAACCTGATGTTGTGGCAGCGCCGCATCTCCAGCCGCCATCAACTGGCTCGTCTGGATTCGCGTCTGCTGGCTGACGCCGGGATTAGCGAAGCACAACGCTACGAAGAGCTGAGCAAGCCGTTCTGGCGCTAAGTAGCGTCGCTGGCTCTGACCTGTAGGGTCCACCGCCAGCAACCCGAATTGAATAAACAAGACCCGTCGCGGGAAACCGCGACGGGTCTTGTCGTTTCAGGGCCCTGAAAAGCCATGACAGTACAGTTTCAAAATTGCTAACATTTACCAGTACACTTGTCGTTTGTTCCTATATGGGCTGTTCGAATCCCTCCTCACCGGCCTAATATTCAACCAGAACGTGGCGAACGCAGTACCACCGGCGTCTGATCTTCAGACACTGCGCCATCTCCCAATCGGTTCACCAAAGGAGTCACTCCATGTCCCGTCTTCGTCTGCTCAGCGCTGCAGCCCTGCTTGCCGTGGCAGCCAATGCCCACGCCACCAGCTTCATCGTGACCACCGATGCCGTCGTCGGCGCACTCAAGGCCACGTCCGATGCGACCTCCGATGTCACTTCCTCCTTTCGCGATGACAAGATCGTGCGTGCCGCCCGCGACGACGCCGCCAGCTTCGTCGCCAGTGAAGGCGCCATCCGTGGCGTGAAACTGGAAAGCGCCCTCGACCACATTCGCCAACAGGCTCCTCAACTGAGCGCTACGGATGCGCAGCTGGCCCAGGCCATCCTGACCATCTAAGCGTTGCCGCTCACCCGGGACACGCGCGTCGTGTCCCAATGTTTCAACTCTGGCTCTAGACCGGGCGTTGCGCTAGCCTTGGGGCTCGCTTTCAGCTATCGAGTCTCATGCGTTTTCTTTCAAATCTGTTGATCACTCCGTTTTTTGCGACAGCGTGCTGGGTGGGTTCGGCCCATGCCTACGACGCTTTCAACCTGTCGACACAAGGCATAGTCGCCACCGGCTACGCCACCACCATGGTGTCCGCCGCCCCCTTCGACCGTAAACTGCTACTCGCCGCACAGGATGACGCTGCGGCGTTCGTTGCCAGTGACGGCGAACTGCGGGGCGCGCAGCTGGAGGCTGCCCTGGTCTATCTGCGCAGCGCCCAACCAAAACTTCATGCAAGCGACCTTGAACTGGCGCAGGCAATTCTCGTCCAATAGTTATCCTTATCTGCGGAGTCGTTCCATGCGTAGCCCCCTGATTGCTGCTGCCCTTGGCCTGTTGTTGTTGGCCGATGTGACCCAGGCGCACACCCTGGTCGCCACCAGTAACATCATCATCGATGCCTCCCGGCGCACCATTGATTTCACGTCCGACACCACCACGTCCATTCGCGATTCGAAAATCATCCGCGAAGCCCACGACGATGCCGCCAGCTTCGTTGCCAGCGAAGGTGAAATTCGCGGTGCTCACCTGGAAGCTGCCTTCGACACATTGCGCACCCGCGTGCCGGAAGCCCGGGACGCCAGTGACCAGGTGCTCGCCGAAGCCATCCTCGCACTGTGATGTCGCCTGTCGCCTGGCTGTTGGCCGGGGTCCTGTTGCTGCTTGGCAACACGGCCCAGGCTGCCCTGCAATTACAGCTCAAGACCCAGGGGCTGAGCCCCGCACAGCAGCAGGCCAGTCAGGCGCTGCTTGATGAGGCCATGCAGGCATTGCCGCCGCGCTTCATCGAGCAACTCGACCGCAGAATCGACGTCGGCTGGACCGATGAGATGCCAGGCGACGCCTACGGGCAGGCGTCGCTGGTATCCGAACTCGATTTGAACCGCAACCTGCTCGCCAGCCTCACCGACGGTAGCGCTGCGACCAGAAAAACGTATCGCCCCCATGGCACTGTGCGCCGGGAAATGCTGGCCACGGTGCTGCACGAGCTCACTCACATCTATGACCGCTCGCGTCTGTGGCCCGACGCGGAGCGCACGCTGATTCAGCGCTGCACCCGACGCAACAGCAGCTCGGGGCTGATCGGCATGCCCGATCAATGTCGCGGCCAGGCCGATCGACGCTTTACCCTCAGCGACGACCCGCGCCTGCTTGACCTCGCCGGCTGGCCACAGTACGTGGGTCGCCGTGGCGAGCGCGAACAGCACAATCGACAAATTGCCCGCAGCCCGGACATCTACGAGACGAGCAGCCCCAAGGAGTTCGTCGCGGTCAACATGGAATATTTCCTGCTCGACCCGAGCTACGCTTGTCGCCGTCCTGCGCTGTACCGCTACTACCAGGAACATTTCGGCTGGGCGCCCGCCGCCAAAGACACCTGCGGCAAATCCTTTGCGTTTCTCAATGCCGGCAACGACTTCGCCAAACAACCCCTGGGCCAGGTCGACCCGGAACGGGTGTACGCCGTCGACTATCTGCTGGCCGAAGCCAATCAGAATTGGGTCAGTCGCTGGGGCCACAGTATGTTGCGCCTGGTGATCTGCGCACCCGGTCGGCCACGCGGACCGGATTGCCGGCTGGATCTGGATCAGCATCTGGTGCTGTCCTACCGCGCCTTCGTCGGTGATGTACAGCTGTCGAGCTGGGACGGCCTGGTGGGTAAATACCCGTCGCGCCTGTTTGTCCTGCCCCTGGCTCAGGTGATCGACGAATACACCAAGACCGAACTGCGCAGCCTGGCCTCGGTGCCGCTGAACCTGTCGCGCAACGAAATCGAAGACGTGGTGGAACATGCCGCCGAGATGCACTGGAGCTATGACGGCAACTATTTCTTCCTGTCCAATAACTGCGCGGTAGAAGGACTGAAACTGTTGCGCAGCGGCACCAACAATTCGCAGCTGGTCGGGCTGGACAGCATCATGCCCAACGGTTTGCTGGAAGTGCTAAAGGGTCGCGGACTGGCCGATACCAGCGTGCTGGACGATCCCCGCGAAGCGCTGCGCCTGGGTTATCGCTTCGACTCCTTCCGCGATCGTTATCAAGCGATGTTCGAAGTGCTGAAGAAGCACCTGCCGATCAAGCAGGAAAAGGTCGAAGACTGGCTGACATTGAAAGCCGAGGAACGCCGGCAATGGATTGACCGGGCCGACTTGCGCACCAGCGCGGCATTGCTGTTATTGGAGCAGGCCGCCTTCCGCCAACAGTTGGTACTGGCCCAGGACGAAGTAAAACAGCGCTATCTGGGCGCTCGGGAATTGAAGAATGGCGGTATGGACAGGGCCAACGCCACCTTGCAGCAGATTCTCGCCAACAGCGGCTTCCTCAGCCGTCCGGCGGAGTTGCTCGGTACAGGCGGTTATGGCTTGCCGCAGCCGAGTGAATGGCAACGCCTGGAGTCGGAAAGCAGCCTGCGGCAGAAACAGCTTCAAGCGCTGACGGGCGATCTGGACAAGGAAGTGAGGGCGCTGCTCGAACCGAATCGGGCGGCCGAGATGGCCGCCAATGAAGCCAACCTGAAGCAGGTTGGCGAGCATTTGCGCAAGTTGCATAAGGCGGCGGGTGGGTTGGAGTTGCCCTGAAGCAACGCTCTGCGAAACGGCAGAGATCCTCTGTGGCCTAGCCTCACTGTGGCGAGGGGGGCTTGCCCCCTGGCCACAATGGATCGCGTGCGCTCAACCATGGATCAATATAAAACCACTTTGCCTTCAGCTGACGCGGGCTTTACGCACGCCGTCGGCCAGTGCCGCGCAAAGGCTCAACACTCCATCGACTGCCTGATCCGGCGTCGAGGCATTGGCGATGTGATCGATCAACGCCGACCCCACCACCACACCATCCGCCAGGCGAGCGATGGAGGCCGCTTGCTCCGGTGTGCGAATGCCGAAACCGATGCTGATCGGCAGATCGGTGTGGCGACGCAAACGGGCAACCGCTTCTTCAACGTGTTCCAGGGTCGCCGCGCCTGCGCCAGTCACACCCGCTACAGATACGTAGTAGACGAAGCCAGAGCTGCCATTCAAAACGGTCGGCAGACGAACATCATCGGTGGTCGGCGTCGTCAGACGAATGAAGTCGATACCCGCAGCCTGAGCCGGATCACACAACTCGCCGTTATGCTCCGGCGGCATGTCGACCACGATCAAACCATCAACGCCGGCTTCTTTGGCATCGGCGATGAAACGTGGCACGCCGTACATGTGAATCGGATTGAAGTATCCCATCAACACCAGCGGAGTGTCGGTATTGCCTGCACGGAACTCACGCACCATTTTCAGGGTTTTCGTCAGATTCTGCTTTGCGCCCAAGGCACGGATGTTGGCCAGCTGGATCGCCGGGCCATCGGCCATCGGATCAGTGAAGGGCATGCCCAACTCGATCACGTCGGCGCCAGCACCGGGCAAGCCTTTGAGGATCGCCAGGGAAGTGTCGTAGCTCGGGTCGCCAGCGGTAACAAAGGTCACCAGGGCGGCGCGGTTCTGTTCCTTGAGTTCGGCAAAACGCGTTTGCAGGCGGCTCATCAGTGTTTCTCCTGCTTTGATTGTTCCATGTGGTGCATCACGGTTTGCATGTCTTTGTCGCCACGACCGGACAGGTTGACCACCATCAGGTGATCTTTGGGCAGGGTCGGTGCGCGTTTGAACACTTCGGCCAGGGCATGGGCGCTTTCCAGCGCAGGAATAATCCCTTCCAGGCGGCAGCATTTGTGGAACGCGTCGAGGGCTTCGTCGTCGGTTACCGAGGTGTACTGGACGCGGCCGATGTCATGCAACCAGGCGTGTTCGGGGCCGATGCCTGGATAGTCGAGGCCGGCAGAAATCGAGTGGGCGTCGATGATCTGGCCATCGTCGTCCTGCAACAGAAAAGTCCGGTTGCCGTGCAGCACACCCGGTACGCCGCCGTTCAGGCTGGCCGCGTGCTTGCCGGTTTCGATGCCGTAACCGGCGGCTTCAACGCCGATGATCTCGACGCTTTTGTCGTCCAGGAACGGGTGAAACAGGCCCATGGCATTGGAGCCGCCGCCGATGCACGCCACCAGGCTGTCCGGCAGGCGGCCTTCCTGGGCTTGCAGCTGGTCACGGGTTTCCTTGCCGATAACGGCCTGGAAGTCGCGGACCATGGCCGGGTAAGGATGCGGACCGGCGACGGTGCCGATCAGGTAGAAAGTACTGTCGACGTTGGTGACCCAGTCGCGCAATGCTTCGTTCATCGCATCCTTCAGGGTGCCTGTACCGGCCACGACCGGGATGACTTCGGCGCCCAACAGCTTCATGCGGAACACGTTGGCCTGCTGACGCTCGATGTCCGTCGTGCCCATATAGATCACGCAATCGAGGCCGAAACGCGCGGCTACAGTGGCCGTCGCTACGCCGTGCATGCCAGCGCCGGTTTCGGCGATGATGCGTTTCTTGCCCATGCGCCGCGCCAGCAGGATCTGGCCGATGCAGTTGTTGATCTTGTGCGCGCCGGTGTGGTTCAGCTCTTCGCGCTTCAGGTAAATCTTCGCGCCGCCGCAGAATTCTGTAAGACGCTCAGCGAAGTAGAGCGGACTGGGACGTCCGACGTAATCGCGCTGGAAGTAGGCCAATTCCTCCTTGAATGCCGGATCTTCCTTGGCCGCTTCGTATTCCCGGGCCAGATCGAGGATCAACGGCATCAGGGTTTCGGCGACGTAGCGGCCGCCGAACGCGCCAAACAGGCCGTTGGCGTCGGGGCCGTTGCGCAGATTAGTCTGGGTCATGGGTCGCTCCAGTTGAATGCGTGAGATGACAATGGGCTTAACTTTACCCCTCACGCCTTGAGCTGAAAACCGATAAGATTGCCACAACCTGTCAGGAAAACTCACAGATCCTATGAGCCATGACCTTCCCCCGTTGAACGCATTGCGGGCCTTTGAAGCTACTGCCCGCCTGAACAGCGTCAGTCAGGCCGCCGAACAGCTGCACGTCACCCATGGTGCGGTCAGTCGGCAACTGAAGGTGCTCGAAGAACACCTCGGCGTGAGCCTGTTCATCAAGGATGGTCGCGGCCTTAAACTCACAGATGCCGGGATTCGTTTGCGAGATGCCAGCGCTGAAGCGTTCGAGCGTTTGCGTACGGTTTGCGCAGAGCTGACTCAAAGTACCGCCGACGCGCCGTTTGTACTCGGCTGCTCAGGCAGCTTGCTGGCACGCTGGTTCATTCCGCGCTTGGGAAGGCTGAATTCAGACCTGCCGGACCTGCGCTTGCATCTATCGGCCGGAGAAGGCGATCTGGATCCTCGTCGGCCGGGGCTCGATGCCCTGCTGGTGTTTGCCGAGCCACCTTGGCCAGCTGACATGCAGGTCTACGAATTGGCAAGCGAGCGGATTGGCCCGGTCATGAGCCCGCGATTTGCCGGCTATGAAAGATTGCAGGAAGCACCGGCCACGGCGCTGCTGGACGAGCCATTGCTGCACACCACCTCTCGCCCACAAGCATGGCCCAGTTGGGCACAACAAAGTGGCATTGACGCCAAAGCGTTGAAATTAGGCCAGGGGTTCGAGCATTTGTATTACTTGCTGGAAGCGGCAGTGGCGGGGCTGGGCGTGGCGATTGCCCCTGAACCGCTGGTGGCCGAGGACTTGAAGGCCGGCCGCCTGGTCGCGCCCTGGGGCTTCAGTGAAACCCCGGCGCAACTGGCGTTGTGGCTACCCAAGCGCGCCGCGGACGGGCGCGCCCGGCAGTTGGCGCAGTGGCTCAAGAACGAACTGCGCCAAACAGATTATTCGCCGCGCTTGAACAGCAGATAAGCTGCGAGCAAACCCAGCGCACCCACAGCGACACCCGCTGTAGTCCAAGGGTGTTGCTGGGCGTAGTCCCGTGTGGCAATCCCGGTTTCGCGGGTTTTGACTTTGACTTCTTCGTACGCATCGCCGAGCAGATGGCGCGAATGCCTCAGCGCGTTTTCGGCGTTTGCTTTCAACACTTTGAGGGTTTTACGCGACTCGTCCGAGGCGTCGTCCTTAAGGCTTTCCAGAGATTTGAGCAAGCTCTCGATCTCGGCTTCCATGCTTTGCAATGAGGCTTTGCGTAAAGAAGTGGTGGCCATGGTGGCTCTCCTGCATTGGTTGAGTTGCGTGTGTTGGTTGGGACTTCAGGGGTTCGAGAAAGTGCAGTAAATCTGAACGTCAACGTCGGATTGGCCGACAGAAGTAATACGAAAAATCACTGCTAGGCTGTATTCAAACCCTGAGGAGAACGCCATGACAGATCATCACACCTACAAGAAAGTCGAGCTGGTCGGCTCATCCGCCAGCAGTATTGAAGACGCCATCAACAACGCCTTGGCCGAAGCCAATAAAAGCCTCAAGTACATGGAATGGTTCGAGGTGACCGAAACCCGTGGGCATATTAAAGATGGCAAGGCCGCCCATTTCCAGGTGACGCTCAAGGTCGGGTTCCGGATTGCGAGCAGCTGAGTTTGGGCTAGTCTTCTGAGCTGGCTGCTGGCCGAGTGCCATAGGGAATGGCAATGCGCTACACAAGCACATCCGGCTGATAGCCGGATGCCCCCTATTGATCCGACCAGAGATTGCGATAGATGAAGAAGTTTATTTTGGCGGTAGGTTTGTTGAGCCTTGCGAGTACAGCCTTTGCTCAGGGCAAGTCGTGTGAAGAGCTGAAAGCCGAGATCGCAGCGCGGCTCGATGCCAAGGGTGTTGCCGGTTATTCGCTGGAAATTGTCGATAAAGGCACTGCTGCTGACGGAAAAGTCGTCGGCACTTGTGAAAAAGGCACCAAGGAAATTGTCTACAAGAGGTAGGCTGATGCCTTAAAAAAAACCGACGCATGACGTCGGCTTTTTGTAGTCGCTGTCTTGTCCTGAATAAGATGTACAGCTGTTTCAGGACTGGACACGCAGCGTGAGCGTCAGCCCTTCATCACCTGCGCCAGCAGCTCATAGGAATGCACCCGATCCGCATGTTCGTAGAGGTCGCAGGTGAAAATCAGCTCGTCCGCCTGGGTCTGCTCGATCAGCACTTCGAGTTTGGCGCGAATTTTCTGCGGGCTGCCGACCATGGCCAGGCCAAGGAAATCTCCAACTGCTTCCTTCTCATGAGGCAGCCACAGGCCGTCCATGGTTTTCACCGGGGGGCGTTGCACCAGGCTCTGGCCACGCATCAACGCGAGAATCCGCTGGTAGACCGAGGTCGCCAAATAGTCGGCCTGTTCATCCGTGTCGGCGGCTACCAGCGGTACGCCGAGCATCACGTAGGGCTTATCCAATACCGCGGAAGGCTTGAAGTGGTTGCGGTAGACGCGAATCGCCTCATGCATGAAACGCGGTGCGAAATGAGAAGCGAAGGCGTAGGGCAAACCGCGCTCACCGGCCAGTTGGGCACTGAACAGGCTTGAACCCAGCAACCAGACCGGGACGTTGGTGCCGGTGCCCGGCATGGCGATAATTCGCTGGTCGGGGGTGCGTGGGCCGAGGTAGCGCATCAGTTCGGTCACGTCTTCCGGGAATTCGTCAGCGCTGCCGGAGCGTTCCCGGCGCAACGCGCGGGCGGTCATTTGATCGGAACCGGGCGCACGGCCCAGGCCCAGATCGATCCGGCCCGGGTACAGGCTTTCAAGCGTGCCGAACTGTTCGGCGATGACCAGCGGCGCGTGGTTGGGCAGCATCACGCCGCCCGAACCGACACGAATGGTCGAAGTGCCACCCGCCAGGTAACCCAGCAGTACCGAGGTCGCCGAACTGGCAATACCATCCATATTGTGGTGCTCGGCAACCCAGAAGCGGTTGTAGCCGAACTTCTCGACGTGCTGCGCCAGGTCCAGGGAATTGCGCAGCGACTGGGCCGCACTGCCGTTCTCTCGCACGGGCACCAGATCAAGGGTCGAGAACTTGATATCGGACAGTGGTTTCATAAGCCTGCTTCTCCAATTGAGGGCGCAGGTTTTTTCTTGCAAACGAAAACCTGCCGAATCCATAAGCGTGTTTCATGAAATGAGGGCATATACCCGAGTTTCAATAGCACAGGCGAAATTCCTGCAAAATGAGGCATCAATTAGAATCGCGATGAACTTTGCATCACCGTCTATCCTCAGAACCCTAGCAACCGAAAACCACGAAGGCGCGGCAATTCGCGCCGGATCTTGAGGAGGCAGACATGGCTATCACGAAGAAAGCATCGGCTCATTGGGAAGGTGATCTGAAAACCGGCATCGGCTCGATTTCCACGGAAACCGGTGTGCTCAGAGATGCACCCTACGGCTTCAAGGCACGTTTCGAAGGCGGCAAAGGCACCAATCCGGAAGAGCTGATCGGTGCGGCACATGCGGGCTGTTTTTCCATGGCGTTTTCAATGATTCTCGGCGATGCCGGTCTCAAGGCAGACAGCATCGATACCAATGCCGAGGTCACTCTGGACCAAGTGGAGGGTGGCTTTGCGATCACGGCGGTGAAACTGATCCTCAAGGCTAAAATCCCCGGGGCGAGTCAGGCGCAGTTCGAAGAGTTGAGCAACAAGGCCAAAGAAGGCTGCCCGGTGTCCAAGGTGCTGAATGCGAAGATCAGCCTGGATGCGACGCTGGTCAGCTAGATCTCGGTTGCACGATAAAAGATCGCAGCCTTCGGCAGCGCCTGCATGGATCGAGTGACCCTGCAGGAGCTGCTGAAGGCTGCGATCTTTTTTGGGCTACAACAAACTTGACTGATAAAACTGTGGTCGAATAAATGACAGCAGCAAAAACGCATCCATGTGCGCGCGGCCTCAAAGGAGCTCCAACCATGAAACGTTTTGCCATGGCGATTATCTGTTGCACGCTGGCCACATCGGCCCTCGCAGCACCGAAATCGTGTGAAGAACTCAAGGCCGAGATCGAAGCCAAGATCCAGGCCAATAACGTCTCGTCCTACACCCTGGAAATTGTCACCAATGATGAAGTGCACGATCAGAACATGGTCGTTGGTACGTGTGAAGGCGGTACAAAGAAAATCATCTACCAGAAGAACGACCGCTGATTCAGCTCACATGAGGCAATAGGACTCTCGGTCTTCAGCGACGATTTCACGCTTGGCGTTGTACAGGCGGGCACCGGGAGTGAAGGCGATCGAACGCCCTTCCAGCACATACCGCTGGCCGGCTTCGAAATGATCGTAATTGATGGTCAGGTAACACAAGCGTTCCGTGGGACCGCTCATCATACTCAAGCCCCCGCCCCCTCCAGGCACTTCAAAGTCGAATCGCACGATCAGCTCATGGCTACCGGGGGTGACTTGGAAGAAACGCCCGTCGCGCAATCGCTGCTTGTCCAGTCGTTCAGCCATCAGCAACTTATCGTTGGGGAACGGCGTGGAAAACTCGACCCAGGCCATCTGCGGATTAACCGCCGGTAACGGGCTCTGGCAGCCGGAAAAGACGCTCACGGCCAGTAATAGCATTGACCTGCGCATGATGTATTCCCAAGGGATGGGGTCCTTCAGGATAACGCCGATCAGGTGCGTTGGCAGCCAGCCGGTGTACCCAGGCCAATCACTTTTCGCTGCTGATCATAGAGCTTTGCCCACGGCCGGAAACCGATATTCCCCGCTTGCAGCTGATACCGCTCGCCAGCGTTGAAGTCCTTGAATTTCACGTTCAACTGACAGTCACGCCACAGCGGTTCGGCGTCGGGACCGATGTTGGTTGGCTGCACCGCGAACTGGTAACGAACCGTCAACTCATGGCTACCGGGCTGAACCTCGAAATAGCGCTTGTCGGTAGAGGTCTTGTCATCAACTTCCAGCGCATGCAATGCAGTGTCTTCTTGTTGTGAATCCAGGTCGATCCACGCTTGGGCCGGATCATGGCGAGGTAATCCAAATCCGGCACAACCCGTCAGCAACAACAGGCTTGCTGTCAGCATCAACGTGCGCATAGCGGAGCTCCAGTCGGGCGGGATAGTCTTGTAGGCAGACTTTCCAGGGATGATTCATTTTGATCAGGCCGTTTCCATGCCTTGGGTTACTTGATCGCGTTTTACGCATTTTGTTTCCGGGCGTGTTGTTTTTGTTGCTCAACGGTTGCGCCAGCGTCAGCTATTACGGCCAATTGGCCAGTGGTCAGCTGCAATTGCTGCGGGCACGGGAGCCGGTTGCCAGCGTGATTGCCGATCCCGGCCGCGATCAGCAATTGCGTGCGCACCTGGCTCAATCACAAAAGGCCCGGGCTTTCGCCAGCCAACAGCTACATCTGCCAGACAATCAGAGCTACCGTCTTTATGCCGACATTGGCCGGCCATTCGTGGTCTGGAATGTGTTTGCCACGCCGGAGTTCTCCCTGACGCCGCAGAACCATTGTTTCCCCATTGCCGGTTGCGTCGCCTACCGCGGCTATTACAGCCAGAGCGCAGCCCGCGGTGAAGCGGCGTTGCAACGCCTGCAAGGTATGGACGTGTCGATCGGCGGTGTCGAGGCCTATTCGACGCTCGGCTGGTTCAACGATCCGATTATCAGTTCGATGATGGGTTGGGGCGACGAGCGGCTGGCGACATTGATCTTTCACGAACTGGCGCATCAGCGCTTGTATGTGAAGGACGACACCGAGTTCAACGAGTCTTTCGCCTCTTTCGTCGAACAGGAAGGCACGCGCCAATGGCGCGCATTCCGAGGCCTGGCGCCGGACGATGGCGTACAGGTGCAGCGACGCGAGCAATTCCTTCAATTGATTCTGGATACCCGCAGGCAGCTCGAATGGCTGTACAGCCTGCCCCTACCCACCGACCAGATGCGTCAACGCAAGGCGGCAACGTTCGAGCGCCTGCGAGGTGATTATCGACTGCTGCGTGACAGCCAATGGGCTGGGGACAATCGCTACGATGCCTGGATCAATGCGCCGATGAACAATGCCCGGCTGTTACCGTTTGGGTTGTATGACGAACGGGTGCCGGCGTTTGCGGTGTTGTTCCGGCAGGTGGGCGGGGATTGGGTGAAATTTTATGCGGCAGCCGAGAAGCTGGGGACTCTGCCGGTTGAAAAGCGTAAGGCGGCGTTGGAGGTGTTGGTGGGATCCAGAAATCTCGGTGGCTGATCGGGCCTCTTCGCGAGCAAGCCCGCTCCCACAGGGATTTGTGAATGAATGGAGAATTTTGGGTCACACCGGTCTACTGTGGGAGCGGGCTTGCTCGCGAAGGCAATGTAACTAACGCTGCAAAAACGCCTGATGCAACTCATCCAGCGTTTCAAAATGATAGGCCGGTGCTTCTGTGCCCAACTCTTCCCGGCTGCCAAAACCATATCCCACCGCCGCGGCATCCAGCCCATTGCTCCGAGCGCCGATCAGGTCGTGTTTACGATCGCCGATCATCAAGGTGTTGCTCGGGTCCAGGCCTTCTGCGGCCATCAGATGGGCGATCAGCTCGACTTTATTGGTACGGGTCCCGTCCAGTTCACTGCCGTAGATCACCTTGAAATGTTTGGCAAAGTCGAAGTGCCTGGCGATTTCCCGGGCAAAGATCCAGGGTTTGGAGGTCGCGATGTACAGCTGTCGCCCTTGTCTGCCGAGGGTTTCCAGCAACGGTGTGACGCCGTCGAAGACGCGGTTCTCGTAAAGGCCGGTGACCTTGAAGCGTTCGCGGTAGAAGTTGACCGCTTCCCAGGCCTTGGGCTCGTCGAAGTCGTAGAACTGCATGAATGCCTGTAACAACGGCGGACCGATGAAGTGCTCGAGCCTGGTCAGGTCGGGTTCATCGATACCCAATTTGCCCAGGGCAAACTGGATCGAACGGGTAATGCCCTCGCGCGGATCGGTCAGGGTGCCATCGAGGTCGAATAAAACGGTTTGGTAATGCATGAAAATTCCTGAGCAATCGCGGGACGCTTTCCGTTAATAGGAGCTTAGATCTGGTCGTAGCCTTCGGCCAGATGCAGGTCCTTGAGCTTCACGTAATTCGCCGCGCTGTAGGTGAAAAAGGCTTTTTCCTTGTCGGTCAGCGTACGGATCTGTTTCACCGGGCTGCCCACGTAGAGGAAGCCGCTTTCCAGATGCTTGCCGGGCGGCACCAGGCTGCCGGCGCCGATGATCACGTCATCTTCCACCACCGCGCCATCCATCACGATGCTGCCCATGCCAATCAGGACCCGGCTACCCACGGTGCAACCGTGAAGCATGACTTTATGCGCGATGGTCACGTCATCGCCGATCAGCAACGGGAAGCCATCGGGATTGAACGGCCCGGCATGGGTGATGTGCAGCACACAGCCGTCCTGAACACTGGTACGTGCCCCCACACGGATGCGATGCATGTCGCCACGGATCACCGTCAGCGGCCAGATCGAGCTGTCTTCACCGATTTCAACGTCGCCGATCACCACCGCCGAACGGTCGACAAAAGCGCCTTTGCCGAGCAGCGGGGTGTGGTTCTGATACTTGCGAAGGGTCACGATAGGCTCTCTCTCTATTGCTGATAGCTGCGGTCGACGTCGATTGTAATTAAGATGGGGCTATGTTTCTTCAAGCATGTTTCTTCCAGCCAAGGTGCCAACCGTGAGCGTGAACAACCCTCTTTTGCAGTCGTACGACCTGCCGCCGTTCTCGGCGATCCGTGCCGAGCACGTGCAACCGGCCATTGAACAGATCCTGGCTGACAACCGCGCCGCCATTATCGAGATCCTCAAAACCGAGGGCAAACAACCAACCTGGGCCGGCCTGGTGCTGGCAATGGACGAACTCAACGATCGCCTCGGCGCGGCCTGGAGTCCGGTCAGCCACCTGAATGCCGTGTGCAATAGCGCCCAATTGCGTGAAGCCTATGAGTCCTGCCTGCCAGCCTTGAGCGCCTACTCCACCGAGCTGGGCCAGAATCGCGAGCTGTTCGAGGCCTTCGAAGCCCTCGCCAACAGCCCGCAAGCCGCCGACTTTGACGTGGCGCAGAAAACGATCCTGGAACATTCCCTGCGTGACTTCCGTCTGTCGGGTATCGACCTGCCTGCGCCTGAGCAAAAGCGTTACGCCGAAGTGCAGAGCAAATTGTCGGAGCTGGGTAGCCGCTTCTCCAATCAACTGCTCGACGCGACTCAGGCCTGGACCAAGCACATCACCGATGAAACCACCCTCGCCGGCCTGACCGATTCGGCCAAGGCACAAATGGCCGCCGCGGCCCAGGCGAAAGACCTGGATGGCTGGCTGATCACCCTGGAGTTCCCGAGCTACTACGCGGTGATGACCTACGCCCAGAACCGCAGCCTGCGCGAAGAAGTCTACGCTGCCTACTGCACCCGTGCGTCGGACCAAGGCCCGAATGCCGGTCAGAACGATAACAGTCCGGTGATGGAAGAAATCCTCGACCTGCGTCAGGAACTGGCCAGACTTCTGGGTTTTGCCAGCTTTTCGGAGCTGAGCCTGGCCACCAAAATGGCCGAATCCAGCGATCAGGTACTGAGTTTCCTGCGCGATCTGGCCAAGCGCAGCAAGCCGTTCGCCGCCCAGGACCTGGAACAGCTCAAAGCCTATGCCGCCGAACAAGGCTGCCCGGACCTGCAAAGCTGGGACAGCGGTTTCTACGGGGAAAAACTCCGCGAGCAGCGCTACAGCGTTGCCCAGGAAGCCCTTCGCGCCTACTTCCCGATCGACAAGGTGCTGGGCGGTCTGTTCGCCATCGTCCAGCGTCTGTATGGCATTGAAATCGCCGAGCAGAAAGGCTTCGACACCTGGCACCCGGATGTGCGCCTGTTCGAAATCAAGGAAAACGGCCAGCACGTCGGCCGCTTCTTCTTTGACCTCTACGCCCGCGCCAACAAACGCGGCGGTGCCTGGATGGACGGCGCCCGTGATCGTCGCCGCACAGCCGAAGGCGCCCTCCAGAGCCCGGTGGCCAATCTGGTGTGCAACTTCACCCCGGCCGACAGCGGCAAGCCAGCGCTGCTGACTCACGACGAAGTCACCACACTGTTCCACGAATTTGGTCACGGCCTGCATCACCTGCTGACCCGCGTCGAGTACGCCGGCGTATCCGGCATCAACGGCGTAGCCTGGGATGCGGTCGAGCTGCCAAGCCAGTTCATGGAAAACTGGTGCTGGGAGCCGGAAGGCCTGGCGCTGATTTCCGGCCACTACGAAACCGGCGAGCCGCTGCCGCAGGACCTGCTGGAAAAAATGCTCGCCGCGAAGAACTTCCAGTCCGGCCTGATGATGGTGCGCCAACTGGAGTTCTCGTTATTCGATTTTGAACTGCACGCCACCCACGGTGACGGCCGCCGTGTGCTGCAAGTGCTCGAAGGCGTACGCGACGAGGTTTCGGTCATGCGCCCACCGGCCTACAACCGTTTCCCGAACAGCTTTGCGCACATCTTCGCCGGCGGTTACGCGGCGGGTTACTACAGCTATAAATGGGCGGAAGTGCTGTCGGCGGATGCTTTCTCGAAATTCGAAGAAGATGGCGTGCTCAATGCCGCCACCGGTCGCGCGTTCCGCGAGGCGATCCTGGCGCGCGGCGGTTCCCAGGAGCCGATGGTGCTGTTCGTCGACTTCCGGGGACGGCCACCGTCGATTGACGCACTCTTGCGCCACAGCGGCCTGAGTGAGGTCGCGGCCGCATGAGTGAGGGTCCTGTAATGACTAAAAAACGCTTTATCGCCGGGGCGGTCTGCCCGGCGTGCAGCGAGCCGGACAAGTTGATGATGTGGAGCGAAGACCACGTCCCGCATCGCGAGTGCGTGGCCTGCGGTTATTCCGATACATTGAATGAACAAGGTCTGTCGGTGCCCAAGGAGCTGGGCACACGAGTCAACACTTCAGCGCTGAAGGTACCTGACGCCAAGGTTCAGGCCGTGCAGTTTTTCCCCAACCCCAAGCTGAAGAAAAAGCCGGACGAACAGCATTGAGTCAAAACCACCTTCCAGTCCTGAACAGACTGGAAGGTGGTATCTATTTACCACCTTTTGCGCGCGCTTCCTTTTTAGGCTGACCTGACCAAACAGCCTCTGAAAAGGAAAAAGCCATGCCCAACACCAATCCGCTTTTGCAACAGTGGGACCTGCCTCCCTGGTCGGCCGTTCGCGTCGAGCATCTGGTTCCCGCCATTGAGAAGATCACTGCCGACAATCGCCTGACCCTCTCCACCCTCATCGCTTCGCAATCCGCGTACCCTAATTGGGACGACCTGGTACTGGCGGTCGACGAAACCGATGCGCGCCTGGATGAAGCCATGGGCATCATCCGAATCCTGGACACTGTGAAGCAGCACGGCGATGCCTGGCGCGAAGCATTGACCGCGTGCGAGGACATCAGCGCGCGGTACACAACTGAAAAAATGAGCAATACCGCATTGTTTCGTGCTTATCAGACGCTGGCGCAAAGTTCCGCATCCAAACTGTTCGACCCATCCCGTAAAACAGTTTTGAATAAGATTCTTCGCAGGTTTCGCCGCGCGGGAATCGAGTTGAACGACGCGCAACAGCAAGAACTCGCACTGCTCAATCTCGATATAGAAGCACTCGAGGGGCTGTTTCTGACTCAATTGCAATGGGCGAGCGCCAGCTGGACCAAACGCATCGATGACGTCAAACAACTCCATGGGTTATCGCAGGATATCCAGGATCGTCTTGCGCTCAATGCGCAACAGGCGGGCCACGATGGCTGGCGTCTAGGGCTGGACGAGGCCACCTACAGCCTGGTCATGACCTACGCCGAAGATCGAGCACTGCGTGAGGAGTACTTTTTCGCCTACAGCACACGCGCCTCCGATCAAGGACCAAACGCCGACCAACTCGACAATGCGCCGCTGCTGCAACAGCTGTTGGCCAAGCGTCATCAAAAAGCCCAACTGCTCGGATTTGAGAATTATGCCCAATTCAGCTTGATAGACCGCATGGCCGAGTCGACTGATCAGGTTAAACAGTTCCTGCGCCGGCAAATAGCGCTGGCAACACCCGCCTTCGAACAGGAAACCCGGGCAATCAACGACTTTGCAATCACGCAAGGCGTCTCGAAGGTCCAACCCTGGGATCACGAGTTTCTAGTGGCAAAGTTACGCGAACATCAACATGGCTCAATGTTCAAGAACCTGCGCAATTTTTTCCCTCTTGATGGAACCTTGCGTAAAGTCTGTTCGTTTTCAGAGCGTATGTTCGCCATCAGGATCAACGAGCAAGAGGTCTTCGAGCGCTGGCACGACAGCGTCCGCTTGTTTGAGATCGGTGAAGAAGGCCGAGTGATCGGGTATATCTATGTCGATCCCTACCGCCGCACTGAGGCATCGGACTTCGCCGGGACCTCCACTCTTCGTAATCGCCGCAGAAACGCCGAAGGGCGCGTGCCGCTGCCGATTGCCGTGTTTCATGGAAACTTCCCACAAGGCACCGCAGATCAACCATGCCTGCTGGATCATAAAGACTTGCGTGTACTCCTCCATGAGTTTGGTCATTGTCTGCAACATGTACTGACTCGCTCGCCCCATCACACGCTGTCGGGTATTTCCGAGTTGGGCCGCGACACGGCGGAGTTTGCAGGGCAGGTGTTTGAACTCTGGTGTTGGTCACGGGAATTCCTGTTGTGGCTGGCGGATCATTATCAGACGGGCGAACGATTGACTGAATCGCAAGTCGACACCGCGCTCACCTCGATCAACGCTTATGACAGCTGGGCAACCGGACAACTGCTGATGAGTGCGCTGTTCGATTTTGAACTGCATCTTGGTCATGGCGATGGGCGAACTGTTCAGCAAGTGTTTGACCAAGTGCAACGAGAAGTCCCCCACCTGAATCTTCCGGCCTGGTGCCGGTTCGCCAACAGCTTCGATTACCTGGTCACCGGATACGAGGCTTCGGTTTACGCTTATAAATGGTCAGGCGTACTGGCTGGCGAAGCGTTCAAACGCTTTCAGCAAGACTGGGTGTTTAACGCATCGACGGGTAAGGAGTTCCGCGAAACAGTGTTTGCACCGGGAGGCTCACAATCACTCCTGCAGTCTCTTGAAGCATTTCTGAAACAGCCACTGCCGCCGGATCTTTTTCCTGTAGCTGTCAAACTGCACCAGGCTACCGACAGCTAAAACCTGGGTCCACTCGACGTTAGCCGACTTGAGCCAGCTGAAAAAAGGCACGAAATCATCGTGCCTTTTTTAGGTATGCAGTTACAGATCCTCCAAGAGTGTTAGATACGTTCTCTCACAATCAGGGATTAACTATTTTCGAATAAGCTTTCGCCAGTGCCACCAGAACTGCTTTGTCCTGGGAGTCGATATCACCGTCACCGTCCACATCAGGAGTCGTTTTCATAATGAAGGACATGCCGCCATCATTTGATACGGCCTCGCGAGTGTGGACGTCGAGCAAAGAATAGGTAACCTCCCGACTGGCGGGGTCGTAACCTTCCTCCTTCAGAGCAAATTGCATGGAAACCCTGACTTCGTTTGGGTTGACGATAGAGGGGCGTAAAAGTTGAAGAAATATGCCACGCTGATTGTAGAACGACATTAATTAAATCCTTTTAATAATGAATTCACGGCCACGCCGTGTGAAGTGGATGGTACTGATGAATGCTCGAATAGCGCCACGGACAAAATATTGCTCGTCGTTACATGAAACTTTCAGAATTAACTTAACTAGCGCAACTGATTGGATATGAATAAACCCAAGTGCCGAACGGCACTGGCGGCTTTCACCGAGCTCCTATACTGTATGCACATACAGCTAAAGGATCGCATTGATGGCTACTCCTCTACCTCCCCGCGGTCGCGGCACCGCCAGCAATCCGCACAATCGCTTCGCCCCGAACCGCTCGGTGGCCGAGGATGACGGCTGGTATCAGGAAGTCCCCGTCACTCAAGGCACCGAGGTGCGCATTGAAACGGCGAAAACCATCATCACCCGCAACAACTCGCCGGATTTGCCCTTCGATCGCTCGATCAATCCCTATCGCGGGTGCGAACACGGTTGCATTTATTGTTACGCACGGCCCAGCCATGCCTATTGGGACATGTCGCCGGGGCTGGATTTCGAAACAAAGCTGATCGCCAAGACCAACGCCGCGGAGGTGTTGGAGGAGCAACTCTCCAGGCGCGGCTATCAATGTGCGCCGATCAACCTGGGTTCCAACACCGATCCTTATCAGCCCATCGAGCGCGAACACCAGATCACTCGTAAAACACTGGAAGTGTTGCTGCGTTACCGCCACCCGGTGACCATCATTACCAAAGGTTCGCTGATCCTGCGCGATCTGGACCTGCTGGCCGAGCTCGCCGAGCAAAGACTGGTGGCCGTAATGATCAGCCTGACCACCCTGGACGACGAGCTCAAGCGTATCCTCGAACCCCGCGCGGCGGCGCCCAAGGCCCGATTGCGAGCCATCAGGGTGCTGCGTGAAGCAGGAATTGCGGTGGGAGTCCTGTGCTCGCCGATGATTCCAATGATCAACGACAGCGAACTCGAAAGCCTGCTCACCGAAGCCCATGGGGCCGGCGCACAAAGTGCCGCCTACATGATGCTGCGCCTGCCCCTGGAAGTGGCGCCGCTGTTTGAAGAATGGCTGGCGGCCCATTATCCTCAGCGTGCAGCTCACGTTTTGAGCCTGATCCGCCAGAGTCGTGGCGGCGAGCTCTACGACAGCCGGTTCGGCAGCCGGATGCGCGGCGAAGGTCCATTTGCCGATTTGCTGGCGCAACGCTTTGCCAAAACGATCAAACGCCTGGGGCTCAATCGTCGGGAAGGCTTCAATCTGGACTGCACGGCCTTCTGTCCGCCAGGGCGCCAGATGTCGTTGATTTAAGGACAATTGGCCTATGGTTGAGTAGAGGGAAACAAGCACCGCAACCAGGCTGGTCACGTTTTTTGTGACCTGGAACACAGGTACTAGAGCGTTTCATTCAGTTTCAATTAAGTTTCGGCGGCTACCTTGTTCATCGAGTGACTGACGGGTCGCGATGTTCGACCTGGATGTTTTTTAAACAGCCACTGGCTTCACATCGGATAACACGGGAAGATTCCCTGACTGACTCCGCCAAAGAGGATGAATCATGAGTGACAAGGATAAACAGCCGTTGGCTGCGTCGGCTTCAGCCCCACTGGAGGCGGAAACCGCCGATGCAGCGCTGCAGCATATCGTTGACGGCTTCTTGCATTTTCATCACGAGGTTTTTCCACAGCAGGAAGAACTGTTCAAGAAACTCGCCACGGCCCAGAGCCCCAGAGCGATGTTCATCGCCTGCGCCGATTCGCGCATCGTTCCCGAGCTGATCACCCAAAGCGCCCCTGGCGATCTGTTCGTGACCCGTAACGTCGGCAATGTGGTTCCGCCGTACGGGCAAATGAACGGCGGTGTTTCCACGGCGATCGAATACGCGGTACTGGCCCTCGGCGTGCAGCACATCATCATTTGCGGGCACTCCGACTGCGGCGCCATGCGTGCGGTACTCAACCCGCAAAGCCTGGAAAAAATGCCGACGGTCAAAGCCTGGTTGCGCCACGCCGAAGTGGCGAAAACCATGGTGCAGGAAAACTGTCATTGCGCTGATGAAAACGAAAGCATGCAGATTCTCACCGAAGAGAATGTGATCGCCCAGTTGCAACATTTGCGCACCCATCCGTCGGTGGCCTCGCGCATGGCCAACGGTCAGCTGTTTATCCATGGCTGGGTCTACAGCATCGAAACCAGCGAAATCAAGGCTTACGACGCCGATCAGGGTTGTTTCCTGCCGCTCGATGGCAGTCATCCAATTCCCGTGGCGACGCCCAAAGCGCGCTTCTAAATCCTCCTAAATCCTTGTGTGGCTCAGCCGAGGCTGCCGATCAGGCAGCCTGGCTTTGCCACGCCTGAAAAAAACTTCAGGAGAGTCATCATGCGTGCTGCGCAACTGAAAGCTGTTCTGCCACGGGAGCTGTTGGCTTCGGTGGTCGTGTTTCTTGTCGCATTACCCTTATGCATGGGTATCGCCATTGCTTCGGGCCTACCGCCCGCCAAAGGGCTGATCACCGGCATCATCGGTGGTCTGGTGGTGGGTTGGCTCGCCGGATCACCACTTCAAGTCAGCGGTCCGGCGGCCGGATTGGCCGTTCTGGTGTTCGAACTGGTACGTCAGCATGGCATCGCCATGCTCGGGCCAATCCTGCTGTTAGCCGGATTTCTGCAACTGGTGGCCGGGCGTTTGAAACTCGGTTGCTGGTTTAGGGTGACGGCACCGGCGGTGGTCTACGGCATGCTTGCCGGGATTGGCGTGCTGATCGTGCTGTCACAAGTGCACGTGATGCTCGATGCTGTGCCCAAACCTTCCGGACTGGACAACCTGGCAGCCTTTCCGGCAGCTGTTTCCCAGGCTTTACCGTCGTTTGGCTGGCAGGCAGGCGCACTCGGCCTGTCGACGATTGCCGTGATGTACCTGTGGGAAAAATTCCGCCCGCACTCCCTGCGCTTTGTTCCCGGTGCCTTGCTTGGAGTAGGTCTGGCAACGCTCGCCAGCCTGGGGCTCGCGCTGCAGGTCAAACGCGTGGAGGTACCGGCTAATCTGGCAGAAGCCATCGACTGGCTGAAACCTGCGGACCTGCTGAACCTGGCGGATCCGACGCTGCTGATCGCCGCATTTGCCGTGGCCTTCATCGCCAGCGCCGAAACGCTGCTATCGGCCGCCGCGGTGGACCGCATGCACAATGGCCAGCGTTCGGACTTCGACCGGGAATTGTCAGCCCAAGGTGTCGGTAACATGCTCTGCGGTCTGCTCGGTGCGCTGCCCATGACCGGCGTGATTGTGCGCAGTTCCGCCAACGTCCAGGCCGGTGCCACCACACGATTGTCGACGGTGTTCCATGGCTTGTGGTTGCTGGCGTTCGTGCTGCTGCTGTCGAGCGTGCTGCAAAGTATTCCGGTAGCGAGTCTGGCCGGGGTTCTGGTCTACACCGGCTTCAAATTGGTCGATCTCAAGGCTTTTCGCGGTCTGGGCCGTTATGGCCGAATGCCGATGTTCACCTACGCCGCGACGGCGCTGGCAATCATCTTCACCGACTTGTTGACCGGCGTGCTGATCGGTTTCGGCCTGACGCTGGCCAAGCTTGCCTGGAAGGCTTCGCGATTGAAGATCAGCCTGATCGATCTGCCCAAGGACGGCGAAATGGAGCTGCGATTGATCGGCGCCGCGACCTTTCTCAAGGTGCCAGCGTTGACCCAGGTGCTGGGGACCATCCCCGCCGGCGCGACGGTGCATGTGCCGCTCAATAACCTGAGCTACATCGATCACTCGTGTCTGGAATTGCTTGAGGAGTGGGGACGGGCCAATGCGGCCAAGGGTTCGAAGCTGCTGATTGAGGCGCGGGGGTTGAAGCGCAGATTGGAGGGACGGTTGCGGACCACCACCGGCGTCGGCTCAGCTGCGTAATTCTGTAGGAGCGAGGCTTGCCCGCGAAGGCGTCCTCAAGGGCCCCAAAAGCTTCGCGGGCAAGCCTCGCTCCTACAGGGGGTGAGGTGTAGCGTTAGGCAGCTGGCTGATCCAGCTCCAGCCCTACGCCCAGCTGGCGCGACAGGCATGGCCAGCGCCTCCATGCAGCACCGGTGTCCGGGCTGTTGAGTTTCTCGCGGTAGGCTTCCACCGATTCCAGCGCGAAACTTTCCTCGTTGAGCATCTCGTCGACGGCGTGATGTACCGCCTCATCCAGTTGGTTAGCGAATTCCTCACCGATCAGATGATGAGCAATCAGGTTGGCAACAGTCATGTCCAATGGGATCAGTGGCTGGCCAAAATGCTTGATGTACAGGTCATTGACCTCTTCGACCAGGCGGTGCGCCAGATAGGCTTCGTCCAGCAGGCTGTCGAGACCGACGTGACCGGCCATGATCGCCGGCGGCTGGAGGAAGAACTGCTCGGCGATTTTCAGCACCGGCTTGATCTGTGATTCGATGCCCGCTTCCCTGGCGACTTCATTGGCTGCATCCAGCAGGTCCGGTACTTGCTCGATATACGCGGCCACAAAACGCGTCATCACGCCGTTGGCGTCGACCTCCGGCAGTTGTATGGCCGAGTGAAGGTGTGGCAGTTGGGTTTCCAGCTGATGAGTCAGCTGGCCGGTTTCGGCTTCGTGTTGTTGGGCTTTTTGGATCTGCTCGCGCAATGCGGCGGTGTTCATGAAAACTCCAGGAAACAAGACAATGAAATAGGGAAGACATAACTTAGCTGCCCTATGAATAATGCTAAGACGCATTTGTCATAAGTGTTTCATCCTTGAGACGCCTCCGTTATATCGGATTGTGACCATTCGTCTGCATCCTTCTCCATTCGTGACCTAGAACGCAAGTCCCAGCTGTTTCACATGATTTACGCCATCACATTGCGAGGTAGCAGTCGCTGTCTATACTCGGGTGGGAATGGAGTTAGCTGATGACGCCCGACTGCACACGCAGCAAGGCTTGGCGATTCAAGTTCGTAGTCTGAAAAAGCCGCTCCCTTGCCGCAGGTGAACGCCGGCGGGATAAAAAGAACGATAAGGGGAACCCGCAATGATGCGACATCCACATGTCTGGATGGGCCTCCTGTTGTGGTCGATTTTCAGTCAGGCACAAGCGGCCTGGACTGTGAATATGGCGCCTGGAGCGACTGAAATCAGTCACGCAGTATTTGACCTGCACATGACCATATTCTGGATCTGTGTAGTGATCGGCATCATCGTCTTCGGCGCCATGTTCTGGTCGATGATTCTCCACCGCCGCTCGACCGGGCAGGTGGCCGCAAAATTTCATGAAAGCACCACCGTTGAAATCCTCTGGACCATCGTGCCCTTCCTGATCCTGGTGGCCATGGCGGTTCCCGCGACCGCAACCCTGATCAAGATGTACGACGCCAGTGAGCCGGATATCGATATCCAGGTCACCGGCTATCAGTGGAAGTGGCACTACAAATACCTGGGCCAGGACGTTGAGTTCTTCAGCAACCTGACCACGCCCGCCGATCAGATCCACAACAAGGAAGCCAAGAGCGAGCACTACTTGCTTGAGGTCGATAAGCCTTTGGTGCTGCCGATCGGCGCGAAGGTGCGCTTCCTGGTGACTTCCGCCGACGTCATCCACTCCTGGTGGGTGCCGGCCTTTGCGGTCAAGCGCGATGCGATTCCGGGGTTCGTCAACGAAGCCTGGACCCGCGTCGACAAGCCCGGCCTCTACCGCGGTCAATGCGCCGAATTGTGCGGCAAGGACCACGGCTTCATGCCGATCGTGGTCGAGGTCAAGGAAAAGGCCGATTACGAAAAATGGCTGGGCGAGCGCAAGGCTGAAGCCGCGCAACTCAAAGAGTTGACCAGCAAGGATTGGACCCTCGACGAGCTCAAGGAGCGCGGCGACAAGGTCTATCACACCACTTGCGTGGCCTGTCACCAGGCCGAAGGCCAGGGCCTGCCACCGATGTTCCCGGCACTCAAGGGCTCGAAAATCGCCACCGGGCCGATCAAGGATCACCTGAACATTGTCTTCCACGGCAAACCCGGCACGTCCATGGCGGCGTTCGGCAAGCAGCTCTCGGAAGTCGATATCGCAGCGGTCGTGACCTACGAACGTAACGCCTGGGGCAACAACAAGGGCGACATGGTCACCCCTAAAGAAGTGCTGGAGCTGAAACAGGCGGAAAGCAAATGACCCGGTCTATTGCGCACGTAAGGAACCAGCCGGGGCCTCGCGCCCCGGCCTGCCCAGCCCATCTGTTTGCAGGAGACAGGACATGACTGCTGTCGTCGATGACCATGTTCATACCGGCACCGCCCACGCCCACGGCCCCGCCAAAGGCCTGATGCGCTGGGTGCTGACCACCAACCACAAGGATATCGGCACGCTGTACCTGTGGTTCGCGTTCTCCATGTTCTTGCTCGGCGGCTCGTTCGCGATGGTGATTCGTGCCGAGTTGTTCCAGCCGGGACTGCAAATCGTCCAGCCGGAGTTCTTCAACCAGATGACCACCATGCACGGTCTGGTGATGGTGTTCGGTGCGGTGATGCCGGCCTTCGTTGGCCTCGCCAACTGGATGATCCCGTTGATGATCGGCGCGCCGGACATGGCCCTGCCACGGATGAACAACTTCAGCTTCTGGCTATTGCCAGCGGCGTTCATCCTGCTGGTATCGACCCTGTTCACCCCCGGTGGGGGACCGAACTTCGGCTGGACGTTCTACGCCCCGCTGTCGACGACCTACGCACCGGAAAGCGTGACCTTCTTCATCTTCGCCATCCACTTGATGGGGATCAGTTCGATCATGGGCGCGATCAACGTGATCGCCACCATCCTCAACCTGCGCGCCCCCGGCATGACGTTGATGAAAATGCCGCTGTTCGTCTGGACCTGGCTGATTACCGCGTTCCTGCTGATCGCGGTGATGCCGGTACTGGCCGGCTGCGTGACGATGATGCTGATGGACATCCACTTCGGCACCAGTTTCTTCAGTGCCGCCGGTGGCGGTGACCCGGTGTTGTTCCAGCACGTGTTCTGGTTCTTCGGTCACCCCGAGGTGTACATCATGATCCTGCCGGCCTTCGGTGCCGTCAGCTCGATCATTCCGGCCTTCTCACGCAAGCCGCTGTTTGGCTACACCTCGATGGTCTATGCGACGGCGAGTATCGCGTTCCTGTCGTTCATCGTCTGGGCGCACCACATGTTCGTGGTCGGCATTCCGTTGGTGGGCGAGTTGTTCTTCATGTACGCCACGTTGCTGATCGCCGTACCCACCGGGGTCAAGGTGTTCAACTGGGCCAGCACCATGTGGCAAGGCTCGCTGACCTTCGAAACGCCGATGCTGTTTGCGGTGGCGTTCGTGATTCTGTTTTCCATCGGCGGTTTCTCCGGGTTGATGCTGGCCATCGCCCCGGCGGACTTCCAGTACCAGGACACCTACTTTGTGGTCGCGCACTTCCACTATGTACTGGTACCGGGGGCGATCTTCGGGATCTTCGCCTCGGCCTACTACTGGTTGCCGAAATGGACCGGCCACATGTACGACGAAACCCTCGGCAAGCTGCACTTCTGGCTGTCATTCATCGGCATGAACATGGCCTTCTTCCCGATGCACTTCGTGGGACTGGCGGGGATGCCGCGGCGGATTCCGGACTACAACCTGCAATTCGCCGATTTCAACATGGTGTCGTCGATCGGTGCGTTCATGTTCGGCGCCACGCAGATCTTCTTCCTGTTCATCGTGATCAAGACCATTCGCGGCGGCGCGCCGGCACCGGCCAAGCCGTGGGATGGGGCAGAAGGTCTGGAGTGGAGCATTCCTTCACCGGCGCCGTATCACACGTTCACCACGCCGCCGGAAGTGAAATGACTGTGGGAGCGGGCTTGCTCGCGAAGAACGATAACGCGGTGCTCCTGTTAAACCGCGGCGCGTGCTTCGCGAGCAAGCCCGCTCCCACAGGGTCATGCGTAGAGGTTGGAAATCATGGCTGACTCGATTTCAATGAAGAAACTGGTCACCCGCCTGTTGCTGGTGGTGGTGGCAATGTTTGTCTTCGGGTTCGCCCTGGTGCCGATCTACGACGTGATGTGCAAGGCGTTCGGCATCAATGGCAAGACCGGCGGACAGTATGAGGGCGAGCAAACGGTCGACACCTCGCGGCAGGTCCGCGTGCAGTTCCTATCGACCAACTCCGCCGACATGTCCTGGGACTTCTACCCAAAGGCTGATGAGTTGGTGGCCAACCCGGGGGCGGTGAACGAGATGATTTTCATCGCCCACAACCCGACCGATCGCCCCATGAGTGCCCAGGCAGTTCCGAGCATCGCGCCCAGCGCGGCGGCGGCGTATTTCCACAAGACCGAATGTTTCTGCTTTACCCAGCAAGTGCTGCAGCCCGGTCAACGGATCGAGATGCCGGTACGGTTCATCGTTGATCGCGACATGCCCAAGGATGTGAAGCACCTCACGCTGTCCTACACGCTGTTCGACATCACCGCCCGACATCCACCGGTAGCTGTAAACACTGGCGGCTGAGCGTGCCCGATAAGGAGAACAATAAATGGCAACTCATGAGCATTATTACGTTCCGGCACAGAGCAAATGGCCGATCATCGCCACGGTCGGCATGTTCGTCACGGTGTTCGGCCTGGCCACCTGGTTCAACGACCTGAAAGCCGCGCGGCCGGAATCCCATGGCCCGCTGATCTTTTTCGTCGGCGGCCTGTTGCTGGCGTACATGTTGTTCGGCTGGTTCGGGACGGTGATCAAGGAAAGCCGCCAGGGGTTGT
Organism: Pseudomonas fluorescens; assembly: GCF_902497995.1. Classification (GTDB taxonomy): domain Bacteria; phylum Pseudomonadota; class Gammaproteobacteria; order Pseudomonadales; family Pseudomonadaceae; genus Aquipseudomonas; species Aquipseudomonas fluorescens_BK. The sequence continues at coordinate 18,389 of NZ_CABVII010000036.1, read as the reverse complement.
ACAGCGCGCAGATGGATCGTTCGTTTCGCTGGGGCATGAGCTGGTTCATCTTCTCGGAGGTGATGTTCTTCATCGCCTTCTTCGGCGCACTGTTTTATGTGCGCAACATCACTGGCCCGTCACTGGGCGGTGAAGGTGCCAAAGGCCTGGCCCACATGCTGTGGCCGACGTTTGAATTCACCTGGCCATTGCTGAATAACCCGGACCCGAAACTCTTCCCGGCCCCCAAGGACGTGATCAGCCCGTGGGGTCTGCCGCTGCTGAATACCGTGCTGCTGGTCAGTTCCAGCGTCACCGTGACCATCGCCCACCACGCCTTGAAAAAGGGTCATCGTGGCGCACTGAAAATCTGGCTGGCACTGACCGTATTGCTCGGTTGCGCGTTCCTCGGTTTCCAGGCCGAAGAATACATCCATGCCTACCACGAACTGGGCCTGACCCTGGGTTCGGGGATCTACGGCGCGACCTTCTTCATGCTCACCGGCTTCCACGGCGCCCACGTGACCATCGGCACCATCATCTTGTTTGTGATGTTGATGCGGATCATGCGCGGGCACTTCGACGCCGATCATCAGTTCGCGTTTGAAGCGGCGAGCTGGTACTGGCACTTCGTGGACGTGGTGTGGATCGGGCTGTTCGTTTTCGTCTACGTGCTCTGAGGCTTACCAAGGTACGTGCGACACCAACTGGCCGCTGAAAAAACCCCAGGCGATCAAGCCGACGGTCATGGCGGCCAGCGTGACACGAACACTCAAGGCAACGACGAGGCGGTTCGAGCTGCTGTCGTCCTTGACCAGAAAAAACAGGCCGCTGAACAGGCTGACAACCGTGGCAATCAGCATCAGGACGATGGCTGCTTTGAGCATGGTGAAACTCCGGGGGAAAGGCGATGCACTTGAGTATAGCTATCGCGACTACCGACTTTCTGGCGACGCCATGAAGCGTTTCCGGCCGGGCATCGTGCCGACCCTGGTGGTCGCGCTGTTGTTGCCCATGCTGGTGTCACTCGGGTTCTGGCAAATGAGCCGGGGCGCGGAGAAAAGCGCGCTGCTGCAAAGCTACACCGAGCGCCGCGCAGCTGAACCAATGGCCAGCACCGAGCTGCAACACACCGCAGATCCGGCCTTCCGCCGGGTTCACCTGCAAGGCCAGTTCGATGCCGCACACAGCCTGTTGCTGGATAACCGCCAGCGCGACGGCAAGGTTGGCGTCGAGCTGTTGCAACCGTTTCAGGATCAGGCGACCGGGCTCTGGCTGCTGGTCAATCGCGGCTGGCTGCCGTGGCCGGATCGCCGCACCCCACCGCAATTCACCACACCGACTCAGGCCTTGAGCCTCGTTGCCTGGGTCTACGTCTCCCCCGGCGCCACCTTCCAATTGCACGCCGACCCGAACACCACGACCTGGCCACAACTGATCACCGCAGTCGAACCGGCCAGGCTCTGGACGGCGCTGGATCGCGAAGGTTTTGCCTACGAATTACGCGCAGAAAGCGGTCCCGCGACTTACCAGGCTGACTGGCCGGTAGTCGCCATGGGACCGGAAAAACACCTGGCTTATGCCGTGCAGTGGTTCGCCATGTCGATCGCCCTGTTCGGCCTTTATCTCTATCTCGGCTGGCACAACGCAAAGGAGAAACACCATGGGAGCGGCCATGAATCCACCCAGCATGTCTGAGGCGAAAACGCCGGCGAGTCGGCGTAAAGGTCGCTTGCAGTTGCTGCTTATCCTGCTTGGGGTGATCGGTCCGATGATCCTCGCCACCGGCATGTACAAATTGCAGTTCTGGGTACCGGAAGGTCGCAGCTATCACGGCGAACTGATCGGCAACGGCCAGACCCGCGCCGACCTCGGCGTGCAGGCGCAGGAGGATCGTTGGCAGATACTGGTGACCGCGCCCAAGGATTGCTCGGTGGACTGCCAGCAACTGGTGTACCTGGCGCGGCAGATCCAGATTGGCCTCGGCCGTGATGCCGGGCGCGCCAGTCATGCCTTGGCCGCGGCACAACCGCTGAGCAGTGAATACGACGCCAAGCTGACGCGCGAGTATCCTCAACTGCAACGGTATCCCCTGGACCTCGCTACCTTCAGTACCTTCAACAAAACCGCCGGCACCGGGGACAAGACCGCACCACAGCTGTGGATCATCGACCCTCACGGCAATCTGGTGCTGCGCTACGAGCCGACGGTGAAGGGTAAGGATCTGCTCAACGACCTGCGACATCTGCTGAAACTGTCGAACATCGGATAAGGGCATCGTCATGGCCAAACCTGGATTTCGCCTCGCGCTGTTTGCCACCTTGCTGGCACTGATTGTGGTGTTGCTCGGCGCCTACACCCGCCTGACCCACGCCGGCCTCGGCTGCCCGGACTGGCCGGGTTGCTATGGCTTTATCAGCGTCCCGCAAAGCGAAGTTCAATTGGCCCATGCCGAACTGCATTTTCCCGACGCTCCCGTCGAAGCCCATAAAGGCTGGAACGAGATGGTTCACCGCTACTTCGCCGGCACGCTGGGGCTGTTGATCTCGGTGCTGGCGGGTCGCGCCTGGGTCCATCGTCGTCATCCGGGGCAGCCGGTGAAGTTGCCGTTGTTCCTGCTGGCCGTGGTGATCGCACAGGCGGCGTTCGGCATGTGGACGGTGACGCTCAAGCTCTGGCCGCAAGTGGTCACCGGGCATTTGCTCGGTGGATTTGCGACGTTGAGCCTGCTGTTTTTGCTGACGTTGCGATTGTCCGGCGTGTTGCCGGCGCTGACCGTGCCACGGCGTTTGCAGTACTGGGCGACCGCCGGGTTGCTGCTGGTGATCGGGCAAATCGCCCTCGGTGGCTGGGTCAGTTCCAACTACGCGGCGGTGGCCTGCATCGATTTCCCGACCTGTCACGGTCAGTGGCTGCCGCCGGCTGATTTCGCCAACGGCTTTCACCTGACCCAACACATCGGTCCCAATTACCTCGGTGGGCAACTGGACAGTGATGCCCGCACGGCGATTCATCTGACTCACCGCATCGGCGCTTTGCTGGTGACCCTGGTGTTGCTGGGGCTGGCCTGGCAACTGAAGGTGGTCGGCATGACCCGTTTGGCGGGGCTGGTGCTGATCGCACTCGCCGCGCAAATCACCCTCGGCATCAGCAATGTGCTGTTCCACTTGCCGCTGCCGGTGGCCGTCGCGCACAACGCGGGCGGCGCGGCGCTGTTGCTGACGATGGTGCTGGTCAATTATCACGCGCGAACCAGTCTGGTTCGGGTCAAGCAGCAACCCCCTGCGCGCTGGCGGTTCAGCCCGCGCAAACACTCAGCCGGGCCCATAACAATAAAAGGAGAGATGCCATGGCGACTCTGATCGGCGCACGTCACAGTCAGGCGATCTGGCGTGACTACCTGGAGCTGACCAAACCAAAAGTGGTGGTGCTGATGCTGATCACCTCGCTGGTGGGGATGTTCCTCGCGACCCGCGCCGGGGTGCCGTGGAAGGTGCTGGTGTTCGGCAATCTGGGGATCGCCCTGTGTGCCGGCGGTGCGGCGGCGGTCAACCACGTGGTGGACCGGCGGATCGATGCGGTCATGGCCCGCACGCACAAACGGCCATTGGCCGAAGGCCGGGTATCACCGGCTGCTGCACTGACGTTTGCCTTGGTCCTCGCGGTGCTCGGCCAAGCCATTTTGCTAGTCTTTACCAACCCATTGACCGCGTGGCTGACCCTCGCCTCATTGCTCGGTTACGCAGTGGTCTACACCGGTTTCCTGAAACGCGCGACGCCACAAAACATCGTCATCGGCGGCCTGGCCGGCGCCGCCCCGCCACTGCTCGGCTGGACCGCCGCTACCGGCCACGTCAGCGCCGAACCCCTGTTGCTGGTGCTGATCATCTTCGCCTGGACTCCGCCGCACTTCTGGGCCCTGGCCATTCACCGCAAAGAGGAATACGCCAAGGCCGACATTCCGATGCTGCCGGTGACCCATGGCGAGCACTACACCAAGGTTCACATCCTGCTCTACACCTTTGCGCTGCTGGCCGTGAGCCTGATGCCGTATGTGATCCACATGAGCGGCATCCTCTACCTGATTTGCGCACTGGGCCTGGGCGCGAGGTTTCTGCAATGGGCCGTGGTGCTGTACCGTGGCACTCGGCCGCACGCGGCGATCAACACCTTCAAGTACTCTATCTACTACTTGTTCCTGCTGTTTATCGCGCTGCTCGTAGACCACTACTTACTGTTGAACCTATGACTCGAACCCAGAAAACCATCTTCATCCTCGTCGCCCTGATCGCGCTGGTCCTGGGCCTGACCATCAACAAAGTGCTGTCTGGCAAAGGCCAGGGTGACCCGACCGCGTTGATCGACGCCGGGATCATCCTGCTGCCGCAGAGCCGCAACCTGCCGGATGTGACGATGACCGATCAGGACGGCAAGCCAATAGCGGTCAACGAGTTGAAGGACAAATGGTCGCTGCTGTTCTTTGGCTACACCTTCTGCCCGGACATCTGCCCGACCACCCTCGCCCAGCTGCGACAGATCAAGAGCGAACTGCCACCGGAGGCTGTGGATAAATTGCAGATCGTGCTGGTCAGCGTCGACCCGAATCGCGACACACCCAAGCAGCTCAAGCAATACCTGGGCTACTTCGATCCGCAGTTCATAGGGCTGACGGCGTCTTCGGTCGAAGACATTCAGAAGCTGGCCAATGCGGTGAGTATCCCGTTCATTCCGGCGGACACCAGCAAGGCGAATTACACCGTCGACCACAGTGGCAACCTGGCGGTGATCGGGCCGGACGGGACGCAGCGTGGGTTTATTCGGGCGCCGTTGAATAATGTGAAGTTGGTCGCGCAGTTGCCGGTGATGCTCAACCGCAAATAAAACATTGCATGGACCTTGTAGGAGCCAGGCTTGCCGGCGAAGGCGATCTCACGGACGCCTTCGCCGGCAAGCCTGGCTCCTACAGGTTCCGTGGTACAGGCATAAAAAAAAATGGGGCGCATTGAATGCGCCCCATTTTTCGTTCAAGCGTCAGATCAGAACGCCGGCACTACCGCGCCTTTGTACTTCTCGAGAATGAACGCCTTCACTTCCGGGCTGTGCAGTGCAGTCACCAGTTTCTGCATTGCAGCACTGTTCTTGTCGTCTGGACGGGACACGAGGATGTTGACGTACGGCGAATCGCTGCCTTCGATGACCAGCGCATCTTTGGCCGGATCGAGCTTGGCTTCCAGCGCGTAGTTGGTGTTGATCAGCGCCAGGTCGACCTGGGTCAGCACGCGGGGGATGGTCGCGGCTTCAAGTTCACGGAATTTCAGGTCCTTGGTGTTTTCGGTGATGTCCTTGACGGTCGACAGGATGTTGTTGGAATCCTTCAACTTGATCAGGCCGGCCTTCGCCAGCAGCAACAGGGCACGGCCGCCGTTGGTGGCATCGTTCGGGATCACTACGTTGGCGCCGCCCGGCAGCTCGGTCAGCGCCTTGTACTTGCTGGAGTAAGCGCCCAGGGGTTCCAGGTGTACGCCGGTAACGGCAACCAGATTGGTGGTCTTGGCCTTGTTGAATTCATCGAGGTACGGTTGGTGCTGGAAGAAGTTGGCGTCCAGACGTTTCTCGGCGACCTGCACGTTCGGCTGGATGTAGTCGGTGAAGACCTTGACCCTCAGGTCCACGCCTTCCTTGGCCAGGGCCGGTTTGACGAATTCGAGGATTTCCGCGTGCGGGACCGGGGTGGCCGCGACGGTCAGGGTGTCGGCAGCGTGGGCGGAAAAGGCTGCAACGGCAGCGAACGCGACGAGTAATTTTTTCATTCAGCTAACTCCTTGTGGGCGCCCGCTTACGGGGCCCGTTTGAGGCGTCTGTCTTGGGCGCCTGCCAGCGAATGGCCGGCTCATGCATTTAATCAAAACGCTCATTTACGAGAAAAGTGTACGACCAGCTTGTCGCCAACGGTTTGCAGTACTTGCACCAGCACCAGCAGCAACACCACGGTGACGACCATCACATCGGTCTGGAAACGCTGGTAACCGAAGCGGATCGCCAGGTCGCCCAGACCGCCAGCGCCGACCACACCGGCCATCGCCGTGTAGGACACCAGTGTAATGGCGGTCACCGTAATGGCGGCGAAGATGCCCGGGCGAGCTTCCGGCAGCAGGGCATTGGTGATGATCTGCCGCGTCGTCGCGCCCATGGCCTGGGTCGCCTCGATGATGCCGCGATCCACCTCACGCAGGGCAGTTTCCACCAGTCGTGCGAAGAATGGCGTGGCGCCCACCACCAAGGGTGGAATCGCACCGGCGACGCCCAGCGAAGTGCCGGTGATCAATACCGTGAACGGAATCATCACGATCAACAGAATAATGAACGGCAACGAACGCAGGATGTTCACCGCCAGCGACAACATCGCATAGACGCCTTTGGCTTCCAGCAGTTGACGCGGGCTGCAGAGGAACAGCAATACGCCCAGCGGCAGGCCCAGCAGCACGGTGAACAACAGCGAACCGAAGAGCATCAGCAAGGTATCGCCGGTGGCCAGCCAGATTTCGAACCAGTCGATGTTGGCGAAGAAACTTGTCAGGACTTCCATTAGCGCAGGACCTCCATGTGGACGTCGGCTGCGGTGAAGTGGGCGAACGCCGCTTCCATGTCGCCACCGGTCACGGCCAGGGTCAACTGCCCGTAGGGAATGTCTTTGATGCGGTCGATGCGACCGGCGAGGATGCTGTAGTCCACACCCGTCTCCCGAGCGACGGTGCCCAGCAATGGCGCGTAGGTCGCTTCGCCCTGGAAGGTCAGACGCACGATGCGTCCCGGCACGTGCGCGAAGTCGTCGCGCTGTTCGCTTTCATCGATCTGCTCGTCTTCTTGCACGAAGCGCTTGGTGGTCGGATGTTTCGGATGCAGGAACACTTCGGCCACCGAACCTTGCTCGACGATCACCCCGGCATCCATCACTGCCACCTGGTCGCAGACCCGACGGATCACGTCCATTTCGTGGGTGATCAGGACGATGGTGAGTTTCAGCTCGCGATTGATCTCGGCCAGCAATTGCAGGACCGACGCTGTTGTTTGCGGGTCCAGGGCGCTGGTGGCTTCATCGCACAGCAGGATTTTAGGTTTGGTCGCCAGGGCGCGGGCGATGCCGACGCGCTGCTTCTGGCCGCCAGACAATTGCGCCGGGTACTTTTTCGCGTGGTCGGACAAGCCCACCCGCGCCAGCAACTCGGCCACACGCCGGTCGATCTCGCTGCGCGACAGTTCACCGGCCAGGGTCAGCGGCAGCGCGACATTGTCGGCCACGGTCTTGGACGCCAGCAGGTTGAAGTGCTGGAAAATCATCCCGACCTGCTGGCGAAAGCGCCGCAGGCTGTTGGCATCCAGCGCGGTGACCTCTTCGCCATCGACGAAGATCTTGCCGCCGCTGGAATTTTCCAGGCGATTGATCAGACGCAGCAGGGTACTTTTTCCCGCGCCGGAATGACCGATCAGGCCGAATACCTGACCGTTCTCAATCGTCAGACTGGTCGGATGCAGGGCGGGAATATCCTTACCGGCGACGCGGTAGGTTTTGTGGACGTTTTGAAACTCGATCACGTAGCGAACCTTGTGGGGCGCGTTAGAAAAGGATCAGCGGATAGCCGGGCGCGCATTTTAGCCTGTCTGTATAGAGGTTCTTAGCATTTATTTCGTATTCAACCTGCCATTTGGCAATAACGCGATCAAAGGTCAGAAAAAAGGAACGGCTAATAACGCCATCAGTCACTTATTAAGCAACTCGAAAACGCCCCCGGTGCCGTGCCTGGGGGATATTGCCCAAGCGTCCTGGCTACGGCGGGAACCGCAACGAGGAGTTTACGACTGATGAGTACCAAAAAGCCTGCCGCCCCCAAAAGCGCACTGGCCGGGACCGACACCCTGGACCGCGGCAACACCAATGCCAAGCTCGATAGTCTGGAAAAATTTCGTTCCGACGCCACTGAACAAGCCCTGCGCACCAATCAGGGCGTAAAAGTTGCGGACAACCAGAACACCTTGAAAGTCGGCGCCCGCGGGCCGTCGTTGCTGGAAGACTTCATCATGCGTGAAAAGATCACGCATTTTGACCACGAGCGCATTCCCGAACGCATCGTGCATGCCCGCGGGACCGGTGCCCACGGTTACTTTCAGTCGTATGAAAACCATTCCGTGCTGACCAAGGCCGGTTTCCTGCAAGACCCCGCCAGACAAACCCCGGTGTTCGTGCGCTTTTCCACGGTGCAGGGTCCTCGCGGGTCGGGCGATACCGTGCGCGACGTACGAGGTTTCGCTGTGAAGTTCTTCACCGACGAAGGCAACTTCGACCTGGTGGGCAACAACATGCCGGTGTTCTTCATCCAGGACGCCATCAAATTTCCTGACTTCGTACACGCGGTGAAACCCGAGCCCCACAACGAGATTCCTACCGGTGGTTCGGCCCATGACACCTTCTGGGACTTCGTCTCCCTGGTGCCGGAATCGGCGCACATGGTGATCTGGGCCATGTCCGACCGGGCAATCCCGAAGAGCCTGCGCAGCATGCAGGGCTTTGGCGTGCACACCTTCCGCCTGATCAACGCCGAAGGTAAATCGCGCTTCGTCAAATTCCACTGGCGTCCTGCCGCCGGGACTTGCTCGCTGGTCTGGGATGAAGCGCAGAAGCTCGCCGGTAAAGACACCGATTACCACCGTCGCGATCTGTGGGAGTCGATCGAGATGGGGGACTACCCGGAATGGGAACTGGGCGTACAGGTGGTCGAGGAGGAAAACGAGCACACCTTCGATTTCGACCTGCTCGACCCGACCAAAATCATTCCCGAGGAAATCGTGCCGATTACCCCGCTGGGCAAAATGGTGCTCAACCGCAATCCGGACAACTTCTTTGCCGAAACCGAGCAGGTCGCTTTCTGCCCGGGGCATATCGTGCCGGGGATCGACTTTTCCAACGATCCACTGCTGCAAGGGCGACTGTTTTCCTACACCGATACGCAAATCAGCCGACTCGGCGGACCGAATTTTCACGAAATCCCGATCAACCGTCCGGTCGCGCCGTTCCACAACGGTCAGCGGGACGCGCAACACCGCACCACCATCGACAAGGGCCGTGCCTCCTACGAGCCGAACTCCATTGACAGCGGCTGGCCGAAAGAAACCCCGCCCGCCGCACAAAACGGCGGTTTCGAGACCCATCCGGAGCGCATCGATGCCAACAAGATTCGCCAGCGCAGCGAGTCCTTCAGCGACCACTTCTCCCAGGCGCGGCTGTTCTTCCACAGCATGAGCAAGCATGAACAGGAACATATCATTGGCGCTTACAGCTTTGAGCTGGGCAAGGTCGAGCGTGAGCACATCCGCGCGCGCGAGGTGAATGAAATCCTCGCCAACATCGATTTGGAACTGGCCAAACGCGTCGCGCAGAACCTCGGCCTGCCAGCGCCAAAAGCCGGAACGGTCGATGTACCGAAAATATCTCTGGAGCGTTCACCGGCCTTGAGCCAGGCCAACCTGCTACCGGGCGATATCAAGACTCGTAAAGTCGCGATTCTGGCAGCCAATGGCGTCGACGGTGCGGCGATCGATGCGATGAAAGCGGCGCTGAAGGCTGAGGGCGCGCACGCAAAACTGCTCGGCCCTACCTCGGCGCCGGTCACCACGGCTGATGGCAAAGCGCTGCCGGTGGATGCGTCGATGGAAGGCCTGCCATCCATCGCGTTCGACGCGGTATTCGTGCCCGGTGGCGCGGCCTCGATCAAGGCGTTGAGCACTGACGGGGTGGCGCTGCATTACCTGCTGGAAGCGTATAAACACTTGAAGGCAATCGCGTTGCATGGCGAGGCCAAGCAGTTGTTGGATGTGTTGAAGCTGGAGGTTGATGCGGGGTTGATCGTGGGGACGGATGCCAAGCTGACCAAGGCGTTTTTTGCTGCGATCGGGCAGCATCGGGTGTGGGATCGGGAGCCTAAGGCCAAGGCGATTCCGGCTTAAGACAGTCTGAAATACTGTATCGATTGGGAGGACGCCTTCGCGAGCAAGCCCGCTCCCACATTTGATCTCCGGTGTACACAATTCTGTGACCGACTGAGATCAAATGTGGGAGCGGGCTTGCTCGCGAAGCTTTTAGGGCTTACGCGGGCTTAGAACCATCTGCGCCGGAATATTGCGCAAAATCTGCTTCTCCAGGTTCAGATCAAACCCCGAATCCAGCTTCCTCACCCGCTTGGTCAGCAACGTGGCCAACCAAGGGTAGTCCTGGGTGCGCGGAGCCTGAATGCTGACGTCGCACTGATAATTCACCACATCGGCCGCAATGGCATCCAGTTGCTGGCGCAGCTTTGCCATATCCGTGAGGTTCAGCGCCACCGTGGTGCTTTCGGCCGTTGGATCGATGACTTTGGCCTGTGGCTTGGCTTCGGCAGCCATGAGCGCCGCTTCAGCTCTGTCCAGCTCGGCTTTACGGGCATTGACGATCGCGTTGTTGACCCCACCGGTCAAGGCGGGCGCCTTGGGCATCAACGCCCGGGCGCGGCTCAGCGCAGTGGCAGCAGCGTTCACATCACCTTTTTGCAGCACGATCTGGCTACGGCGCAGATAAGCTTCGGCCAGTTGCCGCTGATATTGCTCAAGAGATTGATCGTTGGGCGACTCGGCCTGCAAAGCGGCCAGCTGACCTTCCGCGGTAGCCAACTCGCTGCTGGCGAGGCTTTGTTCCAGCTGTGCAATGGCCGTGGCCCGGGCATCGGCAGGCTCGTTGACCGCCGGTGGCGTGCTTTGGCAAGCGCCCAGCAGCAGAGAAAATGCGACAAGGAGCAGATAACGGGAGGCGAACGGCTTCATTCCTGCGACTCTCTATTTGCGCAAAAAACGAGCAAGTCTACACCCCTCGACGGGGCAGGACAAAACTCAGCAGAAACAGTGCGGCGGCCGCCACCACAATCGACGGGCCCGCCGGAGTGTCCTTGAACCACGACAGCGCCAGCCCGCCACAGACCGCGAGCATGCCCAGCAGGCTCGCGCCCAGTGCCATCTGCTCCGGTGACCGGGCGTGACGCTGTGCCGCAGCCGCCGGGATGATCAGCAGCGAAGTAATCAGCAATACACCAACGATCTTCATCGCCACCGCAATGACTACCGCGATCAACAGCATCAGGGCCAGGCGCAACGCCGCGACCGGCAAACCTTCCACCCTGGCCAGCTCTTCATGGACCGTAATCGCCAGCATTGGCCGCCACAGCGTCACCAGCAAGGCTAGCACCCCCGCACTGCCGCCGAGTATCCAGGCCAGGTCGGTTGGACTGATCGCCAGCAAGTCGCCGAAGAGATAGGCCATCAGGTCGATCCGCACTTCATGCATGAAGCTTAGTACCACCAGGCCCAGAGAGAGGGTGCTGGGTGCGAGAATTCCCAACAGCGTGTCGGACGCCAGCGGCTGGCGCTGTTGCAAGGTCACCAATAATACGGCCAACAGTAGACAGCCTACGGTGACCGCAACAGTCGGGCTGACATCCAGCAAAAAGCCCAGCGCCACGCCGAGCAGTGCGGCATGGGACAGGGTGTCGCCGAAATAGGCCATGCGCCGCCAGACCACGAACGAACCCAACGGGCCTGCGACCAGCGCCAGGGCCAGACCTGCAAGCAGGGCGTAAAGCAGAAAATCAGCCATGCTTGCAGCTATCTCCGTGAACGTGGGTAGGGACCGCCGGGGCGGCGCTGACCACCGAACCATGCAGGTCATGGGCGTGGTCGTGATGGTGGTGGTAAACCGCCAGGCTTGGGGCGTTCTTGCCGAACAGCTCGACGAACGCCGGGTCGCCGCTGACCTGCTCGGGATGCCCGGAGCAGCAGACGTGACGATTCAGGCAGACCACCTGGTCGGTGGTGCTCATCACCAGGTGCAAATCATGGGACACCATCAACACCCCACAACCGTGACGGTCGCGCAATCGGGTGATCAGGCTATAAAGCTCGGCCTGACCGGCCACGTCCACGCCTTGGACCGGTTCGTCGAGCACCAACAGTTCCGGCTCGCGCAGCAATGCCCGGGCCAGCAACACGCGCTGCATTTCACCGCCGGAAACACTTTGCACCGGGCTGTCGATCACCTGCTCGGCGCCGACTTCCTTGAGCGCGGCCAAGGCCCGGGCGCGATCCACACCCGGCACCAGACGCAAGAAGCGCAGCACGGAAAGCGGCAGCGTCGGATCGACATGCAGCTTTTGCGGCATGTAGCCGACCCGCAGTTTCGGCTTGCGCCAGACGCTGCCGCTGTCCGGTTTCAACAGGCCCAGCACGGCGCGCACCAAGGTGGTCTTGCCCGCGCCATTGGGGCCGATCAGGGTCACGATCTGCCCCGGCTCGACGCTCAGCTCGATGTTATCCAGCACGTTTTGCCCGGCGAAGGTGACGGCAACCTGTTCGAGGCGGATCAGCGCGTTGCTCATCAAGCCCCCTGGCAACCCGAGCAGAGACCGACCACTTCAACGGTCTGGCCTTCGACGACGAACCCGACATCTTCGGCGCTGCCGATGATCGCGTCACTGATGGATTTCTGTTCGAGCTCGATGGCGGCATGGCATGCACGGCAGATCAGGAACTGACCCTGGTGAGCATGTTCAGGATGGTTGCAACCGACGAAAGAGTTCAACGAGGAAATGCGGTGGACGAGGCCGTTTTCCAGCAGGAAATCCAGCGCGCGGTACACCGTCGGCGGCGCGGCGCGGCGGCCATCCTGCTCGCTGAGCACCGCGAGTATGTCGTAGGCGCCCAATGGCTTGTGGCTTTGCCAGACCAGTTCCAGCACCCGCCGACGCAACGCGGTCAAGCGCAGCCCCTGACGTGCGCACAGGGCATCGGCCTCAGACAGTGCGCTATGAACGCAGTGAGAGTGGTCGTGGGGACGGCTGGCAATCGGTGTTATAGGCATGAGCGGCGACGAGTTTTGTGAGAGACGTTATTATGTTACCCGTTCTCGCCTCTTCGAGTGGTCATCGTGTCCCGACTTTTTTCTATCTTTGTCGCATTTATCGCAACTTTTCTGCTGATCGGCTCGGCGCAGGCCGACGTCAAAGTCCTGACCAGCATCAAGCCGCTGCAGCTGATCGCCGCGGCGGTGCAAGATGGCGTGGCCATTCCTGAAGTCCTGTTGCCGCCCGGTGCCTCGCCGCATAACTATGCCTTGCGCCCATCCGACGTGCGGAAGGTGCAATCGGTGGATCTGCTGTACTGGATCGGTCCGGACATGGAAGGCTTTCTGCCCCGGGTGCTGAATGGTCGGACGCTACCGAGCGTCGCCGTGCAGGATTTGCCCGGCCTGAAACTGCGACATTTCGCTGAAGATAACCATTCACATGCCGAAGAAGCCGACGAGCATGACCACGATCACCGCCCCGGCAGCCTGGATGCACATCTTTGGTTATCGCCGCTCAATGCGCGCGTGATCGCGGCGAAAATGGCCGCCGACCTGAGTGCTGCCGATCCGGCCAATGCGGCCCGCTACCAGAGCAATCTCAAGGCCTTCGATGAACGTCTGGATGCGCTGGATCTGCGCTTGAAGAAACGTCTGGCCGCCATTGAAGGCAAACCTTACTTCGTGTTCCACGAAGCCTTCGACTACTTCGAAGACGCCTATGGCCTCAAGCATGCCGGCGTGTTCAGCGTCGCCGCCGAAGTGCAGCCTGGCGCCCAGCACGTGGCGGCAATGCGCACTCGATTGCAGGAAGTCGGTAAAACCTGTGTGTTCAGCGAGCCGCCGCTGCGTCCGCGGCTGGCGGAAACCCTGGTGGCCGGCTTGCCGGTGAAACTGGCGGAACTGGATGCGCTGGGCGGGTACACGCCGGCGACTGCTCAGGGGTATGAGCAGGTGCTGGAGAAGTTGGGGAATGATTTGGCGGGGTGCCTGGAGTCGTTGTAACCCGGACATTTGTATCGCCGCCATTCGCGAGCAAGCCCGCTCCCACATTTGATCTAAGTCGTGCACAGAATTTGTGTACCCAGGAGATCCAATGTGGGAGCGGGCTTGCTCGCGAAGCTTTTAAAGGGCGAACGGTAACGGAGTGCTGACTTTCTGCCGCTGCGCCAGCCGCTGCTCAAACTCCATCGGATCGTGAATCAACACATCCTGCCCGGCAAACGCCTGCGCAGCGATCAACCGCGACAACCAGAACCGCACACACGCCACCCGCAGCAGGGTCGGCCACAGTTCGGCTTCTGCAGCGGTGAACGGCCGCAATGCAGCATAAGCCCCCAACAACGCCCGCGCCCGCGGCCCGTCGATCTTCCCGTCCTCGTCCGAACACCAGTCATTCAAGGCAATCGCCACGTCGTAGAGCATCGGCCCCGAGCACGCGTTGTAGAAGTCGATCAACCCGGTCAGGTGCGTGCCTTCAAACATCGCGTTGTCGCGAAACAGGTCGGCGTGGATGTTGGCCCGCGGCAGGGCCAGAATTTTCGTCTTCTGCCGGGTGATTTCGTCCAGCGCCCGCTGCAACAGATCGCATTGCCCGGCATTGAGATGCGACAGCAGCTGCGTGCCCTCCTCCTGCATCCAGTCCAGGCCGCGATCGGTCTTGCGCTTGATCATGTTGGCCTGGGTCGCCAGGTGCAGATGAGCCAGCAGCTCGCCGACCTGAGCGCAATGCTGAGCGTTGGCCTCCTTGATGTGCTTGCCGGCCAGACGCGGTTGCAACAGCGCCGGTTTGCCGGCCAGCTCGCGCAAGGCCACGCCTTCGGTGGTGCGCAGGGCGTAGGGCACTGGCAGGTCGGCGTCGTGCAGCACATCGAGCAGTTCGATGAAAAACGGCATTTCCTGGACCGGACCACGCTCCACCAGGGTCAGGACGTATTCGCCCTGCTCCAGACTGATAAAGAAATTGGTGTTTTCGCTACCGGCGGCAATCCCCTGGAAATCAAGCAGGCGGCCGAGCCCGTATGGGGCGAGAAAGGTTTCCAGCTCGGGCCGAGCCAGCGGGGTGAACACAGACATGGTTAAAACTGCCAGTACGGGCGCTGCCACTTGAGCCAGCGCCGATTGAAATTAGGAAACTATTTCCACTCGAAGATCTTCCACGACGGAATCAGCATATCGGGCTGATCCGAGCGGATGAAGTTTGCATCTGTCCCGTCCGCGCGCACCAGAAAATACGGCGGCGCGCCCTTCGGCGTAACCTTGATCGCGTACAGGAAACCGTTTTGGCGGTACTCCTGGATGGTTTTATCGCCTTCCGTGCGGATGGTGACATCCGGGTCCGGCGACGGTGCATCGTCCGCCGCCATGACGGCCAATGGGGTGACTGCAAACAAGCCAGCCAACAGCAAGCGATTTAGTGTGCGCATGATAACCTTGTCCCTTTGTCGTCAACGGTCCCGCTATTCTAGCGCCGGACCCGCCGAAAAGGTTGATCCTGCTCATGAGCCAAGCCCCCCTCGTCCTGGTGGACGGTTCTTCTTACCTGTACCGCGCCTTTCACGCCCTGCCACCGCTCACCACGTCCAAAGGTCTGCCGACCGGCGCGGTCAAAGGTGTGTTGAACATGCTCAAGAGTCTGCGCAAGCAGTACCCGGACAGTCCGTTCGCCGTGGTGTTCGACGCCAAGGGCGGGACATTCCGCGACGAGATGTTCGCCGAATACAAGGCCAACCGTCCGAGCATGCCCGACGACATGCGCGTCCAGATCGAGCCACTGCATGCCAGCGTCAAGGCCCTGGGCTTTCCATTGCTGTGCGTGGACAACGTCGAAGCGGACGACGTGATCGGCACCCTGGCCCGCAGCAGTGCAGCCGCCGACCGTCCGGTGGTGATCTCCACCGGTGACAAGGACATGGCGCAACTGGTCGACGGGCACATTACCTTGGTCAACACCATGACCGGTAGCGCGCTGGACGTGGAGGGCGTGAAGGAGAAATTCGGCGTCGCTCCCGAGCAGATCATCGATTATCTGGCATTGATGGGCGATTCGTCCGACAACATTCCGGGCGTTCCGGGCATCGGCCCGAAGACCGCTTCCGGCCTGTTGGTGGGCGTGAATGGCGGCCTGACCGAGCTCTACGCGCAGCTCGATATCGTGCCGACCCTGCCGATACGCGGGGCCAAGACCCTGCCGGCCAAGCTCGAAGAGCACAAGGAGATGGCGTTTCTCTCCTACCGGCTGGCGACGATCAAGATCGATGTGCCGCTGGATGTCGGCCTGGACGACCTGCAAATGGGCAAGCCGGACCACGACAAGCTCGCCGAGCTCTACACCCTGCTGGAATTCAAGAGTTGGTTCGAAGAGAACCAGCGCGACGCCAAGCGCTCGGGTCAGGACATTGTCGAGGTCGTCGACGAGCAGCCGGGCACCGTCGAAGCGAAGTACGAAACCATCCTCGACCAGAAGCGCTTCGACGCCTGGCTGGACAAACTCGCCAAGGCACCGCTGATCGCCTTCGTCACCGAGACCAATGGCAGCGATGCCCAACACTCGCAACTGGTGGGCCTGTCGTTTTCCGTCGCGGCCAACGAAGCGGCCTACATTCCGCTGACCCATTCCTACATGGGCGTTCCGGAACAACTGGATCGCGACACGGTGCTGCTGGCGCTGAAGCCGCTGCTGGAAAACCCGAATAAACTGAAAGTCGGCCAGCACGCCAAGTTCGAAACCAACATCCTGGCCAATTGCGCCATCGGTGGCGATCAGAGCAACGGGATTATCGTTCAGGGTATTGCCTACGACACCATGCTCGAGTCTTACGTACTCGACTCGACAGCCACCCGTCACGACATGGACAGCCTGGCGCTCAAGTACCTGGGCCAAAGCAAGACCGACATCCACGAGATCGCGGGCAAAGGCGTCAAGCAGCTGACCTTTGACCAGATCTCGCTTGAGCTGGCGGGCCCCTATGCCGCCGAAGACGCCGATGTCACCTTCCGCCTGCACCTGGCCTTGCAGGAAAAACTGGCCACCACGCCAAGCCTGGGCAAAGTGCTGAACGACATTGAAATGCCGCTGATGCCGGTGCTGGCCCGTATCGAACGCCAGGGCGCGCTCGTGGACGCCAACCTGCTGGGCATCCAGAGTGTCGAGCTGGGCGAGAAACTGGTCACCCTTGAGCGGGAGGCCTTTGCCATCGCCGGTGAAGAGTTCAACCTCGGCTCGCCGAAGCAACTGGGCGTGATCCTTTACGAAAAGCTCGGTTTGCCCGTTCTCAGCAAAACCGCCAAGGGCCAGGCCTCGACGGCCGAAGCGGTGTTGGCCGAATTGGCCGAACAGGACTACCCGCTGCCCAAGGTACTGATGCAGTACCGCTCGCTGAGCAAACTCAAAAGCACCTACACCGACCGATTGCCAGAGCAGATCAACGCTCGCACCGGCCGTATCCATACGTCTTATCAGCAAGCCGTTGCCGCCACCGGACGCTTGTCGTCCATCGATCCGAACCTGCAGAACATTCCGATCCGTACCGCCGAAGGCCGGCGGATTCGTCAGGCGTTCGTCGCGCCAAAAGGCTACAAACTGCTGGCCGCGGACTATTCGCAAATCGAACTGCGGATCATGGCTCACCTGGCCAAGGATGAAGGCTTGCTGTACGCCTTCCGCAACGACCTGGACGTGCACAAAGCCACGGCGGCGGAAGTCTTCGGGGTCGAACTGGACGCGGTCACCACCGACCAGCGACGTAGCGCCAAGGCGATCAACTTCGGTCTGATCTACGGCATGAGCGCCTTTGGCCTGGCCAAGCAGATCGGCGTCGATCGCAAGCAGTCCCAGGCTTATATCGACCGATACTTCACCCGTTACCCCGGCGTGCTGGAATACATGGAGCGCACCCGCGCCCAGGCCGCCGAGCAAGGTTTTGTCGAAACCATCTTCGGTCGTCGTCTGTACCTGCCGGAAATCAACGCGAAAAACCCGGCCCTGCGCAAAGGTGCCGAGCGCACGGCGATCAACGCGCCGATGCAAGGCACCGCGGCGGACATCATCAAGAAAGCCATGGTCGCAGTGGACAACTGGCTGACCTCGTCAGGCCTCGACGCCAAAGTCATCCTGCAGGTGCACGATGAATTGGTCCTCGAGGTGCGCGAAGACCTGATCGACCAGGTGCGTGAGGAAATTCGCCTGCACATGAGCGAAGCAGCGCAACTGGATGTGCCGCTGCTGGTGGAGGTGGGTGTAGGCAATAACTGGGATGAGGCGCACTAGAGCGCCGCATTCTGTCTGTAGGAGCAAGCTTGCTCCGGGCGGCGTTCCGACGATGGTCTCAAGATCGCTGCGTTCTGTAATTGGATGGACTCGCCCTAGCCGAGGCGTCAATGCGCCACGGTGGCAGTCTAAACAGCCAACGACAGCGAGGGCGAGTCCATGAAAAAGCATACTTCGATTGATCAATCATTGTCTTCTGCCGATTTGTCGGCCTGCACTACCGTG
>NZ_CABVII010000035.1 GCF_902497995.1 Pseudomonas fluorescens | reverse complement strand
TCTGGGCTTCGATGAACTGAAGCAACTCGCTGCCGAAAACTGCGTAACTCTTTGTTTACCAAGGAGTTTTCCGTTTCGACTGCGCCGGAAGTGGGGCGAATTATAGACTTACAGAATCTGCCGTCAACCTTTAATTAAGCCTTTCGTGCAGAAGGTGTCTTTTTAGCAATTAATCGTGGGATTCGGCGGGCTACGGGTGGCAACCGCAACACTAATAGCAATGCACCTATAGAGGCATAGATCGCCCACTCCTTCAGGTCGGCGCGCACAATCCATAACATATGCAACAAACCGAGCCCGAGAACCACATAGACCAGCCGATGCAGTTTCTTCCAGCGCCCTCCCAGACGCCGCTGACTATAACGATTGGAGGTCACCGCCAACGCCAGCAAACAGAGAAAGCCCAGCGCCCCGACAATAATGTACGGCCGCTTGCGCAACTCGACACCCAGCTGCGACCAATCGAAGCCGAGGATGAACGCCAGATAACCACTCAGATGCAGCACCACGTAGGCGAAACACCACAATCCCAGTTGTCGCCGAACAGCAACCCACCCCACCCAACCGGTGAGTTTCTGCAGAGGCGTCATGCTCAAGGTAATCAGCAGCAACACCAGCGTCCCCAAGCCCAGGCGGTCCACCAGCACCTTGCCTGGATCAGGCCCCAGCACTTCCTCCCAGGCCTGATACAACCAAAGCAGGGGCCACACCGCGGCGGCGATGAAGACCCCGATTCGCCAGAACGGATAGCGCATCAGTAGTTCTTCCGCAGATCGAGCCCTGCATATAAAGAAGCGACTTCATCCGAGTAGCCGTTGAACATCTGCGTGTCACGCACATTGGGCTTGAACAGACCACTGGGCAACCGCCTTTCACGGGCCTGGGTCCAGCGCGGGTGATCGACCGTGGGGTTCACGTTCGCATAGAAGCCATATTCATCGGAGGCAATGCTCTGCCAGGTGGTTTTTGGCTGCTCGCTGACCAGACTGATCCGCACGATGGATTTGATGCTCTTGAACCCGTACTTCCACGGCACCACCAGACGCAGAGGCGCGCCGTTCTGGTTAGGCAACTCACGCCCATACATACCCACTGCAAGAATGGCCAAAGGATTCATTGCCTCATCCAGTCGCAACCCTTCTACATAAGGCCAGTCGATCAAGGCAAAACCAGAGCGCTGCCCCGGCATGGCTTGGGGATCCTGCAGGGTTTCGAAACGAATGAACCTGGCCTTGGAAGTCGGCTCGACCTCCTTGAGCAACGCCGAGATGGGAAAACCGATCCATGGGATGACCATTGACCAGGCCTCCACACAGCGAAGACGGTAAATGCGTTCTTCCAGCTGATAGGGCTTCATGAAGTCCTCCAGCGCATACCGCCCCGGCTTACCCACCTCCCCGTCCACCACCACACTCCAGGGTTCGGTCTTCAACGCACCGGCGTTCGCCGCCGGATCACCTTTATCGGTGCCGAACTCGTAGAAGTTGTTGTAGCGGGTTGCATCCTTGAACGGCGCGACAGCCTCATCCTTGACGTTGACCGCCCCCCATTTGGTAGCAGGAAGCTTTTCGGCAAACCAGGATGGCGCCTTGCCAGGCTCTACGTCTGGATAACGCGCAGCATCGGCGGCGCTCGCCCACCGTGGCAGGCTGTTAACAGCCAGACCGGCGACGGCGGCACTCAGCACATTGCGTCGAGATAGATAGAAGGGTTCGGGCGTGACGTCCGACTCATGACAGTCAGACGTCTTGGGGACTTTGATCAGCATGACAACTCCGCAGCATTGGAGAACCTATGTACCAATAGACTGCGGAGTATGGGGGAAATTACAGGTTCTTGTGCCGACGAAGTCTTAACAGATATTGCACCGGACCAGAGGCTGCATAGGCGAGGAAAACCAGCAGCAGAATGCGCGGCGGATCGCTGAACACGACGGCAAACACCAGGACCACGGCGAGGATCGCCACGAATGGCACACGCCCCTTCAAGTCCAGCTCCTTGAAGCTGTTGTACTTGATGTTGCTGACCATCAGCATGCCCGCGGCCGCGACCATCAACGCCACCAGGAAGGACATCTTGGAACCCTGGATGCCGTAGTCGCTGAACGCCCAGACGATGCCCGCGACCACACCCGCGGCAGCCGGACTGGCCAGGCCGATGAAGTAGCGTTTGTCGGCGGTGCCGACCTGGGTGTTGAAACGCGCCAGACGCAGCGCAGCACCCGCGACATAAATGAAGGCAACCATCCAGCCGACCTTGCCCATGTCACCCAAGGCCCAGCCGAATGCCAGCAAGGCCGGCGCGACACCAAAGGCAACCATGTCCGACAGCGAATCGTACTCGGCACCGAAGGCGCTCTGGGTATTGGTCATGCGGGCAACGCGACCGTCGAGGCCGTCGAGCACCATGGCGACGAAAATCGCGATCGCGGCAAACGCAAAATATTTGCTAGCGCCGATGGTATCACCGGCACTCAAGGCGCTCTGGGCGCTCATCGAGTTGATGATGGAATAAAACCCTGCAAACAGGTTCGCAGTGGTGAACAGATTCGGCAGAAGATAGATACCACGATGCCGGACTTTACGGCCTTCAGCGTCATGCCCTTCCTCGATATGTTCATCGATGGGCAGCAGGCTTTCGGCGTCAGAAGCCTGGTTTGGCTCTTCGGGACGTTCGCTCATGGACATTACCTTGCAACGGTGTGGAAAGTTTTGACAGGTGTCTGGGACGAGGGTTCGGCCGCAAACGATGCAGCTTTATACCAGAACCGGCCCACCAAACGAAAAAACGCGGCCTAGGCCGCGTTTTCCGTACAAGTGCGCGACTTAGTTTTTGGCTTTGTCGACGATCTTGTTGGCACCGATCCACGGCATCATGGAGCGCAGTTGCTCGCCGATGATTTCGATACCGTGAGCGGCGTTGTTGCGACGCTTGGCGGTCATCGAAGGATAGCCGGTCGCGCCTTCGCTGATGAACATCTTGGCGTATTCGCCGTCCTGAATACGTTTCAGGGCGTTGCGCATGGCCTGACGGGATTCGGCGTTGATCACTTCCGGACCGGTCACGTACTCGCCGTATTCAGCGTTGTTGGAGATCGAGTAGTTCATGTTGGCGATACCGCCTTCGTACATGAGGTCAACGATCAGCTTCAGTTCGTGCAGGCACTCGAAGTAGGCCATTTCCGGCGCGTAGCCAGCTTCAACCAGGGTTTCGAAACCGGCTTTGACCAGCTCGACGGTACCGCCACACAGAACGGCTTGTTCGCCGAACAGGTCGGTTTCGGTCTCGTCCTTGAAGGTAGTTTCGATGATGCCGGTACGACCGCCACCAACGCCGGCGGCGTAGGACAGTGCAACGTTCTTGGCGTTGCCCGAAGCATCCTGGTAGATAGCGATCAGGTCAGGGATACCGCCGCCTTTGACGAACTCGGAACGCACGGTGTGGCCCGGTGCTTTCGGCGCGATCATGATCACGTCGAGGTCGGCGCGCGGAACAACCTGGTTGTAATGGATCGCGAAGCCGTGGGAGAAGGCCAGGGTGGCGCCTTGCTTGATGTTCGGCTCGATTTCGTTCTTGTACAGCGCGGACTGGAACTCGTCCGGGGTCAGGATCATGACCAGGTCGGCAGCGGCGACAGCGGAAGCAACGTCAGTCACTTTCAGGCCGTGAGCTTCGGCCTTGGCCACGGTGGCCGAACCTTTACGCAGGCCAACGGTAACGTCAACGCCGGAGTCTTTCAGGTTGCACGCTTGAGCGTGGCCCTGGGAACCGTAACCGATGATGGCAACTTTCTTGCCCTGGATGATCGACAGGTCGCAGTCTTTTTCGTAATAAACTTTCATGAAATTCCCCTATATATCCAGGCCGTTCAGGCCATTCGCTAATTTGGTTTAGATGCTGAGTACTTTGTCGCCGCGGGCAATACCGGTTACGCCGCTACGGACGGTTTCCAGGATCGAGGCGGTGCCAATGGACTGAATGAAGCTGTCGAGCTTGTCGCTGGTACCGGTCAGCTGAACGGTATACACGCTAGCGCTGACATCGACGATCTGCCCACGATAAATATCGGTCGTGCGCTTGATCTCGGCGCGTTGGGCGCCGGTGGCCTTGACCTTGACCAGCATCAGTTCGCGCTCGATGTGAGCACTTTCCGACAGGTCGACCAGTTTGACCACTTCGATCAGCTTGTTCAGGTTCTTGGTGATCTGCTCGATGACTTCATCGTGGCCAACAGTGGTCAGCGTCAGACGCGACAGGGTCGGATCTTCGGTTGGCGCCACGGTCAGGCTTTCGATGTTGTAGTTGCGCTGCGAGAACAGCCCGACTACACGAGACAGAGCGCCGGGTTCGTTTTCCAGAAGCAAGGAAATAATGTGCCGCATGATTAAGTACGCTCCGTCTTGCTCAGCCACATATCGCGCATGGAGCCGTCTTTGATCTGCATCGGGTAGACGTGCTCGCTGGTGTCGACCGAAATGTCGATCACCACCAGGCGATCCTTCATGGCGAACGCCTCTTCCATCTTCGACTTCAAATCCTTGGAGTCGGTGATGCGCATGCCGACGTGACCATAGGCCTCTGCCAGCTTGACGAAGTCAGGCAGCGATTCCATGTAGGAATGCGAGTGACGGCTACCGTAACTCATGTCCTGCCACTGGCGAACCATACCCAGCACGCCATTGTTCAGAATGACGATCTTTACCGGCAAACCGTATTGCAGGCAGGTCGACAGTTCCTGAATGTTCATCTGGATGCTGCCCTCGCCCGTTACACAGGCGACGTCGTCATCCGGAAAGCTCAACTTGATGCCCATGGCCGCCGGAAAACCGAAGCCCATGGTGCCCAGACCACCGGAGTTGATCCAGCGGTTGGGCTTGTTGAACTTGTAATACTGCGCCGCGAACATCTGATGCTGACCCACGTCGGACGCCACAAAGGCATCGCCCTTGGTCACTTCGCACAGGGTTTCGATCACGGTCTGCGGCTTGATGACACTGCCGTCGCCCTTGTCGTAAGGGAACAGGCCGCGATCACCGCGCCACTCATCGACTTGCTTCCACCAACTGGCAACGGACTCCTTGTTCGGGGTCTCGCCGATTTCCTTGAGGATCGCGACCATTTCGGTCAGGACGCTCTCGACCGGACCGACGATAGGCACGTCAGCCTTGATGGTCTTGGAAATCGAAGCCGGGTCGATGTCGATGTGGATGATCTTGGCATTCGGGCAGAACTTTGCCGGGCCGTTGATCACACGGTCATCGAAACGCGCACCGACAGCCAGGATCACGTCGGCATGGTGCATCGCCAGGTTAGCGGTGTAGCTGCCATGCATGCCGAGCATGCCAATGAACTGACGGTCGGTGCCAGGGTAGGCACCCAGGCCCATCAGGGTATTGGTCACGGGCAGGTTGAGCATCTTCGCCAATTCGGTCAGCGGCGCGGAGCCACCACCGAGGATCACGCCGCCGCCTGCGTACATCACAGGACGCTTGGCCGCCAGGAGCATTTCGGCTGCCTTGCGGATTTGCCCGGAGTGACCGCGAACGGCCGGGCTGTAGGAACGCAGCTTGGCTTTTTTCGGGAAGATGTATTCGAACTTCTCGGCCGGGTTGGTCATGTCTTTCGGAATATCGACAACGACCGGACCAGGACGACCGGATTGCGCCAGGTAGAACGCTTTCTTCATGACTTCCGGGATTTCCGAAGCGTGCTTGATCATGAAGCTGTGCTTCACGATCGGCCGGGAGATACCGATCATGTCGGTTTCCTGGAACGCATCGGTGCCTACCATGGTGCTAGGCACCTGGCCGGAAATGATCACCATCGGAATGGAGTCCATGTAGGCCGTGGCAATACCGGTGATGGCGTTGGTTGCGCCCGGCCCCGAGGTCACCAGTACCACACCGGCTTTACCGGTGGCACGGGCATAGCCGTCAGCCATATGGGTCGCAGCCTGCTCGTGACGAACCAGGATGTGGGTCACTTCCGGCTCTTTGAACAGGGCATCGTAGACATGAAGAAGAGCACCGCCCGGGTACCCGTAGATGTACTTGACGCCTTCGTCGCGCAAAAAGCGGACGAGCATCTCACCGCCAGATAAAAGCTCCACGTTGTTCACCTCTAAAACGCCAGAATACCGTCCACTCAAAGAGGACGGGTCTTAATAGGTTTACTTCTCGGCAGAGCATGAGCGACGGTGGTCGCCGACTACGTCAGCACTGACTGAGCAAGTATTGGGATCGTCCCAAGTGTTGCGGGGCTTTCCCACCCAGCGCGAGGTAACGCGTTGCGGGTGTAACAGGTCGGCGCGGATGTGCGCCTCATGATCTGCCGAGTGGGTCTGCTTCTGGCAGTCCCTCTACAGCGGACTTTGGATTCTTCTGTTTCGTCCTCTGCAAGTCAAGTCGTCTATGTGCTTTATTGAACCAAGTACATGAGAAAGCAAGAAAAAACCGCTAAACAGCCACTGTGTTAGCTTCAATTGCGCAACTCAAGACAAGGAAATGGCATGCGAACGTTTTTCCTGAGCATCGGCCTGCTGATCGGCATGAGCCCTTTGTGCATGGCCGGACAGATCTACAAATGGGTCGACACCCAGGGGGTTACCCATTTCGGTGCGCAGCCGCCCCAGGGCCAGGAAGCCACCAGCGTGATCATCCCCAGTGCGCCTGCCGACAAGCCGTCCGCACTGCCGCGCAGCAATGCGATCGGCGATCAGCAGGCCATCGATAAGACAGTGAAAAAGCAGGTCGCCGAGCAGCAGGCTCAACTCGAGGCGTTCTGTGAGCAGGCTCGCACCAACCTCGCGCAACTGCAGAACAATCCACGACTACGGGAAGAGATTGACGGCGAGATGCGCCGCCTGACCGACCAGACACGTCAGGAGCGCATTACCGAAGCACAGAAACAGATTGAGCAGAACTGCCAGTAGGCGTCAGCGGGAGGCGGTGATCAGCTGATCGAACTCTTTGAGCAAGACCTGCAATTGCCGATCCCTGCCCTGGACATTGCGGGCGGCGAAGACCATTTCGGCCATCTCCTGAATCCCCGATGCATTGGGCAATGGCAGATCCTGTTCGAGGATGATCTTCATTCGCGGCAAGAAGATCCATTGCAGCCACTGCTCGAAATCCAGCGTATCGACGGAGAACGGCTCGACACTGGACAGCGCTTCAACGGAGGGCGAGACATCGTCCCACCAACCCTGAACCCGCAACTCACGCTCGATCAGCAGCAACTGCTCGGCAATCTTCGGAAAACGTGCATCCATCACGAAGAAACCTTGGCCTTTTGACGGGCCAATGCCGCACCGGCGGAATCGCCCTGCTTCTCCCGCGCCTGGGCAATCAACTCCCACAAGCTGGCCTGAAGTGCCGGACGACCATTGGCAAAGGTCAGACCGCGACGCGCGAATTGCTCGGCTTGCTGTGCATCGCCCTGGGCCATGCGTACCTGGGCCAGACGATAAAGCACTTGCGGCTCACGCGGTGCGACCCGCTGGGCGCGCTCGAGGCTGGAAGAGGCACCGTTGAGGTCACCGCCTGCCTGTTGCTGCTGAGCGGTGGTCAGCAGCGCCAATACCGGACCGTCCAGTTGCTCATCGGCGGACAGGCCACCCGAACTGGTCGACGGGATCCCGCTTGGCGTCGACGGCATGCTGTAGCTGCCTTGATTGATAGGCGCGGACTGAACCGGCGCGGTGTAAACCGGACCGGGAGTGATCGGCCCCGGAGTGATCGGCGCCGTGCTGATCGGTGCCGATGCCACTGCACCGCCACCCGGCACCATCACCACCACTCCGGTGTCGCCCTGCGGAATCGCCTGGGTCTGGTTTTGTGCGGGACGCTGGACCGTCGTTTGACGGTAACCGCCTTTCGCCTGAACCCGTTCGCTATTGGAAACGGCGCTGCCGGAATCCACCACCGGAATCGACCCGCGCTGTACGGTGGAGCAACCGCTGAGCAAAGCCACGGCGGTAACCGCTGGAATCAACCACTTGTTCACTTGAAACCCTCTTTGCTTAATTCATCCAGCCCTTGACCCAATCCATCACCGTTTCGCCCGATACAGGGCTGTCGCCACCGCAGGCGGCACCGGGAGGCGGCTCACTGCCGCGAATATACGGCATCTGCACCGCGCCTGGGCAGCTCGAATCAGAACCTTGTCCTGTACGCGAATCGACCCAGGCCTGAACGATGTTGTCCGGCTGCGGCATGTCCAGCGGCAGCGGATCGGCCTTGCGCATGAAACTGGTCCATACCTGCAACGCACCGGTGGCACCGGTAAAGGGCGTCTTGCCGTTGTCATCACGCCCCAGCCAGACCACGGCCAGCAAGTCCTGGCTGAAACCGGCGAACCAGCTGTCTCGCGAATCGTTACTGGTGCCGGTCTTGCCGGCCAGCGTCAGGGTCTTGGGCAACACGTTATAAACCGAACTGCCGGTGCCTTCACGCATGACCCGCTGCATCGCGTTCTGCACCAGGTAAATGGAAGCCGGATCGAAGCGCTGTTGAATCTGGAACGGATAACGCTTGAGCGGCTCGCCTTCGGCTGTCAGCACGCTGCGAATCCCGCGCATTGGCGTATTGAAGCCGCCGTTGGCCAAGGTCTGGTACATGGTTGCCACTTCGATCGGACTCAGGCCACCAGCACCCAGCAACATCGACGGGAAGGCCGGGAACTCGCGACTCACACCCAGGCGTGCCAGCGTCTTGAGCACATTGGGTACGCCCACCGCCAAACCGAGACGTGCGGTCGACAGGTTGTAGGAATGTGCCAGGCCTTGATAAAGGAACACCGTGCCATGGGAACGGCGATCGTAGTTCTGCGGTTTCCAGACTTGACCATCCGCACCCTTGACCGAGAACGAATCGTCCGACAACCAACTGGTCAAGGTGTACTGGCTCGGTTTCTCGAGGGCTGTCAGATAAACCGCCGGCTTGATCAACGAACCGATCGGTCGCACAGCATCCAGCGCCCGGTTGAAACCGGCAAAACCCGCCTGACGACTGCCGATCATGGCCTGGACTTCGCCGGTTTCCGGGTTGGTCACGACCATGGCCGCTTCGACTTCATCCGAGCCCTTGCGCCCGGCCAGGCGCTTGAAGGTGTCATTGACCGAGGCTTCGGCTTTCATCTGCAGGATCGGATCGAAGCTGGTGAAAATCCGCAGGCCTTCTTCGGTCAAGTCTTCGTCACGATAATCCTGGCGCAGCTGACGCTTGACCAGGTCGAGGAAACCAGGGAACGAGCTGTCGGCCAACTTGCCGCGAGTCGTCACGCCCAGTGGCATTTTTTTCGCTGCCGCAACCTGCTCGGCGGTGGCGACACCCTGCTGCTCAAGCACATCGAGCACCAGATTGCGGCGTTCGAGCGCCCGCTCCGGGTTGCGGCGCGGGTTGTAATAGGAAGGCCCCTTGACCATGGCCACCAGCATGGCGACTTGATGCAGTTTCAGTTCGGACAACGGCTGCCCGAAGAAGAACTGGCTGGCCAGACCGAAACCGTGCACGGCTCGCTGGCCATCCTGACCGACGAACACTTCATTGAGGTAAGCCTCAAGAATTTCCCGTTTGTCGTAATGCAGCTCAAGCAACATCGCCATCATGGCTTCGGTGAGTTTGCGGGTCAGGCTGCGTTCGCTGGTCAGGTAAAAGTTCTTGACCAGCTGTTGCGTCAGGGTACTACCGCCCTGGGTCATCTTGCCACCAGAGGTGTTGACCCAGACGGCCCGGGCAATCGACTTGGGCGACACGCCCCAATGGCTATAAAAATCCCGGTCTTCCACGGCCACCAGGGTTTCCAGCAGATACGGCGGCACCTGATCGATCTTGATCAGAATGCGGTCTTCGAGATTCTTGGGGTAAATCCCACCGATCAGGAGCGGCTCCAGCCGCACCACGGAAACTTTTGAACCCTTGGCCCCCGAGAGTTCAGCCACATAATCGCCGGAGAATCGCACACGCACGGGCTGCGCGCTTTCCATTCCTTCATAGAACTGGAAGCCACGGGTATTCAAGTCGACGGTGTTGCCGTTGACCGCTGCCGCGCCAGGGCCGTTGCTCACGGCTTCGCGACGATAGCCCAAGGCATCGAGCTCGGTCAGGAAGTCAGCCTTGCTGAGCTTTTGTCCGACGAACAGCTCGAGCGGGCGCGCGTACACCTTGGCCGGGATGGTCCAGCGCTTGCCGGAAAACTTCTCCTGGACCACAGCGTCGAGGTAAACCGCGAATCCGGCGAGCACCACGAGGCCGACCAGGCTGAGTTTAAGGGCCCAGCCCAGCCAGGGGCTCAGGCCTCTGGAAGGTGGTTTCTTGGGGGTGCGGGGGGATCGAGTACGAGTCATGGCGGCGGATTATACGCACTTTATCGATACTCGACAGAAGCCCTCCGAGGTTTGCGTCCGGCGGACTTGCCGCCATAATGACGGCCGTGAATTTTCCCCAGACTTTGAAGGAATGCCTGTGAGCCAGTCCCTGATCGCTGCCCTGCAAAACCCCGCCCTCTACCCGCATCCCGTGGATGGGTTCCAGGTCATCGAAACCCATATATCCTGGGTCATTCTCACAGGCCCCTTTGCCTATAAACTGAAGAAGCCGGTCAATTTCGGCTTCCTGGACTTCACCAGCCTCGACGCTCGCAAGCATTTCTGCGGCGAAGAGCTGCGCCTGAACCAGCGCCTGACCCACGATTTGTATCTCGAAGTGTTGCCGATCACCGGCAGTGCCGAAGCGCCACAGCTCGGTGGCGATGGCCCGGTCGTCGATTACGCCCTGAAAATGCGTCAATTCCCACAGAGCGGATTGCTGGGCACGCTACAGGCCAACGGCGAGTTGACCACCAAGCACATCGACGAGATGGCCGCACAGATCGCACAATTCCACCTCAGCGCGCCGAAAGTGCCCGCCGGACACGACGCCGGCACCCCGGACAGCGTCATGGCGCCGGTGCGCCAGAACTTCGAACAGATCCGTCCGTTCCTCAGCGACAAGGCCGACCTGCTGCAACTCGATGCCCTGCAAGCCTGGGCCGAAAGCAGCTTCGAACGCCTCAAGCCACTGTTCGCCCAGCGCAAGGCGGACGGTTTCATCCGCGAATGTCACGGTGACATCCACCTGGGCAACGCCACGGAAATCGACGGCAAGGTCGTGATCTTCGACTGCATCGAGTTCAACGAACCCTTCCGTTTCACCGACGTCTATGCCGACACCGGTTTCCTGGCGATGGACCTCGAAGACCGCGGCCTGAAGTGTCTGGCGCGTCGTTTCATCAGCCAGTACCTGGAGCTGACCGGGGATTACCAGGGCCTTGAGCTGCTGAACTTCTATAAAGCCTATCGCGCACTGGTACGCGCCAAGGTCAGCCTGTTCAGCATGCCGGCCGAGGCCGACCCGGTGCAACGCGCCACCACCCTGCGCCAATACCGCAACTACGCGAACCTGGCGGAAAGCTACAGCACCATTCCTTCGCGCTTCATGGCGATTACCCACGGCGTGTCCGCGGTCGGCAAGAGCCACGTGGCGATGCGCCTGGTGGAAGCACTGGGCGCCATTCGCTTGCGCTCGGACGTAGAACGCAAACGCCTGTTCGGCGAACAAACCGTCGTCAACGACCCGCAGGCCGGCATCTACAGTGCCGAGGCCAGCGTCGCGACCTACAACCGCCTGCATGAAATTGCCGCGGTGATCCTGCATGCCGGTTTCCCGGTGGTGGTCGATGCCACTTACCTCAAACGGGAACAGCGCGACGGCGCAGCGAAAATCGCCGAGGGCACCGGTGCGCCCTTCCTGATCCTGGATTGCAATGCGCCGCAAGCGGTGATCGAGAGCTGGCTGGCGCTGCGTCAGGCAGACAACAAGGACCCGTCCGACGCCAACCTGGCCATTATCGAAGCGCAGCAAGCCACCCGTGAAGCGTTGACGCCAGCAGAGATTCTCTACAGCAAACGCGTGCAGACCAACGAAAGCGGGACCCTCGACACCGTCGTCGCGCAAATCCGCCAACGCCTGCCAGGACTGTAAGAGTACGTTTGAGCCGTGAAGCCCTCGCCGGCTTCACGGCCGTCAAATAGTGGCACTACACTGGCTTCATAACACCAAGAGGTGATGTGACATGAGCCAGCCCAAACTTCTCGACACAGCGCTTTATGCCTTGCTGCACAAAGACGACATCACCGGTTTCAACAACGAACGCCCCCAGGACGGAACCATCGACATGGTCGGTGGCGATTTCCGCGGGCTCGACCTGCGTGAGCTGAATGCCGACGGCATCGACTTCACCAATGCCTACTTCCGCTCCGCCGACTTGCGCGGCATCGACTTCAGCAACTCGATTCTGGAAGGGGCAAGCCTGGCCCATGCGCAGATTTCCGGCGCCTACTTTCCGCCCGAGCTGAGCGCAGATGAAATTCTGATGTCGATGAATTTCGGTACACGCCTGCGCTACCGCACCCGCTAACACCCGCCTAACCTCCCTGACACAACGCAATCCACTGTGGGAGCGGGCTTGCTCGCGAAGAGGGCGTGTCAGTCAACATCATCGTTGACTGACACGCCCTCTTCGCGAGCAAGCCCGCTCCCAGAGGGTTTTGCGTCACCCCTCCTCTACTGCATTCGCAGACATTCCTTCAGCGCCAAGCGTCCCCCTTCTTAGAAGCTTTTGCGTCGAAACCGAGCAAACAATCACGCTTTTCCTGCTGATGGCTACACTCCTGAGAAGCTCGCCCACGCACCGTTCGGCCGTCGCAAGGAGGCTTGATGAATGATGAACTGCAGCACCTGAAGAATCTTGGCAAGACGTCAGCGCAGTGGCTGCATGCCGTGGGCATCCACAGCGCCTCGGACTTGCGTCGCCTGGGGGCGGTGGACGCTTATCGGGCCGTGCGCACCCGCGGCTTTCGGGCGTCCAAGGTGTTGTTGTATGCGATCGAAGGCGCGTTGATGGACGTGCACTGGAACGACATTCCTGCCGAGCGCAAGGACGCCCTGAACAAACAACTGGAAGCCATTTCATCGCGTCACAAAAACTGAATGGACCTGCGGCCCAATGATCACGGGGCCCTCCAATGAACCGATGACTAATTTAGAGCAAATGAAAAATCAGCTGTTGACTTGGTAATGAGAATCGCTATGATTATCACAACTGGTCGCGAGACTGGTCGATATTTGAAAAGCCCTTGGTTCGGACTCTCAGATATCTCCTCATCAGGCTAATCACGGTTATTTGACCCGGCTCTTGCCGGGTCTTTTTTTGGGCGAAAGGTTTGTATTCCGACCTGCCTGTTGGAGCTGTCGAGCGAAGCGAAGCTGCGATCTTTAATGTTTAAAGGACAGCGGCTATTCAGGCGGCTCGATCCGATCCAACGCCCGATTGACCGCCAATTCACCCAGCGTGATGACTTGCGCAATGCCCAGCAAAGCGTTGCGTGACGTTCCCTGCAGATGATCTGCCAGGTCTGTGGCCAAGACATTGGCCGACGCCAGCGACTCACACGCATAAGCCAGCAGTGTTTCGGTATCGAGCTTAGGGTTGACGATGAAGAAGCTGCAGGGGGTTCGCGGGGAGGACATGATGTTGAAGGCCGAATCAGTGTCCGGCGGATCAGGCGTTACCTTGGACATAATTTTCATTTCCTGATTGCGCGGCCACTCCTCGCTACTAATACAAGGGGGTGGCGGCTGTACGCAGGTTAGTAGACCGGGGAAATGAAGAAAGCCGGCGCGCCCGAGGACGCCCTGCGCACAGCCACCATCAAATTCAGGTACGGAAATACCCGTTTGACGGAAGCTCGTGCACTCTTCAAATACCACGGGCTACTAAACCCGATCACTGGCGATCAGTGATGCGAATCAAGTTACCGAGCAGGCCCGAGGCGCACAAGCCGGCGGATTCTGGCGTACCTGTAGGCAACGACGCAAGGTGCTGTAGCTCCCAGGAAGAAATCGCGAGAACAGTCCTACAAATTCACCCAAGCGACACTTCGTAAACCCTGCCCCGTCCCAAATCCCCTCCAGATCAAGCACGCCATAAACCCGGAAGCATCCTACATGCCCATCGGAAGCGTCCTATTTTCTTTGCTGCCTCACTTCCCAGGCTGCTTACCGAACTGCTTACGCATCTGCTCACAATAATCCGGCGTCTGCATAGCCGGCGTGTACCAGACGTAATCGGCCATCGCCAGTGTGACCTCACCGCCCTGTTGAGCCAGCATCAGCACCGTCGGCGCCCCAGGTGCCCCCAGATCCAGCAGATGAATCGGTACGCCGACGTCCTTGCGCGCATGGTAAGCCCCGGAAAAAAGCACTGAAGGCTCAGGTGCGGCGAGCAGCCGTTCAGCCATGCGCCGGTCACGCTGCTGCTGAACGGCAAGCATTGCCGGCATCTGTGCTTTGGGCAGCAGGCCGCAATGGGAATCGCTGACTTGCTGCAGCAGTTCGTCCTTGACTGAAGACGCGTTGGAGCGTGAGCCGCTCAAGGTGGGAGGGTTGGTATAGATCGCCCGGACTTCCGGTGTGGCCAGATTAGCGGACAGCAGCGGATATGGCTGGGTCAGGGCGAAACGAACGATCGGCCCGTACAAATCCCAGTCCCAGCCATCCTGCCAGGCCAACGCAGCGGGCAAGTCCGCCGGGGGTGCCGAAGCGTGGCGAACCTCATCGACGCGTGGCTGCTGGTCTGGCGTAAGCATTTCCAGCAGCAGACTGCCTTGAGGTCGGCGCTCACCCAGTACCTGCAACAACCACAGTTGCAGTGCATGGTGGTCGCGATTGTCATGCTGCTCACCTACGATCACTCGCGAAGGCTCGGCCAAGCGAGCAACCAGTTCCTGTGGCGTCAGGCTTTGACCGCTGCGCAAGTCGCGGATCTCACCGACGACCGGGGGCGGTGCCGAAACATGCTGGCAAGCACTCAGCATCAGCATTGCCAGAATCAACATTACACGCATGCGCCCACTCCTTTGAAAGACTCAGCGGGCGATGATCAGCGGATGCCCACGCTCCGGATGTTGTTGCACCAGCACTTCCAGGCCGAAGACCGCCTTGAGCGGTTCCGGACGCAACACCTGTTCCGGTGTATCGAGCGCCACCGGGCGCCCGCCTTCGAGCAGCAGCAGGCGATCACAATAGCGCGCCGCCAGGTTCAGATCATGCAGGATCACCAGCACCGCCGCACCGCGATCGGCAAACTCGCGCACCGCCTGCAGCGTAGTGTGCTGGTGCAGCGGGTCGAGCATCGAGGTTGGCTCATCGAGCAACAGGGTCTGCCCCGCCTCACCCGGCCAGAGTTGAGCCAGTACCCGCGCCAGATGCACCCGCTGACGTTCGCCACCGGACAAGGCCAGGTAGCTGCGGCCAGTCAGATGACCGGCATCGGCAGCCTGCAACGCGGCGGTGACGATTTCATCATCGCGGACCCGGCCGCTCTGATGGGGCAAGCGGCCCATGCCGACCACTTCTTCGACGCGAAAGGCGAAGTCCAGGGTCGATACCTGCGGCAACACAGCCAGGCGCTGGGCTCGCAGCGCCCCGGTCCAGTGGCTCAACTCGCGCTCCTCGAGCCAGACATTGCCCTGGTCAGCCTGCAACTCGCCGCACAAGGCGCCGAGCAAGGTGCTTTTTCCGGCACCGTTCGGCCCCAGCACACCCAGGATTTCGCCCGGCTTGACCTCGAGCGTGATGTCGGTCAATACGATCTTTCGACCCCGACGGACTTGCAGATTTTGCGTTCGCAACATCAGGCACGCCCTCGGAGCAGTAAATACAGGAAAAACGGCGCACCGATGAAGGCCGTGACAATTCCGATCGGCAACTCGGCAGGCGCCAGGGCCAATCGTGCGACCAGATCGGCAAACAACAAAAGACTGCCACCGGCCAGCACTGAGGCCGGCAACAGCACGCGATGGTCAGGCCCCGCCAGCAGTCGCACCAGGTGCGGCACCACCAGCCCGACAAAGCCGATCATCCCGGCCGCCGCGACTGCTGCGCCGACACCCAGCGCCGTGCAGAACACCAGTTCGCGCTTGAGCCGTTCGACATCGATGCCCAGGTGACCCGCCTCCGACTCTCCCAGCAGCAACGCATTCAGCGCCTTGGCCCGGCGCGGCAGCCACAGCGCCACGCCCACAGTGATCAGCAGCAACGGCCAGAGTCGCGCATAGCTGGCGCCGTTCAGGCTGCCCAGGTTCCAGAATGTCAGCGTACGCAGGGTCGCGTCATCGGCCAGGTAGGTAAACAGCCCCACGGCGGAACCCGCCAGCGCCGTCAACGCAATCCCCGCCAACAGCATGGTCGCGACATGGGTCTGCCCGTTGCGCCGGCCCAGCCGATACACCAGCGCCGTGACGCCGAGCCCGCCTAAAAATGCGCACAGCGACAACAGATAAGGCCCGAGGGCTTCCGGTAGGCCGCCGAATAGCGAACCGCCGACAATCGCGATCGCCGCGCCCAGCGCCGCACCGCTGGAAACCCCCACCAACCCCGGATCTGCCAGCGGGTTACGAAACAGTCCCTGCATCGCCACGCCGGACAATGCCAAAACGCCCCCCACCGCCAGCCCCAACAGGGTTCGCGGCAGGCGAATCTGGCCGAGGATCAGTTCGGCCTGCTCCAGCCCGTCGGCCGCAATGGGCAAGCCGATCAGCCGCAACGCCGCGCGCAAGGTATCGAACAGCGGCAAGCTGACGGGTCCAAGCGCCAACGATAGCCAGACCGCCAGCAAACACAGCAGGCTCAGGCCAATAAACAAAGCACGCGGTTTAACCAGGATGGTCATTGGCCGGCAGAACCGGGGAAGAAGCCGTCAGACAGTGATTTCAATGCCTCGGGCAACCGCGGCCCGAGCCCGCCCACCAGCAGGGTTGGATCGAGTTCCATGACTCGCCCGTCCTTGGCCGCGCGGGTCGAGGACAGGATCGGATTCTCCTTGAACAGTGCTGCCCGCGCGGCGTCGCCTGTGAGCGCACGATCGGCAAACACCAGCACGTCAGGATCCAGACTGACCAGCGATTCAACGGAAAAAGGTTTATAGCCAGAATGTGTTGCCAGATTGTGCCCGCCGGCCTTTTGCAGCAACCAATCAGCGGCGGTGTCCTTGCCGGCGATCAGCGGTTTGCCACCGGCGTGGCCGAGCAGCAACAGGACTCCCGGCGACTTTTCCTTCACCTGCGCCCGGGTGACCCGGACCTTTTGCTGCTCGAGTTGCTGCTGATACGCCTGCAGCAATTGCGCCGCCCGGTCTTGCGCGCCAAGCAACTTGCCCAGATGCTGCAGATTTGCCTGCAAAGTCGGCAGATCCGGCTGGGCCGAGAACAGCTCGACTTGCACGCCGGCACTGCGAACCTGCGAAAGCACCGGCGGCGGCCCCATTTCTTCGGTGCCGATCAGAATCTGCGGGCGCAAACTTAAAATGCCCTCCGCCGACAATTGCCGCTGATAACCGATGCTGGGCAGTGCCTTCAGGGATTCAGGGTGCTGGCTCGTGGTATCGACCCCCACCAGTTTCGACTCGCCACCCAGGGCGCTGACCCACTCCGACAGCGCGCCACCGGCACTGACCCAACGTTGTGGCAACTCGGCCGCTGCGGCGTGATAACTGACGAGAAGTCCGACACAGAGCGCAGCAACGCGGGTACTCAGGCGCATAAACAGCTTCCTTGAACGTTTTCCCAGGCATCGAGATGACAGGCCAAGTATCCTCGGCATCCGACACCTGCCCACCTAATGGGCGAAGCGGTCATTTGATAATTGTTTGCATTTGAACGTCAAGCTCGGACATATCCGGTCACTAGACGCGGCACTTGAGGATAGACATGAAGTTTCTTTGTACCGGCGTCGAGCTGGCCGATGACAGCAGCCGCGGTTTCGACATCGACGGCCAGAAGCTCTTCGCTGTGCGCCGGGGCGGCCAGGTCTACGTCTATATCAATCGCTGTCCGCACCGTGGCGTCGGGCTGGAATGGACCCCCAACCAGTTTCTCGACCCCAGCAACAGCCTGATCCAGTGCGCCACCCATGGCGCACTGTTTCTGATCGAAGACGGCGAATGCGTCGCCGGCCCGTGCGCCGGGCAATCCTTGTCCAGCATCGTTTGCCACGAGGACGACCAAGGAATCTGGGTCAGCCTTTAACCGTTGAGCAACACGTCCAGACGTCGATCGACCACCATCTCTTCGTGAGTCAACCGAACGCCGTAGGCCAATACCTCGACGCCACAGGCCACCGCCTCACGCAGTGCAGCGGCGTAGGCTGCATCGATTTCTTCTGCAGGACGCACCGCTTCGATTCCGGTGAGGTTCACGCAATACAACTGCACCGCGCGAATCCCGTCCCGAGCCAAATGGGCCAACTCCCGCAAATGCTTGGCCCCGCGCTGGGTCACCGCATCGGGAAATGCCGCCACCAATGAGCCGTCGTAACCCAGGGTGACACTTTTGACTTCCACATAGGCCGGTCCGCTCGGGTAATCGAGGCGGAAATCGATGCGGCTGCGTTCCTGGCCATAAGCCACTTCACGCTTCAGCCCGGTAAAGCCGTTCAGTTCGGTGATGACGCTGGCCCGCAACGCCTCCTCGATCAAGCCGTTGGCCCGCCCGGTGTTCACGCAAAACAACCGCCCTTGCGGGGTTTCGCCTACCTCCCAGGTGCCGGGCAATTTGCGTTTCGGGTCATTGGAACGGCTGAACCAGAC
Source organism: Pseudomonas fluorescens (assembly GCF_902497995.1). Classification (GTDB taxonomy): domain Bacteria; phylum Pseudomonadota; class Gammaproteobacteria; order Pseudomonadales; family Pseudomonadaceae; genus Aquipseudomonas; species Aquipseudomonas fluorescens_BK. Next base: position 36,281 of record NZ_CABVII010000035.1, on the reverse strand, counting down.
CTGCCCGCCCGCGACCTGGCAATTGAGCATCGAGCCGGTGTTCGGGCAGTGAATGGTCAGCAACTCGCCGCTAACGGTCTCGATATCCGCGAGAAAACGCTTGTAACGACGGATAAGGCGACCTTCTTCGAGTGGAGGATGAAAGCGCATCAGCCTTGCCAGCTGCGCAAACCGCGCGTAATCCGCTCGACCGCTTCCTGCAAGCGCACCAGACTCTGGGTGTAGGCAAACCGCACGTGATGCCCGGCCTGATAACGTCCGAAGTCCAGCCCAGGCGTAATCGCCACATGCTCGGTTTCGAGGAAATGTCGGCAGAACGCGAAGGCATCACCGCCGAACTTGCTGATATCGGCGTACAAGTAAAAAGCCCCTTCGGGTTCGACGGCGATACCGAAGCCCAATTCCCGCAAGGCCGGCAGCAGGAAATCCCGACGCCGGCCAAATTCGGCGCGACGCTCTTCCAGGATGCTGATGGTTGCCGGTTCAAAGCAGGCCAGTGCGGCGTGTTGGGCCATGCTTGGGGCGCTGATGTAGAGGTTCTGGGCGAGTTTTTCCAGCTCACCGACCGCGGCTTCGGGCGCCACCAGCCAGCCGAGCCTCCAGCCGGTCATGCCGAAATACTTTGAAAAACTATTTAAGACAAAGGCGCTGTCATCGACTTCCAGGACGCTGGCCGCGTCGGTGCCGTAGGTCAGGCCGTGATAGATCTCGTCCACCACCAGATGGCCGTGGCGCGCCTTGATTGCGGCCGACAGGTCCCCCAGCTCGTCGCGCGTCAGGATGGTCCCGGTCGGATTGGCCGGCGACGCCACCAGGGCGCCGACACTGTCCTGATCCCAATGTCGGGCCACCAGCTCCGGCGTCAACTGATAACGCACCTCCGGACCTACGGGAACAAGCTGCGCCGCGCCTTCCACCAGCCGCAGGAAATGCCGGTTGCACGGGTACCCCGGGTCCGCCAGCAGCCAGTGCTTGCCTGGGTCCACCAGCAGGGCGCTGGCCAACAACAGCGCACCAGAGCCGCCGGGCGTGATGAGGATGCGCTGCGGATCGATATTCAACCCATAACGCTGCTGATAGAAGCCTGAAATGGCCTCGCGCAACTCAGGGATGCCGCGCGCAGCGGTGTAGCGGGTCTTGCCCGCCGTCAGCGCCGCCTGGCCGGCCCGGATGATCGGCTCGGCGGTGGTGAAGTCCGGCTCGCCGATTTCCAGGTGGATCACGTCGTGGCCGGCAGCTTGCAGTTCATTGGCCCGCGCCAGCAGCGCCATGACGTGGAAAGGTTCGATCGCGCGACTGCGGGCACTGTAGGGCTGAGCCATTAGCCTTCCTTCAACAGGGAAAAAAAATCGATTCTACCCAAGCGCAGGAACGAGCGAGAACCTAAAGCGGTCAGACCCATATAGCGCTGGTCTCAAACGACTCAAGCGTGTGTCCCAAGTTTGACTAAAATCAATAATTGATCAGGTCTCCAGCGCCACCAGACCAAGCTTCGCATGCATTTGCAAGCACCGAAGGCGACTACCTCGACATCCGGGAGTAGCGCGGTCCGATTTGATCTGGTAAGTTCGCCCGCTTGCAGCCGCAGGGCCGGCAGGTGTCGGTGATGGAGCAATCCTGCGCAATGGATTACAAGAGTAGAGGCGGTCCATTTCATGCCCACCCAAGCAAAGCAGCAAAATCAGGCGATCAGCGGTTTCGAACCCTACAAAGAAGTGAAGGGCGAGGAATACATGGGCAAGCCCATGCGCGCTCACTTCACCAAGATCCTGAACAAGTGGAAACAGGACTTGATGCAGGAAGTCGACCGTACTGTTGATCACATGAAAGATGAAGCGGCCAACTTCCCGGACCCGGCAGACCGTGCCAGCCAGGAAGAGGAATTCAGCCTCGAATTGCGCGCCCGTGATCGCGAGCGCAAGTTGATCAAGAAAATCGACAAGACCCTGCAATTGATCGAAGATGAAGAGTATGGCTGGTGCGAGTCCTGCGGCGTCGAAATCGGCGTCAAGCGACTGGAAGCCCGTCCTACTGCCGACATGTGTGTCGATTGCAAGACCCTGGCGGAAATCAAGGAAAAACAAGTCGGCAAGTGATCTCGACTTGAATGAAGAACGGAGCGTGCGAACGCTCCGTTTTTGTTTCTGCAATTCGCCTCGGCAAACCCTGTGGGAGCGGGCTTGCTCGCGAAGGGGGCAGCAGCTTTAACATTAGTGTTGGCTGACACACCGCTTTCGCGAGCAAGCCCGCTCCCACAAGTGACTTGCGCACGACGGGACAACGTAAATCGCCCTTATGACCACCACGACCTCCCCCGCCTACATCGGACGCTTCGCCCCCACGCCCAGTGGCCATCTGCATTTCGGCTCGCTGGTCGCCGCGCTGGCTTCGTACCTCGACGCGCGCTCGGTGGGTGGTCGCTGGCTGATGCGCATGGAAGATCTCGATCCGCCGCGGGAAGAGCCCGGCGCTCAAGCGGCCATTCTCAAGGCTCTGGAAAGCTACGGATTCGAGTGGGACGGCGAGATGGTCCGACAGAGCGATCGGCACACTGCCTACGCCGAAGTCATCGACCGCCTGTTCAACCTTGGCCTGGCTTATGCCTGCACCTGTTCGCGAAAACAGCTGGAGCCGTATAAAGGGATTTATCCGGGCCTGTGCCGCAATGCCGGCCATGGCACCGAAGATGCCGCGATTCGCCTGCGTGTTCCCGAGCTGGAATACCACTTCATCGACCGGGTCCAGGGCGAATTCCGCCAGCACCTGGGGCGGGAAGTCGGCGATTTCGTGATCCGCCGCCGCGACGGGCTCTATGCCTATCAACTGGCGGTGGTGCTGGACGATGCCTGGCAAGGCATCACCGATATTGTCCGTGGCGCCGACCTGCTGGACTCCACACCGCGCCAGCTCTACCTGCAAGAATTGCTTGGCTTGCCACAACCGCGTTACCTGCATATTCCGCTGATTACCCAGCCCGACGGCAACAAGCTCGGCAAGTCGTACCGTTCGCCGCCGTTGAGCGAAAATCAGGCGACGCCCTTGTTGCTGCGTGCGTTGCGCGCACTCGGCCAACACCCGGGCGCCGAACTGGCTTACGCCACACCACGGGAAGTGCTGGACTGGGGCATCGCCCACTGGGATGCACGGCGGATCCCGCGCACACTCAGCCTGCCCGAAGCGCAACTACAGTGATCACACTTGCAGTGGCGCGCCCATCCGTTACCATCGCCGCACGTTTTCAGGCATGCGCATAAAAAAGAGAGGCCGGGATGTACATCTATCGCTTGGTCCTGCTCCTGGTAGTGGGGATTTATCTGTTTTCCCCGGCCATCATGGATTGGTGGATCGACGCTACTGGCGCCTGGTATCGCCCCTATCTGCTCTGGCTGATCCTGATCGTCGTGACCTTCATCCTGCAGAGCCAAAAAGATGCCGATGAGCTTTAGCCTGACCCAGATGATCCTGATCAGCGCCGCCTACCTGGCGGTGCTGTTCGGCGTCGCCTGGATCAGCGAACGGGGCATGATCCCCCGGGCGATCATTCGCCACCCGCTGACATACACCCTGTCGCTGGGCGTCTACGCCAGTGCCTGGGCGTTTTACGGTACGGTGGGCCTGGCCTACCAGTACGGCTATGGTTTTCTGTCCAGCTACCTCGGGGTCTCCGGGGCGTTTTTGCTGGCGCCGGTGTTGCTGTATCCGATCCTGAAGATTACCCGCACCTATCAGCTGTCCTCTTTGGCCGATTTGTTCGCGTTCCGCTTCCGCAGCACCTGGGCGGGAGCACTGACCACTATCTTCATGCTGATCGGCGTGCTGCCGTTGCTGGCCTTGCAGATTCAGGCGGTGGCCGACTCCATTGGCATCCTCACCCGGGAACCGGTCCAGCATCGCGTGGCCTTGAGCTTCTGTGCCCTGATTACCTTATTCACGATTTTCTTCGGTTCGCGCCATATTGCCACCCGCGAGAAGCATGAAGGCCTGGTGTTCGCGATTGCCTTCGAATCGGTGATCAAGTTGATCGCCATTGGCGGTGTCGGCCTGTATGCGCTGTATGGCGTGTTCGACGGCCCGCAACAGCTGGAATTGTGGCTGCTGCAAAACCAGACCGCCCTCGCCGCCCTGCATACGCCGCTACAGGAAGGGCCATGGCGCACGCTGCTGCTGGTGTTCTTCGCCTCGGCGATCGTGATGCCGCACATGTATCACATGACCTTTACCGAAAACCTCAACCCGCGCTCTCTGGTGAGCGCCAGCTGGGGCCTGCCGCTGTTCCTGCTGCTGATGAGCCTGGCAGTGCCGTTGATTCTCTGGGCTGGCTTGAAACTCGGGGCCACCACCAACCCGGAATACTTCACCCTGGGCATCGGTATCGCCGCCAACAGCAAAGCCCTGGCGCTCCTCGCGTACATCGGCGGCTTGTCGGCGGCCAGCGGGCTGATCATCGTCACCACCCTGGCGTTGTCCGGGATGGCACTGAACCACCTGGTGTTGCCGCTCTACCAGCCGCCGGCCGAAGGCAATATCTACCGCTGGCTGAAGTGGACCCGCCGGGCGCTGATCGTCGCGATCATCATGGCCGGCTACGGTTTCTACCTGATGCTGGGCGCCGAGCAGGACCTGGCTAACCTTGGCATCGTCGCCTTCGTCGCCACCCTGCAATTCCTGCCGGGTGTGCTGTCGGTCCTGTACTGGCCGACCGCCAACCGCCGCGGCTTCATCGCCGGCTTGCTCGCCGGGATTCTGGTGTGGCTGGTGACCATGCTGCTGCCGCTGGTGGGCAATCTGCAGGGTTTCTACATTCCGCTGCTGAACATGATTTACGTGCTGGACGACACCAGTTGGCACATGGCGGCCATCGCTTCGCTGGCGGCCAACGTGCTGATGTTCACCCTGATCTCGCTGTTCACCAACGCCAGCGTCGAAGAGGCCAGCGCGGCCGAAGCCTGCGCAGTGGACAACGTGCGTCGCCCGCAACGCCGGGAACTGCACGCCGCCTCGCCCCAGGAATTCGCTACGCAGCTGGCTAAACCCTTGGGCGCCAAGGCGGCACAGAAAGAAGTCGAGCAAGCCCTGCGCGACCTTTATCTGCCGTTCGACGAGCGCCGTCCTTACGCACTGCGCCGATTGCGTGACCGCATCGAAGCCAACCTGTCCGGCCTGATGGGGCCGAGCGTGGCCCAGGACATGGTCGAAACTTTCCTGCCCTATAAGGCCGGCGGCGAAAACTACGTGACTGAAGACATTCATTTCATCGAAAGCCGGCTCGAGGATTACCATTCGCGCCTCACCGGCCTTGCCGCCGAACTCGATGCCCTGCGCCGCTATCACCGCCAGACCCTGCAAGAATTGCCGATGGGCGTCTGCTCGCTGGCCAAGGATCAGGAAATCCTCATGTGGAACAAAGCCATGGAGGAATTGACCGGGATTGCCGCGCAACGTGTGGTCGGTTCGCGCCTGAGCACCATCGCCGATCCGTGGAAAGCGCTGCTGCAAGGCTTCATCAATCTGCCCGACGAACACTTGCACAAGCAACACCTGGCCCTCGATGGCCAGACCCGCTGGCTGAACCTGCACAAAGCGGCGATCGATGAACCCCTGGCGCCGGGCAACAGCGGCCTGGTGCTGCTGGTGGAAGACCTGACCGAAACCCAGATGCTCGAAGACAAACTGGTGCATTCCGAGCGTCTGGCCAGCATCGGCCGCCTGGCCGCCGGCGTGGCCCATGAAATCGGCAACCCGATCACCGGCATCGCCTGTCTGGCACAAAACCTGCGCGAAGAGCGCGAAGAAGACAGCGAACTGAAGGAAATCAGCGGGCAGATTCTCGAGCAGACCAAGCGCGTGTCACGCATCGTTCAGTCGCTGATGAGCTTCGCCCACGCCGGCAGTCATCAGCACAGCGACGAGCCCGTCTGTCTGGCTGAAGTGGCTCAGGATGCCATCGGCCTGCTGGCCTTGAACCGACGCAATTTCGAAGTGCAGTTCTTCAACCTGTGCGACCCCGACCACTGGGTCGAAGGTGACCCTCAGCGCCTGGCGCAAGTATTGATCAACCTGCTCTCGAACGCCCGTGACGCCTCGCCTCCGGGCAGTGCGGTGCGGGTCAAGAGCGAAGCCGGCGAACACACGGTCGATCTGATCGTGGAAGACGAAGGCAGTGGTATTCCCTCGAGCATCATGGACCGATTGTTCGAACCTTTCTTCACCACCAAGGATCCTGGCGAAGGCACCGGTCTGGGCCTTGCACTGGTCTATTCCATCGTTGAAGAGCATTATGGACAAATCACCATCGACAGCCCGGCTGATGTACACAGCCAACGCGGCACCCGAATCCGGGTGACCTTGCCGCGTCATGTCGAAGCGACGTCCGCTGTGAACTGAGACCGTCGAGAGTATCGAATCAATGCCGCACATTTTGATCGTCGAAGACGAAACAATCATCCGCTCCGCCTTGCGCCGCCTGCTGGAACGTAACCAGTACCAGGTCAGCGAAGCCGGTTCAGTGCAGGAAGCACAAGAACGCTTCACTATTCCCACGTTCGACCTGATCGTCAGTGACCTGCGCCTGCCTGGCGCACCGGGTACCGAGCTGATCAAGCTTGGCCAGGGCACTCCGGTGTTGATCATGACCAGCTACGCCAGCCTGCGTTCGGCGGTCGACTCGATGAAGATGGGCGCGGTGGATTACATCGCCAAGCCTTTCGATCACGACGAAATGCTCCAGGCCGTGGCGCGTATCCTGCGCGACCGGCAAGCGGTGCAAGCCAGCGGCGAGCCGGTCGTCGGCAAGGCCACCAATGGCGCGGCGAAACCAGGACCCGACAATAGCAACGGCGAAATCGGCATCATCGGCTCCTGCCCGCCGATGCAGGATCTGTACAGCAAGATTCGCAAAGTCGCGCCGACCGATTCCAATGTCCTGATCCAGGGCGAGTCCGGTACCGGTAAAGAACTGGTGGCGCGTGCCCTGCACAACCTGTCCAGACGCGCCAAGGCGCCGATGATCTCGGTGAACTGCGCGGCCATTCCGGAAAGCCTGATCGAGTCCGAACTGTTCGGCCACGAAAAAGGCGCGTTCACCGGCGCCAGCGCCGGGCGTGCCGGACTGGTGGAAGCTGCCGATGGCGGCACCCTGTTCCTCGACGAAATCGGCGAACTGCCACTGGAAGCCCAGGCCCGCCTGCTGCGCGTATTGCAGGAAGGTGAAATTCGCCGGGTCGGGTCGGTGCAGTCGCAGAAAGTCGATGTACGCCTGATTGCCGCGACTCACCGGGACCTCAAGAGCCTGGCGAAGATCGGCCAATTCCGTGAGGACCTGTACTACCGCCTGCACGTGATTGCCCTGAAACTGCCGGCCTTGCGCGAGCGCGGTGCGGACGTCAATGAAATTGCCAACGCCTTCCTGGCGCGCCAGAGCGCGCGAGTCAATCGCACCGACCTGAGATTCGCCGCGGACGCCGAGCAAGCGATTCGTCATTACTCCTGGCCGGGTAACGTTCGTGAGCTGGAAAACGCCGTCGAGCGCGCGGTCATCCTGTGCGAGAGCCCGGAGATTTCCGCCGAACTGCTGGGTATCGACATCGAGCTGAGCGATCTGGAAGAAGACGACTTCATCGGCCTGGCGCCGCAACAGGGTAACAGTGCCGGGAACAACAGCCATGAGCCGACCGAAGACCTGTCACTGGAAGACTACTTCCAGCACTTCGTTCTCGAACATCAGGACCACATGACCGAAACCGAGCTGGCCCGCAAACTCGGGGTCAGTCGCAAATGCCTGTGGGAACGCCGTCAGCGCCTGGGCATTCCGCGGCGCAAGACCGGCGTGGCCAGCGAGAGCTGAACCGCAGCTGTCCGATGTGCGGGTAACACCTGACAAACGTGAAGAAACTGTTACCTCAGCTTTCTCACGTAACAGAAGCCGGGGCTTACGGTAACGAAGCCCCGGCTTTTTTGTGCCTCGAAAAACCTGTCCAGATGACGTAACCCCTTGTTTTGCTGAGCTTCACAAAAGTTGGCACGCCCCCTGCTATATGTTTGGTACAAGAACAATAACAAGCAATGCACAAGACAATAAAAATAAGACGAATCGACTCACGCACAATAAAAACAAGACGGCGAGAGGCGCAGCTAACTGATTCTTTTGGAGAGGCGTTGTATTTGGGGCGTGCCCCACGACCAGGCCGAGAACAACAAAAAACTGTCACAAGACAGAGCCTGAACTGGTTGGATCGCAAGATCACTGCAACACAGCGACCAAAGCAATCCGTTTGCTCTTGGCTCCCGATTGGGAGGGTCATGAAGGAAAAACTTCATGGCGAGGGCACTCAACAAAAACAAGAAGCCCGAATCAAAAATAAAAATAGAGCATGCAACTACTTTCTTGGGGAGCTTCGGCTCCCCTTGTAGTTTCCGCGATTCGAAAAACCCCGCTCCTACACCTCATATCTGCTGTCTCCTACACCATCCCCCGACTAAATGCTAGAATCCCCGCCCATCATGCGGTCATTCTTCGTTTTGGCCGAACATTCCTTCAAACAGTGCATCCCATGCTGAAGAAGCTGTTCCAGTCATTCCGTTCTCCCAAGCGTCATACGCAACACATCCGCAGCACGCCTGAAGTGCTCAACAGCGGCCAACACTCGCTGCAAAAGACGCAGTTCAGCCGTTACGCGGTGAATATCGTCGAACGCTTGCAGAACGCCGGTTACCAGGCTTACCTGGTCGGTGGATGTGTGCGTGACATGCTGCTCGGCATCACGCCAAAAGACTTCGACGTCGCCACCAGCGCCACACCGGAACAGGTCCGGGCGGAATTTCGCAACGCGCGGATCATCGGGCGTCGATTCAAACTGGTACACATCCACTTTGGCCGCGAAATCATCGAAGTCGCGACCTTCCGAGCCAATCACCCGCAAAACGACGAGGAAGAAGACAGCAATCAGTCTTCCCGCAACGAGAGCGGACGCATCCTGCGCGACAACGTCTACGGCTCGCTGGAAGAGGACGCGCAACGCCGCGACTTCACCATCAACGCCCTGTACTACGACCCGGTCAGCGAACGCATTCTCGACTACGCCAATGGCGTACACGACATTCGCAATCATTTGATCCGTCTGATTGGCGACCCCAAGCAACGCTATCAGGAAGACCCGGTGCGGATGTTGCGGGCCGTGCGTTTTGCCGCCAAGCTGAATTTCGGCATCGAAAAACACAGCGCCGCGCCCATTCGCGAGCTGGCGCCGATGCTGCGCGAGATCCCGTCGGCCCGTCTGTTCGAGGAAGTACTCAAGTTGTTCCTCTCCGGCCATGCCGCGGACACTTTCGAGATGCTGGTCGACCTGCAGTTGTTCGATCCGCTGTTCCCGGCCAGTGCGGCAGCGCTGGAATACAACCCGACGTACACCCACACGCTGATCAGTGAAGCCTTGATCAACACTGACCTGCGGATCAAGCAGAACAAACCGGTGACCCCGGCGTTCCTCTTCGCCGCCCTGCTCTGGCCGGCCCTGCCGGCGCGAGTCCTGCGCCTGCAGGAGCGCGGCATGCCGCCGATTCCAGCGATGCAGGAAGCGGCCCATGAGCTGATTGCCGAACAGTGCCAGCGAATTGCGATTCCGAAGCGCTTCACCATGCCGATCCGCGAGATCTGGGACATGCAGGAGCGCCTGCCCCGCCGCAGCGGCAAACGCGCCGATCTGTTGCTGGACAACCCGCGCTTCCGCGCCGGTTACGACTTCCTGCTGTTGCGCGAAAGCGCCGGCGAGCAGACCGATGGCCTGGGCGAATGGTGGACGGATTATCAGGACGCCAACGACAGCGAACGTCGGGACATGATCCGCGACCTCAGCGGCAAGGATGACGGCACCGGTGCGCCACGCAAACGTCGCCGCAGCGGTGGCGCCAAGCGCAAACGCGCAGCTGGCGCTCCGAGCGCCCCGGGCGAGTAATCCATGGAACGCATCTACATCGGCATGGGCAGCAACCTGGCTGACCCCGCCGAACAATTGCGCAGCGCGATCGATGGGCTGGCGCAGTTGCCGCAGACCGAACTGGTCGGGGTTTCGGCGTTTTATCAAAGCGATTCGCTGCTGCCCGGCCAACCGCGGTACACCAACGCGATCGCCGCCCTCGATAGCATGCTCCCACCGCTGGAGCTGCTGGATGCGCTGCAAGCGATCGAGAATGGGCAGGGCCGCGAGCGCCTGGAACGTTGGGGGCCACGTACGCTGGATCTCGATATTGTGCTGTTCGGTGATCGGCTGATCGACGAGCCTCGCCTCAAAGTCCCTCATTACCATTTGCAGGAGCGGGCCTTCGTGCTGTATCCGCTGGCGGAACTGGCGCCTGCGGACTTGCGCCTGGCTGATGGCCGGAGGCTAACCGACCTGCTCGCAGCTTGCCCGTTCGTCGGGCTGGAACGACTCCCCCCGAATTGACTCAGATCCCCCTGTGGGAGCGGGCTTGCTCGCGAATGCGGTGTGTCATTCAGCATCAATGTTGACTGACACACCGCATTCGCGAGCAAGCCCGCTCCCACATTGTTTTGTGTCGAACACAAGACCTGCGCTTGCTGAAACGCATCAGTTACCCCGGTAACACCCCGCATGTAACAACGCGGTAACACACCCAATTGACTTCCCGAGTTCTCCTCACGACTATAGGCGTCCCGCTGTCGCCAACACGGCGTTGAAGGGCGCAATCCAGGCCTTCAAAGCACGACAACAGACCGTGCGCCTGTATTTAACGAAGAATCACGCGCGTTACTCGCAGTAGTTTCCACAGCGCCTGAATGAGGAACTTTTCATGCCAGCCATCACCCTGACCACGCTGCAAGGTCTCAAGCAAAAAGGTGAAAAAATCACCATGCTGACCTGCTATGACGCAACTTTCGCCCACGCTTGCAACGAAGCGGGTGTCGAAGTGCTGCTGGTGGGCGACTCCCTCGGCATGGTTTTGCAGGGCCACGACAGCACCCTGCCGGTCACCACCGCTGAAATGGCTTATCACGTGGCAGCCGTCAAACGCGGCAACGCCGATGCGTTGATTCTTGCCGACCTGCCCTTCATGGCCTACGCCACCACCGAACAAGCCATGACCAACAGCGCGCTGTTGATGCAGGCCGGGGCGCACATGGTCAAGGTCGAAGGGGCCTTGTGGCTCGCAGACTCGATCCGTCTGCTGGCCGAACGCGGCATTCCGGTATGCGCGCACATGGGGCTGACACCGCAGTCGGTGAACATCCTCGGCGGTTACAAAGTCCAGGGCCGCAACGAAAACCAGGCGCGGCAGATGCGTGCCGACGCGATCTCCCTCGAACAGGCCGGCGCGGCGATGCTGCTCCTCGAATGCGTGCCGAGTGAACTGGCCGTAGAAATTTCCCAGGCGGTGAAGATCCCGGTGATCGGCATCGGTGCCGGCAGCGGCACCGATGGCCAGGTGCTGGTTCTGCACGACATGCTGGGCCTGTCCATTACCGGCCGCGTGCCAAAGTTCGTGAAGAACTTCATGGCTGGCCAAACCAGCATTCACGCGGCCTTGAGCGCTTACGTCGCTGAAGTAAAAGCGGCATCTTTCCCAGGTATCGAACACGGATTCTCTGCATGAACACCGTCAAAACCGTACGCGAACTGCGGGCCGCCGTGGCCCGTGCCCGCAGCGAAGGCAAGCGCATCGGCTTCGTGCCGACCATGGGTAACCTGCACAGAGGTCATGTAGCGCTGATTACCAAAGCCACCCAGCGGGTGGATTTCGTGGTCGCGAGCATTTTCGTCAATCCGCTGCAATTCGGCGCGGGCGAAGACCTCGACAAATACCCCCGGACCCTTGCCGCCGACCAGGAAAAATTGCTCGAGGCCGGTTGCCACTTGCTGTTCGCGCCATCCGTCGAAGAAATGTACCCCGACGGCATGACCGGCCAGACCCGGGTCAGTGTTCCGCAGCTCTCAGAAGGTTTGTGCGGCGCCAGCCGTCCCGGGCATTTCGAAGGGGTGGCGACGGTCGTCAACAAGTTGTTCAACATGGTCCAGCCGGACCTGGCGATTTTTGGTCAGAAAGACTTCCAGCAACTGGCGGTGATCAAATCCCTGGTCCATGACCTGAACATGCCGATCCAGATCATTGGTGAACCGACCGTGCGTGCGGCCGACGGCCTGGCGCTGTCGTCGCGCAATGGCTTCCTCAGCGAAGAACAGCGGGCCGTGGCGCCGATTGTGTATCGCACGCTGTCGTCGATTGGCGAAGCCATCAAACAAGGCGACCGGGATTTCCCGGCGCTGATCGGCGTGCAGATCAAGCAGCTTGAAGCGGCTGGCCTGCGTCCGGATTACCTGGAAATTCGCCACGCCCAGACCTTGCGCCCGGCGACTGCGCAGGATCGGGATCTGGTGATTCTGGTGGCGGCGTTCCTGGGGACAACGCGGTTGATCGACAACTTGCATCTGAAACTCGACGCCTGAACACCGCAATTTCCCTGTGGGAGCGAGCCTGCTCGCGAAAGCGATCTCACATTCACCCTCATCGTTGAATGTCAGAGCGTCTTCGCGAGCAGGCTCGCTCCCACAGGGGTTCTGCGTCGGTTTCCCTATCGCATTCCTGCCTTTGAAGCCTTCGGGCCAGTGCCGGTCCAGGTCGCCCGATCGAACCGAAGCCTGCCTCCCCCTCCGTCTGTCGGACCGTTCCTCGGTTCGATGTTAAAAAAGTACCGGAAACAGGTCAGACAAAGCCAAGACAGATCATCGCGCGGGAGTTACTGTATTCGCCCTGCGCCATGAAATCGTGTCGACGCAGTTGACCGGACCGCCCACCCACAGCGTTCCGCGATTTTTAGTGTTCAAAAGGCCGTTCAAGTAAAAAGGAAACCCGCAGCGATGGCGTACTACCGCACTCCTCACGATGTGACCGCTCTGCCCGCCTGGCAAGCGTTGAATGACCACCGCCAAGCCATGCAGGATTTCAGCATGCGCGAAGCCTTTAATGCCGATCCGCAGCGCTTTACTCAATTCACCCTCAGCAGCTGTGGTCTGTTTCTCGACTATTCGAAGAACCTGATCAACACCCAGACCCGCAACCTGCTGGTGGGCCTGGCCAACGAAGTCGACCTCCAGGGCGCGATCAAAGCGCTGTTCGACGGCGAAATTGTCAACTCCTCGGAAGGTCGTCCGGCCTTGCACACCGCCCTGCGCCGCCCGGTGGGCGACAAGCTGTCGGTCAACGGCGTCAACGTGATGCCGGAAGTGCACAAGGTACTGAACCAGATCACCGACCTCGTGGGCCGTATTCACGATGGCCTGTGGCGTGGTTACACCGAGAAGCCGATCACCGACGTGGTGAACATCGGCATCGGTGGCTCCTTCCTCGGCCCGGAGCTGGTCTCCGAAGCGCTGCTGTCCTACGCGCAGAAAGGCGTGCGCTGCCACTACCTGGCGAACATCGATGGCAGCGAGTTCCACGAACTGACCCTGAAGCTGCGCGCCGAGACCACGCTGTTCATCGTCTCGTCGAAATCCTTCAACACCCTCGAAACCCTGAAGAATGCTCAGGCCGCACGTGCCTGGTACCTGGCTCAAGGTGGCTCGGAGGCCGAGCTGTATCGTCACTTCATCGCCGTATCCAGCAACAACGCTGCGGCCGTGGCGTTCGGTATCCGCGAAGAAAACATCTTCCCGATGTGGGATTGGGTCGGCGGGCGTTACTCCCTGTGGTCGGCCATCGGCCTGCCGATTGCCCTGGCCATCGGCATGTCGAACTTCAAGGAACTGTTGTCCGGCGCCTACACCATGGACCAGCACTTCCAGAGTGCGCCATTCGATCAGAACATGCCGGTGCTGCTGGCTTTGCTCGGCGTCTGGTACGGCAACTTCTGGGGCGCGCAGAGCCATGCGATCCTGCCGTACGACCACTATCTGCGTAACATCACCAAACACTTGCAACAGCTGGACATGGAGTCCAACGGCAAGAGCGTCCGTCAGGACGGCACTCCCGTGTCCACCGACACCGGTCCGGTCATCTGGGGTGGCGTGGGTTGCAACGGCCAGCACGCCTATCACCAGTTGCTGCACCAAGGCACCCAGCTGATCCCGGCCGACTTCATCGTGCCGATCGTCAGCTACAACCCGGTGTCCGACCATCACCAGTGGCTGTACGCCAACTGCCTGTCCCAAAGCCAGGCGCTGATGCTCGGCAAGAACCGCACCGAGGCAGAAGCCGAATTGCGTGCCAAGGGCATGAGCGAAGAAAACGTACAGAAAATCGCACCGCACAAGGTGATTCCGGGCAACCGTCCGAGCAACACCCTGGTGGTCGAGCGCATCAGCCCGCGTCGTCTCGGCGCGCTGGTGGCGATGTACGAACACAAAGTCTTCGTGCAAAGCGTGGTCTGGGGCATCAACGCCTTCGACCAGTGGGGCGTGGAGCTGGGCAAGGAGCTGGGCAAAGGCGTCTACAACCGCCTGGTCGGCAGCGAAGAAACCCCGGCTGACGATGCTTCCACCCAAGGCCTGATCAACTACTTCCGCGGTCGTCACCGCGGGTGATTTGACGCCACCTCCTGTAGGAGCGAAGCTTGCTCGCGAAAAACGATGACTCGGTGTACTTGATACACCGAGTCGTCTGCTTCGCGAGCAAGCTTCGCTCCTACAGGGGGGGCTTGTTTTCGGGTCTTGAACCCGCCTTCCACTCGGCGCATCTTTATTACTTGTTTACCAAAACAAGAATAAGGAACCGTCATGTTCGATATCAGCACGTTCCCCCAAGCCGATGCCGTCCGCCGGGCTGCTCAATTAGGTCAAGACGACTACCAGCGCCTGTACCGTCAATCCATCGAGCACCCCAGCACCTTCTGGGCCGAACAGGCCACTCGCTTTCTCGATTGGAGTGCGCCTTGGGATACCGTCCAGCGTTACAACCTGAAAACCGGTGAGGCGAGCTGGTTCGCCGGCGGGAAGCTGAACGTCAGTTACAACTGCATCGACCGTCATCTGGAAAAGCGCGGCGATCAGATCGCAATCATCTGGGAAGGCGACGACCCCGCCGAGTCCGCACAGATCACCTACAAAAAATTGCATCACAACGTCTGTCGCCTGGCCAATGTGCTCAAAAGCCGTGGCGTGAAGAAAGGCGATCGGGTGTGCATCTACATGCCGATGATCCCCGAAGCGGCCTATGCCATGCTCGCCTGCACGCGGATCGGTGCGGTGCATTCGGTGGTGTTTGGTGGTTTTTCCCCGGACTCGGTGCGCGACCGTATTCTTGACGCCGACTGCCGCACCGTGATCACCGCCGATGAAGGCGTGCGCGGCGGTAAAGTCGTGCCGCTCAAGCAGAAGGTCGACAAGGCGCTGCAAAGTTGCCCGAACGTCAGCACGGTCATTGTGGTCGAGCGCACCCAGGGCGAGGTTGACTGGGTCGAAGGTCGCGATCTGTGGTATCACCAGGCGCTGCGCGACGTCAGCGACGATTGCCCGCCTGAACCGATGGACGCCGAAGACCCGCTGTTCATCCTCTACACCTCCGGCAGCACCGGTAAACCCAAAGGTGTGCTGCACACCACGGGTGGCTATCTGCTGCAGGCGGCGATGACCTTCAAGTACGTGCTCGACTACCGCGACGACGAGGTGTTCTGGTGCACCGCCGACGTCGGCTGGGTCACCGGCCACAGCTACATCGTCTACGGTCCGCTGGCCAACGGCGCCACCACCCTGATCTTCGAAGGCGTACCCAGCTACCCGAGCAGCTCGCGCTTCTGGCAGGTCATCGACAAACACCACGTGAACATCTTCTACACCGCACCGACCGCCCTGCGCTCGCTGATGCGCGAAGGTCTCGCCCCCTTGAAGGAAACGTCCCGCGCGAGCCTCAGATTACTCGGCAGTGTCGGTGAGCCGATCAACCCGGAAGCCTGGGAATGGTATTTCAATGCCGTCGGCGAGCAGCGTTGCCCGATCGTCGACACCTGGTGGCAGACCGAAACCGGCGGCATCATGCTCAGCCCCCTGGTCAGCGCCCAACGAATCAAACCCGGCTGCGCCACGCAACCGATGTTCGGCGTACAGCCGGTGCTGCTTGACGACGTGGGCAAGGAGATCAAGGGCGCCGGCAGCGGCGTGCTGGCGATCAAATCCAGCTGGCCGGCACAGATTCGCAGTGTCTACGGTGACCCGCAACGGATGGTCGACACCTACTTCAAGCCTTACCCCGGCTATTACTTCACCGGCGACGGCGCACGGCGCGACGAAGACGGCGACTACTGGATCACCGGACGTATCGACGACGTGATCAATGTTTCCGGACACCGCATCGGCACCGCCGAAGTGGAAAGCGCCCTGGTGCTGCATGACAGCATCGCCGAAGCGGCGGTGGTCGGTTATCCCCACGACGTCAAGGGCCAGGGGATCTATGCCTTCGTCACCCCCATGAATGGTACCGAGCCCAACGACGAACTGAAGAAAGAATTGCTGGCGCATGTCAGCGAGGAAATCGGCAGTTTCGCCAAACCGGACTTGATCCAGTGGGCCCCGGCGTTGCCGAAAACCCGTTCGGGCAAGATCATGCGGCGGATTCTGCGCAAGATCGCCTGCAACGAGCTGGACACTTTGGGCGACACTTCGACCCTGGCTGATCCCGGCGTGGTTCAGGAGCTGGTCGATAAACGCCTGAACCAGTAACGTGGTGCGCGGTTTCCCCCTGTAGGAGCGAGCGGTGCGGCGATCCGACTTGCCCGCGAAGAGGCCGGCACATTCAACAGTGATGTGGACTGATCCGACGCTTTCGCGGGCAAGCCTCGCTCCTACAGGGGGTAATTCTGTAGGAGCGAGGCTTGCCCGCGAAAAACGCAAGGACGACACGTGCTGACTGATGCTGCGCGTATCTCTGACGTCCATCGCGAGCAATCGAGCGTCGACCCGGCTGCTCCTACAGGTTCTTCTCTTGTATAGCTGTTAAACTCCCGCGCCCGAATTCCCTCCTGCAAGGCGCCCAGCATGTCTTCCTTGAATCAGGCGCTGCGCGCCGCCCTCGATCATCGCCAGGACCTGCTCGCCGAGCTGCACCAGCAAGGCACCGATTGCTATCGGCTGTTCCATGGCAGCCAGGAAGGCGCTGGCGGCCTGACAATCGACCGTTATGGCCCGCAACTGCTGGTGCAAAGCTTTCACCAGTCCTTGACGCGGGATGCCCTGCTGCAGTTGCACGACACCATCAATCAGCACCTCGGCCTCGACACCCTGCTGGTGTACAACGACCGCTCCGGGGGTAACTCGCGCATCGACCGCGAAGACACGGTCTACCGCGCCGATGAAGCCGCCCTGCGAGACCTGATCGGCCATGAATGGGGCCTGAACTATAGGGTTCGCGGTCGCCATGCAGGCCAGGACCCACTGCTGTTCCTCGACCTGCGCAACACCCGCGGCTGGGTCAAGGAGCACAGCCAAAACAAAACGGTGCTGAACCTGTTCGCCTATACCTGCGGCGTCGGTTTGAGCGCCGCAGCCGGTGGCGCCAGCGAGGTGTGCAACCTGGACTTCGCCGAAGGCAACCTGGCGGTCGGTCGCGAGAATGGCTTGCTCAATCCGCAACTGCCAGGCATGCGGTTCATCCAGTCCGACTACTTCCCGGCGATCCGGCAGTTGGCCGGCCTGCCCATCAGCCAGCGCCGCGGGCAGAAACTGCCGAGTTATCAGCGCCTGGAACCGCGCCAGTACGATCTGGTGCTACTGGATCCGCCGGCCTGGGCCAAGAGCGCGTTCGGCACCGTCGACCTGCTGCGCGACTACCAGAGCCTGCTGAAACCGGCGCTACTGACCACCGCCGACGATGGCGTGCTGATCTGCTGCAACAACCTGGCAAAAGTCAGCATGGACGACTGGCGCGAGCAGGTTTTGCGGTGTGCCGAGAAAGCCGGGCGGCCCGTGCGTGAGTGGACAGTGATGAAACCGGGTGGCGATTTTCCGTCCATGGATCAACAGCCGCCGCTGAAAACGCTGATCCTGCAGCTCTGAGATCAAAGCAATAAGGTAAAACAAATCCTCCAAAGCGCAGTGCCTTCGGAACCAGAATCGCGTGCCATACTCCAAGGCACTCCGATTCAGACAAATGAAGCCGCACATGTCCAAAGGATTGATTCGCGCCATTGGCGCCCTGTTGACCGCGCTGGCCCTCTACAGCCTGCTGGGGTTTCTGATTTTGCCGGGTATCGCGTTGCGAGTGGCCAACCAGCAACTGGCCAATTACGCGACGACGCCCGCCACGCTGACGCGGATCGAACTCAACCCGTTCAGCCTCGAGGTGACACTTTGGGGCCTGGTCATCGGTGAGCCGGGCAAGGAACAGGTCGGCTTTGGGCGGCTGTACGCCAATCTGCAGATCGACAGCCTCTGGACCAAGGCGCTGCACCTGTCCGATATCGAACTGGACAAACCCAAGACCGAAATCCTTTTCGGCAAGGACGGCAAGCTCAATCTGCTGGGACTGTTCAAGCTGCCCGCCAGCGAGCCCACCCCGGCCGACCCGAACGCCAAACCGTTCCCCCTGCGGGTCGAGCGCATCAAACTGGCCGGCGGCTACGTGCACTTCCAGGATGCACGGCCGAGCGAGCCCATCGAATTCCTCTACGACAAACTCGATTTCGAACTGAAGAACCTCAGCACCCTGCCCGAAGACAGTGCCGACATGACGTTGGTGGCCATCGGCCCGGGAGGTGGACAGCTCGACTGGACCGGCAACTTCAGCCTGATCCCGCTTGCCTCCGAAGGTAAGCTGAAGATCACCGACGGCAAGATGAAATCCTTTTGGCCCTATGTGCGTGACGCTGTGCCACTGGTGCTCGAAGAGGGCGTCGTCAACCTCAGCACCGACTATAAGCTCAACTTGTCCAAGGAAACCGAACTGCTGCTGAGCAATCTCGCCGTCAGCGTCGCACCTTTCGCCATCAAGGCCCCGGACGGACGACCACTGGCGAAGCTCGAACGACTGGACGTCAGCGAAACCACCGTCGACCTGGCCAGGCAACAAGTGGTAGTCGGCAAGATCCGCAGCCGGAAACTGGAAACCTGGGCCGCCCTTGAAGCCGATGGGCAACTTGACTGGCAGAAACTGTTCGCCAGCCAACCGTCCAAAGCGGCCACCAAGGCCAACGCCGAACCGGCCAGCACCCCGGCGGCCGCCGATTCACCGAAACCCCAACCGGCGCCAGCGAGCAAACCCTGGCAAGTACTGCTCAAAGACGTTCAGCTGCGCAATTACCAGGTGCATCTGGCTGACCGCAAGGCGCAACCGCCCGTGGCCCTGGACGTCGGCCCGCTGAACCTGGACCTGCAGAACTTCGACAGCCTCAATGGCTCGCCCTTCAACCTCAAGCTCGACACGGGCGTGGGCAAGCAAGGCAAGCTCATGGCGGACGGCGAGGTCAATCTGGCTCCGGTCAGCGCCAGGCTGAAGGTGCAAACCAAGGACGTCGACCTGCGGGTCGCGCAGTCCTACATCACCCCCTTCATTCGCCTCGAACTGCGCAGCGGCATGCTCTGCAGCGATCTGGCGGTCGACTTGAAAAGCACCGAGCCGCTGGCGTTCAGCGTCACCGGCCGCGCCCAGGTCGATCAGTTGCATACCCTCGACACCCTGAAAACCCGCGACTTCCTCAAGTGGCAGCAACTGGTGCTCGAAGGTCTGAACTACCAGCACGGCGACAGCCTGTCGATCGACAAGGTGAACCTGTTCCAGCCCTATGTGCGCTTCATGATCAACGACGACCGCACCACCAACGTCGATGACCTGCTGATCCCGCAACCGCCTGACGCCGGCACAAAGACCGCCGCCGCCAAGCCCGCCGGTAAGGACAAACCACTGGGCATCCATATTGGCGGCATTGCCATCAATGACGGCTCGGCGAACTTCGCCGACTTCAGCCTGACCCCGAACTTCGCCACTGCCATTCAACAGCTCAACGGACAGATCGGCACCATCGACAGTCGCCAGGCGAAACCGGCCAGTGTCGACATCAAAGGCAAGGTCGACCGCTATGCACCGGTGACCATCAAGGGTTCGGTCAACCCGTTCGACCCGATGGCCAGCCTCGACATCGCCACCAGTTTCAAGCGGGTGGAACTGACGACCCTGACGCCCTACTCCGGCAAATTCGCCGGCTATCGCATCCGCAAGGGCCGGCTCAATCTCGATCTGCATTACCGGATCACCAAAGGCCAGCTCAAGGCTGAAAACAAGGTGGTGGTCGAACAACTGCAACTCGGTGAAAAAGTCGACAGTCCGGATGCGGTGAGCCTGCCGTTGAAACTCGCCATCGCGCTGCTCAAGGACGTCGACGGCAAGATCTCCATCGAGCTGCCGGTGACCGGTGACCTGAACAACCCGCAGTTCAGCGTCATGCCTATCATCTGGCAGACGCTACGCAACCTGGTCGTCAAGGCCGCCGCGGCGCCATTCAAGATGATTGGTGGCCTGGTCAGTGGCGGTGGTTCGCAAGATTTGGGCACGGTCGCGTTTGCGCCGGGTTCAAGCGACCTGAGCAAGGACGCCGAGGGTTCGTTGATCAAACTGTCCCAGGCGCTCAAGGAGCGTCCGGCCCTGCGCCTGGAGATCGAGGGTACTGCCGCGCAAAGCAGTGATGGCCCGCTGATTGCCGAGCAACGCCTGGAACGGGAATACAAGTACAACTACTATAAAATGCTGCAGCGCCGCGGTGACAAGGTGCCGGCTAAAGCCTCGCTGGTGGAAGTACCGGACAGCGAGAAAGGTCCGCTGCTCGAAGGTATTTACCGCACACGCCTGAAGACTCAGCCCCCCGCCGAATGGAAGGACCTGGGCAAGGAAGAACGCACCGCGAAAATGCGTGAGGGCGTGATCCAGTTCTGGAGTTCCAGCGACGTGTTGTTGCGGCAGCTGGGTCAGGATCGCGCCAGCAGCATCAAGGACTATCTGGTCGACAAGGCTCAGTTGGCCGACGAGCGCGTGTACTTCATCGACGCCAGCCTGGGTCAGGCGGAAAGCGACGGTCGGGTGATTACGCCACTGCACCTGGATGCCGAATGATGCGCAGACGATTGCTGACAGGCCTGACCCTGGCGCTGGCAGCGAGTCATGCCTGCGCCGCGGATACCCTGCGCTGCGGCAGTCAATTGGTCAGCGTCGGTGACAGGTCCGGCGAGGTGGTGCACAAATGCGGTGAACCGGTCAGCCGCGATGTGTTGGGCTATAAACGCAGCGCCGACCGACGGGAAGAGTTCCAGGTCGAGGAATGGACCTACGGGCCAAACGGCGGGATGTACCAGTACTTGCGGTTTGAAGGTAATCGCTTGATGCAGATCACCAGCAAGCGCGGTAATTAGGCACGACATAAATCTTTGTAGGAGCAAGCTTGCTCCGGGCGGCGTTCCGACGATGAGGCCCTAACATTCAACATTTGCATTGACTGTTACACCGCTATCGCGAGCAAGCTTGCTCCTAAAGTTGTTGTGTGTCGCTCACAATAGAACAGGCCCCGGACACGAATGTCCGAGGCCTGTAACGGCCACATCCTTGTGGCCTTTCGCATGAACTCTAAGTTGCGGCAGACGTATGACTCGGCTCGTCTACCGCGCCTTCTCCCGGTTCAGGCGAGAAGTCTTGCCTTACTCGGCTTTCAGGCCGTCAGCGGAGACCGCTTGGACGCCTTTGATTTTCTTGGCGATAGCCACTGCGGTGGCTTTCTGTGCGTCGGTCACGGCAACGGTCGACGACAGGGAAACAACACCTTTGTTGGTTTCGACCTTGATGTCAGTACCAGGAATGCCTTTTTCGGTGACCAGGTCTGCTTTGACTTTGGTAGTGATCCAGGTATCGGAAGTAGCTTCTGTGGCTTTGGTCATCTCACCGGCGGCCAGCACCATGGGTGCTTGAGTGGCTTGAGTCTGGGCAAATGCAGTGTTGGCCAGGGTCAGGGTCAGCGCGGTAGCAGCAGCGGCAGCGATAGCGAACTTCTTCATACGAGTAACTCCTGTTTTTTCATAAAGTCTGCTGCGTGTCTTGTCAGCAGGGTTACCGGGTATGTTGCGAACGCTGTGCCAACTTTGAGATAGCTATTAAGTCGTTATAAATCAATAAGTTAAAAAAACTGACTATTTTCGAAATCATGCAAATTGCATGACATTGAAATTTTCTACATGCAAGTTGCGGGTTTTCCGGTAGGCCTAACGCCATGAATTTTGGGGATTTTTTCCCAGTGATTTTGAACCGTAGGCAAAAAAAAACCCCGCCTCATCGAGACGGGGTATGGATACCTAAATCAGGACTTACCAGTACAGCCTTTAGGCGCATATTCTTGTTCAACTTCGGTGGTGCAAGCCCAGCCATTCGTCGAGCGCGTTAGCGTGATCTTCTTGCCTAATACCGGCGCGGGCGCGTTTGCTATCTCGCAAATAATTGTGCCCGCACCACTAGTGGCTGTTCCAGAAGCAGTTAGTGCGCAATTTGAGGTTGGGCTAACTCCGCCAATTGCCGTCACATCTGCCGGGCTGGTTCCGTTATTCATAAGCTCTTCAAACGGCACTTTCAACGCCGAAATCTCCGCCAGGCCTGCCGTCACCTTAGCTCGCGCCTGATATTTCGAGTAAGCCGGCAGCGCAAACGTCGCCAAAATCCCGATGATCGCCACAACGATCAGCAATTCAATAAGCGTAAAACCTTTCTGATTATTCATAGACAAGCTCCATGCATGAGTCGAAGTCTCATGATCTGAACCGGCTGTAGCACAGTCCATGCCAAGCGCTTCAACCCCGGTTGTCCGGGGGGTGAGAGCAACGCAGCGCCCTTTCCTACCCTCAGGATCCGCACTTTCTGACAATTATTGTCACCTGCGCCCCACTGGTTTGGCTCCGCCGCTTGACTAGGCTATAAGTCATGCATTTTTTGTGTCCGGTATCCCCATGAATGACATCGCCCTTAGCGGCCTGGCCAAGCAATTGGTCCTGGCCGAACTGCTCACTGACAAAAGCGCGCAACTGGCGTATCAGCAAGCCCGGCGCAACCGGATTTCTCTGGTCAGCTACCTGGTGCAAAACAAACTGGTGAAAAGCCGTCAGGTTGCCGAGATTGCCTCGGAGCACTTTGGCATGGCCCTGCTGGACCTCAATTGCCTGGACAAGGAAACCCAACCCAGGGGCCTGGTCAGCGAGAAACTGATCCGCCAGCACCACGCCCTGCCCCTCTGGCGACGCGGCAACAAATTGTTCGTGGGGGTTTCCGATCCGACCAATCACCAGACCATCAACGATATCCAGTTCAGCACCGGGCTCAGTACCGAAGCCATTCTGGTCGAAGACGAAAAACTCACGGCAGCGATCGAGAAGTTCTTCGACAGCCACAGTACCGGCCTGGAAGACATGGCCGACGTTGACCTCGATGGCTTGGACATCGAGTCGATCGATGACAACAATCAGGACGCCATCGCCGGACAGGATGCCGATGACGCGCCCGTGGTGCGTTTCGTCCACAAGATGTTGCTCGATGCGATCAAGAGCGGTTCTTCCGACCTGCATTTCGAGCCCTACGAAAAAACCTACCGCGTGCGGATGCGCACCGACGGCATGCTGCGTGAAGTCGCCAAACCGCCGATTCAACTGGCCAACCGCATCGCTTCGCGGCTGAAAGTCATGGCCAGCCTCGACATCTCCGAACGACGCCGGCCTCAGGACGGGCGGATCAAGATGCGCCTGTCCAGGAGCAAGTCCATCGACTTCAGGGTCAACACCCTGCCGACCCTGTGGGGCGAGAAAGTGGCGATCCGGATCCTCGATCCGTCCAGTGCGCAAATGGGCATCGATGCGCTTGGCTACGCGCCCGACCAGAAAGATTTGTACATGGCCGCTCTCAAGCAGCCACAGGGAATGATTCTGGTCACCGGACCCACCGGTTCAGGCAAGACCGTGTCGCTCTACACCGGCCTGAATATCCTCAACACCGTGGACATCAACATCTCCACGGCCGAAGACCCGGTAGAGATCAACATGGAGGGCATCAACCAGGTCAACGTCAACCCCAAGCAGGGCTTGGGTTTCGCCCAGGCGCTGCGCTCGTTTCTGCGTCAGGATCCGGACGTCATCATGGTCGGCGAAATCCGCGACCTGGAAACGGCGGAGATCGCCATCAAGGCCGCCCAGACCGGGCACCTGGTGCTGTCGACCCTGCACACCAACAGCGCCGCCGAAACCCTGACCCGCCTGCACAACATGGGCATCCAGGGCTTCAATATCGCCACCTCGGTGAGCCTGATCATCGCTCAGCGCCTGGCGCGCAAATTGTGCAGCCATTGCAGGAGACCGATCGAGATTCCCCGGGAGGCGTTGCTCAAGGAGGGTTTCCCCGCGGAACGCATCGGCTCGTTCACGATCTATGAACCGGTCGGTTGCGATCACTGCAACGGCGGTTATAAAGGGCGCGTAGGGATTTATGAAGTGGTGAAGAACACGCCCGAGTTGCAACGGCTGATCATGGCCGAGGGCAACTCACTGGAAATCGATACCCAGATGCGTAAAGACGGGTTCAACGACCTGCGTACTTCCGGGCTGATCAAGGCCATGCAGGGCATCACCAGCCTTGAAGAAATCAATCGGGTCACCAAGGACTGAACATGGCGGTCAAAGCAGCAAAAATCAGCGTGTATGCCTGGGAAGGCACGGACAGGAAAGGTTCGAAAATGACCGGCGAACTCAGCGGTCAGAATCCGGCGCTGATCAAGGCGCAGTTGCGTAAACAAGGGATCAATCCCGGCAAGGTGCGCAAGAAATCCGCCTCGATCTTCAATCTGGGCAAACGCATCAAGGCCCAGGACATTGCCCTGTTCACCCGGCAGATGGCGACCATGATGAAAGCCGGCGTGCCGCTGTTGCAATCGTTCGACATCATCGGCGAAGGCTTCGATAACCCGGCCATGCGCAAACTGGTGGACGAAGTGAAACAGGAAATCGCGGCGGGTAACAGCTTTGCCGCGGCGTTGCGCAAGAAGCCCCAGTATTTCGATGAGCTCTACTGCAATCTGGTCGATGCCGGCGAACAGGCCGGCGCTCTGGACACCCTGTTGGAACGGGTAGCGACCTACAAGGAAAAGAGCGAAAGCCTCAAGGCGAAGATCAAGAAAGCCATGACCTACCCGCTCGCCGTGGTGTTTGTCGCGATCATCGTGACCGCGATTCTGCTGGTCAAGGTGGTGCCGCAGTTCGAGTCGGTGTTCAAGGGGTTTGGCGCCGAACTGCCGGCCTTCACCGTCATGATCATCGGCCTGTCGAAGTTCATGCAGGACTGGTGGTGGGTGATGCTCGGCGGACTGATCGCAGCGGTCTTCGGCCTGCGACACGCCTTCAAGACGTCACAAGGCTTTCGGGACCGGACGGACACCTGGCTGCTGAAACTGCCGTTGATTGGCACGCTGATGTACAAATCCGCCGTGGCCCGTTATGCCCGTACGCTGTCGACCACCTTCGCCGCCGGCGTGCCGTTGGTCGAGGCACTGGAGTCAGTGGCGGGTGCGACCGGCAACATCGTGTTCAAGCGTGCCGTGCTGCGCATCAGGCAGGACGTGTCGACCGGCATGCAGCTGAATTTTTCCATGCGCTCCTCCGGCATCTTTCCGAACATGGCGATCCAGATGACGGCCATTGGCGAAGAGTCCGGGGCACTGGACGACATGCTCGACAAGGTCGCGGGTTTCTACGAGGACGAAGTGGATAACATGGTCGATAACCTCACCAGCCTGATGGAACCGTTCATCATGGTGGTACTGGGGGTTGTCGTCGGTGGCCTGGTGGTTGCGATGTACCTGCCCATTTTCCAACTCGGCTCTGCGATCTGACATGCCCTTGAACGAAATTCTGACTGTCTATCCACTGGCCTTCGTCGTCATTGCAGCAGGGGTCGGCCTGCTGGTCGGCAGCTTCCTCAATGTAGTGACCTGGCGCCTGCCCAAAATGCTCGAGCGTGAGTGGCGAGGGCAGGCCCATGACATTCTGGGTTTGCCTGAGGAAACGCCCCAGCCGGTTTACAACCTGCTAATGCCCCACTCTCAGTGCCCGCACTGTGGCCACCGGATTCGGGCCTGGGAAAACATTCCAGTGCTCAGTTTTGCGTTTCTACGAGGTCGATGTTCAAGCTGCAAGACGCCGATCAGCAAACGCTACCCGTTGACCGAACTGGCCTGCGGCCTGCTGTCGGCGTTCATCGCCTGGCACTTCGGGTTCGGTTGGCCTGCGTGCATGGCATTTGTCCTGAGCTGGGGCCTGTTGGCCATGAGCCTGATCGACGCCGAGCACCAGCTATTACCGGATGTGCTGGTGCTACCACTGATGTGGCTCGGATTGATCGTCAACAGTTTCGGCCTGTTCGTGCCGTTGCAGGAGGCGTTGTGGGGCGCGATAGCCGGCTACACGGCGCTGTGGTCGGTGTTCTGGCTGTTCAAGCTGATCACCGGCAAGGACGGCATGGGCCACGGTGATTTCAAGTTGCTGGCGATGCTCGGCGCCTGGGGCGGCTGGCAGATCCTGCCCCTGACCATCCTGTTGTCATCCCTGGTGGGCGCCGTTATCGGCGTGATCTTACTGCGCATGCACAACGCGAAAACCTCGACGCCGATGCCTTTCGGACCCTATCTGGCGATTGCCGGCTGGATTGCCTTGCTCTGGGGTGGTCAAATAACCGACTTCTATTGGCAGTTTGTCGGTTTGAAATGAATACCTTTGTGGAAAAACCCTGGATTCTCGGCCTGACCGGCGGCATTGGCAGCGGCAAAAGCGCCGCGGCCCAGCACTTCATCGATCTGGGCGTGCACCTGGTGGACGCCGACCATGCGGCGCGTTGGGTGGTGGAACCGGGGCGTCCGGCCCTGGCGAAGATCGCCCAACACTTCGGCCCCGGCGTGTTGCAAGCGGACGGGCAACTGGATCGCGCGGCGCTGCGCAAACTGATCTTCGAAGTGCCGGAAGAACGGTTGTGGCTCGAAGCGCTGCTGCATCCGCTGATCGCTACAGAAATCGCCGACCATCTGGGCAAGGCACAATCGCCTTACGCGATTCTGGTTTCGCCGCTGCTGATCGAGTCCGGGCAATACGCCATGACCCAACGGGTCCTGGTAATCGATGCCCCCGAACAGCTACAGATCGAACGCACCCTGCAGCGTGACCAGACCAGCGAACAACAGGTCCATGCGATCCTCAAGGCCCAGTCCAGCCGCCAGGATCGCGTGAGCCATGCCGACGATGTGGTGGTCAACGACCGCGACCTCGCCTGGCTGCACAGCGAGGTCGAACGCCTGCATCACTTTTACCTTACTTTGCGTGGAGGCCAGTCATGAGCCAACCCCCAACCGTCGATTGCCCAACCTGCGGCGCCCCTGTCGAATGGAGCCCCGAAAGCAAATTCCGGCCGTTCTGTTCGGACCGTTGCAAGCTGATCGACCTGGGCGCCTGGGCGTCGGAAGAACACAAGATTCCGGTGGCCCCCGATGCCGAGGACGAGTTGTTCAGCGGCGACTTCGATCCGCGTCACTGATCGCGATCATCAGGGCCGCATAAAGCGGTAGTCCAGACCATGATCGAGGCTCTCGGCGAGAAACTGCAATTCATCCGCCAGATCCTCGATCGTCGTCCTTCCAGGGCGCCGAAAGATAACGCGTGCGATTGAAGGTCTCGAGCCACTCGGGACAGAACACCACCAGCGCGCTGACCACCATGCCGTTGATGAACGCCTCCGGGAAAATGATCAGCCACAGGTAACCGACAAAGTCTTCCAGCCAATAGGGCATGGCAAAACGTTCGTCGAACCACAGCAACCACAGCGCCAGCAGCAGACACAGCAACGCTGACAGCGCCGCTGCAAAAAAACCGGAAACGAAGATATACACAAAGGGATTACGCGGCTGTGCTCGCTCCACCAGGATCGCGCAGCATTCGGTAACCAGCACCGGCAGCAGAATCAACAGCGCACCATTGCCCCCCATCGCCGCCAGATCCTGGCGCCCGAGCAGCACCAATCCCGCCTGTGCGACCAACCCGCCGACAATCGCCAGCGGCCAGTCGAGCAACAGGGTCACGGCGGTCATGCCGATAAAGTGGTAGGACACTCCGGTATCGAAGTCTCGCCGCACCAGCCAGAGCATGAACAGCGCGAATACCGTACCGAACAACAGATGCTGGCGTCGACTGTCGCTGAACAACTCGACCCACGGTGCTCGCGCAACGGCCCAGATCAGCACCGGTCCATAGATCAACAACCCCACCGTGAGGGTTTCAGGTGACAGCAGCTCGGCGCCGATCATGGCTGGGCATACTCCCTTGTCTTGCCGAAAGAGAACAGGCCCTCAGTCTACACCGCCCTTCGCATGCTCTTCGACTTCAGGCCCAATGCCGCGGATCGTCCATCACCGCCTCGTGCTCGGCGAACAGTTTGGGCAATTCAGCCTTGAGAAAGTCCACCCAGGTCCGAACCTTGGCATCGAGAAATCGCCGTGACGGGTACAGCGCGTACACCTTGCGTTGACGGGGGCGCCAGGCCGGCAGCAAACGCAACAAGGTGCCATCGCTAAAGGGGCGCGATGCGATATAGAACGGAATCAGGCTGATTCCCATGCCGGCCTCCGAGGCCTTGACCATCGATTCGGCGACGTTGCACTGAAAGGTCTTCGCCGGGCTGACCGCCTGTTCGCCATGCTCGTCCTGGAAGACCCAATCATCGCCGTACAACGGGTCGAGCATGCGCAGGCACTGATGCTCGTTCAGCGCCAGCGGTGTATGGGGCACGCCACGCCGTTGCAGGTACGCCGGGGAGGCGCAGGGCACGCTGTAGATCTGTCCGATGGCCTGGGCGACCAATTGCGAATCGGCCAGTTCATGGGCGATCGAAATCACCACATCGTGCCCTTCCTCCAGCGGATCGGGATTGCGCTGCGACAGGGTCAGTTCGAACACCACATCCGGGTAAAGCTCGCTGTAACGGGCGATCAATGGCGTGATCAACACGCCCAGGCCATTCATGCTGTGCACCCGCAGCCGTCCGCTCGGTTTGAGATGAGCGCCGCGCGCCTCTGCCGTTGCCTCCTCCATTTCTTCGAGTATTTGCCGACTGCGCAGCAGGAAGCGTTCTCCGGCCTCGGTCAGGCTCAACCGCCGCGTGGTGCGTTGCAGCAAGCGCGCCTGCACATGCTGCTCCAGATCCGCCACCAGTCGCGACACTTGCGCGGTCGACAGGTCCAGCGCATCGGCGGCAGCGGTAAAACTTGCGCAGTCCACCACGCGGACGAACACCCGCAAGTTATTGAGCAGATCCATGGGCCCTCCGGGGCGAAGATTGTTACGTTTCCTGTAAGGCTGCATCAAGCACAGGCCTCTTTATCCGGCGAGGGCAAAGACTAGAATTCAGGTATCGGATTCAACACGGAGCACGGAAAAATGAAAACCCTGATCAGCCTGTTTCTGACCCTTGTCGCCACCTCGGCCATGGCCGCCGGCAACGAGCCGGCCGCCACCCCGTACAACCCGGCGGAGCCACTGGACATTGCCGAAGTGATTTCAGTGTCCGACACCGCAACCGCCTGCGACGTTGTGCCAGCGACTATGGTCTACATCGATCATCAGGGCCAGACCCATCGCGTGACGTATCAAGTGATGGGCAACTGCATGAGCAATCTGTGATCGCTGCTTTATAGCAACGTCCACGTATAGCTGAGGATCAAACGGTTCTCATCGATGTCACTCCGGTAGTTGGAACGCGCCATCACATTGCGTACGCGGATACCCAGGCCCTTGAGGCTGCCGCTCTGCAGCACATAGCCGAGATCGAGATCACGTTCGCGATCCTTGCCTTCAAAACCCAGGCCGGTATCGACATTGCTGCCGGTGATGTAGCGCACAGTACTGGTCAGCCCCGGCAGGCCAAGGGCCGCGAAATCGTAGTCGTAACGCGCCTGCCAGGAGCGCTCATCGGTGTAGGCAAACTCGTAGGTCGGCACTTCGTTGCCCAGCGGACTGATATTGGCAAAGACCCGCGGGAAGGCGCTGTCACCGAACATGCCCTGATAACCCAGATAAAACGTGTGGCCGCCGCGTTTGGCCGACAGCAGGGAGAAGAACGCCTGGTTGTCGATATTGCCCAGCAGCTTTTTGCCGTCTTCGCGCGAATCGTAATAACCGAGGTTGGCGCCCAGGGTCCAGTTGCCCAACGGTTGGCTGTGCTTGAGGCCGAGAAAGCGCTGGTTATAGATATCTTCCAGTTGCCCGAACCAGGCGCCGACCGAGGTGCGCTTGTCGTTGAAGGCGTAATCGGCGCCGGCGAAGTTGAAGCCATCGCTGCTGACCTGGCGCTGCGGTATATGACCGAGCATGGCTTGCATCTTTTCGTCGCCGGCCTCGTTGCGCAGGCTGGTGGACCTCAAGTGGCCGCCTTGCATGGTCAGGCCATCGATCTCGTTCGAGCTGATACTTGCGCCCTGATAGCTGGGCGGCAGCAGACGGATATCACTGAAGGCCAGCACCGGCACGTTGGGTTGCAATTCACCCACCTTCAGTTCGGTCTTGGAGTAGCGCACCTTCAACGCGCCTTCCAGTCGGCTGTAATCATTCGCCGCACGGCCGTCATCCTGCACCGGCAGCAAACCGGTATTGACCCGGTCCGGGCTGCTGTCGAGTTTGAGGCCGAGCAGGCCGATGACATCCACACCAAAACCGACCGGGCCTTGGGTGTAACCGGACTTGACGTTGAGGATGAAGCCCTGTGCCCACTCTTCGGCCTTCGATTGCCGGTTGGCGCCGACGATGTCGGAAAAGTCCCGGCTGAAGTAGTAATTGCGCGCTTGCAAGGTCGCCGTGGTGTCTTCGATGAAACCGCCCTCGGCGGCCATCGCACCAGCGGCGAAACTCGAGACGACAGCCATGGACAACGCTGAACCGGTTGCTGGGAGAATCTGTTTCATCGTTTTTCTCTTGTTTTTATTGATCGACAGGTTGAAGTGCTTCAGCCGCAGCGATTTCGCTGCGAGGAACAGGACGACGGGCGTTTAACAGCACGTGGGTGACCATGCCGAAAATCAGCCCCCAAAATGCAGCGGACAACCCCAACAACGACATGCCCGACGCGGTGGTGAGAAAGGTCACCAGCGCCGCTTCGCGATCCTTCGGTACGGCCATGGCACCGGCCAACGCCCCGGCAATCGCGGCGAACAGCGCCAGCCCGGCCAGGGCTGCGATCAGTTCTTTGGGGAACGCCGAAAACAGTGAAACCAGGGTGGCGCCGAAGATCCCCAGCACCAGGTAACACAGGCCACCCACGACACCGGCCACATAGCGTTGGCCGGGATTTTCATGGGCCTCGCGGCCGGTGCATATGGCCGCGGTGATCGCCGCCAGGTTCAGCCCATGACAACCGAACGGTGCCAACAGCGCCGTGCCCAACGCACTGCTGGCGATGATCGGGCCGGCCGGCGTCGAGTAACCGCTGGCCCGCAGCACTGCCATGCCGGGTACAAACTGGCCGGTCAGCGCCACCATCACCAGGGGCAAGGCAATGTTCAGGGT
Organism: Pseudomonas fluorescens; assembly: GCF_902497995.1. Taxonomy (GTDB): domain Bacteria; phylum Pseudomonadota; class Gammaproteobacteria; order Pseudomonadales; family Pseudomonadaceae; genus Aquipseudomonas; species Aquipseudomonas fluorescens_BK. The sequence goes on along the minus strand of NZ_CABVII010000035.1, from coordinate 4,740 downwards.
CGCGCTCAGGCTGAACGTCGGGGTGATCCACACCGGCGTGGCAAAACCGATCACCAGCGCTTCACGGTGCAGATCCCCGGCAAGCAAGGCGAGCAAACACCCCACCAGCAGCACCATCAACACCGCATAACGCGGCATCACCCGCTTGCAGACCAGGTAGGTGGCAAACATCGCCAGCACCAGCAACGGTTTGCCCTGCAAAGAGACGAACAACCCGGTGCCGAAGCTGAACAGAATCCCCGCCAGCATCGCGGCCGCAATGGCCGCGGGCAGTTTGCCGATGATCCGGTCAAACGCCCCGGACACCCCGACCAGAAAGATAATCAGGCTGCTGACCAGGTAAGCCCCCACCGCCTCCGGCATCGAGATCCCGGGCAACAACGCCACCAGCAACGCCGAACCCGGCGCCGACCACGCGATGATCACCGGTACGCGATAACGCAGGCTCAGGCCGATTCCGAGCACGGCGCTGCCGATGGAAATCGCCCAGACCCAGGACGACAACACTTCTCGCGAGAGGTGTGCGGTCTCGGCAGCCTGGAAGATGATCACCAACGGGCCGGCGTAGGAAATCACCGTGGCGATAAATCCGGCGACTGCCGCCGACAGGGAAAAGTCCTGGAATAACGCTTTCATGAAACTTCGCCGACAGTCCCGTCAGGCGATCCTTGCTGCGAGCCCGATAGTGCTTGCCGGGCACTGCGCCGACTGCTGATGGCGAACACGGTCATGGCAATCGCGGCCACTGCACCGGGCAAGGCAAAGGCCATGAAGTTCAGTTGCAGCGGCAGGTTGATCCCGAGCAAGGCACCGCCCAGCAGCGGTCCGACGATGGCGCCGTTGCGCCCGATGCCCGACGCCCACCCCAGGCCGGTGGAGCGAATGGTCATGGAGTAGAACTGCGCAGCGCAGGCGTACAACAGGATCTGCGAGCCGATGGTGGTAGCCCCGGCAATGGCGATCAGCAAGTACAGCACCGGCATCGGGCTGTTGAATCCCAGCAAGGTGATCGATACGGCGGCACCGGCGAAGAACACCGCCAACACCCGCGGCAAGTTGAGTTTGTCACCCAGCACACCACCGCCCACCGCGCCGAAAATGGCACCGAAGTTGAGTACCAGCAGGAACGACAGACTCGAGCCCAGGCTGTAACCGGCGTTGGCCATCAGTTTCGGCAGCCAGGAACTCAAGGCATAGACCATCAGCAAGCAGCAGAAAAAGGCCAGCCACAGCATCAGCGTACGCAGCGCTCGGCCCTCGCGGAACAGTTGCAGTACCGGAGCACCAGTACCTTTCGCGTCGCTCATGTGCAGTTGATCGCCGGTTTGCGCGACGTAAGCCGGATCAATCCGCTGCAGGATGTCGCGCGCCTCTGCATTGTGCCCCTGGCGCAGCATGAAACCCACCGACTCGGGCAGGAAGTACATGATCAAGGGCAACAACAGCAACGGCAGCACCGCCACGTAGAACACCGATTGCCAGCCAAAACTCGGGATCAGCACGATACCAAGCCCCGCCGAAAGCATGCCGCCCACCGAATAACCGCTGAACATGATCGCCACCAGCGTGCTGCGGATTTTCTTCGGCGCGTACTCGTTCATCAGTGCCACGACGTTGGGCATTACCCCGCCAATACCCAGGCCGGCGATAAATCGGCAAATGCCAAACTCGGTGGGGTTGCGGGCAAATCCGTTGAGGACGGTAAAACCGCTGAAGAGCATCACACATATCGTGATGGCTTTTTTGCGGCCGATCCTGTCCGACAGCGGGCCGAAAAACAGCGCGCCGAACATCATTCCGAACAGTGCATAACTGCCCAGTGCGCCCGCTTGCAGGGGACTGAGCCCCCACTCTTTCATCAGCATCGGCAGCACTACGCCGTAGATCACCAGATCGTAACCATCGAAGATGATGATCAGGGCACACCAGAACAGCACCATCCAGTGAAAACGGTTGAATCGTGCGTTGTCGATAACCTCATGTACGTCGATCTTGCGCATGGCATCTATCTCTTGTTGTTGTTTTTAAGAGCGTCGGTAACACGGCTAACGTCCGTATAGCCGAGGGTAAAGATGCCAGGCATGGGGCAATATCCACTTCGCGCAGATCGCTATCCGTTTTGTGCAATGCCCTGAACCGGGCGCGGGATGAATGTGTGGCGGGCATGGCGCCGCAGATCCGGCAGATTTCTGACCTTCTGCGACAAACTGTCTTCTTTGCGATCGCATTTGAACGCTAAGCTTGGGCTTATGGATGATTCAGATTATTTACGCCTGCTGACCATTGCGGCCGAGCAAGCCAATGCGTTTCTCTCCAATGCCCGCAAATGGGAGCGTGAGCGTTGGGTGTGCCAGCGCCTGTTGCAGGGCCTGAACATTCCCTACCGCGCCGACGAGTTCGCACCGGCCGGCGAGCCGCCGGACGTGCTGTTCCGTGACGCCAGTTTCGAGGTGTTCTTCGTCCTCGACGAAGGCCGGCGCCTCAACGACGAGTGGCGCGATGAACTGCAACGCCGACGCAGCGCGTTTTCCCTGAGCCAACTGGTAAGGCGCGAGGCCAAACCCCGACGCATTCCGGCCAACGAATTCTTGCTGAGACTGGCGCCAACCTTGCGCAAAAAAGCGCACAACTACAAAGAGCGCGGCATGGACCTGGGGGACCTGGACATTATTGCCTTCGCCAGCCTCAAGCGCGAAGTGCTGGACCTCAACAGTCATTTCCCGCCGCCTACCGAGTATCTGCGGCAAGGCTGGCGTTCGTTGTCGCTGGTCGGTCCTACGTTCGCACGGGTGTTGTTCGCGCACCCGGATGCGCCGGATTTCCTGCGCAGCAATTTGGGTCGCAGCATTGTGTTCGACGTCGGGATCAGCCTGTGAGTCCGATGCAGGAATTGATTGCCGACGCGGACATGGCGCAATCACTGCCCGGGTGATACAAAGTGGAATCATTCGCCTGGACGATACGGTGCGCGTCGAGCCCATCCCAGACAGCGGCTATGCTCCGTTCAACGTGGGGTAAAACCCTCTTGTAGCTTCTAAACATTTAGCAACGTCTACCTGACGAGGCCCGAAATGACCAGCCGCCTGAACCCCGACGACCAAAAGCATGTCGAAGAGTACCTGCACCTGTCCCAGCACCGAGTCGAGCGCCGGCCTTTTCGGCCGTGGATGCTCCTGGTGGTGGTATTGGCAGTGACCATTGGTTTAGGCCTGTTGAGCCGATTTATCAGTTACCTGACGCTATGAGCTGCCTCGCGCTCGCTCGGGTAATTGCACCGATTTCTTTTAGCCTTGCGAGATATCCCCATGACTCATCGTATTGTCATCGTTGGCGGCGGCGCCGGCGGTCTGGAGTTGGCTACCCGTCTGGGTAAGACTCTGGGCAAGCGCGGCACGGCCAGTGTGATGCTGGTCGACGCGAACCTGACCCATATCTGGAAACCGCTGTTGCACGAAGTGGCGGCCGGTTCCCTGAACTCTTCCGAAGACGAACTCAACTATGTGGCCCAGGCAAAGTGGAACCACTTCGAGTTCCAGCTGGGACGCATGAGCGGGCTTGATCGCGCACAGAAGAAAATCCAGCTGGCCGCGACCTATGACGAAGCCGGCGTGGAGCTGGTCCCGGCCCGTGAACTGGGCTACGACTCGCTGGTCATTGCCGTTGGCAGCACCACCAACGATTTCGGCACCCAGGGCGCGGCGCAGCATTGCCTGTTCCTTGACACCCGCAAGCAGGCCGAGCGCTTCCATCAGCAATTGCTCAACCACTATCTGCGCGCCCACGCCGGGCAAACCGACACGGTCGAGCAGATCAGCGTCGCCATCGTCGGTGCCGGCGCCACCGGGGTCGAACTGGCCGCCGAGCTGCACAACGCCGCCCATGAACTGGCGGCCTATGGCCTGGACCGGATCAAGCCGGAAAACATGCACATCACCCTGATCGAAGCCGGGCCACGGGTGCTGCCTGCGCTGCCGGAACGGATTGGCGGGCCGGTGCATAAAACCCTGGAAAAACTCGGGGTCAATGTGATGACCAATGCGGCCGTCAGCGAAGTGACGACCGATAGCCTGATCACCGCCGACGGCAAAGTGATCAACGCCAGCCTGAAAGTCTGGGCAGCCGGGATTCGCGCACCGGGTTTTCTCAAGGACATCGATGGCCTGGAAACCAATCGCATCAATCAACTGCAAGTGTTGCCAACCCTGCAAACCACCCGCGACGAAAACATCTTCGCCTTCGGTGACTGCGCAGCCTGCCCGCAACCGGGCACTGATCGCAATGTGCCGCCACGCGCCCAGGCTGCTCATCAGCAAGCTTCGCTGCTGGCAAAATCATTGAAATTGCGCATCGAAGGCAAGGCAATGCCGGAGTACAAGTACACCGACTATGGCTCGCTGATCTCGCTGTCGCGTTTTTCGGCTGTGGGTAACTTGATGGGCAACCTGACCGGCAGCGTGATGCTCGAAGGTTGGCTGGCACGGATGTTTTATGTGTCGCTGTACCGTATGCATCAGATGGCACTGTATGGCGCGTTCCGCACGGCAATGCTGATGCTGGGCAGCAAGATCGGACGCGGGACGGAGCCTCGCCTCAAGCTGCACTGACACACATCCACTGTGGGAGATTCTATGGTTGAGGGGAAGCCTCAACCTGCTTTCGGTTGGTATTCGCTCTGCCCTTTCAGTAGGGCGAATACGATTCGAGCGAGTTTGCGAGCCAGTATCACCAGTGCTTGCGTGG
>NZ_CABVII010000034.1 GCF_902497995.1 Pseudomonas fluorescens | reverse complement strand
TCGGCGCTTGGGTGAAAGGAGGAGGGGCGAAATCTCCCACGGATCTGTACTGCGTCAACAGTCAGAATCGGGCTTTGTCCCTTCTCCTCCCTTCAAGTCCTAGCATACAAGCGGGCTTGCTCGCGAAGGCGGTCTGACAGTCATATCAATATTGAATGTGCCGCCGCCTTCGCGAGCAAGCCCGCTCCCACAGTTGATCGGCGGCGAACCCACTTTCCTGGAACCCTACTGAACTGCCCGCCCCCGCATCAGTCGCATACATAAGCAACCCTGAATCAGAGGAGTGAACGTGAGCAGTGATTCCAAGCCGCAGGCCACCCAATCCGCGCCGCTGGACACGCCACCGGTGGTTCATCGCCTGAGAGTTCTCACCGTCAACACCCACAAGGGTTTTACCGCGCTCAACCGACGCTTCATTCTCCCGGAATTGCGCGAAGCGGTGCGCAGCACCTCGGCGGACCTGGTATTCCTGCAGGAAGTGGTCGGCGAACACGAGCGTCATTCCTCTCGTTTCAACAATTGGCCGCAAACCTCGCAATACGAGTTCCTGGCCGACAGCATGTGGAACGACTTCGCCTACGGCCGCAACGCGGTCTACCCCGACGGTCACCACGGCAATGCCCTGCTGTCGAAATACCCGATCCGCGAGTACCGCAACCTCGACGTCTCGATCACCGGCCCCGAACGCCGCGGCCTGCTGCATTGCGTGCTGGACGTCCCGGGGCACCTCGAGGTGCACGCGATTTGCGTGCACCTGAGCCTGCTGGAAAGTCATCGCCAGTTGCAACTTCAGCTACTGTGCCAGCTGCTCGAATCCCTGCCTGACGACGCACCCGTCATCATCGCCGGCGACTTCAACGACTGGCAGCTCCAGGGCAATGCCGCCCTGGTGCGCCGCGACTACCTGCATGAAGCCTTCGAACGCCATCATGGCCGGCCCGCGAAGACGTACCCGGCGCGGTTTCCTCTTTTGCGACTGGACCGGATTTACCTGCGCAACGCCAGCAGTCATGACCCGCGGATCTTGGGCACCAAACCCTGGACACACCTGTCGGATCACTTGCCGTTGGCGGTGGAAGTCCACCTCTGATGACTCGCACTTATCCGCGCTACCTGTCATTTGTGTCAGTAGTCGCGCTGTAAATCTATTGCTACGGTGGCGGCGTCCGTATCGGCTTTGCATACGGGCATACGAGCCACTGTAGCCGTCGTTGCCGAAGGTTTTTCCAATACGGGTTATCCGCCTTCCCGATGCTGTCTCGCAACCCGCGCTACCGAATGCGTCCTTGCCTTGGTGACGAATTAGGCCTGGTCGCCAATCAATACGCGGAGACAAGCATGAGCTTTTCGACAAGGATGCCCAAGTACCGTTACGGCGCCTGCGCTGTTTCAATCTGCTTCTGTCTGGGCTGGCCACACACCGCTCACGGGAGTTGCACGCTGACGCCCGGCGCCGGCAACGACAACTTCGTGTGTGACAGTGCCAGCAGCGGGCCGCTGACCGACCTGTCGGGCAATAACAGTCTGACCTTCCCCGCCAATGGCAGCGGCACGATCAATGGCAACGTGACCTTCGGCGCCGGCAACGACAGCGTGGACATGAATTCCGGCATCCTCGCCGGCACACTCAATCAGGGCGACGGTGCTGACAGGTTGACGATCAGTGCCGGTCAGATCACCGGGGCTGTCAGCCAAGGCAATGGCGTCGACGATTTCAGCATGACCGGAGGCACCCTGCAGCCCCTTGCCCAAGGCGACAGTCGCGACACTTTCCTGATGACCGGCGGCACCATCGTCGCAGCTTTCGAGGATGGCGATACGGCGAGAATGACCGGGGGCAGCATCGGCCGGGTCGACATGAAACTCGATGACAATCTGTTCGATCTCTCCGGCGGGCAGATACTCGGCAACCTGGTGACCGGGTTCGGCACCGACACGATTATCGTTTCGGGTGGACGGATTGGCGGCAACGTCTCGGTCAGCGGCGGCAATGACAGCATCAGGGTGACGGGGGGTGAGATCGTCGGCGAGATTCGCGCCAGTGCCGGCGATGACACGCTGCTCTGGGACGGCGGCGGCATCGTGCGGTCGGCCATCCTCATGGGTGAAGACCATGACAGGGCAACCTTGCGCAATCTCGGTGAAAGCACCCTCGCCCTGACCCCGGCCATCGATGGCGGCAACGGTAACGACCTGCTGACGTTCGATGGAACCCGCTCGGCGGGTAGCGGGCGCTACAGTAACTGGGAAACGGTCAACCTGAACAACGGCTCACGCTTCGATCTGGACGGCACTGTTCGGCTGGGGGACAGCGTCAGCGGTACCGGCGTGTTCAACATTGACGGCAGCAGCACACTGACCTCGGCCCAGGGCAGTATCACGTCCTTTGCCGCTGGTCAGCTTGCAACCTTGAACAACGCCGGGGTGATCGACTTGAGCAGCGGCAATACCCGCACCAACGATACCCTGACGGTTCAGGGCAATTACGCGGGCAACAACGGTCAGCTTTTTTTACACAGTGCGCTGGGGGATGACAGCTCTGCCAGCGACAAATTATTGGTCAACGACGGGACATTGACGGGCAATACCCTGATTACCGTCACTAATCTTGGCGGCACCGGTGCCCTGACCCACCAGAACGGCATCCAGTTAGTACAGGCCCAGGGCACGGCCATCAGCAACAACGATGCCTTCGCACTCAAGGGCGCGGTGTCGGCCGGTGCGTTCGACTACCGCCTGTTCAAAGGGGGCGTTACCGCCGGCAGTGAAAACAGTTGGTTCCTGCGTTCGGCCGTTGTCGCGCCGGCGGTGACGACCATTCCCAATCCTGATCCGGGCTTGCCACCGATCACGGTTGCGGTGGTTGCCACACCGGTAGCGGCTCCCGCCCCGGTCGGTGGCCCCGAGCTGCCAGCGTTGCCCGCCGCTGTGCCAGGTGCCGCGCCGATTGCCCTTTACCGTCCGGAAGTCCCGACCTGGTCCGTGCTGCCGCCGGCGGCCGCGCAATTGACCCTGGCAGCTTTAGGCACTTTCCATGATCGCCAGGGCGAGCAGCGCCTGCTCACTGAAACCGGTGCCTTGGGCGCTGGCTGGGGCCGGGTCTACGGCAAAAACCTCGACCAGACCTGGGCGGGTACTGTGACACCGCGGCTCGACGGGTCGCTCAACGGCTTTCAGGTGGGCAATGACCTGTTCGGTTCGCAACTGGCGGGCGGGCAAACCTGGCGCACGGGTTTCTTCGTTGGCCACAATCGCCTGAAGGGCGATGTCGACGGCTTCAATCAGGGCTTCGAGGGCAAGCGCGCTGGCAAGGTAGAGCTGGAGGGCGACAGCCTCGGCCTGTACTGGACGCTGACCGATCCCGAGGGCGGCTACCTCGATACCGTGGCGATGTACAGCTGGCTCGACGGCGACAATCACTCCGAACGAGGCCTCACGCTCGACAATGAGGGCCACGTCCTGACCCTCTCGGCGGAGGCCGGTTACCCGTTCCCGGTAGCGGCAAACTGGGTGGTGGAACCTCAGGCGCAGGTGATCTACCAGAAAGTCGCCCTCGACAGCCAGGAAGACGGTATTTCGCACGTGTCCTTCGACTCCGACAGCGCCTGGACCGGACGCCTCGGGGCGCGGCTCAAGGGTCGCTACAGGGTCAGCGGCCAGCCACTGGAACCTTACCTGCGCGCCAACCTGTGGCACACCTTTGCGGGAACCGACAGGGTCACCTTTGACCACGCCGATCAAATCGAGACACGCCAGCAATCCACACAGGCCGACGTCGGCGTCGGGGTGATACTGAGTCTTGCCCCGTCGGTCAGCGTCTATGCCAGTGCCGATTACAGCAGCAATATCGACAGCCACCAGCAACGGGCCATGTCGGGCAATCTGGGCGTCAGGTTTAGTTGGTAGCTTAAGCGTCAGCTTTTTTGACGATTTGACGGACAAACAAGCGCTTAGAGAAGCGCCAAAAATCAGTCATTTAAATCCCCTAAAATACCAATACCGCTTATCGGCCAATTTCTTGACGCAACGTCAACGGTCTTCTTAGCTACACCGTACTACCCCCGGAACACACCAGGGGCAAGCCTCCAGACACCCGCGACCACGGGCGGCCAGAGGTTTGCCCAACCCATTCGGTCGCCCCTCATTCGGGGTAGGAGAGAGACGCCAAAGCGAGATAAGGCATGCTTGCAAGGGAGAGCCCCCATGAAAAAATCACTCACCCCACTAGAGATCAAATTGACGCTCTGCACGATCTCGAGTTCTCTCCTGCTGTGCTCATCCATGGAGGTGCATGCCTCGCCTGAAGGTCAAGCAACCATCCCCTGGTACGACCAGGACGTTCAGAAGCTGAACTTCCCCGCCCTCGCTGTAACCTATCCTGGCCGCTTCAATGCCAATCCTGACTTGCGCAGTTCACACCTCACTATTGAAGACGCCGCGCCGTTGGCCTGGGATCAGCTCTATGGGCAGGCATCGCGGCAGGCCCAGACCGATTATCAAGCCCAGGGCTTGTCCGTTCCGGGCACCAGCCAATTCAAAGGCCCGGCGATGCTGACCGTACAAAGCGGCAGCGGCCATACACAGCGGGTCGGCCTGATTGGCGGCACGAGTCAATTCCAGGGTAATAGCAAGGGTTTGCTGACCAGTCGCGCCCTTGCCGATCCCCATACCGAGACCCTCAACCTGCAAGGCGAGAGCCTTGGCGCCTACTGGAGCCTGACCGGCCCCCAGGGCTGGCATATTGACTTGAGTGCCAGTGGCGGCCGGGTCAACGGCTACACCCGCAACGGTCAGGGCGCCCGGCAAGCGACTGAAGGCAGCGCGGTGACGCTGTCGGTGGAAGGTGGTTTTCCGATTGGCCTGAGCGAAAACTGGGTGGTTGAACCCCAGGCACAGTTGATCAATCAACGGATTACCCTGGATACCCCGTATGGGGAATTGGGGAACACCTCGTCCAGCGACCTGACATCCTGGAGCGGCCGGGTCGGTGCCCGATTGAAAGGTAGTTACGACATCAACGGCCTGCCCGTGGAACCTTATGTGCGGACCAACTTGTGGCACACGGTGTATACCGGCAATACGGTGGGCCTCGATCAAGTCGACAAGATCAGCAGCAGCCGCTATTCATCGTCCGTCGAAGTGGGGTTGGGGTTGGTGGCGCGAGTGGCGCCCGCGGTGAGTCTGTACGTCAGCGCGGATTACAGCAGTGATGTGGATGACAATGATTTGAATGGGTTGATCGGGAGTCTTGGGGTGCGGATGCGGTGGTGAGTGTTTGACCTGAGGGAATGCATTGTTTGAGCTGACGCCTTCGCGAGCAAGCTCGCTCCCACATTGGATTGATGTCGTACATAAAACCAATGTGGGAGCGGGCTTGCTCGCGAAGGGCGCAACGCGGTGTTAGATCAACCCTCCGGTCGCAACATCAACACCGCGAGCGGCGGCAGATTCAACACCAGCGACAACGCCTGCCCATGGCTCGGCTCATCCTCGGTAAACGCCCCGCCGCTATTGCCGTAGTTGGAGCCGGCATAAGTCGCCGAATCGCTGTTGATCACCTCGGTCCAGCGCCCGGCGAACGGCACACCGACGCGATAAGCCTCGCGCGGTACCGGCGTGAAGTTTGCCACCACCAACACCGGCCGCCCGTCCTTGCTCCAGCGCAGAAAGGCATAGACGCTGTTGACCGCATCATCACCGATCAACCACTGGAAACCCTGCGGCGAGTCGTCCTGCTCGTGCAGTGCCGGCTCTTCGCGGTACAGCCGATTGAGATCGCCGACCAGTTTCTGCACGCCCTTGTGCTCCGAATACTGCAGCAGGTACCAATCGAGTTGCTGGTCGTGGTTCCACTCGCGCCACTGGCCGAACTCGCAGCCCATGAACAGCAGCTTCTTGCCCGGATGCCCCCACATGAAACTCAGGTACGCCCGCAAGTTGGCGAATTTCTGCCAGCGATCGCCTGGCATCTTGTCGATCAGCGAATGCTTGCCGTGCACCACCTCATCGTGGGAGATCGGCAGGATGAAGCGCTCGGACCACGCATACACCAGGCCGAAACTCAGTTCATTGTGGTGATGGGCGCGGTACACCGGATCCTGCTGGATGTAATGCAGCGAGTCGTGCATCCAACCCATGTTCCACTTGTAGTCAAAGCCCAGGCCGCCCTGTTGGGTGGTCTGGCTGACACCTGGCCACGCGGTGGATTCTTCGGCAATCACCAGCGCGCCAGGGGCTTCGAGGTCCACCACATCATTGAGATGACGCAGGAAATCGATGGCTTCAAGGTTCTCCCGGCCGCCATGCCGGTTGGGCACCCACTCGCCAGCCTTGCGCGAGTAATCGCGATACAGCATCGACGCCACGGCATCGACCCGCAGGCCATCGACGTGGAAATGCTTGAGCCAGTGCAGCGCCGACGCCAGCATGTAGCCGTGCACTTCGGTGCGGCCCAGGTTGTAGATCAGCGTGTCCCAATCCTGGTGAAAACCTTCCTGCGGATTGCCGTATTCATACAGCGCAGTGCCGTCGAATTGCGCCAGGCCGTGGGTATCGGTAGGAAAATGCGCCGGCACCCAATCGAGGATCACGCCGATTTCAGCCTGGTGACAGGCGTTGACGAAGGCGGCGAAATCATCCGGCGAACCGTAGCGGGCGCTCGGGGCGAATTGCGACAGCAGTTGATAACCCCATGAACCGCCGAACGGATGTTCCATGATCGGCATCAGTTCAATGTGGGTGAAACCCAGTTCCTTGACATACGGAATCAAGCGCTCGGCCATTTCATGCCAGGTGTACTGGCGGGCCACTTCGCCCAGATCGTCCAGCTCGCACTGCCAGGACCCGGCATGCAGTTCGTAGATCGACAGCGGCGCGTTCGGCCGATGACGGTCGCCGCGCGATAGCATCCAGTCCTGATCCTGCCAGTCGACTTTCAGCGGTGAAGCGACTTTCGAAGCGGTGTCCGGCGGCAGCGAGGTGGCCAGGGCCATCGGGTCGGCCTTGAGTGGAAGAATGCCGTGGCTGCCGAGGATTTCGTATTTGTAGGCCTCCCCCGCTTGCATGCGCGGGATGAAGACTTCCCAGACTCCGGTGGGATGGCGCAGACGCATGGGATGGCGGCGACCGTCCCAGTTGTTGAAGTCACCGACCACCGACACCCGTCTGGCGTTCGGTGCCCACACGGCAAAGCGCACGCCGTCGACACCGTCGATGGTCTTCAGTTGCGCACCGAGGCATGCACTGAGGTCGCGATGGTTGCCCTCGGCAAACAGGTACAAGTCCATCTCGCCGAGCAACGGGCCAAAGCTGTAAGGGTCTTCGGACAGTTGTTCGCCACCGGCCCAGCGGGTGCGCAGCAGATAGGGCTGGCTACTGTCGAAGTGCCCGACGAACAGTCCCGGTGTCTGGGTCGGCTCAAGGTTGCCGAGCTCCTCCCCGGAGTCCCTGGCCACTACCTGGACGCTCAAGGCGTCCGGCAGATAGGCCCGAATGAATTGCCCGCCGGCGCCATCGCCGTGGGGCCCGAGTATTGCAAAAGGGTCATGATGCTCGGCACGTACCAGAGCATCGATATCCCGTACCTTGGGCAGCAGCGCTTCTTTAGCGTGACCCTGTTCCCTGTTCGAGAAACTCATGACTACTCTCCATCAAAATCGGAAAAGGGTTTAAGCCCACTCAATAGCCCATACAAACCGTGCAGTGGCACGGGCAACCATGTGGGGCGATTTTCAGCCTCATACGCCACCTCATAAGCCGCCTTCTCCAGACCGAACAACGCCAGCGCGGCGTCCTCGCCTTCCGGATCTTGCCACGCATGAGCAAGACTAGCTGCAGCCAGCCGATAAGCGTCGATAAATGCTTGTTGTGCTTCATTTAAATAGCGTTCGGCGACACGCTGGCGAGCGGCCTGGGCCAGGTCGGTGTTGTCGACGTTGTGCACGTTGATCGTCATCGCCGCAGCATAGTCGAAGGAACGCAACACTCCACTCACATCTTTATAAGGACTGTGTTTGCCACGTCGCTCGTGCAGCGGGCGCGCCGGCTCGCCTTCAAAGTCGATCAGGTAAGCGTCGCCCTTGATCACCAGCACTTGCCCCAGATGCAAGTCGCCGTGGACACGGATACGCAGGCCACCGGCGGCCTTTTTGCCCAATTCTTGAACGTGACTGAGGACGGCTTTTTTGTTGTCCAGTAAACGACTGACCAGGGTTTTGTCCGCCGGGTTCAGTTCGCTTTGATGCTGTTTGAGCAACTTCAGGGCGTTTTCCAACTGCGCCGCCACATCCTTGGCCGAGGCCAGTGCCTCCTTCTGCGTGGTGACTTGCGGCGCGAAGTCCGGGTTGTCGGTCGGTGCCGCCAGGACCTGGTGCATTTCCCCCAGGCGCTGGCCGAGCATGCCGGCGAAGTCCCTCAGCTCGCCGAGGGCGTTGTAGTGCTGCTCCTGCTCGGACATGGCGTCGGCCAGTTCATCGCGCAACGCACGTTCCAGGTTGTTCTGCGTCCACTCCCAGGCATCCCCCTGATTGCTCAGGTAACCCTGGGCAATCATCAACAGATTGTCCTCGCCCGCCCCATCGCGACGAATCACCGAGCCCAGCAGCGGCGAAATATTGGCGAAACCTGCCTCGGTCAGGTACGCGCTCATTTCCAGTTCCGGGTGCACGCCCGAGGCGACTTTACGGATCAGCTTGAGCACCATGCTGCTGCCGACCACCACCGAGCTGTTGGACTGCTCGGCGGACAGGTAACGCACCTCCGGCTCGGCCGGGAGGCCCAGCCTGGCCAGTTCGTCGGTGGCTTCGAAACGGATCTCGCCGCCATCCGAAGGCAACAGGGTGTTGCTCTGCATGCCCTGCAACACGGCGCGGATGAAGTTTTCCAGGGCGAACGCATCGGTGATCAAACCGACCTGAGGCCCGCGTCGCACCCGAGACAGCGCCAGTTGCTGCGGCAACGCGGGGCCGACCTGATCATCGGCAATGAAGCCGAACGGCAATTGGTAACGGCTGGTCTGTCCGCCACTGGTGACTTCGATTTCACTGAGCAGCACCGGATGCTGCGCATCACCGAAGCGTACACCGTAAGCCAGGTGCACCTTCTCGATGGCCGCGTCCTTGCCCGCGAACCAGCGGCGGTTTTGCAACCAGCTGGGCAAGATGCCCTGCTCCAGCGTGCCACGGGACGGCGCTTCGAGCAGTTCTTCCAGGCGCTTCTTGAGCACCAGCGTCGTGAAGTCCGGCAGGCTTTGCGCCGGTTCTACGTGCCAGCTGGGCATTTGATTCTCCGTTGCGAGTCCGAACCAATAAAAACCGTAAGGTGCCAGGGTCAGCAGAAAATTCAACTGGCCGATCGGAGGAAAGGCGTTACCGCCGAGCATCTCCACCGGCACCATGCCGACGTAGGCGGACAGGTCCAGCTCCGCCGCTTGTGCACTGCGCGATACGTTGGCGACGCACAGGATGATTTCGTATTTGCCATCCGGCCCGTTGTATTCACGGGTATACGCCAGGATCCGGCGATTGCTCGGCGAGAGCATTTTCAGCGTGCCGCGACCGAAGGCCTTGGACTGCTTGCGCACGGCGAGCATGCGCCGCGTCCAGTTCAACAGCGAGTGCGGGTCGCCGGCCTGGGTTTCGACGTTGACCGACAGGTAGCCGTATTGCGGGTCCATGATCGGCGGCAGCACCAGGCTCGCCGGGTCGGCGCGGGAGAAACCGCCGTTACGGTCGATCGACCACTGCATCGGCGTGCGTACACCGTCGCGGTCGCCGAGGTAGATGTTGTCGCCCATGCCGATTTCATCGCCGTAATACAGGGTCGGCGTGCCGGGCATCGACAGCAGCAGGCTGTTAAGCAGCTCCACGCGGCGGCGGTCGCGCTCCATCAACGGCGCCAGGCGGCGGCGAATGCCCAGGTTGATCCGTGCCCGGCGGTCGGCCGCGTAGTAATTCCACAGGTAGTCACGCTCCTTGTCGGTGACCATTTCCAGCGTCAGCTCATCATGGTTGCGCAGGAAAATCGCCCACTGGCAGTTGGCTGGAATTTCCGGGGTCTGGCGCAGGATGTCGGTGATCGGGAAACGGTCTTCCTGGGCCAGCGCCATGTACATGCGCGGCATCAACGGGAAGTGGAACGCCATGTGGCACTCATCGCCGTTGAGGCCTTTGGCGTCGGTGTCGCCGAAGTACAGCTGCGTATCTTCCGGCCATTGGTTGGCCTCGGCCAAGAGCATACGGTCCGGGTAGTTGGCGTCGATTTCGGCACGGATCTGCTTGAGGACGTCGTGGGTCTCGGGCAGGTTTTCGTTATTGGTGCCGTCGCGTTCGATCAGGTACGGAATCGCATCCAGGCGCAAACCATCGATACCCATGTCGAGCCAGTAACGCATGACCGACAGCACGGCTTTCATCACTTGCGGGTTGTCGAAGTTCAGGTCCGGCTGGTGCGAATAGAAACGGTGCCAGAAGTACTGGCCGGCCACCGGATCCCAGGTCCAGTTGGACTTCTCGGTGTCGAGAAAGATGATGCGGGTGCCGTCGTATTTGTGATCGTCATCGGACCAGACATAGAAATCCCGCGCCGCCGAACCTTTCTTGGCCTTGCGTGCGCGCTGGAACCAGGCGTGCTGGTCCGAGGTATGGTTGATGACCAGCTCGGTAATCACCCGCAGGCCACGTTTGTGGGCCTCGGAAATGAAACGCTTGGCATCGGCCATGGTGCCGTAATCGGCATGCACGCCACGGTATTCGGCGATGTCGTAGCCATCGTCGCGCCGTGGCGAGGGATAGAAGGGCAACAGCCAGACGGTATTGACACCCAGATCGGCAATGTAATCAAGTTTGGCGATAAGCCCGGGAAAGTCGCCGATCCCGTCATTATTGGAGTCGAAAAACGATTTGACATGAACCTGGTAGATCACTGCATCCTTGTACCAGAGCGGATCCTTGATAAAGGTGGCTGCCTTGGGTTTCTTCGCCATTTGAAACTCCTGTTGAATTCAAATTTACCGCGGAGCCGAGTGCAAACCTCAGTGACACCGCTGTCCTGGGGGAGCGGGCTTGCTCCGGGCGGCGTTCCGACGAAGAGGGAGTGTCAGTCGGCATTGATGCTGCCTGACCCACCGCCTTCGTCGGAACGCCGCCCGGAGCAAGCCCGCTCCCACATTTGGAGCGCATGTCTTTAGACGGTGAATCGCCAGATCCCGAACGGCTGATGCGCCGGGTCGATGCGCATGAACTGGTACTTGCCGTGCCAGGTCCAGCGATGGCCGTTCATCAGATCTTCGCCCTGGCTGCTGGCGTCATCGGGCAACCCCATCTCCCACAGCGGTAATTCGAAATTCGCTTCCTGGACGTTGTGCGGATCCAGGCTGATCGCCACCAGAATGAAATTGCTGCCATCGGCACTGCGTTTGCCGAAATACAGAATGTTGTCGTTCCAGGCGTTGTAGACCTTCAGCCCCAGATGCGTCTGCAGGGCCGGGTTCTGCCGGCGAATCCGGTTGAGCTGGGCGATCTCGGCAATGATGTTGCCCGGCGCGGTGAAGTCCCGAGGGCGGATTTCATACTTCTCGGAGTTGAGGTATTCCTCCTTGCCCGGCACAGGTGCCGCTTCACAGAGCTCGAACCCTGAATACATGCCCCACAGACCGGAGCCCATGGTCGCCAGTGCCGCGCGGATCAGAAACCCGGCGCGCCCGCTTTCATGCAGGAATGCCGGGTTGATGTCCGGCGTGTTGACGAAGAAGTTCGGCCGGTAGCACTCGCGCCACGGCGACTCGTTGAGTTCGGTGAAATAGGTCGCCAGTTCGGTCTTGGTGTTGCGCCAGGTGAAGTAGGTGTAGCTCTGGGTGTAACCGACCTTGCCCAGTCGCGCCATCATCGCCGGGGTGGTAAAGGCTTCGGCCAGGAAGATCACTTCCGGGTACAACGCCCGCACATCGGCGATCAGCCATTGCCAGAACGGCAGCGGCTTGGTGTGGGGGTTGTCGACGCGAAAGATCTTCACGCCCTCCTCGACCCAACCGACCACGATGTCGCGCAACTCTACCCAGAGACTGGGAATCGCATCGGTGGCATAGAAGTCCACATTGACAATGTCCTGGTATTTCTTCGGCGGGTTTTCGGCGTATTTGATCGTGCCGTCCGGCCGCCAGTTGAACCAGCCAGGGTGCTGTTGCAGCCACGGGTGGTCCTGGGAACACTGGATGGCGAAATCGAGGGCGATTTCCAGCCCATGCTCAGCCGCTGCCGCCACCAGCCGGCGGAAGTCTTCGCGGGTGCCCAGTTCCGAGTGAATCGCCTCATGCCCGCCCTCTTCGCTGCCGATGGCATAGGGGCTGCCGGGATCGTCCGGCCCGGCGCTCAGGGAGTTGTTGGGGCCTTTGCGGTAACTGCGGCCGATCGGGTGGATCGGCGGGAAATACAGCACGTCGAAGCCCATGTCCTGGATCATCGGCAGCCGCGAGTGCACATCGTTGAAGGTGCCGTGGCGGGCCGGGTCATCGGTGATCGAGCGTGGAAACAATTCATACCAACTGGCGAACTGCGCCAGTCCGCGCTCGACGTCCAGCGGATACTCGGGGCTGAGGCTCAAATAAGCGCGGTGATCGGCCTGGGCCATCAACTCGGCACTGCGCTGGTGCATGAACAGCGCGACCTGCTCGGTTTCGAGCAGCCCGGACAATTCATGGTGCAGCGCCGCCAGGTCCTCGCTCAACTGGCCTTCGGCACGCTCCGCCGCTTGCTGGACCTGGTTGCGTCCTTCCTGCAACTCCAGACTGACGGGCACCCTCGCCAGATGCTTTTTCTCCAGCTCATAACGGAAGCTGGCGAACTGATCGATCCAGGCTTGGATACAAAATACATAACGGCCCTGCTCCACCACATGGAACTGGCCCCGCCAGCCATTATTGCCCAGGCTGGCCATGACCTCGCTTTGCCAGGTCTCATCGCCATCGGCACGCCAGCGCACCCGCACGGCCAGTTGATCGTGGCCATCGGCAAAAACCTTGCTGGTCACCACCACGTCCTGCCCCGCCACGGCCTTGACGGCAAACTGCCCGCCATCGAGGGTCGGCATGGTGTTTTCGATCGCGATGCGCGGCAGCAGCAAAGCCTGCGACAACGGCATATGCGGGTTGTAGTTGAGCTCTGTCGGTTTTTCAGCAGTCATCGAGCATCTCTCCTTTACGCCCCATGGACGCTCTTGTGCTTGGTCGCCACTCACGCAAGGCCGTCGGCCCCGGAATGAACTCACTTAGATTCCGAGCGACGGGCGCGGGTAAAAGTTCACGGGGATTTGCCAGGCCTTCGGGGGAATCAATTCCTCTGTGCAGCGGTCAATCCACTTAAGCACGTCTTACGCCATGTGCCACAAGGAGGCTTCAACGATGAGTATTCCCATCCCGGCTGAAACGCCCGATCCGAACATCGATAACCCGACGATTCCGCCGACCGAGCCACAACCGGTGCCTGAGCAAGAGCCACCGGGGACCACCCCGCCGCCGCGGGAAGATCCGCCGGAGACGATGCCGCCGGTGGTCGTCAAACCATAAAAGGTGTTTTAGCGACAAAATGAACTGGCGCAGGCTCGGACCGCATTCGGAGGATCCTTTGATCCTCCACAATTCCAACCCACTAAATGATCAAAATCAAAAGATCGCAGCCTGCGGTAATCAGGTCCTCTCGAAAACCTTCAAAATCTCGATACCACCCCCAAAGCACAAACGCCAAAAACCTACTGACGCCGCCGTGCGACCAAACTGACCAGTACGGCCCTCCTGCCCCTCCGAGACGACCGTCTGTCGCTTTTTTAAAAAAATTGGCTGATTCAAAAAAAAACAACACCTGTAGAAGTAAGAAACTTCCTAGCCCGTCCCACAAACGGAGGCCATCGACAGCACACCAGTATCTTTCAATTTCACGATACCTAAATCATAGTTTTTTAAGGATTCTAAAAAGAACACTCACGCAGTGTTGAACTTTAAACTTTAAAGCAAACAAAAAACAATCCAATGTTCTTGTATGAATTATCCTGTAAATCTGAATGAAATTTCCTACGCGAAGAAAATCAGTTGCTTGCAACCGTCCCCCAAAGAAACTAAACATAGAGTCGTCACTTAACACGGGTGACACTTACTTCAACTACGAGTGATTAACAATGAACGACGAAGACCTAGGTACCATTCTTTTCAATTTTGGCGATGAACTTGACCTCGGCTCATGCCCCCATATAGCCGGAGGTTCCGGCGGCCAAGGCGGATGCGGGGGCAGTGGTGGTTGTGGCGGCGGGGGCGGTTGTAGCGGAGGAAGTGGGGGACCGATAGAAAAATCGAGGACATTAAAGACCCGTACTTGAGGCACTTTTTAAACTGCAACACTTACCAGACATTCAAAGAGATAACTTCTATTGAGACAAGCAGCGTCACCACGCTAAAATCATCGCACGAGTTTAGCTTGCCCAGCCTTTTAGCTATATTGAAAAGCCAACAGATTGACGGATACTTCTACATAAAAACGACCACCATAAACGATGATGTGTATTTTTTTTGCAAGTTTGTGTCGCCAGACTTGTTTTTGCATATGAATAACTCAAGAAATATAAATATCCACAATAGATACTCTGAGAGCTTCATCAATCAGATATCAGCTGATCGACAAAAAATAATGGTCCCATTTCCATAAAGGTGAACTATGACCACTCTCACCCTAAGAGCTTTAGAGCTTTCACTACTTTTTATAAAGGAGCAGCTAAAAGAACCTATCGCAGTTTTCTGGATGATCATCTCACCGGCGGCAATATATTACTTACTTTCTTATTCCAGAATGGACCCCATTCTTTCGGGGATTAGCTATATAGAAAGCACCTCATGGTTCCATGCATACATTTCTTCGAGCGTCGCATTTTTTGGCTTTGCCTTTTACATTATAGGAAGGAGAGAAAGCGGCTTCATCAGATCTTTCATTTATACATCTGAAGCCAAATTAATATTCCTGCTGGCACAATTTTTAGCGTACTCACTAATATCCTTTATTTACTGCGCCATTTTCTATGTATTAACGTACTTCCCTTTTGGCTCTTTCGATCCATGTACCTTCTTAACAATTCTAAGCCGTTTCTATATTTGCTATATACTGTTCAGTGTGCCGGGAATCTTATTAACCTTATTACCAATAAACTTCCAAAATGCTAATACAATTTTTTCGATAACATCATTTGCAATGCTGGCACTCGGCATTCTCAGCACTCGCGAACCTCATCCTATAGTCGAACTGATAAACACCATTAACCCACTATACATTGCTAACACCATCATGAGTCGAGGATTCGAAAATTACGAAACAATGCTATCTATACTTATTTCGTTTGTTTCAGCTTTCTTACTGTCGTTGCGTTTTTTGCGCATAAACCCAGTATGGAGTCGATACTAATGAGAACGTTGAGCGCCAAGTCCATCTCCTTCGAGTATTCCGGAAAAATAATATTTGACGACGCATCAATCCATGTTCCCGCGGGCTCCGTTACCGGTCTACTCGGCCCAAATGGTTCCGGTAAGACTACGTTTTTTGACATTATTTGCGGATTAAAAAAAGCAAAAAAAGGAATCCTATCCAATGATTTTTCAAATCAGCTTTATCTTTCACAGACCGTCATGACTCCCCCAGCGCTGCGAATGTTTGATATTTTTAAAATGACCACATTACTTTGTTCTTCGAGTCACATATCGCAGGAGCAGGCTTTGAAAAAACTCAGCACTTGGAGTCCGGAGATAGTTGAACGTTACAAGGATATCTGGACAAAGAAATCTTCGGTGTGTAGCTATGGTGAAAAACGTTGGTTCTTTACGCTTTCGTTGCTGGCCGTTGAAGCGGATCTGGTGATTTTGGATGAGCCAACTGCCGGAGTTGACCCTGAATTCAGACATTATATTTGGAAGTGCCTGCGCGGAGCTGCTAACGAGGGAACTGCAATTTTAGTGTCATCACATAGCATCGAAGAAGTTGCAAACAATTGCAGTAACTTCTACATGATTAGCCAACAAAAATTTAAACCATTCGACTCCGGAAAAGAGTTCATGCACCGCTACGGTAGCAATACGCTGGACGAAGCCTTTATCCGTGCGGCTGCAGACCATACCCCCGGCATCACGGCTCCCTATACTTCAACAACTTGATTACACAGTCACAGATCGAACCGAAAACCGTGAGTGAGCAAGAGTTTCTACGAGTTGTGATCCTTCTCGAAGATCTTCACGATTTTCGGCATCACACCCAGGATCAACAATGCCAGCAATGTACTGAGCACCGCTGTCGCCTCGCGCCCCAGTCCGGCTGAAACACCGATGGCCGCGGTCATCCACAAGCCGGCGGCGGTGGTCAGGCCTTTGACGTGGCCTTCATCGCCCTCCTGGTTTTTCAGGATGGTGCCGGCCCCGAGAAAGCCGATCCCGGCGATTACGCCCTGCACCACCCGACTCATGGCATCGGCCTGGGAGCCGGACATTTGCGGCACTAGCACAAACAGCGCCGCCCCCAGCGCCACCAGCATGTGGGTGCGCACCCCGGCGGCCTTGCCCTTTTGTTCGCGTTCGAAACCGAGAATCCCGCCCAACAGTGCGGCCATCAGCAGGCGCACGGTGATGCGCGTCAGTTGGGAGGCGTCGCCGATGTCGGCGAACTCCGCTTGCAGGGTCACCCAAACCTCATGCCACCAGGCGTTCATGGCGCAGTCCTTGTAATGAATGGCTCGATAGAGGATGGACCGCGGCGACCATTAATCGGTTGCACAGAACGATGTCCGCCCATTACGCCCTAACAGTTTAGAACCCGACGAGAAAAGGCGACCTCACATGTCGATACGTATCGAAAACCAGACCTGCTTCTTCACGACCGAGAACGGCGAAGAAATTCGTCTGTGCCCCGACGTCACCATCATTACTGACTCTGAAATGGCCATGTCAGCGGTGGAGCTTGATGGCCAGCGTATCTACATCACCGAAGCAGAAGCCGATGCATTGACCGTAGCAGGTGCCGTCGACGGCCGCAGGCATTTGAAGGCCACCGACAGTGATTCGGTGATTTGACTGACCCGTATCAACAACAGCGTCCGGCGCCTGGTATAGGCGCCAGCATCCCGCTGTGACAGGTGCTTCAACGTGTCGCAGGCAGCGGGTTCCAGCCCATCTGATCCGCTTTTTATTGCAATACCTGAGTCTGTTATGCAAACAGATCACCGCGCATAGTGCTCACGCCTGATGGAGGCTGATGAGCGACAGACCATGAGCGATAGAATCCCCGTCCGAACCCTGGAAAGCGCACCCTTAGTACACAGCTACGAGCCTTCGCGTGCAAAGATAAAGGCCAAGTCCAGCGACAACCTGATCCATACCCGCAGCTTCACCGGCCTGTTCCGCACATTACGCATGAGCGGCGCGGGTTTTCTGTTTGTGCTGTTTTTCGGCACCGTCTGGTTGAACTGGGGCGGCCGCCAGGCGGTGCTCTGGGACCTGTCCGAAAGTAAATTCCACATCTTCGGCGCGACCTTCTGGCCGCAGGATTTCATCCTGCTCTCGGCGTTGCTGATCATTGCCGCGTTCGGCCTGTTTGCGATCACCGTGTTCGCCGGGCGGGTCTGGTGTGGCTACACCTGCCCCCAGAGCTCCTGGACCTGGATCTTCATGTGGTGCGAGAAAATCACCGAGGGTGAACGCAACCAGCGCATCAAACTGCAAGCCGCGCCCTGGGGCCTGAACAAACTGATCCGGCGCTCGATCAAGCACAGTTTGTGGCTGGCCATCAGCTTGCTGACCGGCCTGACCTTTGTCGGTTACTTCACGCCGATCCGGCCACTGGCCGAAGAGTTGCTGACCCTGCAAATGGGCGGCGTGAGCCTGTTCTGGGTGTTGTTTTTCACCGGCGCCACTTACCTCAACGCCGGCTGGCTGCGTGAGGCGGTGTGCATGCACATGTGCCCGTATGCACGGTTCCAGAGCGTGATGTTCGACAAAGACACCCTGACCATTTCCTACGACGTCGCCCGTGGCGAATACCGTGGCCCACGCAAACGTGAGGTGGCACCGGCGCAAGTCGGCCTCGGTGATTGCATCGATTGCCAACTCTGCGTGCAGGTCTGCCCCACCGGGATCGACATCCGCGACGGTTTGCAAATGGAATGCATCGGCTGTGCCGCGTGCATCGACGCCTGCGATTCGATCATGGACAAGATGGGCTATGCCCGTGGGCTGATTAGCTACACCTCGGAACATGAGTTACAGGGCGGCAAGACCCGGCTGCTTCGGCCTCGGCTGATGGGTTACACCGCCGTGCTGCTGGTGATGATCGGCGCGCTCGCCCTGGCGTTGGTGGAACGGCCGATGGTCTCGCTGGACGTGAGCAAGGACCGTGGCCTGTTTCGCGAGAACAGTCAGGGCCAGATTGAAAACATTTATAGCCTGAAGGTCATCAACAAGACCCAGCAACGTCAGGACTACCGCTTGACCCTGGTCGATGGCGACGGCTTCCAGTTGCAAGGCAGGACTGAACTGAGCCTGGCGTCTGGCGAGATCGTCGATGTGCCGGTGTCGGTGGCGATGACGGCGCAACGGCCGAGCAGCAGCTCGCAGACCATCAGTTTCAAGATTGTGGACCGTGATGAGCCCGATATTTATAGCGTGGCCAAGAGCCGGTTTGTTGCGCCGATGAACAGATGATCCCTTAGACTGCGGTGCTGCCATTCGCGGGCAAGTCGGATCGACGCACCGCTCGCTCCTACGGTCCCCACCGTACTGTAGGAGCGAGCGGTGCGGCGATCCGACTTGCCCGCGAAGAAGTCACCCCGATTTTTCTGAATGACAACCCCTCCAGGCACCCGATGAAACGCTACGAAAAATTCGCCGACGACATCGCTGAACTGATCCGCTCCGGCGTCCTCGGCCCCGGCCAGCGTGTGCCTTCGGTGCGCTATGCCAGTCAGACCTATGGCGTCAGTCCGTCCACGGTGTTCCAGGCCTATTACCTGCTCGAACGCCGCGGGCTGATCCGCGCCCGGCCACGTTCCGGCTACTTCGTCAACGTCCATGCACCGAGCCCGTTTTCCGAGCCGGTGATCAGCAGCCAGGTCAATGAATCCACCGAAGTCGACGTCAGCGAACTGGTATTCTCGGTCCTCGACTCAATCAAGGACCCCACCACCGTGCCCTTCGGCTCGGCTTTCCCCAGCCCGGCCCTGTTTCCCCTGCAGCGCCTTTCGCGCTCCCTGGCCAGTGCCGCCCGGGACATGGACCCGCGCATGGTGGTCACCGACATGTCGCCGGGCAACCCGCAACTGCGTCGACAAATCGCCCTGCGCTACATGGTCGCCGGGTTGATGCTGCCCATTGAAGAGCTGCTGATCACCAACGGCGCGCTGGAAGCCCTGAATCTGTGCCTGCAAGCCGTCACCGAGCCTGGCGACCTGGTGGCCATCGAAGCGCCAGCGTTCTACGCCTGCCTGCAAGTGCTGGAACGCCTGAAGCTCAAAGCCGTGGAAATCCCCGTGCACCCGCGCGACGGCATCGACCTTGGCGTGCTCGCGCAAACCCTGGAGCGCCACCCGATCAAGGCTTGCTGGTGCATGACCAGTTTCCAGAACCCGATGGGCGCGACCATGCCCGAGGCGAAAAAGCGTGAACTGGTGGAGTTGCTGCGCGTTCATCAGGTGCCGCTGATCGAAGACGATGTCTACGCCGAACTCTATTACGGGCAACAAGCGCCGAAACCGGCCAAAGCCTTCGACACAGAGGGCCTGGTGATGCACTGCGGTTCATTCGCCAAAAGCCTGGCCCCCGGCTACCGCATCGGCTGGGTCGCTGCCGGGCGATATGCGCAGAAGATCGAACGCCTGAAACTCATGACCTCGCTTTGCGCGTCGATGCCAGCCCAGGCGGCCATTGCCGACTACCTGCAGCATGGCGGTTACGACCGGCATTTGCGCAAACTGCGTTACGCGCTGGAAGAACAGCAGAGCGCGATGTTGGCCGCCATCGCTCGCTATTTTCCGGCGCAAACCCGGGTCAGTCAGCCGGCGGGTGGCTACTTTTTGTGGCTGGAATTGCCGGCGCAGATGGATTCGTTGAAGTTGTTTCAGATGGCCTTGGCGCAGGGGATCAGCATTGCGCCGGGACCGATCTTTTCACCGGTGCAGCGGTTCAGGAATTGTATTCGGTTGAATTATGGGAGTCCGTGGGATGAGGCTGCGGAGAAGGCGATGGAAACGTTAGGGCGGATTGTGTGGTCGTTTTAAAATTACGAGACTATTAATTTCCGTGATCAAGGCGGCGTGCTTCGCATTTGTCGACGGCGTATGGCTACGCACATCGCTGGGAAAGAATGTGCGGTCACTCAATAGTTCGAGTTAGCAGGCAAACCGGTACAAACTCCCGGGTGCAGCCCGGGAGTTTTTAACGGAGATCGCCCGCGAGATGAGCGTTTGGTGCTCAGCGGCGTGATCTGGATGCTTTGCTGAAATGCCTTTCTATAAATGGGAGCATGATTATAATGGCCAGCCATCATCGCTTATTTGACTTGTTCTCCTTCTATCCGAAAAAACGAAACCCGCAATATTATCCGCATTTCTGAGTGCCATTCTGCTTCTAAGAGATGGATCTGCTCTAAACCTTCTTGCAGCCTCCTCAATGTTGGCGCCCCCAGCCTCCTCAATAAAATTATGTTGAATCTTGGGATGAATCTCATTGGGGTAAACCCCCGCCAGCGTTATTGCCGTTGCCCGTGACGCAGTCTGGTTTTGATCATCCCATGTTGATCGGTCATCCGTACGGTCCGCTACATCACCAAAACTTGAGTACAAATACCAATAATCCTTAGTTGCCTTGCCCGCAACATTTTGATGGCTAAATTCATGCACCAATACATGCGCAATGTCACCAACTGTTGCCGAATCAATAAATGTCGAATTGATATATACTTTATGCCTTCTATCTTCGTGATATATAAAAGCGCTAGCCTTGGAACGCTTGCCTTCATCATCTCTAAAGAAAACAAATTTCTCCGGCTTTTTCTGAATGCGCTCAATATTCGACAATATACTCTGGTAGTGGTCCTCCAACTGAACAACACCATCTTCAGTCTGTTTACCAAAAAAATTGTCGTACGAATTTGTATCATGCTTATTCTCGCGAAGCTCAAATAGAGTTCGCGTTACTTCATCTTTAGCTTTTTTCAGACCTTCATTCAAAAGCCGAGACACCTCAGGAGATTTTTTACCGAAGCTTTTCAAACCACGTTGGGTTATTAGGTGGCGAATTCCAGTACGAGTCTCGAGGCGATAGTCGAAAAATTTTCGTAAAACCGGAAAATGCCCCTGGACATCAACAAAGTTAGCCGGACTATTTCTCACGAAACGAAAAAAATTCAACCCATCCACTTCTCCCGCCGGATCCGGATTCAACCACCGCTGTAGCCACGGCGCGTAATAGCGCGCACCGTAGTAATAAAGCCCCGTTGTGTCCCTTTCCTTGCCTGAATAACGAATGGTCTTGTAGCTGGTCTCCACCTCATGCTGCCCCGCCAACCAGGCCGTGCCACCAAATGGGTAATACACTTCCTGACTGATCGGTTTCGCCTGCGCATCCACCTCGATTGCACTGGACCCCAGGTGATCGTCGAAGCAGTAACGCAACTGATCATTGTCCACGCCATTGGGTGGCGGACTGTCCCAATGCAGCAGGCGCACCGAACAGCGGCCAGCCTGAACACTGACCACCTGCAACCGCTCGCCGGTGGCGCTGTCGGTGTGCAATTCGATGCCCGGCAGATAACGCACTTCGCCCGCATGAGTGACAGATTTCGCCGCAGCGGTGCGCCATTTTCGCAGGCGTTGCCCTTCGTTGTCATACACATACCGCTCCAGGTCATCGTTGCCGTCTGCTCGACTAACCTGGGTAATCTGCGTCAACTGACTACGGCCGTTCCACTGCAACCTTTGCCCCGGTTGCAGTTCCAGCAGATTGCCGCGGGCATCGAACAGCTCGTCAAGGTTCGCGCCCGGTCGGATTTTGATGCTGCGATTGCTGTGCGGCGCCACCTGCATGTTCAAGGTGTCATCCACCGCCCCCTGATGAACGCGTTGCAGCAGATTGCCCGCCTCATCGTAATGGTAGGTTTCGCTGTAGTTGCACCAGCGGCTCGCGTCGAGTGGGCCGAAGGGTTGCCAGACCGGTAGTGCCGGTCCCAGTGACGGCTTGGCGGATTCCCAGCCCGAGGCTTCGATCAACTGGTACAGGGTGTCGTAGGCGAAATGTCGAACCGGTTCGATCCGTTGATTGGCGAAGTACTGTATGGGTAATGCCGCATCCGCGATCTGCGTGATATTGCCAGCCGGGTCATGGCGGTAGCTCAGGTTCTGCAAAAACACACCGCCCGGGTCTTGATTGGCCAGCGACAGGAGGTGGCCATCGGCCGGATCATAACTGGAAAAGGTTCGCATGCCGTTGCCGGTCAGCTCCTGTTGAACCTGCCCTGAAGCATTGTATTCGATGCCACTGACCGGCGTCTCGGCAGTGGTCTGTTCGGAGCGCTGCAGGCGAACTTCGCGCAGTTGACCGGCCCGATCATGCGCGAAGTGCCGGACATGACCTTTAACATCGGTCTGGCTCAGCGCTTCGCCGGTCGCCGCGAAGTGCCATGCAGAACGCGAACCGTCACCCGGCTCCAGCAACGAGTTGCGCTCAGCTTCGGTGACGGGCCAGTCAGGCGGTTCAAGGCTGTCGAGGAAACGCCGGTCCTCAGCCAGGACCGCTCCCGTCAGTCCATACTCGGGCAGCCATCGGCTACCTGCTGGATCATCATGACGCACCGGTTGGCCGCAACGATTGTGCAGTGCATTTTCTGGAGAGGAACTGGCCCAGATGATCCGTTCGGCACAGCGCTCGGTTTCCTCGAAGCAATACTCATGAATCGCTACCGGTCGCAGCAAGGAATCATGCTCGGTACGACGATGCCAGCCTCGCTGATCCCACGATTCACACGCCGGCCCGCCCGCACCGGACAGGTCAAGCTGCCAGCCCGCATCGACGCTGTCACTGCAAAGCGTCTGCCCTGACAGATCGTGAAAAGTCGACAGGTTTGTCGGCACCGAAGTGCCCGACTGCAACAGTGCAAACAACCGGGGATCGCGTTGTTGAGTGAGCCGGCCAGCAGCGTCGTATAGCTGATGCGTGACCCGAGCCTCGACAGGATCGCCGATTGCGCGCCGATAATAGGCCATTGCACGAACAGGTAAACCGCGTGGTTCAATGACACTGATTGAAGGCGTGTGGTTGTGCAATTATGGCGCTCGACTATTGGGAGTCACTCGCAATCTAAGCGCGCCGGGTATCATCGTCTACTGTCAACAATGACAGTAGACAGTCATTCAGCGACCGCCACCAAGGTCGACGAACGTCCCCGTCGCATACGACGCCTTATCCGACAACAACCACACAATCGCCTCCGCCACTTCATCCGGCCGCCCGCCCCGCGCCATGGGGATCGCCGATTCCAGCTTGCTGACCCGGTCCGGATCGCCACTCAGTGCATGGAAGTCGGTGTAGATGAATCCCGGCCGCACGGCGTTGACACGGATACCTTCGCCCGCCACTTCCTTGGACAGGCCGATGGTGAAGCTGTCCAGTGCACCTTTCGACGCCGCATAGTCCACGTATTCGTTGGGTGATCCCAGGCGCGAGGCGACCGAGGACACGTTGACGATGCTGCCGCCTTGCCCGCCGTGTCTGGGCGACATGCGCAGCAGCGCATGCTTGGCGCAGAGGATCGGCGCCAGGACGTTGGTCTTGAGGGTTTTGAGGATGCGGAATTCGGACATTTCCTCGACCCGGGACTTCTGGCCCACGGTGCCGGCGTTGTTGACCAGTGCGGTGACCCGCCCCAGTTCGGTGTCCACGCGATGGAACAAGGCGATCACTTCGTCTTCGATGCTGACATCGGCGCGTACCGCAATGGCTTGCGCGCCGAGGGCACGGACTTGATCCAGCACCGTCTGGGCTGCTGCTTCGTCGGTCTGATAGTTGATGCAGATCCGATAGCCCTGTTCGGCGGCCAACAAGGCGGTGGCGGCGCCGATGCCGCGGCTGCCGCCGGTGATGACGATGACTTTATCCATGCTGGCTTTCCCCGTTTTCAAGCGTAAGCAGTCGGAGCAAAGAATAACCGCCATTTATGGTTTTTGCATGACCTGTAGGAGCGAGCGGTGCGGCGATCCGACTTGCCCGCGAAGAACGATGACGCAATGCAGCAGATACACCGCAGCGTCTGGTTCGCCTGTAGGAGCGAGGCTTGCCCGCGAAGAACGATGACGCAATGCAGCAGATACACCGCAGCGCCTGGTTCGCCGGCAAGCCTGGCTCCTACAAAGGCCACCCTTCAACCGGCAGCCAGTTGCTCGCCGCGCAGAATATCGGCCATGAAGCGCGCAGCCGGCAGCGGATGGCCGAGCAGATAGCCTTGCAACGAGTCGCAGCCGAGTTTCGTCAGGAAGTCCTGTTGCACCCCGGTTTCCACGCCTTCGGCGACGATCCGCAAACCCAAGGCCTGGCCGAGGGCGACGATGGCTGAAACGATGGCGGCGTCGTCGCTGTCGTGTTCCAGATCGCGGACAAACCCCCGGTCGATCTTCAGCTCATTGGCCGGCAGGCGCTTGAGGTACATCAAACTCGAATAGCCAGTGCCAAAGTCATCGATGGACAGGTCGACGCCCATTGCCGACAACTCCTGAAGCACCGCCATGCTCACATCGGCGTCGTTCATGGCGGTGGTCTCGGTGATTTCCAAGGTCAGGCTGTTGGCCGGCAAATGGTGCGTGGCCAGGGCTTTGGCAACGCTCTGCACCAGCTCGACGTGGCAGAATTGCAAGGCCGAGAGATTCACCGCGATGCGCCAGTCGGTGTAGCCGAGCAGATACCATTCGCGCATCTGCCGGCAGGCCTCGTTGAGCACCCAGTCGCCAATCGGAATGATCAGCCCGGTTTTCTCCGCCAGGTCGATGAACTTGTCCGGCAGGAGCATGCCTTGGGTCGGGTGCTCCCAGCGCAGCAGCGCTTCGGCGCCGACCGGATGGCCATTGGCCGCATCGAACTTGGGTTGGTAATAGAGGCTGAACTGCTGCTGGTCCAGTGCATTACGCAAGTCTTGCAGCAGTTGCAGCTGCTTGCGCGCATTGCTGTTCATCGAGGCGTCGAAGAAGCGGTAGCCGTTTTTTCCAGTGCCTTTGGCGTGATACATCGCCGCGTCGGCGTTCATCAGCAACTCCTCGGCAGTCTGGCCATTGCCCGGATAGACGGCGATACCGACACTGGCGGAGATCTGCAAGTCATGTTCGGCCACCCGGAACGGGCGCGCGATCAATCCGACCTGGCGGGCCGCCAGGCTCAATGCATCATTCTCCTCGCCCAGTTGCACCAGCAGCACGAACTCATCGCCACCGATCCGTGCCAGGGTGTCCTGACTGCGCAATTCCTCGCGCAACCGCAGGCCGACCGCTCGCAGCAACTGATCGCCCATGTGATGACCGAAGGCATCGTTGACCGGTTTGAAACCGTCCAGATCGATGAACATCAACGCAAAACACCCGCCCTGCTCCTGCACCTTCGACATCGCCTGATCGATGCGGTCAGCCAGCAACACCCGATTCGGCAGGCCGGTCAGGGTGTCATGCAGGGCCAATTGGGTCAGTTCGCGATTGGCTTCGGTCAGCGAGTGGGCAAGGCTTGCGGTGCGCGCCTCCATGCGTGCATCGAGCACCGACGTCAGCAAGGCAATGGTCAATATGGCCAGGGTGGTGATCAGCACCAGGTTGTCCAGGCCCTTGCCGTTCAAGCCGTCGATGGCCGCGCCACAGAAACTGCCGTCGGCGAAGCGCGCCGCGGCCATGGCGGTGTAGTGCATGCCGACGATGGCGATACCCATGATGACCGCTGCACCGCCACGGATCAGGATGACATAAGGGCTGTGTTGGCGCAGACGGAAAGCGATCCATAACCCGGCGCCCGACGCGCCGACCGCAATGAGCAGCGAGGCGCCGAACAGTGTCGGATCGTAATCGATACCCGGCTGCATGCGCATGGCGGCCATGCCGGTGTAATGCATGGCACTGATTCCGGCGCCCATGACCAACGCACCGAACGCCAGTTGCCAGGCCGGCAACTGCGCCTGACTGACCAGCCACAAGGCAAAGCCGCTGGACAGGATCCCGATCAGCAGTGACAGCAAGGTGAGGCTGACGTCGTATCCGAGGTCGATGGGCAGTTTGAACGCAAGCATGCCGATGAAATGCATCGACCACACCCCGGTCCCCATGGCAAAGGCGCCACCCGCGGTCCATAAATGCACGGCGCGCCCTTTGGCCGTGGCGATGCGTTCCGTGAGGTCGAGCGCGGTATAGGACGCGAGAATCGCGACACAGAGCGAGATGATAACCAGCGTGGGGGAATAGTTACCGATGAGCATGGGACTTCTCGCGACCGCCCCGTCCGACGACTTCCGCTCTCGAGGGGGCAAATGCGGCGATTGTACTGAATGCGCAAAAGAACGCACTGACAAAATTAGCAAAAGGCCATCAGGCCGATGAAACGCTTGTTTGACGTCAAAAGAAGGTCATGCGCGGTCCCGCGTTTGGGCAGAACACCGGTCACTTAGGAGCTGGCTTGTCGGATCGCCGCAAGATCAGCTGGCGACAAGGATTTGTTTATCGTCGTATGCTTGCTCATGGCCTCGCCCTCGCTGTCGTTGGCTTTCATAGAATGCCACCGTGGCGCATAGACGCCTCGGCTTGGGCGAGTCCATTCAATTACAGGTTGTCGCTCACCTGCACCGCCCCATCCCACCCGCCGCCCAGCGCCGCGATCAGCTGCACACTGGCAATCAACCGGCTTTGCAACAAATTCAGCACGTTACGCTCGTTACTTAATGCCGTGGCTTGCACCACCACCACGTCGAGATAAGCGATCACCCCGGCCTTGTACTGATTCTGGGTCAGGCGCAGCGATTCACGCGCCGCGTCCAGTGCTTCCTGGCGTACGCCCGCTTCGTTTTCCAGGACCTTGAGTTGAACCAGGTAGTTTTCCACCTCACGGAAACCATCGAGCACGGTTTGACGGTATTTGGCCACGGTCTCGTCGTAGGCGGCCTCGCTGCGGTCGACTTCCGCCGAGCGCTGACCGCCGTCGAACAGGGTCATTGCCAGCTGCGGTCCGACCGACCAGAAGCGGTTAGGCACGCTGAACCAGTTGTTGGAGGTACTGCTGCTGTAACCTCCGTTCAGGCTCAACGTCAGGTCCGGGTAGTAGGCGGCCTTGGCCACGCCGATGTTGGCGTTGGCCGCCATCACCGAGCGCTCGGCAGAGGCAATGTCCGGGCGGCGCTCCAGCAACTGGGAAGGAAGGTTCAGCGGCACCTCCGGTAACGCCGGGATGTCTTGGGTTTCTGCCAGACTGAAGTCAGCCGGCGCCAGCCCGATCAGTACCGCAATGGCGTTCTCGAACTGGGCACGCTGCCAGATCAGGTCGACCATCTCGGCTTCGGTACTCTTGAGCTGAGTGGTGGCCTGAGCCACCGCGTCCTTGCCGGAAACCCCGGCGCGGTATTGGTTTTCGGTCATTTTTAGCGAGCGCTGATACGCCTCGACCGTCGCTTGCAGCAACCGTCTCTGCTCATCGATCACCCGCAATTGCAGGTAGTTCTGCACCAGTTCCGATTGCTGGCTCAGGCGCATTGCCGCCAGATCGGCAAAACTCGCCTCGGCGTTGGCCGTGTCGGCTTCAAGGCCCCGGCGCAGTTTGCCCCAGACGTCGGCTTCCCAACTGACTCCGGCCTGCGCGGTGTAAGTGTCACGGATACCACTGGAGGTACTGGTCAGGCTCGAGCTGCTGCTACCGGTGCCCTGGCTGGAACGGTCTTTGCCGACCGTCAGGTCCACGGTGGGGAAAAACGCCCCACGGGCAGTGCGAACCAAGGCCTGGGCCTGACGGTATTGGGCCTCGGACTGGGCGACGGTCTGGTTGGCGTTGTTGAGTTGCTCGATCAAGCCATTGAGCTGCCGATCGCCATACAACTCCCACCAGGCGCCGCGGGCCAGGGAATCGCTCGGATTGGCCTGGCGCCAGCCGGCCGCTTCCTTGTATTGCACCGGCGCAGCGGCTGAGGGGCGCTGGTAATCCGGGCCGATGGCGCAGGCACTGAGCAGCGCCACGCACAGCGACAGGCTGAGTAAACGCGCACCTCGGGCCGTGACCACGGGTGCAGCGAGGTTGAACAGCGAACGGGAAGTCATAGCGCAGTTTCCAGAGCAACATCGGTACGCACCCCACGCCAGTGATTGAAGCGATGGCGCAGTGTGTCGAGATAGAGGTAAACCACCGGGGTGGTGTAAAGGGTCAGCACCTGGCTGAAGATCAACCCGCCGATGATGGTCAGGCCCAGCGGCTGACGCATTTCCGCCCCTTCGGCGCGGCTCAGCAGCAACGGCAATGCGCCGAGGATTGCGGCCAGCGTGGTCATCAGAATCGGCCGCAAACGTTGCAGGCAGGCACTGCGGATCGATTCCAGCGGTTCCAGGCCCTGATGCCGTTCGAGCTGCAAGGCCAGGTCGATCATCAGAATGGCGTTTTTCTTGACCACGCCAATCAGCAAAAACAGACCGAGCAACGAGATCAGGCTGAACTCGCCGCCCAGCGCGTAGATGGACAGCAGCGCGCCCACCCCGGCCGAGGGCAAGGTCGAGAGAATGGTCAGCGGATGGATGTAGCTTTCATACAGCACGCCCAACACCAGGTACACCGCCACCAGCGCCCCGAGAATCATCCACGGCTGGCTCTTCTGGGTGGCGGCAAACGCATCGGCGGTGCCGGACATTTTCGCGATCACTTCTTCGGGCAAGCCGACCTTGGCAATCGCCCGCTCGATGGCGGCCGTGCCCTGCTCCACCGTCACGCCTTCGGCCATGTCGAAGGCAATGCTCTCGGAGGCGAACTGGCCTTCGTGGCTGACCCGATCGTCTGCCAGGCTGTTTTCATAATGAGCGATGGTCGACAACGGAATCCGCGCGCCGTCGGCGGTGATCACCTTCACCTGATTGAGGGTGATCGGATCCTGGGCGTATTTCGGATTGACCTCCATCACCACCTGATACTGGTTGAGGCTGTCGTAAATCGTCGAAATCTGCCGCTGGCTGTAGGCGTTGTTGAGCACCGAGGTGACCATGTCCATGTCGACGCCCAGGCGTTTGGCCTGATCGCGATCGACAATCAGCGTGACTTGCTGGGCGCCACGGCCTTCACGGGCGTCGATCGCCGTCAGCTCCGGCAATGCCTTGAGCGCGGCCACGACTTTGGGGTACCACTCGCGCAATGCCCCCAGATCGCCGCTTTGCAGGATGTAGGAATACTGCGACGAGGTCTGTTCGCGGCCACCGCCGAACTGCAGGTCCTGGTCGGCCATCAGCATCAGTTGCGCGCCGGGGACCTTGGGCATTTCCTTGCGCAGGCGTTCGATGACTTTCTGCGCGGACAGGTTGCGTTCCTTGATCGGTTTCAGGCGCACCAGCATGAAGGCGTTGTTGGTGCCGTTGGTGCCACCGATGAAGCCGGCGACGCTTTCCACCGCCGGATCCTTGAGCACCGCACGCCGGAAGATCTCCATTTTCGGCTGCATCACGCTGAACGACAGGCCGTCGTCACCGCGCACGAAACCGATCAGCTGACCGGTATCCTGCTGAGGCAAAAATGTTTTAGGAACAACGACGTACAGTGCAATGTTAACGCCAACTGTCACAAGCAGACTGAGCAGTGTCAGCAGCCGGTGACGCAGCACCCAGTCGAGGCTGGTGGCGTATTTGCCAACCATCCAGGCGTTGGCCCGCTGGCTCCAGCGCTGCAGACGGTTTTCCCGGCCCGGCGTGTGCGGCTTGAGCCAGCGGGCACAAAGCATCGGCGTCAGCGTCAGCGAGACCACCAGCGACACGACGATGGACGCCGCCAGGGTGATGGAAAACTCACGGAACAGGCTTTGAACGATCCCGCCCATGAACAGGATCGACAGAAACACCGCCACCAGCGACACGTTCATGGATAGCAAGGTGAAACCGACTTCCTGCGCCCCAAGATACGCCGCTTTCATGGGCGGTACGCCTTCATCGATGTGCCGGGAAATGTTCTCCAGCACCACGATGGCATCGTCCACCACCAGCCCGGTGGCCAGGATCAGCGCCATCAGCGACAGGTTGTTCAGGGAGAATCCGTAGAGGTACATCACCGCGAACGTGCCGACCAGCGACACCGGTACGGCCAGGGTCGGAATCAACGACGCGCGAAAGTTACCCAGAAACAGGAACACCACCAGGATCACCAGGGCCACGGCAATCAGCAGGGTCATCTCCGCTTCGTGCAAGGTCGCCTTGATCACCGGCGACCGGTCCATCGCCAGGTTCAGCTTGACGCTGGCCGGCAGCACCGCCTGCAACGCCGGCAACTGGGCCTTGATCTCGTTGACCGTCTCGATGATGTTAGCGCCGGCCTGCCGGTTGATCACCAGCAATACCGCCGCGTCGTCGTTGAAGAAACCGCTGTTGTAGCGGTCCTCGACGCCGTCGCTGACCTTGGCCACATCCTTCAGGCGCAGGGCCGCGCCATCCGCATAGTGGATGATCAGCGACTCGTAATCCTTGGCTTTCTCCAATTGATCGTTGGCCTGCACCTGCCATAACCGCTGGCCGTCTTCGACCGACCCTTTTGGCCTGCGCACATTGGCATTGGCGATGGTGTTGCGCACATCGTCCAGCGCCACGCCGTACTGGTTAAGCGCCTGGGGCTCGAGTTCGATACGCACCGCCGGCAGGGAGCTGCCGCCGATCTGCACTTCGCCGACACCCTGCACCTGGGACAGGCTCTGGGACAGGATGGTCGAGGCCAAGTCATAGAGCTGGCCTTTTTCCAGCACGTCCGAAGTCAGCGACAGCACCATGATCGGCGCCTGGGACGGGTTGACCTTCTTGTAGGTCGGCATGCTGCGCATCCCGCTCGGCAGCAGGTTGCGGGAGGCGTTGATCGCCGCTTGCACTTCCCGCGCCGCGCCGTTGATATCGCGGTCGAGGTCGAATTGCAGGATCACCCGGGTCGAGCCCTGGCTGGAACGGCTGCTCATGGTGTTCACCCCGGCAATCGCACCGAAGGAGCGCTCCAGCGGCGTGGCCACGGTCGAGGCCATCACCTCCGGGCTCGCCCCGGGCAGGCTGGCCTGGACCACGATTACCGGGAAGTCCATTTGCGGCAGCGGCGACACGGGCAACAGGCCGAAGCTCACGCCGCCCAGCAGCATGATCGCCAGGCTCAGCAACATGGTGGCGACCGGGCGCTTGATGAAAGGTCCGGAGAGGTTCATGGCTGCTCAACCACTTCCACAGACTCGGACTTGCGCCCCCAGCGACGACCAAGGCGGTCGAAGTACAGGTAAATCACCGGAGTGGTGAACAGCGTCAATACCTGACTCACCAGCAAACCGCCGACCATTACCAGACCCAACGGTTGGCGCAGCTCGGCGCCGGAACCGCTGGCCAGCATCAACGGCACCGCGCCAAACAACGCGGCCAGTGTGGTCATCAGGATCGGCCGGAAGCGCAGCAGCGCCGCCTGGTAGATCGCCGTCTCCGGGTCCAGGCCTTGGTTGCGTTCCGCGTCGAGGGCGAAGTCGATCATCATGATCGCGTTCTTTTTCACGATACCGATCAGCAGGATGATGCCGATGATCGCGATCATCCCCAGGTCGTTGCCGCTCAACAGCAGCGCCAGCAAGGCGCCGACCGCCGCCGAGGGCAAGGTCGAGAGGATGGTGATCGGGTGGATATAGCTCTCGTACAGCACGCCGAGCACGATGTACATGGTCACCACCGCCGCCAGGATCAGCAATAAGGTGCTCGACAGCGAAGCCTGGAATGCCTCGGCCGCGCCCTGGAACTGGGTCTGTACGCCGATCGGCATGCCGATGTCCTGTTGCACCTGTTCGATGATTTCCACCGCATGACCCAGCGCTACGCCGGGTGCCAGGTTGAACGACATCATCACCGCCGGGAACTGGCCGATATGGGTGATCGCCAACTGCGCCTGACGCTCTTCGAGGCGCGCCAGGCTGGACAGGCGCACTTGCCCGCCATCGGTGGTCTTGACGTGAATCTGATTGAGCGCGTCCGGGCCGATCTTCTCGCCGGCCTGTGATTGCAGGACCACGCGGTACTGGCTGGCCTGGGTGTAGATGGTGGAAATCTGCCGCTGGCCGAAGGCGTCGTACAGCGCATCGGTGATGTTCGACACGGATACGCCGACCCGCGACGCCGCGTCGCGATCGATCACCAGGTAGACCTGCAAGCCTTTGTCCTGCAGATCGCTGGCGACGTCGGTCAGCTCCGGCCGTTGGGCCAGGGCGTCCACCAGGCGGCCACTCCACAGGCTCAACAACTCCGAGTCTGGCGATGACATGCTGAATTGGTACTGGGTGCGGCTGACCCGGTCTTCGATGGTCAAATCCTGCACCGGCTGCATGAACAGGCGAATGCCGGTCAGCTTGTCCAGCTCAGGTTGCAAACGGCCAATCACTTCGGTCGCGCTCAGGTCACGATGGCCGTGGGACTTGAGGTTGATCAGCAGCCGGCCGCTGTTGAGCGTCGAGTTATCACCGTCGACACCGATATAGGACGACAGACTCTCCACCGCCGGATCGGCAAGGATCACCTTGGCCAGTTCCTGTTGCCGTTCGCTCATTGCCGCAAAGGAAATCGACTGCGGCGCCTCGGAAATGCCCTGGATCACACCGGTGTCCTGCACCGGGAAGAAGCCCTTGGGCACCACCATGTACAGGAACACGGTCAGCGCCAGGGTGCCGATGGCCACCAGCAACGTCAGCGGTTGATGCTTGAGAACCCACTTTAACTTGCGCCCGTAAGCCGCGATCATCCAATCAATTGTTGCGCCGCTGGCTCGGTAGAAACGCCCCTGTTCTTCTTCCTTGGGTTCGCGTTTGAGCAGCCGTGCGCACATCATCGGCGTCAAGGTCAGGGACACCACCAGCGAGATCAGGATGGCCACCGCCAGGGTGATTGCAAATTCGCGGAACAGGCGCCCCACCACGTCCGCCATGAACAACAATGGAATCAGCACCGCGATCAGCGACAGGGTCAGGGACACCAGGGTGAAGCCGATCTGTTTGGCGCCCTTGAGCGCCGCATTCAGCGGGCTGTCGCCCTCTTCGATGTAGCGGGAAATGTTCTCCAGCATCACGATCGCATCATCCACCACGAAACCGGTGGCGATGGTCAGGGCCATCAGGGTCAGGTTGTTGACCGAGAAACCGGCGAGGTACATCACGCCAAAGGTACCGATCAACGACAGCGGCACGGCCACCGATGGAATGATCGTGGCGCTGGCGCGGCGCAGGAACAGGAAAGTCACCATGACCACCAGGGCAATGGCGATCAGCAATTCGTGCTGCACATCGGTGACGGACGCGCGGATGGTCTGGGTGCGGTCGGTGAGCACCACCACATCGAGACCGGCCGGCAAGTTGTCGGTGATGCTCGGCAGCAAGGCCTTGATCCGGTCGACCACTTCGATGACGTTGGCACCGGGCTGGCGCTGGATGTTCAGCAATACCGCCTGGTTTTCATTGGCCCAGGCCGCCAGGCGTTCGTTCTCGGCGCCGTCGACGATCTCTGCCACGTCCTTGAGCCGCAACGGCGCGCCGTTGGCGTAAGCCAGGATCAGGTTGGCGTAATCCTTGGGCGAGGTCAGCTGGTCGTTGGCATCGAGCATCGACACCCGGGTCGGGCCGTCGAAGTTGCCCTTGGGCTGGTTGACGTTGGAAGCGCCGATCAGGGTCCGCACGTCAGACAGGTTCAGGCCGTTGGCCGCCAGGGCCTCGGGGTTGACCTTGATCCGCACGGCCTGACGCTGGCCACCGGCGATACTGACCATGCCGACGCCGCTGATCTGGGCGATCTTCTGCGCCATGCGGGTGTCGACCAGGTCGTTGAGCTTGGGCAACAGCATGGTCTTGGAGGTGATGGCCAGGGTCAGCACCGGGGTGTCCGCCGGGTTGACCTTGTTGTACACCGGTGGCGCCGGCAGGTCAGTGGGCAGCAGATTGGTCGCGGCGTTGATCGCCGCCTGCACTTGCTGCTCGGCGACGTCCATGTTGATGTCGAGACTGAAACGCAGGGTCAGCACCGAAGCGCCGCCGGAACTGGTCGAGGCCATCTGGGTCAGGCCGGGCATCTGCCCGAACTGACGCTCCAGTGGCGCGGTCACGGCGCTGGTCATGACATCCGGGCTGGCGCCGGGGTACAGCGTCATGACGCGAATGGTCGGGTAATCGACCTGGGGCAAGGCCGACACCGGCAGCAACCGATAAGCGATCACACCGGCCAGAATAATGGCCAGCATGCTCAGGGTCGTGGCGACCGGGCGAAGGATGAACAGCCGCGAGATGTTCATGCGCCGCCCTTTTTCGCCTTGTCGGTGCCGGTCGCGTCAGGCGCGGTGGCGGCCGACTTGCCTTGCAGGTGTTCGGTGGGGGTGGTCGGTACATCCTTGCTGTCGTTGACCACTTCCACTTCACTGCCTTCCTTCAGGCGGTCGGTACCTTCCAGCACCACTCGATCACCGGCGGCCAGGCCCTCGGTGATGACGGTGTTGTCACCGTCACTGGCGCCCACTTTCAGCTGACGGATCGTGACCTTCTTGTCGCCTTCCATCGCGTAGACGAAGGTGCCGTTGGTGCCGAACTGGATCGCCGCCGAGGGCACCAGCACTACATCCTTGAGCGTGTCGGCCAGCAGATGGACGTTGACGAATTGATTGGGGAACAACGCCTGGTCACGGTTCTCGTAGCGCGCCTTGAATTTCAAAGTGCCGGTGGTGACGTCGATCTGGTTGTCCAGGCTCTGCAACACGCCGGTGGCCTGCAACTTGGTGTCGCCACGGTCCCAGGCTTCGGCGGGCAATTTGGCGCCGGTACGATAGCGGGCCAGCACCACGTCGAGGCTGTTTTCCGGCAAGGTGAAGGCAACGCTGATCGGCTGGGTCTGGGTAATGATTACCAACGCCGTGGTGTCATTGGCGGCGACGAGGTTGCCGACGTCCAGCTGACGCAGACCCACGCGGCCGGTGATCGGTGCGCGGATCCGGGTGAATTCCAGATTGAGCCTGGCGTCGTTGACCGCCGCCTGGTTGGTCTTGACCGTGCCCTGATACTGGCCCACCAGCGCTTCGGCGGTGTCCAGGGTCTGCTTGGCGATA
Source organism: Pseudomonas fluorescens (assembly GCF_902497995.1). Classification (GTDB taxonomy): domain Bacteria; phylum Pseudomonadota; class Gammaproteobacteria; order Pseudomonadales; family Pseudomonadaceae; genus Aquipseudomonas; species Aquipseudomonas fluorescens_BK. The sequence continues at coordinate 21,059 of NZ_CABVII010000034.1, read as the reverse complement.
CTGTCCTCGCGATACAGGCCGCGGTAGCGTTCGACATCGACCTGGGCGTTCTTCAGTTGCGCCTGATTCTGCAGCAAGGTGCCTTCGGCCTGCAGCAAGGCGTTCTGGTAAGGACGAGGGTCGATTTCAGCCAGCAGATCGCCGGCCTTGACCATCTGCCCTTCTTCGAACGCAATCTTGATCAATTCGCCGCCGACCCGGCTGCGCACATTGATGGTGTTCTGCGCCGTCACGGTGCCCAGCGCCTTGTAGTACAGCGGGAAGTCACCCTTCACCGCCGGCGCCACCCGCACCGGCACGGGGCCGGCCGCTCCACCGAAACCCGGACGCATCCCCCCGGACCGACCCGTGTGCCCGGCTACGGCTTTTTGCCCCGCGCCTTCTTTTGGCGCAGCACCGCCGGGCCAGAACTTCCAGCACAGGACGGCGATGACCAACAGCACAAGCAGGCCGAACAGCCAGCGACGGGAACTACGGGAAGCGGAGGATTGCATTGAATGATCAACCATTGGGCGCGTGGGCTTTTTCTACGGGAGGCTGAACGATAAGCACTGGAAGGCGTTTAGCAAAGCGCCTTTACCGGCAATTTACCTTCGGCTTACGTTACGGGAGGTTCGTCTAAGGTACTGAAGCACAAATGAAAACGGCCTGGACAGGGCCAGGCCGTTAACATTTGTAAACGTTTGCTTATTTCAGAACGGCAAGTGCGGCTTCGTAGTTCGGTTCTTCAGCGATTTCCTTGACCAGTTCGCTGTGCAGGACGTTGTCGTTTTCGTCCAGCACCACGACGGCACGGGCCGTCAGGCCTTTGAGTGGGCCATCGGCAATCGCTACGCCGTAGTTCTCGATGAACTCGGCACCGCGCAGGGTCGACAGGTTCTGCACGTTGTCCAGGCCTTCGGCGCCGCAGAAACGGGCCTGGGCGAATGGCAGGTCAGCGGAGATGCACAGCACCACGGTGTTGGCGATGTCATTGGCCTGGGCGTTGAACTTACGCACGGAGGTAGCGCAGGTCGGGGTGTCGACGCTTGGGAAGATGTTCAACACTTTGCGCTTGCCGGCAAAACTTGCCAGGGTCACGTCGGACAGATTGCCCGCCACCAGGGAAAAGGCTGGCGCCTTGGAGCCGGCTTGTGGCAGTTGGCCGTTGACTTGAACCGGGTTGCCTTTGAGAGTGACTTGAGCCATGAACGGAGTCCTTCTGATGGTTGATGTGAAGATTTTTGACGAGGCCGAAGTTAACCACGAAATGGTCTGACGACCTATGGCCAGATACAAACTGTGATAAATCGACGCAAAAACTGGATACAACGCTAACAAGCGATGCAAAACCCTGTGTGAGCGAGCCTGCTCGCGAAAGCGCAGTGCCAGTCGACATGATTTTTGACTGGTACACCGCTTTCGCGAGCAGGCTCGCTCACACAGGTCCGCATACCGGCTAAATCATCGGTATTGGAGGGTATCCGAAAATTCTAAAACGATTTTTCATGCGCCGCGTTGTCGATTCAGGACAGGGTCATTCGACTAGCAGTGAGTCACTCAAATCCAGCGGAGACAAGACCATGCGATTCATGATTTTTGTGAAAGCCAGCGCGGATTCCGAAGCCGGGATACTGCCCAGCGAAGAACTGATGACCGCGATGGGCAATTTCAACCAAGAATTGGCCAAGGCCGGCATCCTCATCGACTGCGACGGCCTGCAGCCCAGCAGCAAGGGCGCGCGCGTGCGCTTCTCGGGTGACCAGCGCACGGTGATCGACGGCCCGTTCGCCGAAACCAGGGAGCTGATCGCCGGCTATTGGTTGTGGCAGGTGAAGTCGAAACAGGAGGCGATCGACTGGGTCAAGCGCTGCCCCAACCCGATGCCAGGCACCGAAGCCGAGATCGAGATACGCCAGGTGTACGAAGCCGAGGATTTTGGGGGCGAGTTCACGACGCAACTGAGGGAGCAGGAAGAACGACTGCGTGAACAGATGAAGAAGAGCTGAGTATTGCAGTAAAGCCCCGGTATACGGCAGATGCTCATGCCGGGGCAGCTGGGTACTGGATAACCCTCTGATCAGTATTAACTTTTTAGTACATCCAAACTGCGAAAACTTGAACACAAAAACCGGGATTGGATCCTTTCGACTGGATAACCCCTGTTTAACTGCTAAGTTTTACAGACGCGTCCTACAGGCTTGATAGGAAAGAGATTACACAATATCGGCCGCCAAGTGCCGAGTCGTCCGCTGAGCCACCAGGGAACCGGGGGAATCATGTCGAAAAATCCAGGAGCGAGCGCCCTATTGTTGGCGGCTTCTCTGGCATCTGCCTGTTGTGCACACGCCGATAACGCCGACACAGCCAATAAAAGCAACAACCCCCTGAACCTCGCGCCGGGGATGAACCTGCAGGATTACTACACCCCGAGATACTACGACTCCAACATCCATAGCAATGACCTGCTGGTGCGCGGCACGCTGCCGATTGCGCCCAACGATTTCATCGGCGTCCCGCAACTTCTGCGCGTCACGGCACCGATCAGTACCCGCCCCGATCCAAACGGCGGCTACAGCACCGGTGAAGGTGATCTGAACCTGTTCGATATCTTCCTGCTCAAGACCGACGGCGTGCAACTGGGTATCGGCCCGATGATCACCGCGCCCAGCGCTGACCAGGACGAACTCGGGACGGGTAAATGGCAGGCCGGCCTGGCCGCCGTAGCGATCGATTCATCACCCCGCGGCTTGCTCGGTGCACTGGTGCAATACCAGAGCTCCTTTGCCGGCGACAGCGACCGTCAGCATGTTGAATCGGCGACCCTGCAGCCCTTCATCATTCACAACCTGGACAAAGGCTGGTACCTGCGCTCCACCGGCACCTGGACCTTCGACCTCAAGAACGACACCCATTACATCCCTGTCGGGTTCGGTGCCGGCAAAGTCTGGAAGTCCGGGCCCAATATCCTCAACGCCTTCATCGAACCGCAGTGGACCGTAGAGCACAAGGGCGACGGCTTGCCGCAATTCACACTATTCGCCGGGCTCAACGTCACCTTCGGCAAATAAGGATTATCTATGCACGGTGTAATTCGCGCAGCCGGCTACAGCCTGATGACGATGTTTGTCAGCTGCGGCGTCGGTGCACAGGACCTGGATACCCGAATCGGCAAGATCGCGATGGAAGGCGAACTGCCAGCCCATGAATCCAACGGCAAACTCTACGCCGAACTGGATTTCCAGCAGGCCACCCAGAGTTATCTCTGGGCGTTGCCGCTGGTGTCATACGCCCAATGGCAGGAAAAGTTCCGCGACAAGCTAGGCGCTCAGGTTCAAAAGGAAGCTTTATGAATAAGCGCATGCTGCTCACAGCACGCAAAACAACTGGCTGCCGGCACCGAACGGTCCGTTTTACGGTGTGTTGCGCTTGTACCTGCCAAAACCGGAAGTTGCCAGCGGCCAGTGGAAAATGCCGCTGCTGACCCCCGTCAATCAACCGAAACAGTAAGCGGAGTTCGTCATGGTCAGGCCTTTGGTGGTGCGTCCCTTGCTGGCCCTGTGCGTGCTCGGTGGCAGCCCGGCGGTGCTCGCGGCCGAGGGCGGTGTCGGTCGGCCGATCACCGGGCAACAGGTGTTTTCCAATGCCGGCATCGTGCCGCCGGAACCGGGCTGGGTGATGTCCCTGACCAGCATCTGGTATGACGGCGATCTCAAGGGCGGCAAGGGCGTGCCGATTGTCGGCGAGATCGGTGCGGACCTGGACATGAAAGTTTCCTACACCATGGCCAACTTCACCAAAGTCTGGGACACCGGCAAGGGTCGCTGGAACTATGCATCCGCCATCGGCGTGCCGGTGCAATACACCGACGTCAGCATCAGCATTACCGGCCCGCGCGGCCGGGAGCTGGGCACGGAAGACACCGGCACGCAGTTCGCCGACATGCTGATCACACCGATTGCCGCCGGTTACCACTTCGACGAGCTCAACCACCTCTCGTTGTCCCTGCCGATCTACGTGCCGACCGGCGCCTACAACGACGATCGCCTGGCCAACCCTGGCCAGAACACCTACACCTTCATGCCGACGGTCGCGTTCACCCACCTCGACGGCAAGGGCGGCGAGCTGACCCTGTCGAGCGGCCTGGAGTTCTACACCGAGAACGACGCCACGGATTATCGCAACGGCAACATTTTCACCCTCGATGCGTTGTGGACCCACGGTTTCGGCGGCGGCTGGAGCGCCGGCATGGTGGCGGGTTACGTCCAGCAAATCACCGACGACAAGGGTGATACCGCTGACTCACTCAACGGCTTTCGCGGCCGCTCGGTGGGTGCCGGTCCGGTGGTGGGCTGGGCCGGCAAATTCGCCGATGCCCAGGCCAGCGTCAGCGCCCGATGGGTGCCGGAGTTCGACACCAAAAACCGGCCTGAGGGCAACGGTTTCAGCGTCAACCTGACCTTGGCGTTTTTCTAGGAGCGCTCAGGGATGGCCTTCGATTCCAGACCATTTGCTGCGTGTTGTTCAGCGGCTTCGCCTGCGCCATCGGCGACCTGCCCGTCATTTCGACTTTCATGCTCTGAGCCAGGGACTGTCCCATGACCGCACTCAACGACCTCAACGCCCTGCAAGCCAACATTGCCGAAGCCGTACTTGGCCAGGATCAGGTCATCCGGCAGATTCTGCTCGGTCTGTTGGCCAACGGGCATTTGCTGCTGGAAAGCTTGCCTGGGCTGGCCAAGACCCGCACGGTCAAGGCCCTGGCCAAACACCTGGACGCGACGATGAGCCGCATCCAGTTCACTCCGGACTTGCTGCCCTCGGACATCACCGGGGCCGAGGTCCTGCATCAGGTCGACGGCAAAAACCAGATCCGCTTCCAGCCTGGTCCCTTGTTCGGCAACCTGATTCTGGCGGATGAAATCAACCGTGCGCCGGCCAAGGTTCAGGCCGCGCTGCTGGAAGCCATGGAAGAACGGCAAATCACCGTGGCCGGCAACAGCCATGCGCTACCGGAACTGTTCATCGTGGTCGCCACCCAGAACCCCATCGAGCAGGAAGGCACTTACCCGCTGCCGGAAGCGCAAATGGACCGCTTCCTGATGAAAGTCCTGCTGGACTACCCCAGTGCGGAAAACGAAAGCCAGGTGCTGCGCCTGCTGCGCGTCGAAGAACAGGCTCTCGGCGCCAGGACGGCTGCGGTCCAGGGTTTCGCGCTGTCCCAGGAGGTGATCTTCGCCGCACGTCGAGAAGTCAGCGGGATTCACGTATCCCCGGCCATCGACCGCTACCTGATCGACCTGATCAACGCCACACGCCATCCTGCCGACTACGATGCCGACCTCGGCCGCTGGATCGCCCTCGGCGCCAGTCCCCGCGGCGGTATCGGCCTGGACCGTTGCGCCCGGGCCGACGCCTGGCTGCAGGGGCAGGACTTCGTGTCGCCGGACAACGTTCGCGCCGTGGTGCATCCGGTGCTGCGCCATCGCCTGCAATTGAGCTATGACGCGGTGGCCGACGGTGTCACGGCCGATCAGGTGCTTGACCGTCTACTCGACAATGTCGCGATTCCAGCATGAACCTGGACGGCCTGGTCTATGTCTCTCTGGCGCAGTTGATGGCCCTGGAGTTCAAGGCCCGTGACCTGAGTTTCCTGGCCCGCCAGCCACGAGGCAGCATCCTCGCCGGCAACCATGCGTCGCGGTTGCGAGGCCGTGGCTTGAACTTCGATGAGCTGCGCCGCTATCAGCCGGGGGACGATTTGCGGCACCTGGATTGGCGCGCCTCGCTGCGCACCGGCAAACCGGTGGTCCGTACCTTTACCGAGGAGCGCGACAGACCGGCGTTGATCCTGGTGGACCAGCGCATGTCGATGTTCTTTGGTTCGCAACGCAGCTTCAAATCCGCGATTGCCGCCGAACTCGGCGCACTGGCCGCATGGATGGTGTTCAACGCCGGCGACCGGGTCGGTGGGCTGGTGTTCAACGATCAGCGCATCGACAGCATCGCGCCGCTGCGCAGCCGCAAGCGGATCCAGGCGCTGTGCAGCCGCATTGCCCGGCAGAACCAGGCGCTGAACGCCAGCAACCCGGATGCCGAAGGCGAAGACCAGCTCGACAAGGTGTTGCAACATTGCCTGGCAGTGGCCGGTCACGATCATCTGATCTGCATCGTCAGCGATTTTGCCGGCGCCGGCCCGCGCACCTTGCAGCTGATGCGACAGTTGGCGGCGCATAACGATGTGATTGCCATGCAGGTGTACGACCCGTTGGCGCTTAACCTGCCGAAAAATGGCCGACTGCTGATCACCCAGGGCCAGTTGCAAGTGGAACTGGCGGTGGAGCAACGCAGCGTCCATCAGCCATTGGGCGATTTTCTCAGCGGTCGGCTCAAAGACGTCGCCACCTTGCTGCGCCGCAGCCAAGTGCCGCTGATGATGTTCAGCACCGCCACCGAGGCCCAGGAACAGTTGCGAGCCGAATTGGGCAAGCTGGGTCGGGGGCGGCGATGAATCCGAGCGTGCCGAGCATCGGGCAACTCAAGGAAATCGGCCTGCCCGCGCCGGTCAGTTATGCGCCGCAGACGTGGGGTTGGTGGGTGCTGTTGGCGGTGTTGCTGGGTGTGGTGTTGCTGGTGGGTGCGCGACAGTATTGGCAGTGGCGGCGGGACCGGTATCGGCGGGAGGCGTTGGTGCGGTTGGCCGAACTGCAAAACAGCGACGATCGATTAAGTGCCATGCGCGAACTCCCGGAACTGCTCAAACGGGTCGCCATTTCAATGCCTGCAGCGAACCCTGTGGGAGCGGGCTTGCCCGCGATGGGGGCCTCGCATTCAACAATCATGTCGACTGAGCGGACGCCATCGCGGGCAAGCCCGCTCCCACAGGGTCCTGCGGCGTTAGGTAAAGCCGACTGGCAGGCATTTCTGGTGCGGCACTGTACGCAGCCACTGCCCGCCGACTTCAGCCAGCAACTGGCACAACTGGCCTACGCCCCGGACGCCACATTGGTCGCACTGCCTGACACGCAACGCCAACATCTGTTCGACACCTGCAAACGCTGGGTGGAGCATCACCATGTGGCAGCTTGATTACCCCTGGCTGTTGCTCCTGCTGCCGCTGCCATGGCTGGGCTACCGCTACCTGCCCGATTACCGTGAAGCCCGCAGCGCCGTGCGCGTGCCGTTTTTCGGCGCCATGAGTCGCGCGGTCGGTCAGGCCCCCAGTCAGGCCGGCATCCACAGCAATGCCTGGCAGTTGCTGTTGAATCTGCTGATCTGGACCCTGGTACTGGTGGCGGCCGCACGCCCGGTATTCGTGGAAAAACCCATCGAACGCCAGCAACCGGTGCGTGACCTGATGCTGGCCATCGACATTTCCCAGTCCATGGAAACCACTGATTTCACGGATGCCAACGGCCAGAAGATCAATCGGCTGGCGGCGGTCAAGGAGGTGGTGCATGGCTTTATCGACAAGCGCAAGGACGATCGCCTGGGCCTGATCGTGTTCGGCAGCGGCGCCTACCCGCAGGCGCCATTGACCCTTGATCATGCCAGCCTGTCGCTGTTGCTGGACGACACCGGCATCGGCATGGCCGGCCCCAACACCGCCATCGGCGATGCGATCGGCCTGAGCCTCAAGTTGCTCGATCAGGCCCACGAACAGGAAAAAGTCCTGATCCTGCTCACCGACGGCAACGACACCAGCAGCGCCATCACCCCGGATCACGCCGCAGCCATGGCGGCTGCCAAAGGCGTGGTGATTCACACCATCGGCATTGGCGACCCGACGGCGGAAGGTGAAGCCAAGGTTAACCTGCAAGGTCTGCAGCAAATCGCCGAGGCCACCGGCGGCAAGTTCTTCCGCGCCGAAGACCGCAATGCGCTGGATCAGGTCTACGGCACCCTCGACAGGCTGACCCCGCATCAGGTGAAAACCCTCAGCCATCAACCGAAAAAGGATCTGTTCTGGTGGCCGTTGGCGGCGGCGATAGCTGTCCTCGCGCTTTACCACCTGGGCGCCCTGCTCCATTCGCGCCTGACACCCGCGCGTCAGCGGCAGGAGGCCTGAGATGGAGATCAACCTCGGCGACTTCCACTTCCTGCGCCCACTGTGGCTGTTGCTGCTGCCGTTCGGCGCCCTGCTGCCCTGGCTGTGGCGTCGCAGCCGTGATGTGCAGCGGCGCTTGCGCAGCAACATCGCCGAGCACCTGTTGCCGCATCTGCTGATCACGCCACAGGATCACCAGCGCCTGCGGCCGGTGCATCTGGTCTGCGCCTTGTTGATGCTGGGTGCCGTCGCTGTGGCCGGACCGACCTGGGAACAGGACCGCCCGCAATTCCTGGAGAACCGGGCGCCGCTGATTATTGCCATCGACCTGTCGCCGTCCATGGACGCCAATGATGTGCCACCGAGTCGCCTGGAAGCGGCCAAGCACAAGCTCCACGACCTGATCCAGCGCCGCGCCGGTGCCCGTAACGCGCTGATCGCCTATGCCGGCAGTGCCCATCTGGTGTTGCCGCCAACTGACGATCCGGCGCTGCTCGACAGCTTCATCCAGGCCCTGAGCACCGACCTGATCGGCAAACCGGGCAAGGCTGTCGGCCCGGTGATCGAGCAAGCCAAACGCTTGCTGGCCGCCGAGAAAACCCCGGGTACTTTGTTGCTGATCACCGACGGTGCCGACACCACGCAACTCAGCGGCCTGGATCAACCACTCAGCGACAGTGCGCTGCAAGTGCTGATTCTGGCCGTGGGCAGCGAGGATGGCGGCATCATCCACGACGCCAACGGCCAGCCGCGTACCGACAGCAATGGTCGCCCGGCGCTTGGCCGTTTTGATCAGGCCGCACTCAAGCAGCTCGCTTCAGCGTTGGACGCGCCACTGGGCAGCCTGACCCTCAATGACGACGATCTGGACTGGATTGAAATGCACGCCCGGCAGCATTTCCAGAGTGCCAGTGACGAACAGCGCGAACTGCACTGGAAAGACGCCGGCTACTGGCTGTGCTGGCCGTTGTTGCTGATCGCCTTCTGCAGCGTGCGCAAGGGCTGGAGCCTGAACTGGATGGCCGGTTGGTTGCTGGCACTGGGCATCGGATTTCAGCCGGCACCCGCCGAGGCCAATGCACTGACTGATGCGTTCTTTACCCGGGACCAACAAGGGCGCTGGGCGTTCGAGCATGAGCATTTCCCGCAGGCTGCCGCGCTGTTTGTCGATCCGTACTGGAAAGGCGTTGCTGCCTATCACGCAGCCGATTTCGACCTGGCACTGGCCAGCTTCGCGCGCCTGGACACGCCGCAGGCGTATTTCTACCTAGGTAATATTCATGTGCGCCGCTTCAAGTTTGATGAGGCGATCGCAGCCTACACCCAGGCGCTGAAATTGCAGCCGCGGTTCCCTGAAGCCACGGCCAATCTGGCGCTGGCCATCGCCTTGCAGCAAGACACTGAAAGCGCCGAGCAGAACACGCCCGAGGTCAAACCCGACGAAATCAAAATGGACAAGGCGCCGGGCAAGGGCCAGAGCAAAGCGGTGGAGACGGAGCAGGCGACTTCGGATGAACTGTGGTTGCAGAACCTGAGTACTTCGCCGGCGAAGTTCTTGAAGCAGAAGTTCAGTTTGCAGGATCAGGCGGGGGGTAGGCCATGAACCGGGTGGACCGTCTGATACACCGAGTCGTGGCCTTCGCGAGCAAGCCCGCTCCCACAGGGGATTTGCGGCATACACAAATCCAATGTGGGAGCGGGCTTGCTCGCGAAGGCGTCCGGTCATTCACCACAGGATTCGGCGCCCTGCTCATCTGCCTGATAAGCATCAGCATCTTCGCCGCAGAACCCGAACTGCGAATCCAGACCCGCCTGCAACCCAGCGCCCCCATCATGGTCGGTGGCCTCCTCGAACTGCAACTCGATGTCCTCACCGACACCTGGTTCACCAGCGCCCCCACCCTGCCCGACCTGAAGCTGCCGGGCGCACTGGTCCTGCCCCCCGACGGCCACGCCGAACACGTGAACCAGACCCTGGACGGCAAGTCCTTCAACGGCCTGCGCTATAGCTACCTGATCACACCGAACCTGGCCCGGGGCTTCGACATCCCGGCACTCACCATCAGCGCCACACCCGGCCAGGCCACCGTCGAACTGAGCGCCCAAAGCCAGCCACTGCACTTCACGGCAGCGCAACCGCCAGGGTTCAAACCCGGCGAACCGGTACTCGTTGCTCAAGGGCTGCGCTTCACGCAGAAGACCGTCGACTCGGCCACCCCGCTGAAAGTCGGTTACAGCCTCACCCGCCAACTGACCCTGCAGGCCGATGGCGCCCTGGCAATGGCGTTGCCGACGCCGTCACTGGGCGATATTCCGGGCCTCAGCCGCTACCCGAAGGCGCCACGGATCAGCACCCTGGACGACGGTCGTGGCCACTTCACCGGCGGCCAGCGCATCGACACCGTGGTTTATCGTATCGACAGCGAAGGCCGCCATCACCTTCCGGCCATCGAGCTGAAGTGGTGGGACGCCAGCCGCGGGCAAACCCGCATTGCGCAAGTGCCTGCCGTGACCTTCGACGCCGTGGCCAACAGTGCCTATCGGCCGGTGTTCTCGATCACCGAAGACCTGAACAACCTTGGCCAGCAAAGTCGGCTGCACCTCTCCAGGCATTGGCTGGGACTGTTGGCATTGGTGTTGGGCGTGGCGCTGTTCGCCTGGCTTGCGCGACCTGTCATGCACCGTGCGTACCTCGGGTGGCAAGCCCGGCGCCGCGCCCGACACGCCGCCTGGCTGGCGTCCGCCGACTGCGCCTGGCGGCAGATTGCCGCGCAAATCGAGGCAAAACCGCCACAACTGAGCGCCCTTTACCTATGGGTCAGACGCCGCCACAGGGGCCTGCAACTCGGTAGCCTCGGCCCTCGCCTGCAAGACCTGTTGCGTGCCTGTTACAGCCGTGAGCCGACCGAAGATCAGGCGCTGCGCCGACTCAGGCAATCCTTGGCTACGCTGCATAGTCAGGCCAAACGCAACAAAGAATCAGCCGCGCCCGCACTGCAACCACTCAATCCCGTTCACGAGAAGGATTTCCCATGACGAACCCGCGATCGATCCGCCAACGCTACGGGCTGACGTTACTGCTCACCCTCGCACTGAGCCTGCCGGCGCTCGCCCAGACCGGCGAGCCACTGCCGTCGTGGAACGACGGTCCGGCGAAAAAGAACATCATCGAATTCGTCCAGACGGTGACCGATCAAGGCAGCAAGGACTTCGTCAAACCCGCCGATCGCATCGCCGTGTTCGACAACGACGGCACCCTGTGGAGCGAACAACCGGCGTACTTCGAATTGCTGTTCGCCTTCGACGAAGTCAAGCGCACCGCACCGCAGCATCCGGAATGGAAAACCACCCAGCCGTTCAAGGCCGTGCTGGAAAACGATCACAAAGCCCTGGGTGAATCGGGCATGGACGGCATTTTGAAGATTGTCGGCGCGACCCACACCGGCATGACCACCGAGGCGTTCGATGACTACGCCAGGACCTGGCTGGCCCGCGCCCGCCATCCCAGGACCGGCAGACCTTACACCGAGATGATCTACCAGCCGATGCTGGAAATGCTCGACTACCTGCGCAGCCAGGACTTCAAGACCTACATCGTCTCCGGTGGCGATACCGCGTTCATGCGTGCCTTCGCCGAGCAGGTTTACGGCATCCCGCCGGAGCAAGTCATCGGCACCACCTTCGTCACGGCGTACCAGCTCAAGGATGGCCAGCCGTCGATTGTGCGCACGGCCAAACTGGCCCACAACGATGACGGGCCGGGCAAACCGGAAAGCATCGATGCCGTGATCGGGCGCCGACCGATTCTGGCGTTCGGCAATTCCGATGGCGACCTGCAAATGTTGCAGTGGACGGCTGCAGGGCCAGGCAAACGCTTCATGGGGCTGGTGCACCACACCGACGCCAAACGCGAATGGGCCTACGACCGCAAGTCCGATATCGGCCGTCTGGACAAGGCCCTGGACGAAGCGAATACCCGTGGCTGGACTGTCGTCGACATGGCGTCCGAATGGCGCCGGATCTATCCGTTCGAGCCCGCCTCACCCGAGCAAGTGCAATAAAGCGTCAAGCAGGACCGCAAACAACGTTTGTCCCACCTCGCGACACCCGCTTAAAAGGAGCAAGTCAGATGACTCGCATAAGCAAGTGGCTACCGCAGCTCGCCCTGGTGGCGGCCTCGGTCATGGCGATTTCGGCGACTGCCGCCGCCGAAAAACCCAATATCCTGGTGATCTTCGGCGACGACATCGGTCAGACCAACATCAGCGCCTATTCCATGGGCGTGGTCGGGTACAAGACGCCGAACATCGATCGCATCGCCAAGGAAGGGATGATGTTCACCGACTATTACGCGGAGAACAGTTGCACCGCCGGGCGGTCCTCCTTTATCACCGGTCAGACGCCACTGCGTACCGGTCTGTCGAAAGTGGGTGTTCCGGGAGCTCCGGTCGGCCTGCAAAAACGTGACATCACCCTCGCCCAGGCACTCAAGTCCCAGGGTTATGCGACCGGTCAGTTCGGCAAGAATCACTTGGGCGACAAGGATGAATACCTGCCGACCAACCACGGTTTCGACGAGTTCTTCGGCAACCTGTACCACCTCAATGCCGAAGAAGAGCCCGAGCGTCCGTATTGGCCGAAGGATGACGCAGCCTTCGTCAAAGCCACGTCCCCGCGCGGTGTGATCCACAGCTTCGCCGACGGCAAAATCGAAGACACCGGCGCGCTGAACACCAAGCGCATGGAAACCATCGACGACGAAACCACTGCAGCCGCCCAGGCGTTCATCGAGAAGCAGGCCAAGGCGGACAAACCGTTCTTCGTCTGGATGAACACCACCCGCATGCACTTGTTCACCCACGTGCGCGAGTCGATGAAGGGTCAGAGCGGCATGCCCGGCAACGACTATGCGGACGGCATGCTTGAGCATGACGGTGATGTCGGCAAGCTGCTCAAGACCCTCGACGACCTGAAAATCACCGACAACACCATCGTCGTCTACACCACCGACAATGGGCCGAACCAGTTCTCCTGGCCGGACGCGGCGACCACGCCGTTCCGTAACGAGAAGAACTCCAACTGGGAAGGTGCTTACCGGGTGCCGGCGATGATCCGATGGCCGGGCAAGATCAAGGCCGGTGAAGTCTCCAACGAAATGTTCTCGGGCATGGACTGGTTCCCGACGCTGCTGGCTGCGGCTGGCGACACAGAAGTGAAGGACAAGCTTCTCAAGGGCTGGGCACCGGCCTCGGGCGGCACCAACTTCAAGGTGCACCTGGACGGTTACAACCAACTGCCTTACTTGACTGGCCAGCAACCGAAAAGCGAGCGCAAGGAGTTCTACTACTTCAACGACGACGGTGTGCTGGTATCGATGCGTTACGGCAATTGGAAAGCGGTGTTCTGCGAACAACGCGCCCCCGGTGGTTTCAAAGTGTGGAGCGAACCGTTCGTGTGCCTGCGTGTACCGAAGATTTTCAACCTGCGCATGGACCCGTTTGAGCGCGCGGACATTGTGTCCGATCAATACTATGACTGGACGACCAAGAACGTTTACCTGACCGAGATGGCAGTGATGAAGTCGGCGGCGTTCCTGGAAACGTTCGTCGAGTACCCACCGAGCCAGAAACCGGCCAGCTTCAGCATCGATCAGATCCGTGCTGCAGTGGACAAGAAAATCGAAGAAAAAATGAAAGCTGCACAGTAAGACCGCATGACCGCCGCTCGCCTTCATCGGCGAGCGGCCCCTTTCCCAGATGAAAACATGTACCCCCTGTAGGAGCGAGGCTTGCCCGCGAGGCGTCCGTTCAGGCGATAAATGTGGCGACTGACACACCGCCTTCGCTGCGGTGCGGCGATCCGACAAGCCAGCTCCTATGTGGGTTGTGTTTAATTCAAATTTTGCACAAGGCAACAGACCTATGTCCTCACGTGTCGCCAGCAAGTCGTCGGCCATACCTGCGCCTCACCCCATTGCGTCTCCGGGGCTGCTGATTCCTGCCCTGTTGCTGTTCATCTCCGGTGCTGCGGCGCTGGTGTATCAGGTGCTGTGGATCAAACAACTGTCGTTGGTGGTGGGTGTCGAGGTGTACGCCATCACTACCGGCATTAGCGCGTTTTTTGCCGGCCTGGCATTGGGCGGCTGGCTGTTCGGCCGTTGGGCGGATCGCTTGTCGCAGCCGGTCCTGCTCTACGCGGGGCTGGAAGTGCTGGTCGCCGTGCTCGGTGTCGGCGCGACCTTCGCCATGAGCCTCGCGGCCAGTCCGTTTGCCTGGCTGGAACAACAGGTCGGCCTGCTGGCCTGGGCGTTGCCGTTTGTCCTGGTAGGCGTTCCGGCGCTGCTGATGGGCGGCACTCTGCCGGTGCTGGTGCGCTCATTGGCCGCCGACCCGCAGCAATTGGGCAAGGCCGGCGGTCAGCTCTATGCGGCCAATACTGCGGGGGCCATCGCCGGCACCCTGCTGGCCGCGTTCGTACTGATCGCGACCCTCGGCGTGCGTGGCAGTGCCCTGGCGGCGGCGATGCTGAACGTGCTGGCCGCCGTCGGTGCCCTGTGGTTTCAACGCCAGCGTTCGATGCCGCTCCAGGCGTCGGCAAAGCATCCTTCCAGTACCGCGCCGGACCGTCTGGCCTTGGGGTTGTATTCGATCGCCGGCGGCGTGGCCCTGGGTTACGAAGTGGTCTGGTCGCAGTCCATCGTGCAGTTCATGAGTACCCGCACCTACGCCTTCGCCGTCGTGCTGGCGACTTACCTCACCGGGCTGTTTCTGGGCAGCGCCCTGCTGGCCCGTCGGGTCGATCGCCTGCGCGATCCCTGGGGCGTGTTTGGTTTGTTGATTGCCGGTGCCGGGTTGATCGCATTGCTGGAAATCGCCGTGCTCGGACGCTGGCTGGTGGTCGCCCAAAGCCTGGCCGAAAGCTGGGTGTTGTCGCTGGGCGCGAGCGAACTGCTGGGCATGAGCGCCCGGTTCGCAGTCGCGGCGTTGAGCATTGTTTTCGTTCCAACGCTGATGCTCGGAGCCGCTTTTCCCTTGGCCCTGCGCTTGAGCGTCGGCCGCGAGCGGGTCGGGCGGGATGTCGGCGCGGTGGTGGCGTTCAACACCCTGGGCGGGATTGTCGGGGTCATGCTCTGCGGGTTTGTGTTGATCCCGCTGCTGGGACTGGTCCGCACTCTGGGGCTGTTGGCGATGGTCGCCGCCGGGATCGGTTATTGTGCGGTGCGCAAGGGCCATGGCGTGAAGAAAGGCCGGCGTCAGGCCGTGGTCGCTGTGGGCTTGCTGTCGGTGGCCGTGGCGCTGCTGATCCCGGCGGACAAACTCGCCAGCCTGCTCCCCGGTGCGCGCAATGCCACCCTGGCCTTCTATGAAGAAGGACGCGGCGGGACCGTGGCCGTGGTCACCCAGGGCAAAGGGCAAAAAGCGTTCCAGCGCTTGTACATCCAGGGCGTGTCCAACACCGGCGACGCCATGCCTTCGTTGCGCTATATGCGCATCCAGGCGCTGCTGCCATTGCTGATCCACAATGGCGAACCGCGTTCGGCGCTGGTGATCGGCTTTGGCACCGGCATCACCGCTGGCGCCCTGACCCGTTATCCCGGGCTGGAACGCCGGGTGGTAGCCGAATTGCTGCCCTCGGTGGTCAAAGCCTCGCCATTGTTCAAGGGAAACTTCAACGCCGCCGGTGATCCGGCCGTCGATGTCCGGCTGCGGGACGGTCGACAGGAACTGCTGCGCAACCCGCAACTTTACGACTTGATCACCCTCGAACCCCCACCGCCCTCTGCCGCCGGGGTGGTGAATCTGTATTCCCGGGATTTCTACCAACTGGCCGCCAGTCGCCTGGAACCACAGGGCCTGGTCGCTCAGTGGTTGCCCCTGCCCACCCAGAACATCGACGACTCGCGCTCACTGGTGCGCAGCTTTCTCGATGCCTTCCCTTACGCCACCTTGTGGACCAGCGAGTTCCACGAAATGCTGCTGGTGGGTTCGATGGAACCGATCGAACTGGATGCGGCGAAAATCAGCGCGCGCTTCCAGCAGGAGAGCGTACGCGGCACCTTGCAGGACGTGGGCATCGGTTCAGCCGCTGCGTTACTGGCGACCTGGGTCACCGATCGTGCCGGCCTTGAACGCTTTGCCGCTGACGCGCCCGCCGTCACCGACGACCGACCACGCATCGAATATGCACCGTGGGTTCGGGCCAGGGAGATCAGCCGCGTGTTGCCGGCGCTTCTGGACCTGCGCCAGCCGCCGGTGCTGGTGAACGCGGACGCGGGTTTCAATGAGCGGATGAACGCGCACCAGCAGCGGCTGATGCAGTTTTATCGGGCGAGCCTGCATGCCTATGACGGCGACCGCGAAGCCTGGGCCAGGGATATTCGCGAGGTGATGCGCGGGGATGGGGGGAATCCGTATTACCGGTGGTTTGTCGGGGAGTGATGCGGCGTCCGTAAGACCGCTTTCGCGGGCAAGCCTCGCTCCCACAGGGATCTAGCGTGTGCACGGGATTTGTGCACGACATAAATCACTGTAGGAGCGAGGCTTGCCCGCGAAGGCGGCGGCCCATTCAACATCTCAGTGACAGACAGACAGATCGCTTTCGCGAGCAGGCTCGCTCCCACATTTGGCTCGGTGCCAGGTACACATCTCGCAGACACTACAGTCCCCTGTGGGAGCGAGCCTGCTCGCGAAGAGGCCCTCACCCCCAATACATCATTTGGACTTGAGCTTCAGATACGACTGATGCATATCCGAAGCCCAGCCATCGATCACGCCTTTCACATCATCGGCCTTCATCACCTGCGACTCGTTTTCCAGCGGTTTGCCGGTGCCTTTGCGCACCACCTGGGCCAGGACTTTGTTATTGCCGCCGTCAAGGAACACCCTTCCGTGGCCAGGTCGGTTTCCTGATCGCGAATGCCGCTGGCCGTGCTCACCGCTGCAGCCACCAGGGCAATCGGGATCACTTCATAAGGCTTCAAGCCCTCGGTCTTGCTACTGACGGCGGTAATCGCTGCTCGCACTACGAGCACACCGGGGCCTGGGCCGGCCGCCAGAGGCAGGGATTTACTGACTTCGCGCTTGAGCGCCTGATCGTAGTAGCTGGTGATACCGCTCAGAGTGCCCTGAGGGATCTTCACGGTCGGTTGGGGCTTGGGATAGAGCTGGGTCGGTTCAATATAAACGCTGGTGTACTTGTTGATGTCGAGCTTGGGATCGACCCAGCGCATCACGGTAGCACCCGAGGGCGACTGGGCTTCCTTGAGCTGACTGTAATCCTTGAGAAACCCTGAATACTGGTCCGGTTCAACGACTTTACTGGAGCAGCCCACCACTCCGATGGAGGCAATGCACAGCGTGCTCATCATTAACGCAAGCTTCATGTTGTAACTCCTGTAAGCAGGTCGACAACGGTAGAACAAAGGTATAGCCAATGCCGCGCCTTTTGCTTTGAGAATCACGATATTCAGCCATTACAGCAACCGGATCACCGCCGTCATTTGACAGACGCCGGCCATCCGGCAAAGCTGCATCGAGCTGTAACACGCGCCTGACGGCAAACGCACCTGGGACTATGGATGTTGCAATGCCGAAACATAAAAATAGAGCGCCTGCACCGAACCCTGATTCAGCACCGACCCTGATCACTCGTTATCTGTTTCCCGTCACCCTCGGTGTATTGCTGATGGCCATCGCGGGCATCGGCTGGTTTTTGTTCAGCAGCCAACCGGCGCCCATGGCCCCGGCCAGTACGCCCGCCGCCGCGCCGGCCAAGCCGCAACCGGTTGCCCTGGCGCCGGCGAAAATGGTCGATGAGCAACAGTGCCAAGGCTGCCACAGCGAGCAGGTCAAGGACTGGCAAGGCTCCCATCACCAATTGGCGATGCAGCCAGCCAATGCCGAAACGATGCTGGGTGACTTCAATAACGTCACCTTCAAGGCAGAACACGAAACCACCCGCTTCTCGCGCAACAACCACGAATTCTGGGTCAACACCCCCGGCATCGATGGCAAGAACGCCGACTTCAAGGTGGCCTACACCTTCGGCATCGCACCGTTGCAGCAATACCTGATCGAGGTCGGCGAAGGTCGGTTGCAAGCCCTCGGAGTGGCCTGGGATAGCGAAAAACAACGCTGGTTTCACCTTTATCCGGGTCAGGGCGTGAACTTCAAGAACCCGCTGCACTGGAGTAAACCGAGCCAGAACGCCAATTTCATGTGTGTCGAGTGCCACACCACCGGTTACCAGCGCAATTTCGATGCCGTGAAAAATACCTTCGACAGTCACTGGAACAGCCTGGGTGTCGGCTGTCAGGCCTGTCATGGCCCGGCCTCCAACCACCTGCAGTGGACCGCAAAAAAAGGCGACCTGATCCACGCCGGCTTTGCCGTCGACCTGAAGGACAAGGACGCCACCGTCGAGATCGAAACCTGTGCCCGCTGCCACGCACGTCGCGCCCCCTTGGGCGATGGCTTCACCGTCGGCAAGCGCTTGATGGACGATTACCTGCCGAGCACCCTGACCCGCGAATTGTATGCGCTGGATGGCAAGATCAAGGACGAGGTGTTCGAGCACGGATCCTTCGCCCAGAGCAAAATGTTCGACAAGGGCGTGCGTTGCAGCAACTGCCACAACCCCCATAGCACCGAACTCAAGGCACCGGGCAACGGCGTCTGCCTGCAATGCCACAACAGCGCTGGCAAAACCGCGGTAGAAGGCGTCGATGGCAAAGGCCTGCAAGCGAAGAACTATGACGCTATCGATCACACCCGCCATACCCCGGGCCAGCCTGGTTCGCAGTGCGTGGATTGCCATATGCCCGGCAAGTTCTACATGGGCAATGACTTTCGCCATGACCACAGTTTTAGCATTCCCAATCCCGTGCGGGCGAAAAAGCTTGGCACGCCGGACGCCTGCCTGACCTGTCACCAAGGCAAGGCCGGCGACAAGGTCACCGAACAATTCAAGCTTTGGAACAGCGCCACCACCGCCCAGGCTCCGCGCTACGACGAGAGCCTGTGGCTGATCCGCAACGGCCAGCCCGGCGCGGCGCCAGCCTTGTACGAGCAGCTGCAACGCAGCAACCTGCCGGCGATTCAGCGGGCGACCTTGTTGACCGAATTGCCGTTTTATCCCAGCGTGCAGGCGTTGAAACTGGCCACCAGGGACTTGAGCAACCCGGCGCCGCAAGTGCGTGAGAATGCCGTGCAGGCGATCAGCGCGTTCCTGCCGCCATTGGAACGCGCACCGCTGCTGACACCTTTGCTCGGCGACCCGGTAAAGGCCGTGCGCATCGCCGCGGCCCGGGAGTTGCTCAGCGTGGCCCGCAATGGATTGGGCGGCGCCCAGGCCAAATGGGACGCCGCCATCGCCGAGTACGAAGAGGTGCAAAAAAGCCTGGCCGAACGCGCCGAAGCCAACCTCAACCTGGCCATGCTCTATCAGGCCAACGGTCGCGGTGGCGACGTCGAAGCGCTGCTGCGCACAGCCCTCAGGCGCGATCCGGATTTCTACCCGGCGCTGGTGACCCTTGTGCAATGGCTGGAAGCCGGCGGGCGCGGCCAGGAAGCCCAGGCACTGCTGCAACAGAGTCTGAAAGAGCATCCGGACGCCGCCCTGCTGCAACATACCCAGGGCTTGTCGCTGATTCGTGCCGGCAAAAAAGACCAGGCCATGCCGGCCCTGCGTAACGCCGCTCGCCTGGAGCCACAGAACGCCCAATACGGCTATGTCCTCGCGGTGGCGTTGCACGACAGCGGCAAGGTCGATGAAGCCTGCCAGGAGCTGGAAAGACTGTTGAAAGAGCAGCCGGCAAATCGCAATGCTCGGCTGTCGCTGATTCAGTACTACCTGGAGAACGGGCAGGAGCCGAAGGCGCAGGTGTTATTGCAAGGCTGGAAGAAGATGAACCCTGGGGATCCGGCGCTGAAGTGATCGGGGGCTGATCCGAAGGCCCTTTCGCGGGCAAGCCTCGCTCCCACATTGGATCTGTTTTGGATACATATTTTGTGTACACCAGAGACCCAATGTGGGAGCGGGCTTGCTCGCGAAGGGGCCATAAGACTCAACATTGATGTCGACTATCATGCCGCCTTCGCGAGCAAGCCCGCTCCCACATGGATTATTTGTCGATCACAAAAATGGCACTCATCAGCTGCGATCGCGCGGGATCAGGCTCTGCAACTGCTGCGCCAGGAAGTTTGCATCGAAGGCAAAAGTGTCCGGATCTTTCAAACCATTGGTCTTGCGCCACTGCCAGCTATTCGACGGCGGCAGGCAAACCAGGGAAATGCTGCCGTAGCGCGCGGCGGTCAAGCCCATCACCGCCAGAGAAATCTGGCCTCCCGCGCCCATCACATCCGGCACGAACTCCACCGGTTTGCCGGCAATCACGATGCTCAGTTTTTCGGTCTTGAAGGTCGAGGTCTCGAGCGGAACGCTGGGCCCCGATGCAACATAGGCCTCACGACTCACCTCCAGCAGGTTCGGCGCCTTGACCGGTTCCAGCCACTGCTGAATCTGATCGAACAGCTCACTAATGCGCGTCGTCCACACGGCCGATTGCGACTCAAACAGTTGTTTCTTGTGCGCTTCGCTTTCTGCGTAGTGGCGAAGCATCTCACCCAGTTGCTGTACGTCGTCCATTGCGGTGTTCCTTTGATTGAAGCAGTGCTGCGGACTTTGAGCATGGCAGATGCGCGTTGTCGGCGTACGACTAAAAGCGTGAGCGGTACAGGCCTGGGTCATCGAACCTCTGACCCGGCGCGGCTCCCAGGCCCGGCCCTGGGCGTACGACGCAGACGCGTCATGCTCGCATTTTTGCGGTATGGCGAGAACCAATGTGGGAGCGGGCTTGCTCGCGAAGGGGCCATAAGACTCAACATTGATGTCGACTATCATGCCGCCTTCGCGAGCAAGCCCGCTTGTATGCTAGGACTTGAAGGGAGGAGAAGGGACAAAGCCCGATTCTGACTGTTGACGCAGTACAGATCCGTGGGAGATTTCGCCCCTCCTCCTTTCACCCAAGCGCCGA
>NZ_CABVII010000033.1 GCF_902497995.1 Pseudomonas fluorescens | reverse complement strand
CAGAAGACAATGATTGATCAATCGAAGTATGCTTTTTCATGGACTCGCCCTCGCTGTCGTTGGCTGTTTAGACTGCCACCGTGGCGCATTGACGCCTCGGCGTGGGCGAGTCCATCCAATTACAGGGGATTGTGCCCGGCAGGAACCGGGCGCCCGAACTAATATCTCTGGCTCCCGTTGATCGGTTGCCATCGCTGCAACGCCTCGGAGCTATCGAAGAAACTGCTCAATAAATGACCACTGAATTGCAGCCAGACTATTGAAACCCGAAGGAAGAGCAGTGCGGCGCGCAGAGCATCGCGATAGGTAGCAGACATTCAGCCCTCCATACCCCTTCAAAAAGGATGGGGTTATCAACTGAAGAAACATCCAGCCATTCTTATCTGAAAGGGTGACTGGTTTTATCTGTGGGCTCAGTGATAATGCAACGGCTGTTTTTTTCTTTATCGAGGGCCCTATAGCCTATGTGGTACGAAGGTTTGCTCGGCTTGTCGCCCTGGTCACTGGTGGCAGTCACCCTGCTGATGACCCATGTGACGATCATCGGCGTCACGGTCTATCTGCATCGCTACTCAGCCCATCGCTCGCTTGAGCTCAATGCCGGCCTGAAACATTTCTTCCGTTTCTGGTTGTGGTTGACCACAGCCCAGAACACCCGCGAGTGGACCGCTATCCACCGCAAGCATCACGCCAAATGCGAAACCGAAGATGACCCGCACAGCCCGGTCATCAAGGGGTTGTCCACTGTCCTGCGCAAAGGTGCCGAGTTGTACCGCGCCGAAGCGGAAAACCCCGAGACCTTGCGTATCTACGGCAAGAACTGCCCCGATGACTGGATCGAACGCAACCTGTACAGCCGATTCCCGTTGCTGGGCGTAGCGATCATGGGCGTTATCGACCTGCTGCTGTTCGGCACCATTGGTATCACCATCTGGGCCATCCAGATGATGTGGATCCCGGTCTGGGCTGCCGGCGTGGTCAATGGCCTGGGCCATGCCATCGGCTACCGCAACTTCGAATGCCGCGATGCGGCGACCAATCTGGTGCCATGGGGCATCCTGATCGGCGGCGAAGAACTGCATAACAACCATCACACCTACCCGAACTCGGCGAAGTTGTCGGTGAAGAAGTGGGAATTCGATCTCGGCTGGGCCTGGATACAAGTCTTCAGCTTCTGTCGCCTGGCCAAGGTCCAGCGCGTCGCGCCAATTGCCCACCGGGTCGAAGGTAAAGGCAACCTGGACATGGACACCGCCATGGCCATCCTCAACAACCGCTTCCAGATCATGGCCCAGTACCGCAAGCTGGTGATCGCCCCGCTGGTCAAGCAAGAGCTGGAAAAGGTCGATCACTCGGTTCGTCACCAGTTCCACCGGGCCAAACGCCTGCTCTCGCGGGAAACCAGCCTGCTGGATGAAAAACACCACATTCGCATCCAGGCCATGCTCGAGCACAGTCAGGCGCTGAAGGTAATCTACGAGAAACGCCTGGCCTTGCAGCAGATCTGGCTCAAGACCAGCTCTAATGGTCACGACATGCTGGCCGCCATCAAGGATTGGGTACACGAAGCCGAAGCCAGCGGTATCCAGTCCCTGCGCGACTTCGCCGACCAGTTGAAAACCTACTCCCTGCGTCCTGCCACTACCGTCTGACACCGTTGATCGGTGCGCCCCGTTCGCGGGCGCACCCTCCGGAACTTAGCTCAAAATCCCCTATTTCAAAGACACTTCGCCATCCGGGCGAGCTTTGTGGTGGCCGCTTTCGAACCTCGAGAAGCGCACGCCCTTTGAGATTTTGTTTATGGCCCCTTCGCTGACAAGCCCGCTCAGGATTTGCGTCTCGGTACAGCGCGGTGGGTTTCGGGGAACAAAAAAAACCCGCCGAAGCGGGTTTTTTGTCGATCAGCTCACACTTTCATCGGAGCACTTTAAATCAAAGCTCCGAGAAGCACTCTTCCATGATCGCCAGACCTTTATCCAGTTGCTCGTCCGGCGAAGTCAGCGGAACCAGCACGCGCAGAACGTTGCCGTAAGTGCCGCAGGACAGCAGGATCAGGCCCTTGTCGCGAGCCTTGGCCACAACAGCGGCTACCGCTGGTGCATTCGGCTTGTGGCTGTCGCCATCGACGAACAGCTCGACCGCGATCATCGCGCCCAAGGCACGGACTTCGCCGATCACCGGGTACTTGGCCTGGATGGCTTTCAGACCCGTCACCAGACGCTCGCCGACAGCCTTGCAGCGGTCCAGCAGGTTCTCTTCTTCGAAGACTTCCATCACGGCCAGGGCCGCGGCGCAAGCGATCGGGCTACCGGCATAGGTGCCGCCCAGGCCGCCTGGCGCGATGGCGTCCATGTATTCTGCCTTGCCGCAGACACCGGCCAGCGGGAAGCCGCCGGCGATGGATTTGGCGAAGGTGGTCAGGTCGGCGGCAACGCCCATCTGTTCCATGGCGAAGAAGGTGCCGGTACGGCCAGCGCCAGTCTGCACTTCGTCAGCGATCAACAGGATGCCGTGCTGGTCGCACAAGGCGCGCAGACGCTTCATGAAGGCTTGAGGAGCGACGTAGAAACCGCCTTCACCCTGAACCGGCTCGATGATGATCGCAGCGATGTCACGCGGCTCAGCGTCGTTCTTGAAAATGCGTTCGATGCTGGCGATCGAATCGTCGATGCTCACACCGTGCAGTTCGTTCGGGTACAGCGCGCGGAAGATGCCGCCTGGCATCAGGCCCATGCCGGCCGAGTAAGGCACAACTTTACCGGTCAGGCCCAGGGTCATCATGGTACGGCCGTGGTACGCGCCGGTGAACGCAATCACGCCGGCACGGCCAGTGGCGGCACGGGCGATCTTGATCGAGTTTTCCACGGCTTCGGAACCGGTGGTCACCAGCAGGGTTTTCTTGGCGAAATCACCTGGCACCTTGGCGTTGATTTTTTCGCACACTTCCACGTACGGCTCGTAAGCCAGGACCTGGAAGCAGGTGTGGGTCAGCTTGTTCAGCTGCTCGGTCACCGCGGCGATGATTTTCGGGTGCACGTGACCGGTGTTCAGCACGGCGATACCGCCGGCGAAGTCGATGAACTCGCGACCTTCGACATCGGTCACGGTGGCGTTCTTCGCGGACTCGGCGAAGATCGGGTGAATCTGGCCAACACCGCGTGGTACAGCGGCTTCGCGGCGTTTCATCAGGGATGCGTTAGTCTTGCTCATACAGTCCTCATTCGCCGCTCATCGGGCGGCGTGGCTCAAGGAAAATGCGGCGGGGAGGCAACTGCGGCAGCATGCGATGATCGACTGCCACAGCGTTCCCGGCCACCGAGAAAATTGCGGTTGAAGCGCGCAAAGGGACAGCGCTCTCGTGCCCTTTGCGTTTGCAGCAATGCCTGGCCCGGGCTTAGATGCCCAGGCAGAGGTATTTGATTTCCAGGTAATCTTCGATGCCGTACTTGGAGCCTTCACGGCCCAGGCCCGACGCCTTGATGCCGCCGAACGGCGCGACTTCGTTGGAGATCAACCCGGTGTTGACGCCGACCATGCCGTATTCCAGGGCTTCCGCCACACGGAACACACGGCCCAGGTCGCGGGCATAGAAGTACGAGGCCAGGCCGAACTCGGTGTCGTTGGACATCGCGATCACTTCGGCTTCGTCTTTGAAGCGGAACAGTGGAGCCAATGGACCGAAGGTTTCTTCCTTGGCCACCGCAGCGTTCTTCGGCACGTTGGTCAGGATGGTCGGCTCGAAGAAGTTGCCTTCCATGACCTTGCCACCCGCCAGAACGGTTGCGCCTTTGCTGACCGCGTCAGCGATGTGCTCTTGCACCTTGGCCACGGCTTTTTCGTCGATCAGCGGGCCAGTGGTGGTGCCGTCTTCCAGACCGTTACCGATCTTGAGTTTGGCCACGGCCACTTTCAGCTTCTCGGCGAACGCGTCGTAGACCGAATCCTGAATGTATAGACGGTTGGCGCAGACGCAGGTCTGGCCGTTGTTGCGGTACTTGGAAATGATCGCGCCTTCGACAGCCTTATCCAGGTCCGCGTCGTCGAACACGATGAACGGCGCGTTGCCGCCCAATTCCAGGGACACTTTCTTGATGTCCTTGGCGCATTCAGCCATCAGCTGACGACCGATTTCTGTCGAGCCGGTGAAGGACAGTTTGCGCACGATCGGGTTGCTGGTCAGCTCGCTGCCGATGTCGCCGGCGCTGCCGGACACCACGCTGAACACACCAGCTGGAATGCCGGCACGCTGGGCCAGTTCAGCCAAAGCGAATGCGGAAAACGGAGTTTGCGAAGCAGGCTTGAGCACCATGGTGCAACCGGCGGCCAGGGCCGGGCCGGCTTTACGGGTGATCATCGCGGCCGGGAAGTTCCACGGGGTGATTGCAGCGGTCACGCCGATTGGCTGCTTGATCACGATCAGGCGCTTGTCTGGCTGGTGGCCCGGAATCACGTCACCGTAGATGCGCTTGGCTTCTTCGGCGAACCACTCGATAAAGGAAGCGGCGTAAACGATCTCGCCCTTGGCTTCGGCCAATGGCTTGCCCTGCTCCAGGGTCATCAGGCGAGCCAGGTCGTCCTGGTTCTCGATGATCAGTTCGAACCAGCGACGCAGCTTGTTCGCGCGATCCTTGGCGGTCAGTGCACGCCAGGCCGGCAGCGCTTTGTCAGCGGCTTCGATCGCACGGCGGGTTTCGGCAGCGCCCATTTTCGGCACGGTGCCCAGAATTTCGCCCGTTGCCGGATTGTTGACCTTGATCGTCTGACCATTGTCCGCATCGACCCAAGCGCCATCGATAAAGGCTTGCTGGCGGAACAACTGGGTGTCTTTAAGCTGCATGTCGGCTTTCCTTAACAGCACCGCGACCAGCGCGGAGCGAATTATGATTGTAGAAAGGCGCCTCGAAGGCTGCCGTCAGGGAAATCATTCACCGGGCTGAAGCACATAAATAGCGCACGGATTGGACTCGTGCGGTTCAGCACCCAGACAAGAGCGTTTGAAATCTCAAACGAATCCTAGGATCAAAGGGGGTAAAGGACAATAGGCTGTTCGAAAAAAAGAACGAAAACGGCGCATTTGCCTATTTTTTCTGATCAACGTAGCGAACACCCGCTACGCTTGGAAAAACGCAGACGATTCAGCAGCATGGACGCCCGCACCGCTTATGAGTATCATGGCGCCCGCATTGCACCAGTAGCTCAGCTGGATAGAGTACTGCCCTCCGAAGGCAGGGGTCGTGGGTTCGAATCCCGCCTGGTGCACCATACGTAGAAACGAGAAAGCCTCAGGCCGCAGGGTCTGGGGCTTTTTTGCGTCCTGAATCCGGCAATTGTTGTCGGTGCCTGCACCACCTACCTTATCCTGCGTTCTCCTCACTCCGTTCATATGGCGATCAACGCCAAATAACGTATGCACCAGTGCGACTTACAAAAACTAAGGAAGTGATATGGCCAAAATGTGGATGATCCGTGGCGAGTCCGGCCGGTTATACGACGATTTCCGGGACCGAGGTGTCGCCGCCATTGGATGGTCGCAACTTGCGCCCCTGGCCAAGCCTGGCATGACGCGCAAGGAAGTCACTCGCCTCTACCAAGACATTGAACCCAATATCAAACCTGGCACCGCTATTTCAGGCGCCTCGCAAGTGTGGCGCTTCATTAATGAAATTCAACCCGGTGACTGGGTAGTGACCTACTCACCCGCTAACCGTACCTATTTAGTGGGCAAAATCACTGGCGACTTCAAACACAATCCTGATCTAGCTGACCTCGGAATGTCATTGACACGTCCGGTGCTATGGCAAGCACAGGAAGTCGACCGCGACAGCCTGAGTACTGCCAGCAAGAATAGCCTCGGCTCCACGCTTACCGTCTTCGTGGTACCTGACTTTGCGCTCCAAGAGCTGAAAGCGATGGCGGCTGGGGATAAGCCACCTGCACTACCCTCAGTAGAAGAGGAGTATCCCGATAGCGATCCTCTGGCAGGCATGGAAAGTCTGGCTCTCGAACGGATCAAAGATTTGATCAACGCCTTACCTTGGGATGATATGCAGCACCTGGTCGCAGGTATCTTGCGTGCAATGGGCTACAAGACTCAGGTCTCCCCAGCCGGACCGGATCGCGGGAAAGACATCATCGCATCACCCGATGGTTTCGGTTTTGAGAATCCACGGATCATCGTTGAGGTCAAACACCGCAAAGACCAGATGGGCAGTCAACAAATCCGTAGTTTTCTCGGGGGCCGACACAAGGATGATCGCGGGCTTTACGTCAGTACCGGTGGCTTCAGCAAAGACGCCTACTATGAGGCCGAGCGGGCCAGTGTGCCGCTCACTCTTTGGACGCTGGATAACCTCGTGCGGGCATTAATTGAACACTACGCTCAGACGGATTCGGAAACCAAACGACTGATACCGCTGAAGCTTACCTACTTGCCTCTGTAAGCCCGTCGCTCAAACCCGTCAACCCATCATCGAACTGGGGGAAACACTTGAAGGCACTACAAAAATGACTATCCGAAACTGACCCATCTGAATCTCAGCTTGGACGGGATGGGAATCGAACAAGGCTGGCAGAAACGCGATTGGTAAGGCGGAAAAATCCAAGCAATAAAAAACCCCTGAGCAGTCTCAGCACCGAAGCGCATCAACCGACAGGGGCCGTGTTGTGGGCGATTATAAAAGTTGAGGACGTCTCGTCAACTACCGATAAGTAGTCGTGACCATATGAACGCAGAGGCAACCATCAAGGAAAACTTGACAGTTCGGTTCGGCGGTTTGGGCCAGATCCGTTCGATTTTTTGGGTGATTTTCATGGCTAGTGCGCCAAAATTGCTGCTGACGCTCTTCCAGCAACCATCGCACCTCATACCAATTTCAAGGTTGCAGGAGATCAGCCTGCACGATACCCTTCCGCCGTCGCTGCCAATTCAGCGACCGGGCTTGGTAACCCGAGAGTTGAGCGCAACAGCGCCCCCATCAGATTTGCAGGCGTTTTTTTATGCCCGTAATTTTGAGTTATGGCGGCTGTGCGTGGGACGTCTTCGGGCGTGCCGGATTCCTTGACTCCCGGTTTACCAACCTGCGCACAGCTGCCACCTATTCGCTTGGTAACGAAAAAGTGGCAGTTCCTCGTCAAGGAGCTAGACCATGCGCAACACAAATCCGTCCGAAATTCGATTTACCCTTCAACGCGATCTTCAATCGCACTCCCACCGCACCTCCTCCAATGGAGGTGACAAATGACTGACCAATCAGAGCTGAAAACCATCGGTTTAACACCTGCCATCTACTGCTCGGATCAGGCGGTGTTCCACGTCACTCGCGGCGTGCCTCTAAGCGATGCGTTAGGCATGGCTTCCGATTTTCTGTTCCTTGCCAAAGCACTGTCCAAAGATGCTGCCTACGACAGAGAAAGCGATCGTCACGCTTGGGCTGCGCACTATTTGACGGCGCTGAGTAAGGCGTTGGTTGATGATGTGGTGAAAGTGCTGACGCGAGGACCAGCGCCCCGGAAGGAAAAAACCACAGAATAGCGGCAACCCACCATTCAAATTGCGGGTCCTGATTTGTCGAGATCCGCAATTTGAAAGAGTAGCTAAGTGCTGCGTTGCTCCGCTTCAATGCCATCAACGAGTGCGTAAAGCTCTGCGCACACCGTTTCGGCAGCTTGCTCCGGGAGGCGTTCCTACGATGGACTCAGGGGCGACGCGTTTTTTCAGCGCGCAAGCTTGCTCCTACAATGGCGCAGCGTTTACCCGACAGGTTGGCGTTTACCGCCGAGGCGCTCTTTTCATTCGGTCGTCCAGTCGAACTCGTCGTATTCATCGTCGTCGTCTTCGTCTTCGATCAACTCTTCATCAAGGACGTCTTCCTCAAGAGCCTCTTCTTCCTGCTTGGCCAGAAGAAACTCCTTACGACTCTCAGTCACTGCTCGCCGCAGTTCCTCACCCTTTACCGGGCAATTGAGCATTTGGGCGATGCGGTCGATTTTTTGTGCCACGGCATCCTCCAACGCATCGGCTATGGGCTGATAGTGCGCGCTTTCAGGTGTCGATGCCAAATGGGCGACCGCTCTTCTCTTCAGTTCGTCTTCAATTCCAATCCGAAGTGAAAAAACTTCAGCGGTGATAACGCCGCACCACGCTGCTGTTTTTCAACACATGGCCTTTGATTTTTTCCATCAGCTGCGCGCGGCTCAGGCCGGCGGGCAAGGCGTCTGGTGCAAGGTCCAGGGCATAGAGCTGGATGATGTAGTGGTGGGAGCTGTCGCCGACTGGCGGGCAGGGCCCAACGTAGCCGGTAGTGCCTTTGCTGTTGCTGCCACCCACGCCTTCGAGGGCGGATTTAGCGCCGACACCGGCCGGGATCTGGTGGGTCGTGGCCTTGATGCCATAATGAATCCAGTGGTCGACACCCAGGCCTTTCTGGCCGTCCGGGTCGTGCATGACGATGGCGTAGCTCAAGGTGCCCGAGGGACCGGCGTTCCAACTCAAGGCCGGAGACTGGTTCTTGCCGCCACAACCGGCAGCATCGCTGGCGGCTGCCGAGGTGAACAGCCGATTGTCCGAAACACCGGGAATGCTGAGGGTGAAGCGCTCCTGGGCCTGCGCCGGAATTTGCACGCAAAGGGCGACTGCAACGGCCGCCAGCCAAGGGTTCAGTGAGGTCAATCGGGTCATACCGGAGCACCTTGTGCGGGTGGGGCCGTGGTCGGCGTGCAAACTATAGCCGGACCGTTCGTGCCGTGGCAGCGGGAATTGGCTGAACCTCGGGAGAAACCCAGGACTCTTAACTGAAACGTCCGTCAGGAGAGCGATCATGGCCCTGCACCGCGTTGCCCGTTTCGCCGATGTGCCCGAGAACCGTGGCCTGGAAGTCCGGATTGCGGACACCAGAATCGTCCTGCTGCGAGTCGGCGATCAATTGCGCGCCTATCAGGGTGAATGCCCCCACGCCGGGGCGCCGCTGGCCGAGGGCGCGCTGTGTAATGGGCGCCTGATTTGCCCTTGGCACAAGGCAGCGTACCGGATTGAAGACGGTGCGCTGTGTGAACCGCCGTCTCTGGACAGTCTCAAACGCTATCCGCTTGAACTGCGCGATGACGAGGTCTGGGTCGACGACCGGTCGCTGCCCGCTGGCAGCACACCGCCGGCTGACGATGAGCGCACGTTCTTGATCATCGGTGCCGGTGCCGCGGGTACGGCCGCAGCCGCGGCGCTGCGCGAAAAAGGCTTCGGCGGCCGCGTGCTGCTGATCGACCGCGAAGCCGACGCCGGCTACGACCGCACAGTGCTGAGCAAATTCGTGATCGCCGGTGAGATGCCGCCGGAGGAAGTCCCTGCGCTGCGTGATGAAAGCTTCTACCACGAGCAGCGGATCGAGCGAATAAAGGGTGAAGTGGCCAGCCTGGATGCTGCGAATAAAACCCTGCGACTGGCTGACGGTCAGTCGCTGGCGTATGACGCCGCGCTGCTCGCCACCGGCGGTACGCCCAACCCGCTCACACTGCCCGGTGCCGACTTGCCGCAAGTCTTCGTGCTGCGCTCGAAGGATCAGGCGCAGCGGATTCTGGCCTCTGCGAAACCTGGCCAGCGAGCGGTGATCATCGGCGACAGTTTCATTGCCCTGGAGTCTGCTTCAGCCCTGCGCGAATACGGTCTGGACGTCACCGTTCTGGCCCGCCACGCCGTACCCTTCGCCAAGCAATTGGGTGACACGGTCGGCAAGGCCATTCGTGCCCGGCATGTGGCCCACGGCGTGGTATTCCACACCGACAGCGAAGCCGCGCAGATTGAAGGCACCGACAAGGTGGAAGCGGTGAAACTGGACAACGGTCAACGTTTGCCAGCGGACCTGGTGCTGGTCGGCATTGGCGTCAGCCCGGCAACCGGC
Source organism: Pseudomonas fluorescens (assembly GCF_902497995.1). Classification (GTDB taxonomy): domain Bacteria; phylum Pseudomonadota; class Gammaproteobacteria; order Pseudomonadales; family Pseudomonadaceae; genus Aquipseudomonas; species Aquipseudomonas fluorescens_BK. Next base: position 48,279 of record NZ_CABVII010000033.1, on the reverse strand, counting down.
CCCTTTGCCGATTTGCCCAAGGAAAAAGATCAGTCACTGACGGTCGACGGCGGTATGCGCGTGACCGATGGGCTCTGGGCCGCCGGTGATATCGCGACCTTCCCGCTCAATGGCCAGCCTCAGCGGATCGAGCATTGGCGCCTGGCACAGCAACAGGCGCGGATCGCGGCGGCAAACATGCTCGGCGGCGACGAGCATTACCTCGACGTGCCGTTTTTCTGGACTTGGCACTTCGGCAAAAACTACGACTACCTGGGCCATGCCGAGGCCTGGGACGAAGTCGAATTCAAGGGCGACCCGTATCATCCGCCCTTTATCGGCCTGTTTTGCAAGAACGGAGTAGTGGCGGCGGCGGTTGCCTGTGATGAAGAGCGGGCGATGGCGATGCTCGCTGAACGGATGAAACAGCCGCTGCCGGTGGATGAAGCGTGGCGGCTGATTCGGGATGTAAATCCTCTGTAGGAACTGGCTTGTCGGATCGCCGCACCGCAGCGAAAGCGGTCTGTCAATCAACACATCTACCGAATGTGCCGCCGCCTTCGCCAGCAAGCCGGCTCCTACCGGGGATCGGTGTCATTCACCCCGGGGGAACGTGTCAGCCTCAGGCCCGGGTCAACGGTTCTTTGCCTTCGTCATCGTCGGATGGACGGCGCACCACTTTTGGATTCTCCAGGATCTGCAGGGAGAGCGGTTGCCGGGATTCGATAGTGAAGAAGTGGCTGATGACCTGCGAGATATCGCCATCATGATCATTGTGAATGGTCATCGAACCTGGACTGCGCAATTTTTGCAGCCGTTCGCGGGTCAGCTTGAAGCTTTTGCTCAAACTCAGATCGTCGACGACCGGGGCCGGCAGTCGACGCTGGGCGAAGCTTTTGCTTTTACGCTGTTGATAACGCGCCCAACCGATCAGGACCACGGCGTTGAATGCCGCCACCCATAAATAAATCTGCAGGGTGCCGAGGGCGTCGTACGCTGAAGCGCCAAACCGGGGACCGTCGAGGCTGGCGATCAATGGCAAGAGACCCAGGACCAACAAGTACAGGAATCCGGCCCACGCCAGGACGGTGAAAAAGGCATCGACCATAATAAGCACTGGCCGCTGCCGAGTTGTAATAATTCTCATTTGACGATCTCCTCTTCATCGGCACCAAGCGGCCGAATACCGCGATCCGGACTGACCCAGCGCGCACGTTTCTGATGTAGGCGGAACAGCACTTTCGGAAAGCTGACCAGGGTGGTGAGCAAACTGACCAACCAGAACACCAACGGGTACCAGATCACCCAGAACATGGTCTTGCCCAAGCCTCGTTCGTAGCGGCGATCGATCATCAGGCTGACCCCGAACTGCATCAGGCAGACCACTGCCAGCAACAAGCCGGTAAACGCCGGCGGCCACAGTCGGTGAACCGCGATGACTTCCGGCAACGCGACGTACAGACCCACGAACCAGAAAATCATCGACAGCAGGAAAGTGAACGCCCAACCGGTGGACAGGCAGTATTCGAACAGCAACGGCCAGAGGTAACGATGACGGTACTGCCAGATGCCGCGAATGTTCTTGAACAGCACTTCCGCACCGCCCTGGGCCCAGCGCAGACGCTGTTTCCATAGACCACCCAGGGTTTCCGGCATCAGGATCCAGCACAGCGCACGGGGCTCGTAGAAAATGCTCCAGTGATCCATTTGCAGCTTCCAGCTGATATCGATGTCTTCGGTGATCATGTCCGTGCTCCAGTAGCCGACCCGGTGCAGGGCCGTGCGACGGAAAGCGACGACCACACCGGAGACGGTAAAGATCCGCCCGAAGACCCGCTGGGTGCGTTTGATCAGACCGATGATCGAGGAGAACTCGCCAACCTGCACCCGGCCGACCAGGGTCGAACGGGTACGGATCCGCGGGTTGCCGGTCACCGCGCCGAGACGCGGGTTTTCGAGCAGCGGTGCGACCAGATAAGCAGCGGTATTGGGTGCCAGCAGCGCATCACCGTCGATGCACACCAGGTACTCGCTACGCGCTGCAATGGCGCCCATGCGCAGGGCCACAGCCTTGCCCTGGTTCTCCGCCAGGTGAAGTACCCGCAAACGCGGATCCTGCATGGCCAAGGCGTCGAGCACGGCACCTGTGTCGTCCTTCGAGCCATCGTTGATGGCGATGACCTCGATGTTCGGATACTGCTGGGCCAGCGCCGAATGGATGGTCTCTCTGACGTTGTCACCTTCGTTGAAGCAAGGGATGAGGATCGAAATCAATGGCTCGCCAGCCAACGGTGGCGGCAAGGTGTCTTCTTTCCACGGCCAGTGCCGCTCCCAGTGCAGCCAGAAATAGAGTCCCCCGGCAATCCACAGTCCCGACATGAACAGTGGATAAAAGAACACGAAGTCCATCAGGAACTGGCCAGTGAGTAAAAAGATCAGCCCGAGGGGAATCCCCAGGACGATCGCCAGAACGAGTAGAGCCAGAAGTCTATCCAGCATGTTATGGATTCCACTTGTTAGAGAGCGCGGGCCGTACGGCTTTCAGCTCCGGCAGATTGTCGAGGAAGTTGTCGGGGTAGTAGCCAAAACTGGTGACACCCTGACGCTGAAGCACTCTCATCCACTCGGCCAGTGTTTCGCCGTCGATGTCGGCATCGTCCTGTTTCGTCCAGTCCCGTGCCTGCAACTCGAACACGGTGCGATCAAGCGCACCGGGACGAGCCTTGACCGTGGCGACCAGTTTCTCGAGCCAGGCATGGGACTCTTCATACGACTGCTTTTCCATCAACGGCATGGCCATCGGCGCCGTCCAGTCGTATGTGACGAGGAAGTCATCAAGGTTCTGCGCGTACCATGTTTCACTGGCGGGGTTGAGGACTGGCTCAGCGAAAATGTTGCGCGCCGTACTCACCTGCGGGCCACGAATGGCGTGGACCTTGGCAGTCAACTCCTTGGTGAAATCGATCAGGTAGCGGCTTTTGAAACGCGTCCAGCGCTGCATCACGGCAGGATCGGCGCGCAGCGCGGCAATCGAACCGGGCAGACCATTGGCGGCATAGACTTTGAGGGCGTCGGGGCCTGCGTCTTCGAAGTCCGACATCACTGCGTCATCGTGAAAAAGGATGCCGTTCACCGATGACATGCGCGCGAGGTCTTCGTAGATTTCACCAATGATGCGCCGTACGTTCGGATCGTAGGGCGACAAGCGTATGTACTGGCTCGGATCGACCGACGTCTTGCCGGTTTCCGGATCCCAGCGCGTCACTCGCGGCAGCTTCGAATCCAGGGCAAAGCTCAGCACTGGCATCCAGGCGTAGACTTTGACATTGGCCCGAGTGCGCAACTGCCAGGCCACGCGGTCAAAAATGTCGGCACTCATCGGCAGGTGACGGTTGGGGAAGTACAGCGAACGCACCAGGCCATCACCCTTCGGATCGGCGAAGGCTTGCAGGAACACCGTATTGGCGCCCATGTCGGACATGCGCTGGATCAGTTTACCCAGGTTTCTTTCCTGCTGGGCCGGGTCCGGATCGTAGACGTTATCGAGGTCGACGTGCACGACGCGCATCGTATTTTTCGCCTGCACCGAGACGACGCTGTTGGCGAAGCGCGGGCCGTCCGGGTCAGAAGAAACAAGGTAACGCGGGCTGCTCATCAGGGTATCGACGGTGTCGAGCCCGTCTTCGAGGGTCAAAGCCATCTGATAGCCCTGATCATTGATGATTTGCAGCGAGCTGCCGTCCGCCGCGCCGTACGGCCAGACCCAGACTCGCGGCTTTTTACCCGTGACCTTGAAGATTTTCTCCGAGATCGCCGCGACGTCGGCACGCTGACGGGCCTCGAACTCGGCTTCGGTCTCATAGCGTTTGGCGACGGGATCGTAACGCCGGGTTGTGGCGGCTGGCTGCAGGTTGCCCTGGGGGTTAGCCAGGATACCCTTGTGATTGGCATCGGTGTGCGCAGCGATCTCCACCAGTCCGGACTGGGAAACCTCCCGTACCTGATCCCAGGTCAGGAAGTCCGAGCGCTTGCGCGGCTGGCCGGCAAAATCCACCGGTTGGTTCGGCGGTGTGTCGACCCAGGTACCGACCGGCGCCAGCAAGGCAGGCCATTTATAGGCACGCAGCACCGGCATCACCCGGGTATAGAAGCTTGCATAACCGTCGTCGAAACTGAGCACGACCGCTTTGGGCGGCAGATCGTGACCGCTTTTGCGTGCCGCCAGGACCTGGTCGATGGAGACCGGCTGGTAGCCGTTCTCCCGTAACCAGGCCAACTGCTCGATCAAGCGTTCGGTGCGCACGGCCACCACCGCCTGATCGGGGTCTTTGTCATCGACATCGTGATAGGCGATGCCGAGTACATGGTTTTTCGGCCACGGGGTTTCGTTTTCCGCCACCGGACGTTCGGATGGCGGCGCGAAGGCCGGGGCTTGCTGGGCGCAAGCGCTGATCAACAGCACTCCCAGCAGGAGGAGGAAACGCGACATTAATGGCATTTTCAAACCCCTCTAGAAGTGCAAAGTAAGGTCGACCAACAGGCGCAGATCGGTTTCCCGCTCTCCGTCAAATGGCCGGTTGATCGCGCTTAACATACCGCCAACCTCCACTACGTCGTTCCAGCTGTAACGCTGGCCATAGCCCAACAGGCCCATGGCTCCGGTGGAGTGACCTTGCTGGGTGTAAGAACCCGCGCCGGCCTGGAACTGCTGACTCCATCGGGTTTCATAGCGCTCGTAGAGCCTGTGATTGACGCTGATCATCGGCAGGACGCTGAGATCGGACTTGGGGTTGAAATACGGCACGTCGTCAGACAGGGAGTTGTGGCTGGCGGCGACTTCCAGTCCCAGATCGACTTGCACCTTCGAGGTGCTGTAGATGCCTTCGCGCCCGGTGAGCAAGCCTTCGACACGATCGTTGCCGTCGCTGAAGTGGGACGGGCTGACCGCGAATTTCCACTCGCGACTTTCATTGGCGCGCCAGCGTATGAAACCGCTGCCGCCATTGGCCGTGATGTCGCTGTTCAGGGCCCGCAACGGCGTCGCCGCCGCGAAGTACTCCAGGCTGGCGCCGTACTGCCAGTAATCGTTGATGTCATGGGCGAATGCCAGACGCGCGCCCTGTTTGGAACCGAAGCCATAGGAATGGTTGGAGACTTCCGCTTCCAGGGTCAAGTCGCGGGTCCGGCGTTCGAGCCCGACGCGCTGGAAGTTATGGTTACCGGTTCCTTCCTGGAAGTCGCCTTCGGCATAACCGGCACCGGCGAATACGCGCCAGTCTTCACCGATGGGCGGGCTGTACAGGGTGGTTTCGATGCCGAAATCACGACTGCCGTTGACCGCGCCGACGTTGTCGTCATCACCGCCATAAGTCTTGCCGCCGAACGCTTCCACACGCATTTCGAACATGTCATGCACCTCACGCTGACGTTTCAAGCGCTGCACCTGACTATTCTCGGGAAAACGCGCGACCACGTCGTCGGTCAGCGTATCCATCTGCCGCCATTCCTGCAGGTCCGTGGCGGTATGGGCCTGGGCGACTTCCAGGCCCAGGTCCCGCGGGTCCATGGCCTCGACTTCCTTGAGCTTGCTCTCGGCAAGCCGCGGCCAACCCCGCGCCAGGTACAGATCGGCCTGAGCCACACGCAGGCTGACGTTGCCCGGCGCCTGATCGACCAAGGTCTGCAGGCGCTCCTCGCCATGGGGCAGATCGTAACTGTAAGTCCCGGCCTGGGCAGCGAGTTGCTGCGCGTCCATCCATTCGTCGTTGGGGTTGCCTCCAGGCAGACCCTTGAGCTCGACGCGCGGTCTCTGGGTTTTGGCCAGATCCTCGGCGACTACGCGCGCCTCGTCGGCCTCGCCACTTTCGAGCAAGGCATAGTAAAGCGCGGAGGTGTCTATCGAACGGGTGGCAGGATCGGCATCCGGCTTGAGCAGGACCTCACGATACATATCGGAGGCGATTTCCGGTTCGCGCTGGTCCAGGTAGGACGCGGCGACCCAACGCTGGGCGTAGGTCGGCACTTCCACACCTTCGGCCTGCAGCTTGTGGTGTTCGCTGATGACCTCGGCGGTGCGCGAGCGGGCCTTGAGGGCACCCATGCGGTCGATGCGCCAGCGGATGACGTCATCGTGAGCTTGCGGATCCGCGGACCAGGTGGCAATCAATTTGTCGTAATCGGCCAAGGCCCGATCAGCGATCACATAGCGCTCCGCTTCGCTGCGGGTAGGCATTTCAGCCAGGCGCACACGTTCTGCGGCCAGGTCACCTTCGAGGTGACGTGTCGTGACCGGATCGATCAAGCCGGGTCGCTGACGGGCCAGGCGCAGGGCCGGCTCCGGCAGATGAGCACGTTGCATCGCACCCACGTACTCCTTGGCGACGTCTGGCTTGTTACCGGCACGGACAAACGCCTGATCGTATTCGAATAACGAGTCGTACTGTTTACCGGCACGGTTCAAGGCGTAGCCCAGGGCCATTCGGCGGGAGACGTCATCGGGTTGGGCCGCCACCAGTGCCCTGGCACGCGTCACCGCCTGATCGGGCTTGCTGGAGTCGGCCTGAGTCAGTGCCAGCCCCAGCTGCAATTCCTGGTTGTCCGGATCGATGGCCAGGGCCTTGTTGTAGACCCGGTTCGCATCGTCCCAGCGCTGCTGGTTGCGGTAAGCCCGCGCCGTGGCGGTCAAGGCCTCAACCGGCAGGTCCAGACTGCGCCCCTTGATTTCATAAACCCTGATCACTTCGGCGTCCAGGCCGGCCCAACTGGCGATCTGCAAGTGATCGCTGATCTGACTGGCGGTGGCCTGGCCCGCCGGCACCTGACGCAACTCAGTCAACGCGGGAGTGTAGTGGCCGGCTCGGGCATCGAGCACCATTTCGTCGTAAGGGGTATTGGCAAACGCTAACATCGGCCAGATCAACTGGCTGCACAACGCGACGCGAAACAGCGGTCGCATACCACGTTGAGCAAAAGGGGCAACAATACTCGGCATACGTCAGCATCCTTACATGGCCAGCCGGGCCGCAATGCCCTCTTTGCCCTTTCGTAACGGAAAGCTGGTCCAAGTGACCCAGCCAAACTTTATTGAGGGCAGTCTTGCATGCGAGCTCGCTGGGTAATTGGGAACACAATAATTGTTCAGATTCATGAAACTGCAGGCGCCGTCCATCGTCCCGTCTTAAATGCCAGACAGCAAAACGCCCGACGTCTGCTTGGAGCAGAGGCCGGGCGTTCGGTATGTAAGCCCCGGTTTTACTGGATGGTCCCAGTCCCCCCAAGTTTACTCATAACGAACCCGGCAAATTCTTCGACCGTCATTTTCTGGCCGTTGAACTCCACCTGATTGTTAGCGTAGTGCAGTTTCGTGACGATGCTACTGCCTTCAAGTTTTGCGAGCTGGGTACCGACCGCCATGCTGGCGAACATGTCGGCGGTGGCGGTGGCCTGGTCGGCAATGAGCTTGGCGTCGGTCTGGCCGTCGATTTGCCCCTGGACGCTAAGCAAATCAACGAGCATGGGCTTGGACACCTGCAGATTGAAGTCCAGCAGGGCGATCAGTTGCCGGGTCAGTTGATCCGGTGGCAAGTCCATGGACTTGGGCTTGGTCAGGTCAAGCACCAGATTGGCGCGGCTTTCACCGTTGGGGGTGTTGAACGACAGATTCTCCAGGGCGACTTGCGGGCCAGCGGCCAGCAATTTCTCCAGACCGGTCTTGACCTGGGCCTCTTCGGCCGGGGTCAGGATCAGTTCTGGCACGGGTTCACCGGCGGCAGCGGCCTCGGCGGCGGCTTTCTCGTACGGTTGCAGTTTGGTCTGGTAGATCTGCACCAGCGACAGGGTCGCCGGGATGTCGAGGTTCTTCAGGCTCATGGCCATCTGCGCAGAGCCGACAGTCTTGCCGTTGAAGGACACTTCGCCAACCTTGTAATCGGCACGCCCTGAAGCGCTGGTGCCCGATTCCTCGGTCTTGTTCTTCATCTCGAATTTCTTGAAACCCAGTATCGACTGCCTGGCGCCGAAGGTGGTTTTGCTGTCGGTCAGCTCAAGGGTGTTCTCGCCGGTGTAGTAGCCGTAGGTGCTTTTTTCCAGGTTGCTGGCCAACGTCAGGCCGTTCAGTTCAATCTTCACTGGCGTCTGGTCTTCAGCTACTGTGGTCAGCATCAGGCTGTCCATGTAGCCGTTGGCCTTGACCTTCTGCGCTTGGGCGCTGGCCGCGACGTCGAGGTTGAGGCCGGAAAACTTCAGGTTGGACTTGTCATCCAGTGCCACGTCCAGCGGCAGCATTTGCAGGGTGCCGTTGGTGGAGTGGTCGTAGCCGAGGTTGACCACGCCCGTGAGCGGGGATTTATCCTTGGCCGCGACGAACCATTTTTCGGTGGTCGGGGTTCTTTCCAGTTCGTAGTGACTGGTGGCCATGACCGGCAGCCACTTCAACGACATCAGACGCGAAAACGGCAGCGGACCGTGTTCGATATGATCGACGAATAACAGTTCTACCGGTGTTTCGCCGAACATCTCGCCTTCGCCCTTGAGGCGATAGTGCGCGGTGCTGCTGAATACATTGCGCTCCAGCGACACCAGTTCCAGGGACGCCGTGCCGTTGGAACCCACCAGCGCGGCCCGCAATTCCTTGTTGGCGTCGGCGATCGAGGTGTTGAGCACGCCTTCGAGCCTGGTACCGGTGTACCAGGCACCGCCGGCACTGATTGCACCGATGGCGACGACAATTCCCAGAAGCACGCCTGCTGATTTATTCATGAATGACCCAGTCAATGTCCGTTGTTGAAGGTGTGGTCGTCTTCCCTGAACCCTTGACGGGTTACGGCTCGACTCCGCTGAAAAGTGGAGTGCAGATTAGCATCAGGCGCACCGGGCGACCCAATGATTAAAGGTTAAAGAGTGTCTATGGACTGTGCGTGGGGGAGAGAGTTTCGGCGGTCATGAGATCGTCTTCGCGGGCAAGTCGGATCGCCGCACCGCTCGCTCCTACAGGATTTGTATCGTTCACGAATATCGCGCACGACGCTAACCCTGTAGGAGCGAGCGGTGCGGCGATCCGACTTGCCCGCGAAGGCGTCAGTCCTGCCAATACAGAATCAGGAATACTGAACCTCAATCTCATCCAACTGATGATCAAAGCTCTTGAGCCGCGCCGTCCAGGTATAAACCAACACCTCAAAATCCCGATTGATCACCGCCCCGCCCGTCACTTCCGCGCGCGGGTCGCAGAAGTCCAGTTGATAGCGCTCCCGGGCCATGGCGGTGGCGACATCGGCGAGTTCACGGGCGTTATTGAGCCAGTGCCGGCCGTCTTCGGCGATCTGCTTGTCCAGCTCCAGGCATTGTTTTTTCAGGGCTTCGAGGCTTTTTTCCAGCGGCGTGCCGGTGAGTTCGCCCATCACTTCCTGAAATGTGCGCCCCGGTTGCCAGTAACTGCCCCAGAAATACCGGTCAAACACCGTTTCGACACGACGCAAAGCCACCTTGGTGTCCCAGATCAGCACCAGGGTCTTGCCTCGTTCGCATTGTCTTTTCTTGATGCGCTGCCCCTGGAGCGTCGCCACAGCCACCACCACGATAGCCATCACGGCAATCAGCGCGGCGGCGCTGTCGAGGAAAATCAGTGCCGTGTCGATCTGATGGGCCAGCATGATGCCGTAGAAATAAGTGGCCGAGAGCAGCACCAACGCTGCAATAGCGCACCAAAAGCCGGGAGCATAAGGGTTTTTCATTATTGGTATCCCCATGACCAACGCGTGCCTGGATCGATGAGTTCAGCGAGCTGATCTCATCAAATCAAAGCATAGCAACGGCCTCAGGGTTTGCCGGGGTTCGAGGCTTGCGTTCGTCCGCTTTCCCAACCACCGCCCAGCGCCAGGAACAAATCGATCTGGCTCATCGCAACTTGTGTGTTGGCCCAGGCCAGTTGCGCCCGTACGTCGGTATACGTGCGCGTGGCTTGCAGGTCGGCCAGGAACGAGGCGCGACCGGCGGTGAAAAAACGGTGGGTCTGGTCTGCGGCCAGTTGCGCCGACTGCTCTGCATCCGCCAAGGCATCGCGCCGCTGCAGCAAGGCGGAGTACTGGGCCAGGCCGGTCTGGGTTTCGCGGATGGCGTTGAGCACCACGCCGTCGAAATGCGCCAGCGCGCCTTGGGTCGTCGCTTCGGCCTCACGGATTCGCGCCCGGGAGCCGTTGGAGGGAACGGTCCAGGTCAGCAATGGGCCGAAGCCCCAGCGATTGGTCGCCGGGTTGCCGAGGTTCTCCAGGATGCCGACGGTACCGACAGTCGCGCCGACGCTGATGTCCGGGTACAACTCGCCGGTGGCGATACCGATTCCGGCCGTCGCGGCCGCCAGTCGGCGCTCGGCCTGCCGCACGTCGGGACGGCGCTTGAGCAAGGTTGCACCGTCACCGACCGGCAACAATTGGGCGATTTTCGGCAGTTCGGCGCAGTGGCTGGTGCCGGCCGGCAATTGATCGACCGGTTTAGCCAGCAGCATCGACAAGCGGAACAGCCCAGCCTGGCGCGCCGCTTCATAGCGAGGCATGTCGGCGCGCAACGACTTGAATTGGGTTTGCGAGCGGGTGACCTGGGTTTCATCGCCACGCCCGGCGTCACGCAAACGCTGGATCAGCGTGGTGCCCTGGGCTTGGAGGTCGAGGGAATGTTGGGCGATTTCCCGCTCTTCGTTGGCCGCGCAGACCTGGGTATAGGCCCGGACGACGTCGGCCACCAGGGTGATCCGGGCCGTATCCGCAGCCGCCTGAGTCGCATCGGCATTCGCCTTGGCCGCTTCGATCCCGCGCTGCAACGTACCGAACAGGTCGAACTGATACGAGGTGGTAATGCCGATGTCGCCGACATTGGCCACCGGCACTTTCTCCGGCAGCAAGAACGCTTCGCCGGACTCCTGCAAACGCTGGGCGCCGATCTTCACGCCGCCACTCCAGCCGCCCGCTGCCTGCGCTTCGTCGACCTGTGCACGGGCCCGGGACAGATTCGCCGCCGCTACCCGCAAGTCGGTATTGGACGCCATGGCTTGCTGCACCAATTGGTCCAGACGGGGATCCTGGTACAAACGCCACCAATCGCCGGGCACCGGCGCGGAGGCGACACTCGTGCCGTTCACTGCCAAATCAGCCTGCAGGTCTTCACGGTGGACGGCGGCTTCCTCCGGCAAATGATAGTTTGGCCCAACCACCTGACAGGCCGAGAGCAAAAGCCCTAATCCGGCGACCGCCAAACCCGTGGCCTTGCTCATCGCGCGGGCTCCCGGGTCTGATCGTCCATGATCGACACCGTGGCCGTGCGTCCGGCAATCATGCGGAAGTCCGCCGGCACCTCGTCGAAGGCGATCCGCACCGGAATCCGCTGGGCCAGCCGCACCCAACTGAACGCCGGGTTGACGTTGGGCAACAGATTGCTGCCGCTGCTGCGATCGCGGTCTTCGATGCCGGCGACGATACTTTCCACGTGCCCGCGCAGGCGTGCACGGTCACCGACCACTCGAATGTCGACGCTCTGGCCGACATGAATGCCCTCCAGCTTGGTCTCTTCAAAATAGCCATCGATGTGAAAGGAATGGCTGTCCACCACCGACAACACCGGGCGTCCGGCGGTGACGAATTCCTGATTGCGCGGCGCACGGTCATTGACGTAGCCATCCACCGGGCTGCGGATGGTCGAGCGGTCGAGGTTGAGCTGGGCACTGTCCACGGCGACCTGGGCCTCCATCAGCGCCACCTCGGCCCGGGCCACCCGGGACTGGCTTTCTTCCAGTTGCTCGCCCGGCACCAGATTGCCCAGGCCGCGGTTGCGTCTGGCTTCCCGTTGCGCCTGAGCCAGGGTCTCCTTGCGGTCGGCAACCGCCGCCTTCGCCTGGCGCAGAGCCAGTTTGAAACGGTCCTGATCGATGCTGAACAGCACCTGGCCACGTTTCACCCACTGGTTGTCGCGTACGTCCACCTGCTGGATCAGACCGGAGACGTCCGGGGCGATCTGCACGATGTCGGCACGAATGTGCCCGTCCCGGGTCCAGGGCGCGAACATGTAATACATCACCATGCGCCAGACCACGACAACGGCGAAGGTCACGATCAGCAGGGTCAGAACCACGCGACCGAGGGTCAAAAACGGTTTTTTCATGTCATCAGGTATCGACTGAGTGAGTCCACGGCGCCGAGCAGCAAAGCGTAGAGAGCCACGTTGAACAATGCCCGGTGCCAGACCAGACGGTAAAAGTGCAGGCGCGTGAGCAACCCGTGCACCAACAGGTACAACACGTACGTAATACCCATCAGCACCAGCAGCGTCGGCAGGAACACTCCGCTGATATCCAGATCACCGATCATAAAGGCGCTCCATCGATGCCATGGGGCAGCGGTTCTTCGAGTTCGGCTGTGCCGACGAACTCCACACCCGGCAGCAACGCCAGGCGCAGCCCGCTCAGGGCATGCAGCAGGTGCAGACGCGCGCCGACATCGCAATCGCGATTCAGGGCGCGACGCGCGCGGTCCATGGTCATCAGCAACGGACTCGGCGCCGGCAGACGTTCGCCAGCCTTCAGGCACGCCTTGAAGTACTCGCCGACTTCGGCCACCACCTGGTGCAGCAGCGCCTGCGGCACGCCGAACACGCGCGGCGTGTAGGCGAGCAAATCGAGCAGGTTCAGTGCCACGCGCACTTCGCGCAGCGCGATACCGGTGTCCTGGCCGGTCATGGCCAGTCGCGGCAGATGCTGCATCAGTCGGTCGAGGATCTGCACGCCCAACTGCCGGTGTTCGGCCAACGAGGCCGGCTCGGTGAGGCGGACAATGTCGCGCCAACTGAAACGGGTCAGGCGCTTGGCCGCCAATTCCGCACCGAACGGTCGCGCGATCAGGGTCCAGACAAAGGCGAACAGCAAACCCATGGGACCGGCCAGATTGGAATTGGCGAAGCTGAGGAAGTCCGCGTCGTAGGCACCCTGGATGCTGATGAAAGACGAGGTGTTGACGAGCGTCAGCAGCATGCCCAGGTAGAACTGCGGCTTGACCGTCAGGGTGCCGATGCAGATGAAGGGTACGGCAAACGCCAGCACCAGCATCGGGAAGTCATGCAGGTTAGGCAGGATCAAGAACAGGTAGAGGCTGGCGAACAGCACCGACATCGCCGTCCAGAAAAAGAACCGGTAAATCTGTGGTGCCGGATCGTCCATCGAGGCAAAGAAGCTGCACGCCACCGCCGCCAGAATCACCGCGGCGCCACCGTCAGTCCAGCCGAGCAGAATCCACAGCACCGAGGCAACGATGATCGCGGTGACCGTGGACGCCGCCGAATACAGCATCAGCCCACGGTCGAGAAACGGCGACAACCGCCCGAGCCGCCAGTGCCGATACACCGCGCGCCAACTGTCCTGGCTTTCGCACTGGATGGCGTATTGCAGGCTGCGGCAGTCCTGCCACAAATCGATCCACTCACCGAGGCGGTACAGGGCATTGGAAAACAGCAGCTGCTTGCGCTCGTCCAAGGCTTCAGTGGAGGGTTGCAGGGCTTCGAGCTGGTTTTTCAGTGCCTGCCAACGGCCGAGATCGGCATCTTTGTAGTCGAGCCATTCGGCGGTTGCAGTCAGCAGCGGCGAGAATCTGGCCAGCAGCTCGGGCGTGCGTCGCTCAAGGGCATAGAGCGCGTCGTCGAGCGCGTCGATCACCGGCAACAGGTGAATCATGCGCCCGCGCAGTTCCTTGGTGTTGCGCACGGTTTGCGGCCGCGCGCCCTCATGGGGCAGCTGGCCGATCATCAATTCCAGTGTGTTGAATGTCGCGACCATCGATGAGCGCAGGGCGCTGACCTCGTCCGGCTGCACGTTGCGGCTGAGGAATCGCCGACTGTAGGTCGAAGCATCGGTAAACCATTTGCTCACCGAATCGTTGAACACCGGCGCCAGCCGCCTTGGCCAGAACATTGCACCCACCACCGCCGCAACGGCGATGCCGAGGAAGATTTCTTCAGTGCGCGCTTGCGCCACGTCCCACACCGCCAGCGGGTTATCCACCACCGGCAAGGCAATCAGCGGCAAGGTGTAGCCGGCGAGCATCAGGGCGTAACTGTTGGCGGTGCGCAGGTGCAGGGACAAGAACAGCAAGGTTCCGGTCCACAGCGCAATGACCACCACCAATACATAGGGGCTCTGGACGAACATCGGCACGAAAAAAACCGCGGCGGCGGCGCCGAGCAGGGTGCCGACAGCGCGATACAGCGCCTTGGAACTGGTGGGGCCGACAAATGGACTGGAAACGATATAAACCGTGGCCATCGCCCAATAGGGACGGGGCATTTGCATGAGCAAGGCGATGTACAACGCGATCATCGATGCCGCGAACGTGCGTACACCGTAGAACCAGTCCCGCGCCGGAGGCATGCCGGTAAAAAAACCGTTCAAGGATTGGCCACCGGTGAGTGATTGGCCAATTCAAAAGCTTTGAGCACCCGCAACGCCGCTTCCAGATCACTCTGCTCGATGCCTTCGAGCACTTCGTGACGCAAGCGCACCAATTCGGTTTCGACCGCCTGTACCACCTCCCGACCGGTCGCGGTCAGGCTCAGGCATTTGGCGCGCCGGTCATGGGCATCTTCGGTACGACAGACGTAGCCGGCATGACACAGTTGATCCAGCAGACGCACCAGCGACGGACTCTCCATCCCCGCCGCCTGCGCCACCGTGACCTGCCGAACGCCTTCGCCCAATCGCCCGATCATCAACAACGGGACGGCGCAGGCTTCGGAGATTCCACAGTTGACCAGCGTGGCCTGGCAGATCTTGCGCCAATGCCTGGCGGCCACCACCATGGAACTGCTGATGTTCATCTGGAGCACGTCGAGATTTTTCGGCACGAAGGACAACACACACTGTTAGTTTGCTAACTATCAATATGACATTTGTCGGGAAAGCTGGTCAAGTTTTGTAACAAATTTCATACGGGCAGGACGTGTTTTTACACCCCCCGCCCCTTCCTCAGCAGCACATCCAACTGATCCACCACTTCCGCCCAATCGGCATCATCCAGAATATCGTCCCGCAGAAACTCCGCCTGGCTCTTGGTCCAGAAAAATGCATCGGCCAAGTGCAATTCGGGTTTGAGCGGTGAGTGGGTGGCGATGAATTTATCGATGCTTTCGGCGTCATCGGGGAGGCCGAGTTGCTTGAATAGCGATGGCAAGCTGTGGGTTGGAGATTCCATGTCGGGGCTCCTGGGTGACTGAAATATTATTCGCGAGCAGCCTCGCTCCCACAGGAAATGCGAAAGTCCTGTGGCAGCGAGCCTGCTCGCGAAGGCGCCATAACTGACACCGCCGTACTCAATGACTCAGCTCGCACACCTCTGCATGCGGCACCATTTTCAGATATTCCGGCACGCTCATGTGTACCAGGCTGTTGTGGTTACCGGCTTCAAGGTAGATGTCTTTCTGCCGGGTCAGCATTGGGTCGATGAGCATGTCCATTCCATAGGACTCACCCAAGGCAGGCACGGCACCGCGTTCGCAGTCGTCGAACAGGTGCGGCAGGGTGCTTTCCCGGGTGATCTGCCATTCGTTGCCGCCACGGACTTTACTCAGGTCCAGGTGACGACTCGCCGGAAGCACAGCCATCAAAAAATGCCCGTGCTGGTCGTCGAGGATCACCGACTTGGCCACCCGTTCGGCAGGGATACCCGCGAGCCGCGCGGTTTCAAGGCTGCTGGCCGAGTGCGGATGAGAAACAATGTCATATTCGCAGTGCGCCTTGTCCAGGCTGTTCTGCACGGTTTTTGCCATACGCATGATGCACCTCGGTGTCCGCAACAGTGTCAGGCGGACTATGGTTAAAGCTTTTCTCTCCATTGAAAGTCTAGGCCCGCTGGGGGAATCCGGCGGGAAATCTGCCCGTCGGACGCAGTCGACAACTGATCAAAATTCGTACAATTCATAGCTCAGCTAGACTGTATAAAGAACCATCGATGACTCTCCCGGAGGGTCAAGTGAACATTCGTTGCTGTGCGGTTGCGCTGTCGTTGGCCTTGAGCGGATCGGTCTTCGCCGCGGACACGGTTGTCCTGCTGATGCCCAACCCCATCGGGATCTGGCTGATCACCTTTGGCATCGCGTTTCTGATCGCCGAGGCGGCCTTGCCCAATTACGGCGTAATCGGTTTGGGCGGCATTGTGATGTTCGTGATCGGCGCGGTGATTCTGACCAACACCGAGGTGCCTGTTCCATTGATGATCGGTCTGGGACTGATCAGTGCGTTGCTGTTGATCTTCCTGCTGATCCACGCCCTGAAAACCCGACCGCGCGAAAACGTCAGTGGCGACGCCGGACTGGTTGGCAGCGTGACCCCGGTGATGTCGCTGGCCGGCAATGCCTATAACGGTTGGGTGCATCTGCAAGGGGAAAAGTGGCAAGTACTCAGCACCACACCGCTGCAACCCGGGCAAAAGGTCCGGGTGGTGGCACGCAAGGGACTACTGCTGGAAGTGGCCGCGGCTGACGCGGCGCCGGGTGGAGAATAGCCATGGGCTTGCAACTGGGTTTTGCCGCGCTGCTGTTACTGTTGATTGCACTGGCGGGGTCGACCTTTCGTATCCTGCGCGAATACGAGCGCGGAGTGGTGTTCCAGCTCGGGCGCTTCTGGCAGGTCAAGGGCCCCGGCCTGATCCTGCTGATTCCAGTGGTCCAGCAGATGGTTCGCGTCGACTTGCGTACCGTGGTCCTCGACGTGCCGCCGCAAGACGTCATCACTCGCGACAACGTCTCGGTCAAGGTCAATGCGGTGCTGTATTTCCGCGTGCTCGATCCGCAGAAGGCGATCATCCAGGTTGAAGACTTCCTCATGGCGACCAGCCAACTGGCTCAGACCACGTTACGAGCGGTGCTCGGTAAACACGAACTGGATGAGCTGCTGGCCGAACGCGAGCGCTTGAACGTCGATATCCAGCAAGTGCTCGATGCCCAGACCGACGCCTGGGGCATCAAGGTTGCCAACGTCGAGATCAAGCACGTGGACCTCAATGAATCGATGGTTCGCGCGATTGCCAAACAGGCCGAAGCCGAGCGGGAACGTCGGGCCAAAGTGATCCATGCCGAAGGCGAACTGCAGGCTTCGGAAAAATTGATGCAGGCCGCCGAAATGCTGGGCCGCCAGCCGGGTGCCATGCAGCTGCGGTATATGCAGACGCTGAGTTCGATTGCCGGGGACAAGACCTCGACCATCGTCTTCCCGCTGCCGATCGAATTGCTCAAGGGGATGGCGGACTTGTCGTCGAAGGAGTGAGGTGAAGCAGTTCCAGCGTCGGTCGTTATTTCGGTTCACGCCGACGAACCTTAACGCTGCGCCGTCTCCACCGCCGGATACACCGACTCCCATCCCCCGCCCAACGCCTTGTACAACCCGACCATCGCCAGCGAAACCCCGGTCGAGCTTTCGACCCACTGTTGTTGAGTCGCCAGCAACTCGCCTTGCACGGTCAGGACGTTGACGAAATCCACCACCCCTTCCACATATTGCTGTTGCGCAGTGCGCAAGGCGATCCGGTTCTGCCGTACGGCTTCGGCAAGGCGGTCCCGGCGCAGCTGGCTGGCGTTGTAGGCGGACAGCTGATCATCGATCTCATGCCAGGCGCGCAGTACGGTTTGCTGATAGGCCAGTGCCGCTTCCTGCTGTTGTGCTTCACGCAGATGCAGCATGCCGCGCAAGCGTCCGCCATCGAACAGCGGCAGGCTGAACTGCGGACCGATACCGAATGAGCGCGAGCCCCAGGAACCAAAATCGCTCAGTTGCATGGCTTGGGAGCCGACACTGCCCGAGAGGGTGATCCGCGGATAGAAATCGCCCTTGGCCACGCCGATACTGGCGGTAGCGGCATGCAGGCGGGCTTCGGCCTGGCGGATGTCCGGGCGGCGTTCGGCCAGTTGCGACGGCAGCCCGATGGCAACCTGGCGCGGGGTTTGCGGCACCGCAGCGTCTGTGGATAACTCGGCATGCAACGCCTGCGGCGGCTCGCCCATCAGCAGACTCAGGGCGTTGATCAGTTGCGACTGACGCTGCTCCAGTGCCGGCAGGCGCGATTCGATGGCGGCGACCTGCGCGGCGGCTTCGGCGACATCCAGATCGGTGGCGACCCCGCCGGCCAGGCGCAGCTGCGAGAGTTTCAGGCTATGGCGAGCGACGTCGAGGTTCTGCTCGGTGACGACGCGGGTACTTTGCACGCCGCGTAGCTGAATGTAGTCCTGGGCGGTTTCGGCGAGTACTGATATCAGCACGCCGCGGCGGTCGTTTTCCGCGACGTCCAGAGTGGCGTCGGCGGCCTCGGTTTCGCGGCGTACCCGACCCCAGAAATCCAGCTCCCAGGACGCGGAGAAGCCGGCGTCCCACACGTTGAACGCCGAGTCGCCGTTGTTGCCCGACGGATCATTCAAGCCTTCGCCGCTGTTGCGTCTGCGCCCGTAGCTGCCCGTGGCGGCGGTATTTGGATAGCGCTCGGCGGTGATCACCTGACGTGCCGCGCGGCTTTGTTGCAAGCGACTGCTGGCGAGTTTCAGGTCGAGGTTGTCGGTCAGGGCGCTCTGGGTCAGGCCCGAGAGTTTCGGGTCGTCGAACACCTGCCACCAGCGTTCGTCCATGGTGTCGGTGATGGCTTGACTGGCGGCGGCTGTTGACGGTTTCGACCACTCGGCGATTTGTTGCGCCTGGGGTTTCTGGAAATCCGGGCCGACGGTGCAGGCTGAAAGGCTCATCACGAGCAAGGCGCAAAAAGTTAGTTGAGGCAGCCGACCTCTTCGCGAGCAAGCTAGCTCCCACATTTTATCTGTGGCGCCCACTCTATCCGGTACGACGCAGCCCCCTGTGGGAGCGAGCTTGCTCGCGAAGGCGTCAGAACAGTCGACAAAAATCTTCATCGCTGCGCAACCTCACGCTCGCCAGCGCTTGCCGTATCGATCCTCGCCTCCACCGACATCCCCACCCGCAACCGCTCAGCCAGCGGTTGCCCAGACTCCAGAACAATCTTCACCGGAATCCGCTGCACAACCTTGGTGAAATTACCGGTGGCATTGTCCGGCTTGATTGAGGCAAAGGTCACGCCGGTAGCCGGGGCGATGCTCTCGACACGTCCGCGCAAGGCTTCGCCGCCTAGGCTGTCGACGCTTACCTGCACCTTCTGTCCCGGCTGCACGTCGGTCAATTGGGTTTCCTGGAAATTGGCGATCACATAAGCCTGGGCGAGCGGTACCACCGCCAGAATCTTGCTCCCGGGCGTGACGTACGCACCGACGCGCGCTGCACGCTCGCCGACCATGCCGTCCTGAGGCGCAACGATGCGCGTATAGGACAACTCATAACTGGCCATTTCCAGCGCCGCTTGCGCCCGTTTCAATCCACCGTCGGCCGCGTCGCGCTGAGCGGCAAGGATCTCCACTTGCTTGCGTTCCGCGGCCAGTACCGCCGTGGCGTTGGCCAACCGCGCGCTGGCCTGATCGATGCGCGTGCGTGCTTGCTGAGCATTCTGCACCGTACCGGCACCGACCCCGGCGAGGTGGTTGTAGCGGTTCAATTCATGCTCGGCGAAGGCCATCTCGGCTTTGGCGGAAACGACGGTGGCCTGGGCCTGGGCGATCACCGAAGTCTGACGCTCGAGGGTCGCCCGCGCATTTTGCAGTTGTGCCCTCGCCACCAGTGTCTCGGCGTCGGCGGCCTGAGCGGCGGCGCGCAGATCGCGGTCATCGATGACCGCCAGCAGCTGCCCGGCCTTGACCTGCTGGTTGTCTTCCACCAGCACATCCTTGATAAACCCGGCCACGCGCGGCGCCACCAGAGTGAAGTCCGCCGAGACAAAGGCGTCATTGGTGCTCTGGTGCGTACGCTGGGCGAAAATCCCCGGCACCAGCAGATAAACCAGCACACCGACCGCCACCACCGCGACGGCACCTATGGCCACTTTTTGCTTTGCTTGAGTCGTCATAACAACCTTCTGTTCCAGTGGAGCATTCAAGTCGGCGCGCGCGGTGGATAGATCCGCGTCGGCAGCCAGAAAATCAGCAGGATCAGCACCAGGGCGACGCCGCTCATGCACAGATAAAGATCCGAAGCCGTCAGCACCACGGCCTGTTCATGCAATCGATGGGCAAGGCCCGCGCTGTCGCTGTCGGCCAAGGGCGAGTTACCGAGGCTGTCCACCAACATGGTTGAATGAAAGTGCAGCCTCGAGGTGGTCAGCGCTTCGATCACACCGGTGGCGATCACCGCCGACAGGCCTTTCACGGTGTTGAACCAGGCCGAGGCAAACGGCCCTTCCAGGGGGCTGATGCTGCCGGTGGAGAGCATCAGCAACGGCAACACTGCCATGGGCTGACCGAAGATCTGCAGCAGTTGCAGCGCATAGAAATCGTCGCGAATCCATACCGACGTCAGCTGCGAACCCCCGATGCACGACAGCACCAGCATGCAGAGACCCATGCCCAGCACCCAGCGACAATCGACCCAGCGCAGGTTGCACAGCGCTGCCACCAAAGGCAGTGCGATCAGCTGCGGCAGTGCCGCCAGCAGCATGATCGGCGCGGTCTGCACCGGGCGATAACCCTGGACCTGAGCCAGGTAGCTCGACGGAATGATGATCACCGCCAACAGCACCACCAGCACCCCGGCCAGGGTCAGCAAGGCGAACGACAGATTGCGGACACCGAGCATCTGTATCTTGAAAAACGGCATCGGCTGCGACCATTCGTTGATCAGGAACAGCACCAGCAACAACAGCCCGCCCCCGAGCAATCCGCAGATCAGGCTCGACTCGAACCAGTCCAGCCGGTTGCCCTGCAGGATGCCGATCACCAGCATGCAGATCGCCGGGAAACCCAGCAGCAAACCGCGCCAGTTGAAGTGTTTGAAACGCTCCAGGCGCAGCGGATCCCGGGGCAAGCCGTAGGCCACCGCGACCATGGCAATCAGGCACGGTGCGATGATTTGCCAGAAGGTCCATTGCCAGCCGACATACTCGGTCCATAACCCGGCCAACGGAGTGCCGAGGCCGGGACCGAAGGTGGCCGTCAGGGCGTAACCGGCCAGACCGTATAGCTTCACGTTAGCCGGCAAAAAACGCAGCGCGACGGTCATCAGCATCGGCGGCAACGCGCCACCGGCCAGGCCTTGCAGAGTGCGCATGACCAGCAGGCTTTCGTAGTTCGGGGCGAACGGGCACAACACGCCCAACAGGGTGAACGCACTGATCGCGCAGAGGGTGAACCGCCGCAACGAAAACGTCACCGCACACCAGGGTGCGAACGCCATGGCGGCTACCGAGGTCGCGGCGTAGCTGGCGACCAGCCAGGTACCTTCGTCGTAGCCGACCGCCAGCGCGCCGCGAATGTCGGCCAGGGCAACTTTGGTCACCATCTCGTTCAGGCCCGACACCAGCACCGCCAGCAACACGCCCAGCAGGCCGATGATGATTCGCGGGCCGAACACCGGTGGCGCGACGACGGCGGCCGGGCTGGCCTCGGCGAGCGGTGCCGTGACCGTGAGGGAAGTCATGTACTGCAGCTCCGGGATTGAATGCCGGGGCATTTTATGAAGCGTGGCAGCTGTCGAAAATCAACTTATTGGCAAGTTATAAGTGCGTTCCATGCAGCAATACAAAACCCCTGCAGGAGCTGGCGTTCAGGTTGAGGTGGGTTGTGCGGCCAGCCACGTCTCGTCGCAACAGGCTTTCAGCGTCTCGCGCATCCACCGATGCGCCGGGTCCTTGTCGAAACGCGGGTGCCAGGCCTGGGTCAGCATGAGGGTCGGCAGCGGAATCGGCAGGGTGAATGAACGCAACTTCAACCCCAAACGCCGCACACTCAGCAACGCCTCTTTCGGTACAGGCAGAATCAAATCGGAATCAGGCAACGCAAACATCGCCGCATGGAAACTCGGCGCAATCACCGCCACCCGCCGCTCCAATCCCAAGGCGTTGAGCGCCGTGTCGATGGGGCCACGGGCGATGCCCCGGCGCGACATGCTGATATGAGAAAAACCGGCGTAGCGCTCCGCGGTGATCTCTTCATCGAACAACGGATGGTCCTCGCGTACCAACCCGACAAAGTGCGTGGAAAACAGGTTCTGCACCTTCACCTCCGGCATCAGCGGCCGGTTGTTACTGACGCTTAAATCGATGCGGCCTTCACGCAAGGCTTCGTCATCCCCATCGCCTTCCGGGACAAAGCGCAATTCACAGTGCGGCGCCTGACGTTCCATCGTGTCGAACAACTTGCCGCCGTAGACCCCCACGAAGAAATCGTTGGCGCGAATACTGAACCGCCGCCGCAAGCTTCCCAACTGCACTTCATCGGCGGAGCGGAACAGCAACGCCGCCTGCTCGACCACATCCCGCACCTGCTCGCGCAACGCCAGCGCCTTGGGCGTCGGCACCAAACCACGACCGGCGCGCACCAGGATCGGATCGCCAATGGCCTCGCGAATTCGCGTCAGCGTGCGGCTCATCGCCGCCGGGCTGAGATTCATCCGCCGCGCGGCGCCCACCACACTGCCTTCGTCGAGCAAGGCGTCGAGGGCGACCAGGAGGTTCATGTCCGGGAGTTGCATACTGAGCACTCATGTCTGATCTGGATTGATTCAAACGCAATGCTAACAGCCTGCCCCCCTGTAGGAGCAAGCTTGCTCGCGATAAACGATAACGCGGTCTACCTAGGGACCGAGTCACATTCATCGCGAGCAAGCTTCGCTCCTACAGATGAGCGTGTACGGGTTTGCGAGGCGGCACCCTAGCAGTTCTGATAGTTCTCAACCTTGGCACAAGCGCGTAAAACCAAAGAACGGCACTCACTTCGCTCATTTACCCGGGAAGGCCGCTCCATGACCCCAACAGATCCGGTCGATCAACAGAAATCGAACACGCAACGCACCATTTTGCTGGCGACTGATAGCCAAAAATCGGCGCTCGCCGAAGTGGTTGGCGATGACATCAATCGCCTGGCTTACGCCGTCTACGGCCATCAGTCTGCGCAACAGGAAGTCGCGACGCGGCTGGGCTTCAACGGTGAGCTGCGCGAGGCGCAAACCTGCTGGTATTTGCTGGGCAACGGCTACCGTGCTTACAACCCCCGATTAATGCGTTTTCATAGCCCAGACAACTGGGGTCCGTTTGGGCGGGGTGGGTTAAATCCGTATATGTATTGCGTGGGGGATCCTGTGAACCGTTCGGATCCGACAGGACATTGGAGCGTACTTGCACTGCTTTCCAGTGCAAGGAATATCGGGGCATTGGGATATTTTACTTCCATTCTAGGAACAGGCTTAAATCTTAGTAGTTTATTTATATATGGCGGGCGAGCTAGACTAGCAAACGGTCTCGGGACGTTATCCGGGATAACAGGTCTCGCTGCCGGGGCTTCCGCAATGTTTAACTATGCTCCTCAAGCCACTCAATTACTTTCCGCTACAAGTGTGATATCGGGTGCAGCCTCAACTTATCTTGGTGCTCGGGCACTGCGCACTGACTTTAGACATTTAGGGTGGTACGAGGCCTCCTTCAGAAGACCTAGCAACAGTCCCCCTGCTTACTTCGAGACATACCCTCCTCGTGGCGCCCCGGGGGCCGCTCCATCTTTACCACCTGCCTATCCTCTCAACAGCTCAACGATGCTGCCTGTGACCGCTGGTCAACGACCGCCCGCTTACTCAAGACAAGATCCTGCACTGTTCTCAAGGCCATTACCTGAATATGAAGCGTATTTATCATCCTCAATAGATCCTATTGATACAGCAACCGTTGGAGGAGATTTTTCGGCAATAAGACATTCCGCTCGACTTCAACGGCAAGCACTGGATCGGTTAGATGGTCTGTCAACCTCGGGAATGACCATTCGACAAAGAAGATAGGCACGGGAATCCTATCTCACCGCTGCATCCCCCACCGCTTCACCGTCACCCGCTCCAACGTATCGAACACCAGATTCTCCACCAGCAACCCAATCAAAATCACCACCGCCAACCCGGCAAACACCTTGTCGGTGTACAGCTCATTACGATTCTGAAAAATGTACCAACCCAACCCGCCCTTACCACTGGTTGCACCAAACACCAATTCAGCCGCGATCAACGTGCGCCAGGCGAAGGCCCAGCCTATTTTCAGCCCGGCGAGAATCGACGGCAGCGCCGCCGGAATCAGGATGAACAACACAAAACGCATCCCCTTGAGGCCGTAGTTGCGCCCGGCCATGCGCAGGGTTTCCGAGACGCCGAGAAACCCGGCATAGGTGTTCAGCGCCAAGGCCCAGAGCACCGAATGCACCAGCACGAAAATCAGGCTGTTCTGCCCCAGGCCAAACCACAGCAGTGCCAACGGCAACAGGGCAATCGCCGGTAGCGGGTTGAACATCGAGGTCAGCGTACTCAGCAGGTCGCGACCGAACTGCGTCGACACCGCCAAGGTAGTCAGGGCAAATGCCAGCACGATGCCGATCAGGTAACCCTTGAGCAACACCACCAGGGAAATCCACACCTTGCCCAGTAACTCGCCGCTGAGCAGGCCGTCATACAGCGCATGAGCGGTTTGCACAAAACTTGGCAGCAGCAGGTCGTTGTTCTGAATCCGGGCAACCACTTCCCACAGCACCGCCAGCAAAATCAGGATCAGGCTTTTACGAATCCAGCCCTGTTGCCACAGACGCTGACCCAGCGGCAGTTCACGCTCCAGCGGCACGCTCGTCAGGGGCTGCAAAACGGTTTCGAATTCTTGTCGCACAGATGAAAACCGGCTCATCGGGCACTCCTTTCAATGGCTCAATAAGCGATGCGGATGTCGGAAAAATCCAGCTCGCGCTCGGTTTCCGGTGACTGGCTTTCATCGAACAACAAGCGATGAATGCGCCGCGCCGACGCTTGAAACTCCACGCCGCCGAGGCTGTGCAAATCGTATTGATGGCTGTGGACTTCGGCCCGCACGCGACCCGGATGCGGCGACAGCAGCAAAATCCGATTGCCCACCACCAGCGCTTCTTCGATGGAGTGAGTGACGAACAGCAACGTGAAGCGCACCTCTTCCCAGAGCAGCAGCAACTCTTCCTGCATCTTGCGTCGGGTCAGCGCATCGAGCGCGGCGAAGGGTTCATCCATCAGCAGGATTTTCGGCTGCATCGCCAATGCCCGGGCGATGGCCACTCGGGCCTTCATGCCGCCGGACAAGGTGTGCGGATAGGCGTCGGCAAACGCGGCGAGCCCGACCTTCTCCAGATAGTGCAAGGCCCGTTCTTCGGCTTCCTTTTTCTTAAGGGTTCGGGAGGCCAGCAACGGAAACATCACGTTCTGTTTGACGGTTTTCCACGGCGGCAGCTGATCGAACTCCTGGAACACCACAATCCGGTCGGGCCCCGGCGCAGTGACGGTTTGCCCTTGCAGCCGAATCTCGCCCTCGCAAGGCTGGATGAATCCGGCGGCGGCCTTGAGCAAGGTGGATTTACCGCAACCGGACGGGCCGAGCAGCACAAAGCGATCGGCCGGATCGATTTCGAAACTGACCTGATGGGTCGCCCGAACCACACGTTGCGGTGTGCGGTATTCCAGGCTGACCTTGTCGACCGACAACAGCGCCCGGGCTGCCGCGATCGGGTTGCTGGCCGTGTGGCCTTGCACAGGGGCGTTCATCTCTATCAGCTCCCTTGCAATGGTTTGGCATCCTGGAAGAAGTAATCCTTCCACGAATCCGGTTTGTGCTTGATCGCGCCGACCCGGTAGAGAAACTCGGCCAACGGGTAAGTGTTTTTCGGCGTGACGCTGAATTCGAACTGCGGGTTGTCGATGATCTTCAACAGCGCAGCGCGATCAATTTTCGCCTTGGTGACACGGATGTAAGTGTCGGCCGCCGCGCCCTTATCGTTCTGGGCAAACTGCGCCGCTTCGGTCAACGCCTCGACGAAAGCCTTGTAGGTCTTCGGGTTCTCGTTGCGGAATTTCTCGGTGGCGAACAGCACCGTCGGCGAGTTCGGGCCCAGCAGGTCATAGGTGTTCAGCACCACATGCACGTTGGGATTGGCCAGCGCCTGATCCTGGAACGGCGGGTTGGAGAAGTGCCCGCTCAATTCGGTGCCGCCAGCGATCAGCGCCGCCGTGGCGTCAGGATGCGGAACGGCGATGGTGTACTTGTCGAGGCGATTGAACTCCTTGTCGCCCCATTGCCTGGCAGCCGCGTATTGCAGGAAGCGCGACTGCACCGACACCCCTACCGCCGGCACCGCAATGCGGTCCTGCTCGGTGAAATCGGCGATGGTCTTGACCTTGGGATTGTTGCTCACCAGGTAGTACGGAAAGTTGCCGAGCGAGGCTACGGCCTTGACGTTCTGCTTGCCGTGGGTGCGGTCCCAGATGGTCAGCAACGGACCGACGCCAGCACCGGCGATATCGATCGAACCAGAGAGCAATGCATCGTTGACCGCCGCACCGCCGGAGAGCTGAGTCCAGTCGACCTTGATGTCGAGGCCTTCCTGTTTGCCGTACTTCTCGATCAGGTTCTGATCGCGCACGACGTTGAGCAACAGGTAAACAATGCCGAACTGCTCGGCGATGCGGATTTCACCTTCGGCCTGGGCCACGGTCGGCGCCACCAGGCTGCCGGCGATCAGGCTCAAACCCAGGCCGATCGTCGCGGCCAAGGGGGCAAATGAAAGACGTTTGGACATGGGAATTCTCCTACAAATCAGAAAGGCGCGTCGCCCTGGATGGTGGTGCGATACAGCTTGCGGCGCAGATGGCTCGGGCAGCCGGCGGCAAGGTGGATCAGCGAGCGGTTGTCCCAGAACACCAGGTCGTGGGCCTGCCATTGATGGCGATAGATGTTCTGCGCCAGCACGCTGTGGGCGTAGAGCTCGGCGAGCAGTGGCTGGCTCTCGTCTTCCGGCAAACCGACGATACGGGTGGTGAAACCTTCGCTGACGAACAACGCCTTGCGGCCGTTTTCCGGGTGGGTGCGCACGATCGGGTGCACCACTTCTGCGACCTGGGCAAGTTGCTCCGGCGTCAGGGTCGGCCGCCAATTGCCTTCGAATTTGCTCTCGCTGTAGCGCGCCGTATAGGAGTGCGCCGCCGAGCGACCTTCGACGGCTTTGCGCAATGCCCCGGGCAGGTTGTCCCAGGCTTTGTGCATGTCCGCGAACAAGGTGTCGCCGCCTTCGGAGGGCAGCTCCTGGGCGTGCAGCATCGAGCCCAGGCTTGGCAGTTCTTTGTAGGAAAGGTCGGAGTGCCAGAACTTGCCGGCGTCGCCGAGACCGATGGACTGGCGGTTTTCGATGATGTTGGAAACGATGAGAATTTCCGGGTGCCCGGCCAGCAGGAACTGTTTGAGCACGTGGATCTGCAACACACCGAAACGGCGGCTGAAGGCGATTTGCTGCTCGGGGGTGATGTGTTGATCGCGGAACACCACAACATGGTGTTCCAGGTGCGCCCGGTGAATTCGGGCGAAGTCGTGATCATTGATCGGGCGGGACAGGTCGAGGCCGATGATCTCGGCGCCAACGGCGCCGGCGAATGGGCGGATTTCGAACGTTTGCGGCGCGATACTCGCGGCGCTTGGGGTAGCAGTAGCAGCAGACATAAATTACTCCCACGCACGGCACGCTCAAGGGCGCGCGCGTCGATCAGAATCTCACGGAGGTCCCGTGTTGGTTCGTGTCGTGCGGCGCGCCGATTGGTCGGAGGGTACGCAGGGAAGTGACTTTATAGATATAAGAACTGAAATTTAAATATCATTATCGAATAATGATATGGCCTTTTAAAGATGTGACGTATTTGAGGCCGTCTTCGCGGGTAAGCCTCGTCCTACAAGGATCGCTCCTACACAGGTTGCGCCGCCAGCCACGTCTCGTCGCAGCAGGACTTCAGGTTTCGCGCATCCACCGCGGCGCCGGATCCTTGTCCAAAACGGGGGTGCCATGCCTGGGTCAGCATGAACGAATCCGGTAGAGCATACCCTCAACCGCCATCCGCAGATCCGGCTTGTGGTAAACGGAACTGAAGCAGAATTTTTCCGGTGTCGACCAAAACTCGTGAGATTCCGCCCATGCCGGGCGCACATGAAAGCCCGCGCCACTTTTATGCCGCCGAAGGCTTGTCATTTTTTTGACGAATAAAATCAAAATCATCGCCAACCCTCGAAATAGACGGTTTATTGACGAAGTGCTACTATTTCTCATCTGCGCTTGCTTCGCGTTATTTGTCTGCTCCCCCAGGTACCCCATCATGCCCACTTCACCTCCCCGGATTGCTGTTCTTGGCAATTTCACTTCGGGTTTTGCTTCTTTGGAATTGGAACACTTTACCGATCCAGACAGCCTTTTGGCCGCACCCGCGTTTGATGTGTTGTTGCTTGACATGCCTGGTGTCTCTGCGGGGCAATTGCTTCGCAAGCTGCGTATGGATGTGTCTTATCGCTTCAGCTTGATTTACTGCTGCCGTGATCTGGACGGTTGGTGCAAAGCGCTGGGCGATGGTCCCCCCCCTTCTGAACTCAAAGAAATAACGCCGCTCTGGAGGTTGTGGAAAGCACGGTTCAGTCTCTTTAATCGCGCGAGCGCGTCGGATCGATTTGAAAGCCGGGTGCTTTCGTGGTTGTGGTTGCGCTCTAGCGCAGAAGTGCATGCACTGCGCGATCCAGAGGTGCCTCAGCATTATCGCTACCCATTGCTGGAGGTTTTGGCCGAGGAAGAGCAAATCAATACCTTCGTCTGGTTGAAACTGATGGCCCAGCAAGACTGGCTGGAAGAGGGTGTACTGGTCGATCGCGTCCGGCTCTGTACAGGCTGCGGTTCGGGGCGCTTGAACTATGTTGATGTATGCCCTGAATGCCAGGCCCTGGACATTTCACGCCAGCCTTCACTGCACTGCTTTACCTGTGGCCATGTGGGTGCCCAAGAGAATTTTCTGAAAGACGGGATGTTACTTTGCCCTAACTGTTTGAACCGATTGCGACACATTGGTAGCGACTATGATCGACCGCTGGAAAACTATCGCTGCCGGCCATGTCAGGCATTTTTTATTGACGCCGATGTTCAGGCGCGCTGCCTGGATTGTGGCTTGGCACATGCCCCCGACAAGCTGCGAGTACGCGAAATCAGGCACTATCGCTTGACTGAAGCAGGACGTTTGCGCTGCCGCCAAGGCTTTAATAAGGAGTTTGACGAGGGCAATCACTTCGGGCGACTCAATTTACTGGGCGGTAAAGATTTCTATGACCTGCTCACGTGGCAAATTCAGATCGTACGCCGCCATAAACAGCCGGCTTTTTCACTGATTGGTCTGCGCTTCGTCAACTTGACCGATACTCTTCTTCGACTTGGCGAGCACCGTGGGCATGCCTTCGTCGACAGTCTGGTCGATCGTTTGCAGCAAGCAGTCAGGGAAACCGATCGTTGCTCCCGAAGCTCGGAAGAATTCCTCTGGCTCATGCTCCCGCACACTGGAACCGAGGGACTGCTGAGTGTCAAACAACGTCTGGTGCAAGTCGCCGAGTTGTTTTCGACACCTGAGGTCAGTGAGATATCTCTGCGTGTCGTCAGTTGCACCGCGCCACAAGATCTGCTTGATCAGGAAAACTCCGAATTGTTGCTGGCCCGTCTAGCCAGTGAACTGGCTTGAGGCAGCGATGAATCCACTCTTCGATCAGAGTCAGGACATTCTCACTCAACTGGCGGGACCGGATGGTTTGAGTCGATTGTTCTACATGCTCTTTCCGTTCTTCCTGCTGCTTGAATTGCCGTTCAATACACTGGTGTTGCTGGGAGTATTGCGCTGGTTCATACGACGGCAAACCGGCACCCCACAACTCAGCCTTTATCAACCGAAAGTGTCTTGTATCATCACCTGCTACAGCGAAGGGATGGATGTACAGCAGACGCTATTAAGCCTGTGCGAACAAACCTACCCCGGACACATCGAGATGATACCGGTGGTGGACGGTGCTACCGTGAACCAGCCTACGCTACATGCTGTACGGGACTTCCAGGTAGACCCTCATTTATATCCACGACGACATCTGCGTCCGATTGCGAAATGGCAGCGTGGCGGCCGAGTGTCTTCATTGAATGCCGGTCTGGCCCATGCCAGCGGCGAGATCGTAATGGCCTTGGATGGTGATACATCGTTTGACAACAACATGGTCAGTGCCATGGTGCGGCATTTTGCGGACCCGTCGGTTCCGGCGGTGGCTGGGAGCTTGCGCGTTCGTAATGCCTGGAGTTCCATGACTGCGGCGATGCAAGCGCTGGAGTACTTACTTTCGATCCATCTATCGAAGATCGGATTGGCCGAATGGAATCTGGTCAATAATATCTCTGGGGCCTTCGGCGCGTTCCGTCGCAGTTTCCTTATGAAAATTGGTGGCTGGGATACTCATACAGCAGAAGACCTTGATATAACACTGCGAATCAAAAGTTATTTCGGACGTCATAACTTAAGAATTCCATTCGAACCTGAAGCCATTGGCCATACTGATGCACCGACGACGTTCAAACAGTTTCTCATGCAGAGACTACGCTGGGACGGCGACCTTTTTTTCCTGTACGTTCGCAAGCACAGCCATAGTATAAATCCGACGCTATTAGGGTGGCGGACCTTTTTGATGGTCCTCCTCAGCGGCTTCTTTTTTCAATTGGCGCTGCCCTTCATCATTGTGGGCTACACCTTACTGGCATTGTTCATCCTGCCTGTCTCAACGCTGTTGGTCTTGTCTGCTCTGGTCTATCTGCTGTACCTGACGATCACCGCACTATTATTCGGGGCCATGCTGTTAATGGTTTCCGATCGGCCTCGACAGGACCTGCGTTTTGGATTGCTAGTGCCGCTTTATCCGCTGTTCATGTTGATTATGCGCAGCTGGAGTGCAGTCGCCATGCTCAATGAAGTGTTCCGTCGTGGCCATGAAGAAAGCAGCATGGCGCCATGGTGGGTCTTGAAAAAAGCCACAAGGTTTTAACATGCGATCGGTGTTTTTTGCTCTAACTTTAGTGCTGTCATCTACTTCATTGCTGGCTCAACCGCTGACACTTCAAGAATTGATAGATAAGCAACAATCAGATCCTCTGCTGCGTGCTGGCCAGGCTGACCTTCGAGCCCTCGACGCAGAAGCCAGGCTTCATCAAGACAGGGCCGGATGGCAAGTATACGCCGGCGCTGGCTCCGGGCGTTTTCAAGAGTTGGTCACAGATGAAATCCGCGATGATTATTACGGTCGAAATTTTAGTCTTGGTGTACGCCATCCTCTGTTGGGTAGCCTTAAACGTCAGCTCGACCTGTTGCAAGCCAATCGGTACGAACGCCAACAACAGCAATCACGCATTGCTTTAGAGGAGGTAAGCCAGCGCCTGGCATTGCGTAGCGCATACGCTGATTGGTGGCGCGTACAACAGGAAGCAGCTTTTTGCGGTGAACTCATTCCCGCGGCCAAAAAGGCGGGTCAGGCGATTCGCCTGCGCGTGCAAAAAGGTTTGTCGCGCGCCTCCGAAGGTCAGTTGCAGTCAGACGAGTGGGAAGCGCTTTCAACCCGATGCAAGGCGCTGACCAGGATCGAAGTAGATGTACGCGAAGATTTGGCCAGCATCAGCATGAGCGTATTACCCGATGGCGCCCAGGCAGTGGCCGAGCCTCTGGCGCCACAACCACAACCATTGGTTCAATGGCAGGCGCTGCTGAATCAACATCCAAGGGTAGCGGAAAAGCAAAACCTGCGTGATCTGGCCGACAAAGAGCGAGACAACCCCTGGTATTCGTCGATTGACTCCGATGTCGCTCTGACCGGCACTCGGGAGTATCGCAGCGGTTCGGATAAAGCGGGCAGCGGCTTGGTGGCCAGTCTCAATTTCTCTACGCCTTTCGACCTGGTCGGCAATACGCGGGCTCGCCAACAAGTCGCCGACGCACGCTACGAAGCGGCGAATGACCGAGTTGAGGCCGAACAACGTTCGTTGGGACTGGAGCTGAGCAAGGCATTGCGCGCCCAAAGTACCGCGCAAGCGTCAATCAGGCAGCGCAGCCAGCAATGGCGTACCGCCTCGCTGGCTCTTGATGAGGAAAAGGCTCGGGGCAAGCTCGACGCCGATGAAAACCTCAATACCCTATTGACCACCGAGCGCATTTATTTCCAGTCGGGATTCGAATTAATTGCCGCGTGGCATGCCGCCTGGTTGCGTCAGGCAGAGCTGAATCTCTTCACCGAAGACAGCCCACAGTTTTCTGCATTGCTGGGTGACGAGCGTTTGGAGTGGTCGCCAATGGTCAAGCCGAAAACCTCAGCAACAGGTACGGCCTCCACGTCCCTGGCACGACGTCAGAGTATTTCGTTCGAGCCGGAAAAATGGCTTCAGGCCACTTATGTCTGGAGCAGCGAAGCCTTACTGGACCCAAAGCGTCGTCCGACGGAACTGCAAGCATTGCGTAAAGCCGGCATGGAGAAAGTCTATCTTGGACTCAACGCTGCCCAGGTGAGCAATCTGTCGGCGACTCGCCAGGCGCTTAATCAATTACTTCAAGAGGCCGCACGCAGCGGCCTGCAAGTGAGTCTTTTGCTTGGCGACCCAAGCTGGATCGAGCCCCAGCAGCGCCGGAAATTAACAAATTTATTGGAAAAACTTCAGGGGTTGGCGTTTTCCAGCCTCCATCTGGATCTCGAAGTTGAGCAACTCGGCTGGCCGGTACCCGATCAACGCCTGCAAGACTGGCTCGACACTTTGAGTGCGGCATCGGCGGTCAGTCATTGGCCAGTAGAAATATCGAGCCACCATCGCTGGTTCGCGGCGCCCCAGGCCGGACACCCCTGCGTGCCTTGTGTACTCCCGGCAATCGGAATTGGTCAGGTCAGCCTGATGATTTATACCCGCAATCCACAGCACAGTGCGCAATTGGCAGGGGAGATTGCGCAGCGTTGGCCGGCTCTGCAATTTCGTCTGGCCCAGAGCGCCGAGCGCCAGTTGTCATCCACTGAAAGTTGGGCCGGCGCCTCCGCTGAACAAATGCAACGCCAGGTAGCGGTATGGCGTGACCAGTTACAACCTCAGGGTATTGTCGGCATTGACTGGCAAGCCTGGCGAGACTTCCCAAAATGGTGAGATGCTCATGAAGATTCGTTTTAATAGCAATAAAGAGCACAACCCCACTCAGGAACATGGTTTGAATGTGCTCTACGCCCCAGGCAAGCGTATGGCATTTCGCCTACGTTGGTATCTGATCCTGTTCCTGGTAGCCAGCCCGTTACTCTGGCTTGTCGGCAAGCTGCTTTATGGTTTTCTGCTGATTGACGCGCCAGCACAGCTGCACCTGCCTATTCAGGACGTGCGTGCACGAGAGGCCGGTCGGATCGAACAAGTGCTCGTCACCGCTGGTGATCATGTGCAGACCGACCAACTGCTAACCAAAGTCGATAATCTGGAATGGCGCGTCCGATTATTGCAGCTTGCAGCCATGCCCGTTGCACCCCGGCAGCTCGGCGATAACGATTTGGCGACAAAGGAGCGTCAATTGCTCAGAGCCACGACAAATCGCGCAGAACAACGGGTCCAGCAGCTGGAAAGCCTAGTGCGGCAGGGCGCAGCTACTCATGGAGAAGTACTGGCTGCGCAGGCCGAACGCGACGGACTTCAATCGAATTTGTTGGCTTTCGAACGTCGTGAGCAGTTAGCTCATCTATCACCTCAAGGATTTGATTTGGAGGTGATACAGCAAAACACCGAACAACAATGGCTGAAGACGCGGCTGGAAGCCTTGTCAGTGACTGCACCGCAGAGTGGACGGATAGCAGAAGTGCTGGTCTCGCCAGGTGAGAACGTCGGCCCGGGCACGCTGCTGATGCGTCTGGAACAGTTGACCGATCCCTTGCTGTGGATCTATCTGGAACCGCTTTACATCAACTACGCGCAGACGGGTCAGCCACTGAAAGTGCATATGCCGGACGGAGAATGGCTGGATGCTCACGTGGTGCAGGCGGTGGACAGTGCCAGTCGCACGCCACTCGTTCTGCGCGGGCCATTCGCCGCGAGCGAAATGGGATTGCAGGTCGCTGCCAAGTTTGATCAACCACTACCGGCACGTTGGAGAATCGATCAATTGCCATTGAATGTTCGATTTCCCAATGATTGGCTGGGGATGCTGGGGATCGACAAGTAAGCAGTCGAAAACTGGATGCTCAACTCAGTTTTCTCACTGACCAGGATTCCGTGCGTTTGGCTGCACCGGCAGCACTTGGCGCGGGCTAGGGGCTGTTGACGTTTACATGGGTAGCCATAGGAACCCGCACAGCCGGCGATTGGCCTATGCTGCTCTTGGCTGTCATGGAATCAACGCTCGAGGGATGCACCATGTTCTATGTGCAACGCAATGCAGAAGGCCGACTGATGCGCGTGGAAGCCCAGGCCTACGCCGAAGCCACCGAAACGCTGCCGGCCGACCATCCAGACCTGCAGGTTTGGTTCGCCAGCGAGGTGATGGCGACCAGCCTCAAACAGCTCCAGCAAAGCGACCTGGACATGATCCGGGTGCTCGACGACTTGATCCAGGTATTGACCAGCAAAGGGGTGATCCGCGTGACTGATCTGCCGGCCGCCGCGCAAGCCAAGCTCATGGACCGGTCCCAGGCCCGTGAGGCGCTGGGTGGGTTGAGTCATTTGGTCGATGATGAGGCGGGATTGATTTAGTCTTCAGTATCATCATCGCTTGTACTGACGCCTTCGCGAGCAAGCCCGCTCCCACAATAGATCTTCAGCGAACACATTATTTGTGTACGGCCTAGATCCAATGTGGGAGCGGGCTTGCTCGCGAAGGCGATCTTCAGTTCACCATAGGATTGTCCCGCTAAACCTTTGCCTGGGACTGCATCATCTCCGGCGATTCAAGGTGATCAAGTGCCCGTTCCACCAACAAATGAACCCCATCGGCCATTCGGCTGAGCGCCAGGGCGACAGAACGGCGTGAGCCTTCCACATCGTCGGCGAGGTCGGCGGCGATGGCGCTGATCGAGAGCAGGTCTTCGGAGGCGTTGGCCAGAAGGGCTTCGATGTGGATATCTGGAGATATGGAGAAGAGGAGGCTCTTGCGGGGTTTCTGTGGTTTTTCCTGAGAGGGAAAATGATGATCGAGAGCGCGCTCGGCGGCTTCGGGGAGTTTTGGGGAATCGAGGGATTCGTGGGACGAGATGCCAGAGTCCTCTGGCGGGTTCGGAGTTACCTTGAACATGGTGGGTTTCCTTAAAAAATGGAAGCTGAACCAGGTTCGCTTGCACGCGAATAAGGTGGCAGCCATGTGCGGGGTGCAAGACCGAGTAAAGCCACCCAGAAACCTCGGCAGACCCGAAGGTCTCCCGCACACAGCCGCCATAAAGCGATTACAACGAGCATAAATGCTCGATGAAAGCTCGTGGCATTGGTTGGGTGGGTCTTTTACTCGGACTTGCACGTCCGTGTCACCGTTTTTTCAGTGACAATCCCAGACTATCCATGGTCCCGAAGCTGGACAAGTTCACCAATACCGCTACAACTTGAAGGAAATCTCCGACGCCGCTGTCCCCCATCCGATCGTTCCCACGCCAGCTCTGATGGTGTCTGTGCTGACGCCTTCGCCGGCAAGCCAGCTCTTATAGAACAAAATTTATCTCATTGATTTTTAAGATAAATTATTTGCCGATTTATCGACATGTTCTCTGCGCGAAAGCGCAGCCTCTTCGTAGGCTGGGCGGCCTCCTACAGGGATCTCCAGTGAATGAGGTTCTGCGCTCGACCGAGAATCAATGTGTGAGCCTGCTCGCGAATACGGACTCACAGACGACGCAAGTTGAAGGCCTTACTTCCATGACGTCGGCTCCCCGAACAACCGCCCCTGAACCCCATACACCCCCAGCTCACGCATCACCGACAACTCCCCTTCAGTCTCGACCCGTTCGGCAATCAAAGGCAGATCGATACTGTGGGCAGCCCGCTGAATCGCCTCGATGAACACCCGCTTGTCACTCTCCCGGTCAATCGCCCGGATGTAGCTGCCGTCGATCTTCAGATAGGCCAACCCAAGCCGCGCCAGATTGCCGATCATGCTGAAGCGCCCGCCAAAGTGTTGCAGGCTCAATGAGAACCCGAGCTCCCGCAGACGCCGCGTCAGCTCTTCAAGCACCGCCTGCTCCGGCAGTTGCTCCTCGCCGATTTCCAGGGTCAGCCGCGATCCCAGATGGGAATGCGCACGTAAAATCTCGAAGATTTTATTCAGCGCCTGCGGATCGACCAATGTCGCGCGGGAGAGGTTCAGCGCCAGCGACTCTTGGTGATCGGCCATTTGATCAAGCACCAAGTCCAGCATCAGGTGGTCCAGCCGCGCGGTCCAGCCAAAACGCTCGAGCCACGGCAAGAAACGCCCGGCGGGAATGGCCTGGCCCTGCTCGTCGAGCAAACGCGAAAGCACTTTGTAGTGCAGTACCAATTGCCGGTCCTGGCTGGCCACCACCGGCTGGAAATACAGCTTGAAACGCTGCTGATTCAGCGCCCGGTCAAGCAAGCTGTGCCAGGCATGGTGGTCATCACCGACCCCGGCCGCTGCGCTGTGGTCAAGGCAGACCCAGTTCTCACCCTGGCCTTCGGCCTGCGCCAATGCCTGGTCTGCCAGCCCCAGGATCGCCTGCGGCGAGTCGCCATGATCAAAGGGTGCCAGCCCGACCGAGGCGACCGACGCCACGTCCGTGGCGCCGGTCGCGTGCAGGCTGGCCAACGCAGCGCCGATGTTCTGCGCCAGTTGCAGCGCTTCTTCGCGCACCAGCCCCGGCGCCAGCACGGCGAATTCGCCGCCACGGATGCGCGTGATGAGGTTCAGCGTTTGCGGGTATCTGGCGCACTCACGGGACAGTTGTTCGCTGACCGCTATCAGCAGTTCATCGGTGTATTGACCGCCCAGGCGCTGGTTCAAACCGGCCAGATCCTTCACCCGCAACAGCAGCAGATAACCTGAGCTGGCTTGCTCCGGATTACTCACCCACGCGTTCAATTGCATCTCGAAATAGCGCCGGTTGGCCAACCCGGTCAGGGTGTCCTGATAGGACTCGGCCCGCAGTTTTTCACTGCGCTCGGCCTGCTCCTGGAACAGCGCCTTGAGCTTTTCGACCATCTGGTTCATGGCCTGCACCACGCGGCGCAGTTCGGGGGTGCGCGGCAGGTCTGGCAGGCTGAGGTATTCCCGACGGGCGATGGCGTGGGACTGCTCGACCATATAATCGAGCGGCTTCAGTTGCCGGCGCAGCAACAGCGCGCCCAGCACCGCACTGACCATGCCACAGATCAGCAGCCAGCCCAGACTGCCCAATGCGCTCTGCCAGAGCTTGGCCAGCGCGAACATCGGGTGGCTGACCACTTCGACCCTGGCGGCCTGCTCCCAGC
Source organism: Pseudomonas fluorescens (assembly GCF_902497995.1). GTDB lineage: Bacteria > Pseudomonadota > Gammaproteobacteria > Pseudomonadales > Pseudomonadaceae > Aquipseudomonas > Aquipseudomonas fluorescens_BK. The sequence goes on along the minus strand of NZ_CABVII010000033.1, from coordinate 10,902 downwards.
CTCGGCTGACGATGGCATCGCCGCCCGCCGGTTCCAGACCGATCAGGTCGACGAACCAGTCCGGCACATGACTCACCGCCGTCATGCCACTGCGCTCGACCAGGGTCTTGTCGTTCGACAGATCGACTACCCGGATGCTCGCGTAATACCCGCTGTCGAAGATCGAGCTGACCAGCAACTCGACCATTGCCGGATCGTCAATGTTCGGCGTCAGGGACAGCGCCAGCGCCGTCGCGGCATCCTGGGCGTGGGAGCGCAACTGGTTGACGTATTGGGCACGCGAGCTTTCCAGGCTGACGATGAAGTTGCCGGTGAAGGCGACCACCAGGAACAGACAGAGAGCCATCGACAGCTGTTTGAACAGAGACATCTGAGGGCGTGCTCCTAGTGGGTCGTCTCGACCGGGAAACCTTCTGCCTGCATTTTCTCCAGCACATCCTGCCAACGGGACAGATGTTTGGTGTCTCCCACCTGTTTGTTGCCCTTGGCACCCGGTAGCCACAATCCTTGGGCATTAAAAGCGTAGACCGGCAGCAGGTCGGCTCGTTGGCTGGCGGGCCTGATCGCATCAATCAGGCTGTCGAGCACCAGCGGCACGGCCTCAGGACTCGAGTAATAGGTCAACACCATATGGGCGCGGTTCAGGCTCACGGCCTTGACGTAGGTGATACGCAATTTGTCACTGGAAACACCGAGATGGCGCAGGCTGAAATATTTGGCGATAGCAAAGTCTTCGCAATCGCCGGCGCCTTGCCACAGGGTTTCGATCGGGGTTTGCCAATAATCGATCAGACGCCACAGGTCGATGTCCTCTTCGTAACGCAGCTGTCTGTTGAAGAACTGGTTGACCACGTCGAGCTGTTGCAGCTCGCTGATCTGCTTCTGCGTGGCCAGCAACTGTTGCCAGGCATTGATGCGTTGCTGACCTTCGCCCAGCGGTCCGTATAATGCCTGCGCTCGACGGCTGATCAGGGAAAAATCCCAGTCCGCGTGCAGACCGCCCGGCATGATGCCGGCCAGCAGCAGCGCGCCGCATAGCCAGCGCAATGTCCGGGGAATCGCAAAACATGCCGCCACGGCGAGGCTTCCAGATGGGGCAGATAGAGTCGAGTGATGGTGAAGGCTGCCCCGGTAAAAGACAATGGCACGGTGCGATCACTGCTGACGCGCTAAACTCTTGATATAGCCTTTTACACGGTTTGACATGTTGTATAACCATTACTACTGTTCATTGGATCCAAAAATCATCTCAGTCAATCAGGGTGCGTTGTAGTGACACAGAAGCCCAACCCTCTCAGCAGCATCAAGGTCAGCGGGCCGATTCCTGCTCATCTGGCACGCTCGGTGATCGAAGAGACCCTGCGTGCTGCCATACTCGACGGTCGCATCCCTTGCGGCACCGCCCTTAGGCAGCAAGACCTGGCCGATCTGTTCGGCGTCAGCCGGATGCCGGTGCGCGAAGCCTTGCGCCAGCTCGAAGCCCAGTCGCTGCTCAACGTGATCGCTCATAAAGGTGCGGTGGTTGCGCCGCTGGTTCAGGGCGATGCCGTTGAAACTTACGCCCTGCGGATTCTGTTGGAATCCGAAGCCCTGCGCTTGTCGATCCCGTTGCTGACCAACGAGGATTTTGAACAGGCCGCCCGCTACATCGATGAACTGGAAACACAACACGACTACACCGAAATCGGCCGGCTCAACCGTCTGTTCCATATGACGTTGTACAACAAGGCGCCGAACCGGCGACTGTTGAACCTGGTGGAAGACGGCTTGAACGAGGAAGAACGCTTCCTGCGCTTCAACCTGGAAGCCATGGGCCTGGGCAAACTGTCCCAGGAAGATCACCGGGCGATGTTGCGGGCCGTGGAAGACCGCGACATTGAACGCTCGGTGAAGATGCTCGAACAACACCTCAATCGCGGGGTCGAGGTCATCACGCGCTACCTCGAAAGCCCCGAGGCAAAGAACCGGAAAACCCCGAAGTAATTCCAGCGGCAGGCTTGAACAAGCAAAGCGAACTGCTCGCTCTCGCTTGCCGTGATTGCATCCCCTCCTCCAAGGTCCTGCCTTCGACTCACCACCCTCAAACCCGATCATTGCACCGAGAGCATTCACCACTCGGTGATGGCGGCTTCCTTGAATTAGGCTCACGCTTGGTCCGCCAACGAATAATGAACGGGTGACGCACCGCACGAGCGAGCAGTCCTCGCAACAAGAATCAACGAAAGGAGTCTTGTCACCGGAAAGGAAGAATCGGCGATCCCAGGCCAACTTCCACCCCCTCAGATCACCTTGACGCTAGCCATTTGAAAGTTGCTTCGAGTGAGGCATTCACTCTCTGTTTCGATTCTGACTTATATAAGCCGGAAGGAGTAACTACGACCAAATAAAACTTCACCCAAAAGTCTTATTGGAACTTGTCGCGCCCGACAAAGTTAAACTTTAAAATAATAAAGAAATATCTTGATCAGAACTTTACTTGTGTATTAGTTTTTCATCGCCACCAACGAACATTGGCCGGCAGGCCGTAATCAGAAAGTTTATATACACCCAACCCAGATCAATTAGTTTGAGATACCCGCTCGCCAGCAGAAAACCTTATTCACTCGTTACTTATTGACCACACACTTATAGGCGCACCCATGACATCGACTAAAGACCGTCTCGATCAGAAAAAAGCACAACTGAGCGCACACCCGATCTTTTCTGAAATACATTCACTCCCGGCACTTCAACGCTTCATGGAATCCCACGTGTTTGCGGTGTGGGACTTCATGTCCCTGACCAAGCGCCTGCAACAGGAATTGACCTGCGTCCAATTGCCCTGGTTGCCGCCGCCAGATCCGCAGGCGGCGCGCCTGATCAACGAGATAGTGTTGGGTGAAGAGTCCGACGACCGTCCGGCCCAAGGTCACTACAGCCACTTCGAGCTGTATCTGGATGCCATGCGCGAAGTCGGTGCAAGGACGGTCGCCGTGGAACGCTTCGTGGCGCTGCAACAGGAAGGTGTCAGCTATGACGTGGCCTTGCAAAGTGTGGATGTCGATCCGGCAGCCGCGCAGTTTGTGCGCCACACCTTGCACACCGCCCTTCATGCGCCGGGCCATAGCGTTGCAGCGGCCTTTCTGCATGGTCGTGAGGGTGTCATCCCGCAGATGTTCCAGCGGATCCTCGACGACTGGGGCATCGGTATCGAGCAAGCGCCGACCTTCCGTTATTACCTGCAGCGGCACATCGAGGTCGACTCCGAGGACCACGGCCCGGCGGCGGAAAAACTCCTCGCCCGCCTGGTCGATGGCGATCCGCAGCGTGAAGAAGACGTCTATGCCAGCGCCATCGCAGCCGTGGAAAGCCGCATCGCCCTGTGGGATGGCCTGCGCCGGAGCATGAGCGAACCGGTAGCCGAGGTGAACGCATGAACACCGCCGACTACCAATCCTTCGCCGATGCCTGGGAGAGCCGCGCCACCATCCGCACCCGTCCACGACGAGTGCTGGAGAACGACGAGAAGCTGATTTATCCCTTGAGCCGTCAGCCGTTGGTGCTGAGCGAAACCTTCCTGCGCGAATGCCCCGGGCAGCGCGACTTCGCCTTGGTCCAGACGCTCTACAAGTTCATCAATGACGTGGTGATCTTCGAAACCGAGATCGTCGACAAGACCGCCCGCAGCATCGCGAAAAACCGTTTCCCGCTGGCCTTCCCGTTCGCCTGCCGTTACGACGCCATGACGGTGGTGGTGGACGAGGACTACCACGCGCTGGTGGCCATGGATTTCATGCAGCAGACCATCGCCATGACCGGCATCACGCCGATCGGGCTGCCGGATGAAATCGAATTGAGCCGGGCGATTCCGGCGGCCGTCGCACTCGCGCCGCAACACCTGCGCAGCGCCGTGGAATTGATCTGTGTAGCCATCGCCGAGAACACCGTGACCGGTGATGTGGCGGCGTTCGCCAAGGACGATACAGTCAAGCAGTCGATCAAGGGCTTGATGGCCGACCATTTGCTCGACGAGGGCCGCCACTCCGGCTTCTGGACGCGGCTGGTACGCATCTACTGGCACACCGCAAGCGAAGACGACCGTCGCTGCATTGCGCACATCCTGCCGGTGTTCATCGGCCAGTACCTGACCAACGACATCCAGAAGTCCTTCGACTTGCGGCTGATCGAGTCCTTGCCGATCAGCGATGGCGCACGCTGCGCACTCAAGGGCGAAGTCTCGGGACTGGCCTTTCCGATCAATCGCCATCACCCGCTGGTCGCCAACATCGTGCGGTTTTTCCGCAGCAGTTCGTTGCTCGACTCGCCGTGCGTGCAAGACGCCCTCGGCGACTACCTGGCTTAACGAGGAGCACATCATGAGACGTCTCGACATTCTGCTTATTGGACGCAGCCAGGCCTTGACCGACCTGGCGCTGGAACTCGAACAACAGGGTCATTCGCCAAGGCAGTCGACCTCCCTCGACGAGCAGGCGACGGGTCACGTCGATTTGCTGATCGATGACGCCAGCCTGTCCGTTCATTCCTTTGGCGATGCACCGCGACTGACCCTGCAATTGGGCGTCGGCGCGCCGGGAACTTCAGGCCTGCCGCCGCTCGACCTGCTGTGCCAGTTCGGCTCGACGCTGCTGACTCGGGTGCCGATCGCCGATGAACCTTCAGGTAACGGTCAGGCGTTGCGGGTACGAGCAGTGGCTGAACTGGTGGACCAGGTTGCGTTGTTGATCAGCCGCTACTCCCGGGATGCCGAGTATTTTCTGCTCGCCCCACCCGCACCCTGCGCCTCCTTCGAGCAGATCGAGAGCCTGCTGTTTCTGGAAAGCCTGGCGTTCGTCCATCGGCTCAACACCACCGCAGCGCCTTGGCTGCTGCAACTGGCGCAGACACCGCTGATCGAGCGCCTTGAGCAGCGCTTCAACCAGTGCCCCGAGCGTCCGGCGCTGAACGTCGCCGGCAACTCTCTGAGCTATCGCGAACTGCATGCCCTGAGCCGCGCCATTGCGCAGCGTCTGCAACCCTTGCTCGATCAGCATCAGGGACCACTGGTGGTCGGGATCTGCCTGGCGAAATGCAGCGCACTGTATGCGGGGATTCTGGCGATTCTCGGCAGCGGTGCGGTGTATCTGCCACTGGAGCCAAGCCATCCACTGCAACGCCAGCAGTACATCCTGTCGAATGCCGGGGCGCTATTGTTGCTGCATGACGGGCAACACCCGCTCGCGGCCCAGATGCCCGGCCTGGACATCACCCGGATCGGTGTCGATCAAGTGAACCTCGATCAACCATTGATGCGCTCGCGCCCCGATCTCGCGGCGCCGTGCATGGCGCTCTATACCTCGGGCACCACCGGCCATCCCAAAGGCGTATTACTCAGCCAGGCCAACCTCGCCCACTTCAGTACGTGGTATGCCGACTACGTGCAACTGACCGAACAGAGCCGGGTGTTACAGTTTTCGTCGCTGAGTTTCGACTCGTCGCTGATCGATATTTTCCCGACCCTGCTGCAGGGTGCCGAGTTGATCGTGCCCAGCGACGATCAACGTCGCGACCCGTTGCAACTGGTGGAACTGATCCGCCACCAACGACTGAGCCATGCCTTTTTGCCGCCCGCGCTGTTGAGCATCCTGCCACTGGATCAATTGCAGTGCCTGGAGCATGTCATGACCGGCGGCGATGTCTGCGAGCCCTGTGTCATCGAGCAACTGACTCGCCAGGGCAAGCTCTACAACCTCTATGGGCCGACCGAAGCCACGGTGCTGATCACCGCGCGACAACTGCGCAGCGGCGACAGCAATCGCACCCTCGGCGCGCCGATTGCGAACAGCCAGGTGCTGATTCTCGATGAGGATTTTCAACCGGTGGCGCAACAGACCGTAGGCGAGTTGTACATTGTCGGCCCGGGGGTGTGCATGGGTTACTTGAATAACCCGCAGCAGACCGCCGAACGCTATCTGAATCTGCGCCTGGCCAATGGTGAGAGCCTGCGCGCCTACCGCACCGGCGACATGGCCAAGTGGACCGGCGCGGGCATCGAGCTGTGCGGACGCCGGGACAACCAGGTGAAGATCCGGGGCTTTCGAGTCGAGCCGGAAGAGATCGAACGCTGCCTGCGCGACAGTCAGATGTACCGTCAGGTGACAGTGGTCATCGACAGCCAACGGCGGATTTTGGCCTTCCTCGCGCAGCCTCAGGAAGAGCAACCTGGTGTCGCTCGCGAAGCGCTGAAAGCACATGCCATTGAGTTCCTGCCCGACTACATGCAGCCAATTGCCTGGACCGAACTGTCGAGCATGCCGTTCGCCAGCAACGGCAAGGTCGACCGTAAGGCGCTGCTCGACCTGCCCGTCAGCATTACCGAACACCACTCACGGCGCTTGCCCGCCAGTGCCGATGAAGCCCTGTTATTGGCAATCTGGGCGGAGTTGCTGGAACTGCCAGCCAGTGAAATTTCCACCGACGAAAGCTTCTTCAACCTGGGCGGCCACTCGATCCTGTTGTCGCGGATGCTCCTGCGATTGCGTGAAGAATTCGGTCGCAGCATCTCGATCAACCGCTTCATCGAACGGCCGACCATCAGCAAACTGGCGACGCTGGTTCGTGGCTCCGGCACCGAACAAGTGTTGAGCGAACAGGCCATGGCCGACGCCTTCCGCGAGCTGGATGTGCAGCCATTGCCGGTGAGCGCCATGGGCGACGTGCACAAGGTGATCGTCACCGGCGCCAACAGTTTTGTCGGTGTGCACATCGTCGAGGCACTGCTGGCCCGGGGCACCAGCGAAGTCGCCTGCCTGGTGCGGGAGGGTGGCGGGCAATCGGCGGCCGAACGCTTTGCTCATGCCATGCGAGAGAACCGTCTGGAGCATCTGGACCTGAGCCGGGTGCAGGTTTATGCGGCGGACATTACCCGCCCCGGGCTGGGGCTCGCCGCGGATGTCTATGAGCGACTGGACCGGGAGTTTGGCGCACTGGTGCATAACGCCGCCAACGTCAATCACGTCCTCGATTACGAGTCATTGGCGCGGGACAACGTCGAACCGATTTTCGAATGCCTGCGATTGTGCGAAGGGCGCAGCAAAAAGATCTTCAACTTCGTCTCGACGCTTTCGGCTTCCAGCACCCTTTGCGCCGATGGGCGGGTCCTTGAGTTGCCTGCCGCACCGACCCCGCCGATCTACATCAAGAACGGCTACAACCTGTCGAAATGGGTGGGTGAACGCATCCTCGAGCGGGCTCGCGAGCGTGGGGTCCGGGTCAATCTGTATCGCCCCGGCAATATCAGTTTCAACAGCCTCACGGGGGTCTGCCAACCGCACAAGAATCGTTTGATGCTGATGCTCAAGGGTTCGATCCAGCTCGGTCAGGTACCGGAATTCGCCCTGAATTTCGACCTGATGCCGGTGGATTTCCTCGCCCGTTTCATTGCCTTCCACGCCAGCCGCTATCAGCCCGACAAAGCGGTGTTCAACCTGCACAACCCCGAACCCTTGAGCTGGGACGCCTACGTCGCATCATTTCGTGAGGCCGGCCGGGAGTTTTCGATGGTCAGCGTCGCCGACTGGCAGCAGCAACTGGGCCAGGTCGACAGCGACAACGCGCTGTTCGGCGTACTCGGTTTCTACCTCAACGGCTTCGAAGAAGACATCGGCGATATCTCGATGATTGGCCACGACAACGCCCACGCTGGCGTGCGCCAGATGGGCGCGCACTACCCGGAAAAATCCCCGGCGCTGCTGCGTCGCGGCTGCGACTACCTCAAACAAATCAATTTTATCTGAATCATCTCAACCAAGAACGGAGCAATACCATGAGCACTCTGCAACCCGATACCCTGATCAAAAACCCTCAAGGCTGCACTGTCGTGGCGTCGGTGGAAGTGCCGGCCGATGCCGCGCAAGTCTGGGCCGTGGTCGGCAACTTTGCCGGCTTCGATCGCTTCATTCCGGCACTGTCGCACATCGAGATGACCGGCGAAGGCGTGTCATCCCTGCGCAAGAAATTCTTCAGGGACGGCAATCTGGTGGTCGAACAACTCAACTCCCGGGATGAGCCGGCACGGAGCATGACCTGGACCACGATCTACAACACCCTGGGCGTGGCCAACTTGTGGGCGGCGATGAGTGTTGAAGCGCTGGGAGCGAACACGTCGCGGGCGACCTGGACCATCATTGCCGAACCGGTCCGGGGTGATGCCGAGGCGTTGCCAGGGTTCAAGGAATTCGTGCAGGGGTTTGCCGATGATGCGATGAACAATGTGTTGAAGCTGTTCGTGTAAGACTTTTATTCAGCGGTGACTGGTCCACCGCTTTCGCGAGCAAGCCCGCTCCCACACTGGATCGACGTCGTACACAAATATTGTGTTCACTGAAGATCGAGTGTGGGAGCGGGCTTGCTCGCGAAGAACGATAACGCGGTCCAACTGACGTAACGCTCAGCAGCAGTTGCAAATTCCCCGGCCCTTGATAACAATGCGACTAATTATCATTTATGACGTCCAGGCTTCGCGTTCATGTCCTCACCCGAGTTCGCAGTACAGGCGCTTTACTGTAGCCATCACGGTTGGCTCAACACGTGGCTGCGCGCTCGACTGGGCAACGCCGCCGATGCGGCGGATCTGGCTCAGGACACGTTCGTTCGTCTGCTGCAACGCACCGAACGCCTGGAACTCAAGGCACCACGCGCCTTTCTGCGCACCATCGCCCGGGGCCTGGTGATCGATCATTGGCGCCGTGAGGAAATCGAGCGCGCCTACCTGGAAAGCATCGTCCATTTGCCCGAGGCCGAAACCCCGAGCGCCGAGGCGCTGGCACTGGTGCTCGAACTGCTCGAACTGCTCGAAAGCATCGCTCGCCTGCTTGAAGGCCTGAAGCCGAAAGTGCGTCAGGCGTTTCTGCTGGCTCAGTGCGAAGGACTGACCCACAAGCAGATCGCTGAACAGATGGGCTTGTCCCTGCGCTCGGTGGAGCGTTATGTGGCCGACGCGCTGTATCACTGCTACATGCTGCGGTATGAAGCATGATGCCGGTGGATAGCTTAGTGCTGAATCGCCGCGGCGAGCCGCATCAGCAAGTGGTCAAGCAAGCCATCAATTGGCTGCTGCGGCTGCGTAATAACGCGACCAATCCAAGGCTGCGTCTGCAATGCGATAGCTGGCGGGCAGAACACCATGAACACGAACTGGCCTGGCAACGAGTGCAATCCCTGCATGCCGAACTGAGCAGTAACCTGCGGGCGGTGCCTGGCGCCCAAGTCGCCTTCAACACGCTGGAAAACAGTGCCCAGGGACTGGGCCGACGCCAGGCCCTGAAGCTGCTGTCGGGCGTGTTGCTGATGGGCTCCGCCGCCTGGCTGGGCAAGGAGGCCGTGGGCTGGCAACCATGGACCGCCGACTTCTCCACCGCCACCGGTGAGCGACGCGGCTTCCAACTGCCCGATGGCACACGCCTGGAGCTCAACACCGCCAGTGCGGTGGATCTGGATTACACCGCGCAGCAGCGGCTGATCAAACTGACTCGCGGCGAAATCATCGTGACCTGTGGCGGAATCGACGAAGGATCTTCGTTTGATCGACCGTTACGGGTGCACAGTCGCCACGGAGTGTATGAAGGGGTAGGTGCCCGTTTCATCCTGCGCCAGGATACCGACTGCACCCGACTCAGTGTCACCAGTGGCATCGTCGCGATTCATTCGCCGCTGGCCGCTGACGGTGTGCCGATTCGGGTGGACGCCGGACAGAGCTATCTGATCGATCACCACCAGGCGAAACCGGTACCGCCGCTGAACATGGATGTCGGTACCTGGGTCGACGGCCTGATCGTGACCCGCAACATGCGCCTGGGGGATTTCCTCAATGAAGTCGCACGCTACCGGCACGGTTATCTGACGTGCTCGGCGGACATTGCCGACTTGCGGCTGTCCGGGGTCTTCCGTCTCGAAGACACCGACAAGCTGCTGGCCATCCTGCCGCAAACCCTGCCTGTGCAACTGCGCTACCGCACTCGCTGGTGGGTGGCACTGGAGCGGCAGGCTTGAATTATTTTGGCGGGTTTTTCGTGCACGGCCGGCTTAGTCAGTAAGTACCTCAATTCTGACTTCAGCGACTTCCCACGGAAATCTACAATGACTGCGCGCGCCTTCAGTAAGCCCCCCCTCAATTACGCAGCGGAATCAGGCGTTTTGCGCCACGCCATCCGCGCAGCGCTGTTCTCGACCGCTTTGGGTGTTGGCCTGCTGCCAACACTTGGCTTCGCGGCACCGGGCAGCGAGGCCAGCAGCCACCGCTACCACGTTGCCGCCGGCCCCTTGAGCGATGCGCTCAACCAATTCGCGCGTCAGGCGGGCATCACGCTGTCGACGACTCCGACTCAAACCCAGGGCCTTCAATCCAACGAGTCTTACGTGGCGTCTTGTGCCAGCCTGGACTTCTGCTACTTGGGTGAAGAGCGCAACGTTGCCGCCACGGTGAGCTACCAGTTTTAACGACTCGTGATTCTCACAAAGCCAGCACCTGACTCCAGCTTTTACAGATCCCGGAAAGACAAAACCCCTGTCTGCGTTGGCAGACAGGGGTTCTGGAATTCAATCTTGACGATGACCTACTCTCACATGGGGAAACCCCACACTACCATCGGCGATGCATCGTTTCACTGCTGAGTTCGGGATGGGATCAGGTGGTTCCAATGCTCTATGGTCGTCAAGAAATTCTGTAACCAGCCCGTTACAGCGGTAACGTGCCAGCAAAATAGGTGACTTCTACTAAAACGAAACCCCTACCTGCAGACGCAGATAGGGGTTTCGGAATTTAATCTTGACGATGACCTACTCTCACATGGGGAAACCCCACACTACCATCGGCGATGCATCGTTTCACTGCTGAGTTCGGGATGGGATCAGGTGGTTCCAATGCTC
>NZ_CABVII010000032.1 GCF_902497995.1 Pseudomonas fluorescens | reverse complement strand
CCGTCAGGCGCGACTCTCATCGTGGCGCTGGGGCATGCCCCAAACAGACGCCGGATAGATTTAAGCAAGCCAACCACACCACCCGTTAATCAGTATTGCAAAAATGGGGGTGACCATAGATTTTTGTGCCAGAAATTCAGCACAGACTCGGTCAAATGTGGGAGCGGGCTTGCTCGCGAAGGCGTCGTGTCAGGCAAAATCAATGTTGAATGATCAACCGCTTTCGCGAGCAAGCCCGCTCCCACATGGGATCCGCGCCGTACACAATTCAGTGTTCACCACAGGCCAAATGTGGAAGCGGGCTTGCTCGCGAAAAGGCCGGACAAGACACCACTTGCAACACCTGCTACCCGTGCAACGCCCTTTCAGCCTCACTCAGCAGTTCATCGATCGAGTGATGAACAATGGGGTCGTACTCGATCTGCCCGATACTGAAACGAATGTCATAACCGCGATGCACTGTGGCGTTGCGCTCGTCGAGCATTTCTTCGAGGCGCGCCTTGATCGGGACGATGTCCACCCAGCCTGAGCCGGTCAACAACGCAACAAATTCATCGTCGCCGAGCCGGCCGATCACATCGTTTTCACGAAAAGCGATGCGCAACACATCCGCGAAAGTTTTCAGGGCGTCGTCGCCCTCGGCACGGCCATACAGATAATTGATGTGCTTGAAGTCATCGAGGTCGAAAAACAGCAGGGTCGCTGGCCGCCCCAACTGCCGGCAGGCGGCCAGCCCCCGTTGGGCAAGCGCCGTGAAACCGTGGCAATTGGAGAGCAGCGTCAGCTCATCCATGCTCGACATCTGCACTCCCATAAGCTCTTGCTCGGCCTTGCGGGCCAGCTCACGCAGCAATTCGCGCTCTTGCAAAGGGGTGCGCAAGGGGTCTGCACCAGCGCTGTGTTTGACTGGAATCAGCATTACACACTCCATTGGCGGGCATGTCCTTTAGAGTGGTCCATACCCGGTTTGACTCCCGGTTAACGGACCGCCGGTCAACTACCCTCCACCCTGGCTGGCCGGTGGATTGCGTTCCGCATGGCAGGTGGTACAGGGCAAACCGGCAGCGCTCTTGCGTTCCATGCCCCCGCACCACATTCATCACCTGGGGAATGCCGGCGTCGAACTGCAACGGTGAATCACCGGGGATATGGCCGTTCTGGCAGCACGGGCTCTGGAAGACCTTTTGTGCGGTATCGAATGCCTTCACTGCCTCCTTTTCATCAGCGAACAGATGCTCGGCGTAGACGATCAGGCCGATCAACACCACCGCGCCAAGAAGCAGGTGTCGTTTCATCTCATACCTCCGACAAAGGTCGGTGGGCCTACAGGAGCCTCGGGTTATCCCTTCAGCTAAGCGCAATTTTCCCCACGGGCCCATGTTCATCGACCACCGGTCATACAAAGGCCGCCTCGCTTTGGCTGTTGCGGTGCACGCACCTCGAGAGGCCGAGTGGAGGTTCATGACGAACTTGTCGATCTACGCAGGCGGCCTGTACCGCGACTGACGTTCAACACTGTACGGTCGAACTTTCCACGCCTGTGATAAAAATATCGCTCTTGTTTCAGGAGCCTCTTCATGGACCTCGCCACCCTCTCCCTCTTTCTCCCCGCCTGCTTCGCCCTGAACATGGCGCCAGGCCCGAACAACCTGCTATCGGTCAGCAATTCGACTCGCTACGGCTACCGCACGGCGTGCGTCGCCGGCATCGGCCGGCTGCTGGCGTTTGCCGGGATGATCGCCCTCGCGTCGGCGGGGCTGGCGGTGGTGCTGCAAACTTCTGAGCTGCTGTTCTACGGGATCAAGATCCTCGGCGCGGCCTATCTGTTCTATCTCGCCTGGCAGTTATGGCGTGCCAATCCAGGGACGCAAGACAATGTCGCGGGAGCGCCAGTGGGCACGCTGCGATTGGCGCGACAGGAGTTTCTGGTGGCGGCCGGCAATCCGAAAGCGATCCTGATCTTCACCGCATTCCTGCCACAGTTCGTTGACCCGACCCAGGCAATCACCCCGCAATTTGCCGTGTTGGGCGCGTTGTTCCTGATGCTGGAATGGATCGCGATCGGCGCCTACGCCTATATGGGCCTGCACATGCGGCGCTGGTTTGCGCAGCCTCGGGGCAAGCGGATATTCAACCGTTGCTGCGCGGGATTGTTGTCGGCGGCAGCTTCGGTGCTGCTGATGGCACGGCGGGCTTGAATAGCCCCTATCAACTGTGGGAGCGGGCTTGCTCGCGAAGGGGGCGACACATTCAACATTTCTGTTGAATAACATACCGCTTTCGCGAGCAAGCCCGCTCCCACAGTTGATCTGGGGGTGTTCTGATGGATAGGCATTGGCAATTTGCATTAATATACGTACATTCGGATATCCATATATTAGAGTCGCGCCAATGAACACACGCCCCGCTCAAACCACAATCCTCTTCATGTGCACCGCCAACAGCTGCCGCAGTGTATTGAGCGAAGCCCTGTTCAATCACCTGGCCGCGGCGCCTGGCCGCAATTCTCTGTCGATTTTCCGGTGGAGGCGTCGGGTGACGCGCCTTATGCTCAGCCCATGAACCTACACAACGCAGCACTTCCGCCCCACGCCGAGATGGTTCGCGCCATGCTCGAACGAGACACCGCCTACGAGGGGGTATTCTTTACTGCGGTGAAAACCACCGGCATCTTCTGTCGTCCCGGTTGCACGGCGCGCAAGCCGAAGCCGGAGAATGTCGAGTTCTTCGCCCAGGCCGATGAGTGCCTGTCGGCGGGCTACCGCGCCTGCCTGCGCTGCAAGCCGCTGGACGCGGCGGCGATCGCGCCGGACTGGGTGCAAAAACTGCTCGCGGCGGTGGACGCCGATCCCGACCTGCGCTGGAGCGATGCGCAGTTGCTGGCCGAAGGCATCGAGCCGCTGAAACTGCGGCGCTGGTTCAAGCAGCATTTCGGCATGACCTTCCACGCCTGGCTGCGCACCCGCCGCCTCGGCATGGCGTTGGGTGGCATCAAGCAGGGCGACTCCATTGACCACGCAGCGTTCGATTCGGGCTACGAATCCCTCAGCGGATTCCGCGATGCGTTTCAAAAATCCTTTCACATCACTCCCGGCCGTGCCATCAACAGTGAACCGTTGCTGTTCACTCGCCTGACCACACCCCTGGGGCCGATGATCGCCATGGCCGAACGCCGCGGGCTGGTGTTGCTGGAATTTCTTGACCGGCCGGCACTCACCCGGGAAGTCGAAGAATTGCAGCACCGCTACGGCTATGCCGTGGCGCCCGGGCACAACGGCCATTTGCGCCAGATCGAAGAGGAACTGGCGCAGTATTTCGCCGGCAAATTGACCGGGTTCAACGTGCCATTGCACCTGCCGGGCAGCGAATTCGCCCGCCAGGTATGGGCCGAGCTGGCGAAAATACCTTACGGCCAGACCAGCACCTACGGCACCATCGCCGCGAAACTGGGCAAACCTGGCGCCAGCCGTGCCGTGGGCCTGGCCAACGGACACAACCGCCTCTCGATTGTCTTGCCCTGCCACCGGGTGATCGGTGCGGACGGCTCGCTGACCGGCTATGGTGGAGGACAACCGCGCAAGGCGTTTCTGCTCAGGCTGGAACAAGCCGCGGTGCAGCTCACCGAACAACTGGCGTTCTGATCCACGCCGTTGATGAACCTCATCAGGAAGGACAAGCTGACTTCCATGCCCGATCCATACCTGCCCGCCACCGAGTTTCTGGCATCCATCGACGACGACTGGCGCCGCCACATCGCCGCCATCGGCCCCTGCCTGCATCAGCCCCATGCGGCTCGCGATCCTTATGAATCGCTGGTGCGGGCGATTGCTTATCAGCAATTGCATGCAAAGGCCGGGGACGCGATTGTCGGTCGGTTGCTGGCACTATTTCCTTCGGCAACATTCCCCAGGCCCGAACAGATTATCGCAACAGCGTTTGAGCAGATGCGCAGTTGCGGGTTTTCCACCAGCAAGATCGCGACCATTCAAGGTATTGCTCAAGCGGCTTTGGATGGCGTGGTGCCGGATTACGCCACGGCGCCGGCCATGGAGGATGAGGCGTTGATCGAGCGCTTGATCACCCTGCGCGGGGTGGGCCGCTGGACGGTGGAGATGCTGCTGATTTACAGCCTGGAGCGGCCGGATATTTTGCCAGCCGATGACTTTGGCGTGCGGGAGGGTTATCGGCGGCTCAAGGGGCTGGAGGTGCAGCCGAGTCGCAAGCAGATGACCGAGATCGGGCTGGCCTGGAGTCCGTTTCGGACGGTGGCCTCCTGGTATTTGTGGCGAGTGCCTGGACGGTAGACCGCATTATCGTTCATCGCGAGCAGGCTCGCTCCCACAGGTTATGCGGCGATCATAGATGTCAGGTACACAAAGATCCTTGTGGGAGCGGGCTTGTCGGATCGCCGCACCGCAGTGAAGGCGTCAGCACATTCAACACACGGCTTCAGGCGTCGGCCCCCCTGAGCACCGCATCAACCTGCTCCGCCGCTTGCAACAGATTGCTGTCGCTTCTAAAGCCTCCGATCATTTGAAGCCCTACTGGAAGCGTCCCTGTGTTCCTGACCAGAGGGATATTGATTTGAGGCAATCCAAATGCCATCCAGAACTTGCTGAAATCGGAAGGTCCGGTCGCTCCAAGGCCCAACGGGGCGACGATGCCACAGCTCGCACCCAGGACGGCGTCAAATGGCTGGAATATTTCTTCCAAAACAATGGCTAACTTCGCTAAACGCTTCTGTGCCGCCGACTCTTGCTCCCAGGTCGTCAGACTGGCGCGCTCGAACATGGCTAACAGCTCTTCGCTCAGTTTGTCCGGTTGCATTTGCAGTTCTTTGGAGAATGATCGAGCTCCCTCGCAATCGTTTATCAGCAGATGGTCATCAAATACAGCGGCAAATTCCTCAGGCAGCAGCACCTCGCTCACTTGATGCCCTGCCGATTGCAGATCTTTTACAGCGGCCTCCAGTGATTTGGCCACGTCCTCGTCTACCTGATCCCAGCGGGCCGTACGACAAAAGCCGAACGACCGTACATGGCGTTCATGAGTGACCATCGGAAAACCGGGAATCAAGACTTGAGCCATCAGCTCCAGGTCACGAACGGAGCGGCCATACCAGCCCACCGTATCGAAGCTCGGCGCTAATGGTTTGACCCCCTCGAGAGGAACCAACCCATACGAAGGCTTGAAAGCATAAAGTCCGCAGTAGGATGCGGGTTTAATCAATGATCCGGCCGTCTGCGTCCCCAAGGCGATCGGGAAAAAACCAGCCGCCATCCCTGCTGCCGATCCGGTACTGGAGCTTCCAGGGGTTCTGTCAAGATCGTGTGGGTTGCGGGTAGGGCCGGTATGCATGTAAGCGAATTCGGTGGTATGGGTCTTGCCCATAATGATTGCTCCGGCCTGGCGCAGAAGTGAGACGACATGGGCATCGCGCGATGGACAGTTGTCATCATAGATCGGAGAGTAAAAACGGGTGGGATGATCCACGGTGTCATAGTTGTCTTTGATACCCACTGGAACACCTGCCAGGAGACCTTTCGCTTTACGCTTCGTTAATTGGCCAGCTTGAGAGCGCACCCAGTCCGGCTCGAACGAAACAAAAGCTTTTATACTCGGCTCCCGCGACTCAACACATTCAAGAAAGTGTTCGGCTACCGTCTCTGCGCTCACGACATCCGAACGAACCCATTCCGAAATGGCAGTGGCATCAGCATGAGTGAAATTGTGCATATCGCTCCTTTTTGGCGTTAGTCACTTTTTGAAGGACATTGACTGGAATTACACCGCCCTGGACAACTTCAAGTCGCGTAAACCGATTGCAAATCAGCGAAACCTTTTATTTCGACAGGGTTCCCGGCAGGATCTAGAAAGAACAGGGTTGCTTGCTCACCAGGCGCTCCTGGAAAACGAATGTCAGGAGAGAGGACAAATTTCACTTCGCCTTTGATCAGACGATCTTTTAAGGCAATCCAGTCCGCCATCTTCAATATCACACCAAAATGGGGCATCGGCACCCTGTGATCGCCCACCTGTCCTGTATTACTCACTGGGAAGGGTTCGCCCAAGTGCAACGATAACTGATGCCCGAAAAAATTGACGTCCAGCCATGTATCAGTGCTACGACCTTCCTCACAACCCAGTAAATCGCAGTAGAACCGGCGGGAAAGCTCCAAATCGCGGACGTGAATAGCACAATGAAAAATCGACTGCATAGGTGGCTCCTAAAAATCACCGGGGGAAACGACTGAACCGGAGGAATCTTGTGCCGTTTCCATGCAAAGAGATAGCATGTAGTTTTTACTACCATCAAAAGTATTTCTTATGGATACCCGTTATCTGAAAAGCCTCATCACTGTCGTGGAATGCGGTTCGATAGCACATGCTGCGCGCGTGGAAGGGTTGACGGCAGCAGCGGTCAGTCAGCGAATTCTCGCGCTCGAGCGGCAACTCGGCTTTGAACTGCTGTCTCGCGTCGGGCACGCAGCCAAGCCGAGTCAAGCCTGTCTTGGCCTATTGCCCAGAGCTAAACGTATCGTTCGCGAGATTGCGTTACTGGCGGGAGACGCCGACGCTGGGGGGCTTACGGGACAATTGAGAATAGGCGCTATTTCGACCGTTCTGACCGGTTTGCTACCCGGAGCATTGCGGGCCCTGACCGAATTAGCGCCGGGTCTCAAGCCAGTCATTGTGCCGGGAACATCGCGTTCGTTGTATCAAGCACTTCTTTCAGGCGAAGTGGACGCTGCCATATTGGTAGTTCCCCCATTTGAATTGCCCAAAGCTTTGCATTTGGTGTCACTTCGAAAGGAACCTCTGGTTTTTCTATCGAAGGAAAAGTCCTCGGACAGTATCCTTGCTCAACTGAAAACCCATCCCTACATCCGATACGACCCAGATTCGTGGGGCGGACGCCATGCTGAGCATTACTTGGCGGACAATGGCTTGATGCCGACGCCACTGGTGGATCTGGACGCACTGGAGACAATTGCCATGCTCGTAACCGAAGGTCTTGGCGTGAGCCTTGTGCCGTATTGGTCTGGCTTTGAACATTGGGGCCATAAGTGCGCTGTGGATTGGGTAGGCATCGACCGGTATGACCGAGAGATTGCGCTGATCAGCCATGTTCAGACTGACAGGCCCAACATGATGAGCGTTTTGGGCAAAGTACTATCAACGAACCAAAAATGAATTGAAACCAACGCGCACTCATATCGTCGGAGGTTCTCATGCAACTCGAAGGTTCCTGTCATTGCGGCGAGGTGTCATTCAGTTTGACCAGTGCCCACCCCTACCCGTACCAGCGTTGCTACTGCTCGATCTGCCGCAAGACTCAGGGCGGGGGCGGTTATTCGATCAATATTGCGGGTGATGCCGCCAGCCTGAAAGTGCGTGGCCGCAAACATATTGCGATTTACCACGCGCGACTCAAGGAAGAAGGCGCCACGCGCGCCCACCGCAGTACCGCCGAGCGGCATTTCTGCTCGCTTTGCGGCTCCGGCCTGTGGTTGTTCAGCCCCGAGTGGCCGGCGTTGATCCACCCGTTCGCGTCAGCCATCGACACCCCGCTGCCGGTGCCGCTGGAACACACGCACTTGTTGCTCGATTCCAGGGCGCCGTGGGTGGAAGTCGACGTGCGTCCTGGCGATAAGCAGTTCGATGGCTATCCCGAAGAGTCGATCGCCGAATGGCATGAACGCCTGGGTTTGAGCCGCTGAAGCGGGCGCGCCTGACTACAGCAGCAGCGATGAACGCACAGTGGCGTCGTTGCCAGGCGCAATACTGCTCCAGTTCTGTAAAGGACCGAAATCATTCATCCCCCTTCGCTTGATTTTGAACCTTGCCGCGTAAAGTCGAAGCTCTTACTGTCTGGTTTGCGCACACCCGCGTTTTAGCTATGAAGTCACCCTCTAGCGTCAACATCGGAAATTAACCAAGGAATGGTTATGAACAACACACATTTTAAAACATTATGCCCATTGGTTGGAACACTATTTTTATCGACATGCATTGCTGCCGCCGATCTCGGCGAAGGACTGGCCAACGAGTCCAATTCGATATTGCTAAAAAATCAAAACAACAACTACAGTCACTGGAATGGCATTGGCAAGATATTCCGGGATGATGCCCCCGCCTGCACCGCAAGCCTGCTGGATACACGGGACAAAGACAATAATGCGGTCGGTCCGGCTTACTTGCTCACCGCTGCACATTGTGCATTCAACGCCAGTGAACTCCAGGCCGCCGAGCCGTTTGAACAAACCGTGAAGTTCAATTACTTCAACGATACGCCGCACGCTTACAAAAACTACAAAATCGACAAAACGGTCTGGAAGGATTATCAGCATACCGATCTTGCGATCATCGCGTTGGATGCTGCTCTAGCCACAGTGCTCGAAGATGGAGTGACTCCACTCCAGCTGGCATCGGCATGGCCAAAGGTGTCGGCCGATGTGCTGATTGTCGGCGTGCCCAACGAGCTCCCGGAGTCAGGGCTGCGGTTGGCGGCCTGCTCCCAGGAACCCACGGGCGCTGCCCTGGTTGAAGGCGACCGCTCATATCTCGACACCTTGAAAAATCGTTGCCGGGAAATACGATCCGGCTCTTCGGGAAGCCCCGTATTGGACCGACAAAGCGGGCATATCCTCAGTGTGATGGCAACGAGTACCCATGGCGCGACGATTGACCAGCAATGTTTTGACGATGCCCCATGCGAAGTGAAAAACGGGCAGCCCCAGTGGTCCTCCGATACGCACTACAGTCATCCAGTGGATTATTTATCCAGCTGCTTCAGCGATGGCGTTTTCACCGGTGCCTCAAACGCCTGTACCCTTCACCGTACGTTCCAGGTGACCGACACGACGTGGCCTACGCAATACGTGGCGATGCCCCAGGATGAAGACAGTCCGGATCCGGTTTTACAGGCAACATTCTCCCTGAGCACACCCTACTACCGATTCAAAACCACACGTGACGTCACGCACTGTTCGTCTCCCCATGACTACAGCGCTCCCATTGAGGCGTCTGACGCTGTTATCAATGCACCTATAAGCAGAGAGCCGGGCATGTACTTTCTCTGCATCATAGGTGTCGAGTCTGCGGATCACAGACCCAGTATCGAGTTGATGAAAAGCGCCTGGGTCACCCCTGCACAACTTATCGAGAGAACGCCGGTGCGAATGCCGGAGCCGACTATCACATTGAGCGCCGACTGGAATTATCAGGTTAAATGGCGTTATTCAGTACCACAGTATTTTGGCACGCTTTATTACACAGGCCCGACCAACGAGACAGACTGTAATAAAATACCGATCGAAGACTATGCTAGAACCTTTGAACCTATTACTTTTGAAGCCGAGAAACTTCCCTTGACGCTGTGCAGTAGAAACAACGATCTAAGCGACCGCGCCTCAGATGTTCGCTCTGACCTGCTGGCTTTGCCTTGAATGGCTCACAGTGTGCACATTGCTCTTGAGCCATTCTTGATGATCGACCCCGCCAGCCTGACCGCGGCTGGCGGGGTTGATTTCAATGTCAATCAGTTGACTGCAGGCGTTGGCACACCACTGTGGAACCGGAACTCCACATCCGGCGACTCGATCAACGCCTGCTCGGCGGCACGGACCTTGTCGATCACCTGGGCAATGTCCTTGGCGTCCCCGTACTGGTAGGCCAGTTTCAGGTAACCCTGAAAATGCCGCGCCTCGCTTTTCAGCAGGCCGAAGTAGAACTTGCCCAGCTCTTCATCCAGATGCGGCACCAGTGCTTCGAAACGCTCGCAGCTGCGGGCCTCGATAAACGCACCGACCACCAGGGTGTCCACCAGTTTGACCGGCTCATGGTTGCGCACCACTTTGCGCAGACCCGAGGCATAACGCCCGGCAGACAGCTGACGCAGTTCGATCTTGCGCTTTTTCATCAGCCGCATGACCTGTTCGTGGTGCACCAGCTCTTCCCGGGCCAGGCGCGACATCAGGTTGATCAGATCGACATGGGAGTGATATTTGGCAATCAGGCTCAGTGCCGTGCTGGCGGCCTTGAATTCGCAGTTCTTGTGATCGATCAGCAGGGTTTCCTGGTCGGCCAGCGCGGCCTGGACCCAGCCGTCGGGGGTTCGGCAGCCGAGAAACTGGTGAATGTCGGGAAGGATCATGGGGCTCACGGATAAGAGGTTCAAAACGAAGGGCGCCGATTATACCGGCCTGCCGCCAGACCACCAGCCGCGACCGTTGATATGCATCAAGTCCCGAATGCCCGGCCAGCAACTATAGTTGTCCAACGCGTATCTTTACCTTCCTGGAGATCCCGATCATGCAAGCCATTCGCAGCATCCTGGTGGTCCTCGAACCCGAACACTCGGAAAGCCTGGCGCTCAAACGGGCCAAATTGATTGCCGGTGTGACCCAGGCCCATCTGCACCTGTTGGTCTGTGACCGCAAGCATGACCACAGCGCCATGCTGGGCGTACTCAAGGCCGCCCTGTTGGAGGACGGTTTCAGCGTCACCACCGAGCAGGCCTGGAATGAAAGCCTGCATGAAACCATCGTCGACGTGCAGCAGGCGGAAGGCTGCGGGCTGGTGATCAAACAGCATTACCCCGACAGCCCGTTGAAAAAGGCCTTGCTGACCCCGGCAGACTGGAAACTGCTGCGCTCCTGTCCAAGCCCGGTACTGTTGGTCAAAACCTCGAAACCCTGGACTGGCGGGGTCATTCTGGCGGCGATCGACGTCGGCAATACCGATGGCGAACACCGCACCTTGCACGCCAGCATCGTCGATCACGGTTATGACATCGCCAGCCTGGCCAGAGCCCATTTGCATGTGGTCAGTGCCCATCCGTCGCCCATGCTGTCGGCGGCCGACCCGACGTTGCAACTCAGCGAAACCATCGAGGCCCGCTATCGCGAGCAGTGCAAGGTCTTTCAGGCCGAGTTCGACATCGATGACGAGCACCTGCATATCGCGGAAGGCCCGGCGGATGTGTTGATTCCGTATATGGTGCACACGCTGGGTGCGTCGGTGACGGTGATCGGCACCGTGGCACGGTCCGGGTTGTCCGGGGCATTGATCGGGAATACGGCGGAAGTAGTGCTGGATGCGGTGGAGAGCGATGTGCTGGTGCTGAAGCCGGACACGGTCATGGATCATCTGGAGGAGATTGTGACCCAGCATTGAGATTTTCGGTGCCGGTCAGGACGCCTTCGTCGGAACGCCGCCCGGAGCAAGCCCGCTCCCACATTTGATCTAAGTCGTTGACAATTTCGTGTCCAATGGAGATTCAATGTGGGAGCGGGCTTGCTCGCGAAGCTTCTAAGGTTTAGCCGCCGAACGCGTCCCTGAGGAACCCCGGTGCGATGTAGCGCTGGTAATGCGCCTCGGAGAGCAAAAAGAACTCCCGATCAATGGCATCACGCAGCTCCGGCAGGTTCCAGTCGCGAAACTCCGGCATCAGCACCATCCCGTAGGCTTCCAGATTGTTGATCACCCGCGCGCCCCGGGCAATCAACTGATAAGCCCAGCAATACTCCGACTGGTGCGGCACAAAACGGATCTTGCGCTGCTCCAGCTGCAATCGCAGGCGCTGGGGATCGAAAACCTCCAGCTTGCTGGCCATCACCTGGGACAGCAACTGCTCGAGCCGCAGCCACACCGCGCGTTTTTCTTGCTCGTTGTAACCATTCCAGTTGATCACTTCATGGTGGAAACGCTTGCAGCCACGGCACACCAGATCACCGTAAACAGTGGAGCAAAGGCCGACGCAGGGGGTCTTGATGGTCTGATTGGGCATAGGGAGAACACGGGAAAGCAGAACAGGTGGGCATGTTAGCCCTTTGTCTAACATTCATCACCCCTCAAAATTCAGGCCCTAACTTACCTTTAATTTTTTTTTCCCGTAGAATCAGCCAGCCTTTTAAGGCGCCAATGTCCGTTAGAAGCTGTTTTCAAAGCGTCACGAGCACAGTCGTTCCTTCAGAGCGGTGTTGGCGAAGGGTTTTTCCAGCGGGGAAAAGCCCAACGCCAACCCTCATCAGCTCCCGTTCTGCAGGCGTAAAACTTTGAAAGCAGCTTCTGTAAGGAATGGTCTGTAATTCTGGCTAAGTGGCCCACAACGCCACGCAGCGCATGAGTACGGCCATTTCGGGATGAGCGTCCCGGACACCCAGATGGGACCACTGATGAGGGTAATAACTGTGCTTGAAGCCTACCGCAAACATATCGAAGAGCGCGCAGCACTGGGTATCGTTCCCCAGCCGCTTAACGCCGAACAAACTGCAGGCCTGGTCGAGCTGCTGAAGAATCCCCCGGCTGGCGAAGAAGCTTTCCTCGTTGACCTGATCACCAATCGCGTTCCGCCTGGAGTGGACGAAGCTGCCTATGTAAAGGCCGGCTTCCTCTCCGCCATCGCCAAAGGCGAAGCCCAATCCCCTCTGATCGACAAGAAACGCGCTGTTGAACTGCTCGGCACCATGCAGGGCGGCTACAACATCGTGACCCTGGTCAACCTGCTGGACGACGCCGAACTGGCGCCAGTGGCGGCCGAAGAACTCAAGCACACCCTGCTGATGTTCGACGCGTTCCACGACGTGGCGGAAAAAGCCAAGAACGGCAACGTTCACGCCAAAGGCGTACTGCAATCCTGGGCTGACGGCGAGTGGTTCAAGAACCGCCCTGTACTGGCCGACAAGATCAGCCTGCGGGTGTTCAAGGTCACCGGCGAAACCAACACCGACGACCTGTCCCCTGCCCCGGATGCCTGGTCCCGCCCGGACATCCCGCTGCACGCCCTGGCCATGCTGAAAATGGCCCGCGAAGGCATTGTGCCGGACGTACAAGGCTCCATCGGTCCGATGAAGCAGATCGAAGAAATGCGCAACTCCGGCTTCCCGATCGCCTACGTTGGCGACGTGGTCGGTACCGGTTCTTCGCGTAAATCGGCCACCAACTCGGTGCTGTGGTTCTTCGGCGACGACGTTCCCTACGTGCCGAACAAGCGTGCCGGCGGCTTCTGCTTCGGCAGCAAGATCGCTCCGATCTTCTACAACACCATGGAAGATGCCGGCGCCCTGCCGATCGAATTCGACGTCACCAACATGAACATGGGCGATGTCATCGACCTGTACCCGCATGCTGGCAAAGTCTGCAAGCACGGCACCGACGAAGTCCTGACCACCTTCGAAATGAAGACCCCGGTGCTGTTGGACGAAGTCCGTGCCGGCGGTCGTATTCCGCTGATCATCGGCCGTGGCCTGACCGACAAGGCTCGCGCCGAACTGGGCCTGCCAGCGTTCGACCTGTTCAAGAAACCGGATGCCCCGATCGAAAGCACCAAGGGTTTCACCCTGGCGCAAAAAATGGTCGGCAAGGCGTGCGGCGTAGCCGGTGTGCGTCCAGGCACCTACTGCGAACCGAAGATGACCACCGTCGGTTCCCAGGACACCACCGGTCCCATGACCCGCGACGAACTGAAAGACCTGGCGTGCCTGGGCTTCTCGGCCGATCTGGTGATGCAGTCGTTCTGCCACACCGCGGCTTATCCAAAGCCGATCGACGTGACCACCCACCACACCCTGCCAGACTTCATGATGACCCGCGGCGGCGTTTCCCTGCGTCCGGGCGACGGCATCATCCACAGCTGGCTGAACCGCATGCTGCTGCCGGACACCGTCGGCACCGGTGGTGACTCCCACACCCGTTTCCCGATGGGCATTTCGTTCCCGGCCGGTTCGGGCCTGGTTGCGTTCGCTGCTGCCACCGGCGTGATGCCGCTGGACATGCCGGAATCGATCCTGGTGCGCTTCAAAGGCAAGATGCAACCGGGCGTTACCCTGCGTGACCTGGTTCACGCCATTCCTTACTTCGCGATTCAGGCTGGCCTGCTGACCGTCGAGAAGAAAGGCAAGAAGAACGCCTTCTCCGGCCGCATCCTGGAAATCGAAGGCCTGGACAACCTGAGCATCGAGCAGGCTTTCGAGCTGTCCGACGCCTCGGCCGAACGTTCGGCTGCCGGTTGCACCATCAAGCTGTCGAAAGAGTCGATCACCGAGTACCTGAGCTCCAACATCACCCTGCTGCGCTGGATGATCGGCGAAGGCTACGGCGATGCACGTACTCTGGAACGTCGTGCTCAAGCGATGGAAGCCTGGATCGCCAACCCAGAGTTGATGGTTGCCGACGCTGACGCCGAATACGCTGAAGTCATCGAAATCGACCTGGCCGACATCAAGGAGCCTGTGCTCTGCGCGCCGAACGACCCGGACGACGCCCGTCTGCTGTCCAGCGTTGCTGGCGAGAAGATCGACGAAGTGTTCATCGGTTCGTGCATGACCAACATCGGTCACTTCCGCGCGGCCGGCAAGTTGCTGGAACAGGTCAAGGGTCAGCTGCCAACCCGTCTGTGGCTGTCGCCGCCGACCAAGATGGACGCCCACCAGTTGACCGAAGAAGGCTACTACGGCATCTACGGCAAGGCTGGCGCTCGCATGGAAATGCCGGGTTGCTCGCTGTGCATGGGTAACCAGGCACGTGTTGAGCCGAACTCGACTGTTGTGTCGACGTCGACCCGTAACTTCCCTAACCGTCTGGGTGACGGCGCGAACGTCTACCTGGCTTCGGCCGAGCTGGCATCCGTGGCTTCCATCCTGGGTCGCCTGCCGACCGTCGAGGAGTACATGGAATACGCGGGCAAGATCGACAGCATGGCGGCCGATGTCTACCGCTACCTGTCCTTCGACCAGATCGCCGAGTTCCGTGAAGCGGCTGCGAACGCCAACATCCCGGTCGTTCAAGCCTAAGGCTGCAACGCAATAAAAAACGCCGCCCATCGTGAGATGTGCGGCGTTTTTTTATGCCTGTACCCGAGCCCTTGTAGGAGCGAGGCTTGCCCGCGAAGGTCATCACGCGGATAAACTGCTGGACCGCGTTATCGTTCTTCGCGGGCAAGCCTCGCTCCTACGGGGGTATTCAGCGTGCTGGAAGGTCTCTCAAGCACTCAGGGAATAGATCAACGCCGAAATCGCCACCAGGCCTACCGCCGTCACGAAGACATTAGAGGCTTGACCACGATAGCGCGCCATCGCCGGCACCTTGCGGATCGCGTACATCGGCATCAAAAACAGAATCGCCGCAATGACCGGACCACCCAGGGTTTCGATCATCCCGAGAATGCTCGGATTCAGGGTGGCAACAATCCAGCACACTACCAACATGAAGGCCGCGGTCATGCGATCCAGCGTCTTCGGCGCCGGACGCTTGCCGCTCTTGACGATCAGCCCCTTCAAGCCTTCGCTGGCACCAATGTAGTGGCCGAGGAACGACTTGGAAATCGCCACGAACGCAATCAACGGCGCCGCAAAGGCGATGGTCGGATTGCTGAAGTGGTTAGCCAGGTACGACAGGATCGACAGGTTCTGCGCCTTGGCCTCGGCCAGTTGCGCCGGCGACAGGGTCAGCACGCAGCTGAACACGAAAAACAGCACCATCACCACCATCAAGGCGTGGGCCCGGGACAGGATCTGCGAACTGCGCTCCTGGGCGTGATCGCCGTAACGACGTTTCTGGTCCACCGCAAACGCCGAGATGATCGGCGAGTGGTTGAACGAAAACACCATCACCGGAATCGCCAGCCACAAGGTGTGCAACAACGCCGAAGGTTCAGGCAGCGTGGACGCGGTGGCCAGGATGCCGCCGTTCCAGTGCGGAATCAGGAACACCGCGAGAAACAGCAGGGCCACGATGAACGGATAGACCATCAGGCTCATGGCCTTGATGATCGCTTGCTCGCCGCAACGCACCACGGCCAGCAGGCCAAGGATCAGCACCAGCGACAATACGGCGCGCGGTGGCGGCATTATGTGCAGTTGATGCTCGAGAAAACTGCCCACGGTGTTGGTCAGGGCCACACTGTAGATCAGCAGGATCGGGAAGATCGCAAAGAAGTAGAGCAAGGTGATCAGCGCGCCGGCCTTGATCCCGAAGTGCTCTTCCACCACTTCGGTGATGTCCGCGCCTTCGCGTCCGGACAGTACAAAACGGGTCAGGCCACGGTGTGCGTAAAACGTCATAGGGAACGCCAACACTGCCAGGATCAGCAACGGCCAGAAGCCGCCCAGACCTGCATTGATCGGCAAAAACAGCGTGCCAGCCCCGATAGCTGTGCCAAACAGGCCCAGCATCCAGGTGGTGTCATGGCGATTCCAGCGGGTAAGGCTTGCTGGTGTCGCCGCTACATAGCGTTCGTCGACGCTATTGGCCTGATCATTCATCCGGTGGGATCTCCGCATTCCGGTCATTTGCTACCCGGTCAGGACGAGTCGGAAAAAACCGACAGGCAGCGCCCTGACCGAAACAGGGGCGCGATTGTCCGGGATTAATGAACAGAAGCAAAGACTTAGCTGAGGAGCGGTGGTGCGGATCGGATGACAGACGCAGATGTACCCCTGTGTGCGAGCCTGCTCGCGAAGGCGGCGGCACATTCAGCGGATTGCGCCTGTCCCACTGCTTTCGTGAGCAGGCTCGCTCCCAACCAGATCGATGGCCCCCTTGCGTCCGAATAAAACAGGTTGCTTAAACAACCCATTGGCCAGGTTTTCAACCTGATGTATGTTCAACTCAGCTGTCCTCCCGCGGCCCTCACTTGTGGAGTCATGCCATGCCACTCGTTCGCGTCGACATCAGGAAGCATCAAGACCCCGGTTACGCCAAACGTGTCGGGCAATTGATCTACGCCGCCATGCACAGCGCCATTGGCGTGCCGGAGAACGATAATTTCCAGATTCTCGCCGAGCACGATGAACAGCATTTCATCTTCGATCCCGGGTACCTGGGTATCAACCGCACCGACAACCTGGTGGTGATTCAAATCACGCTGAGCGAAGGTCGCACCGTCGAACAGAAAAAGCTGCTCTATAAAACCATCGTTGACAGTTTGCATGCGCAACTGGCGGTTCGACTGGAAGATGTGTTCATCAATCTGGTAGAAGTGAAAAAAGAGAACTGGTCGTTCGGCAACGGAGTTGCCCAGTACGCCATCTGATCTGCGCTTGCCTGTTTTAGCTGACAGGAGTGGTCACTGAAAAAACGATACTGCTCTTGCAATACTTACACACAGGAAAACTCCTACAGACAACACATCGATAAACAAGTACGACAAACTGTTTCTTAAACACTAGAAGCCTGAATTGTTACAAGCAACTACCCACCATTGAACAACCCACATTTCCAGATTATATTTTTCAAGCATTGAATCGGAATGATTAATAGCGCGCGACTCCCCCATCAACCATGGAGTTATCCGTATGCAAAAAAATAATATTACGTCTACACTCCTGTTTGCCGCGGCATTGTTGTGCCCGCTCAGCAGCTTCGCGCAACAAGCCCCTGCCACTGCCGATATTCGGGACATGGCCTCCTCTCCTCGGTGGCTGACCACCAAGGTCTATAGAGGGCGATCCACAAACGGATGTAAAAGAGAATTATCCCGGGGTGGTCGGAATATCGACATGGGACCCCGAACGCAATCGCTATGAGTTCTTTTACACCGACACGGGAGAATCAAAATACAACAATGGAGGTGGCGGTTATTTTTTTGTCACGGGCGATAAAAAAACCCACGTTTTAGTGCCCGATGTCGGACCAACCAAAGCCATCACCAGACGATTGGAAACGTTGAACACCAATGAGTTCACCTATTCTCGCGAAGTGCCCCGTGACATGAAAGAGAATAACCCGCCGGTACGCATCTATGTCGTTCATGCTCCCTACACCGGAGCAGTAGTTACAAAATCCGCCATCAAGCCAGATACCGATATCCACTGAAACCGTTCAGCCCTGCAGCACCTAACGATTCCATTCATGATGCCAATATAACGCGGTCGCTTCAAACACACCTTACTACCTATAAAAACAGGGAGATTCCACATGCAAAAAACTCTCAAAACATTACTGGTATCTACGCTACTCATCTCCTCGGCTTTCTCCGTTGCCAACGCGCAATCCACTACGCCCTCCCCCGCAAAAAATGCCGTTGCCACGCCAGATAACGCCATCATGCTGACCGTCTTTTTAAAGCACGATCAATCACGATCTTTGCCTGAACTGAAGACCCAACTTGAAAAGCAAGGATACTACGAGGCCTTTCCACCTGAGGGGGTAGAGGTCGTCAGTTGGAATACCGTGATGGGTATCGGCCAAATCGTCACATTGCGTTTCCCGGCCTCCCGCCTGGTAGAAGTAAATCTTGCATTTGAAAGAACAGCATGGGGAAGTTTCAGGACCGAGTTCTATCCGACCTATGATGCCAAAGCGATTGCACTGGCGGAACGAGACAGAGTACTAAAGCAGCGAACTGCCCAGTGACGCTGCGGCAGCACACTGTATTTGCAGTGTGCTGCCCGGTGACGTGACATCGGCTCCGTCTGCCCTGAACCACGAGTTTGCTTCTTTCAGGAAGCGGTCCAGACTAAAAAACACCGTCTCTGCGATTGGCGACCATTGCCAATCCGCTTGGGAATCAGCACCCTGAAAATGTTTTTCACGCCCGACACGTCACGATCACAGGAGCAGAGTAATGCCCGCAACCGTTCTGGTACTGGTTGAAACCATCAATGATTACCTGCCGATTCTCGAGCATCAGGGCTTCCACCTGATTCTGGCCCCGACGCCCGCCGAGCGCGCTGCGGCCATCACCCGGCAGGGCGGTCAGATCGATGCGGTGCTGACTCGCGGTCCATTAGGGCTGTATGCCGATGAAATCGCCGCCCTGCCCAATCTCAAGATTATCTGCGTGATCGGCGCCGGCTACGAACAGGTCGACCTGCAAGCCGCGTCCGACCGGGGCATCACGGTCACCAACGGCGCCGGGGTCAACGCGTCATCGGTCGCCGACCATGCCATGGCCATGCTCCTGGCACTGGTGCGCGACATTCCCCGCTGCGACGCCGCCGTGCGCCGCGGCGAATGGCCAAAAATCATGCGCCCTTCCCTGGCGGGCAAACGCCTGGGCATCCTTGGCCTCGGCGCTGTCGGCATGGCCATTGCCAAACGCGCGACTCACGGCTTCGACATGACGGTGAGCTACCACAATCGCCAGCATCGCAGCGACGTACCCTACAGTTTCTGCTCGACGCCCACCGAGCTGGCGCGTGCGTCGGACTTTCTGATTGTCGCCACCCCCGGCGGCCTGGGCACCAAACACCTGATCAACAAACAAGTGCTCGATGCCTTGGGGCCCAAAGGCTTCGTCGTCAACATCGCCCGGGCCAGTGTCATCGTCACCGCGGATCTGATCAGCGCGTTGGAACAGCGACGAATTGCCGGTGCCGCGCTGGATGTCTTCGATGCCGAACCCCGTGTGCCGGATGCATTCAAGGCGTTGGCCAACGTGATCCTGACGCCGCACGTCGCCGGTTTGTCTCCTGAGGCAACCCAGGGAACCGTTGAGCTGGTGGGTCGCAATCTGGTGGCGTTCTTCTCCGGAGACCCGGTACTCACTCCTATCGATCTGCCGGCAACCCGGACCAAGGCAGTGCAATAGGCTGTCATTCAAACAGCTGTATCAGAACCAATGATTGCCCGGCAACACGCTCACCTATAAGGGCTGTTCGTGGTTGTGGGTGTCGGGTGTGCGCATTAGATTAGCCAATAGTCTCAGGCCTCCAGAATAAGCAGAAGGGATAAGCATGGCGCTTACTGACCAGTCCACCCGTATCCGCTCCGGCGAAGAACTCGATGCCAGCCTGATCGATCCATACCTCAAGGTGCGTATTCCCGGCCTCAGTGGCCAGCCTGCCATCAGCCAGTTTCCCGGCGGTGCGTCCAACCTCACCTACTTGCTGGAATACCCCGAACAGGAATTCGTCCTGCGTCGGCCGCCGTTCGGCCACAAGGCCAAGTCTGCCCACGACATGGGCCGCGAGTTCCGGATTCTCAATCAGCTCCGGGACGGCTTCCCGTACTGTCCCAAAGCCTATGTGCACTGCACCGATGAATCGGTGATCGGCGCCGAGTTCTATGTGATGGAACGGGTCAAGGGCATCATCCTGCGCGCGGAACTGCCGCCGGAGCTGGGCCTGGATTCGGCAAAGACCGAAGCCCTGTGCAAAAGCTTTATCGACAAGTTCGTCGAACTGCATCAGGTCGATTACAAAGCCCATGGCTTGGGCGACCTCGGTAAACCTGAAGGTTACGTCGCGCGGCAGATCAAAGGCTGGAGCGAGCGCTACGAAAAAGCCCTGACCCCGGACGCACCGCAGTGGCAAGCGGTCAAGGCCTGGCTCAATGACAAAATGCCGGCCGATCACCCAACGTCGAGCATCGTGCACAACGATTACCGCTTCGATAACGTGATCCTCGACCCGAACAATCCGATGCAGATCATTGGCGTGCTCGACTGGGAACTGACCACCCTCGGTGACCCGTTGATGGACCTGGGCAACACCCTCGCCTACTGGATCGAAGCCGACGACCCGGCACCGGTGCAGTCGATGCGCCGCCAACCGAGCCACGCGCCAGGCATGCTGACCCGCCGCGAATTCGTCGATTACTACGGCCAGCGCTCAGGCATCCAGATCGACAACTTCGACTTCTACTACACCTACGGCCTGTTTCGCCTGGCCGGCATCGTGCAACAGATCTACTACCGTTTCTTCCATGGTCAGACCCAGGACAAACGCTTCGCGCAGTTCATTCACATGAACAAACTGCTGGAGCAGATGAGCTTGCAGGTCATTGCCAAATCCAGCCTCTGATAACAATACGGACTTGTAAGAGCCAGGCTTGCCGGCGAAGGCGTACTTAAGAGCGCCTTCGCCGGCAAGCCTGGCTCCTACGAACAGCGATAACGCGTTTATTTGATTGCACATCAGGCCACCCTAACAAGGAAAACCCATGTCCAAGACCCAGTTGTTCGATCTCGACGGCAAGATCGCTTTCGTTTCCGGTGCCAGTCGCGGTATCGGTGAAGCCATCGCCAAGTTGCTGGCCCAGCAAGGCGCCCACGTCATCGTCTCGAGCCGCAAGCTCGACGGTTGCCAGCACGTGGCCGACGCCATCATCGCCGCCGGCGGCAAAGCCACCGCCGTCGCTTGCCATATCGGTGAAATGGAACAGATCAGCGAGGTCTTCGCCGGCATCAAGGAACAATTCGGGCGCCTGGACATCCTGGTCAACAACGCCGCCACCAACCCGCAATTCTGCAACGTACTGGACACTGACCTCGGCGCCTTTCAGAAAACCGTGGACGTCAACATCCGCGGCTACTTCTTCATGTCGGTGGAAGCCGGCAAGCTGATGCGCGAAAACGGCGGCGGCAGCATCATTAACGTGGCTTCGATCAACGGCATCTCGCCGGGGATTTTCCAGGGCATCTACTCGATGACCAAGGCCGCGGTGATCAACATGACCAAGGTATTTGCCAAGGAATGCGCGCAGTTCGGCATTCGCTGCAATGCCCTGCTGCCAGGTTTGACTGACACAAAGTTTGCTTCGGCGCTGGTGAAGAATGAGGCGATTTTGAACACTGCGTTGCAGCAGATTCCGCTCAAGCGTGTGGCGGATCCGAGTGAGATGGCGGGAGCCGTGCTTTACCTGGCCAGCGATGCGTCCAGCTACACCACCGGTGTGTCGTTGAACGTGGACGGTGGTTTCCTGTCCTGATTCGATTTTGCGCATGACCAGAGGCAGCCTCAGGGCCAATGCCAGTCAGTTAAGCGAAATCCCTGTGGGAGCGGCGATGCGGCGTTCCGACTTGCTCGCGAAGACGGCGGCACAGTCAACATTGATGTCGCCTGATCCACCGCTTTCGCGAGCAAGCCCGCTCCCACAGGTTCTGCAGCTTAACTGACTGACATTAGCCTCAGGGCTGCCTTTTTAGTACGTGCGGCAGCTACACCGATATTCGTGCGAAGTGAATATTTATTCCACATATTGCATTATGGGAATTTTTATTCCATTAATAGCCTTCCTGAAAACAACAATCCAAAAGGACCCCGGCTATGCGCGAACTCGGTATCGGTCTCATCGGCACAGGCTTCATGGGCCGCGCCCATGCCTTGGCGTTTCGTAACGCCAGTGCGGTGTTCGAACTCCCCCTGAAGCTCAAACTCGCCGCCCTGGCCGACGCCGATTCACAGCGCGCCCGCCACTGCGCCGACGCCTGGGGGTTCGAAACAGCCCACAGCGACTGGCAGTCATTGATCGACGATCCCAAGGTCAACCTGATCGCCATCACCACGCCCAACCACCTGCACTACCCCATGGCCATGGCCGCCCTCAGCGCCGGCAAAGCGGTGTATTGCGAAAAGCCGCTGGCGGTCAATCTCGAACAGGCCAATGCCATGCGCCTGGCGGCCAAAGCGGCAGGCGTGGTCACCCGGGTGGGCTACAACTATCAACACAACCCGATCATCGGCCTGGCGCGGGAACTGATCGAAAACGGCGAACTGGGGCATATCATCAGTTTCCAGGGTGAGTTCAGCGAAGACTTCATGGCCGATCCTGCATCACCCTGGTCCTGGCGTTGCGACGCCGGGCACGCCGGCGGCGCGCTGGCGGACCTGGGCAGTCACCTGCTGGCCATGGCCCGGTATCTGGTGGGCGATGTCGAGTCGGTGTGCGCCGACACCCAGACCGTGCACGGGCAACGTCCCGCCACACCGGGCAGCCAGGAACAGCGCACCATCGCGGTCGATGATCAGGTCCACGCCCTGCTGCGGTTTGCCAACGGTGCGCGTGGGACCTTCAGCAGCAGTTGGCTCAAGCACGGCTACAAGAATCACCTGAGTTTTGAAATCAGCGGCACTCACGGGACGTTGGCATTCGATCAAGAGCGGTTGAATGAACTGCGTCTCTATCGCGCGGGGCAGGACGGCTTCCAACGCTTGCTGGCGGGGCCGAATTTGCCGGGTTACGCGGCGTTCAGCCCGGCGGCGGGGCATCAACTGGGCTACAACGAACTCAAGACCCTGGAAGTGCATGATCTGGTCATGGCACTGGCCGGGCTCGGTCAAGGCGGCACGGATTTCGAGCAGGCGTGGGAAGTCGAACGCCTGGCAACGGCGATTCGCGTCGCGGCGCGAGAGTCGCGCTGGGTCAGGATAGAGGATGTCTGAACGACCCCTCAGTGGTCGCCCGCCAGCAGCACGGAGCCGCTGGCGGTATGTACAGGCTGATCCGCCGTTACTGAGTGATGCAACGGGTCAGCGTGGTGTTTCGGGTCACCTGCCCTTCCGCGCGCATGTCGCCTTGCACATCAATGTTTTCAGTGGTCTGGCAGGTACGCACAGGTGCTGGCGGCGGAGCAAGGGGGGGTGGCGGCGCAGGACTGGCACAACCACCGAGTATCGCCGCGCAGAGTGCAAGCGGCAGTGGCGAAAAAACGCGTTTCCCAAGACTTTTCATAGGTTGGCCCGCGATAAGTGATGTACACATTTGTGTGACAACGAAACAACGCTGGAAAGTCCACGGGCCGGCAACAGAAAAGGCAGGTTCACTAAGTTTCGGGACGATGCAAGGTAGTGCTCTCAAGTTCATACCGCAGCTCTTCAACCAAAGCTGCCACGTCCTCCGGTGATCTGAGGTTCGTCACATTCAGCCCACTGACCACCAGGTCCACCTGCCCGGATACCGGGTGATAGAGCTTCACAGTCACCGAGTTGTCACCCGACACGCTGCACTCACAAGCGCGAGGAGAAAACTGCTGCTCCAGTTGCGCGCGCAATTGCGTCAGATGAATCATTGGGATTCACCGCTGGGCTGGTTGATGGCCCCGTCGACCGACGCTGTTTTGAATGGGCGAAGCATGTGGCTGTTCCTTGAGCTGTTTCGAAGGGGGCGCGATAGCGGTCCAAAGACCTCTATCGCACCCTTACAGACTAAGAACTGCGGCACCCCGCCAGAACATCCATTTGCATCTCAAGGTATAGTGCATTTGCACCTTGGCGCCAACCCTTGACTCGCCCCTCCCCCTAGAACAACCCACGGTCGCGGGCCCAGACAATCGCCTCGCTGCGACTGTGCACATCGAGTTTGGAATACACCGTCGACACGTGATTGCGCACGGTATTAGGAGCCAGTTTCAGCCGCGCGGCGATTTCCTTGTCGGCCAGGCCTGCGCAAATCAGGCCGAGCACATCGCGCTCACGGGCAGTCAGGTCAGTGAAGGACACGCTGGGCAATTTCGGCGAGTTGACATGCTTCACGTTGGCCAGTTTTTCAATCAGCGTGCGGCTGAACCACGAGGCGTCTTTCATGACCTCTTCGATGGCCGACACCAACTCCAGCTCCGTGCGCTTGCGCTCGGTGATATCCATCAACACCAACAAATAGCATGGGCTGTCCTGGATGTTCACGGTGTCGGCGGAGACTGCGCAGTCGATCTCCTCGGCGCCTTTTTTACGCATACGCACGTCGATCCGGTCCAGGCTTGCGGTTTTCTCCAGCGCCGCGAACAACTTCGTACGAGCGCCTTTGTCATGGATGAAATCGATCTGCGCGAGGGTCTTGCCCAGTACCTCTTCATTGGAATACGCAAAGGTATCGAGAAAGGCCTTATTGACCTCCATCACTACCTGATCATGGGCGCCACACACCAGGATCGGCACCGGGGTCAGGTGAAACGCCTTGGCGAAACGCTCCTCACTCTGGCGCAGGGCGATTTCGGCCTTGTGCCGCGGCTCCATGTCGACGAAGGAAAACAGCATGCAGGCTTCGTCGTTGAGCTCAAGGGGTTGGCCGGCGACAATCACCTGTTTGCAGGCACCGTCGGGCAATCGCAGCTGCGCCGACATTTGTGCAATGGTCGTTCCTTCGCGCAATCGCTGTTTGGCAAGGTCCTTGTTTTCGGCACCTTCCAGCACGTCCAGTTCATAGGTCGTGGTCCCGATAACCTGATCGCGGGCATAGCCGGTCATCTCGAGGAAGCCGGAGTTGACTTTGATGAAGCGCAAATCGCTGAGACGACAGATCACCGCGGGAGCCGGATTGGCGTTGAAGGTCTTTTCGAAACGCTGCTCGGCGCTGGCCCACTCGGTGACATCGTCCATGATCAACACCAGCGACTCCGGTTCGCCGGCATTGTCGGTCAGCAGCATGCTGCGCACATTGTGAACCCAGGTGCGCTCTTCGTCGCCGGTCGGCATCACCTCGACCAGCACGTCGTCGAACGTCTCGCCGCGCGCCACGCGGCTGATCGGGTAATGGTCGACCGGGACCGGATGATGATTGCGATAGCGCAAGGCGAAGCGCCTGGTGTATTCCCTGGCATCGCCGCCCAGGTCACCCATCCGGCTGACACCGTGCATGGCCAGCGCGGCCTCGTTGGCCCAGAGAATGGTCTGGTCGAGCTCCAGCAGAATCACCCCGTCGGACAGCCCCGCGATGATCTGCTGCAACTGCCGGCGATTGGTTTCGGTGGTCAGGACGTCCTGGCTCATTGCATCTCCACGGGTGTGACGGCGCGTTTACGCGCGGCCCTGTGAAGATTACGACCGCTGGCGGGCCTGATCGTGCAGATGCTGTTCACCGAGCATGCCGGGAACAGCTCCGACGCCGGTTGCGGACATCCGCGTGATTACCGGTGTACCCGGTCAAGGAGCTGCCCCAGGTCGCGTTCGGGAGGATCCGTCGCTTTTCAGGCCGCCAGTTTTCCAGATGCGATGGCGGCGGACGCTGCCAGCATCGCCCGCAACAACACCGCACACCCGGCCGCCAAATCATCCGGCGCGGCGTTCTCGATTTCGTTGTGGCTGATGCCGCCTTCGCAAGGAACGAAGATCATCCCGGCCGGCCCAAGTTCGGCGAGGAAGATTGCGTCATGCCCTGCCCCGCTGACGATGTCCATGTACGACAACCCCAGCCCTTGGGCGGCACCGCGTACCGCTTCGACGCAACCTTTGTCGAAGTACAGCGGCGGAAAATCGGCGGTGGGCGTCAGTTCGAAGGTCAGGCCGTGGGCCTCGCAGGTAGTCTCAATCACCGCGCGGACTTCGGCGATCATCGAATCCAGGCGCGCCGGTTCCAGATGACGGAAGTCGAGAGTCATGCGCACTTCACCGGGGATGACGTTGCGTGAGCCAGGGTAGGCTTGCAGGCAACCGACGGTGCCACAGGCATGGGGTTGGTGGCCGAGGGCGGCACGGTTGACGGCGCCGACGATGATCGACGCGCCCACCAGGGCGTCCTTGCGCAGGTGCATCGGGGTCGGGCCGGCGTGGGCTTCGACGCCGCGCAGTTTCAGGTCGAACCATTTCTGCCCAAGAGCCCCCATGACGACCCCGATGGTCTTGTGTTCGTCTTCAAGGATCGGGCCTTGCTCGATGTGCGCTTCGAAATAGGCGCCGACGGCGTGACCGCTGACCTTGCGCGGGCCGGCGTAGCCGATGGCATTCAGCGCTTCGCCGACGGTAATGCCTTCCGCGTCGACCTTGGCCAGGGTTTCTTCAAGGGTGAATTTTTCCGCGAACACCCCGGAACCCATCATGCAGGGAGCAAAGCGCGAGCCTTCTTCGTTGGTCCAGACCACCACTTCCAGCGGCGCTTCGGTTTCCACACCCAGGTCATTGAGGGTGCGCAAGACTTCGACCCCGGCCAGCACGCCGAAACAACCATCGAACTTGCCGCCGGTGGGTTGAGTATCGATGTGGCTGCCGGTCATGACGGGGGGCAAGTCCGGATTGCGCCCGGGACGGCGGGCGAATATGTTGCCGACGGCGTCGATGCTGACGGTGCAGCCGGCCTCCTCGCACCAGCGCACGAAAATATCCCGGGCCTGGCGGTCGAGGTCGGTCAGGGCCAGGCGGCAGACACCGCCCTTGACCGTGGCGCCGAGTTTGGCCAGTTCCATGAGCGACTGCCACAGGCGGTCGCGGTTGATGTGCTGATGGGTGGACTGCAGAACGTCTACGGCAGCGTTCATGATGATCTCCTCAGGCGATTGTTATAAGTTTCTTCAGGCAATTCTTTGTCGTTTATGAGACCGCCTTCGCGAGCAAGCCCGCTCCCACAGGGATTCATGTCGCACACAAATGTTGTGGAAACCCGATCAAATGTGGGAGCGGGCTTGCTCGCGAAGGGGCCATTCCTCACACCGCAGATTTCACGGCAGTCGGACTCGGCCGCATCGCACTCAACCCGTAATAAATCAACCCGCCCAGTGCCGATCCGGTAAACCAGCCATAGCTGTAAAACCAGCTGAACGCATCACTCCCGAGCGACAACAACGTCAACACCACCGGCACACCGAAGGCGATAAACCCGAACCAGTTCCACGCCGGGTAAACGTCATCCCGATACAGCCCGGCCAGATCCAGTTGCTGCTTCTTGATCAGGAAATAGTCCACCACCATGATCCCGGCGATCGGACCCAGCAAACTGGAGTAACCCAGCAACCAGTTGGAATAGACCGTTTCCAGGCTTAAATCGGAAACGATCAGCCCAAGCTTTTTCAGCAATTCATGCCCCATCAGCACCAGCCCGACCAGTCCGGTGAGCATCACCGCCTTGGTCCGGTTGATCACCTTGGGCGCAATGTTCTGGAAGTCGTTGGTCGGCGAAACGATGTTGGCTGCGGTGTTGGTCGACAGCGTGGCGATGATGATCAGCGCCATGGCCAGCGCAACCCACACCGGGCTCTGGATATGGCCGATCAGGGTGACCGGATCGGAGACGGTGACGCCCACCAGTTTCACCGAAGCGGCCGTCATCACCACACCGAGGGAGGCGAACAGGAACATGGTCAGGGGCAAGCCGATGATCTGCCCGACAATCTGGTCTTTCTGGCTTTTCGCATAGCGGCTGAAGTCCGGGATGTTCAGGGACAAGGTGGCCCAGAATCCGACCATGGCAGTCAGCCCGGCAGCGAAGTAACTGGCCACACCAGCCCCTTCCGGACGCTTGGGCGGGATCGCCAGCAACTCGGTCATCGACACATTCGGCATCGCCCACACCAGTAGCCCCACGCCGACCAGCACCAACAGCGGTGCCGACAGGGTTTCCAGCCATTTGATCGATTCGGCGCCACGAATCACCACCCACAGGTTCAGCACCCAGAACACCATGAAACCGATGACTTCGCCGGTGCCGCCCAGCGACTTCCAGCCCTCGAGCACCGAACCCAGAAACAGGTGGATCGCCAGCCCGCCGAACATCGTCTGGATGCCGAACCAGCCACAGGCCACCAACGCGCGGATCAGGCACGGAATGTTGGAGCCGAGAATGCCGAAGGACGAACGCAGCAACACCGGAAACGGGATACCGTATTTGGTGCCAGGGAAGGCATTGAGCGTCAGCGGGATCAGGACGATGATGTTGGCAAACAGAATCGCCAGCAGCGCCTCGCCCACGCTCAGCCCGAAGTAGGCGGTGAGGACCCCGCCGAGGGTGTAGGTCGGCACGCAGATCGCCATGCCGACCCACAAGGCGGTGATGTGCCATTTGTTCCAGGTTCGCTCGCGCACCTTGGTCGGCGCCATGTCGTGGTTATAACGGGGACTGTCGAGGACATCGCTGCCGGCTTCGAGCTCGAACAAGCCGTCGCGCTCGGTCACTTGCGATCTGATCTGTTGCATGGCCGCTCCACTGTTCTTTGAATTATTTTTTGCTCATCAGGGCTGATGGCTTCAATAACCGTGCCGGGCACCCCGTCTGCGCATCGGGCAGTTCCATAAAAACTTTGTAAACAACTGATGTACATCAGTTTTGATTATCAAAATATGAATCCCCGTTTACTTGTCATGCCATCGGGGCTGACTATCTGACAAGTCGTCCTGGAACAGTCGGGACTCAATCTGGTGCACCTGTTTTATTCACGGTAGTGCATCAACCATAGACCATCCCTCAAGCGGCTGATTTCACATAGAAATCTCGTTCATTTTCGGAACCTGTCAAGTGCGTCAAAATGGTGAGGTGCCTCACCATTTCAGTGAATTTGTAATTTTATCTTTAAATATCAACATGTTAAAAAATATATAAGCTTATAAAAATATTCTTGCCCAATCCCATAATTGCAGCTAGCGTCTATTCCTGACAGCACTGACAGGAATAAACCTGTTGGTGTCCGTTTCATATAAAACATTTAGAACCGGCACCAGTCGGTCATTGCCTGTGAGGAACTCGGAATGTCTCTGTTGATCCGTGGCGCCACCCTTATTACCCATGATGAAAGTTATCGTGCCGACGTCTATTGCGCCGACGGCGTGATCAAGGCCATCGGTGACAATCTCGATGTTCCGGCGGGCGCCGAAGTGCTCGACGGCAGCGGCCAATACCTGATGCCAGGCGGCATCGACCCGCACACGCACATGCAACTGCCCTTCATGGGCACCGTGGCCAGCGAAGACTTTTTCAGCGGTACGGCGGCGGGACTTGCCGGTGGCACCACGTCGATCATCGATTTCGTGATTCCCAATCCGCAGCAGTCGTTGATGGAAGCGTTCCATCAATGGCGCGGCTGGGCCGAGAAGTCGGCATCGGATTATGGCTTCCATGTCGCGATCACCTGGTGGAGCGAGCAGGTTCGCGAAGAAATGGCTGAGCTGGTCAGCCAGCATGGCGTTAACAGTTTCAAGCACTTCATGGCCTACAAGAACGCGATCATGGCAGCTGACGACACGCTGGTGGCGAGTTTCGAGCGCTGCCTGGAGTTGGGCGCGGTGCCGACCGTGCACGCGGAGAACGGCGAGCTGGTCTATCACCTGCAACGCAAGTTGATGGCCCAGGGCATGACCGGCCCCGAAGCGCATCCGCTGTCACGTCCTTCGCAGGTTGAAGGCGAAGCGGCGAGCCGGGCGATCCGTATCGCCGAAACCCTGGGCACCCCCCTGTACCTGGTGCATGTCTCGACCAGGGAAGCCCTCGACGAAATCACCTACGCCCGCAGCAAGGGCCAGCCAGTTTACGGCGAAGTGCTGGCCGGACACCTGCTGCTGGACGACAGCGTCTACCAACACCCGGACTGGCAGACCGCTGCCGGTTACGTGATGAGCCCGCCCTTCCGTCCTCGCGGTCATCAGGAGGCGCTTTGGCACGGCTTGCAATCGGGCAACCTGCACACCACCGCCACCGACCACTGCTGCTTCTGCGCCGAGCAAAAAGCCGCCGGCCGAGACGACTTCAGCAAGATCCCCAACGGCACCGCCGGGATCGAAGACCGCATGGCAGTGCTCTGGGACGAAGGGGTGAACACCGGCCGCTTGTCGATGCAGCACTTCGTTGCGCTGACCTCCACCAACACCGCGAAGATCTTCAACCTCTACCCGCGCAAGGGTGCGATTCGCGTCGGTGCCGATGCCGATCTGGTGCTGTGGGATCCGCAAGGTACGCGGACGATTTCGGCGAAGACCCATCATCAGCAGGTCGACTTCAACAT
The DNA here is from genome assembly GCF_902497995.1 of Pseudomonas fluorescens. Classification (GTDB taxonomy): domain Bacteria; phylum Pseudomonadota; class Gammaproteobacteria; order Pseudomonadales; family Pseudomonadaceae; genus Aquipseudomonas; species Aquipseudomonas fluorescens_BK. The sequence continues at coordinate 34,288 of NZ_CABVII010000032.1, read as the reverse complement.
CTTCGAAGGCAAGATCGTGCGCGGCGTGCCGAGCCATACCATCAGCCAGGGCCGGGTGGTCTGGGCCGACGGCGACTTGCGGGCCGAGCGTGGTGCCGGACGGTATGTCGAACGGCCGGCGTATCCGGCGGTGTTTGATTTGCTGAGCAAGCGGGCGGAGTTGAATAAGCCGGTTGCGGTGAAACGCTGAAAGCGGCCTTCGGCCTATCGCGGGCAAGCCTCGCTCCTACATTTGAAATGCATTCCCCTGTAGGAGCGAGCGATGCGGCGACCCGACTTGCCCGCGAAGAGGCCGGCACAGACAACAAAAAAACCAATGCCCACCAGAGGCAATACCTCAAATAACCGTGAGGCCAACACCGTGATCAAGACCCTGAACCACCTCCCGCATCCCCAAGAGAATGCGTCCACCCTCGCCGGTCATTTCACCGACCTGGCGCCGCCGCTCAACGATCGCCAGGCCCACCTGGAAGCCTCGCGCTGTCTGTATTGCTACGACGCACCCTGCGTCAATGCCTGTCCGAGCGACATCGACATTCCCTCGTTCATCCGCAACATCCACCAGGAAAACGTTCAGGGCGCCGCGCAGAAAATCCTCTCGGCCAATATCCTCGGCGGTAGTTGCGCCCGGGTTTGCCCGACGGAAATCCTCTGCCAGCAAGCCTGTGTGCGCAACAACGCCGACGAATGCGCGCCGGTGCTGATCGGCCTGTTGCAACGTTATGCGGTGGACAACGCACACTTCAGCGAACACCCGTTCCAGCGTGCGGCCGCCACCGGCAAGCGCATCGCCGTGGTCGGTGCCGGGCCCGCCGGATTGTCCTGCGCGCACCGCAGCGCCATGCACGGGCATGACGTGGTGATTTTCGAGGCACGGGAAAAGGCTGGCGGCCTCAATGAATACGGGATCGCCAAGTACAAACTGGTGGACGATTACGCGCAGAAGGAGCTGGAATTTCTGCTGCAGATCGGTGGCATCGACATCCGTCACGGGCAAAAGCTTGGAGAAAACCTGACCTTGAGCGACCTGCATCAACAATTCGATGCGGTGTTCCTCGGGCTCGGGTTGGCGGCCAGCAAGCAACTTGGGTTGCCTCACGAAGACGCACCCGGTCTGCTCGCCGCCACCGACTACATCCGCGAACTGCGCCAGGCCGATGACCTGAGCCTGCTTCCCCTGGCAGATCACTGCATTGTCCTCGGTGCCGGCAACACCGCCATCGACATGGCCGTGCAAATGGCACGTCTCGGTGCTCGCGACGTCAATCTGGTGTATCGCCGCGGTGTCGAGGACATGGGCGCCACCGGCCACGAGCAAGACATCGCCAAGGCCAATCAGGTACGTCTGCTGACCTGGGCCCAACCCGAGGAAGTGCTGGTTGACCCTCAAGGCCAGGTGCGGGGCATGCGCTTCGCCCGCACCCACCTGGTCGAAGGTCGCCTGCAAACCACCGGCGAAACCTTCGAACTGGCCGCCGACGCGATATTCAAAGCCATCGGCCAGGCCTTCGACGCCAGCGCTCTCGCCGATCCGCTGGCCCGCGAACTCAAGCGCCAGGGCGAGCGAATCCTGGTGGATGAACAGCTGCGCACCAGCATCCCCGGGGTGTATGCCGGCGGCGATTGCACCAGCCTCGATCAGGACCTCACCGTGCAGGCCGTGCAGCACGGCAAACTGGCTGCCGAAGCCATCAACGTTCAACTCATGCTCAATGTGGAGGCTGCGTAAATGGCCGATCTTTCGATTGTGTTTGCCGGCATCAAAGCCCCCAACCCGTTCTGGCTGGCCTCCGCGCCGCCGACCGACAAGGCCTACAACGTGGTCCGCGCCTTCGAGGCCGGCTGGGGTGGCGTGGTCTGGAAAACCCTGGGAGAAGACCCGGCGGCGGTCAACGTGTCATCGCGCTATTCGGCGCACTTCGGGCCTAACCGTGAGGTAATGGGCTTCAACAACATCGAGCTGATCACCGATCGGACCTTGGAGATCAACTTGCGGGAAATCACCCAGGTCAAGAAAGACTGGCCGGACCGCGCGCTGATCGTCTCGTTGATGGTGCCCTGTGTCGAAGAGTCGTGGAAATTCATCCTGCCATTGGTGGAAGCCACCGGCGCCGACGGCATCGAACTGAACTTCGGCTGCCCCCACGGCATGCCGGAACGGGGCATGGGCGCGGCCGTCGGCCAGGTGCCGGAGTATGTCGAACAAGTCACCCGCTGGTGCAAGACTTACTGCTCGCTGCCGGTGATCGTCAAGCTTACGCCGAACATCACCGACATCCGCGTCGCTGCCCGCGCCGCCCATCGTGGCGGCGCCGATGCGGTGTCGCTGATCAATACCATCAACTCGATCACCAGCGTCAACCTGGAACGCATGGTCGCCAATCCTGCGGTCGGCAGCCAGAGCACCCACGGCGGCTATTGCGGGTCGGCGGTCAAGCCGATTGCGTTGAACATGGTCGCCGAAATCGCCCGCGATCCACAGACCCAGGGCCTGCCGATCTGCGGCATCGGCGGGATTGGCAGCTGGCGCGACGCGGCGGAATTCATCGCCCTGGGCAGCGGCGCGGTGCAGGTGTGCACGGCGGCGATGCTGCATGGTTTCCGGATAGTCGACGAGATGAAGGATGGCTTGTCACGCTGGATGGACAGTCAGGGTTATGCCAGCGTCGCCGATTTTTCGGGACGTGCGGTGAGCAACACCACGGACTGGAAGTACCTCGATATCAACTATCAGGTGATTGCGAAGATTGACCAGGAGGCCTGCATCGGGTGCGGTCGCTGTCATATCGCCTGCGAAGACACCTCGCACCAGGCGGTGGCCAGCTTCAAGCAGGCGGACGGCACGCATAAGTATGAAGTGATCGATGAGGAGTGCGTGGGCTGCAACCTGTGCCAGATCACCTGTCCGGTGGAGGATTGCATTGAGATGGTGCCGATGGAGAACGGCAAGCCGTTTCTGGATTGGGATCATGATCCGCGCAATCCCTACCATGTTGCCCCCTGAATTCAAAGGTGCCTGAACTGGCGCCATCGCGGGCAAGTCGGATCGCCGCACCGCCGCTCCCACAGGGTGCGTTGGTGTACACGGAATTTGTGTACACATACAACCACTGTGGGAGCGGGCTTGCCCGCGAAGAGGCCGGCAGCCCCACCGAAATTCTCAAAGCTCCAACCCCATCCCCGCCCGACGCTCTCCAACCTATCAGTTCTGCTAGTAGACGAAACACCCAATATCTTCGAAGCTGACACCCACCCAATTTGCCAGCGAAGGACCGCACCATGTCAACCTCATCATTGAAGATCCTGTGCCGCTATCAATACGACCCACTGGACCGCCTCATGGGTGTGGGACTTCTGGAGCGCACCAGCACACAGCGTTTTTACCAGGAGGACCATCTGAATACCGAGCTGGGAGAGCAGACGCAACGAACCATCTTCCGCCATGAAGCCCAGCCGTTGGCGCAGCAACAAAGTACAGCTGGCATTACCGAAACCAAGCTTTTAGCAACCGATCAAGCTCATTCGGTACTGCATACCCTTGCGGAAACAAACCCGCAGCAACTGGCCTATACCGCCTACGGTCACCATCCGGCAGAAAGTGGTCTGAGTCGCATGCTTGGGTTTAATGGTGAATGTCCCGACGCGATTACGGGGCACTATTTGTTGGGCCAGGGTACGCGGGCTTTTAATTCTGTATTGATGCGTTTTAACAGTCCGGATGAGTTGAGTCCTTTTGGTAAAGGAGGAATTAATCCGTATGCCTATTGCGGGGGGGATCCGATCAACTTCTCCGACCCAACAGGTAATACCAAATTCGCTCAGTGGATCGCCCGCCATACGGCATCTCTTCTGAGCCCAACGACAATGAAATCTCCCAACCCGCTTAAAATAATTAAACGAACAGCAACCACTATCAACCGAAATAGCCTGGCAGAGCGCAACCCAATGCTAGCGAGTCTGCTAGAAGCACCAGACAATACCGTTTCACGATCAGCGCCCAGAGCTTCGACCTCAACTTCTGAGTTAGTAAATTTTAAAAACCATTTTCCTTCGGGCTTAGCGCGCAATAGTGATGATGCCGCACTGTCATCGCGACAGAAACACCCGACGGATTTCGAAGCCTCATATGACTATAATGTAAAAAATTCTCCTGACTTTAGGACGGTAGCTACCACGCAACAAGCTGGAGATTTGTTGGCTAATAGAACACGCTACAAATCTGCCAAGACCGATGCCCTCAGAAAAATCGCGGGCGATGAAGGGAGAGAACTGTTACTGCAAATCAAAAAAAACAGTGTGAAGGAATATTACGTACAGAAAGCTCTTCAAGAAATCAGGCAGTAATCTGCACCGAAGGATCAGCGATATTTTTATCCGGTTACGACGGCGACGACTACGGCTCCAACCCAATCCCGCGCAATATCACCCCCGTCACCGTCTGCACCGCCCGCTCGAACTGCATATCCGACAACGGCTGATGATCATTCAAAATATTCACCTGATGATCAAAGTCAGCGTAATGCTGAGTCGAAGCCCAGATCATGTACAGCAGGCTCGAAGGTTCCACTGGCAGGATGCGTTTATCCTCCACCCACTGGCGGATTTTCGCTTCTTTCATCTTGGCCCAGTCGTACAGGCTCGCGTCCAGCTTTTCACCCAAAGTGGGGGCGCCGTGGATGATTTCGTTGGCCCAGACTTTCGAGCCATAGGGCCGGCTGCGGGAGTGGTTCATCTTGGCGCGGATGTAGCTGCTGAGCACCACTCGTGGGTCGTCGAACATCTCGAAGCACAGGGCGTCCTGTTTCCAGACTTCGAGCAGGTCGAACAGCACTGCGCTGTACAGCTCGCTCTTGGTGCTGAAGTAGTAATGCAGGTTGGATCGCGGCAGTTGCACTTCGGCGGCGATGTCGGCCATGGCGGTGCTGCCGAAGCCTTTTTCGGCGAAGACCTTTTCGGCCCCCAACAGAATCTTCTCGACGTTACTGCGGCGAATCTCGATCTTGTGATTGCCCATGAGGGCTCCCTGACACCAGCTTTGTTCAAGACTAGCATCCGCTCTACCTCGGGGCGACAGGGGAAAACCAATCTTCCTGCACCCGACTTCACGCTCAGGCGGGTAAACTGCCCGCTTCTTCGAACCTGCCTCTGAGGTATCCACGATGCTGCTCAAGAACGCTCTGACCACCGCCGCCCTCCTCGGCTCGCTGCTCGCCGCTTCGTCGGTGTTGGCCCATGCCCATTTGAAAAGCCAGACCCCGGCCGCGGACAGCACGGTGAGTACTCCGGCGGAACTGCGCCTGGTGTTTTCCGAAGGCGTCGAAGCGACCTTTACCAAAGTTACCCTCAGCAAGGACGGCGCCAAAATTCCGGTGAAAGGCCTGGCCACCGAAGGCAGCGATAAAAAGACCCTGGTCGTGACCCCTGCAGCACCGCTGGCGGCCGGGGCGTACAAAGTCGAGTGGCATGCGGTGTCGGTCGATACCCACAAAAGCGCAGGCGCCTACAGCTTCAAGGTTGGCCAGTAATTCATGATCAGTGCGATGGTGCTGTGCCGTTTCCTGCATTTCACCGTGGTGTTGATGCTGTTTGGGGCCTGGGTGTTCATGCCTCTGTTGCTGGGCCGTGAAACGATGCTGGATTGGCGTCTGGCGCGGGGGAGCCGATGGCTTGCGGTGGTGGCGTTGGTCAGCGGCGTCGGCTGGTTGCTGCTGATCACCGCCAGCATGGCCGGCAGCTGGGCGGCGGCATTCGATCCGTCGACCCTGGGGCTGGTGTTGGGCAAGACGTTTTTCGGCCAGGTCTGGCGCTGGCATTTGCTGCTCAATCTGCTGTTAGTCGCGTTGCTGCTGACACCGCTGCACAGCAACCTCCCCTGGCGGATAATCTTGAGCGGTCTGTTGCTGGCGACATTGGCCCCGGTGGGCCATGGCGCCATGCTCGATGGCAACGAAGGCCGGTTGCTGATCCTCAACCAGATCATCCATCTGACCTGCGTTGGCGCCTGGCTCGGGGGTTTGCTGTTGTTGGTGATGCTCTTGCTCCAACCGGCTGCGCAGTCCGTCAAAGCGATATTGCAACGCTTCAGCGGTGTCGGTTTTGCCTTGGTCGCCGGGTTGCTGATCACCGGATTGATCAATGTTCGGGTATTGACCGGGGCGTTCTGGCCGACGCCATTGTTGAGTGGGTTTGCCTTGATTCTGTTGATCAAGGTGGTGCTGGTGGGCGCGATGCTGGGGTTGGCGCTGTTCAATCGGTTGCGGGTCAGGGATTGCGAGCAGCACATGACGGCGTTGCGTGCCAGTGTGATGCTGGAATGGTTGCTGGGGATTGGGGCGGTGGCGGCGGTTTCGCTACTCGGTACCCTGCCGCCGATGATCATGACTTGAAATCAGCCTCCTGTAGGAGCGAGGCTTGCCCGCGAAGGCGCCCGGGAAATCGCCTTCGCCGGCAAGCCTGGCTCCTACAGGATTCACTGACAATCGACCAACGTCATCAAGTCATCAAGTCATCAAGTCATCGTATAACTTCTGATTGACAATCCCCAAAATCCTCGCAAATAATCGCCCCCATGTTGTACGACGACGTACGACGACAATAAAAACAAAAAAGTAAACGGGAGCGTCACAGTGAGCAAGCTCGTCCACAATTCCTCCGTCAGCACCCCTCGTCCTGCCTTCGCACGCCGTCGTACCTTGAGCCTGATCACCTTCAGCACCCTGGCGTTCGCCCTGCCCATGACCGGCAACGCCGAAGGCTTCGTCGATGATGCCAAGGCCACGCTGAACCTGCGCAACGCCTACTTCAACCGCAACTTCACCAACCCCGCCAACGCCCAGGGCAAGGCTGAAGAATGGACGCAAAGCTTCATCCTCGACGCCAAGTCAGGGTTCACCCCGGGGCCTGTCGGTTTTGGCGTAGACGCACTCGGCATGTACTCGCAGAAGCTCGACGGTGGCAAGGGCACAGGCGGCACTCAGCTGTTGCCGATCCATGACGACGGCCGCCCTGCGGACAATTTCGGGCGACTGGGTGTGGCGCTGAAAGGCAAAATCTCGAAAACCGAAGTGAAGGTCGGCGAATGGATGCCGGTGCTGCCGATCCTGCGCTCCGACGACGGCCGCTCCCTGCCACAGACTTTGCGCGGTGGCCAGGTGACGTCCACCGAGATCAGCGGCCTGACGCTCTACGGCGGTCAGTTCCGTGCCAATAGCCCGCGCAACGACGCGAGCATGGAAGACATGTTCATGAACGGCAAGGCTGCCTTCACCTCCGACCGGTTCAACTTCGGCGGCGGTGAATTCGCGTTCAACGAAAAGCGCACCCAGGTCGGTGTCTGGTACGCACAACTCAGCGACATCTATCAGCAGCAGTATTTCAACCTGAGCCACAGCCAACCCATCGGCGACTGGACCCTCGGCGCCAATCTCGGCTACTTCATCGGCAAGGAAGACGGCAGCGCCCTGGCCGGCGACCTCGACAACAAAACCGCGTTCGCCCTGCTCTCGGCCAAATACGGTGGCAACACCTTCTATGTCGGCCTGCAAAAGCTCAGCGGCGACGATGTCTGGATGCGGGTCAACGGCACCAGCGGCGGCACCCTGGCCAACGATAGCTTCAACTCGAGCTACGACAACGCCAGGGAAAAATCCTGGCAGCTGCGCCACGACTACAATTTCGTCGCCCTCGGCATTCCCGGCCTGACGATGATGAACCGCTACATCAGTGGCGATAACGTGCACACCGGCGCGATCACCGATGGCAAGGAATGGGGCCGTGAATCGGAGCTGGCCTATACCGTGCAGAGCGGCGCACTGCAGAACCTCAACGTCAAATGGCGCAACGCGACCATCCGTCGGGATTTCAGTAGCAACGAATTCGATGAAAACCGGATTTTCATCAGCTACCCGATTTCGTTGTTGTAAGGCGTTTTTCGGATGGCACACATTCTGTCGTCGGGATTAGCCCGACCCATGTGGGAGCGATGTACCGGTCGATGAATGACCCTCTGTCAATTTCAACCAACGTCGCGTTGACAAAACCGGGGAAGCCTAACGATACTTTAATCAAGTCGTACGACAACCTACAACAAACCCAACAATAATAGCTGCTGTCCAGGAACTGCCATGACCACCACGCCCAATGCCCCTTTCAATCGCCTTCTGCTGACCGGTGCCGCCGGTGGCCTCGGTAAAGTGCTGCGCGAAAGTCTGCGGCCTTATGCCAATGTGATTCGCCTGTCGGACATCGCCGACATCGCTCCGGCCATCGATGATCGCGAAGAAGTGGTCACCTGCGACCTTTCCGACAAGCAAGCCGTGCATCGACTGGTCGAAGGCGTGGACGCCATCCTGCACTTCGGCGGCGTATCGGTAGAGCGCTCCTTCGAAGAAATCCTCGGCGCCAACATCTGCGGCGTGTTCCACATCTACGAAGCCGCGCGCCGGCATGGCGTCAAGCGGGTGATCTTTGCCAGCTCCAACCACGTGATCGGCTTCTACCGGCAGGACCAAGTCATCGACGCCCACTCCCCGCGCCGCCCGGACAGCTACTACGGCTTGTCCAAGTCCTACGGCGAAGACATGGCCACGTTCTACTTCGATCGTTATGGCATCGAAACCGTCAGCATCCGCATCGGCTCTTCATTCCCGGAGCCGCAAAACCGCCGAATGATGAGCACCTGGCTGAGCTTCGGCGACCTCACGCACTTGCTCGAACGTGCGTTGCTCGCGCCTGGCGTCGGCCACTCCGTGGTGTACGGCATGTCCGATAACAAGGAGATCTGGTGGGATAACCGATTCGCGACCGCCCTGGGCTATGAACCCAAGGACAGCTCGGAAGTGTTCCGCGAAAAAGTCGAAGCCCAGCCGATGCCGGCCGCCGATGATCCGGCGCGCATCTATCAAGGTGGCGCCTTCTGCGCGGCCGGCCCGTTCGGCGACTGAATCCGCACCGATCCCATCAATAAAAAGCCCAAGGGAATGAGTCGCCATGCACGCCCAATTGATTGTCGATGCCCGTAACGCGGTCGGTGAAAGCCCGGTCTGGGTCGCTGAGGAAAACGCCCTGTACTGGGTCGATATTCCCGCCGGGCGCCTGCAACGCTGGTGCGCCGAAACCGGCCATGTCCAGGCCTGGACCGCGCCCGAAATGCTCGCCTGCATCGTGCGTCACCGTGACGGCAGTTGGGTCGCCGGGATGGAAAGCGGATTCTTCCGCCTCCAGCCGCACAACGACGGCAGCCTCGACAGTGAACGGCTGGCCCAGGTCGAACATGCCCGCCCTGACATGCGCCTGAACGATGGTCGTTGTGACCGTCAGGGGCGCTTCTGGGCCGGCAGCATGGTGCTGAACATGGGCGCCAATGCGGCCGACGGCGCGCTGTATCGTTACGCCCACGGGCAACGCGGGCCGCTCGGTGAACAACTCTCTGGGTTTATCGTCCCCAATGGCCTGGGCTTCAGCCCGGATGGCAGCACCATGTATCTGTCTGACTCTCATCCCCTGGTTCAGCAGATCTGGGCCTTCGATTACGACATCGACAGCGGCACGCCGTCCAACCGTCGGCAGTTCGTCGACATGCAGCAATTCCCCGGACGCCCCGACGGTGCCGCCGTGGATGCCGACGGTTGCTATTGGATCTGTGCCAACGACGCCGGACTGATTCATCGTTTCACCCCCGATGGCCGACTGGATCGCTCCCTCGCCGTTCCGGTGAAGAAACCGACCATGTGCGCCTTCGGTGGCAGTCGACTGGACACGCTGTTCGTGACCTCGATCCGCCCCGCTGACGACCAGGATGAACAGTCACTGGCCGGCGGCGTGTTCGCCCTCGATCCCGGTGTGAAAGGATTGCCGGAGCCTCTTTTCAGCCACTAGCGACAACCCTTTGTGCTGCACCGCTGCGCCTTGAATATCGCTTTCGCTGTGGTTGCCGCATTGGGTGTTGTAAAACACCCTGGCAAAAACATAAGGAATTGAAAAACGCATTCACCTGTAGGAGCCAGGCTTGCCGGCGAAGGCGTCCTTGAACACGCCTTCGCCGGCAAGCCTGGCTCCTACAGCGAAGGCGTTCCTGAATACGCCTTCGCCGGCAAGCCTGGCTCCTACAGCGAAGGCGTCCTTGAACACGCCTTCGCCGGCAAGCCTGGCTCCTACAGCGAAGGCGTCCTTGAACACGCCTTCGCCGGCAAGCCTGGCTCCTACAGCGAAGGCGTTCCTGAATACGCCTTCGCCGGCAAGCCTGGCTCCTACAGCTCACTCGGCTAGCCCAGCATCTGACTCAGCACGGCGCGCAACTTGCCGGGTTTCACCGGTTTGTTCAGCAGCGGTGCCTCGAGCTTTTGCAAGGCCCTGCGACACTGGTCGGTGCGGTCCGCGGTGATGATCACCGCTGGTATCGCCTGGCCGAAGTGCTCACGCAAATGCCTGACCACTTCACACCCCACCACGCCATGATCGAGGTGGTAGTCGGCCAGGATCAGTTCCGGGGCCTGGCCCTGCAAAGCCGTCAGCGCGCAGGCTTCATCGGTGGCGATCACCACTTCGCAGCCCCACTGCCCGAGCAGCGCGCTCATGCTTTCGAGAATGCTGACTTCGTTGTCCAGCACCAGCAAACGCCGCCCCGGCAATGGATTGCCCGTCCCCGGCAGAGGCACGGCCTGACTGATCGGCAGCGGAATCTCATGGGAAATCGGCACGTCGATGCTGAACATCGACCCGCGGCCCGGCCGCGAATGCACCTGAATCCTGTAGTCGAGAATTTTCGCGATGCGCTCGACGATTGCCAGCCCCAGGCCTACCCCCTTGCGGTCGGCGGCGCGGCCGACGTCCAGTTGGTTGAACTCGAGGAAGATCGAATCCAGGCGGTCCGCGGCAATCCCGCGCCCGGTGTCCCAGACCTCCAGGCGCAGCATCGCACCGCGCCGCCGGGCGCCCAGCAGGATGCTCCCCGCGTCGGTGTAACGGCAGGCGTTGCTGAGAAAGTTGCGCAGGATCCGCGTCATCAGGCGCAAGTCGGTATTGATGGCGTAGTCGCCCATGTGCACGCGCAGGTCCAATCCGGTGGCTTCGGCCACCGAGCGGAATTCCGACACCAGCGGTCCGAGCAACTCGTCGAGGCGATACAGCGCGACGTCCGGTTTGACCGCTGCCTGATCGAGCCGGGAAATGTCGAGCAAGTCAGTGAGCAAATCTTCGGCCCCTTCCAGGGCCTGGTGAGTTCGCTCCACCAGTACCTGTTCGACCTCGGGCAGTTTGCGCTCGCGCAAGGTCGAGATCAGCAAACGCGCGGCGTTGAGTGGCTGCAGCAGGTCATGACTGGCGGCGGCGAGGTATTTGTCCTTGCTGCGATTGGCCGCCTCGGCAGCGTCCCGGGCATCGCGCAAGGCTTCGGCGATCTGTTTGCGCTGGGTGATTTGCAGCTGCAGGTTGCGGTTGGCTTCGAGCAATTCGTCGGTGCGCGCCGTGACCCGCTGCTCCAGTTGGTCATTGAGCTGTTGCAGGCGCTGCTGAGCGAGTTTGCGTTCGGTGATATCGGCGACAAAACCTTCGACCAATTCTTCCTGATCGGGTTTGAGCAGCAGGTTCATCAGCACGTCGAGACGGCTGCCGTCCTTGCGCCGCAATTGGGTTTCATAACCATGCAGGCTGCCTTGGTGCCTGAGCATCTCGCCGATGTTTTCCAGCTCCCGCGCCCCGCCGACAAACAGGTTGCTGGCCAGGTCCGCCAGTGAAAACAACACCTCCTGCGGATCCTGATAGCCCAGCATCCGCGCCAACGCCGGGTTGGCGGCGCGCATGCCTTCGAGCAGGCTGGCCTGGAAGATCCCGTGCACTGCGTTTTCGAACAGCCACTTGTAGCGATTACGCTCGGCTTCCAGCTCATCCAGGCGCGCGGCCAGTTCCGGGTAATGACTCTTGCGCGCCGAATGGCTGCCTAATCCGAGTAGTCCGGCCAGCGCCCGTTGTTGCTCGTCAGAGGGCTTCGCCATAGACGACCTCGACATCACGCTGACTGGACTCGCGCGGGTTGGTGAGGATGCACGGGTCGTGCATGGCGTGCTGCGACAGGAACGGAATGTCCGCCATGCTGACCCCGTGCAAGCCAAGGGTTTCGTGGAAACCGATCGCATGCTTGAGGGCGATCAGGTGCTCCACCAGGCGCCCGCAGATCTGCCGGTGATTGAGGCCGCGGCAATCAATGCCGAAGGTCTCGGCGATCACCTTGAACCGCTCAGGCGCCGAGTTGTAGTTGAAGGCCACCACGTGTTCCACCAGTACCGCGTTGCACAGCCCGTGTGGCAGGTCGAGAAAGCCGCCGAGGCTGTGGGACATCGCGTGCACCGCACCGAGGATCGCGTTGGAGAATGCCAGCCCGGCCTGCATGCTGCCGAGCATGATCTTCTCGCGCAGGGCGATGTCGTTCGGGTTGGCGATCATCTGCACCAGGTTGCCGTTGATCAGGCGCATGGCTTCCAGGGCATGGGGATCGGTCAAGGGTCCGTGGCCGGTCGAGACAAAGGCTTCGATGGCATGCACCAGGGCGTCGATGCCGGTACAGGCCGACAGGAACGGGTCCATGCTCAGGGTGGTTTCCGGATCGATCAGCGACACGTCCGGCACCACGGCCTTGCTGACGATGGAGAATTTCATCCGTTCCTGCTGATTGGAAATGATCACGAATTGCGAGACGTCCGCCGAGGTACCGGCGGTGGTTGGAATCAGGATCAGCGGCGGGCTGGGGACGCGGATGGTGTCCACGCCCTCGAACTCGAGGATGCTGCGCCCGTGGGCGACGACGATGCCGATGCCCTTGCCGCAATCCATCGGGCTGCCGCCGCCGACCGCGACTATCACGTCGCAGTGGTTTTCCCGGTACAGCTCGGCGCCGAGCATGACTTCTTCGACCCGGGGGTTGGGCGAGACGTCGCTGTACAAAAAATAATCGATGCCCTGGGCTTGCAGGCTGGCCTCGACATCGGCCACCCATCCGGCGGCAATCACCCCGGGGTCGCTGACCACCAGCACCTTGCGGGCACCGAAGGTCTTGGCGTAGTTGCCCACGTTGTGCCGGCAACCGGCACCAAAGATGATTTCAGGCGAAACGAATTTACGCAGCTGGCTGAGACTCTGGCTCATTGGAAAGCCTGTTTTTTATTGTTTTGGAAGGTAAAGCCACACTAACGCATCCGGCTGCGAATGCAATCAGACCAATGGGGTAGCAGGCTGGTGTACTCAGACTCTGAATTCACTGCATATCCCCTGTGGGAGCGGGCTTGCTCGCGAAAGCGGTGGGTCAATCGACATCAATGTTGAATGTAACGCCGCCTTCGCGAGCAAGCCCGCTCCCACAGGGGATCTGTGTATGGCCACTCATCCGCGATAGATCAGCCGCGACGCCTTTTCATTGCGCAACGTCAGGTGTTCCATGCCCTGCCCCGGCGCTTCGGCCTCCTCCCGGGCCGTGAGGATCACTCCATGGTGCGCAGACTTGCTGCACACCGGGTCGGCATTGGCCGCGTCGCCGGTGAGCATGAACGCCTGGCAGCGACAGCCGCCCAGGTCCTTGTGCTTTTCGTCGCAGGAGCGGCACGGTTCTTTCATCCAGTCATCGCCACGAAAGCGGTTGAAACCGAAAGAATCGGTCCAGATGTGCGAGAGGCTGTGCTCGCGCACGTTGGGAAACTGCACCGGCAACTGCCGGGCACTGTGGCAAGGCAACGCCGTACCGTCCGGGGTGATGTCGAGAAACAGGTTGGCCCAGCCGTTCATGCAGGTCTTGGGACGTTCTTCGTAGTAATCCGGGGTGACGAAGATCAGCTTGCACGGGTGGCCCTGGGCCTCCAGGCGCTGGCGATACTCGTTGGTGATGCGCTCGGCATGCTGCAGTTGCTCGCGGGTCGGCAACAAGCCGACGCGGTTGAGTTCGGCCCAACCGTAAAACTGACAGGTGGCCAACTCGACGAAATCCGCCTCCAGTTCCAGGCACAAGTCGATAATCTTCGCGATCTCGTCGATGTTGTGTCGATGGGTGACGAAGTTCAGCACCATCGGATAGCCCTGGGCTTTCACCGCCCGGGCCATCGCCAGCTTCTGGGCGAACGCCTTGCGCGAGCCGGCGAGCATGTTGTTCACCGCTTCGTCGGCGGCCTGGAAGCTGATCTGGATATGGTCCAGCCCGGCGACCTTGAAGTCGCGCACTTTCTGCTCGGTCAGGCCGATGCCGGAGGTGATCAGATTGGTGTAGTAGCCCATGTCCCGGGCGGCCTTGATCAATTCGGCCAGGTCTTGTCGCACCAACGGCTCGCCGCCGGAAAAGCCCAGTTGCGCGGCGCCCATGTCCCTCGCTTCGCGAAACACGCGAATCCATTCTTCGGTGCTCAGCTCTTCACCTGATTGGGCAAAATCCAGCGGATTGGAGCAATACGGGCATTGCAGCGGACAACGATAGGTCAGCTCCGCCAGCAACCACAGCGGCGGCCCGGGAGGCGAGTCATTCGATCCAGAATTGCGCATGGGCCACCTCCAGGAACGCCAACACATCCTCGTCAATCCCCGGCACGCCGGGGAAGTTCGCCGACAGCAGATCAATGATGGCCGCGACGCTGCGCCGGCCGTCCACCAGGTCGAGGATCTGCCCGGCGCTGACGTTGAGCTTGATCATGCCTTCGGGGTACAGCAGCACGTGACAGTCCTGACGCGGCTCCCATTGCAGGCGAAAGCCCTGGCGCAGGGACGGCGCGTGCTCGCGTTTGAGCAGGCTCACAGGGTGATCCCCCGATGCCAGACGTTCTCGGTCGTCACCGTGTGAAACGGCGGGCGCTCCAGCTCATAAGCCATGCTCATGGCGTCAAGCATGCTCCACAGCACGTCGAGCTTGAACTGCAGAATCTGCAGCATGCGTTGCTGGGCCTCGACGGTCACGTAGTGCGCCAGGGTGATGCGCAAGCCATGCTCGACATCCCGTCGTGCCTGGCTCAGGCGAGTGCGGAAATAGTCGTAGCCGGCGGCGTCGATCCACGGGTAATGGGTCGGCCAGGCGTCGAGACGGGACTGGTGGATCTGTGGCGCGAACAGTTCGGTCAGGGAGCTGCTGGCCGCTTCCTGCCAGCAGGCACGGCGGGCGAAGTTGACATAGGCGTCGACGGCGAAGCGCACGCCCGGCAGCACCAGCTCTTGCGCAAGGATTTGTTGGCGATCCAGGCCTACCGCTTCGCCCAAGCGTAGCCAGGCTTCGATGCCGCCTTCGCTGCCGGGCACGCCGTCGTGGTCGAGAATCCGCTGCAGCCATTCCCGGCGTACCTCGCGGTCGGGGCAGTTGGCGAGGATCGCGGCATCCTTCAGGGGAATGTTCACCTGGTAGTAGAAACGATTGGCGACCCAGCCCTGGATCTGCTCGCGACTGGCGCGGCCGGCGTACATGGCTTGGTGGAATGGGTGGTGGATGTGGTAGTAGGCGCCCTTGGCGCGCAGGGCCTGCTCGAATTCGGTGGGGGTCATCGGGGTGTCGGTCATTGCGGTTCTCCGGGTTTCTGCGGTGTCTGACCTGCCCGCGAAGAGGCCATCAGCTACAGCACAAATACTCATGCCGTCATAAGCCACCTCTATCCCCCGCCGCTCCAGCAGCGCCCGCTCGGCCGAGGCAGGCCCGGCCAATGCCACGGTTGGCCGGGCGGACGATCAGCGGTTGGCGAAATACATCGTCACTTCGAAGCCAATGCGCAAATCGGTAAACGTGGGTTTAGTCCACATAGGTCATTCCTCTTCTTGTGCCGGACGATTCCGGTAAAGCCATTAATGCACGGGGTGGGAGACGACCGAATGCTACTTTCGAATGAAGTGGCAGCGTGCCTTGGTAGGGGGTGTTGCGGAGTGTCAGACACGGCCATTCGCGGGCAAGCCTCGCTCCTACAGATTTAGGTGATCTGTAGGAGCGAGGCTTGCCCGCGAAAGCCATCACACAAATTCGGTGATCTGTAGGAGCGAGGCTTGCCCGCGAAAGCCATCACACAAATTCGGTGATCTGTAGGAGCGAGGCTTGCCCGCGAAAGCCATCACACAAATTCGGTGATCTGTAGGAGCAAGGCTTGCCCGCGAAAGCCATCACGCAAATTCGGTGATCTGTAGGAGCGAGACTTGCCCGCGAAAGCCATCACGCAAATTCGGTGATCTGTAGGAGCGAGGCTTGCCCGCGAAAGCCATCACTCGGATTTGTGTCGAATCAGAAGAACCCCAGCGGATTGATGTCGTAGCTCACCAACAGGTTTTTGGTCTGCTGATAATGGTCGAGCATCATCTTGTGGTTTTCACGGCCGACCCCGGACTTCTTGTAGCCACCGAACGCCGCGTGCGCCGGGTACAGGTGGTAGCAGTTGGTCCACACTCGCCCGGCCTTGATCGCCCGGCCCATGCGGTAGGCGCGGTTGATGTCGCGGGTCCACAGGCCCGCACCGAGGCCGAACTCGCTGTCGTTGGCAATGGCCAGGGCTTCGGCTTCGTCCTTGAAGGTCGTGATACCCACCACCGGGCCGAAGATTTCTTCCTGGAACACGCGCATCTTGTTGTGGCCCTTGAGCAGCGTCGGCTGGATGTAATAACCGGTCGACAAGTCGCCCTCAAGACGCTCGGCCGCGCCGCCGGCAAGCAGCTCGGCACCCTCCTCCTGGGCGATTTTCAGGTAGGAGAGGATCTTGTCGTACTGCTGCTCGGACGCCTGGGCGCCGACCATGGTCTCGGTGTCCAACGGGTTGCCGCGCTTGATCTTGACGATCTTCTTCATCACCACTTTCATGAAGTCGTCGTAGATCGACTCCTGCACCAGCGCTCGCGATGGACAGGTGCAGACTTCGCCCTGGTTGAAGAACGCCAGCACCAAACCTTCGGCGGCCTTCTCGATGAACTGCGGCTCGGCGTTCATGATGTCTTCGAAGAAGATGTTCGGCGACTTGCCCCCCAGCTCCACGGTACTGGGAATGATGTTCTCGGCGGCGCATTTCATGATGTGCGCACCGATCGGGGTCGAGCCGGTGAAGGCAATCTTGGCGATGCGCTTGCTGGTGGCCAGCGCCTCACCGGCTTCGCGTCCGAAACCCTGGACGATGTTCAGCACGCCGGCCGGCAGCAGGTCGGCGATCAGCTCGGCGAAGACCATGATCGACAGCGGCGTCTGCTCGGCGGGCTTGAGCACCACGCAGTTGCCGGCGGCCAGGGCCGGCGCCAGCTTCCAGGCGGCCATCAGCAGCGGGAAGTTCCACGGGATGATCTGCCCGACCACGCCCAGGGGCTCGTGGAAGTGATAGGCGGTGGTCAGCTCGTTGATCTCGGCGGCGCCGCCTTCCTGGGCGCGGATGCAGCCGGCGAAGTAGCGGAAATGGTCGGCGGCCAGGGGTACATCGGCGTTCAGGGTTTCGCGCACGGCCTTGCCGTTGTCCCAGGTTTCGGTGACGGCGAGGATTTCCAGATGCTCTTCGATGCGGTCGGCGATTTTCAGCAGCACCCGCGAGCGGTCCTGGGCCGAGGTCTTGCCCCATGCGTCAGCGGCAGCATGGGCGGCGTCGAGGGCTTTGTCGATATCGGCGGCACTGGAGCGCGGGAATTCGGCGATCACTTCTCCGGTGACCGGTGAGGAGTTGGTGAAGTACTCACCGTTGACCGGCGGAACGAATTCGCCGCCGATGAAGTTGCCGTAGCGCGCCTTGAACGTCACGACGGCGCCTGGTGTTCCGGGTTGTGCGTAGATCATGGTGGGCCTCTGTCTGGGTCGATGCCTGTTGGGCAAACAGGCGATTGAGCGATAGTAGAGAGCCCCGCGTGCCAGACGAATGCGCCGTTGGCAGGGGGATTCTCGTTATTTGGTCGTAGGTTTGCCCAAATCTTCATGTGGCAAATGTCCCCCTGTGGGAGCGGGCTTGCTCGCGAAGGCGGCGGCACATCCAACATTGATATGACTGACGTACCGCTTTCGCGAGCAAGCCCGCTCCCACAGAGGGGTTAAGCGGTGAAATTGGGATCAGTGCTTGGCCACGAGGTCTTTGGGCAACTTGAAGGTCCAGAGCATCCCGCCCTGGTTGAAATCCTTGATCCGCTTGGCCACCTCGCCACCCCATAGCGGTACCGCACCGCCCCAGCCGGAGAGCACCGAGACGTATTGTTCACCGTCCATTTCCCAGGTTACGGGGGAGCCGAGCACGCCGGAACCGGTCTGGAATTCCCAGACTTTTTCACCGGTCCTGGCATTGAACGCCTGCAGGAAGCCTTCCGGCGTGCCGGTGAACACCAGGTTGCCCTTGGTGGTCAGCACCCCGCCCCACAGCGGCGCGAAGTTCTTGTGCCGCCAGACCTCCTTGCCGGTTTTCGGGTCAATGGCCCGCAGCACACCGATGTAGTCTTCATTCAACGGCTTGATGGTGAACCCGGCACCGAGGAACGCCGCGCCTTTCTTGTAGGCGATGCCTTCGTTCCAGATGTCCATGCCCCACTCGTTGGACGGCACGTAGAACAGCCCGGTGTCCTTGTTGTAGGCCATCGGCATCCAGTTTTTCGCGCCGAGGAACGCCGGGGCGACGAACACCGAACTGCCTTTGGCTTCGCTGCCCGGTGCCCCTGGGCGGCTGGCTTCGTTGTAGATCGGCCGGCCCTCTTTATCCAGACCGCTAGCCCAGGTGATCTTGTCCACGAACGGGAAGCCGCGGATGAATTTGCCGTTGGTGCGGTCCAGCACGTAGAAGAACCCGTTACGGTCGGCAGTGGCGGCAGCTTTTATCTCTTTGCCGCCTTCGCTGTAGTTGAACGAGACCAGTTCGTTGACGCCGTCATAGTCCCAGCCGTCGTGGGGCGTGCTCTGGAAGTGCCACTTGATGGTGCCGTCGTCCGGGTTGAGCGCCAGGCGCGACGACGAGTAGAGGTTGTCGCCAGGACGCAGGTGCGAGTTCCACGGGGCCGGGTTGCCGGTGCCGAACAGCAGCAGATTGGTTTCAGGGTCGTAGTAACCGCCAAGCCAGGGCGCTGCGCCACCGGTTTTCCACAGATCGCCGGGCCAGGTCTTGCCCGCTTCACCGCCGGAGATGCCGTTTTCCACGGCTTTGCCGTCCTTGTAGACGTAGCCCATATGACCTTCGACGGTGGGGCGGCTCCACAACAGATTGCCGTTTTTCGGGTCATAGGCTTCGATCTTGCCGACCACCCCGAACTCGCCACCGGCCACGCCGGTAATCAGTTTGCCGTTGATCACCAGCGGCGCGGCGCTGATCGAATAGCCTTCCTTGTGGTCGGCGACTTTCTTGCTCCAGACGACTTTGCCAGTGTCCTTGTTCAAGGCCACGAGCTTGGCGTCGAGGGTGCCGAAGATCACCAGGTCGCCGTACAGCGCGACACCGCGGTTGATCACGTCGCAGCACGGACGGATGTCATCGGGCAGGCGCGCATCGTATTGCCAGAGTTTCTTGCCGGTCCGCGCATCCACCGCGAACACCCGCGAGTAGGAGCCGGTCATGTACATCACGCCGTCCTTGATCATCGGCTGTGCTTGCTGGCCGCGTTGTTTTTCCCCACCGAAGGAGAACGCCCATACCGGCCGCAAGTCCTTCACGTTATTGACGTTGAGGGTGTCGAGCGGGCTGTAGCGCTGCCCCTGTACGCCCAGACCGTTGGTGACGATCTGCTCCGGGTTTTTGGGGTCCTGGAGAATGTCCTGGTCGGTGACGCCGGCCAGGGCGCTGCCGGACAACAGCATGGCACTGAGCAACAGGCTCAAGACGAAAGGTTGGCGACGTGCGGGTTGGGTCATGACGGCTGCCTCTGCGGTTTTTGTTATACCCGGGAAAATTTCCCGGTCTGGTGCAGATTCTTGGGCGCCTCCGCCCTGGCAACAATTGCCCGCAGTGCTGAGATTGCTAGTTCCTTAGTACCGGGTCGGAGGGAATGGACACCAAATTTTGTGCCAGACACAGATCCAATGTGGGAGCGGGCTTGCTCGCGAAGAGGCCCTCACAGTCACCATTGATGTTGCCTGACACACCGCCTTCGCGAGCAAGCCCGCTCCCACATTGGATCTGTGTTGGTCATTTGTTTGGGGTGGAATCGGCACGCGTCATTTGTGTGGCTCCCTATCGATACATCTCAGGCACGTCATAGCGCAGGCCGTACCGGGCATAAATGGCGTTCACCGAGCCCTCGCGAATCAACGCTTCCAGCGCCTCTTCCACGGCATAGGCCAACTGACGGTTGCTTTCGTGCACGGCCATGCCGATCTCCCAGAGCTGCCTGCCCATGTTCGGGTAGGCGTTTTCCGCCAGCACCACCTGCGGGTCCGCTGCCTGGTGAACCTGCCAGTCGATCTCGCCACGCATGGCCATGACCGCGTCGACTTCACCGACCTTCATGGCAGCGAAAGCCTGAGGCACGCCGGGATAGTGATGAGTCTTGCCGGCGAGCATGCCGTTGAACACCGAGGTCAGGTAGAACGAGGGCACGCTGTCGACTTCGACGCCGATCGGGTGGTGCTCGAACACCGCGACACTGCCCACCTTGTCCAGCCGCCGCCGGTCATAGGCGACTTGCCATTGTTCGTTCTGATACGGCCCGAACATCACCACATGGCCGTTTTCCAGTTCGCCCTGTTCGTTGCGCTTGCGCGCGTAGTCCTGGTCATAGGGCACGCGCATCATCAGGTCGGCCAGTTGCAGGTCGTGCAACTGGCTGGCGCGCCAGATGTAATCGCGCAGGTCATCGTCGAGCTTCTCGCCCGCAGGTGCCCACATCAACGTCAGACGCACGCCAAGTGCCTTGGCCAGCGCCTGGGCGAGTTCGACGTCGACCCCTCGCGGCTGGCCGGCGTCTTCAAAACTGTAGGGGGCGAAGTCCTTGTAGACCGCCACTTTCAGCTCCCCGGCGGCGATCATCTGGTCATAAGTACGGACCTGCGCCTGCGCCGCCTGGCAGCACAGCAGCACAGCGCTGATCAACACGGCGAGCAGGCGCATGGGTCATTCCTCGACGTGAACGCTGTCCAGGTAAGTGCGCACCGCCCACAAGGCTTCCTGGCTCAGGTAGTCGGCCATCTTCGGCATGTACACCCGACCGTCCCGCACCGCACCGTGGCGGACCCGTTCGACGAACCATTCATCACCGGCCTCGCCGACATCGAGCATGCGCAGGTCGGGGGCGATACCGCCGGATTTGGCTTCCAGGCCATGACAGGCCGCGCAGTTCTGGTTGTAGGCCGAAGAGCCGATTTCCACCGCTTTGTCGTGTTCCGGGGTGGTGCGGTACGGGTTCACCGCCGCCCAGCCGTCGGCATCGACCTGCACGCCGGCGTCCTTGATCGGGGTCAGGCCCTGGGTTGCGACGGCCTGGGGCACCACGTTACCGTGGGACCAAGCGGAACCTGCACTGATAAAACCGGCCAGCAGTCCGGCAACGAGCAAGGCGTTGCGTTTTGTTGTCATTGTTATGCCCTCGAGATTGCACGCAAAACCTCTTTGAAGAGGCTATGGCACCCATCTTGGGACAGGGGTCGCGCCAGCCCCATGCTGCTTTGGTGGCCGCCGCCCAGTACCTTGGTAGTAGGGCTTGTGGCGCACGCCCATCGGCCACAGAGCCGACACGCCTAGCGCCCCGGTGTCGCGGGCATCACCAGCAACGGCGCCGGGCGCGGGCCGTGAAGCTTGTCGACACCGATCAGGGTAAGGATCAGCAGCAACGGCAGGAGCAGCGCTTTGAGAACTCGCATGATCGATCGCCTCCAGGGTGATGGCCGTTGTTGCCA
The DNA here is from genome assembly GCF_902497995.1 of Pseudomonas fluorescens. Lineage (GTDB taxonomy): Bacteria > Pseudomonadota > Gammaproteobacteria > Pseudomonadales > Pseudomonadaceae > Aquipseudomonas > Aquipseudomonas fluorescens_BK. Next base: position 12,525 of record NZ_CABVII010000032.1, on the reverse strand, counting down.
TGCTAAAACCGCGCCGTCCGGGGCGAGTTACTACCTTGGTACTGGCTGACTGGTACTTTCTGCATATTTCATCCCCGGCCAAGGGTTCCTATGCTGGCGGTACCTGTAAAGGAGTGCCCCATGCGCCAGCTTGCCCCTTACGCCCTGATCTACCTGCTGGCGATTGCCTGCGCTGCCGGGCTGGCCACCCAAAGCCAGGCCGCGGACGCGCCGTTGCAGGTACAGATCGGCTACCTGGGCTATCGCCCCGACCCCGGTCCACTGCTGTCGAACGTCATTCCCGAGCCGGTCGACGCCGGGCTGCGGGGCGCGGAACTGGCGATCACCGACAGCAACAGCACCGGACGTTTTCTCCAGCACAGTTACAACCTGATCAGCGTCAATGTCGACAACCCCGAGGCGTTGCTCGAAGCGGCGAAAGCCCAGCACGAGCAAGGTCTGCGGTTGTTCGTGGTGAACGCGCCCGCCGTCAGCCTGCGTCAACTGAGTGCCGCCCTGCCCGACAGCCTGCTGTTCAATGCCGGCAGTCCTGACGACAGCTTGCGCACCACCGACTGCCTGCCAAACGTGCTGCACAGCCTGCCAAGCCGGGCGATGCTGGCCGACGCGCTGGCGCAATTTCTGGTGGTGCGCAAGTGGCAGCGAGCGCTGCTGATCGTGGGCCCGACCGCGGACGACCAGGCCTATGCCGCCGCCCTGCGCCGAGCCGCCAAGCGCTTGGGCCTCAAACTGGTGGCGGAAAAAGCCTGGAGCTTCGATAACGATCAGCGCCGCAGCGCCCAGGCCGACATGCCGCTGTTCACCCAGACTGCCGAATACGATGTGGTGCTGGTGGCCGATGAACGCGGCGACTTTGGCGAATACGTGCCGTACCAGACCTGGTATCCACGGCCGGTCGCCGGCACCCAGGGACTGACCCCGGTGGGCTGGCACAAGACCGTGGAAACCTACGGCGCCGCGCAGTTGCAGAAACGCTTCGAAGCCCTGGCCGGACGCTGGATGAACGATCGCGATTTCGCCGCCTGGATCGCCGTGCGCAGCATTGCCAGCGCCGTGAGCAAACTGCGCCAGGTCGAGCCGATGGCGATCCGTACGCTTGAGATCAGCGATCAGTTGCCGCTGGACGGCTTCAAGGGTCGCAAGCTCAGTTATCGCCCGTGGAACGGCCAATTGCGCCAGCCAATCCCCATCGTGCAACCCCGGGCGCTGGTCAGCACGTCGCCCCAGGACGGGTTCCTGCACCCCTTCAACGAAATGGACAGCCTCGGCTATGACAAGCCCGAGGTCAGCTGCCGCTTTCCCTGAATCGATAACCACAACAACAGGAATCTTGCCATGCGCCGCTCCCTGCTTTGCCGTTCCCTGTTTTCTTGGGCCCTGCTGCTCGCCGCCGGGCACGCCGCCGCCACTACCGCCTGGGTGTCCAACGAAAAAGACAACAGCCTGAGCCTGATCGACCTGCAGACCCTGCAAGTCACCGACACCCTGGCCGTCGGCCAGCGTCCGCGCGGTTTGCTGCTGTCCCACGACAACAAGCTGCTGTACATCTGTGCCAGCGACTCGGACCGGGTCCAGGTGATGGACGTCGCCACGCGCAAGATCATCAAGGAACTGCCGTCCGGCAAGGACCCCGAGCAATTCGCCCTGCACCCGAACAATCGCTGGCTGTATGTCTCCAACGAAGACGACGCGCTGGTGACAGTGATCGACACCGAAACCTCCAGAGTGCTGAGCCAGATCAGCGTCGGCGTCGAACCCGAAGGCATGGCCGTCAGCCCCGACGGCAAGTGGGCGGTGAACACCAGCGAAACCACCAACATGCTGCACTGGATCGATACCGGCACCCAGACCCTGGCCGACAGCACCCTGGTGGATCAGCGGCCGCGCTTCGTCGAGTTCACCCCGGACGGCAGCAAACTCTGGGCCTCGGCGGAAATCGGCGGTACCGTGACCATTCTCGACGTCGCCAGCCGCCAGGTCCTCAAGACGCTGACCTTCCAGATCAAGGGCGTGCACCCGGATAAAGTCCAGCCGGTGGGCATCAAGCTCAGCGCCGACGGCAAGTACGGTTTCGTCGCCCTCGGCCCGGCCAATCATGTGGCGGTGATCGACGCCAGGACCTTCGAGATTCTTGATTACCTGCTGGTCGGTCGACGGGTCTGGCAGATGGCGTTTACCCCGGATCAGAAGCAGTTGCTGGCCACCAACGGCGTCAGCGGCGATGTGTCGGTGATCGATGTCGACCGCCTCAAGGTGGTCAAGTCGGTCAAGGTCGGCCGTTATCCGTGGGGCGTGGTGGTGACCCCATGAGCGCCCTGGAAGTCAGTGACCTGAGTTTTTCCTACGGCGCGCGGGAGGCGTTGCGCCAGGTGAGTTTCAACCTGGCACCCGGGCGTTTCGCTGCGTTGCTGGGACCCAACGGCGCGGGCAAATCGACGCTGATTGCGCTGCTCACCCGGCTCTATGATGTGCAACGTGGCGACATCCGGGTTGGCGGTTGTTCCTTGCGCGACGCAGCGCGCCCGGCGCTCAAGCAATTGGGCGTGGTGTTTCAGCAAAGCACCCTGGACCTGGACCTCAGCGTCGAACAGAACTTGCGCTATCACGCCGCGTTGCATGGGATGTCGCGGCGTCAGACCGGCCTGCGAGTCGATGCCGAACTGGCCCGGCAGGCCCTGACCGAACGCCGTCGCGAACGGGTGCGCGAACTCAATGGCGGCCATCGGCGCCGGGTGGAAATCGCCCGGGCCTTGCTGCATGAGCCGCGCCTGCTGCTGCTCGATGAGGCCAGCGCCGGCCTCGACCCGGCCAGCCGCCTGGCGCTCAGCCAGCACATTCGCAGCCTGTGCCACGAGCAGCACATCAGTGTGCTCTGGACCACCCACTTGCTGGATGAAGTGCAAGCCAGCGACGACTTGCTGATTCTCCACCAGGGTCGGCTGGTGGCCAGCGGGCAGGCCGATGTCCTGAGCGTGGAGCACGGCGGCGACCTCGGTTCGGCCTTCGCGCGCCTGACCACCAGTGCCACTTCGGGAGTCGTGCTATGAACGCTTACTGGCAATGTTTGAGCGGCATCGTGCTGCGCGAATGGCTGCGCTTTGTGTTGCAGCGCACGCGCTTTCTCAGCGCGCTGGTGCGGCCGTTGCTGTGGCTGCTGGTGTTCGCTGCCGGCTTTCGCGCCGCACTCGGGATCGCGATCATCGAGCCCTACGACACCTACATCCCCTATGAGGTCTACATCATCCCTGGCCTTGCCTGCATGATCCTGCTGTTCAACGGCATGCAAGGCTCACTGTCGATGGTCTATGACCGGGAAATGGGCAGCATGCGGGTGCTGCTGACCAGCCCCCTGCCCCGGATCTTTGTGCTGTGCAGCAAGCTGCTGGCGACTTCACTGATTTCACTGCTGCAGGTGTATGCCTTTCTGGCGATCGCCTGGGTGTACGGTGTGCAACCGCCGGCCATGGGGCTGTTGCTCGCTTTACCGGCGCTGTTGCTGGTGGCGTTGATGCTCAGCGCGCTGGGTTTGCTGCTGTCCAACGCGATCCGCCAGCTGGAGAACTTTGCCGGGGTGATGAATTTCGTGATCTTCCCGCTGTTTTTCCTGTCGTCGGCGCTGTATCCGCTGTGGAAGATGCGCGAGTCGAGTGAGTGGTTGTATGGGTTGTGCGCGTTGAATCCGTTCAGCCATGCGGTGGAGCTGGTGCGGTTTGTCTTGTACGAGCGCTTCAATCCATTGGCGCTGGCGGTATGCGTGGGGCTGACGCTGGTGTTCACGCTGCTCGCCGTACTCACCTTCAACCCGCAACACGCCGCCTTGCGCAAATCCACCTGACCACACAAATCCATGTGGGATACCCCCCCTGTGTGCGAGCCTGCTCGCGAAAGCGGCCGCCCAGTCAGAGAAATGTTGCCTGACACGCCGCCTTCGTCGGAACGCCGCCCGGAACAGGCTCGCACACAATTTGATCTTCATTGATCATGAGAACGGTGTACGAAACAGGGTAAAATTACTACTTTAGTACTGCTTTACCTGTCTATCGTCGCATTCCAATCGCACCGCGACTGGCATGTAATGGGTGCATGACCCTGCCCGGCAGGACCATTTGGCGGGTACTCTGAATACATTGACCGTCGGTGTCCGTGCGCGACCGAACCTGCCCTTGACGCCGGCCCAACCCGAGCCCTTTCCCTGACCCTTACCCTTGCGTGTTGTTGCCCCACCCTAAACAAAAAATAATGAGGTGAAAGGCTATGTACAAAATTCTGATTGCCGACGATCACCCGCTGTTTCGCGAAGCCATTCATAACGTCATCAGCGATGGTTTCCCAGGTAGCGAGGTGATGGAAACCGCCGACCTCGACAGCGCCCTGGCGCTGACCCAGGACCACGACGACCTGGACCTGATTCTGCTCGACCTGAACATGCCCGGCATGCACGGGCTCAACGGCCTGATCAACCTGCGCAACGAGGCGCCGACCATTCCGGTGGTGATCGTCTCCGCCGAGCAGGACAAACAGATCGTGCTGCAAGCCATCACCTATGGCGCGGTGGGGTTCATCACCAAATCCTCGCCACGGGTGCAGATGACCGAGGCCATCCAGCAGATCCTCAACGGCAACGTCTATCTGCCGCCGGACATCATCCGCACGCAGAAAAGCGGCACCCATCGCCGGATGAACGATACCCCCAGCTTCCCGCCCGAATTGCTCCAGGCCTTGACCCGCAAGCAGTTGCTGGTACTGGAACGCATGACCAAGGGTGAGTCGAACAAGCAGATCGCCTACACCCTGGAAATCGCCGAAACCACGGTCAAGGCCCATGTCTCGGCGATTCTGCGCAAACTCAATGTGCACAATCGGGTACAGGCGATCCTGAGTGCCGGGGATATTGATTTCGGGTCTTATCTGCGGCGCTGATTTCAGCGCAACCGGAAGACCGAATCGGCCCCTTCGCGAGCAAGCCCGCTCCCACATTTGATCTCCAGTGAACACAAATTTTGTGGGCATTCGAGATCAAATGTGGGAGCGGGCTTGCTCGCGAAGGGGGCGGTACCGCCACCAGAAAAATCAGGGCCTACCGAGCAAATGACTCATCGCCGTCTTGAGCTTCATTGGCCGCACCGGCTTGTGCATCAGGGTATGCCCCAGTTCGCGGATCTGCTGCTTGAGTTCGTTGCTGTAGTTGGCGGTGATCATCAGCGCCGGGATCGCCGAGCCACGCCGGGCATTGATCCGGGCCACGGCATCCACACCGTTGCGGTCATCATCCAGGTGATAGTCGGCAATCAGCAAATCCGCTTCGGCGTGATAGTTGTCCACTTGCCGCGCCAGATCCTGTTCCGACAGCGCCGTCACCACCAGGCAACCCCAGCCTTCCAGCAACGTACGCATGCCGGCGCAAATGGCCGCGTCGTTGTCCAGCACCCACACCCGCGCCCCGCGCAAACGCTCCAGCATCGGCTCGCTCATCAGCAGGCTCGGCGGCGCCTTGGGGGCCGTGGCGCTCAAAGGCACCTCGACCGAAAACATCGAGCCCTTGCCCGGCCACGAACGCACGTGAATCCGGTGTCCGAGTATCCCGGCAATCTTCTCGACGATTGCCAGCCCCAGGCCCAGGCCGCGATCCTGATCGGGCCGCTGCACATCGCCGCGCTTGAACTCCTGGAAAATTTCCTCCAGTCGATTTTCCGCAATGCCCATGCCGCTGTCCCAGACTTGGATCGACAGCCGTTGCTGATGACGCCGGCATCCGAGCACCACCCGACCACTGTAGGTGTAGCGAATGGCATTGCTCAGCAGATTGCGCAGGATCCGCGCCAGCAGTTGAATGTCGCTGCGCACCAGCGCCGAACACCTGATGAAATGCAGCTCCAGGCCTTCACTGCGGGCGACCTGGGTGTACTCGGCCGCGAGGTTTTCCAGCAGCTCGCTCAGGGCGAACGGGGCGATGTCGGCCTTGATCACCCCGGCATCCAGCTTGGAAATGTCCACCAGGGTACCCAGCAGATTTTCCACGTCTTCCAGGGAATTGCTGACATTGCGCACCAGAACCGCGTTGGCCACCGGTTCGCGGCGCTCCAGTAGCGCACTGGTAAACAGCCGTGCGGCATTCAACGGTTGCAACAGGTCGTGGCTGACGGCGGCCAGAAACTTGGTCTTCGACAGGTTGGCCTGTTCGGCGTCGAGTTTGGCCTCGCGCAGGCGTGATTCCACCCGCCGACGCTCGTCGATTTCCCGCAGCAACTGATCATTGAGGGTGGTCAATTCCACCGTGCGTTCGCGCACCCGCAACTCAAGATTCTGATAGGCCTGGTGCAAGGCCTCGGCGGTGCGCCGGCGTTCGGTGATGTCGCGGATCAATACGAAAATCCCCACCACTTCGCCGCTGGCCAAACGATTGGGCACGTAGGAGCGCAGCATGTAGCGCTCCTGATTGTTGATGTTGATTTCGGCAAATTCGAAGGTCACGCTCTCACCGGCCAGGGCCCGGGCCACGTAGGCTTCCAGGCGCTGGTAATGCTGCTCGCTGTGCACTTCGCGCAGGCTCTGGCCGAGCATCACGCCCCGGGGCCAGCAATACCACTCTTCATAGACCTTGTTGGTGAACTCATAGACCAGATCGGCATTGAGGTAAGCAATCAACGCTGGCACATGGTCGGTGATCAGGCGAATCCAGCGCTCGCTTTCGCTGAGGGCTTCGGCATGTTGGTAGCGCTCGGTGATGTCGGTGAAGGTGTTGACGAAGCCGCCGGTGGGCAATGGATGGGTGCGGATTTCCAGGACCCGGCCATCGTACAGGCGCTGCTCGCATTCCTGCACCGGGCGCCCGTTGCCATCACGACTGGCCGGGGTCAGCAGGTTCAGCTCGCTGTCGGCGATCACTTCGGCGAACGGCCGATGGGCCGCCACCGGGGCCAGGCCGCTCAGCTCAAGAAAACGTCGGTTCCACAGTTCGAGAATGCCCTCGGCGTTGACCATGGCCACGCCCTGGGACAGGTTATCGACCGCCCGTTGCAGCAGATGGGATTTCTGTGCCACCGCCTGTTCGCGACGCACGGTCTCGCTGAGCTTGACGTCGGTAATGTCGGTGAACAGGATCACCCGTCCACCTTCCTGGGTCGGCCGTTCGCTGACTTGCAGCCAACGGCCGTCCGGCAGGCGATAGAGCAGGTTCTCGTCGGCATGCCCGCGGGGTTCTTCGATGAACAGCCCGGTGGCGGACATCAGCCGCTTGACCTCGGCCAGGCGCATGCCGGCGATGATCCGCACCCGGCTGTTGCCCCAGAACGCCTTGAAGCGGCTGTTGAACAGCACGATCCGCTGATCGGCATCGAACAGCACGAAGGCGTCGGAAATGCTCTCGATGGCATCGATCAAATGCTGATGCGCGGTTTCGGCACGCAAGCGCGCTTCGCTGAGCAGGTGATTACCGGACTTGAGTTCGGCCATGGCCTGGTTCAAGGCGTCGGTGCGCTCACGGACCTGTTCGGCCAGCACCACCGAATGCTGGAACGCCGCGTAGGGGTCGTTGCCGCGGGTGATGCCGGACTCGATGCGCTCGATCAGCGCACTATTGATCCGCTGCAACTTGTGATTGTCGTGGCGCAGGCTCGCGAGTTCGGCCCGCAGGTCAGCGCTGTCCAGGGGACCGGCCTCGGGCAATGGCAACCCCGGTGAAGGTCTGGTTGATGTGCATGCCATTGAACTGTTCTCCGTAGGTGTTGAAACCCATCACCCGCTGGTCACGCAAAAAGCCGCCGATCTGCTCCAGGTGCCCGCCGTCTTCCAGCTCCAGGCGCCTGAGAAAACAGTCGCAGCCGATGGTCAGCAACAGCTGGCCGAGACGCTCCTGCAATCCCTCGAACAGGTTTTGCAGATTGGGCAGTATCGGGCCCGGGGTCATGACCGTGAGGACGATGCCGTTTTCCACCGCGCAGTAGAAACTCAGGCTCAGGTCCGGATGCACCTGCTGGATCGCCCGCACGTAATACTGATCGTTGATCCGCACCGCCAACGGGTGCGCGGCGAAGATCCGGTGATCGAGTTCGGCCACCGGTACGCCGATGTGCCGGGCGTACTCCTCGGCGGCGGGTTCGGCATTGAGTTCGAAGACCCGGCGCGAGGCGCTGTCGGCCCCGGTGACGACCAGTTTTTCCGCCCGGGGCAGGATGTGGTGAGTGGTGAAGACCTCGAAATCGAGCCAGGTGTTGACCAGCACCACCACCGCCGCGCCGCTGTGAAACTCGCCATTGAAATAGACGTGGGTGTGGGTCAGGTAGTTGTCATCACCGGCCGAGCCGCCGAAATGCGGGATGTCGCCCAGGGCCGCGCTCAAGGCGGCGAGGACCATTTCTTCGCGGCTGGACAGGCCATCGAGCAAGGTCAAGGCAAAACTGTTGCCCTTGATCGGCGCCAAGGTGTTGCTGCGACAGCCACTGACCAGGCGCTCGACCATCTGCTGGGCGTCGATCAGGCTGAAGCGTTCCATCTCGCAGATCAGTTCGGCGTCGATGGAAAAATGTCGATGATCGAAGCCCACCGCGGTCACGCAGTTGCGACCGTAGCCCAAGGGGGTGATTTCCCCGGCGCTGGTGCAGCCCACCAGGCGAATGCCGCCGAAGCTTTGCTGCAAGGCCTGGCCCAGCGCCTGCAAATCGTACGCGGCGGAGCAGAAGAACAGCACGAAGCCCAGATGGGGATGCAACAACTGCCGCGCCAGCTCCTGGGCCGCCTGCCCGGCATCGGTGGCCTGGGACATGGCACTGACCACACCTTCACTCTGGACCTGCTGCATCGTCGCCTCCCGCGGGTGCGTGTGTATGAGGGATGAGTGTACGAAGGGTGTGGGGGGCTACCTATGCTACTTGGGTAGCGGTCTGGCGGTTCGATGGGATGAGAGCCAAACGATATCTCCAACGCACAGCAGATCCCCTGTAGGAGCGAGGCTTGCCCGCGAAGAGGCCGTCACATTCAACATCAATGTCGACTGACACACCGCTTTCGCGGGCAAGCCTCGCTCCTACAGGGGATCTAAGTCGCCAGCGGTTACCAGGTCAACACCGCCCCCACCGCAAAGGTATCGGTGTCTTCGTTCTGCGCACTGGTGTCATGGCCATTGATTTCGAACTGGTTGTACTCGGCCACCAGCTTGAGGTTGTCGTTGACGTCATGGAACAGCGCTATGCCGCGGGTCTCGTAATCCGCGCCGCTGCCGACCACGCCATTGCCGTCGTCCTCGGTCTTGCCATAGGACAACGCCAGGCGGTTCTTGCACAGCTTGTACGAGCCTTGTAGCAAGTAGCCGTCGCTGTCGACGTTACGCAGGGTCGGTTCGCCCGCGTTGTTGGTGAAAAACGGGTTGATGCCCTTGGCCTGAAAGCCCGAACCGGTCAGCGACAACCCGCCCATTTTCGCCTGCACGCCGTAGCCGACGCCTTTGGAGGTGATCGATTCAACGCTCGAATCGGTATTGTCCGAAGTCTGGTAGCTGCCGTTGACCCAGCTATAAATCTTGGCTCCGGCGAGGTCGAACTGGTAGGTGATCTCGCTCTCGGTCCGTGGGTTTTCCTGGTACGCCTTGCCCGTCGGGCTGCTGTCGTTGGTGTCCACCGGGTCCATGATCCCCACCGCCACCCGCAGGCCGTCCATCACCGGGGTGCGATAAGTGATCTGCGAAGTGGGGAACGGATAGGGATACCCCGTGCCGATGTTGCCGAACGACACCCCGCCACCGTCCACCAGCCCCAGGGTATCGCTGACCTGGCCATAACCGGCGAGCAATTCATCGAGCAGGATGTTGGAGCGGGCAAACAGGCCGAAGTCCTTGCCGATCAACACTTCGCCCCATTGCGGATTGGCCACCGTGCCGTAGAACTGGCGCACGTCGATGGCGGTGTCGGTGCCGTTGGTTTCGCTGTCGTTGATGGTCACCCAGAACGAGGCACGGGCGCCGAGCTTGAGGTCATCGACCTGCTTGCCCATGTTGAAACCCAGGTAGTTGGGCAGAAAGCCCATCTTGACCCGCGACTGCCGACGGTCGTACTGCTCGCCGGCACGGTCGACATCGCTGTTGACGTAGAAGGCGTTGATGTAGCCGTCGGTGGAAAACGTGGTCTGGTCCTTGTCGTACAGCATGATCTCGGCCTCGGCCATGGAACTCAAGCCGAGGGTCGACAGGCTGGCGAAAAAGGCAGGCAAGTAACGATGCTTGAAGTTCTTATTGTTGTGCATGGCGCGCTCCGCAACGGGGACTTGATGTCGGAGGCGATTATCGAAAGCGGACCGGCGGCGTCATACGCTGCCTTGGAGGCGGTTGTCGGGTGCTTTGGAGTGGCGGGTAATGCCCGGCAAATTCGGTGTAAGACCGGCAATCGGCAAGGCTCGCCACTTAGGGTGTACGCCTGTGGAACCGACTGGCATCCACAGGAACCGGTACCCGCTAGGCGCCCGCTCTGTACAGCATGTAGGCGGCAACCACCACACAGATGCTGGCAAAGCCTATCTGCAAGGCCCGGGCCGGCACGCGCGCACACAGCTTGCGGCCAATGACCATGCCGACGATGCTGGCGACGATGAACGCCACGCCCAAACCGTCGATTCGCACCCCGGCGTGAAACGCACCGATGACCCCGATCGCCGAGATCAGGCTGATCACCATCAGGGACGTGGCGACGATCCCGCGCATCTGCACGTCGGTCAGTTGCTTGAAAGCCGGGACGATCAGGAACCCGCCGCCCACCCCGAGCAACCCGGAGACGACCCCGGTCACCGCACCGAGTGCCGCCAGGGTCGCGGTGCATTTGGCGGTCCAGGAAAAGCGCCCGGTCTGCTGATCGAGCATGCAGTTCTTCTGGCCCCAGTTGGCGTGGCCATGGTCGCTCGGCCCTGGCTCCTGGCGCTCACGGCGCAGCATGCGCCAGGCGACCATGACCATCAGCAGGCTGAACAGGATCATCAGGACGCTTTCGGGCAACTGATGGGCGAAGAAGATGCCCACCGGCGAAAAAATCGCCCCCAACAAGGCGATCAACAATGCCGCGCGATAGCGCACCAGACCGTGACGCAAACCATCGATGGCCCCGACCGCCGCGGCACTGCCCACCGCAAACAGCGCGACCGGTGCCGCCTGGGTCATGGTCAGACCCAACCCCAGCACCAGGGCCGGCACCGCAAGAATCCCGCCACCGGCGCCAGTCAATCCGAGGACCAGGCCCATCACCACGCCAAAAAAACCTGCCAGCAACATAAAACACTCATGATCCGCGAAAAAAAAGCCGGGAACGCCCGGTATCGATTGAGTGACAGGATAGAGCCCGTAGCGCTTTTTTCATCAACAGAATTAATACGCAGGTGGTCAACCCAGGGGAAATGAAACTACCCTCATGATCTGTCCCAAAGAAAAAACCATTATGCCCGCCTTGATTGAAGCCTTCCTCGACCCCGCCTCGTCCACCTACAGCTACGTCATCTACGAAGCCTGCGGCGGTCAATGCGCGATCGTCGATCCGGTGCTCGACTATGACCCGGCAGCCGGACGCACCGCGTCCACCCAGGCGGATAAAATCATCGCCTTTGTGCGTGAACATCAGTTGCAGGTGCAATGGCTGCTGGAAACCCATGCCCACGCCGATCACCTGTCCGCCGCGCCCTACCTGCGTCGGGAATTGGGTGGCAAGATCGCGATCGGACAATCCATCGGCAAGGTTCAGGACGTGTTCAAGACCCTGTTCAACCTTGAGCCCGAATTTTCGGTCGACGGTTCGCAGTTCGATCACCTGTTCGCCCCGGACGAGTCATTCATGATCGGCAACCTCAAGGCCACGGCCCTGCACGTACCCGGCCACACGCCAGCGGACATGGCCTATCTGGTCGATGGCGAGCAGATTCTGGTGGGCGATACGCTGTTCATGCCGGACGTGGGCACCGCGCGCTGCGACTTTCCTGGCGGCAACGCCAACCAGATGTTCGCGTCGATCCACAAACTGCTGGCCTTCCCCGCCAGCGTCAGTCTTTACGTTTGCCACGATTACCCCACCGGGGGCCGCGAATCCCGGTGCATGACGACGGTGGGCGAGCAACGCAAAAGCAATATCCACGTCCATGACGGCATCGACGAAGCCGCGTTCGTCACCATGCGCAACCGGCGCGATGCCGGTCTGGGCATGCCGACGCTGTTGCTGCCGGCGATCCAGGTGAATGTGCGGGCGGGGAATTTGCCGCCGCCAGAAGACAACGGCGTCACCTACCTGAAAATCCCCCTGAACAAACTCTGACCCTGTGTAGGAAGCCGGCTTGCTGGCGAAGGCGTCGTCATGGGCACTGCAAGGCTCGAGGCCGCCTTCGCTGGCGAGCCAGCTCCTATGTATGGACTCGCCCCCACTGTCTACCCGCTTTCAAAAAAAACTGCCGCCCCGTTGCATCTATGTATTAGGCCTATTCGAGGAAGCCGTCATCGGCTTCTGGCCAAAATTGGAAGAGCTCGTGGCATGCCGATTACAGTCAGGCCTCGAAGGCCAGTAGGAG
>NZ_CABVII010000031.1 GCF_902497995.1 Pseudomonas fluorescens | reverse complement strand
TACCACGCAAGCACTGGTGATACTGGCTCGCAAACTCGCTCGAATCGTATTCGCCCTACTGAAAGGGCAGAGCGAATACCAACCGAAAGCAGGTTGAGGCTTCCCCTCAACCATAGAATCTCCCACACTTGGACCTCGTTCAGCTTTCGAACCACTCCCGCCGCTCTTCGAAGGTGTTGTGGATCAGATCGACGATCATCTGCACCCCGGCCTCCTCCCTGGAACCGGCATTGACCGCCATCCACACCTGGCGCTGCATCGGTTGCCCGAACAATCCCGGCAACGCCACCACCCCCCGGTCGAACCGGCTCATGTAGTGCGGCAGCAGCCCAATGCACGCGCTGCAACGGATCATCTCCAGCATCAGCTCATAGGAATGCAACTGCACCACCCCCGCCAGACGCTGATCCACTACGCTGTTCCATGGTCCGAAATGCTCGATCTGACGGTCATGCTGCCATTGCACCAGCATGAAATCGGCCAGGTCATCCAGGCTGTCCGGGCGCGCCGCAACCCGCGAATAGCGCTTGGCAATGTGCGGCAGGTAATCGAGCCGTGCCAGTTTCCGGGGTTCGCTGGTGGCAAAACTCGGACCTGGCAGCGGCGAATCGGTGCCGGCCAGCCATACCACCACATCGGCACTGATGGCTTGCAGGGACAGTTCGCTGTCCAGGGAGATGATATCCAGGCGCACGCTGGCGTTGCGTCGCAACAGCGAGACCAGGTCGCGGCCGAGTATGTCGTGCAGGATGGTTTCGCTGACGGCCAGGCGTATCAACGGCTGTTCGATCACCGGCAATTCCCGTTCATGGGCCAACGCGATCAACTGCGCCTGCAGCTGCAAACCGTCACGGCTGAGGGCAAGACCATTATCGCTATGGCTTAACAACGAACACTGCAGTTGCGTTTCAAGCTGCGCCAATTGTTTGCGCAGCCGGGTCGCCTTGATATTGAGGCTACGGGCCGCCTGCATGAAACAGCCGCACCGGGCAATCACCCGGAACGACTGCGCGAGCTCTGGATCGAGCCCCGCCGCCAGCGTGCGCCAGGACGCGGTATTCGCTGCAGGCGCGCGATACCGGGCGACGCCTTGACGGCCTGAGGTTTCCATAAAGGGCATCGATGACTCCTTGTCGATCCGGTTCCGAAGCCTCACATCCTGAGCATCTTTCATGAATCTGGTGTGACAACCGTTTCGCTTGCGCTGCCCTCCATGGCAATCAGAGGTTTTTCGCCCACGCAACTTCTGCGCAGCCGCTCATGCGGGTAATCTGGCGCGACGCACACGCGCCTCAACCGCTGCAGGAGCCTCGCCGGTATGGAACTTCATGTTGTCATCGACGGCCGCAAGGACCTGGCAGGCCAGTTATACAGACAACTGCGCAGCGCCATCGAATCCGGCCGCCTGGCAGCCGGGACGCAGCTTCCGCCCAGTCGTTTGCTGGCGCAACAGCTGGGCATTTCGCGCAAGACCATTTCCGACACCTACACCCAGTTGACCTACGAAAACTTCCTCACCGGGGTGATCGGCAAAGGCACCTACGTCAACGCCCGGGCGGCGAAAACTACCCGTAAACAGAGCCATTCGGAACTGGCCGGTTATGATGTCATCGAGACCTGGCGCAACCTGCCGGTGTTTCTGCGCCATCCGCCCCTGGAAGGCTCGTTGCGCTACGACTTCATCGGTGGCGCCACCAGCAAGGGCCAGTTCCCCCAGGACGACTGGCGGCGCTGCACCTCCCACGCCTTGCGCCAGATCGCCGGCTCCAAGGGCTTTTACAGCTTGCCCGAGGGCCTGCCGGCGCTGCGCACTGCGATTGCGCGGCACATTGCGTTTTCACGCGGGGTCAACTGCCAGGATGAGGACGTGGTGGTGTGCAACGGTGCGCAACAGGCGCTGGACCTGATTTCCCGGGTGCTGACGAGCCCGGGCAGCCTGGTGGCCATGGAGGACCCCGGGTACCCGCCGGCGCGTTTGCTGTTCGGCAGCCACGGTGCGACCGTGATCGGGGTGCCGGTGGATGCCGAAGGCATACAGGTCGACAAGATTCCCGATGGCACCCGGCTGATTTACGTCACCCCGTCCCACCAGTTCCCCCTGGGCATGCCCATGAGCCAGGACCGTCGGGTGGCGCTGCTGGAACGGGCCTACGCCCTGGGCGCGATCATCATCGAAGACGATTACGACAGCGAGTTTCGCTACGAAGGCCGTCCCACCGACTCCTTGCAAAGCATGGATGAGCGCGGGATCGTCGCTTATGTCGGGACCTTTTCCAAAACCCTGCTGCCGGAGTTGCGATTGGGTTATGCGATTCTGCCGCCGGCCATTCTTGAAGCCGTGATCCGTGCCAAGCAACTCACCGACCTGCACACCTCCACCCTGCCCCAATGGGCGCTGGCCAAGTTCATTGCCGAAGGCTGCCTGCTCAAGCACATTCGACGCTGCCATGCGATCTATGCCGGGCGCCGTGAACGAATACTCGCGCGTGTGGCCTGCGACCTTGCACCCTGGCTTGAGGCCGTGCCGACCACGGCCGGCTTTCACATGGTGGTTATGTGCAAAGTGCCTATCGATATTCCTTTAGTGATCACACTCGCCAAACAGGTCGAAGTCGGCCTTTACGCCATCGACAGCTTTTTCTACCAGCAAGCGCCACGGGCCGGGTTTTTCCTGGGTTTTGGGGCCATCGAGACCCTGGACATCGACATCGCCCTGGACCGTTTTCGGGACATTCTGCAGCAGGTTGCCTGACGGATTGGTCTGGGTTTTTATCCGGCGATTGGCTATTGGTGGTCCGAGGGGCCAGGCCTATCCTGAATGGGTGTTCTCTTCAGTGAGCAGGATTCGTCCGGCCTGATTCAGGAGTGTGAGCAATGTCCAGCGAAGTGATCAATACCGTCAAGGTGCAGGCTGCGGCCGGCCGCTCGGAAGAACTGGGCAGGCAATTGCAAAAGATTGTCGAAACCCTGCGCGAACAACCGGGCTGCGACTCCTATATGGTCGACCGCTGCCCCGAGGACGATAGCCGCTGGACGGTCAGCGCCCACTGGCAATCGGAAGCCGCCATGCAGATGCATTTCAACTGCCCTGAAGTACAAGGCTTCATCGGCCTGATCGATAGCCGACTGGCCAACGCTGTCGACTTCAATAGCTTCCCTATCGTTTAGCCAGTTAGATCGCAGTCTGCGGCCACTCCTGCAGGGCAATGGGTACCCCCGCAGGAGCTGCCGAAGGCTGCGATCTTTTGATTTCAACGATATCGATTGGTCCCCTTACCTTCCCGAAAATTGGCTGTTTGATTGCCCCGATCGGCGCATTACTGTGGTGCCTGACGACTAACCACCGCAGGTGATAACCATGAAAGCTTTGCGTTTCTGTGCTGCTTCCCTCGCCGCCCTGGCGCTGACCGTATCAGCCTCGGCATTCGCCCATGAAGCCACAGCCCCGTCGGAAAAAGTGACGGTGTTGCAGGACCAGATGCTGAAAAATGTGCCAGGTAAAAAAGCCTTGATGATCGAAGTCGACTACAAACCCGGCCAGGCGTCCATCGCCCACAAGCACGAGGGCACGGCCATGGCCTACGTTCTTTCGGGGACGATCATTTCTCAAGTGAAGGGTGAAAAAGCGCTCACGTACAAGGCCGGCGAGTACTGGTACGAGGCTGCGGGATCGGAACATCTGGTTTCGAAAAATGCCAGCACTTCCGAGCCTGCCAAGTTGTTAGTGTTCATGGTGTTGTCGCCGGACGAAAAAGTATTGACCCCATTGGAAAACTGATAGCTGTCACGGCAACTATAAATAAACAGGCACGAATGGTGATTTGCGGCCTGTTTATTTCCCGCAGCACTTAACCGCCCACTTTTAAACCAAACAAAACTATGGGTTACCTTACAAGTGCCGTTATTGGCTATTTCATTCAGCAGGGACAGGTTTAGTCTGGAATCACCGCCGCCCCGCTCCGGCCACTAAAACGTCCAATTCACGTTGTTTCACTGGAGAAACACCATGAAACTTGCGCTTGTCAGTACCTTGACCATGACGGCTCTCCTGGCCGGCTGTTCAATACCCACGGCACCCACCGCTGTTTCGACCCTGGACGGCCTCTTTACCGAGCCGGTCGGTCGCAGCAGCGCCACGCGTGTCGCCAACGGTAGCGACGTTTCCCTGGGCATCGTCTACAGCCGCACCACCCAGGCCAATCGCGCCTACCTTCAGGACTACCAGACCAACGCCGGCACCGGTTTTGGCCAGAGCCTGCTGGTGCAATCGATCCACGATGCCTATGTAGCCACCTCAAAACCCGACCTGGCGGTGGACTGGGTCAAGGCGTCCTTGCAACGCCAGTTCGGTACGGTCACGGTGTATCCGGACATGCAAAGCCTCAGGGCGGCGAAACCGGATGTCGTCGCCGTTGTCGATACCCGTAGTCAATTGATGACATCGCGCAGTTCCGACATCGAGGCGGATGTTCGTGCAATGTTTTATGACTCGAACTTCAATTACGTCGGCACTGCACAAGGGTATGAGGCCAAGGCGCTGAGTCCGCTATGGGCAGACTATAAACGCAGTGAAGAGATAGTTGCAGACATTAACGAACAACAGAATGTGCAAGTTCGGGCGCTGCAGAAGTTTGACCGGTCGCTCAGTAATTTATTGACCAGACCGACAGATAAAGTGTCGATGATCGATAATGAAACGGGCCGGAAGTTGTATTGAGGCAAATGACCTCATCGCGGGCAAGCCCGGCTCCCACAGGTTTTGTGTCGTGTGCATGTTATGTATCCAACATCACCCCTGTGGGAGCCGGGCTTGCCCGCGATGAGGCCCGACCCGACAGCACAAAACTTTCAGAAAAAAAAAGCCCCGCCTCTTTCGAGACGGGGCTTTTTCATTCAACGCCTGATCAGGCAGCCGGCTCCAGCACGGCGCTGGCAGGGGCTGCGGCAGGAATCACCGCTTGCCCGCTCAACGCCAGGTCCAGTAGTTCGCGGTTGGCCACCGCGTACATGGCGTAGTCCGTGCCGCTGGCGGCACGCAACTCCACCAGCATGGCACGCCAGCGCTCGATCATGCCCTCGTGCTGCTCCATCCACAGCTCCAGGCGTGTTTCCACATCCTGGGAGCCGTCGCCCTGTTGCAGGACCGAGATGGTGATCGCACGTTGTTGCCAGTCGACGTCATCACGGAACGCTTCACGGGCCAGGGCCTGCCAGTTGTTTTCAACCGGCAGGGCACTGATCTGTTGCAGGTACCAGGTAATGTCCAGCGCACTGCCCACGGCAAAGTAAGCCTTGGCCACGTCCACCGGGTTCTGGCCGGTCACGTCGGAGGCTTCGATGATCGGCAGCAAGGTGTACAGGTGAGTGGTGCCTGCAACCATGCGCGCCAGCAACTCAGGTACGCCAGCGGCGACGTAAGCCTGGTAACGAGTCTGCCAGCCGACCCGGGTCGGGCCTTCCAGCAGTTCGTCGAGCTTGAGGCCCAGCGCCGCCAGATGCGGACCGAAGTGCGCGACGTCACGGGCAGCGTTCTGCTCGTTGCGACGGCTGCGCAGGAACCAGCGCGTAGCGCGGCGGCCCAGACGCATCAGCTCATCCATCAGCTCCAGTTGCACGTCAGCGGAAACCTGGTAATCCAGGGCTTCAATCTGACGGAACCAGTGCGGGAGATGGAAAATGTCACGCACGATCACGTAGGCACCGGCCACATTCGCCGGGCTCATGCCGGTCGACTCCTTGAGTCGCTGCACGAAGGTGATGCCCATGTGGTTCACCAGATCGTTGGCGATCTGGGTGCTGACGATTTCGCGCTTCAGACGGTGACGGCGCATGGCGGCGGAGAACTTGCTCACCAGGCTTGGCGGGAAAGCGGTTTCCATGTCGCGGGTCAGGTAGTCGTCGTCCGGCACCTGGGAGTTGAGCAGCGCTTCCTTGAGGTCGATCTTGCTGTAGGAGATCAGCACCGACAGCTCGGCACGGGTCAGGCCGTGGCCTTCGGCGATACGCTCGTTGATCGCCTCTTCAGCCGGCAGGAACTCGATGGCGCGATCCAGCTTGCCGCGGCTTTCCAGATCGTTCATCAGACGCTTGTATTCGGCAATCCGCACGTAGGCACGGCGGGCCGCCAGGGACAGGGCCTGGGTCTGCTTGTAGTTGTTGCCGAGCACCAGGTTGCCGACTTCGTCGGTCATGCTGCCAAGCAACAGGTTACGTTGCTTCTCGGTCATGTCACCGGCGTGCACGACTTCGTTGAGCAGGATCTTGATGTTGACTTCGTGGTCGGAGCAGTCCACGCCACCGGCGTTGTCGATGAAGTCGGTGTTGGAACCGCCGCCATTGAGACCGAATTCGACGCGACCCAGTTGGGTCATGCCGAGGTTACCGCCCTCGCCCACCACTTTGCAGCGCAGTTCGTTGCCGTTCACGCGCAGTGCATCGTTGGCCTTGTCGCCGACATCGGCGTGGGTTTCGCTGCTGGACTTGACGTAGGTACCGATGCCGCCGTTCCACAACAGGTCTACCGGGGCCTTGAGCAAGGCATTGAGCAGTTCGGTCGGGGTCAGCTTGTCGGCCTGGATGTCGAAGCGTTCTTTCATCTGCGGGGAAATCGCAATGCTTTTCGCGCTGCGGGAGAAGATCCCGCCGCCTTCGGACATGATGCTGGTGTCATAGTCCGACCAGGCCGAACGCGGCAGGTCGAACAGGCGCTGACGCTCGGCGAAGCTGTTGGCAGGCTCCGGGTTCGGGTCGATGAAGATGTGCAGGTGGTTGAACGCGGCGACCAGTTGCAGCTTGTCGGACATCAACAAGCCGTTACCGAACACGTCACCGGCCATGTCGCCGACGCCCACCACGGTGATGCTGTCTTCCTGGACATTGATCCCGCGTTCACGGAAGTGGCGTTGTACGCCGACCCACGCGCCCTTGGCGGTGATGCCCATTTTCTTGTGGTCGTAGCCGGCCGAGCCGCCCGATGCGAAAGCATCGCCGAGCCAGAAGCCGTAATCGATGGCAATGCCGTTGGCGATGTCGGAGAAGGTCGCAGTACCCTTGTCCGCTGCCACGACCAGGTACGGGTCATCGTCGTCATGACGCACGACGTTGGCCGGCGGCACCAGGGCGCCGTCCTTCAGGTTGTCGGTGATGTCCAACAGGCCCGAAATGAAGATGCGGTAGCAGGCGATGCCCTCGGCCGCGATCTCGTCACGGCTGCCGCCCAATGGCAGGCGCCGCGGCAGGAAGCCGCCCTTCGCCCCCACCGGCACGATGACCGAGTTCTTCACTTGCTGGGCTTTTACCAGGCCGAGGACTTCGGTACGGAAGTCTTCTTCACGGTCGGACCAGCGCAGGCCGCCGCGCGCGACATTGCCGAAGCGCAGGTGCACGCCTTCGACCCGTGGCGAGTAAACGAAAATTTCGAACTTCGGTACTGGCTTGGGTAGTTCCGGAATCTGGTGCGGGTTGAACTTGAAGCTGAAATACGACTTGTTCTGGCCCCGGGCATCGGTCTGGTAGAAGTTGGTCCGCAGGGTGGCCTTGATCAGGTCCAGGTAGCGCCGCAGGATGCGGTCTTCGTTCAGCACCTGGACGTCGTCCAGAGCGGTCAGGATCGCGTGTTCCAGGCGTTGCTGCTTGTCTTCCAGGTCGTCGCTGGCGAGCTTGCGCGCCAGGTAGAAACGGGTCTTGAACAGCCGGGTCAACTCGCGAGCGATGTCGGTGTGGTTGGTCAGGGTGCTGGCGATATAGCCCAGGTCGAAGCCCAGGCGGATCTGCTTCATGTAGCGGGCGTAGGCACGCAGCAGCGCCACGTCGCGCCATGGCAGACCGGCGGTCAGCACCAGGCGGTTGAAGGCATCGTTCTCGGCATCGCCGCGCACGATGTGCACGAAGGCGTCCTGCAGGGTGTCGTTGAGCTGCTGGATGTCGAGTTCCAGGCCTTCGGCGGCGGTGAACGCGAAGTCATGGATCCAGAACTCGCGGCCGCTGTTGTGGCGCAGACGGTACGGGAACTCGCCCAGCACGCGCAGGCCGAGGTTTTCCAGGATCGGCAACACGTCCGACAGCGCCAGTGGCGTATCGGCGTGATACAGCTTGCAGTGCAGCATGCGCTGACCGGAGACCTGGGCCAGCGGCTGGTAGAAGCTCATCACCAGCGGATTTTTTTCGCTCAGGCTCAGCAGGTGTTGCATGTCGACCACCGCCGAGTGGGCGGCGAAACGTTCGCGGTAACCGGCCGGGAAGCCTTTCGGGAAGTCGGCCAGCACGTTGGTGCCACTGGCCTCACCGAAACTTTCAACCGTCAGGCTGGCGTAGTCGTCCTGCCAGCTGCGGCAGGCTTGGATCACTTCGTTTTCCAGTTGCAGCGGATCGATGTCCAGACGATTCTTCGGATCGACGCGCAGGATCAGCTGCACACGGGCCAGCACCGATTCGGAGAAGAAGGTCCAGAACTCGCAATCCGAGGCTTTCAGGCGATCCATCAGCACTTGCTGGATCTTCTGTCGCACTTCGGTGGAATAGATGTCACGCGGCACGTAGGCCAGGCAGTAGCAGAAGCGGCCGTACGGGTCTTTGCGCAGGAATACGCGGATCTTGTTGCGTTCCTGGATCTGCACGATCGACATCACGGTGCTGAACAGCTCGTCGACCGGGGTCTGGAACAGATCGTCGCGCGGCAATACTTCGACCACCTGCGCCAGTTCCTTGCCCAGGTGAGCCTTGGCCTGGAAGCCGGAGCGGCGTTCGATTTCCTCGACCTTGCGGCGGATGTAAGGGATGGCCCGCACGCTCTCGCCATACACCGCCGAGGTGTACAGGCCCATGAAACGGCATTCCTTGATGACCTTGCCGTCGGCATCGATTTCACGGATCGACACATAGTCCGGGTAAGCCGGACGGTGCACACGGCTTGGGTGCGCGGCCTTGGCGAACGACAGCAGGGTCGGTTCGCGCAGGTAGTTCACGGCGTAGTCTTCGATGCGCAGGTCATCGTAGGTCAGGCCGATGCGCAGCAGCTTGGTCAGACCGAGGAAGGAATCCTGGTCGTAGACGATGTGGCCACCGTCGGCTTCATCGCGGACCACGAATTCTTCATAACCCAGGAAGGTGAAGTGGTTGCCCATCAGCCATTCCAGGAAGCTTTTGATTTCGGCTTTTTCTTCAGGGTCGACCGCGAACCGGCTGTTGTCGAGGCCGGTGAGTATTTCCTGGACCTTGGCTTTCATCGGCTCGAAATCGGCCACCGCGACGCGGACTTCACCGAGAACCTGTTCCAGCTCTTTGCTCAGGACATTCAGTTCGGCGGTGTTGGCACAGCGGTCGATTTCCAGGTACATCAGGGATTCTTGAAGGATCCCTTCGCCCTGGGTGCCCTTGGGCAGGACTTCCAGCAACTCTCCCTTGCTGCCGCGACGCACGCTCAGCACGGTGGTTTGCAAGGTATGGATGCTGTAGCCGCGACGGTTCAGCTCGGTACGCACCGAGTCGACCAGGAACGGCAGGTCGTGGTGCAGCACTTCGACCGCGGTGTGGGTCGACTGCCAGCCGTGGCGTTCGTAATCGGGGTTGTAGACGCGCACTTGCGGATGCGCGTGATCGAAGCGCTCAAGCAGGCGCCACGCGGAAAGGGTGCAGCCGGCGAGGTCGGACAACCGACGCTGGGTCAGCTCGTCCAGGGAAATGATGCCGAAAAATTGTTCCGCGAACAGCGCCACTTGTGGCAGTGCCTGTTCACTGATGTGCTGCGCCAGTGCCGCTTGCAGTTGGTGCTGGAAGTCGGCTTTGCTGGCTGCGGTGAAGAACGCCATCTGTGGTACTCCGCTTGGGCTTGTTATTGATGGAAGCGTCGCGTGCAAAACCCCTTACGGGGCGATCCGTCACCCTGTTCCTGATTCTCGGGCAGAGGAAACAGGATGACAGGTGGGTGAAGCTGGACGAGACACTCGGGTCACATTCACCTTCCATGAATGGGCATCTGCAAAAGCGACTGGGCTGCGTGCAGCGCAATGCCTTTACAGGTGCTCATCCGTTGCGCAGCTTAACCAGTGCGGCAAGGCCCGTGCTTGCGGTGCTGCGACATATTCGGTCATCTGTACGTAGCGCGTGCCCTGTGCCTCGAACAACACTAGCAGCCGAGTGGGAAATTGGGCGCTTTATGCCTGGGTTTACCCCACCTGCGTACCAGAAATGACCAGCAACCCCTCGAATGTTCACGACACTTGCTCAGACACTCAACCGAGCAGAAATTCCCGAGGGCTGGCAGAATCGCCTTTTGTTGTGTTCACAATGCTCGCCGAGCCAGGATTCCCCCATGCAAATGACCACCCCCCTCTTGATCGTCAACCCCTGCGATGACGAGGAAGACAACATGGCGATGCTGTGCTGCCACAGCGAACAGGGCGATATGTTCCTGATGACCCGCTACCCGGACGAGGACGAGCTGGAAATTACCCTTGATGGGGAGCCTTCGACCCTGGAGGGAGTGAAAGTCACCCTGAGCCCTACCCGTCTGCTGATCGAAATTGCTGCAGCTGATGCGGATGCGCTGAATGGGGATGATTCGCTGGAGATCACTCACAGCACGGATGCGGGGGATCTGGCGGAGGTGGAAGAAACCTTGCAGAACATTCTCAGGGGGACCGGGACTTATATCAGCGAGCTTTGAATATCAGCGCCTGTGCGGGCGCCTTCGCGAGCAAGCCCGCTCCCACATTCGATCGCAGTTTTCCTGGCAGAACGCGGACAAATGTGGGAGCGGGCTT
Organism: Pseudomonas fluorescens; assembly: GCF_902497995.1. Classification (GTDB taxonomy): domain Bacteria; phylum Pseudomonadota; class Gammaproteobacteria; order Pseudomonadales; family Pseudomonadaceae; genus Aquipseudomonas; species Aquipseudomonas fluorescens_BK. The sequence goes on along the minus strand of NZ_CABVII010000031.1, from coordinate 58,218 downwards.
GCTCGCGAAGAGGCCCGAAAGAACACCACTACTCTTTGTCCCCTGCAAGATTCCAACGATTTCGCCCATCATTTCCCGCGCTTTGCGCAAAATGCCGTTAGTCGTCACCCCCCGCGATGCTTTAAAGTAGCGCCCCCAGCCCTGGCGTTACCGGAACGTCTGCGGTCACCCTTTCCAGGAACAGTCATCGATGGAACATCGTGAAGCGCTGCTAGCGCTGCGAACCTTTCTTTCAACGCAGATTCTCGGCCAGGAAAAACTTATCGAGCGCTTGCTCATCGCCCTGCTCGCCGACGGCCACATGCTGGTCGAGGGCGCACCGGGCCTGGCCAAGACCAAGGCCATCAAAGAACTCGCCGAAGGCATCGAAGCCCAGTTCCACCGCATCCAGTTCACCCCCGACCTGTTGCCGGCCGACATCACCGGCACGGAAATCTATCGCCCGGAAACCGGCAGTTTCGTGTTCCAGCAAGGGCCGATCTTCCACAACCTGGTGCTGGCGGACGAAATCAACCGTGCCCCGGCCAAGGTCCAGTCGGCGCTGCTCGAAGCCATGGGCGAGCGTCAGGTCAGTGTCGGGCGCAGCACCTATGAGTTGTCGCCGTTGTTCCTGGTGATGGCCACGCAAAACCCGATCGAGCAGGAAGGCACCTACCCGCTGCCCGAAGCGCAGCTGGACCGTTTCCTGATGCACGTGAAAATCGGGTTTCCGGACGCTGCGGTCGAACGCCGCATCCTGCAACAGGCCCGCGGCGAAGCCTTGCACGGCGAAACCAAGCCCGAGCGACGGGTCAGCCAGCAGGCGATCTTCGCCGCACGCAAGGAGATTCTCGGCCTGTACATGGCCGACGCCGTGGAGGAATACCTGGTGCAACTGGTCATGGCCACGCGCACCCCGGCCAAGTTCGACCCGGAGATGGCCGAATGGATCGCCTACGGCGCCAGCCCGCGCGGCTCGATTGCCTTGGACCGTTGCGCCCGGGCCCACGCCTGGCTGGCCGGTCGCGACTTCGTCAGCCCCGAAGACATCCAGGCCGTACTGTTCGATGTGTTGCGCCACCGCATCATTCTGTCTTTTGAAGCCGAAGCCGCCGGGATCGACCAGGACCGGGTGGTTCAGCGGATTCTCGACGCCGTAGCCGTCGCTTGACCCCGATGACTGCCATCCTGCCGACCGAACCGGGCATCCGTGTCAGCCTAGCCGAGCTGATCGAGATGCGCCATCGAGTGCGTGAAGTGCAACTGTTCTCCACGCCGAGCCAGCGCAGCCCGCTGATCGGCCTGCACCATTCGAAACTGCGTGGCCGTGGCGTGGATTTCGATCAGGTGCGGGTCTATCAGGCCGGCGACGACGTGCGCAGCATCGATTGGCGCGTCACCGCCCGCACTCAGGAACCTCACACCAAACTGTTCCACGAAGAACGCGAGCGACCGATTTTCATCATGGTCGAGCAAAGCCGTCGGCTGTTTTTCGGTTCAGGGCTGATGTTCAAATCGGTACTCGCCGCCCAGGCCGCGAGCCTGATCGGTTGGGCGGCGCTGGGCCATAACGACCGGGTCGGCGGCCTGGTGTTCGGCGACAAAGAGCACTACGAGATCAAGCCACGGCGCAGCAAGCAGAGCCTGTTGCAGTTGCTCAACCGCCTGGTGCGGGTCAATCAGTCGTTGCACACCGAAAGCGAGCCGGACCGCGACGCTTTCAACATCGCCCTGCGCCGTGCCCGGGAAGTCCTGCGTCCTGGCAGTCTGGTGATCGTGATCTGCGACGAACGCGCCCTGACCGAGGGCGCCGAACAACAGCTGAGCCTGTTGTCGCGCCATTGCGACCTGTTGCTGCTGCCGGTGTCCGACCCGCTTGATCATGCCCTGCCCGCCGCCGGGCTGTTGCGCTTCGCACAACGGGGGGCGCAACTGGAACTCGACACCCTCAATTTCGACCTGCGCCAGACTTACCGCGCCCAGGCCGAGGCACGCGTCGCGCGCTGGGAACTGCTGGCGCAGAAACTGCGGGTGCTGCTGATGCCGTTAAGCACGCAGAGCGAGATGGTCGAACAACTGCGCGAGTACCTGAACCCAGAACGTCCCGGAAAACGCCGATGAGCAGCCTCGAACAACTGCAACCGCTGATTTCGCCGCCACCGATCGAATTCTGGCCACCGGCGCCGGGTTGGTGGTTATTGCTTCTACTACTGCCCGTGTTCGGTTTCGGCATGTGGCAATTACGACGATTTCTTCCCCACAAGCGCCCCGTCGTGCGCGCCGAACAACCGCTGGACCCGGTACGCGTCGCGGCCCTGGCCGAGCTCGCACTGATGCCCAAGCCCTACGATGGCGCGCCGGCCGGTGCCTGGTTGCAGCAACTCAACGGTTTGCTCAAGCGCCTGTGCCGCAACCACTATCCGTACAGCCAGAGCCACACCCTCAACGGGCGCAAATGGCTGGCCTTTCTCGACAACCGCTGCCCGGCCGCGGGACTGACCCGCTGGATGGTGCTGGTCGAAGGCGCCTACAAACCTGAATGCAAGCTCGACGACAAGGCCATCGCCGGCCTGACTCAAGCGGTCGACACCTGGATTCGCAAGCATGTTTGAGTTCGCCTGGCCGTGGATGTTCGCCCTGCTCCCGCTTCCCTGGCTGTTGCGCGTGGTGCTGCCGGTGGCGGACAGTGGCGAGCCGGCGCTCAAAGTCAGCTTCCTCAGTGACCTCGAAGGCCTGACCCGGCGCCGCGCCCGAGCCAACCTGCCGGCCTGGCGCCAACAAGCGCCGTTCATTTTCTTGTGGTCGTTGTTGTTGATCGCCGCGGCGCGCCCGCAATGGCTCGGCGAGCCGCTGCCGATTGCCGCCAGCGGCCGCGATCTGCTGGTCGCGGTGGACGTGTCCGGCTCCATGGACTTTCCCGACATGCGCTGGCAGGACGACGAGGTCAGCCGTCTGACATTGGTCCAGCATTTGCTCGGCGACTTCCTCGAACGTCGCGAAGGCGACCGGGTCGGTCTGATCCTGTTTGGCAGCCGGGCTTACCTGCAAGCACCGCTGACCTTTGACCGGCGCACCGTGCGGGTCTGGCTCGACGAAGCGCGAATCGGCATCGCCGGCAAGAACACCGCGATCGGCGATGCCATTGGCCTGGCCCTGAAGCGGCTGCGCATGCGCCCGGCGCACAGTCGCGTGCTGATTCTGGTCACCGACGGCGCCAATAATGGCGGCGAAATCAACCCGCTGACGGCGGCGCGGCTGGCGGCAACCGAAGGGGTGAAAATCTACCCCATCGGCATCGGTGCCGATCCGGAGGACAGTGGCACCCTCGGCTTTCTCGGGATCAACCCGAGCCTGGACCTCGACGAGCCGTCCTTGAAAGCCATCGCCGAAGCCACAGGCGGCCAGTACTTCCGGGCCCGCGACGGCAAGGAGTTGCAGGCGATCAAGGACATTCTCGACACACTCGAGCCGGTGATGCAACAACCCACCCAGGCGCGTCCGGCCCAGGCCTTGTATCACTGGCCGCTGGCAATGGCGTTACTGCTGAGCATGCTGCTGGTGGTCCGCGAGCGCTGGCCGGACAACCCCTTGCAGCGCCTGTTTACCAAGGAGATGTTCTTGCAATCGCAACGGCCCGACTGGCGCCGGCGGCTCAAGCGCCTACGCCTGCGGAGGCGCCGATGAGTGCGCTCTGGCCCTTTTGGTTCCGCCCCTGGTGGCTGCTGCTGTTGCCGGTACTCGGCTGGCTGCTGTGGCAACTCTGGCACCGACAGAAACGTGCCGGGCGCTGGCAGATGATTCTGCCGCCGGCGTTTCATGCGGCATTGCTCAGTGGTGGCAGCGGTCGCGACAGCAAACTGCCATGGATCGCCCTGGGCGTGGCGTGGATGCTGACCATTCTGGCGTTGCTGGGACCGGGTTGGGAGCGTGTCGAGCAAGCCAGTCAGAAGCCGGCCGATCCGCTGGTGGTGATCCTGGAACTGACCCCCGAAATGCTCGCCACCGACGTGACGCCGAACCGCCTGGAACAGGCGCGGCGCAAGCTGTTCGACTTGCTGCAACACCGCAGCGATGCCCAGACGGCCATCGTCGTCTACGCCGGTAGCGCCCACACCTTGGTGCCGCTGTCGGATGACCTGTCCACCAGCCGCAACCTGCTGGATGCGCTCAAGCCGTCGCTGATGCCCCAGGCCGGCCATCGCGCCGATCTGGCGGTGGCCAAGGCCCTTGCCCTGCTGGATCAGGGCGCCCTTGGCGAGGGTCGGATCCTGCTCATCGGTTCGACCCTGACCGAACAGGAACGTCAAGGTATCCGTCAGGCGCTGGATGGCAAATCGACGCAGTTCCTGATGCTCGGCATCGGCACCGCCGAAGGGGCGCCGATCACGCAGGAGGACGGCAGTTTCCTCAAGGACGATCAGGGCGCGATTCTGGTGCCGCATCTGGACGAACCCAGCCTGAAAGCCTTTGCCAATGCACTGGACGGACGCTATCGCCACGCGCGCCTGGACGATGCCGACCTGCGTGCGCTAGGGCTGTTCGACGGCCCGCGCACACTGATCAATGACGGCCAGACTGTGCGCCTCGACTCCTGGGCCGATCAGGGCTACTGGCTATTATTGCCGCTGTTGCTGCTGGCAGCCTGCGCCGGTCGCCGCGGCTGGCTGCTCTGCCTGCCGCTGCTGTTGCTGCTGCCGCAACCCGGCTACGCCTTCGACTTCGAAGACCTGTGGCGCCGGCCCGATCAGCAGGGTATGCACCTGCTCAACCAGAAGCGCCCGGCCGAGGCTGCGCAGCATTTCGCCGACCCGCAATGGCAGGGCGTGGCGCTGTATGAGGCCGGCGACTACGGTGGCGCCGCTCAGCGGTTCGCCGCAGGCAACGACGCCCACGCCCACTACAATCGTGGCAATGCCCTGGCCAGGAGCGGTGAGCTGGAAGCGGCGCTGGATGCTTACGAACAGGCGCTCGAACGTCAGCCGGATTTACGCCCGGCGTTGACCAACAAGGCGCTGGTGGAACAGTTGATCAAGCAGAAAAACACCCCGCCGCAGGTAGAGCCGGAGCAAAACCCGGGCGACGAAAACCAGGCCAACCCGCAAGAACCACCGCCCGGCGCGGTCACTCAACCGTCGAGCAACGGCGAGCCGCAAACCGACGCCCAACAGGCCACGACAGATGCCGGGCAGCCGCCCGCAACGCCGCCGAAACCGGGCACCAACGAAGTCCCGGGCAGTGAGCTGGGGGATGAACAACACACCAGGCCGCCCTTGCGCCCGGCCACTGCCAGCATCGATGGCGAGCAGCGCCAGGCGTTGGAGCAATGGCTGCGCAAGATCCCGGATGACCCGGGTGAATTGCTCAGACGCAAATTCTGGTACGAACAGCAACAACATCAGGATCAGGGAAAAACTCGATGACCCGCTTCACCCTCTCCATGCTCGCCTTGCTGCCCGCCCTGTTGCTCTGCACCATCAGGGCCCAGGCCGTGGAGTTGGTCACCAGTGTGGATCGCAGTCGCCTGAACTCCGGCGAGACGGTCGAACTGACCCTGGAAACCACCGACGTCACGCAGTTCGGCAAGCCTGACCTGACGCCGCTGGAGCCACTGTTCGAAGTGCGCGGCACCCGTCAGGTCAATCAGTCCACCACCCTTGACGGCGACAACCGTGCGACCACCCGGTGGATCATCACCCTGCTGCCTCGGCAGAACGGCAGCGTGGAGATTCCGGTGCTGCAACTGGGTGAGGCGCAGAGCCAGCCGATCACCCTGCAAGTAGTCGAGAGCGAAACCCAGGACAGCAGCAAACCACGGGGCCCGGTGTTCATCGACGCCAGCCTCGACCAACACAGCGTGTACGTACAGGCCCAGGCGATCCTGACCCTGCGTATCTACCATTCGGTGTCGCTGTACGATGACAGCAGCCTGCCGCCCTTGCAGATCGCCGATGTACGCATCGAGCAACTGGGCGAGTCGCGCACCTTTGAGAAAGACATCAATGGCCTGCGCCACGGCGTGATCGAAATGCGCTACGCGATCTACCCGCAACACAGTGGTGAACTGATCATTCCGGCGCAGATCTTCAATGCCGCCCTGGTGGACGCCAGGCCGCCTCAGGACGCCACCTCCCAAGCCCCGAAATCCGGCAGACTGATGCGCGTCAGCTCCTCCGAGATCATGCTGACGGTCAAGGCCAAGCCGAGCGCTTACCCGGCCGATGTGCCCTGGCTGCCGGCTCGAAGCCTGAGCCTGAGCGAAAGCTGGAACCCGCCACCGGATCACGCTCAGGTGGGCGATTCGCTGACCCGCCGTCTGACCGTGAAGGCCGAGGGCCTGGCCAGTTCGCAATTGCCGCCGTTGCCCCTCACCGATGTCAACGGCTTGCGGCGCTATCCGGATCAGCCGGTGCTGGGCAACCAGAACAGCGAACGGGGCCTGATCGGCAGTCGCGAAGACCGCGAAGCCCTTGTGCCGACCCGTAGCGGCGCCATCGAGCTGCCTGCGGTGGAAGTGACCTGGTGGAACACCTTCGAGGATCACCTGGAACACAGCAGCCTGCCGGCCCAGACCCTGCAAGTGGCGAACAATCCTGGCCTGATGGTCGATACCCCGACCGGCGCTTCGCCAGCCATTTCCGCCGTCGACAGCGCAACCCTCTGGCGCTGGAAACTCAGCTCCCTGATCCTCGCCTGCACCACCCTCCTGGGCTTCGGTCTCTGGTGGCGCGCCCGCTGGCAACCGGCGATCCTGCGTGCCGCGCAGACCGGCCCGAGCCCGCGTACGGTGCTCGACGAGCTCAAGCGTGCCTGTCAGGCCAACTCCCCCCACGCCACTCGCCAGGCCCTCGACGCCTGGGCCCGACAACAACCGGAAACCCTCGCCGAAATGGCCGCTCGCTTCGTACCGCTGTCCAATGCCCTCGACGGGCTCAACGGCGCGCTCTATAGCGAAACCGGCCAGTATTGGCAAGGTGAGGAACTGTGGCGGGCGATCAAGGCGATCCCGATTGCCGATCGGGTGCAGGCTCCGGTGGGCGACAGTGGGTTGCCGCCGCTTTATCCGAAGTAAGATTTGCCCTGGAGCCAAGTGCGGAGCAATCACTCTGAGAATGAATGCTCCGTTGAGGCGATCAAGGATGCTTGACCCAAAGCACCTCGCTTGACTCCAGCCCCGGCGCCCAGTCGGCCGTGTACGACGTGTGTTTTTGCAAACAACGCCAGATACCGCCGTTATGACTCACGAGTTCATTGGTTTCATACAAGGCATTGAGCTTCCATGCCGGATGACCACCACCAGCGCCTTGAGTGCTGACGATCAAGACATTACTGGCTGACGACAGCCTGTCATTCACATCGCGCGCTTTCACCGTATACCTGAACTCCGTATCTGGAGTCAGGCCCGTGTCCTCAAAGGCTGTTTGGTTTGCGCTTACCGATTTTATTTGCTTTTCGTCCCGGAAAATCAAGTAGTCCACAATCGGCGCGTTACCGACGGAGCGACCCCACATCAGGCTGATGCTGTGCTCTGTCGACCCCATGCTGTGCAGGTCCGTCGGAGCGGTAGGCCCTTCCCCGCCCTCTGGCAACGTATGCACTTGAACTGGCCGGCTTGGCGCCGAGGCAGTGCCGCGATCATCGATGGCGCAGATGGCGTAGTTGTACTGGGTATCTGGCTCCACGCTGTTATCGGACCAAATGAGAAGCGGCGCATCAACCTGCACCAACAGGGCCCCGTTACGCGTAATACGGTAGGAGGCAATAGGGCGTGGACCCGTTGCCGCGTTCCATTTTAGCGACACCTGCTTGTCGGTGACGTTTTCAGCGGTAAGTCCGGTCGGCGGCTCGGGACGTTCACCTCCTCCGTCGTGGGGCAGAAAATTCAGGTCCACAACCTGATAGAACGCCATCGAAGTGTTGGCCACCTCCCAAACGGCCAGCATCACGTGGTAACCCTCACGCGTGGGCAGCGGAACCGGATGCGTGGTCGGTTTAGGGGGCATCATTTCTTCGCCATAAGACCAATGCGGTTGCAGATTGATCTGCACCGTGTAAAACGGCGCTGCTTCGAACTGATCGCGCGACAGGACCTTGTCAGGATCCCACCCCTCTTTCGTCAGGAAATAATTCCAGCGCCGGGTTTTGTGCCTGGCGCTGTAATCCCATGAAATATCCAGTGTTTCGCCGCTTCGTACATCGTGTTTTGTCCAGTGGCTACCTGGCGCATCCAGCTGTGCGCCGGTGAGTTGACCGGCACTGGCAATTTTGCCGTCAGGCGGTGGCGCGACACTTTTGTCGTCGTCTTTGGCGAAAGCATCTGTCAGCCCCCCCAAGATATGCGGAAAAAACTTCCCGGACTCGCGTTGATTCAGAGCCCCTTCATCCAGCCTGCCCGCCTCCCATTCAAACCACGCCCTGGACGCCGGTGAAAAGACATGACCATGACGTGGAGTGTTGCTTCTACTGGCAATGTTTGAATGACGCTGTGACATGATGTTTCTCCATTTTAAGTGAGCCATTGATTCCTGCGCCGTAATGGCGAAGCTCAGGAATCATTTAAGCAGCGGGCTCACCGCCACGGATACTGTCAAAACTGTCAGTTCGCATGACCGTTCGTAGGTTTTTCTCTAGTTGTGGAGGTGGAACTCGGCGTCAAGATGAATGGCCTGTAAAAAAGCGCTGTCGTGAGAGACCACGATCAATGCCCCTTGGTACTGATCAAGCATCTGTTCCAGTGCGATTCGACTGGGCAGGTCCAAATGGTTGTCCGGTTCGTCCAGCAACAGCAATTGCGGTGGCCGCTGTGCATACAACTGCGCGGTAACTGCACCACGACGTAAACCCGCCCTTCGCGGCGGACGATGCCGCCGGGGGGCCGTTGTTTGCCCGTAAGAAGCCGGCCAAGCAAGGACTTGCCACAGCCATTGGCACCTACGATGCCGGTGGCCCTGGCGCTGAAAATGCGGGATCGATCCACTCCATGGTTTGCACGGTGATGTCCGGGTGGCTGGCCAGCCATTCGAACTCGTCGATGAATACAAAACCTTGCCGCTTGTAGAAATTCGTAGCGCGTGCGTTGGAGGGAGAGACGCCCAGAACCATGCGTTCGAAGCCAAGTGACAAGGCGCGCGCCCTGAGCACCTCGACGAGGCGCTGGGCAACACCACCGCCCCGTAGTTCATGCTTGACCCACATACCGATCAGGTTGAAACGCCGCTGCCGATCAATGCCACCGCCGATCATCCCGACCGGCAGTTCCTGGTCGATGGCCAACCAGAAATACGGTGCCTGTTGCGCCGAGGCGAGGCTCCTCCAGCGCTCATCGCTGTAGTTGACAGCGTCCGCATGACTGACGCCGAAAGCGATGGGCGAATCGGACAACGCCTGCAGTCGGATCGACTTCAAATACTCCCAGTCCTGGATATCGGTTTCACGGATCATCATTCCGGCCACCTCCGAATGCAGCATGCTTGAACTCGGCTGCCATTTGGCTCTACGAGCCGATAATGGCAATACCAGATCGATGCTGAACATTACTAAATGCTGCCAACGAGCACCACCACTCTCCCGCCCACCAACTCGTGTTTTTATTCACAAAAAAAGGGATTGAACACTATTGGTCATACCGGATTGGGGCTGGAGTAATCGCAGGTGCCAAAGGTGAGCATAACGTGATGATTCAACAGAAAAAAAGAGCGGTCTAAAAGTATTAAGGTTAAACGCCAAATTGACTCGAGACCGGCTAATGGGCGCCTCGTTTTTTCGTTCTTTTAATGCAAACTTTTGACGTCCCAAGCGCACCTATCAGTTCTGCTAGTACCCAACCATTGCGAAACCTTCAATACTGAGCGCCTGCAATTCGGGCCTTCGGAGCAACCACCCGTGAAATCGCCGCGCGAAACCGTACTCTGCCAATACCGCTACGACCCCCTTGATCGACTGATCAGTCACGCCCTGCCATTTACCCCCGAGCGCCAGCGCTTTTACTGCAAAAGCAGGCTGGCCTCCGAGATACAGGGCGCGATGGGCTTTTCGATTGTCCAGCATGGCGATAAGCTGTTGGCGCAACAGCGAAGTGAGGGTGATGCGCCCGATTCCACGCTGCTGGCCACCGATCAGCAGCGTTCGGTGATGCAGTCGCTCAAGGCTGCTCATCCACCTCAGCCCATCGCCTATTCGCCCTATGGTCATCGCCCTGTTGAAAGCGGATTACTCAGCCTGCTCGGTTTCAACGGCGAACGGCCGGATCCGGTGACTGGACATTATTTGCTGGGAAATGGCTATCGGGCGTTTAATCCAGTGCTAATGCGTTTTAACAGCCCTGACAGTTTGAGTCCGTTTGATAAGGGCGGATTAAATGCGTACGTGTACTGTTTGGGCGATCCGATAAACAGACACGACCCAAATGGACAGTATTCGTTTTTCTCTCTTGTAAAATCTCTCGTAACCCGGAAAGTAACGTACAAAAGCTCCTCTTATATCGACCAAACTATAGTAAAAAGCGCAAACCCACTAAAAATAATAAAAGGCCTAAAACTTAAAGACAAATTAAAATTTAAAACCCGTGAAATAGAAAAACTGAAGAGCATCGAGCGCAAAGATAGAAGCGCACAATTCTTAAAAGATTATGAAATATCAAACGCCCCACGCGCAGATGAAAAAGAATACGCTCCACATGAAAGATTTTTGAGAAGCAAAAACGGAAAACTCATATTAGATCGGTTAACCAACCAGAACAGAACGCCTATAGAGCTAGACTACCTTGAATACGAAAAAATAAAACTTTATCGGGACCCACTCCCAGGAATACCCTCCTTTCTAGCACACAGGTATTTACATACTTTGCAGGATATACGCCCCCCAGAGTTATCCCTGCGCAGATCGGAAATAAGGAAGATCTTAGACGACATCGAAACCATCAGCCCTGGTTATTTCTTCTATAAAATCGAATGATGCAGTGCTCCCGATTTCCGTCAGGAGCTCATCATAGTACCTCCCATTGCCAGCGTCGAAAAAGTCTACCTCTACGCAAAACCGGTAGACTTTCGGAAGCCCATTGGTAGCCAGCCTGGCGGCGCTGATCAGACTGAATATCATGGTCGCGATGTTTCACCCGTGCCCTTTTTTCCTGAATCGCCACTGTAACCGCGTCAAAGAGTAGTATTGGGAGCGCAAACGGCTTGTGCCAGAAACCAGCGAGCAGTGGACATCGTGCCGATGCAGATCCGGTGGGTGACCGCAGTTTGCTGCAGCTTTATCCAAATTGACGCCTAGTTGCCGAGATGGAACTCGGCGTCCAGATGAATGGCCTGTAAAAAAGCGCTGTCGTGAGAGACCACGATCAATGCCCCTTGGTACTGATCAAGCATCTGTTCCAGTGCGATTCGACTGGGCAGGTCCAAATGGTTGTCCGGTTCGTCCAGCAACAGCAATTGCGGGGGTCGCTGTGCATATAGCTGCGCAGCCAAGGCTATTTTCAGGCGTTCGCCACCGCTTAACTGGCAAGTTTTGAGCATCGCACGGTCCGCATCAATCCCCATCTGCGCCAACCGGGTTCGCGCCTCGGCTTCGGGCAATTGCGGATTGCTCTCGTAGAGCCATTGCACCGCCGTGCGCTCGGGGTGCTGCAATCCGGCGTGTTGATCCAGCCAGCCGACCTGGCAACTGCGTATGAGCTCGCCTTCGCGCACCGGCAGGTGGCCGGCGATTACCTGCAGCAGGGTCGACTTGCCGCTGCCGTTGGCACCCAGGATCGCCATGCGCATCGGCCCCGTCAGCGTCAGGTTGATCGGCAACCTGTGACCGAACGGCAGCACGACGTCGTTGAGTTGCACTATCAGCTTGCCATGGGGCACCGCGCTTTCCGGGGACAGCATCATGCGTTGAATGTCCGGCGCACACCGCGCCCAGGCCTCGGCAATACGTTGTTGTTGCTGCTCCCGGGCCAGCTGTTGATTGAGGCGCAGTTTCCCCTGGCTGTTTTCACTGCGTTCTTTCTGGGCGTTGGTGATCAGCTTGGTCTGATTGCTGTCGCGGGCCTGACGGTCGCCGCGGGCATTACGCCGTTGCTGACGCTCCATCTGCACGATCCTCTCGCGTTGTTCGCGCCTGGCCTGTGCCCGCTCACCTTGCAATGCTGACTGGAACGACTGCTGCTCCTGCTCGCGCGCCGCCGCATACTGACTGTAGTTGCCGCCATAGGCCGCCAACCCCAGGGGCGAAAGCTCGACGATTTCGTTCATATGCTCCAGAAGGCCCCGGTCGTGGCTGATCAACACCAGGCCGTTGGGCCAGCGATCGATCTGCTGCGCGAGCTTGAGTTGCTGATCAATATCGAGGTGGTTGCTGGGCTCATCGAGAATGAGCCAGTCGGCCCGGGACAACCACGCCCCCAGCAGCGCCACCCGCTGCCGCTCGCCACCACTGAGGGTGTCGGTGCGCGAGTCGGCATTCAAATGGCCCAGACCGATCTGCTCCAGCTCTGCCTCAAGGCGTGTGGCGCAATCCCACTGGTCGACCGCCAGCGCATGGTCCTCATCGTCGACGCTACCCTGGGCAATGCGATCCAGTGCCGCCAGAACAGGTTCGACGCCAGCCAGCGCGGCAACGCTGGGATAGCGCTCGGGTTCCAGTAACTGCGCCACGGCGTAAACCTGCCCTTCGCGACGCACGGTGCCACTGGTGGGCCGTTGTTCGCCCGTCAGAAGCCGGCCAAGCAAGGACTTGCCGCAGCCATTGGCGCCCACGATGCCGGTGGCCCTGGTGCTGAAGGTGTGGTTCAAGTCATCGAACAGAACGCGCCCGTCGGGCAGGTTAAGGACACTTGATCAAGTTGAAGTAATTGTTGGGTCATGACGCGTCCTTAAACATTCAAACTCCCTGATGGTGTGCAACAGCATCCGCCTCGTCATCTCGGACTGCTGTCTACCATACTGCGACCTCACACGATCGATAGGCAATTTTTCAAAGCTTTCAGCATCCCCGGTCTTTTGCCATTAAACTCTCTGCCCTTTAGCCGCCATCATTTTCCTCGCGGCCATTACCTTATTTCCTACGGAGTACGCCTTGCGTCTGTTCCACACCTCCGACTGGCACCTTGGACAAAACCTGCACGGCCAGGACCGCGATTTCGAACACGGTTGTTTCCTCGACTGGCTGCTGCGCCAGCTCAAGCTGGATCAGCCCGATGTACTGCTGATCGCCGGCGATATCTTCGACACGGTCAACCCGCCGGTCAAAGCCCAGGAACGCCTGTACGATTTCATCGTCAGCGCCCACGAGCAGCAGCCGAAGCTGACCATCGTGATGATCGCCGGCAACCACGATTCCGGCTCGCGCATTGAACTGCCCGCGCCGTTGATGCGCCGTTTGCGCACCCATGCCCTCGGTCGGGTGCTGTGGCTGGACGATGGTCAACTCGACGCCGAGCGGCTGCTGCTGCCCTTGCCGGATGCCAAGGGCAAAACCGTCGCCTGGTGCCTGGCGTTGCCGTTCCTGCGCCCGGCGGAAGTCACCGGCGCGCATTTGGGTGACAACTACCTGCGTGGTATCGGCCAGGTTCACGAATGGCTGATCGAAGCCGCCAATGCCAAGCGCAAACCGGGCCAGGCGCTGATTGCCATCAGCCATGCGCACATGGCCGGCGGTTCGGTGTCGGAAGACTCCGAGCGCAGCCTGATCATCGGTAATGCCGAAGCGCTGCCCGCCAGCCTGTTCGGGCCGAGCATCAGCTACGTCGCCCTCGGGCATTTGCACAAGCCGCAGAAGGTCAACGGTGAAGAGCGCATTCGCTACAGCGGTTCGCCGATCCCGCTGTCGTTTTCCGAGATCGGTTATCAGCATCAGGTTCTCGACGTCATCCTCGACGGCGAAACCCTGGTCAGCGTCGAACCGAAACTGATTCCCCGCGCGGTGAATCTGCAGCGCATCGGGCCGGCGCCTTTGGCCGATATCTTGCTGCAACTGGCCGACCTGCCGGACATCGACCTGCTGGCCGACGTTCAGCGCCAGCCTTGGCTGGAAGTGCGGGTGTGTCTGGATGAGCCGCAACCCGACCTGCGCCATCAAGTCGAAAGCGCCCTGCATGGCAAAGCCGTGCGCCTGGTGCGCATCGCCGCGCAATACGCCGGCAACGGCAGCCGCGATGGCGTCGATGACGGCACGACGCTGGTCGAACTGGATCAGCTCACGCCCCAGCAATTGTTCAGCCGCGCGTGGCAGGACAGCTACGGCAGCGAGGTCGATGAGCAAACGCTGAACGACTTTGCCCAGTTGCTGCAGGACGTGCAGATGGAGAGCGAGCAACCATGAAAATTCTCGCGATCCGCCTGAAGAACCTCGCCTCGCTGGCCGGTCCGTTCGAGATCGACTTCACCGCTGAACCGCTGGCCAGCGCCGGTCTGTTCGCGATTACCGGCCCCACTGGCGCCGGTAAAAGTACCCTGCTCGATGCGTTGTGCCTGGCATTGTTCGGCGCTGTGCCGCGCTTGAGCAATGCACAGACATCGGCCAAAACGCCGGACGCCGATGGCGAAATCGGCACCGGCGACCCGCGCACCTTGCTGCGTCGCGGCACCGGTGAAGGGTATGCCGAAGTGGATTTCGTCGGCATAGACGGCCGACGTTACCGGGCACGCTGGGAAGCCAATCGCGCTCGGGAAAAAGCCGGCGGCAAACTGCAAGCCAGTCGCCAAAGCTTGCGCGATATCGATCAGGATCAGCTGCTGGCCAGCCAGAAAGTCGAATTCAAAATCCAGCTTGAATCGGTGCTGGGCCTGAATTTCGAGCAGTTCACCCGGGCGGTGCTGCTCGCCCAAAGCGAGTTCAGTGCCTTCCTCAAGGCGAACGACAACGAACGCAGCGAGCTCCTGGAAAAACTCACCGACACGGCGCTCTACACCCGTCTGGGTCGCCGCGCCTTCGACAAAACCAAGGAAGCCCGCGAAACCCACAAGCTGCTGCAGGACCAGGCCACCGGGGTCACGCCGCTGGCGCCGCAAGCCCGGGCGGAGCTGGATGAGCGATTCAACCAGGCGCAACAGCAACTCAAGACGCAGCAGGCGCAACTCAAACAGCTTGAGTTGCAACACACCTGGCTCAAGGACCTGCGTCAGTTGCAGGACGCGCAACACAGCGCCACCGAACAACTGACCGGCGCCCAACAGCATTGGCACAGTCTGGCGGGCGAACGCCTGAAATTGATGCGGCTGGAGCAACTGGCGCCGCAACGGCATCAGTTCGCGCGCAAGGCCGAACTCACCGCCCGTCTTACGCCGCTGGCCGCGCAGATCGAGCAGTACAGCCGCCAGCAAGCCGAGCTGAGTGAGCAGCAGGCGCAACTCGAACTCAGCCTTGCGGCGGCGCAGACCGCGCTGATCGAAGCCCAACGCCAGCACAGCGCCAGCGCACCGCTGCTGCGCCAGGCTTTTGAAGAGCAAAGCACCCTCGCCCGCCTGAATAAGGAAGCCGCTCAGAGTGCAGACCTCAAGCAACAGGCGGAACAGGCCTGCACGCAAGGGCAGCAAAGGATCCAGGGCCTGCTTGAGCAACAACAGCAGGTGGCCGCACGTCTGCAGCGAATCGCCGGAGAGCTTGAACAAAGCACCCATCTGGCACCGCTGAGCGAGGCCTGGAACGCCTATCGCGACCGTCTGCAGCAGCTGATGCTGGTGGGCAATCGCCTGAACCAGGGCCAGGCCGAACTGGCCGCCCTGGAACAGAACGCCACCCGCGCCGCCGAGGAACTGGCAGCGCAAAAGCAGCATCTGGAAGTGCTGTACAAAGAAGTGGGCGCCGAGCCGGAAGCCGTGGCGGAACAGATCCAGCTGCTCGGCAATCTGCTGCAGGACAACCGCAAGCAACTGCGGGCGTTTGAAGAACTGACACGACTGTGGGCCAGCCAGCAGGAACTCGACAAGCGCGGCGCCGAGCTGCAACAGCGCCAGTCGACCGCGCAGCAGGAACGCGAGCGCCTGACCCAGGACGGCGTGAACACCAAAAACCAATTGACGGTCGCCGAACAGACCCTGACCGTCACCCGCGAACTGTTGGAACGCCAGCGTCTGGCCCGCAGTGCCAGTGTCGAAGAACTGCGCGAGCAGCTGCAGGACGACCAGCCTTGCCCGGTGTGCGGCAGCCTTGAGCATCCCTACCATCAGCCTGAAGCCTTGTTGCAGAGTCTCGGTCGGCACGATGAAAGCGAACAGGCCACCGCCCAGAAAGCGGTCGACCTGCTCAAGGAAAAACTGACTGACCTGCGCGCTGAAGTCGGCGGCCTGATCGCTCAGCAAAGGGAATTTCTGCAGCAGCAGGAGCACCTCACCGCGCAGCAACAGCGCCTGACGCCCAGCCTCGAAGCGCATCCGCTCTCGACACCGTTGCTGGCCCAGGACAGGCTCAAACGCGATGCCTGGCTCGCCCGGCAAAACACTCAGCTGAACCAAAGCATCAGCCAGGACGAACAGCGCCAATCCGCCCTGCTCACCCTGCAACAGAATGCCGCGCGCCTGCAACAGCAGTTGCGCAGCGCCGAAACGGCGAGCCAGCAGGCAACCCAGCACCTGGCCAACCAACAACGTGAATTGAACAGTGATCGCCAGCGTCTGGACGAAGAGCTGACGGCATTCGGCACCCTGCTCCCGGCCGAGACCCTGGACGCCTTGCGTAACGAACCTGCCGCCACCTTCATGCAGCTCGACCGACAGATCGCCCAGCGTCTGCAGCAACTCGACCAGCAACGCGATGAACTCGGCGAGCAGCAACAGCGCCAACAAACCCTGGAGAAAGAGCAGGATCGCCAGCAGACCCGTGCCCAGCAACTGGAAGCTGCCCGACAACAATTTACCGCCCTCGCCGAGCAGCAACAGGCGTGCCAGCAGCAACTGACGCAATTACTGGGCGCGCACAGCGGCGCCGAACAATGGCAGTTGCAACTGGATCAGGCCGTGGAACAGGCGCGCACTGGCGAAGCAACGGCCAATCAGCAACTGCAAAACGTGCGCACGGGGCTGGTGCAACTGGCCGCCGAGCTCAAGGCACAGCAGGAACGCCTGCTCGCGCTGGAAACCGAAGATCGGGATTTAAGCGGCAAGATCGCCGACTGGCGCGCCCTGCACCCGGAACTGGATGAAGGCGGCCTGGAACACCTGCTGAGCGTCGACGACCAGCAGGTCAGCGAACTGCGCCAGCAACTGCAACAAAGCGAAAAAGCCATCGAGCAGGCCAGCGTCCTGTTGCAGGAGCGCGATCAGCGGCTGCTCGATCATCAGGCGCAGCACAACGGCAATCTCGACGCCGAGCAACTGGTCACGGCGCTTGCCGAACTGCAAAGCCTGTCGGCCGCCAGCGAACACCAGTGCGCCGAACTGCGTGCCGAACAGGCCGAGGATCAACGCCGACAGAACGCCAATCAGGCCCTGGCGCAGCAGATCGCCGACGCCTACACCGAATATCAGCGCTGGGCCCGCTTGAATGCACTGATCGGCTCGGCCACCGGCGACACCTTCCGCAAAATCGCCCAGGCCTACAACCTCGACCTGCTGGTGCATCATGCCAACGTCCAATTGCGCCAGCTGGTGCGGCGCTATCGCCTGAAACGCGGCGGCAGCATGCTGGGATTGCTGGTGATGGACACCGAGATGGGCGACGAACTGCGTTCGGTGCATTCGTTGTCCGGCGGCGAGACGTTCCTGGTATCGCTGGCACTGGCATTGGGCCTGGCATCGATGGCCTCGAGCACGCTGAAAATCGAATCGCTGTTCATCGATGAAGGCTTCGGCAGTCTCGATCCGGAATCCCTGCAACTGGCCATGGACGCCCTTGACGGCTTGCAGGCCCAGGGGCGCAAGGTCGCGGTGATTTCCCACGTCCAGGAAATGCATGAGCGCATTCCGGTGCAGATTCAAGTCCGGCGCCAGGGCAACGGCCTGAGTACCCTGGAGGTGAAATGAATACCCTGTATTCGTTCCGCCGTTGCCCCTACGCCATGCGGGCGCGCATGGCCCTGCGCTACTGCGGGGTTGCCGTGGACATCGTCGAGGTCAGCTTGAAGGCCAAACCCGCCGAAATGCTCGCGTTGTCGAGCAAAGGCACGGTGCCGGTGCTGAGTGTCGACGGTCAAGTGATCGATGAAAGCCTGTCGATCATGCGCTGGGCGCTGGCACAGAACGATCCGCAGGATTGGTTGCTCAAGGATGATCCTGTCGGGCAGCATTGCATCGTTGAGTTGATCGAAGAGAACGATCAGGTGTTCAAGCTGCACCTGAATCGCTACAAATACGCCGAGCGTTATCCCGAGCAGCCGATGGCGATCTATCGCGCCGAGGGTGAAGTGTTTTTGCGCCAGCTCGATGAGCTGCTGCAGGGCCGTGAGTATTTGCTGGCGAACCATCCCAGTCTGGCGGATGTGGCGCTGATGCCCTTCGTGAGGCAATTCGCCCATGTCGATCGCGAGTGGTTCGCACAGACGCCCTATGGGCGCTTGCAGGCCTGGCTGCAGCGGTTTATCGAATCAGACCTGTTCACATCAATCATGAAGAAATAACCAACCCCTGTAGGAGCGAGGCTTGCCCGCGAAGGCGTCCTCAAGTACGCCAAAAGCTTCGCGGGCAAGCCTCGCTCCTACAGGGGATGGGGGGGTGTCTGGAATATTCAGGCCAACACCGAGCACATCTGCAGCGCCGAGCAATCCACATGGAAGGGTCCAAAAAATCCTTCCTGACGCTTGATCGGCGGATTGCCCGCCAGCAACCCCAAGGCCTTCGCGGTCTCGATGTTGCGCGCCAGGTTGTGATTGGCTTCAATGGCCCGCGCCACCGCCCCCGCCGAACCTTGTCCGATCCCCAGCAGGGAAGATCCATTGGTCATGAACGCCAAAAAGGCGATGACCCAAAGCCTGTAGCCTTTCATGCTCCGGCGATCCCCGCGAGTTCAGCCTGATCGACCATCGCCTTTTGCGAATGGTATTCAAACTGGATACCGGGATGAGCGACTTGAATCGGCGCTTCAGGGGATTGACGCGACTGCGGTGAAAGGCTGACAACCAGCACCATGGCCAGGTAAAGACCGATCGCCACATAGGCGCCGCGTTTGGCAGAAGTGAGGATTGTGTGGGTCATGATGTTCTCCGCAAGCCTGTTTCGATGCCCACAGAATCGATCAAACAAACCCTGATAACCACTCAGGGTTATCCATAGTGACCATCAGCCTGGTTGATCATTAAGCCCGTCTATTTCGGTCTTTGATAAAAGCTATCAGGCGCTCGCGAGCAGCTTCTGGCTCGTCTTGAACGGGCCGGACAGGCAAAAGAATGGGGAAATGGAAAACAGACAATGAGGCGGCCCAAAACGCGTTATGCAGGAGCGACATCACTTCATGGCCTTTCGACTTGGGCGGTCGATCGGCAAGTGACTTCGCTCCTGCATAAAGTGTGCAGGGCTCGGCTTTCAGTGTTGGCTTTTGTGATCCAGGGCGGCGTAGAAGGTGGCACTCTGTTGCAGGTATTTCTGGGTGTAGCTCTGGGCGTGGGATTTTTTGTCGCTGATTTCAACGTTGGCGCTGGCGGGCAGCGCCACGGTGGCGGAGATAGCGGATGCGGCGATGACGGAGAAGAGATTGAAGTTCATGGCGGTAGTCCTCGAAGTCGGTTGGCTTGCCTGCCCGGTGGGGCCGTGGAGCAAACTTAACCTTCGAGGTTGGCGCCTTGAAATCTTTTGTAGCATTAGCAGATATCAGCGTCATTAATAGAACGATGCAGGCCCCATCAACCGGGGCCTGCGGCCTATTGACGCACCAGGAACTCGAGGTCGCTCGGGGCATCCATCGGCAGTTTCTGCACGGTTCTGCCCAGCAGACCGGTCTTGGCATCGCGCTCGACGACGACAATCTGGTTGCTCTTCTGGTTGGCGATCAACAGGAACTTGCCACTCGGATCGAGGCTGAACTCGCGCGGATGATCGCCTTCCACGGAGCGGCGCTGCAGCTCCTTGAGGTGGCCAGTCGCAGGTTCGATGGCGAACACCAGCAACTGATTGGCGGTGCCACGGTTGCTGACGTAGAGGTACTTGCCATCGGCCGAAGCATGCAGCGCCGCCGCGGCCTTGTCGGACACGGGCTGGCCCGCCGCCAGGTCGACCATCTGCGTCTGTTCCAGCCGGCCGTCCCGGTAATCGAACACCGCCACCTGCGCGCTCATTTCCATAGTCAACCACGCGTGTTTGCCATCGGCGCTGAACAGCAGGTGCCGTGGCCCGCTGCCGGGTGGCAACTGGACCGAGGCCGGTTTGGCCGCGGTCAACGGCAGGTCCGGATTGGCCTTGGGGTCGAAGCGATAGACAAAAATCCGGTCCGCCCCCAGGTCATTGGAAAATACATAGCGGCCATCCGGCGATGAGACCGTCGAATGCACATGGGCCGACATCTGCCGCTCGGGATTGACCCGGCTGGCGGGATGACTGCTCATTTGCACCACGGGCTGGAGCTTGCCGTCGGCATCCACCGGCAACACCGCCAGGGTGCCGCCCGGATCTTCGGCCACCGAATAATTGCTGACCAGCAGGTGACTGGCTTCACCGCTGAGGCTCGAATGCGTCGGCTCGTTGCCCAGGCTCTGCACCTGATTGATCAGGCTCAGCTCATGGGTCGTGGGATCGATCGCATAACTGCTGACCCGCCCTACCGGATCCGCCTGCCCCGGGCCGTTTTCATTGACCACGAACAACCGGCGTTGATCCCTGGACAGGGTCAGCCAGGACGGGTTTTCGCTGCTGACCACTTGCAAGGGTCTGGCGTCGATCTGCCCGGTCGAACTGTCGAACTTCAGGCGATAAATCCCTTGGCTCCGGGCGGCGGTGTAAGAACCGACCAGCAACTGATAATCATCAGCCGCCGCCGTCTGAACGCCCATCGCGCCAACGCTGCCGGCGATCAACAGCGGCCAGAGATTACGCATCTTCATGCGTTTCGTCCTCGTCGTCACCACCACCGATCGCATCCATCAGTACCAGCCGGTGCTCGCCGGAATCACCGGTAATGATCCAACTCTTCAAAGTGGGGTCGAAGGTCGCGGCCTGGATCTGGGCCATGCTGAACGCCCAGCGCTTGGCCGCGCGGCCGTCCATGCATTCGATGTGCAGGTTGTCGTCTTCATCGAGGGAGAAATCGAAGGCGTGCAGCCCGTCGATTTCCAGCATGTCGCACTGTTCGAGGGCGTTGAGCAAGGTGTCGGTTACGGCAGTCATGGCAGTCAATCTTTGAAGGGGAAAGTCGCAATGATAGCTCAATGCGGGAGCGGGCCTGTGCCAGTCACTCAACCCACGAACAACACCGAACAACTGTGGTAATGGGTCAACCCTTGTAATATTTGCGGTATCCCAATACTGCACGCGCGACGACGAAATGCGATTTCCTGTGCCGGACCGCTCAGTGGTCTGCTAGCCCGGCAGCCACGAAGGCACCGGATTCAACAGGAAAAAGGATTTCGTCATGCCCGCCGCCAATACCCTCGCGTTACCCACTTCCCTGAGCCCATTGCCCGCCCAGGCCGTTCATGAACGTTTCGCCCATCGCCCGGCGCTGTTTTCAGTGGTTTTCAATGCATTGCGCAGCCAAATCCTGGAACGCTATCCAACCCTGGAAATGGACCTGCGCGCTGTCAAGCTGGCCAGTCCCAGCCCATCGGGAGGCTGGACATTCCAGCTATTGAGCAATGTCGCGGTTAATCATGTCCTGAACCCGCAGCTGCTGGATTGGAGCCCACAACGGGAATTGCCGTTCTACCTGACACAAAAAATCCCCAGCCGCCTGAAGAGCCAGGCCCCGCCCTACATCATCGACATGCAGGTCATCGCCGAAATCATCGATGCGCTGCCATCAACGATCCACATCTACTTCCAGCAGGCACTGGCCGACTATTGGAGCGAAGTCGACGCCCAGGGCGGCAGTCGCTGGCAATGGCTGGGCGAGTTCCTCAACGGCCAGATGACGGCCGCTGCCGCGT
The DNA here is from genome assembly GCF_902497995.1 of Pseudomonas fluorescens. Lineage (GTDB taxonomy): Bacteria > Pseudomonadota > Gammaproteobacteria > Pseudomonadales > Pseudomonadaceae > Aquipseudomonas > Aquipseudomonas fluorescens_BK. The sequence continues at coordinate 36,248 of NZ_CABVII010000031.1, read as the reverse complement.
CGCGCCCGAACCTGACCCAGACACAACGGGACATGCTGTCGCTCGTCGCCGCCTGGCCGGAACGGCTCAAGCGTCTGTCCCGATCCACGCCGACCACCTATGCCTATTTCATCGAGACCACGCTCACCAGGGACGGGCAGCAAGCGCGCCTTCTGACCCCCGATCTGCTGCTGATCCGCGACAAACAGGTGCTGCTGTACAGCGTGGCCGGGGCTATCGAGTCGTTTGAGTCCATCGATGCCTTCGGCGATGCCTGGGGAGCGAGGATGCAGCGTCAGTTCCAGTTCGACAGCATCACCTGGCGGCGCAACGAACCCGATGGCAATGTCTTCGAGCAGCAAGCCGGGCTGATCCTCAATCAGCAGCTTGAAGACCTGGGGACATTGACGTTTCAGGGTCACAGCGAAAGAGCGCTTGAGCGACGTCTGGAACAAATCACCGATCCCTCTGTGCTTTTTTCCAACATCCCCGAGGGTCCCCCCGCCCTTCTCCAAAAGGTCAGCGACCAGCTGCCCGAGTGGCTCAGGCATGCCGATGTCGGCGACCGTTTCGCCTACCACCGTCATCTGCAGGATATGGCTCAGGTGATCAGGCAAAACCAGGGGCGCTCATTCAACGAAGGCATTACAACCCTCCACAGCTTCAGCCGCGACGCATTGCGCCAGCAGATGCAGACCGATCATGCCGATTACGACCCCGACGATGTGGTTTTGGACTTTGCCGTGGCCGCCGGCTACCCGGGCGGCGCAGGCATTATCGAGCATGTGCGGATGTCGCTGACGGAACTGGCCCTGAAAAATCTTGCCGGCAAACCCAGGGGCACTTTGAAGCTCTCCTCCGCGCGCGGCGGGACACTCCCCCAGTGGCTGAGCGAGGATTATGTGTTGGGCAGCAATGGGTTGATCCAGCGCGTCGACATCGGCACCACCTATTCGCAGAAAATCAAGGACCTGTTGCTGTCCGACACTGCCGACGCCCGGCGACGGGAGTCGCTGTTTACCCGTGAACTCAAGGTCCGGCTGCCGATGCAGGCGCTGGAATGCAAGATCAGGCTCCAGCACGGGGTCTCCACCAAAGGTTACCGTTGTGTGGCGGCGTTGATGGGTGAAACTCCCTCGGACAGAATCGTCGACGGCCAGGAAATCGTCCTGCGGCCGCTGGCCCTGTGCCGAAAACCCGGTGCAGCGCCCGATGAAGTCAATAATATGTTCATTATCGAGCCCCGGGACTCAAGCACTGGCCCGCACCTGCTCTATCGGCCGCTGTACGCCGCCCCCCTGCATCAATACCCGACACGCCAGGCCTTGCTGGATGCGATCGCCACGCCCGGCGAACTGCAAGACAGCGTGCTGACCTGGCTGACGGACAAGGCCCGCCCCGTCTATGACCATGGCGGAATCAGGGAACCGCACATCCTTCACTTCCTCACCGGGGACGAATTCTCATCCTATGAAAAACCGGCACCCGCGACCCTGGCCGTCGACGAGGGTGCCGAAGAATGGCTGCAATCACAAGTCGACGGCAAGCTGCTCCAGCATGTGTTCGGCAGTACTGCACGGGCGCTGGTCGACCTGGCCGATCGCGAGTCGGTGTCCAACAGCGAAAGTCGCTGGGCCATTGTGATGGAAGGTGCGTGGCTGCTGTTCAACACCCTGCTGTTGCCGCTGGTCCGGGGACCGGCCATGTTGGCCGGCTGGCTCCTGGTGTTGGTCAGCAGTCTGGAACAGGATTTGACCGGCCTGGACAGCGACGACCCGACCACCCGCGAGCTGGCGTTGATCGACCTGCTGCTCAATACCGCGATGGTGTTGCTGCATGCGGCCACGCCCTCCAACAGAAGCCGCCAGCCGCTGGCCGATCCGGCCCCGGAAGACAGCGGCCTGCACTTGGCCTCCTGGCGGCGCCCCGCAGGCCTGCCGCACCCGCAAGGCACGCCGGACATCCGACACGGGACGGTAGCCTTGCCTGGGGAGCCTCCGGCCGCAGGACACACGACGCTGGACTTCACTCGCTCGATTCCCAGCCCCAAGGCCAGCGCCAGATTGCTCAATGCGTTGCTCGCTGTCCGCGTGCCTTGGCCCGAATCCCTGCCGCCCCCGGAGGCCGGCGGTTCCTTAAAGGGTCTGTACCGAATCGGCGACACCTGGCACGCCAGCGTCGGCGGGCTGCTGTTTCAGGTCAGCGTCGAGCCCGGCTTCGCCGAGGTCTACCTGATCGATCCAAAGCACCCTGATCATCCCGGCTTCAAGCTGGCCAGCGACGGCCAAGGGCACTGGCGACTGGATCGCAGGGCCCGGCTGGAGGGCGGCATGCCCAAGGAGAGGTTCCAGGCTTGGCACCAAGAGCACTCGAATCGCCTTGAGGTGCTAGGTGCAGAAGTCCAGAGGATGCGTTTGGAGACCATCCCTCTGTACGAGGCCACTCACCGCGCAGAATTGGTAATGGACAGTGCCGGAATCGCCATGGAGGAGCAGCACAAAAAACTGAGGCAGCTTTTTGTATTACGCGCCAATGCGATCGAGGCGCTGAGAGAAACGATCACGGCACGTCATGAACAGCAACAGTCGATTACAGCGCAGTCCAAGGTGCAATGGGATATCGCATTCGATAACTTCAATAAAGCGTTTCAGGCCGAGTTACCTTCGGAGCGCAGGCTCATCGACAAACAAACCGAACTGGTGATGGCCGACAGGACAAACGCGTTAAACCGCCAGCATCGCGATGAAAGAGCCCAGCTCCTCTTCACGTATTGGGGACTGATCTATAACTGTCTGGAGGATGAAGGCCGCTACGTGAGTCAGTCCGAGCGTGGCGAAAGCTACGCTGAGCTTCAGTCCCGTGCCGATGAGCAGCTGAACGCCGGCATCAAAACCGCCTATGAGGAGGTCATCCAAAAGACAAAGGCGCGGTATGAGATAGAAAAAAAGAAAACCGAACCCGCCCAAGAAATAGAAAGACTCCTTCATGAGGCGGACCCCATCCAGCGTAAAAAGCTATTGAGCTATGCACCTTCCGACCAATACATATCCGCCGCAACCGTGAAACAGCAGGAGCTGCTCTTGCTTATCGAGCTGGTGCTGGATCATGCCTGTGTTTCTCAAGAGCCGTCAGAGCTTCACTTCGTTCAACAGGTCTCCAACCAACACCTGTATCGAAGCATCCTTGGGCATTTGGAAATGCGCTCCAGCTCAGGTTACTCGGTGGATGAGCAGAGGGTCGTCCTCAAGGATGTTCTGACGCACTACGAGCGTATGGAGAACGCCATCAATTCATTAACTGAAATGGGTTCCGGTTTCGTGCGGGACGACTATCGAGCAGCTTTTTTGCAGCTGCTTGGTGAGGCCCGTACCAGCCTCGAAACACAACTGGCTGACCTGATCCTCATTGACGAAGGGTTCGCCCTTGCGCCAGCACCCGACAAACCCACTCGGGAAAAACGACCCAGCCGAAAAGTCATCAAGACCCGCAACCAGGGCAGCCTGGTGGGTGACTTGCGTGCGCTCGACCCTCAAGCCCCGGGCAGTTTCGTCGACATCAAGGACCCGGTCACCGGGCAGGCCGTCGCTACCTACCTTGAACATGCCGATGAAGGGGTTTGGGTCGAGGTGGTTACAGCGAGACCGTCGGCACCGGCTCCAGTGCCTGGGGTTCGTTCGTTGAACACGATCAAAAGACAGGCAGAAACCGTAATGGCCGAGCGCGCCGGTATCGAACGCAGGATACGCGACCAACAGAAAAAACTTCTGGATCCCATGCGTCGTGAAACCCTCAGTCCGCTGGATTGGGAGGACATGCTGACGCAGCATGCGAAGAAACTCGAAACCCTGGCCGAGGAAATCCGGCGCGACCACAGCACCGATGCAAACGCCGCCGCGTTGAGCAATACCTACCTTGAGGAAGCGACCGCCGTGACGAAACTGGCCCGCGAAGTTTGCAGCGAGGGGTACAAGCTACAGCTCCCCAAAGCCTCCAATATCGCCTATCTGTGGAAACACGGCTTTGTCGATCTCAATCTGGTCAGCTCGCGCGTTCTCACCAAAGCGGGTGATTATCTGACCGAGTATTCGGTGCGTGAAAAAAACAAACCCGACGTCCTCTGGTATGCGCATTTCCACTACCCCGCCGTCGATACGCCGATATCGCAACATAACTTCGGCCATTTGAAGCGGCCGCAGGAGCGCTTCCAGACGCGTAGACAACTGATCGAAAAAGCCCTCGCAGATCACCGCGCCGTGGTCAATCTGGATAAAGCCGTCATCAAACCGCCCCTGGATCAGGAGCTGTTCCTCAATCTGTAAACGAATTGATACGGAGCCGCTTGTAGGAGCAAGCTTGCTCACGATGGACGTCAACGATAACGCGTTTATTCAGGATAAACGCGTCGCCCTTAAGACCATCGCGAGCAAGCTTGCTCCTACAGTGACCGGCATCAAGCCCGGGCGGGATTGTTTCCAGCATTTGAATCAGTGAGCAAACAACGAATTGCCCTTCTGCCCCGCCAGCTTTTCCGGCTTGATCAGGAATCGCGCCAGCGCAGGCAGCAGCCACAGTGCGCCAAACATGTTCCACAGCAGCATGAAGGTCAGCATCAGGCCCATGTCGGCCTGGAACTTGATGGCCGAGAAGATCCAGGTGCACACGCCGATGGCCAGGCACAGGCCGGTGAACAATACGGCTTTACCGGTGGATTTCAGCGTCTGGTAATAGGCTTCCTGCAACGGCAGGCCGGCACGCAGGAAGCTTTCCAGACGGCTATAGATGTAGATCCCGTAGTCCACGCCGATCCCCACGCCCAGCGCCACTACCGGCAAGGTCGCGACTTTCACGCCGATGCCCATGAACGCCATCAGCGCGTTACCGAGTACCGAGGTCAGGACCAGCGGCAGCACGATGCACAGGGTCGCCGCCCAGGAACGGAAGGTGATCATGCACATGGTCGCGACGCAGAGGTAGACGAGGATCAGGATGGTCAGCTCGGATTCCTTGATCACTTCGTTGGTGGCTGCCTCGATCCCGGCGTTGCCGGCGGCGAGGATGAATTCCAGGCCATCCTTGTTGTTCTCCTTGGCGAATTCCTGCACCGCATGCACCGCGCGGTCCAGGGTTTCGGCCTTGTGGTCATTGAGGAATACAAGCACCGGCGCCAGGGAGCAGTTGTTGTTGTACAGGCCGTCAGCGCGGGCGATGGAGTTGTTCAGCACGTCCGGGTTGCGTGACAGGGTTTCCCATTTCAGGTTGCCCTCGTTCATGCCCTTGATCATCTGCTTGGATACGGTCACCAGCGAGATCGCCGACTGCACGCCCTCGGTGTTCTGCATCTTCCACATCAGCTCGTCGATCGGCGCCATCGCTTCGTAGCGCGAGCAGCCTTCGGACCTGGTCTTGACCATCACCACCAACACGTCGGAACTGGTGGAGTAATTGCTGATGATGAAGTTGTTGTCCTGGTTGTAGCGCGAGTCCGGACGCAGTTCCGGCGCACCCTGGTCGAGGTCACCGATTTTCAGGTTCTGGCTGTACCAGAGGCCGCCACCGAAGGCGATCAGCGCCAGGGCAATGGAGACCGGGGCGACTTTCGGACTGGCAAAGTTCGACAGCAGGCGCCAGAACGGATGTTCGCGATGCGCGTCTTTCTTGCTGCGCTCGACCGCACGTTTGCTGATGCCGACGTAGGAAATCGCCACCGGCAGCAGGATCAGGTTGGTGAAGACAATCACCGCGACGCCGATGGAGGCGCCGATTGCCAGTTCACGGATCACGCCGATATCGATGATCAGCAGCGTGATGAAACCCACCGCATCCGCCAGGATCGCAATCATCCCCGGCAGGAACAGTTGACGGAAGGTTCGCCGCGCGGCCGTCAGGGCGTTGTCCGCTCCGCTGGACTGCAGGGCGATGCCGTTGATCTTCTGTACGCCGTGGGAAATACCGATGGCGAAGATCAGGAACGGCACCAGCATCGAGTACGGATCGAGCCCGAAGCCGAAAAAGTGCATCAGGCCCAGCTGCCAGACCACTGCCACCAGCGTCGTACTCAACACCGCCACGGTGCTGCGCATGCAGTTGGTGAACCAGTAAAGCAGGACCAGGGTAATGACGAACGCCACGCCGAAGAACATCACCACCATGACCAGGCCATCGATCAGGTCGCCGACTTTCTTGGCAAAACCGACGATGTGGATCTGCACGTTGGGGTTCTGGGCTTCGAACTTGTCGCGGATCTTGTCTTCGAGTTCGTGGGAGAACTTGCGATAGTCCAGCGCCAGCAACTTGCCCTGGTCCTGCGGGTCCGGGTAGGACTCCAGCAGCGGGATGTCAACGATGCTCGACTTGAAATCGTTGGCCACCAGGCGCCCGACCTGCCCGGACTTGAGCACGTTGTTGCGCAGCAGGTCGAGGCTTTGCTGGGACCCGTTATAGCTATGGGGAATCACTTCACCACCGGCGAAGCCCTCCTCCGTCACTTCGGTCCAGCGCACACTCGGACTCCACAGCGACTTGAGGCCGGAACGGTCGACGCCGGAGATGTAGAACACCTCGTCGTTGATCTGACGCAGGGTCTCCATGTACTCCTTGGAGAAGATGTCGCCATCGGTGGCTTCAACCGAGATCCGCACGGTGTTGCCCAGGTTCGCCAGATCGTTGCGGTGCTCCATCATCTTTTGAATGAACGGATGATCGAGCGGGATCATTTTTTCGAAACTGGTGGACGGCCGGATCAGCGTCGCCTGCCAGAACAGGAAAACACTGACCAGCAGGCAGATGAAGATCACTGCCGGGCGGTTGTTGAAAATCAGGCGCTCGAGAAACGTCGCCTTGTCGTGATGATGACTGCTCAAGGATGTCATAGACCCGCCTTCTTATTATGTGCCAGGCTCATTTGGACGACCCGTTTTTTCCATTCTCTGCGCCGGCGCCGGTTGGCGAGGTGACGCGAACGCCGCCCTGTCCTGCCAGAATCAGATTGCCGTTGCCCGCCGCGGTGACTGCGGAAACGGAAATGCGATCCGGGCGATTGAACACGCTGAAGGTTTCGCCGTTGTCGTTGCTGCGGATCACCGAACCGCCATTGCCGACGATCACGATCGATCCGTCGTCGAGCAACGTGGCGCCGGACAGGCCGAACTCGAGCGCACCGCGAGCAGCCTTCAACTCGACCTGATCCCAGGTGCTGCCGAAATCCGTGGAGCGATACAGATTGCCCCGCAACCCGTAGACCAGCAGGGTGTTGGCCTGGACGGTGCCGATCACCCCGAACAACGAGCCTTCATATGGACCTTCAAGTTTCTCCCAGGTCTGGCCCCCATCGGCAGAGCGGAACATGCTGCCCTGCTCGCCAACGATGAACAGTCCGGCATCCTTGACGGCCGCGATCGCGTTGAGGTGGAACTGGTCTTCGTTGTCCAGGCGGTCGCTGACGTTTTCCCAGTGCTTGCCACCGTCGGTGGTTGCCATCAAGGCACCGTAGGCGCCCACGGCAAAGCCGCTGTCGACGTCCTGGAACCAGACGTCGAGCAGCGGCGATTCGCGTGTGAGGTCTTCAAACTGCTTGGTCCAGCTGACGCCGCCATCTTCGCTGGCGAGGATCTGCGCGTCATGGCCGACAGCCCAGCCGTGCTTGTCGTCGACGAAGAATACCGAGGTCAGCAGTTGCCGGGTGGGCACCTTGGCCTGGGTCCAGGTTGCGCCCTGGTCATCGGAATACAGGACGTGCCCGCGATCCCCGACCGCCACCAGTCGAGAGCCTGCGCGCACGACGTCGAGCATCAGGCTTTTGCCGGCCTTGGCAGACTCAACGGAATAAACCACATCGGACGCCGGCGCCGCAGCGGCCAGCACAGGTGCCGACAGCACGGCACAGCCCAACAGCGAGAGCGCTGTAGCCAGCAACGCGAATTTGCGTAGTGCCGGCGGGCGGCAGATACCCACACCCATGACAGGCTCACTCATAGACCTTCCCCCATTATTATTGTCAGGTCGTTCAACCTTTTTGGGCGCCGTAAGGGGTGCATCGGGATTGCCTGTTCTGGAACATAGTCCTGAAACCCGCAATCCAGAGCCCCTTCGGAAGCTGGCTTTATCCTATCGGGGTTTGGAAAGGTCTGACAATCGACGCCACGTTATGTTTTGTTAACCAGGGGGGGTTGGGGGGAGGATGAATGATGGGGTATCAGGCGGGGTGATTGGCCTGTAGGAGCCAGGCTTGCCGTCGAACGCGTTCTCAAGTACGCCTTCGCCGGCAAGCCTGGCTCCTACAGTTCTGCGCGAATATCCGCAGAATGGGTCGGCTGTCAGGCCAGGCTCTTGCTCACGACCTCAAACACATCGCTGGACAATTGACCCGAAGCACGAATCCGCTCCAGCTCACCTTTCATCAACGCCTGACGCGCAACGTCGTATTTGCGCCAGCGAGTCAGCGGGGCCAATTGCCGGGAGGCGATCTGCGGGTTGAACCCGTCCAACTCGATCACCAGATCCGTCAGGAACCGATACCCGGAACCGTCCGCCGCATGGAAGTTGATCAGGTTCTGCCCGGCAAACGCGCCGACCAGCGCCCGTACCTTGTTCGGGTTCTTGATGTTGAACGCAGGATGCTGCATCAACTGACGAACCCGCTCCAGACCACCTGGCAAAGTACTGCCGGCCTGGACGCTGAACCACTGATCCATGACCAGCGGATTGTCCTTGAAGTGCTCGGCAAAACTCGCCAGGGCCGTCGCCTTCTGCTCCTCGAACGGCGAATTCACCAGCACCGCCAGCGCCGTCAGGCGCTCGGTCATGTTGTCGCTGGTTTCAAATTGCTCGAGCGTCGCCGCCAACACTTGCGGCTTGCCGCTCAACATCAGGTACGACAGCGCAATGTTCTGCAGCGCGCGACGGGCGAAGTGCTCGGCCTCGGCCACATAGGGGGTCTGCTTGGAGAGATCGCGATTCGCCTGATAACGCAGCCACAGCGCCTCGAACAATCCTTCTGCCAATTGTTGACGGGCAAACTCGCGAGCGATGTGGATGGCGTCGACGTCGGCCACTTCACTGATCTCGGTCAGATACGCTTCGCCCGGCAGCGAGAGCATTTCGGCGACCATCGCCTGGTCCAGCGTCTCGTCCGCCAGCACGGTGCGCAAGGCAGAAATCAGACGCTGGTCGAGCACCAGCTTCTCGCCCTTCTGATGATCGGCAATCAGCTCCTGCAAGACCTGAACCGACAATTGCTGACCGGCATCCCAGCGATTGAAGCCGTCGCTGTCATGCTGCATCAAAAACATCAGTTGGTCGCGGTCGTACGGGAAGCTCAGTTTCACCGGGGCCGAGAAGCCGCGCAGCAACGAAGGCAGTGGTTTTTCGGCGATGTCGATGAAGGTAAAGGTCTGCTCGGCTTCGGTCACCGAAATAACCCGCGAAGTGCCTTGAGCGGCGGCTTCTCCAGAAAGACGCAAGGCAATCTCACCGCCCTTGCTGTCCAGCAGGCCCAGTTCCACCGGAATCACGAACGGCAGTTTTTCAACCTTGTCCGGGGTCGCCGGGCAGCTCTGGCGGAAGGTCAGGCTGTAGGTTTTGGCCGCAGCATCATAGGACTCGCTCACCGCCAAACGCGGGGTGCCGGCCTGGCTGTACCAGCGCTTGAACTGGGTCAGGTCGACACCGTTGGCGTCTTCCATGGCCTTGATGAAATCGTCGCAGGTCACGGCCTGGCCATCGTGGCGTTCGAAGTACAGGTCGCTGCCTTTGCGAAAGCCTTCGGCGCCAAGCAAGGTGTGGATCATGCCCACCACTTCCGAACCCTTTTCGTACACGGTCAGGGTGTAGAAGTTGGAGATCTCGATGAAACTGTCCGGGCGCACGGCGTGAGCCATGGGACCGGCGTCTTCGGCGAACTGGTGGGTGCGCAGGTAGGCCACGTCCTGGATACGCTTGACCGTGGCCGAGTTCATGTCGGCGGAGAAGCCCGAATCGCGGAACACGGTGAAGCCTTCCTTGAGCGACAGCTGGAACCAGTCGCGGCAGGTCACGCGGTTGCCCGACCAGTTGTGGAAGTATTCGTGGGCAACGATCGCTTCCACGCGCTGGTGCGCCGCGTCGGTGGCGGTTTCGGCCTTCGCCAGCACGGCGCTGGAGTTAAAGATGTTGAGGCCCTTGTTCTCCATGGCGCCCATGTTGAAGTCATTGACCGCGACGATCATGAAGATGTCCAGGTCGTACTCGCGACCGTAGACCTCTTCGTCCCAGCGCATCGACTTTTTCAGGCTGTTCATGGCGTGCTGGCACTTGTCGATGTTTTCCGGCTCGACGTAGATGCGCAGCGCCACGGAGCGCTCGGTCATGGTGGTGAAACTGTCTTCGACGCACCACAGATCACCGGCCACCAGCGCGAACAGGTAGGCCGGTTTCTTGAACGGGTCTTCCCAGGTCGCCCAGTGCCGGCCCTCTTCACCGGGACCCGAGGCAATCGGGTTACCGTTCGACAGCAGCACCGGATAGCTGTGCTGCTCGGCAACCACAGTCGTGGTGAACGTGCTCATCACGTCCGGGCGGTCGAGGTAATAGGTGATCTTGCGGAAGCCTTCGGCCTCGCACTGGGTGCAGAACATCGTGCCGGACTTGTACAGGCCTTCCAGCGCGGTGTTGGTTTCCGGATGGATCCTGACGCTGGTGTCGACCGTGAAGGTGGTGCCGGTCGGGTGCAGGGTCAGGTGATTTTCAGTCAGCTGGTAGTCCGCAATGCTCAGCTCACGATCGGCCAGCGTCACCGACAACAACTCCAGTTGCTGGCCGTCCAGCACCAGCGGCGGCAGGCCCGGGCCACGCTCGGGATTGCGGCGCATCACCAGTTGCGCATGGACCAGGCTGTGGTCCTCGAACAACTCGAAGGTCAGGTGCGTCTCGTCGATCAGGTATTCGGGGGCCTGATAGTCCTTCAGGTAGATCATCTTCGGTTGTTCGGTGCGCATGCTGGAGTCCTTACTGATGCACGGCGAGCTGATAGGCCGTGTATTTACGAATATTGATCACGCCGGTGTCGAAAATCAGGTACTGGCCCTTGATCCCCAACAGCGTGCCTTCGGCAATCGGGTTCTTGTCCAGGTTGAAGCTGACAATCTTCGCCGGGTATTGCTCGATCGGATAGCGGATTTCGAGCGGTTCGACATCGGTAATGGTCTGGATCGCCTGCAGGCCGAATCGTTCCTGCAGACCTTGCAACCCTTCGGCACAGCTTTCAAACAGCTGATCGCGAACCTGGGCCAGATCCACCGCAATCGCGTCGCCCTTGAGTAAAGCACGCCAATTGGTCTTGTCCGCCACCTGGCTGCGAAACAGGTCTTCGACAAAGCCCGATTGCTGACGGGTCGAGACGCGCATGATGGGCAGGGCCTGACTGGCACCCTGATCGATCCAGCGAGTCGGCAGCTGGGTGGCCCGGGTAATGCCGACCTTCACCCCCGACGAGTTGGACAGGTACACGATGTGATCGGTCATGCAGAACTGCTCGCCCCACTCAGGCTCCCGGCAGGTGCCGGCGTCGTAGTGGCAACGCTCCGGGCTCATGATGCACAGGTCGCACTGCGCCAGTTTGGTCATGCACGGGTAGCAATAACCCTGGCTGAAACTGGTTTTGGTCTTGCGTCCGCAATGGGAGCAAAAGATCGCCCCCAGGTATTCCAGGCGCACCGTGGTGCCGATCAAGGGATTGACCGGTACCTCGACGTCATCCAGGCGAAACGCGTATTGCACGTCCGGCCCGTCCAGGCGCGCCGACATTTTGCTGATTGCACCGCGGCCAATCTCGATCAATGGATGGCATCCGACTTGAACAGGATGTTCGGTACGGTGAGCGACTTGGAGCTGCATTCCTGCGGGCCCATGTAGCCGGTACGTTCTTCCTCGGGCAGGTTCTGGATTTCCCAGGCGATCATCGCTTGCAACGACAGCTCCCGCTGTTCGGCGGTGAGTTTGCCACCGTCGGACCATTTGCCGATTTCCACCGCCAGTTTCAGGCTCCGGTAGATATCGGGGGTGATGTTTTTGATCATTTCGTTAAAAGAGGACATCAGGTCTCCGCACTCTTTGTTACATAGCTTGTTTAGATGGCCAGTTTACGGCGGTTGTACAAACCACCCAACAGACCGGTGAAGCATCCGATGAGTAACCCGCTGACGTGGGCCGCGTTGGCGATTTCACCGAAGCCGATCATCGAGACCAGCCCGGACAGGCAGAGCAGCAGCCACACCAGCATCATCACCAGCACGCCACGCGGCAGGCGATAGGCCGGGTTCGGCGCCAGGATCTGGAAAATCCAGCAATGCCCCAGCAGGCCGTATAGCACCCCGGACAACCCGCCAAACAGGGTCGGGCCGCTGAAAACGAACTGGGTATAGTTGGACACCAGGCTGAACAGCAAGGTCAGGCCGATCAGGTTGATACTGCCCTGGCGCGACTCGATGCGCCGCCCCAGCTCCCAGTACCACATGCCGTTCATGGCCAGGTGCAGGATGCCGAAATGGATCAGCATCGGCGTCACCAGGCGCCACCATTGCCCTGCCGCCAGACTGTCGGCCAACGGCACGAAATGGATGTAGTCGCCGACGATGCGGAAATCGAGAAAGGTCAGCCAGCGCATCGTGGTGAAGTTTTCGCCCAACAGCGTCACCGCGCCGACCAGCAGGCTCAGCACCAGCACCAGTGCAGTCGCCTTGGCGTAGCGCAATTGCTCGACAAAACCGGGGCGACCGGTGCTCGGTGCCACGGGGATGTCGAGCTGTTGATCGGGATCGCCCGCGGGGAAACGTTCGTACAACGAACGCACGTCTTCACTGATGTTCGCCGGCACCCACAGCACCTGCTCGCCCGCCTCTTCACTGACCCGATGCGGCACCTGCATGCGCTGCAGCAACTTGACGAAGCCACTCAGGTCCACCGCCAGGGGCAGGCGCAATACTGCAACGGCACTCATTGCAACACCTGCGGCCGCTCGACATCGACCCAGACGAACTTATGCGGATCGAGACGGGTTTCCTGATCCAGGCGATAGGCCACCAGTTTGCCGTAAAGCACCGCGCTGTAGTCCAGGCAGGCCAGGTTCGGCCGGATCGGTGCCGGTTTGCCGCTGCGCCAGTAATGACCGACGAACAGCAGAGGCTCATCGACGCCATAGCGCAGCAAGGTGTCTTTCTCTGTGGACGACAAAGGCGTTTGCGCCACGGGCTCTGGCAATGCATCGGGCTGGAACACAATGTCTCCGTAGGTTTGCGGATCTTCTTCCCAGAACTTGGTGCGGAAGAACGAACGTATCAGGCCATCGCCGCTGGTCATGGTCAGCCCATGGGGCAAACGCATGTCGGTGCCGCGCAGCAAGCGATCGAATACGGTGCAGGCAAAGCTGCCGGGCACCGCCGAGGCCTGGAGAAAATGCTCATCGACGCAACCGTCGCGAAATAGCGCCCGCAACGGTTCGATCAGTCCGGCATCCCAGCAGGCATGCACGACCCGGAAGCGCCCGGCATCGACGAACAAGGGCAATTCATAGAACCATTGCAGGAAGTCGTGCCAGTCAGCCGGATGGTGTTCGAACTGGGTCAGGGTTTCTTTGAGCAGACGGGCATGGCGCGGCGAGTGTTCACGGACGAATTGCTTGCCGCTCCCCGCAAGCGCAGGGGTGCTCCAGCCCAAGGCGTTGAATTCATGGTTGCCCATGATGCATAGCGCCTGGCCGGCCTCGACCATGTCGTGGACAATGTGCAGCGCCTCGCGAATCCGCGGGCCGCGGTCGATGATGTCGCCGACGAACACCGCCATACGCGACGGATGCCGCCAGACGCCGCCCTGTTTTTGATAACCGAGTCGGTCGAGCAAGTGCTCAAGGGTCAGAGCGCAACCGTGCACGTCACCGATGAGGTCGTAGCTACGCGCGGGATCGAGCATCAGTCGCCTCCACCACCCAACCGACTGCCCCAGCCGAGTTTGGTCCGGCACACTTCATAGTAGTTGTGGTCGAGTGGATGAATCAGCCGCAACTTCTGCGCCTTCTTGCTGATGGTGATGGTGTCGCCGGGCGCGCAGGTGAAATGGTTCTGCCCGTCACAGGAGACTTGCGGGTAGATCTGCATATCCTTGGACACGACGATTTTCAGCTCACTGTTGCCTTCGACCACAATTGGCCGGCCCGATAAGGTATGGGGGTACATCGGCACAATCACGATAGCGTCGAGCTTGGGGTGCATGATCGGTCCGCCCGCCGACAGTGCGTAGGCCGTCGAGCCGGTGGGCGTGGAGACGATCAGGCCGTCGGCCTTCTGGCTGCAGACGAACTGGCCGTCGATGTACAGCTCGAACTCGATCATCCGCGTCGATTTGCCAGGGTGCAGCACCACATCGTTCAGCGCATCGCCCTGGCCAATGGCCTCGGCGTGACGCCGGACTTCGGCCTGCAGCAGGAAGCGGTTTTCCACCAGATAATGGCCGTCGAGCACTTCGGCGACTTTCACTTCCAGTTCATCGGGGCGAATATCGGTCAGGAAACCCAGGCTGCCGCGGTTGATGCCCAGCACCGGAACATTGTGTCGGGCCAACGCACGAGCAGCCCCCAGCAGGCTGCCGTCACCGCCGACCACAATCACCATGTCACAGACTTCGCCGAGCATCTTGCGTGACGAGGTTTGCAGGCCATGACCGGGCAAGACTTCGGCAATGGTGTCTTCGAGGATCACGTGCAGGTGACGGTCGAGCAGAAACCGTTTCAGTCGGCGGACGGTATCCAGCACCTGGGAACTGCCCAGGCGACCGATGATGCCGATATTACGAAATTGCTCCATGGGGTTCCTGCGAGGACGGCGAAAAACACGATTATGGGCGAAAGCGCGGGATAGACAAAATCCTTTCAGCCACAACGGTGCACTCATGATTGAGGCTATGCTCGCAAGATGATCCTATTTCCTGATTTGCTGCAGTTGCCCCATCAGTTGCGCCACCCGGAAGTGCGCGACCTGGCCTGGGTCATCCTCGCGCCGCCCATGCTCAGCGATACGCCGTGGCCCCAACGCCATCCGCTGGCCGGCAGTGACTGGGTTCAGGCGCCGCAACGGCTGGAGTTGTGGCTGCGGCAACTCGATCGCGACAGTTATGACTTGCTGCACTGGCTGGCCCAGGCCCGGACCCGGCGCCTGGGTTTGTATTACGAACGTCTATGGCAGTACGCGGTGCGCCACGCACCGGGCATCGAGCTGATTGCCGCTAACATGCCGATCCGCCGCGGGGGGCACACCCTGGGTGAACTGGACATGTTGCTGCGCGATCGTGACGGCGTGCACCACCTGGAACTGGCGATCAAACTCTACCTCGGCCCGCAGAACGGCAACGGACACGACACGGCGCAGTGGCTCGGCCCGGGCTGCCACGATCGGCTGGACCGCAAGCTCGCCCACCTCAGCCAGCATCAATTGCCGATTTCCGCCCGCCCGGAGAGTCGTGAAGTGCTGGCGGCGCTGGATATCCGGCAGTTCAGTGCGCATTTGTGGCTCGGCGGCTATCTGCTGTATCCGTGGCCGGGGCCGTCCGCACCACCCGACGGTGCGCATGCGCAGCATTTGCGTGGCAGCTGGTTGCATCAAAAGGACTGGGCCGACTTTGTCGTGCAGCGCCCGTTCGGCCGCTGGCAACCCCTGCCCCGCCACGCCTGGCTGGCGCCAGCGCATTATCCGGTGGAGCAGACCTGGAATACCGGGCAGCTGGATGCGTGGCTCAGCGATCTGGAGCCGCTGGCCCCGGCACAGTTGCTGGTGCGGCTGGCAGAGAATGGCGATGGGGATTGGGAGGAAGCGGAGCGGTTGTTTCTGGTGGCGGATCTTTGGCCGAATGTGCCGGGTAGTGGTTGAACCTCGTATTGGCAGGACTGGCCGCTTCGCGGGCAAGCCTCGCTACTACAGGGCTTGTGTCGTTACTGCATTCTGTGATCCACACAATTCCTGTAGGAGCGAGGCTTGCCCGCGAAGAGGCCGACGCGGTCTAAAGGGACAACCGCAACGCCAACGCCGCCAACGTCACCAACAACACCGGCACCGTCAACACAATCCCGACCTTGAAGTAATACCCCCAGCCGATCCGGATGTTCTTGCGCTGCAGCACATGCAGCCACAACAACGTCGCCAGGCTGCCGATCGGCGTGATTTTCGGCCCCAGATCACTGCCGATGACGTTGGCATAGATCATCGCCTCCTTCACCACCCCCGTTGCCTGACTGGCCTCGATCGACAGCAACCCGATCAGCACTGTCGGCAAATTATTCATCATCGACGACAGCAGCGCCGTCAACAGCCCGGTGCCCATGGCCGCGCCCCAGACACCGTAACCGGCAAAGCCGTCCAGCCAGCCGGCCAGATAGCCGGTGAGCCCGGCGTTGCGCAGGCCGTAGACCACCAGGTACATACCCAGTGAGAAGATAACGATCTGCCATGGCGCTTCCTTGATCACCTTGCGCGTGGAAATCTTGTGGCCACGGGCAGCGATGGCCAACAGCAACGCGGCGCACACCGCCGAAATGGCACTGATCGGAATGCCCAGCGGTTCCAGGGCGAAGCAGCCGAGCAACAGAATCGCCAAGACCCCCCAGCCGGCAAAAAACGTCGCCTTGTCATGGATCGCGCACGCCGGATGTTCCAGCTGTTCGGGATCGTAGTCCTCGGGAATGTCGCGCCGGAAAAACCACATCAACATCCCAAGGGTCGCTGCAACGCTCACCAGGTTGACCGGGATCATGACGGCCGCATAACGATTGAACGTGATGTTGAAGAAGTCGGCGGACACGATGTTCACCAGGTTCGACACCACCAGCGGCAGACTCGCGGTGTCGGCAATAAAACCGGCGCCCATGACGAATGCCAGGGTGGCCGCCGGAGAAAAACGCAGGGCCAGCAGCATGGAAATCACGATCGGTGTAAGAATCAACGCCGCGCCGTCATTGGCAAACAACGCCGAGACCAGGGCTCCGAGCAGCACCATGTAAGCAAACAATTTGCGTCCGCTGCCCCTGCCCCAGCGCGCCACATGCAGTGCCGCCCAGGCGAAGAACCCCGCCTCGTCCAGCAGCAGGCTGATGATGATCAGTGCGACAAAGGTGCCGGTGGCATTCCAGATGATCTGCCACACAATCGGGATATCGCCCAAGTGCACCACACCGAAAATCAACGCCAGCACGGCGCCCAATACCGCACTCCAACCGACGCCGAGGCCTTTGGGTTGCCAGATCACCAGGGTGATGGTCAGCAGGAAAATCAACGACGCAATGAGCATGCACAGCAGCCTTCAAACAGGGGGCGGAACGAAGATCAGGGTTCAACAGCAGCGTTCAGGTCGATCGCTCATGGCGTGCAGTCGCGCGACATCCGCCGCCAGCCAGCCTTGATGATCGGCCAGCGCGCCCTGCATTAGCGTGATCACCCAGGGCGACAAGTCCGGGTGCAGGCGATAAAACACCCATTGCCCCTGGCGCCGGTCCGTCAACAGGCCATTGCTGCGCAATAGCGCCAGATGACGGGAAATCTTCGGCTGGCTGAGGTCCAGCCCGGCGGTCAACTCGCACACGCACAACTCGCCTTCGCGGGCAATCAGCAAGGCGATTCGACTGCGGGTGTCATCGGCCAGGGCCTTGAAAATATCGACGGGACTGCGGGAGTCGGACATGAGGAGCACGCATCTGGGCAAACGAAGCGTGAATATATGGAATTTCGAATATGCAGTAAAGCGCAGATTCCCGGGCGAGCGCTAATGCCCAGTCAGTCAGCGCGGAACCCTGTGGGAGCGGGCTTGCTCGCGAAAGCGGTGTGTCAGGCGACATCAATATTGACTGTGCCACGGTCTTCGCGAGCAAGCCCGCTCCCACAGGTCCCGCGCTGACTGGCTGGTATTGGGGCTCGCCCCCTCGCCACAGGCAAGCTCGCTCCTACAAGGCTCTTCACATTTTCTTGTGCTGCTCGACCCATTTTCCGTAGGCATTGATGAATTTCTGCAGGAACGGCCTGACCGTCTCGGACAATTTGCCAGCCTCATCGAACGCCGAACCCGCGCCGTTCAGGTAGGCTTCCGGTTGCTGCATGCAGGGTACATCGAGGAACACCATGGACTGGCGCAGGTGATGGTTGGCGCCGAATCCGCCCACCGCACCCGGCGAAACGCTGATCACCGCCCCCGGCTTCCCGCCCCAGGCACTCTGGCCATAGGGGCGTGAACCGACGTCGATCGCATTCTTCAATGGCGCCGGCACCGAACGGTTGTATTCGGGGGTCACGAACAGCAATGCGTCGGATGAGCTCACTTGTTGTCGGAAAGTGCTGTAGGCTGCCGGCGGTGAAGCGCCATCGATGTCTTCGTTGTAGAGCGGCAGGTCGCCGATTTCGATGATGTTCAGCTTGAGATTCGCCGGCGCCAGATCGGCCAGGGCCAGAGCGACCTTGCGATTGATCGATTCCTTTCTCAAGCTGCCGACCAGTACGGCGATCGTGTAGACATTGCTCATGGAAGACTCTCGACTGTCCGATAGAAAGAGCTAGTAGTTATAGATGACGATTCAAGCAGTGGGCGACTAAAACATCGCCCTTGACTATTTTTTTCCAGCAGGAAAACTTACCTCGCCCAACCACGGTCCACAAACCCGCAAATTGGGTGATTTATCTCCAGAGGTTTTAAGCAGATGGCAGCAGTACGCATCGGTCAGTTCCATGCAAGAGACGCAGAAGGCCGCGTTTATCTAGTGCATGAGTTCCAGGACTCCACCCCGTCGGAAGACGGTCTTACCGGCTCGGTGCCTGTCACTACCTACAAGCTGGCCATTGGCGATCGAATGAGAAAAATCGATGACAACCGGTTTCAGCTGATTCAATCGGACGTCACTATCACGCGCGAACCTGACACTTATGTCGGACAGCTGCCGGAAACCACCGTCGCCTCATAACTTGCCGTTATGAGCAGAAGTCATATGCGCGCACTTGGGTTAGGATTCATTCACTGACTCCCTCATCTGCCGAACATGGACTTCACGCATGCGTTTACGTCATATCGAAGTGATCCAGGCGCTCTTGCAGACCGGTCACCTGGGCACCGCCGCCGAATGGCTGCAGTTGCCGGTGGCCGAGGTTGAACGCATTCTGCGCGATGCCGAGGATCAGTTGGGTTTCATGCTGTTTTCCAGCGTGCGTGGACGCCTGCAGGCTACGCGGGAGGCACGGGCGTTGCAGGTGCAAATCGCCCATGTCTATGACGCGCTCGAGCCGGTCCAGCGTCTGGCCAGCAGCCTCAAGCACTATCAAGCCCCGCCCCTGCGCATTATCTGCACCCCGCCCCTGGCCCAACAGCTGTTGCCGCAGAGCATCGCGACCTTGCGTCGACGTCTGCCCGACGCGCCTTGCAGCCTGCTAAGCCAGCCCACCCGCGAGATCGTCAGAAGCCTGTTGCTGCGCGAAAGCGACCTGGGCCTGAGCCTGCACGACCCCGATCACGCCGACCTCCATTGCCAGGTGATCGCCCAGGGTAAGCTTCAGCTGCTCGCCCCCCATGGCTGGTTGCAACCGAAACAGAAGTACATCTCGCTGCAAGACCTGGCGGGACAATCGATGGTGGGGCTGGAAGGTCATGATCCGTTGAGCACGGCGCTCGACCACAAACTGCACGCGTTACGCCCGGCCCCGGTGATCCATACCCGGGTTCAGACCTATCAGATGATGCGCAGCATGGTCGAAGCCGGCGAAGGCCTGGCGATCGTCGACCCGTTTACCGCGCTCGGGGCCAGATCGACCGGGCTCGACGCTTGCCCGCTGGCGCCCGCGGTGCCGATCAGCCTCTATGCCCTGACCCTGAAAAACGGCGAACCCTCGCTGGCCGTTCAGGCATTACTGGACATCGTCACGGAACAAGCCGCGGCGATGCTGGCGAGCTGAGCGGTTTTCCAGCGGGTTATCGAACAATCGATACCAGAACAATGCCACTTCGGCGGTGTTCGGGTCGATGCCGCGATAGCGCAAATGATCGATCCCGCCCACCACGAAGCCGCAACGCTCATAGAGCCGGCAGGCGCCCAGGTTATTGTTCTGGGTTTCGAGCATGATGCCCGGCAGTTTTTTCTTGCGACTCCAGAACTGCGCCACCTCCAGCAGCGCCTTGGCCACGCCATGCCGGCGCGCTGGCGCGTGCACCGCCAACTCATCGATGTGGGCAAAGCCGTTCCAGTTGGTGCTGACCACCAGGTGACCCACCGGCTCGTCATCCAGATAAGCCATGAAAATGTCGCAGTCGGGCGCCTCGCGGAAACTGCTGAATTCCTCGGGATCGATGCCGTAGCACTTGCGGTAAGGCGTGATCGACGTCACCGGCCAGCGCTGCACCGGCTTGCCGATTTGCGCGGCGCCATAGGCCGCGACTTCAAAACTGAAATCACTGCCCCAGATATAAGCGGCGAAACCATCGTCGGCAACCCGCACCGACAGCCCTGGGTATTGCGGATTCATGACCGGTTGCATACTGGGAAAAGTCCTCATTCCTTGATGCAATCGACGGTGTAATGCCGTCCATTGCCCTCGTCTTCGTGTTGCAAGCCGTGCACATCGACGACAAATCCCGGGAAGCTGCTGTCGAACGTACGGGCAAACGCCAGGTAATCGATGATCGAGCGCGTCGACTCGGTAAAACGTTCGCCGGGCATGATCAACGGTATCCCCGGTGGGTACGGCACCAGCATCACCGCGGCGATCCGCCCATCCAGAGCATCGATGGCCACCGCTTCAACGTCGCCACGCACCAGTTGATCATAGGCGTCAGATGGCTTCATGGCGATTTCCGGCAGCACGGTGTACATGCGTTTGAGGTGTTTGGCCGTGGCGTTGCTGCGGTAGCAGGCGTGCAATTGATCGCACAGATCGCGCAGCCCCATGCCCTGATAGCGCGCGACATTCGCTTGCGCCACGCACGGCAGGCAGCTGGCGAGACTGACGTTGGCATCGTAGCTGCGCTTGAATTCCAGCAACTCGGTCAGCAGCGTGCTCCATTTGCCCTTGGTGATGCCCATGGAAAACAGCACCAGGAATGAATACAGCCCGGTCTTTTCGACGACCAGGCCACGTTCCCAGAGGAATTTGCTGACCACCGCCGCCGGAATTCCGCGCTCGCTAAGCGCTCCGCCTGCGGTCAGGCCCGGCATCACCAGGGTGACCTTGATCGGATCGAGCAATACGTAGTCATCGGTCACGCCGCCAAAACCGTGCCAGTCGGCCTCGGGTTGCAGCAACCAGTCTTCGGTGACCACACGGTCGATGCCTTCCACCGACGGTGGCTGCCAGATGGAGAACCACCAGTCATCGGCCGCAATGTGCTGGCGCAGATTGGCCAGGGCCCGGCGAAAACTCAGGGCCTCGTCGAACATTTCCTGCAACAGCGAACGTCCTGCCGGGCCCTCCATCATGGCCGATGCCACGTCCAGGGACGCGATGATGCTGTACTGCGGCGAGGTGGAGATGTGCATCATGAACGCTTCGTTGAAGCGATCCCGGTCCAGTTGTCGCGCGCCGCCGTCCTGGACGTGAATCATCGAGGCCTGGCTGAACGCGGCCAACAGCTTGTGGGTGGAATGGGTGGTGAACACCAACGGGCCGTCTTCACTGCGGGAAGTGCCCATGCCGTAGCGTCCGGCAAAAAATTCATGAAATGCCGCATAAGCGTACCAGGCCTCATCGAAGTGCAAGACCTCGACGCTGTTGCCCAGGTTTTGCTTGATCAGCTCGGCGTTGTAACAGAGGCCGTCGTAGGTGGAGTTGGTAATCACCGCGAGTTTGACTTTGGGCGCCCGCCCCTTGGTCAGCGGGCTGGCGTCGATCTTGGCCTGGATCGATTCGCGACTGAATTCGCTCAAGGGAATCGGACCGATGATCCCCAGCTCATTGCGCTCCGGGCACAGGTACAGCGGGATGGCGCCGGTCATGATGATCGAATGCAGCACCGACTTGTGACAGTTGCGATCCACCAGCACCAGGTCATCCCGGGCGACCATCGAATGCCAGACGATCTTGTTCGCGGTCGAGGTGCCGTTGATGACGAAGAAGGTATGGTCGGCGCCGAAGTTGCGGGCGGCACGGGCCTCCGCTTCTGCCAGGGGGCCGGTGTGATCGAGCAGCGAGC
Organism: Pseudomonas fluorescens; assembly: GCF_902497995.1. Taxonomy (GTDB): domain Bacteria; phylum Pseudomonadota; class Gammaproteobacteria; order Pseudomonadales; family Pseudomonadaceae; genus Aquipseudomonas; species Aquipseudomonas fluorescens_BK. The sequence goes on along the minus strand of NZ_CABVII010000031.1, from coordinate 14,099 downwards.
CCAGTTCCGGCACCGACACCGACAGGTCCGAGCGCAGGGTGTTTTCGCCGAAGAACTGGTGAAACGCCTGCCCGACCGGACTCTTGTGATACGCCACGCCACCGCCATGACCGGGCGTGTGCCAGGAATAATTGGAGTCGGCGGTGTGTTGCACCAGGGCTTTGAAGAACGGTGGCAGCAGGCCATCCAGGTACTTGCGCGCGGCGCGGGCCACCTGACGAGCGAGGAATGGCACGGTGTCTTCGAACAGGTACAGAATGCCGCGCAACTGATTGAGTTCGGCCATGGCATCGGCCGGGGCGTTCTCCAGGGTCACCTGTTCGCCCAGGGCGAAAATCGGCAGGTCCGGCGCACGCACCCGCGCCAGGCCGATCAGCTCGGCCATGTTGTGCAGCAGGTGCGAGTTGGTGCTGGCGTCCTCGGCGGCGATCAACATGCACGAGAGACCGTGATGGGTCGAGGCGACGAGGCGTCCTTCGGTGTAATCCACGGCGCCGAGAATACTGAAGCCTTCCTGCTCCAGCTCCCGGGCAATACCCCGCACACGGTCACCGGCGACGGTGTCGGCCTTGATGTCGCGATGAACGATCAGGACCGGAAATTTCAGATCTTTATACATGAGGCTCAGTGTCCCGAGGCGGCGGGTCGTGGCCTGCCAATCACCTCAGGGTAGAGGGTTCGAGCGCTGGTGGCGAGTGCGGTGCCCTGAATGAGGTCAGCGAGTGCACCATCATGTCGCCAGCAAATTCAATGCTTGCGCAGACTAGCTCCCTCGCCATACCAGCTCTTCCAGACAAATACCGATAATCAGGCCTGCGCCTTGGCCTCCGCCAGTTGCTGCCACAGCGACGGCGCGCCAGCGGACTTGGCGATGGCTTCCAGACGCGCGATGTGCTGGGCCAGGTCGTCTTCACTGGCGCGAATGATGCGCGTCGATTGACGGTCGACCGGCAAGCGACGGATTTCAGTGGCCGAGTTGTCTGCGCCTTCACCGGAACCGTTGCCATCGGACGCATTACCGGCCAGGGACAGGCTGGTCTGGCCGCCGGTCATGGTCAGGTAAACGTCGGCAAGGATCTCGGAGTCGAGCAAGGCGCCGTGGAGTTCACGGCCGGAGTTATCGACGCCGTAACGTTTGCACAAGGCATCGAGGCTGTTGCGCTGCCCGGGGTGACGCTCCCGGGCCATCATCAAGGTATCGAGGATCGAGCAGTGCTGCGTGATGTCCGCGCGATCGTGCTGGCCCATCAGGGCGAATTCGTTGTTGATGAAGCCAACGTCGAACGCCGCGTTATGGATGATCAGTTGCGCGCCCTTGATGAACTCGAAGAATTCGTCGGCCACTTCGGTGAAGCGCGGCTTGCCCACCAGGAATTCGTTGGTGATGCCGTGGACGCCGATGGCGCCTTCATCACTCTCGCGATCCGGTTGCAGGTAAACATGGAAATGCCGACCCGTCAGGCGCCGACCGAGCAACTCGACACAACCGATTTCGATAATCCGGTGGCCATCGGTCACCGGCATGCCGGTGGTTTCGGTATCGAGTACAACGGATCTGGTGGCCATCAGTGCTCAGCTCTCAACGGGTCATTCGTGCAAAAGCGGCAATGTTAACACGCTCGCCTGGGTCTTTCAGATACACCGTGCTGCCGCCATTCGCGAGCAGGCTCCCACATGATCAGCAGTGCACACAGAGATTGTGTTCAATGGAAATCAAGGTGGGAGCCGGGCTTGCCCGCGATGCAGACGCCGCGGACTTTCAGCAAAACCGCGTCATCGTTCATCGCGGGCAAGCCCGGCTCCCACAGGGGATTGGCGAGTCCTCAGGCCTGCTTGTACCCACGCACTTCATCCACCCCACGGTTGGCCAGTTGGTCGGCCCGTTCGTTGCCATGGTGGCCGATGTGCCCGCGCACCCATTTCCAGGTGACGTTGTGCCGGTTGACCTGCTCATCCAGCAGCTTCCACAGATCGGCATTTTTCACCGGCTCCTTCGCCGCGGTCTTCCACCCGCGCTTCTTCCAGTTGTCCATCCACTCGTTGATGCCTTTCATCACGTACTGGGAGTCGGTGACCAGCAGCACGTCGCAGGAACGCTTGAGTTCCTCCAGGCCGCGGATCGCCCCCATCAGCTCCATGCGGTTGTTGGTGGTGTTGGCTTCGCCACCCCAGAGTTCTTTTTCAACGCCCTTGCACACCAGCAATGCGCCCCAGCCGCCTGGGCCAGGATTGCCTTTGCAGGCGCCGTCGGTGAAGAGTTCTACGCTATCGCTCATGCCAATCTATCCAGAAAATGCGGTTGGCCCGCCGATCCATGACCGACGATGCCCGAGGCCGGGACAAACCCGGCCGGGAATATGAATGTGTATTACGGTTCGAGGCGGCGACGGTTGACCTTGGCCATCGGCAACGGAATCAATTTGCCCATCGGCTCGCGCCGCTCCTGGCGCACCGGCCGCAGGCCCACCACGATCTTGCGCGCCACCAATAAATAGAAGCCGCCACCCGACAGTTGCCAGTCACCGGCCTTGCGCTCCCAACCGGCCAGGCGGGCCTGCCAGGCGGGGGACGCCAGCGGCGGACGATAGCACCCGAAGCGGCGTTTCTCCAGCGCAAAGCCCAGCAGGTTCAGCCAGTCGCCGACCCTGAACGGGGAAATGCAGCGCGCCTTGCGCAAGCCGTCGTGAGCGAACATATGGCGCAAGCCCCAGGTGCTCCAGGGGTTGATCCCGATGATCAGCAGATGACCGCCAGGCCGCACGCTGCTGGCCGCTTCGCGCAGCAAACCGTGAGGCGACAGGCAGAAATCCAGCCCGTGCTGCAGCACCACCACATCGGCGGCATGCTCGCTCAATGGCCAGGCCTGCTCCTCGCAGACGATCTCGACACCCGGCAACGGCGCGCCGAGCCGCACATTACGCTGCACCTGCGGCGCCGACGGCGGTGTCTGGGCCGACGGACCGTAATGCACCAGGTAGCCGCCGAAAAAGCGCCCCAACTCGTCTTCGAGCATGCGGCGTTCTTCGTCCAGCAGAAATTGCCCGATGGGGCCGGATAGCCATTCACGGGCCGCGCTGATCAACGTCAGCCACTCAGGATCGGCCTGAGCGAACGCTTTATCGGTCATTGCATTTCTCCAACGCGCCAGGAAGTTCTAAGATGCGCCATTGTTTTCCGCTTGGCGAATCCGACGATGATACAGATCAGTGCCCTGCCCGCCTTCACCGACAACTACATCTGGTTGTTACAAGACCACCCCACCCGGCGCTGTGCAGTCGTCGACCCGGGCGATGCCGGGCCGGTCCAGGCCTGGCTCGCGGCGCATCCGGAATGGGTCCTGAGCGATATTCTGATCACTCACCATCATCATGACCATGTCGGCGGCGTCGAGCAGCTGAAAAAAGCGACGGACGCGACCGTCTACGGACCGGCCAATGAACACATCCCGGCCCGGGACGTCGCCCTCAAGGACAACGACCGCTTCAGCGTGCTGGGTTGCGACTTCGAGGTCATCGCAATCCCTGGCCATACGCTGGGGCACATAGCCCTTTATCACCAAGGTCTGCTGTTTTGCGGTGACACCCTGTTCGCCGCCGGATGCGGGCGCCTGTTCGAAGGAACGCCTGAGCAAATGCACAGCTCGCTGACACGCCTGGCGGCCCTTCCCGAGGATACGCGGGTCTACTGCGGTCATGAATACACCCTGAGCAATCTGCGCTTCGCCATCGCGGTCGAACCGGGCAACCCGGATATCGCCGAACGGCTGGCCACAGTCACTCGACAACGGGAAGCAGGCATCATCACGCTGCCGTCGACGCTGGCCCTGGAAAAGCGGACCAATCCGTTTTTACGCGCCGACGAAACATCCGTTAAACAAAAAGTGGACGAACGGGACGGAACTCATAACCGGGCTCCGAGTGCGGTCTTTGCTGCTCTTCGGGCTTGGAAAGATAAGTTCTAAGCCGTGTTGCCGATGGTACAAAAATTCTGAATGGTTGACCGCAGGGGGTACGCTTTCTAGAATCCCCCGACATTTTTGCCCGGAACTTACTTCCAGCCAATGTCGTCATCCATTCGTAAAGCCATCAATAAAGACGCATTGACCCGCCTGGCTCAAGCCATCGCGGTGGCTGTGTCCGCCACTCTGGCGGGCTGTTCCAGCCATGTGCCGCAGACCGAAACGACACACGTTCCGAACCTCGCCGCTCGAGCCAAGCCAAAACCTGTGCTGCTCAGCGTGAAACCGGCCCCGCAAATACCCCAGGATGTCTGGGAGCGCATGCGTCAGGGCTACCAGCTGCAGGACACCGCCGGCGTCAACCCGCGCATCGAGCAACAGCGCCTGTGGTTCGCCAGCAACCCGTCCTTCCTGGAAAACGCCGGCGAGCGCGGCAGCCTGTATATCCATTACATCGTCGAACGCCTCGAAGAACGCAACATGCCGCTGGAGCTGGCGCTGCTGCCAGTGATTGAAAGCGCCTACAACCCGATGGCCTATTCCCGGGCCAACGCGGTGGGTCTCTGGCAATTCATCCCTTCCACCGGCCGCTACTTCAACCTGCGTCAGACCCGCTTCTACGATGGCCGTCGAGACATCACCGCCTCGACCACGGCGGCGATGGATTACCTGACCCGCCTGCATGACATGTTCAACGGTGACTGGTTGCTGGCCCTGGCGGCCTACAACGCCGGCGAAGGCACCGTCAGCCGGGCCATCGAGCGCAACGAAAAGCTTGGCCTGCCGACCGATTACTGGAACCTGCCACTGCCGGCCGAAACCCAGGCCTACGTGCCGAAGCTGCTGGCCCTGTCGCAAGTGGTGCTGGCGCCGGAAGCCTACGGCGTGAACCTCAACCCGATCGCCAACGAACCCTACTTCCAGGTCGTCGAAATCAACCAGCGCATGGACCTGTCCAAGGTGGCCGCGGTGGCCAACATCGACGAGGACGAACTGTTCCAGCTCAACCCGGCGTTCAAACAACGCACCACCATCGATGGCCCCCAGCATTTGCTGGTGCCGACGTCCAAGGCGCAGCTGCTGACCACCAGCCTGTCGACGATGCGGCCTGACGAGTTGATCAGCAAGAAGCCGCTCAAGCCGGTCTTCGAAGGGGCCGACACCCCCGCGGTTGCCGGCGTCAAGCGTTCTTACCGGGTCAAGCGCGGCGACAACCTGACCACCATCGCCAAGGCCAACAAGGTCGACGTCAAGGACCTGCAGCGCTGGAACAAATTGACCGGCAAGAATCTCAAGGCCGGTCAGACCCTGGTCATGCAGGACACCAGGCGCAGCTCCGGGCGCGTCAACACCGTGGTGGCGGCCACCAGCAAGAAGCAGCAGACCCGGTACAAGGTCAAGCAAGGCGACTCGCTGTACATGGTGGCCAAGCGTTTCAATGTTGAAATGCAGCACCTCAAGCGCTGGAACCCCCGGATTGGCCAGGCGCTGAAGCCCGGGCAGATGTTGACGGTGGCTTCGCCGCGTTAAAACTGCAGGAGCAGCTTGCTCCGCGCGGCGTTCCACGATGGACTCAAGAGCGCCGCGTTCTGTAGGAGCCAGGCTTGCCGGCGAACCAGGCGCCGCGGTGTAACTGGAATACCGCGTTATCGTTCTTCGCGGGCAAGCCTCGCTCCTACATCGGCAATTAACCGCGCATCAAATCCCCGTCTTTTTCCTGCCCATACAAGCTGTTACTGTACGATCCACAAAGCCCAAGCCGCCTGGATCGGATCTCTGACTTGAAGCGTCCCCTCCTCCTGTTCCTGATCAGCCTGGCCTTGAACTCCCCCGCAAGCGCGACGATCAGCGAAAGCCATGGTTATGCGCAGTTCGGCACGCTCAAGTACCCGGCCAGATTTACCCACTTCGACTGGGTCAACCCGCAAGCGCCCAAGGGCGGTACCTTGCGGGTGATGGCGTTTGGCACCTTCGATACGCTCAACCCCTACACCTTCAAGGGTTCGAGCCCGGTTTCCACCCCCAATTTCCTGCAGTACGGCATCAACGAGCTCAACGAACCCTTGATGGTCGGCACCGGCCAGTACGCACCGTCCGGCGACGAGCCGACGTCCAGTTATGGCCTGATCGCCCAATCGGTGGAGTACAGCGAGGACCGCAGTTGGGTGGTGTTCAACCTGCGTCCGCAAGCGCGGTTCCACGATGGCTCGCCGATTACCGCCTACGACGTGGCGTTTTCCTACCGTCTGCTGCTCAAGGAAGGCCACCCGCAGTACCGCACCAATCTCCAGGAAGTGTTGCGGGTCGACATCCTCAACCCGCAGCGCATCCGCTTCGTCTTCAAGCGCGCCGGCAATCCCTTGCTGATTCTGCGCCTGGGCGAATTACCGGTACTGCCGCAGCATTACTGGAAAGGACGGGACTTCAAGGCCACCACCTTCGAACCGCCCCTGGGCAGCGGGCCGTATCGCGTTACCTCGGTAACGCCCGGACGGCAGATCGTTTTCGAGCGGGTCAAGGATTACTGGGGCAAGGATCTGCCGGTCAATCGCGGCAAGTACAATGTCGACCGCATGGAAGTCGAGTTCTACCGTGACAGCGACGTCGCCTTCGAAGCCTTCAAGGCCGGCGAATTCGACATCTACATCGAACACCAGGCGAAAAACTGGGAAAACGGCTACAACTTCCCGGCAGTGCGCCGCGGCGACGTGATCAAGTTGCAGATCCCGCACCAGATCCCGACCCAGACCCAAGGCCTGTTCATGAACAGCCGGCGTCCGACCTTCTCCGAGGCCAGGGTCCGTGAAGCCTTGGGGATGATGTTCGACTTCGAGTGGACCAACCGCACGCTGTTCAGCGGTGCCTACCAGCGCGCGCTGAGCTACTACCCCAACAGCGAATTCTCGGCCACGGGCCTGCCGGTCGGCCATGAATGGCTGATGCTCAAGCCGTATCGCGAGCTGTTACCGGCCAGGCTGCTCACCGAGCCGTTCAGCCTGCCGCAGACCCAAGGCCGCGGCATTCCCCGGGACACCCTGCGCAAGGCCCTGGGCTTGCTGGCCGAGGCCGGCTGGAAGCTCAATGGCCAACGGCTGCAGAACGCCGCCGGGCAACCGTTGCGCCTGGAGATCCTGCTGGTCAACCCGAACCTGGAGCGCATCCTTCAACCCTACGTGGAAAACCTCGCCAGCATCGGCATCGACGCCCGGCTGCGCACGGTCGATCGCGCCCAGTACAAGCAACGCCTCGATCAGTTCGATTTCGACATGATCCTGATGACCCTCAACCAGACCCTCAGTCCGGGCCTTGAGCAATGGCAGTACTTCCACTCCAGTCAGGCCGAGGTCAGGGGCAGCAAAAACTACGCGGGCATCGCCAACCCGGTGGTCGACCACTTGCTCGAACACTTGCTCGCCGCAAAGAACCGCGACGAACAGGTCGCCGCCGGCAAGGCGCTGGACCGGGTGCTGCTGTGGCAGCACTACATCATTCCCAACTGGTACCTCAATTATCACCGCCTGGCCTACCGCAACCGGTTCGCCTTTGTCACCACGCCGCCCTACACCCTGGGCCTGAGCGCGTGGTGGCTGAAATCTTCGGAGAAGGATCGATGAAACCCGTCCGTGCCCTGCTGTTGCACGCCAGCGGCCTGTTGTTCGCCGGGCTGGCCTGCGCCGCCCCGCAACATGCCCTGACCTTGTACAACGAGCCGCCGAAATACCCGGCCGACTTCCAGCATTTCGATTACGTGAACCCCGAAGCGCCCAAGGGCGGGATTTTCCGCCAGGCCGGTTTCGGCGGCTTTGACAGCCTCAATCCCTTCATCAACAAGGGTGTCGCGGCCGACGACATCAGCATGATCTACGACACCCTGGCCAAACAGGGCCTGGATGAACCGTTCACTGAGTACGGCCTGGTGGCCGGCAAGATTGAAAAAGCCCCGGACAACAGTTGGGTGCGTTTCTACCTGCGCCCCGAAGCGCGCTTCCACGACGGGCATCCGATGCGCGCCGAGGATGTGGTGTTTAGCTTCCAGACCCTGATCAAGGACGGCGCGCCGCTGTTCCGCGGTTACTACAGCGATGTTGAGGAAGTGGTCGCCGAAGACCCGCTGACGGTGCTGTTCAAGTTCAAACACAACAACAACCGTGAGCTGCCGCTGATCCTCGGCCAGTTGCCGGTGTTGCCCAAGCATTGGTGGGCGACGCGCGATTTCACCAAGGGCAACCTGGAAATACCGTTGGGCAGCGGCCCGTACAAGGTCAGCGAAGTCAAGGCCGGGCGTTCGGTGCGTTATGAGCGGGTCAAGGATTACTGGGCCAAGGACCTGCCGGCCAACCGCGGGTTCTACAACTTCGACGTGATGACCACCGACTATTACCGCGACAACACCGTGGCCCTGGAAGCACTCAAGGCCGGGCAGTTCGATTACTGGCTGGAGATGGCTGCGAAGAACTGGGCCAACGCCTACAACATCCCGGCCGTCACCGAGGGCCGGTTGATCAAGGAACAGATCCCCAACGGCAACCCCACCGGCATGCAAGGCTTTGTGTTCAACCTGCGGCGCCCGGTGTTCCAGGACCTGCGCGTGCGCCAGGCCCTGACGCTGTTGCTGGACTTCGAATGGACCAACAAACAACTGTTCAACGGTGCCTACGCGCGCACCCGCAGTTATTTCGAGAATTCGGAAATGGCCGCCAGCGGCCTGCCGGACGCCGATCAGCTGGCGATACTCGATCCGTTCCGCGGCAAGGTCCCCGAGCAGGTGTTCACCGAGGCGTTCCAGAACCCGGTCACCGATGGCAGCGGCATGATCCGCGCCCAGCAACGCAAGGCCTATCAACTGCTGCAAGAAGCCGGCTGGCGCATCGTCGACGACAAGATGGTCGACGCCACCGGCAAACCGGTGTCCCTTGAATTCCTGCTGGCCCAGACCGAATTCGAGCGGGTGCTGCTGCCGTTCAAGCGCAACCTGAGCGATCTGGGCATCGAGCTGGTGATCCGCCGGGTCGATGTCTCGCAGTACATCAACCGTGTTCGCTCACGGGACTTCGACATGATCGTCGGCAGCTTCCCGCAATCCAACTCACCGGGCAACGAACAGCGCGAGTTCTGGATGTCCGCCGCCGCCGACAAACCCGGCAGCCGCAACTCCATGGGCCTGAAAGATCCGGTGGTGGACCAATTGGTCGAGCAACTGATCAACGCGGACTCGCGGCAAAGCCTGGTGGCCCACGCCCGGGCACTGGACCGGGTGCTGCAATGGGGCTACTACGTGATCCCCAACTGGCACATCAAGACCTGGCGCGTGGCCTACTGGAACCACATCGGCCACCCGGACATCTCCCCCAAGTACGACGTCGGCATCACCACCTGGTGGATCAAGCCCGACGCTACACCTGCGGTAGAAGTCGAAACCAAACTGCAAGCCGACCCTGCGGGCACGGAGTAATCAGATGCTGGCGTATATTTTTCGGCGACTGCTGCTGATCATCCCGACCTTGCTGGGCATTTTGCTGATCAACTTCGTGATCATCCAGGCCGCCCCCGGCGGGCCGGTGGAACAGATGATCGCCAAGCTCGAAGGCTTCGAAGGCGCCACCAGCCGCATCGCCGGCGGTGGTGCCGAAGTCTCGGTGGCCGGTTCCGCCTATCGCGGCGCTCAGGGCCTGGACCCGGCGCTGGTCAAGGAAATCGAGCACATGTACGGCTTCGACAAGTCGGCGCCGGAACGCTTATGGATCATGATCAAGAACTACGCCACCCTGGATTTCGGCGACAGCTTCTTCCGCGACGCCAAGGTCATCGACCTGATCAAGGAAAAAATGCCGGTGTCGATCTCCCTCGGGCTGTGGAGCACGCTGATCATGTACCTGGTGTCGATCCCGCTGGGGATCGCCAAGGCCACGCGCCACGGCAGCCACTTCGACGTCTGGACCAGCTCATTGATCATCGTCGGCTACGCGATCCCGGCGTTCCTGTTCGCCATCCTGCTGATCGTGCTGTTCGCCGGCGGCAGCTACCTTGACTGGTTCCCGTTGCGCGGGCTGACCTCCAACCATTTCGACGAGTTGAGCATGGGCGGCAAGATTCTAGATTACTTCTGGCACCTGGCCTTGCCGGTGACCGCATTGGTGATCGGCAACTTCGCGACCATGACCCTGCTGACCAAAAACAGCTTCCTCGACGAAATCAACAAGCAGTACGTAGTCACTGCGAAAGCCAAGGGCCTGACCAACCACCGCGTGCTCTACGGCCATGTGTTCCGCAATGCCATGCTGCTGGTGATCGCCGGTTTCCCGTCGGCGTTCATCGGCATCTTCTTCACGGGCTCGTTGCTGGTGGAAGTGATCTTCTCCCTCGACGGCCTCGGGCTGATGAGTTTTGAAGCGGCGATCAATCGCGACTACCCGGTGGTCTTCGGCACGCTGTTCATCTTCACCCTGCTGGGACTGGTGGTGAAGCTGATCGGCGACCTTACGTACACCTTCGTCGATCCGCGCATCGACTTCGAAAGCCGGGAGCATTGAGATGAACCTGTCCCCGCTCAATCGCCGACGTTTCGAACTGTTCAAGGCCAACAAGCGTGGCTGGTGGTCCCTGTGGCTGTTTCTGCTGCTGTTCGGCCTGAGCCTCGGTGCCGAGCTGATCGCCAACGACAAACCGCTGGTGGTGCACTACGACGACGGCTGGTATTTCCCGGCACTCAAACGCTACCCGGAAACCGCGTTCGGCGGCGAGTTCCCGCTGGAAGCCAACTACAAGAGCCCGTACATCCGCGAACTGCTCAAGGCCAAGGACGCCTGGGTGCTATGGGCGCCGATCCCCTACAGCTACCAGAGCATCAACTACGACCTGAAAGTCCCGGCTCCGGCACCGCCCTCCACCGATAACCTGCTGGGCACCGACGACCAGGGCCGCGACGTGTTGGCCCGGGTGATCTATGGCTTCCGGATTTCAGTGCTGTTCGCCCTGACCCTGACGATCTTGAGCTCGATCATCGGTGTGATTGCCGGTGCGCTGCAGGGTTTCTATGGCGGCTGGGTCGACCTGGCCGGGCAGCGTTTCCTGGAGATCTGGTCCGGGTTGCCGGTGCTGTACCTGCTGATCATCCTCGCCAGTTTCGTCCAGCCTAACTTCTGGTGGCTGCTGGGGATCATGTTGCTGTTCTCGTGGATGAGCCTGGTGGATGTGGTGCGCGCCGAGTTCCTGCGCGGGCGCAACCTTGAATATGTACGCGCGGCCCGGGCGCTGGGGATGCAAAATGGTGCGATCATGTTCCGCCACATCCTGCCCAATGCCATGGTCTCGACCATGACCTTCATGCCGTTCATCCTGACCGGCGCCATCGGCACGCTGACCGCCCTCGACTTCCTGGGCTTCGGTTTGCCGCCGGGCGCGCCGTCCCTGGGTGAACTGGTGGCCCAGGGCAAATCCAACCTGCAGGCGCCCTGGCTGGGCATGAGCGCGTTTGCGGTGCTGGCGTTGATGTTGAGTTTGCTGGTGTTTATCGGCGAGTCCGCTCGCGATGCCTTCGACCCGAGGAAGTGAAATGAATCAGGACAATCTGATCGAAGTGCGCGACCTGGCCGTCGAATTCGTCGTCGGCGAGCGCGTCCAGCGGGTGGTCGAAGGCGTCAGCTTCGACATCAAGCGCGGCGAAACCCTGGCCCTGGTCGGCGAAAGCGGCTCCGGCAAATCGGTGACCGCGCACTCGATCCTGCGCCTGCTGCCCTACCCGCTGGCCCGGCATCCGTCCGGCACCATCGAGTATTCGGGGCAAAATCTGCTAAGCCTGAAAGAAAAAACCATCCGCCACATCCGCGGCAACCGGATCGCGATGATCTTCCAGGAGCCGATGACCTCGCTCAATCCGCTGCACTCGATCGAGAAGCAGATCAACGAGGTGCTGGGCATCCACAAGGGCCTGATCGGCAAAGTGGCGACCAGACGCACCCTGCAATTGCTGGAGATGGTCGGTATCCCGGAGCCCGAGAAGCGCCTCAAGGCCCTGCCCCATGAATTGTCCGGCGGCCAGCGCCAACGGGTGATGATCGCCATGGCCCTGGCCAACGAGCCGGAACTGTTGATCGCCGACGAACCGACCACCGCGCTGGACGTGACGGTTCAACTGAAAATCCTCGAATTGCTCAAGGAACTGCAGACCCGTCTGGGCATGGCGCTGCTACTGATCAGTCATGATTTGAACCTTGTACAAAGAATTGCGCATCGCGTATGTGTCATGCAGCGCGGTTGCATCGTCGAACAGGCATCGTGCGAAGAGTTGTTCCGCGCGCCGCAGCATCCGTACACTCGGGAACTGCTGGCAGCGGAGCCCAGCGGGACGCCGGCGACCAATGTGATTGGCCCGCCCTTGCTGCAAGTCGAGGACCTGAAAGTCTGGTTCCCGATCAAGAAAGGCTTGCTGAAAAAGACCGTGGATCACATCAAGGCGGTGGACGGGATCAATTTCAGCCTGCCCCAGGGCCAGACCCTGGGGATTGTGGGAGAAAGCGGTTCCGGTAAATCGACGCTCGGCCTGGCGATTCTGCGGCTGATCGGCAGCAAAGGCACCATCCGCTTTGAAGGCAAGCAGCTAGACTGCCTGACGCAACAACAGGTCAGGCCGCTACGCCGGGAGATGCAGGTGGTGTTCCAGGACCCCTTCGGCAGCCTGAGCCCGCGGATGTGCGTGAGCCAGATCGTTGGCGAAGGCCTGCGAATCCACAAGATGGGCACTGAGGCAGAACAGGAACAAGCGATTATTGCGGCACTCAAGGAGGTAGGTCTGGACCCGGAAACCCGGAACCGCTACCCCCACGAATTTTCCGGCGGGCAACGGCAGAGAATCGCCATTGCCCGGGCATTGGTGTTAAAACCGGCGTTGATTTTGCTGGACGAGCCGACCTCGGCCCTCGACCGGACCGTGCAACGCCAGGTGGTGGAGCTTTTACGATCACTGCAAACCAAGTACAACCTGACGTATCTGTTTATCAGCCATGACCTGGCTGTCGTCAAAGCGCTGAGCCACCAGCTGATGGTGGTCAAGCAAGGCCAAGTGGTCGAACAGGGAGACGCGCAAAGTATTTTTGCCGCCCCCCGACATCCGTATACACAGCAGTTGCTGGAAGCCGCCTTCCTGGTACCAGCCACTGCGCAATAACCTGAAAAGAGAGGAGCAACACATGGGTTTTCTCGCCGGTAAGCGCGTACTGATCGTCGGTGTCGCCAGCAAGCTGTCCATCGCATCCGGCATCGCTGCCGCCATGCATCGCGAGGGCGCTGAGCTTGCCTTCACTTATCAGAACGACAAACTCAAGGGTCGTGTCGAAGAGTTCGCACAGAGCTGGGGTTCCAACCCGGACCTGTGCTTCCCGTGCGACGTGGCCAGCGATGAAGAAATCGCCAAGGTCTTCGAAGCGCTGAGCAAGAAGTGGGACGGCCTGGACTGCATCGTGCACTCCGTCGGCTTCGCCCCGGGCGACCAACTGGACGGCGACTTCACCGAAGCCACCACCCGTGAAGGTTTCCGCATCGCTCACGACATCAGCGCCTACAGCTTCGTGGCCCTGGCCAAGGCTGGCCGGGAAATGATGAAAGGCCGCAACGGCAGCCTGCTGACCCTGTCGTACCTGGGCGCCGAGCGCACCATGCCCAACTACAACGTGATGGGCATGGCCAAGGCGTCCCTGGAAGCTGGCGTACGTTACCTGGCCGGCTCCCTGGGCCCGGACGGCACCCGCGTCAACTGTGTATCGGCTGGCCCGATCCGCACCCTCGCCGCTTCCGGCATCAAGAACTTCCGCAAGATGCTGGCCGCCAACGAAGCGCAAACCCCGCTGCGTCGCAACGTCACCATCGAAGAAGTCGGCAACGCCGGCGCCTTCCTGTGTTCCGACCTGGCGTCGGGCATCAGCGGTGAAATCATGTACGTGGACGGTGGTTTCAACACCACGGCCATGGGCAGCCTCGAAGAGTAATCTTCGGCGCCCCCAATAAAAAACCCGCCGCTTCAGGCGGGTTAATGAGATGGTCACCCCCAACACCCTGCGAGGGCTACGCTTTCGCAGGGTGTTTTGTTTTCGGAGGCCATCATCATGAGCGAGTCAGCATTAATCGGTATCGATCTCGGCAAACACAA
>NZ_CABVII010000030.1 GCF_902497995.1 Pseudomonas fluorescens | reverse complement strand
TTCGCCGGCCAGCTGGAAAACATGCTTGGCCAGGTCGACCGCCACGGTAGTGCAGGCCGACAAATCGGCAGAAGACAATGATTGATCAATCGAAGTATGCTTTTTCATGGACTCGCCCTCGCTGTCGATGGCTGTTTAGACTGCCACCGTGGCGCATTGACGCCTCGGCGTGGGCGAGTCCATCCAATTACAGGGACTGGCGCGGCTTTTTAATCCTGCGGATCGACGTTATCCAGAGCCCGATTCACGGCCAGTTCACCGAGCATGATGACCTGCTGGATGCCCAGCATCGTGTTGCGATGAGGTCCTTCGAGAAATCCGGCGAAGTCACTGGCCATAACACTGGCCGAGGCGAGGGATTCGCTGGCGTGGACCAATAGGGTTTCGGTCTTGATGTTGGGGGCAACTACGAATAAATGGCTGGGTGTGTGGGGCGGAATGGAGGGTTTTAGGGCGAGTGGTTTTTGGGGGGAAGTGATTTCCGCATCTGGCGGATTAGGCGACGGCTTTTTCATGACGTATTCCTCTTGCTTGATGGAGCCGCCATTTTTCGTTTCCAGGCGAAAGGGTGGCAGCTATGCGCGGGCTGGAAAACCGAGGCAAGAGTAAAACCCGGCAGACCCGAAGGTCTCCCACGCACAGCCGCCATAACAATTTCTAACGGGCAAAAAAGCGCCGTAGTATGTCATGAAGTCTGGCATCTATCTCTTGAACCTCGGGTTTCCAGGCCCGGTCGCTGATTCTTCAGCGACCGCAAAAGCCTATCAACCTCGCTTCCCACATGACAACCGACAGACCGCGTCGGAAACGTCCTAGGACACCACGCCTTTTGTGGGAGCGGGCTTGCTCGCGAAGGCGGTGTGTCATTCAGCTCAGATGTTGACTGACGCACCGCCTTCGCGAGCAAGCCCGCTCCCACATAGGGATCAATTCGCCAACCGAACCCCGCCCAGACTCCCGCTCAATTCATACGCCGCCAATTCCGCCTGGTGCGCCGCCAATATCTCCGGCAACGACCCGCGCAAATACTCGACCCACGTTTTGATCTTCGCATCCAGATACTGCCGCGACGGGTAGATCGCATACAGGTTCAATTCCTGGGAGCGGTAGTTCGGCATCACCCGCACCAGTGTGCCATTGCGCAGCCCTTCAATCGCCGCATACAACGGCAACACGCCAACCCCCATGCCGCTGATGATCGCGGTTGTCATCGCGTCGGCGGAGTTCACCAGAAAGGGTGAGCTATTGATGGTGACCAGTTCCTGGCCTTCCGGGCCGTCGAATGTCCATTTTTCCAGGGGAATCACCGGGCTTACCAGGCGCAGGCAGGCGTGATTGAGCAGGTCGCTGGGTTTATGGGCGCAGCCGTTGGCTTTTACATAGGCCGGCGAAGCGCAAACGATGCTGTAGGTGATGCCCAGGCGTTGGGAGACGAAACCCGAATCCGGCAGTTCGCTGGCGAGGACGATGGACACGTCGTAGCCCTCGTCCAGCAGGTCCGGTACGCGGTTGGCCAGGGTCAGGTCGAAGGTGACGTCGGGGTGGGTCTTGCGGTAGCGGGCGATGGCGTCGATCACGAAGTGCTGACCGATGCCGGTCATGGTGTGCACCTTGAGTTGCCCGGCCGGACGCGCATGGGCGTCGCTGGCCTCGGCTTCGGCTTCTTCGACATAGGCCAGGATCTGCTCGCAGCGCAACAGGTAGCGTTTGCCGGCCTCGGTCAGGGCGATGCGGCGGGTGGTGCGGTTGAGCAGGCGGGTTTGCAGGTGGGCTTCCAGGTTGGAGACCGCGCGCGAGACGTTGGCCGTGGTGGTGTCGAGTTGCACGGCGGCGGCGGTGAAGCTGCCGGCCTCGGCCACGTAGCTGAAGGCGCGCATGTTTTGCAAAGTGTCCATGGGGTGCTCTCGGGTTCGATGGCAAATTGTGACACGAAGTTTCAGGGGCTGAGACCCCGACCAAGGGATTATCGCGTTAACGGTAACAAAGATTCACAGGAATCCCGGCTTATCGCCATCAAAGCCCGCCCCTAGAATTGCGCCCACCCCTGTAGGAGCCAGGCTTGCCGGCGAAGAACGATGACGCGGTGCATCTGATGCACCGCGTCATCGTTCTTCGCCGGCAAGCCTGGCTCCTACAGGGACACCCCATTCTTTCAGGAAATCGCAGCAGTGCCGCGTCGCATCAACAGAGCGCTAAAGACGCTCAGTGTTTTGGCTTTAACCCTGGCAATCAGCGGCTGCATCGGCACCGCAGGTATTGCTCCACAGGACAAGGCGCTGCAGGCCAATTCATTGGCCACCGACGAAGCCATCCAGAGCGCTGCGCAGGACGCTCACTGGCCCACCGCGCAATGGTGGCAGGCGTATGGCGATCCGCAATTGAACCGCTGGATCGACTTCGCCGTGCAAGGAAGCCCGACCATGGCCATGGCCGCTGCACGGGTGCGTCAGGCCAAATCCCTGGCGGGCATCGCCCAATCCGCCGAGTCGCTGCAGGTGAACGGAGAATCCACCCTCAAGCGCCACAACTGGCCCACCGATCAGTTCTACGGCCCCGGCGATCTGGCCAACACCACCACCTGGGACAACAACGCCGCGCTGGGCTTGAGCTACGCCCTCGACCTCTGGGACCGTGAAAGCAACGCCACCGAACACGCCGTGGACATGGCCCACATGAGTGCCGCCGAAGCGCGCCTGGCCCAGCTCGAACTGCAGAACAACATCGTGCGCGCCTACATCGAACTCTCGTTGCATTACGCGCAACGGGACATCGTCGCGGCGACGCTGAAACAGCAGCAGCAAATACTCGACCTCGCGCAAAAACGCCTGGACGGCGGCATCGGCACGCATTTCGAAGTCAGCCAGGCCGAAACGTCGTTGCCGGAAACCCATCGCCAGATGGATGCGTTGGACGAGGAAATCGCCCTGAGCCGCAATCAACTGGCCGCATTGGCCGGCAAAGGGCCGGGCGAGGGCGCGCAATTGCAACGGCCGACATTGTCGCTGGGTGCGGCGCTGAAATTGCCGTCGTCGTTGCCGGCGCAATTGCTCGGCCAACGCCCGGACGTGGTCGCCAGTCGCTGGCAAGTGGCGGCCCAGGCGCGGGGCATCGACGTCGCCCATGCCGGTTTCTACCCCAACGTCGATCTGGTCGGCAGCCTCGGTTACATGGCCACTGGCGGCGGGGCGCTGGAGTTTTTGACCGGCAAGAAACTCAACTACAACGTCGGCCCGGCGATCTCGTTGCCGATCTTCGATGGCGGTCGGTTGCGTGCCGGGTTGGGTGAAGCGTCGGCCGGTTATGACATCGCCGTCGCCCGATACAACCAGACCTTGATCAACGCGCTGAAAAATATCTCGGACCAGCTGATCCGGCGTGAGTCCATGGACAAGCAGCAAAGCTTCGCCGCCGAGTCCGTCGCCACCGCGCAGAAGACCTATGACATCGCGATGATTGCCTATCAGCGCGGGCTCACCGATTACCTCAACGTGCTCAACGCCCAGACCTTGTTGTTCAAGCAACAGCAAGTGCAGCAGCAGGTGCAGGCCGCGCGGCTCAGTGCCCACGCCGAACTGGTGACGGCGCTCGGCGGCGGGCTCGGGGCGGGCAACGACACGCCAACAGACAGCCAGACCACCGTACCGAAAACCCCGGCCCTGCTTAAGAGCCTCTCGAATTGAACATAGATCCTGTGGGAGCGGGCTTGCCCGCGATAGCGGTGTGTCAGCCGTCATTGTCGTTGCCTGACCCACCGCCATCGCGGGCAAGCCCGCTCCCACAGGTACCGCGCCCAGCCTCGATTTCAATAAGCAGGATTCCATGACTCCCTTGCCCGCACCCTTGCGCTGGCTGTATTCCCTGGAATGGCGCCGGGGTTTCTTCGACTGGGCACGCAGCGACGGCGTGACCTGGGTCTACATTTTCAAGGTGCTGTTCGCCGCGTTCCTGACCCTGTGGCTGGCCATGCGCCTGGAATTGCCGCAACCGCGCACGGCGATGATCACCGTGTTCATCGTCATGCAACCGCAAAGCGGCCAGGTGTTCGCCAAGAGTTTTTATCGCTTCCTCGGCACCCTGGCCGGGTCGGCGGTGATGGTCGCGCTGATTGCCTTGTTCGCGCAAAACACCGAATTGTTCCTCGGTTCGCTGGCGATCTGGGTGGGCATTTGCTCGGCCGGCGCGGCCCGTTATCGCAACTTTCGCGCCTATGGTTTTGTGCTCGCCGGGTATACCGCCGCGATGGTGGGCCTGCCCGCCTTGGCTCATCCGGAAGGTGCGTTCATGGCCGCTGTATGGCGGGTGCTGGAAATCTCTTTGGGGATTCTTTGCGCCACCGTGGTGAGCGCCGCGATCCTGCCGCAAACCGCCAGCGCCGCGATGCGCAACGCCTTGTATCAGCGCTTCGGCGTGTTCGCGTTGTTCGTCACCGATGGCTTGCGCGGCCGCAGCCAACGCGACGCGTTCGAGGCGAGCAACGTGCGCTTCATCGCCGAGGCGGTGGGCCTGGAAGGGCTGCGCAGCGTCACCGTGTTCGAAGACCCGCACATGCGTCGGCGCAACGGTCGGCTGAGTCGGCTCAATAGCGAGTTCATGGGCATCACCACGCGCTTCAACGCCTTGCATCAGCTGCTCGAGCGTTTGCGCAGCGGGACGGCTGATCATGTCGTGGCCGCCATCAAACCGGGTTTGCAGGACCTCGCCGAAGTGCTCGACGGGTTCAGTGGTCGCGCGTTGACCAGCCCTGATGCTGCACGTCTGGCGATTGCTCTGAGTGCCTATAAAGAGGCGTTGCCAGCGCGTGTCCGCAGCCTGCGGGCGACGTTCCAGGAGAGCGACCCCAGCGACGCCGAGCTGCTTGATTTTCATACCGCCTACGAATTGCTCTATCGCTTCGTCGACGACCTGCACGGTTATGCACAGACCCACGCCTCCCTGGCCGATCACACTCATGAACGGGAACAATGGGACGAACCGTTTACCCCGCAAACCAACTGGATGGCCTCGGCGGCGTCGGGGATTCGCGCGGCGTTCATTCTGGTGGTTCTGGGCAGTTATTGGGTGGCGACGGCGTGGCCGAGCGGGGCGACCATGACCCTGATCGCGGCGGCTACTGTCGGACTGTCCGCCGCGACACCGAACCCCAAACGCATGGCGTTTCAGATGGCCTGCGGCACCTTCCTTGGGGCGCTGATCGGCTTCGTCGAGATGTTTTTCATCTTCCCCTGGATCGATGGTTTTCCATTGCTCTGCGTGATGCTCGCGCCAGTAATCGTGCTCGGCTCGTTCCTCAGCTCACGCCCGCAATATGCGGGTGTTGGTCTGGGTTTGTTGATCTTCTTCAGCACCGGTTCGGTACCGGACAACCTCACCGTCTACAACCCCTATGCCTTCATCAACGACTACATCGCCATGGTGCTTGGCATGCTGGTGTGCGCCGCGGCCGGGGCGATCATCCTGCCGCCCAACAGCCGCTGGTTATGGCGGCGGCTGGAGCAGGATTTGCGTGGTCAGGTGATCTACGCCATCAGCGGCAAGCTCAAAGGGCTCGCGTCGAGTTTCGAAAGCCGTACCCGGGATTTGTTGCACCAGGCCTACGGTTTCGCCGCGGGCCAGCCGCAGGTGCAACGGGACCTGCTGCGCTGGATGTTCGTGGTGCTGGAAGTCGGTCACGCGATCATCGAGCTGCGCAAGGAACAGGCGATGCTGCCGGTGCATCCGGCCTATGCCGAATCCCAGCCATGGCGCCAGGCGATTCGGGTGATGGGCCGCTCGTTGGTGCGACTGTTTCTGCAACCGAGCCAGAGCAATCTGCAGCGTGGACTGATCGCGGTGGACCATGCCATCAGCCGTATACAAGCCACCGAGGAACCCTTCGCCCCGCACTTCGACACCTCGGCATTGCGCCGGGTGAAGAGCTACCTGCACTTCATCCGCACCTCTTTGCTCGATCCTCAATCACCGCTCGCCGCGTACGTGAACACCCCGTCTCAAGGACTTGACCATGCCTCGTGAAATCGCCTTCCACGGCGTCTACATGCCAACCATGACGCTGCTGTTCTTCATCGCCGCGGCGCTGGCCTGGGCACTTGACCGATGCCTGTCCGGTTTCGATCTGTACCGCTTCTTCTGGCACCCGGCGTTGCTGCGCCTGAGTCTGTTTACCTGTCTGTTCGGCGCCCTGGCGCTGACTGTCTACCGTTGACTCTCTATCACTGACTCTCTATCACTGACTCTCTATCACTGAAGAAGGCCCTGATGAAAAAGCTTTTCAGTCTGCTCGCCACCTTGCTGGTGCTGGTCCTCGCGATCTGGATCGGCCGCACCCTGTGGGAGCACTACATGAATACGCCATGGACCCGCGACGGCCGGGTGCGCGCCGATATCATCAATGTCGCCGCCGACGTCACCGGGGAAGTGGTGGACGTGCCGGTGCGCGATAACCAGCTGGTGAAGAAGGGTGATCTGCTGATGCGCATCGACCCCGAGCACTACCGCATTGCAGTCAAACAGGCGCAGTCCCTGGTGGCCTCGCGCAAGTCGACCTGGGAGATGCGCAAGGTCAACGCCCATCGCCGCGCCGACATGGACAACCTGGTGATCTCCCGGGAAAACCGCGACGACGCCAGCAACATCGCCGACTCGGCCCTGGCCGATTACCAGCATGCCCAGGCCCAGCTCGAAGCCGCCCAATTAAACCTCAAGCGCACCGAAGTGCGCGCAGCGGTGGACGGCTACGTGACCAACCTCAACGTGCATCGCGGCGACTATGCGCGCATCGGCGAAGCGAAAATGGCCGTGGTGGATATGAACTCGTTCTGGGTCTATGGCTTCTTCGAAGAAACCAAGCTGCCCCACGTGCGGGTCGGTGATCAGGCCGAGATGCAGTTGATGAGCGGCGAAGTACTCAAGGGGCATGTGGAGAGTATTTCTCGCGGTATCTATGACCGTGACAACCCGGAGAGCCGTGAGCTGATCGCGGATGTGAACCCGACCTTCAACTGGGTGCGCCTGGCACAGCGAGTGCCGGTGCGGATTCACATTGATGAGGTGCCGGAGGGGGTACTGTTGGCGGCGGGGATTACTTGTACGGTGGTGGTGAAACAAGCAGGTGTGAAATAGCGGTTGGACCGAGTCGCCTGCATTCGCGAGCAAGCCCGCTCCCACCGTGGATCTCCTGTGTACATACATTTGTGAGCACCAGAGATCAACTGTGGGAGCGGGCTTGCTCGCGAAGGGGGCGACTCGGTTCTAGAGCTGCCCACGCAACCCGAACCGCTTCATCAACCCCGACTCCAGCATCCCCTTGGGCAACAACCCCGCCAGCAACGGCAACGCCCGGCTGCCATTACCCAGGCGCACCAGCCTTGGCGGTTTGTCCTGTTGCACAGCCTTGAGCAAACCGGCGGCAAATTCACTGACCGGGGTCGGGTTGTCCTGGGACGCCTTGGCTCGCGCCCGAATGCCTTCACGCAGCGGCCACCACGGCGATTGTTCGCTGATCAACTGCTCCGCCTCATGCCCGGCATTCCTGGCGAAACTGGACGCAATGGCCCCCGGCTGAACTTCCATGACGCGAATGCCGAAGGGTGCCAGTTCCATGCGTAACGCATCGCTCAAGGCATGCACCGCCGCTTTCGAGGCGCAGTAGGCGCCGGCGAACGGCGTGACCAACACCCCGGACACACTGCCGATGTTCACCACCAGCCCCTTGGCCCGGCGCAACGCCGGGAACAGTGCCCGGGTCACGCCAACGATGGCGAACACATTGGTTTCGAATTGGCGCTGCATGGCTGGCACACCACCGTCGAGCAGTGGGCCCATCGCGCCATAACCGGCGTTATTGATGAGCACATCGAGACCGCCCTGTTGCTGGTCGATCCGCTCGCTCAACTGTTCGAGTGCCGCGCCATCGTTGACGTCCAGTTGCACGGCGGTGAACCCGGCCGCCGCCAGAGTCGCTACGTCTTCAGCCCTGCGGGCGCTGGCCCAGACTTCATAACCGGCACCTTTGAAGGCATCCGCCAGGGCGCGGCCAATGCCGCTGGAACAACCGGTAATCAACGCAACGGGCATGGCGCGGTCCTTGTGCAATAAAAAGGTGTGATGTGCAGGAGCGGGCGATCCGCCTTGCCCGCGATGAACGATAACGCGGTCAGTCAGAGAAACTACCCTGCAATCGCTCGGCGCGAAACTCCAGGGTTTGCGGGCGATAACCGGGACGCAACGGCGGCATCGGCAAGCAATCGTCCCAGCTGGCACCGGCCTGCAGTTCCCCGGGTCCACGATAACGGGGGGCGGCGTACTGATTGTCGGCCAGATTCACCGTATCGCCCGGCGCGTAAGCCGCAACACGCCAGCGCAACTCGGTCAGGGGCACGTCGTTGCCATTGTTCATGGTCAGCTTCAGCGGACGATCCGCCGGACAGTGTTCAGGCGCGTAGGTGATGCGCAGCTCCAGGCGCGCCAGTTGCTTGACCTCGCGGTTGTCCGCCCAGATCACCCAGGTGGCTACCACGCCCAATCCGATGGCGGCCGCCACAGAGACGGGCAAGGCCTTGGCCGGGTAGCGCAGCAACAGGATCAGCCAGGTAATGACCAGCAGGACGCCAATGAACATGGAACAATCCTCGAAAAGACAGAGCGCCATCCTACCTAAGCGTAGAGGTGGATGACCAATGCTGGATCGTTGCAAGTTGTCGTTTTACGACCTGTCACTGGGCACTCGTTTTTACAGCGAATTTTGGGTCGAACGCACGATAAAAAAGGTTTTTCACGAAATCCCGGAAAGATGCTCTTGATCTTCATGAGCAAGAACTCGCTGTCCTGGCAATCCGTGAAGAACCGAAAGAAACGCCCTTTACCTTACGAAAAGGGCGCTGTCAGTTGCAAAGCGGTGGCGGTAGTCAGGCAGTGCTTCCGTCATACAGGTTGAAAATGCGCAAACTCTTGCCTTCATGTCCGAAATAAATGATGCGATTCCAGCCATGTTGATCAGTAACACCTTTACCGGATGGAACACCCTGGGAAAGTATTGTCATCGATACACCCTCCGCTGGCTGTCCTGTAAATGTGGACATTGCACGAATGCCAAATGCCCACTTGTCGGGCTGGCCCGGCAATTGTTTAGGTCCTTCGGTCTCAGTTACTTTCACCTTGTTATGCCCCAGCGACATCTCCAACCTCGAAGTCGTCAAGTCCGTTTCCTGTACCTTCAACTGCACTGCAAAATCGCCCTTACTGCTACTGACGCAATCGAGAGTCCAACTCACCCGTTAACCGTAGAGATCGGCAAGGTGGCGTTGGTTACGATGTCATGAATGAAGATGAATCAAGAATGGAGCAAGACACGGGGGCACGGATGATGTATCACGGGCTTGACAGTTTTCCGACGGAAACCAGAAAGTTGGTTCAGGATGCCATGGCGCTTGTTGAGACCTGGTCGAGTGAGACGATTACAGCATTAGAATCAAGCGAGATGGATCCGTTCACACACCATATTATGCAATTTTCCTTCGGTACGGATTACAGACTGCCAGAAAATGATCCCGATGATTTGAAACGGCAATTGTTAGGAACGATGAGGCAGCTAAACTCATACATCGTCAAGCTGAAGGGGGATGATGCTTGGAGGTTATCGTTGGTCGAAACTAATGGGGTTCAGTTTTTTGGAAATACCATTGCTACGGCAACCCAAGGAAATATGATATGGCTGAGCCGTTCATTAGTTGAAGATCGGCATCGCATTGGGCTGGCAAAAACAATAGCGCATGAGGGGTTTCATGCGATGAGAAGTTTTTCGAGTGATCATTATATAAATGACTTTTGGTATGTGGGGAGACAGGCTCCTTTGGCAAATGCGCCCGCAGGAGAGATCACGGACTACTCCTTTGGCGTAGAGTATTCATCGCTGAGGGTCGCTAATATTTCAGGCCCCATACAGGCTCCAGTTGAATGCGAAATGGGGTCAGGCCCACGTCAACAATATATTCGCCTGATCGATAGACTATTAATTAACGTCGGTGCGCCCGCGTCGGCCTCTAGTGAGGAGCGAGCAGACATCTATCAGGAAGAAGCGGCAGCACGTCAATCGGTGGTGCTCCAGAATGCTGATTCGCTGGCTATGATATTAATGGCGCGACATCGGACATCATAAGGCTATCTCTCCTATCAAAAAAAGCCCCGACTCAACCCACTGCAGATAGGGACCACAGCGGGCTGGACGGGGGCTTCTTGTGTTACTGATCAATCACTGCGCGATGGTCTTCACCGACACGCCACGCTCAATCGGGTTGGAACGACCATAAATATCTTCAAACCGCTCGATATCATCCTCACCCAGGTAACTACCCGATTGCACTTCGATGATCTCAAGTGAAATCTTGCCCGGATTGCGCAAGCGGTGGACCGAGGCGATCGGAATGTAGGTCGACTGGTTCTCAGTCAGCAGGAACACGTTCTCGTCGCAGGTCACTTCGGCGGTGCCGCTGACCACGATCCAGTGTTCGGCGCGGTGGTGGTGCATTTGCAGCGACAGGCACGCGCCCGGCTTGACCGAGATGCGCTTGACCTGGAAGCGGCCGCCCATGTCCACCGAGTCGTAGGAACCCCAGGGACGATAGACTTCGCAGTGGGTCTGGGTTTCGCTGCGGCCTTGCTCGTTGAGGGTGTTGACCATCTGTTTCACGCCCTGGACCGAGTCCTTGTGGGCGATCATCATGGCGTCCTTGGTTTCGACGACCACGATGTTTTCCAGGCCGATCACCGACACCAGCTTGCCATTGCCATGGATCATGCAGTTCTTGCTGTCCTGGATGACCACGTCGCCTTTGGTGACGTTGCCATTGGCGTCTTTCTTGTTCACTTCCCACAGCGACGACCAGCAGCCGACATCGCTCCAGCCCGCGGTCAGCGGCACGACGCAGGCGCGCTGGGTTTTTTCCATGACCGAATAGTCGATGGAATTGTCCGGGCAGCAGGCGAAGGTCGCGGAATCGATGTCGACGGTGTCGGCATCCTGTTCGCTGCGTTCCAGGGTCAGCAGGCAGGTGTCGTAGATGTCCGGATCGTGTTTTTTCAGCTCTTCGAGGAAGCGGCTGGCGCGGAACAGGAACATGCCGCTGTTCCAGAAGTAGCCGCCGGACTGGACGAACTCGGTGGCGCGTTTCACGTCCGGTTTTTCGACGAAGTGCGAAACACGGCTGACGCCTTCGGGCAGCAGCGAGTCGTTGGTCGACTTGATGTAGCCGTAGCCGGTTTCCGGTTTGGTGGCCGGTACGCCGAACAGCACCATTTCGCCGTTTTCGGCGGCGACGGTGGCCAGGGCCAGGGCGCGTTGCAGGGCTTTCTGGTCTTCGAGCACGTGGTCGGCCGGCAGGACCAGCATCAATTCATCGCGACCTTCATTGACCAGCATCATCGCGGTCAGGGCCACCGCCGGCGCAGTGTTGCGGCCGAAAGGCTCCATCAGGATGCGCTGGGTGTCCAGGTTACGGGCCGCCAGCTGCTCGTTGACGATAAAGCGATGTTCCTTGTTGCAGACCACGATCGGGGTGTCCATGCCTTCGAACACCAGGCGTTCCAGGGTTTGCTGGAACAGCGTGTGTTCGCCGGTCAGGGCGAGGAATTGCTTGGGGAACTGCTTGCGCGAAAGCGGCCAAAGACGTGAGCCGCTACCACCTGACAAGATCACCGGAATCATGTTGTTACTCCTTGAAAATCGTATGGGTCAGAGCTACTGCGTTCTGTCGTTTCACTCTATTTCTTGTTTCGTGTCCGGATTGACACCCCGGTCCAGGGTGGGAGCGGGCTTGCTCGCGAAAGCGGTGGGTCAGCCAACATCTTCGTTGGATATGAAACCGTATTCGCGAGCAAGCCCGCTCCCACAGGGGGATGGGTCAATCGGGCAAATTTGTTAGCGCGTCGAAACCGGGCGTTTTACCCAGACTGGCGACAGGCTGCTGCCATTGCCGGTGACGTACAGCACGGCGGCTTCACCGCGTTCCAGGGCAACCGGCTTCACGTCGCCGACTTTCTTGGCGCCATCGTATAGCGCCAGGCTGACTTTGACCGGGTTGATTTCACGCTCGCCACGGCCCTTGGCGGCCACGTTCGGCACCACTTCGGTCTTGCCGTCGGCGGTTTTCAGGGTCAGGGCCTTGTCGCTCAGGTTCTGTACGCGAACCAGGGACTTCTGCTTGTTCTTGAACGGCGGCTCTTCGATCAGTTGCGGCGCGCCGCTGGCGTTGTTGACCAGGGTGTAATAGTGGTCACCGGCCAGTTTCACCGGCAGGGATTGGCTGCCGACCTTGGCGCTGTAGTCGCCACCGGGCATGAAGCTGAAGTCGGTGCTGGACAGCGGCGCGACTTCGCTCAGGTTGGTCGAGCCAACGGTAGCGCTGACTTCAGCGTTGCCGGCGTTGTAGACACGCACGAAGCTCGAGCCTTTTGGAGCGGTCGGGCCGTAGAGTGCGGCGTCGCCAGCGAAGGCGGACATCGACAACACGCTCATGCCAGCGACGAGAGCGAAAGTCTTGGCGAGACGGCGAGGAGTAGTAGTGAAAGTCATGGTGTACCTCTCTTTCAGTTTTGCGCCCGGTCGGGCGTCTCGGATTTAGTGTTTGCGGCTACGTTTTGTTGGCGAACGCCGGCTTCTTTGAGCTCTGCGACCCACTGCGGGTCGGCGTCACCGATTTCGTTGTTCACAGGCAGATAACGTTCAGGAAACTCCCAGATCAGCACCTGTGGCGGGCTGTTCTTGAAAGCATCGCTTTGGAGATAGCTGAGCATCGGCAGAATCGGGCCGTGGCCGTCTTCGGCGTAATTGACCACGTCGCTGTGCAGTGCTTCTTTGAGCGCACCGACGAAGTTCCAGTTAGGGTTGGCGCTGTAGCTGGTGCCGATCAGGGCCACCGGTACTTCGGTGTTGGCGAACAGCGCGTCATCACCGCCAGCCTGATCATCAGCCACCACGGTGTTGCGCTTCTGCAACGGCTCGGTGGCCGGCATCAGGTTTTCGAACAGCGGATCCAGCGGCAGGAACAGACGCAAGTCGCCCTTGTGCGTGACCTTTTCCGCAGGTTCAGTCACGAAGTTTTGCGGCTCACCGCTCAGTGGCGTCTTGTCGGCAATGGTCTTGGCCAGGGTCTGGGCAGCGATTTGCGCGCCTTCCGGGGTCCAGTGGGTGTCGGTGCGCAGGAACACTTGCTGACCGTCCAGCTTGCCCTTGAGCAGCGGGCCGAGCAGGTCGGGAGCAATCACCTTGTTGGCCGCGACACGGGCGTGGAAGTCCTGATAGAGGTTGGCGTGGATGCTCGAAGGCTTCACGTCACCCAGGTGTTCCGGGTACAGGCGAGTCTTGGCCGGCACGATCGCCATCACCAGTTTCACGCCTTTCTCTTTCAGGGTCTGGCGCACGCCTTCGACCAGCGCGTAGTTGCCTTGCAGGTTCAACTCTTCGTTGACGATAGGGTTGAATTCCTCATCGCTGTACAACCACTGGTCCTGACCGAGCACGACGCCCGGACGACCTTCGTTGAACAGTTTGAAATCCAGCGCGGCCCAGAGGTTGGTGCCCAGGCGCTTGATCGGGAACTCTTCGTCGTAGTGCGTTTCCACGGCTTTGGACCAGCGGCCGTTGAGCACCGTCGCATCGGCGTTGGTGCTGAAGCCGAGGAAGCTGCGCGTGGACCACAGGCCCAGGGCCAACAGGGTCAGCATGAACAGGGCGATGTAGAAGATGCGTAATGAGCGGGTCATGGTCAGATCCCTCAGAACTGGAAGTAAAGGAACGGCGAGAAGCTTTGCGCCGAGAGTTTTAGGATCGAGGCAATGAACAGCAGCAGCACCAGGGCGCGCATCACATAACGCGACCAGTCTGCGGTCCAGTAGGCCGGTTGCACGGTCGCTTCAACGCCGACGGTGTAGCCCGGTTCGTGGATGCTGGCCGGGTCGTCGCCCGGTACGGCCTTGATCATTCCTGGCTGTGCAGTAGCCGGGCCATTGGCCTCGACGTTCACCGCAGGCTTGGTCTTTTCCGGTGGCAGGTTGCTGTAGAAATCACGGATGCCGAAGAACGCCAGGGTTGCGTACGCCACCACCAGAGTCGCCACTTGCAGGCCGGTCAGGCTGGCCTGGTTGAGTTCCGACAGCGACCATTCGCCGAAGCTGAACATCGCACCGTACATACGGCCGGCGACGTGCAGGTTTTCCGCGCGGAAGATCACCCAGCCCATCACCACGAGCAGGAAGGTCAGGGCCCAGCGGATCGGGTTGATGCTGCGCGGCGAGGTGTTCAGGCCCAGGGCCTTTTCGATCGCCAGCCACATGCCGTGCCAGGCACCCCACACGATGTAGGTGATGTTCGCACCGTGCCACAGACCACCGAGCAGCATGGTCAGGAACAGGTTGCGATAGGTCATCAGCGTGCCTTTACGGTTACCGCCGAGGGTGATGTACAGGTAGTCACGCAGCCAGGTGGAGAGGCTGATGTGCCAGCGCCGCCAGAACTCGGTGATCGACTGGCTGATGTACGGCTGCTTGAAGTTTTCCATGAAGCGGAAACCCATCATCAAGCCCAGGCCGATGGCCATGTCGCTGTAACCGGAGAAGTCGAAATACAGCTGCGCGGTGTAGGCCAGTGCGCCCAGCCAGGCATCGCCCGTGGTCGGGTTCTGCAGGGCGAAGCAATGGTCGGCCACCACCGCCAGGGTGTCGGCGATGAAGACTTTCTTGATGAAACCCTGCATGAACCGCGTACAGCCCTCGGAGAACTTGTCGAGGGTGTGGGTGCGGTTGTTGAACTGATCGGCCAGGTCGCGAAAACGCAGTACCGGGCCGGCGATCAGGTGCGGGAAGATCGCCACGAATGCAGCGAAGTCGATCAGGTTGCGGGTCGCCGGGGTGTCACCACGGTAGACGTCGATGATGTAGCTGATGGACTCGAAGATGTAGAACGAGATCCCGATCGGCAGCAGCACGTGGGTCAGGATGAACGGCGACAGGCCGACCGACGTCATCATCGCGTTGATGCTGTCGACGCCGAAGTTGGCGTACTTGAAGTAGCCGAGAATGCACAGGTCGACGCCCACGCCCAGGAGCAACCAGCGCTGCGCCGGTTTGGTCCTGACGCCTGCGGCACCGACTTTGAGGCCGATCCAGTAGTTCCACAGCGTGACGGCGGCGAACAGCGCCAGAAAGTCCACACGCCACCAGGCATAGAACACATAGCTGGCAATCAGCAGCAGCAGGTTGCGATAGCGTATTCCGCTCAGGTAATACATGCCGAGAAAGATCGGCAAGAACAAAAACAGGAATACATTGGACGAAAATACCATCCCGATCTCTCCGTGTTTAACCAACAGTCAGAGGCCAACGGCCCCCCCAAACCCCCCACCGAAAACCGGGGGAATATCACTCAACTCAAATCTTGCACTGCCCCTGTAGGAGCGAGGCTTGCCCGCGAAGAACGATGACACGGTTCATCAGTTCAACCGCGTAACGGCCTTCGCGGGCAAGCCTCGCTCCTACAGGGGTTTTGTGTTTGTCCTAGGAACCTTTGCCTTTCTCGTACGCCGGGTCGTAGACCTTGGTCAGGTCACCCCCGAGGCGGAAGGTCTTGAACGGCTGCATCTCGTGTTTCTTTTCCAGCACATCCGGCGAGCAGGTGTAGAGCGAGCAGAACGGTTCGAGCCAGGCGAATTTCGAGTCGACCTTGAGGTCGGTCATGTCCTGTTCCTTGCCGCTCTTCTCTTCGAACTCATCCTGGTCTTCAACCCCGGCGAGCACCCGGTCACCCAAGCGTTTCAACGCGCCGTTGTTTTCCTGACGCAAGTCCACACCATTGACCTGGGCGAAACTGGCGATCATCGCCAGCGGCGGCAGGGCATAGTTGTGATAGGCGAGGGCGCGTTGCTGGCGCTTGAGCTCGTTGGGCAAAAAGCCCTGGGCGTCGACCTGATTGGCGCCGACCTTGAATTCCTTCACCGACCAGTCGAACAGGTCGCGGCGGTTGGTGGCGACGGAGGTTGCCATCACCGACCAGGCGGACCAGTACGAATGGTTGTTGGTTTTTTCCAGCGGCAGGTTGTCCCAATCGCTGACCACTTGATCAGCCATCTTGCTGAACCAGGCTTCGATCAGTTGCGATTCCTGCTGATGGTTCGCCAACGGATGAGAGTCGGAGAACTTCAGGCGGACATAGGACGATGCCATGCTGCCCAGCGCCCATTTGCGCATGGACTTGCCGGTGTGGTTGAAATCCTTGGACATCAACGCATCGGCCTTGGCCCAGGCGGTCAACCAGTTCAGGGTGCATTCCAGCTGTTCAGGGCGACCGTCACGCATGTACTGCATCACGTGCTTGCTGGTGGCGCGCTCGATCTTGGTAATGTCGGCAGTGGTGTCGCGGAAAGCTTTTTCCGATACCTCGTTCAGGGTCGAACGGGCCTTGTCGGAGCCTTCGTACTTGCTGCGAAATTGCAACGACCCGGTGTAGGGCGTCGGCATGGCATCACAGCCTTCGCTCTTGTCACCGGTTTTGACTTTTTCGATCGGCGCGAAATAACCCTGGGGTGGACGCAGGGGCGCGGCGGCCTGAGTCGCCCCGGCAAACATGGCCAGGGTCAACAGGGACGGTGCGATCAATCTTTTCAAAGTTCGGGTTTGCATGCATCTCATAAGAGGTTGCCTCATTGCCCGGCTTGAGCGGTACGCTGCCCAATGCCAGGGAACACGTTGCGTTTGCAGATTTTCGCTTCGACTTTCTGCGGCGCGGCACCTGCTTCAGGGCCCTGGACTTCGACGGCCAGCAGGTTCTGCGAGCCCCAGTCTTCGTCCGTGCGCAACTCAAAGGCGAAACGCCCGTCGGTGTCGGAGGTTTCCGGTTTTTCGATCTTGATGTCCTCGTGGCGACCGTTCATGTACCAGAGGGTGGCTTGCAGGGTTTTCACCGACGGATCGGCGAAGCGGATATCCACCTGATGGCTGCTGTTCTGCAGGTTCAGGTTCTTGCTGTTGACCATCAATTCGTTCTTGCCCGGTTTCAACGTGGTGCTGCCGGTCATCTGTGCATCCTTTCCTTCGCAACCGTTGTCCAGCAGCGCCATCATCTGGCGGTAGGTGGTTTCCTGGTCGAGGCGATAAAGCGGCGAGAACTCCCAGATCAGGATCTTCGGCGGCTTGGTCTGGAACTCTTCGCTGCCCAGGTACTGCAGCATCGAACCTTCCAGCCCACCGCCGGGGAACGCCACGTTGAGGATGTCGGCGCCGATGGCCTCCTGGAGGAAACCGGCGAAGTTATAGTTCTTGCCACTGTGGCTGGTGCCGACCAGGGTGATCTCCGGATTGCCGGCGTCACTGAACAGATCGCCATCGCCGGCTTCGCCTTTAGGCTCGGTGGTGAACTGATCCATGTACTGGATCGCGTAGCTGGTGCCACAGAGTTGACCGGCCATGTTGTGTAATGTTCCGGTCTTGCCCATGCGACCCGACTTATGGGTCTCGAATTCACGCTTGGGAATGTCGGCGAAGCCCGGAATCTGCTTGACCTTCTCGGCCACGATTTTTGCCGTGCGCTGGGCGCCATACGGTGTCCAGTGCTGGTCGCCGCGGAAGTAGAAGTCGTGGGCGGGCAGGGTGTCGGGCAGCGATTCATTGGTCAGTGGCGACAGGTCCGGCACGACGTAGCCCATCTGCGCGAAACGGCCGAGCATGGTCTTGTAGTTCTTCAGCGCCTTGTCGAAATCGAATTGGGCTTTCTCTTGCGGATTGAGCTTGTTGCGGTTCACCAGGCCACGGGTCGGCTGGTAAACCACGACCAGTTCGACGCCTTTGCTCTTGAACGCATCGTGCAGCTCTTTCATGCGTTTGTAGCCGGCGGGCGTGGTGTCGAATTCGGTGCGCAAGTCTTCCTGGGTCCGGAACAGCCAGTCACCCTGGGCCTGTACCAGCGTGGTGAAGTTCTGCTGGTAGCGCGTGGTGTAGTTCTTGGCGTCGTGGGCTTCCGGGCAGAGGTTGCAGCACGGTTCGGCGCTGAAGCTGGGCGCTTTGGTTTCATCGGCCCGCGCACCGGCGCTGGCCGCGAGAATACCGGCGGCCAGGGCCGACAGGCTGAGTAATTTGATCAAGTGTGGACGCATAAAATTATCCTCAGTCCTGCATTTCGGTCTGGCGTTCGACAGGGTCGATCAGCACGGCTTTCTGCTGGCGCACCAGCAGGTCGAGAATTTCATCCTGGCGCTCGCCAAGAATCCCGTTGAAGCTGATGCCGCTGGATTTGGTCGGCGCGAGCATGGACACGCGATACAACTCGACGCTCAACGGCGAGTCGATGGACAGCGGTCCGCTGCCGTTGCCGGCCAGTTCGCCACCGACGATGATCAGGGACACCTGGGCGTCGAACGGATCGAGGTCGATGTCCCGGTCGGTGTCGGTCAGGTCCTTGATGTGGCCGTAGACACCGGTCAGGCCGTTGGCCATGGCCAGGTTTTCGTAGAGGCGGATGTTCACGCTGTTACGAATCCGGATGCCGTGGCGCCGGTTGCTGATCACCTTGTTGCCCCACAGCAGGTTGTTGCCACTCTCGTAGAGGGTGATGCCGTCGGTGTGGTTCTGGTAGATCTCGTTGTAGGCGACCAGGTTGTTCACGCTGTTACGGTCGATCACCAGGCCCGAGAGCTTGTTGTCGTAGCTGCGGTTGTTGAAGATGAAGCTGTCGTTGACCTCACGGGAAATGATGATCCCGTGCTTCTTCTTGGTCCCGAACACCGTGTTGTCGGCAATGATCAGGCCGTGGGAGCGGTCATGCGGGTCAATGCCATAGACGATGTTGTCTTTGTAGGTATTGCCCTTGACCACGAAGCCTTCGGTCTCGTAGCAGTAGAAGCCGTACCACATGTCCGAGAACTCGGAACCGATGATCCAGCCGGTCGGTTCAGCGCGCTTGAGCACCTTGGCCATGTTCGGCGTGTACTGCGAGATACTCACGCCGTAGGACTTACTGTTGGCGTAGCCGAAACTGGCCATCTTGCTATTGGCGATGTAGGTCTGGGTGCCGCCCCACGCCAGCAGGAACGGACGGAATTCCTTCGGCGACTTGAAGGTCGCCGGGCCGTTTTCCTTCTCGCGCCAGCCGGTGATCTTGGTATCGCGCACAAACAGCTGGCCGTCGTTGACCAGGAACGAACCGGCCTCCTGGGACAGGCGCAATTCCTGGGTCTGCTTGTCGATTTCCAGGATGCCCTTGTTCCCGACCACGATCGGCAACTTCGCCAGGAACACGCCCGGCGAGGTTTCGCTGAAGTACTGCTTGGGCACCTTTTTGACCAGGTCCTTGAGGTTCATGTAGCCGTCGTCGATGAAGATCGCCTGCGGGATGCCGTGCTGACGCACCACCCATTCGGCCATCTTGTTGTCGCCGCCGATGAAGTCCTTCAGCGCGTTTTCCTGCATCATCCGCCGTACGCTGATTTTGCCGGGCTTGGTGCGCACGATTTTCGCGGCGATGGCCTCGGCGGTGTAGCCGGAAGTGTCCGGCAGTTTCGGCTTCTCCAGCTCCAGCGGCGCGGTCGGTGCGCTGCTGACGGTATAGGTCTTGGCCTGTTGCAGTTCCTTGGCCATGGTGGCCGGCTTCCCTGGTTGAGGGGTTGCCGGTTCCACGCTGGCGAAGGCCGCCGAGCTTGCCAGCAGCATCGCGCCGGCCAGCAAGGTGATCGAGCCTCTCTTCGGACTGTTCATGTGAGGAACTCCCTTCGCGGTTCGCATCAGAAGCGCCAGATCACGTCGATGAATGCGCGATGCATGTACGAGTCGACGCCTTTGCCGTAGGCATCGCCTGGCTTGAATACACCGCCACGCAAACGCACCAGGGCCGACGGCTCATCGATAGACTGGCTTAGGGAGGCCGGCAGCAGGCCTTGCTTGAAGTACTTGGTGACGACCACGTCCATTTCCTGGCCGAGGTCCTTGTTGCCATCTTCCAGCGGCAGCGAGGTGCTGGAGAGCACGGCGCCGGTCACGTCATCGGTGTCGTTCTGCACGGCGTTGATGCCGTTGCTGCCGACCGGCTTGTTGCCGTCGACGCGCCAGAACTTGTGGTAGATCACGCTGGCGTCGTATTCGTCGTTGAGCATCCACGAACCGAACAGGGTGGCGGTCTGCATGTTGTTCATTTCGCCACGGAAGGCTTCGCCGAAACGGTGCACTCGCGAGCGGGTACCGGTGTAGTTCGAGCGGTTGCTTTCCAGGCCGTTCTGTTCGTAATCGGCGCTGGCGCGGGCATAGGCTGCACCGACTTGCCATTGCGGATCGAGGCGCAGACGCACGCCCAGGTCAGTGGCCCAGCCATCGACGTTGCCACTGGTCTTGGCTTGTGCCGGCGCGGTGCCGTCGGCGTTCAGCGGGTTGACCGTGTCGCGGTCGCCGCTCATGCCGGTGATGCTGCCCCAGTAGTTGACGGTGTTGGTGTTGCGCCAGTTATAGGCATCGCTGTCGGCGGTGAGGCCGATCCAGCTGATGTCGCCGTTCTCTTTCTTGTCCAGAGAATCGGCGGCCACACCCGGTTCCGCATAGTCGAGCTTGCCGTTATCGTGGGTGTGATGCCCGCGAATGCCGACCCAGTTGCCCGGGTTCCACTGATACGCCGCATCGGCATAAGCGTGCAGGCGATCCTTGTCCTTGGGCGCGAGTTCGGTGAGGTCGGTGCGGTATTCGCTGAAGCGTTCGGCCACACCGGCGTTGGCGCGCAACAGGGTGGTGTCGAAGGTCCAGTTCAGGGCTTCGATGTTGGTGTCGCGCCATTGGCCGTCGTCATTGCGCAGGCGTTGCCGACCGAGCTTGAGGATCTCGCCGGGGTAGGGCGTCAGACCGCTGTAGCCGACCCAGAACTCACGCATGGCCAGGTAGTTTTTCTTGCTCTTGCGATCGCCGTTGTCGGTGGCCTGGGTGCCGTCGGTGTCGGACTGTTGCAGGGTGTCGGTCTCGATGATGTCGGTCGACGTCACGGCCTGACCCATGGCGTAGCCGCTCCACGCGCCGCTCTCGCCATAAATCCATGGACGCAGGTCGAGGCCGACGCCGTTGACGTCGCCGCCGCTCGCCGTACCCAGGTCGGTATCGTCTTCGGACTGGGCAGTGACTTTCACGTCAAGGCCGTAGTTCTTGCTTTCGGTCAAGGCGGCCAGGGTCGGGCACGACCACAACAGGGCGAATGACAGGCCGATGCCGGCCTTAACGAATGGATTCAACTTCATAGGGATTCCTCGCCGTCTTCTTCTTCCAGCGCATGCAGTTCCAGGTTGTTCTGGCTCAAGGCACCACGAACGGCCTGTTCTTGTTTCAACAGGCGTTGGGCCTCGGCAAGCCGGGCAGGCGGCAGCTGGGCTTCGAGTGTTTGCGCAAGCTCGGTGGCTTGCGGAGTGTTCTGGGCCTTGGCCAATTGGCTGAAGACATAAGCGTTAAGTGGGTCGGGCTTGGTGCCCTTGCCTTGGGAGAACAATTGGGCGATGGCGAAGTCGGCGCTGTTCTGGCCGTTGCGCGCAGCGGTCAGCAGGTGGTCCAGGGCCTTCTGCGAGTAGACCTGGCCCAGGTAGCCACGGCGGTAGATCTGGCCGAGGTAGTAATCGGCGGCCACTTCCCGGCCGACGGCTTTCTTGAAGTGTTCTTCGGCGACCTTGGCGTCGGCCGGGACGATTTTGCCTTCGTAGTAGAGCTTGCCCAGCAACAGTTCGGCGCGGGGCTGGTCGGCGGCGCGGCCGTTGTCCAGGTACTTCATCAGGGTGTCGACGTCGCCCAGTTCCGGGAAGTCGTAGAGCAATTGCGCCAGGCTGACCCAGGAAGCGGGGTAGCCGGGTGCAATGCCTTCGAGCAGCGACTGCGCGGTTTTCTCGTCGGTCGTGCCCAGGGTTGCATCACCCAGTACGCGGGCCACGCTGTCCACGCGCTGAGCGGAGACCGCACCGCGAGCCTGGGCGGCTTGCATCTGCTTGATCAGCTCGGCTTGTTTCTCAGGCGCCGCTTTCTTCTGATAGACCGTGGCCAACTCGACATAGCAGATGTCGGTGGTGTTCAACGCGGCCTTGCAGATGCTTTCCACTTCGTCCAGATGCTGGTCGTAAGTGCCTTGGGTGCGATACAGCAGCACCTGGGCCAGACCCGCTTCCGGCTTGCCTTCGGCGCGCCACTGGCTGATCTGCTGCTGTGCGTTGACGTTGGGGAAACTGTGGGGGTATTGCAGGTACAGCATCGCCAACGGGATCAGGGTGTTGCCTTCTCCGGCGGCGGAGGCTTTCTTCAACAGGCCTTCGGCTTCCTGCTGTTCGGCTTCGGTGGAACCGGGTTTGGCCACCAACAGACGACCCAGGCGCGCCTGAGCCCGCGGCGAGACGCTGGCCGCGGCGCGGTAAGTCGCCTCGGCCTGTTTCATCTGCGCCGGGTCATGGCTGTCGACCTGGATATCGGCCAGGCCGACCTGTGCTTCGCTGTAGCCCAGTTCGGCCAGTTGCTGGTAATTCTGCGCCGCCAGCGCGGTATCGCCGCGCTTGAGGGCTTCATTGGCCAGACGCTGGTCGGGCAGGCCGGCGCAACCGCTGAGGCTGACTGCCAATGCTATTGCGCACAACGCATAACCAGTGTGGGAGCGGGCTTGCTCGCGAAAGCGGTGTGTCAGCCAGCATTGATTCTGAATGTTAAACCGCATTCGCGAGCAAGCCCGCTCCCACAGGGGTTGCGGTGTTCTGAGGTTTGGAGTCATCACAGGCATGTCCTCGACTTAAAGACCGGCGGCCATGGCTTTGTCGATCAGCCAGTTCAGGTTCGGACCACGGGTGCTGTTCACTTCCACCGGGCGACCGGCGAAAGCGCTGTTCAGCGGCTCGTCAGGCTTGATCTGGACGCGGATATCGGACGACAGGTCGGCGCTGTTCAGGCTGGTGCTGCTGACGATCTTGCCGCTGCGGACTTTGTCTTCGCCGGCGATCTGGAAGCTGACCGTGCTGCCTGGCAACACGTCGCCGAACTGGCGATAGGAGAAGCGCGCTTCGACGTTGGCTTCGCTGTTGCGCGGCACCAGTTGGAAGATCACGTCGCCTTTGCTGGCGTACTGACCGTCGGCAACCAGTTGCTGCGCCACGGTGCAATCGCATGGCGAGGTCAGGGTGCCGGTCATTTGCTTGCCGAACAGCTCTTCAACCTTGGCCGGTTGCAGCTGGTCTTCGTCCAGATGACCCTTGAGTATGTCGAGCATGCTGGTGCTGAAGGTCGCCAGCGGGGCGCCTTTGGCAGCAACACCGTCGGCTTTGATCAGGCTCTGCACGGTGCCGTCGCGCGGCATGGTGATGTTCATCGCCGGTACGCTGACCAGGCCAGCCTGGGCGTGGCTGACGAAGTACATGCCGTACACCGACTTGAAGATGAAACCGAAGGCCGTCAGGCCGACGAGGAAAATCGCCAGGCTGAAGGTCACTGCGCGCAGACGGCCGAACGGGGTCATGCCGTGGCCGCCATCCTTGACCTTGCGCGCCTTGGTGAAGTTGTCGCGCTGCAGGGTCGCCAGCATCTCACCGACGCTGACGATGTCGCCGGCCAGGTGCGAGGTGATCAGGTGGCGCAGGGTGGAAATGTCCTGCTGCTCCAGGTTCTGGAACTGGCAACCGGCGCGACCGGTCTGGCGATCGAAGGAGCGCACTTGCAGCTCCACGTCCATGGCCAGGCCGAGGTTATCGATGACGAATTGCAGGCGAGCCTTGTAAACCTCGCCAACCTTGAGTGGCAACTGACCGGCGTTGAAGGCCAGGCCGCCAGCGGAGAGGTCGATGACCCGGGCTTCAACCGGAGTCCGGTCGGGACCGAAGAAACGCAGCTTGGCCGGGATTTTCACTCGGGCGTGTTGGCGCTGGGCTTCTGATTCATGCACTACGTTGGCGTTGACGGCGGTATTCATATAGACGATTTCCTAGTTAATTCAGGCGAGTTCGGTCAGACCATCATCAGCAGCACGGCAACAAAAATGCTGCCGGCGGAGAAGGTCATGGTCCGAGACGACCAAGTGTTGAACCAACCTTGAAAGCTGGCGAGATCACGGGTCAGGGAAGTGGGCTGGCGACTCCAGGACTGTCGGTCGAGGCGGAAGAACACGTAGATCTTCACCAGCGCGCCGACGATCTGGTTGTAATAGAGAATCGCCGGGTAGGCCGGGCCGATCGTGTGACCGGACAAAGACAGGAGCACGGTCAGGATCAGGCGGGTAATGCCGATCCACAGCAGGTAAACCAGGATGAACGCGGCGCCGTACTTGAAGGTGGCGATGAGCGCGACGGTCAGGCCGAGCAGCGACGTCCACATCGACACACGTTGGTCGAACAGCACCACCGAAGTGAACAGGCCGAGGCGTTGCATCCCCAGGCCCAGGGCGCGGGAGTTCTGGCGCAGGTTATTGCCGTACCAGCGGAACATCAGTTTGCGGCTGGCCTTGATGAAGCTTTTTTCCGGCGGGTGTTCCACGGTGTGGATCGCGGCATCCGGCACGTAGAACGTGTCGTAGCCCAGGCGCATCAGGCTGAACCAGCTCGACTTGTCATCACCGGTGAGGAACTTGAAGCGACCCAGGCGCCAGTGTTGCAGCGAATCGCTTTCGACGTCGGCGATGAAGTCCGGGTTGGTGACCACGGAGGCGCGGAATACCGACATCCGGCCGGTCATGGTCAGTACGCGCTTGGACAAGGCCATCGAGCACATGTTGATGTGACGCTGGGCGAAGCGCAGTTTGTGCCATTCGCTCATGATGTAGCCGCCGCGCACTTCGCAGAACTCGTTGGTGGTCAGGCCGCCGACATTGCCGAACAGCTGGAACCACGGCACGGTCTTGAGCACGACGCCTTCAGCCAGCACGGTGTCGCCATCGATCACTGCAACCACGGCGCGGTCGTCCGGCAAGTGGCGGGAGATGGCGCGAAAACCGTAGGCCAGGCCATCGCGCTTGCCGGTGCCGGGAATGCGCACGAAGTCGAGCTTGACGCGGTTCGGCGGGTTCATCCGCGACCACAGGCTTTTCACCAGCAGTTCATCGGACATTTCCACGATCGAGCAGACCACGGTGGTGGGCAGGCCGCAGTCGATCGCTTCGCGAATCACCGAGCTGTAGACCTGGGCGGTGGTCAGCGCGTCGATTCGAAAACTGGTGACCATCAGGAACACATGGGACGGGTCTGCCGCTTTACCCAGCTTGCGCACTTTGCGCCGCAGGTGCGGGTAGACCACGTACAGAAACAGCATGCCGCGCAGAAAGTGCGTGGCACCCATCGAGTAGCGCCATATGCCGACGATACCGATCAGGAAGATAAAGTCCTTCGACTCGGAGTCGAACGTGGACGCAGGCAACGCCATGGCGATGCCCATCAATAAACTTAGGTAAAACAGCCAACCGGCGGCCTGAAGTAGGCCGTGCTTTAGCCTGTGCATAATCTGCATCCGTCTCTATCTCGGGCGAGCCTGTGGGGTGGCCCGATGGGGTTAAGGCAGGCATAAAAACCGTAGGAGCGAGGCTTGCCCGCGAAGGCGGCGCGCCTGACACACCGCGTTGCCTGGTTCGCCGGCAAGCCTGGCTCCTACAGGAGCGAAGGCGGTGTGCCTGACACACCGCGTTGCCTGGTTCGCCGGCAAGCCTGGCTCCTACAGGAGCGAAGGCGGTGTGCCTGACACACCGCCTTGCCTGGTTCGCCGGTAAGCCTGGCTCCTACAGGGGCGGTGTGTTACCAGCAGATGCCTTCGGTGCGGCCACTGACGCTGGTGGCTTGGGACATGAAGCCGACCAGGTCGATCACTTGCTTGCCGTGTGGCGCCTGTTGCGCCAGTGCACGGAATTTCTCGTCACGGTTGCCGAGGATGATCACGTCGCAGTTGTCGATCACGTCGTCGAAATCGGCGTTGAGCAAGGACGAGACGTGAGGGATCTTCGACTCGATGTAATCCTTGTTCGCACCGTGAACACGGGCGTATTCGACGTTGGTGTCGTAGATGCTCAGGTCGTAGCCCTTGCCGATCAGCATTTCCGCCAGATCAACCAGCGGGCTTTCACGCAGGTCATCAGTACCGGCCTTGAAGCTCAGACCCAGCAGGGCGACTTTACGTTTGCCGTGGCTGGAGACGATGTCGAAGGCGTTCTGCACCTGGGACTCGTTACTGCGCATCAGCGAGTTGAGCAGCGGTGCTTCCACGTCCAGGGAACCGGCGCGGTAGGTCAGGGCGCGAACGTCTTTTGGCAGGCAGGAGCCGCCGAACGCGAAACCAGGGCGCATGTAGTACTGGGACAGGTTCAGCGTCTTGTCCTGGCAGACCACTTCCATCACTTCACGACCATCGACGCCGACAGCCTTGGCGATGTTGCCGATTTCGTTGGCGAAGGTGACCTTGGTGGCGTGCCACACGTTGCAGGTGTACTTGATCATCTCGGCGACAGCGATGTCCTTGCGGATGATCGGTGCGTCGAGTTCTTCGTACAGCGATTGCAGAACGTCGCCCGATGCCTTGTCGAACTCGCCGATGACGGTCATCGGTGGCAGGTCGTAGTCGGCGATCGCGGTGCTTTCACGCAGGAACTCAGGGTTCACCGCAACGCCGAAATCAACGCCGGCTTTCTTGCCGGAGCAGTCTTCGAGGATCGGGATCACGACATTGGCCACGGTACCCGGCAGCACGGTGCTGCGAACCACGATGGTGTGGCGGGTGGTCTTGTCACGCAGGACAAAACCGATCTCGCGGCACACGGCTTCGATGTAGTTCAGTTCCAGGTCGCCGTTCTTCTTGCTCGGCGTGCCGACGCAGATCATCGACAGGTCGGTGTCGCGAATCGCTTCGGCGAAGTTGGTCGTGCCGCGCAGTTTGCCCGTCTCGATACCCTTCTGCAGAAGTTCGCCCAGACCCGGTTCAACGATCGGCGATTTGCCGGCATTGATCATATCGATCTTGTCTTTGGCGACATCGACGCCAACGACGTCATGGCCCCGTGCAGACAGGCAACCGGCACAGACTGCACCGACGTAACCCAAACCAAATATGCTGATGCGCATCGCATTTACCTCTCAGTTAATCAAGTCTGTTTCACCAAGCCATTACATGGCCGGAATTAAGGGTGTTAAGCGGTCATAGTGCACTCGCAAGTGCGGCCTTACAGGCGCCATAATGCAGCGCGCAGGCATAATAAGTTCCGAGTGTCTAAATAAGGGCACTCAGGATGTGCGCAACTAGGCCTTGTTATTATGATATGCCCTGTCATGCAGCCGAGCTTCTCTGTGGAAGTCACGGGTGCAAAGGTCTTGCGCGCTCAATGCCAGGCAATAAGCCCGTAAATCAAGCGGTTGGGTGCTCAGGTGAGCACGTTTATAGGGGCGCGGCCTTGGCCTGGCAGGGGATAGTATTGATGCGTTATCTCCTGTCCTTCATGTATTGCCCAAATCAGGGATTAGTAGCGCAAGTTAATCGTGACAACTTCGCTACGTGAATCACTGCTCTGCGTAAGTTATCTCGCACATGCACCGTGAGAATCGTTACCGGTGGTATGAACGACGCATTTGGACATAGTTCCGGTCCGCTCATCGCGAATCCTGAAATTTCTTGAAATATTGACAAAGATGGCACTGCTTTCATATTGATGGCATCGCCTGTTTCACCCTTGATACATAGGGTTATGAGCGCAATAGATAGGAATATGCCACTACCGATGAAAATTTTCGGTGCCACTACGGAAAAAAATCAGCGAAGTCGAGTGAAACTAAAGTTAGAGAATTGGGCGCTTGATTTTTGGCGCCAATAAAACGGCGAAACTCGCGAGGGATTGTCAGACGATCAAACGTCGGCGCATGACGGGTCATGACGAGTGTCGTGCGCCGACCGGGTGCCTACTCTGGAGCGTGATCGCGCAGAAAGACCAGAGTGTCCGCTGAGGACTGCTCGGCGCTGTAGCGATAGCCCTGCACGTCGAACTGTTTAAGGGCTGCCGGGTCGTTGATGCGCTCTTCAATGACAAACCGACTCATCATGCCCCGGGCTTTTTTTGCGTAGAAGCTGATGATCTTGTACTGGCCGTTTTTCAGGTCCTTGAACTCGGTATTGATGATGCGCGCGTTCAATGCGTTGCGCTTGACCGCCGAGAAGTACTCGTTGGAGGCCAGGTTCAGCAGCACGTCGTCGCCTTGATCGGCCAGGGCTTCGTTCAGCCATTCACTGATCCGCGTGCCCCAGAAGGCATACAGGTCCTTGCCGCGGGCGTTGGTCAGTCTGGTGCCCATTTCCAGCCGGTACGGCTGCATCAGGTCCAGTGGACGCAACAGGCCATAAAGGCCCGACAGCATGCGCAAGTGCTGCTGGGCGTAATCGAAGTCGGCTTCGCTGAAGGTTTGCGCGTTCAGCCCGGTGTACACGTCGCCCTTGAACGCCAGCAGTGCCTGTTTGGCGTTGGCGGGGGAAAAGGCCGGCGTCCAGCTGCCAAAACGCGCGGCGTTGAGCCCGCCGATCTTGTCGGAGACGTGCATCAACTCGCTGATCTGCACCGGGGTCAGTTCGCGCAACTGCAGGATCAGCTCCTGGGAATGGTCGAGGTATTGCGGCTGGGTGAAGCGCTGGGTCGCCGGCGGTGTTTCGTAGTCGAGGGTCTTGGCGGGGGAAATCACCATCAGCATGAAGTCGTCTCCTTTAATCGTGGGGGCGATTCTAGGGGGTTGTCTGTGTTGACTCCAGCTATCAAGTCCATAGGTGATGATCGGTGGATATCCGCAAATCCTTGTAGGAGCGAGGCTTGCCCGCGAAGGCGGTGTATCAGGCAGATTGACGTTGGATGTGCCGCCGCCTTCGCGGGCAAGCCTCGCTCCTACAGGAGTTCGGTGCTGCTGCGGGAATCACGGCCGGATCAGCTATAGTGCCGCGCGGGTTTTGTTATGGAGACATCCCATTGCGCATCGCTTTTCTGTTCTCGGCGTGGCTCTTGAGTTTCGGTGTCCTGGCCGCACCGGGCGAGGTGGCGACGCTTGATCGCAGTACATGGCCCGAACAGTTCAACAGCCCGACCCTGTTCGACGTTGCGTCGCGGGCCGAGATTCTGATGTTCGCCCGAGTCCTGCTGGCCAGCGAATCCCTGGATGAACCGAGCCTGGCCCAACGACTGGGCCTGCGTACGATCAACCTGGAGTCGGTCAACAACCTGCGTCAGCGCCTGTGGCAACGGTTGCTGAGCAACTACAACTTCGCCCGGCAAAGCTGCGATCAGGATGCCTCCTTCTGTTTCCTGGTCGAGGACATGGACACTTTGCGCCGGCAGGCAGCCAAGTTTCAGGTCAGTGACGACAGCTACTACATCAAGTGGGCAGAACCGAGTCGACTGTTCCATGCCCGGTACCTGGACGAGCAATTGCGCAAGGCCGCGCTGTTTGCGCAAACCAGCAGCGAAGTCGATCGTTTTGGCGACCATGAGCGCAACGGCGACCCGATGAACGACCGGCTGTTCCTGCTGACCTTCGACAGCGCCGCCAATGCCGCACCGGACAACACCGCCTGGGTGACCGAGTACCTGCGCAAGTCGAATTTGAGCGGCACCTTTTTCGTCCTCGGCAAGGACATCCAGGCGCGCCTGGCCGAACGTTCAGTTGCCAGCCTGCAAGCCACGTATTCAACGCAATGCATCGGCGTGCAAGGCTGGGAGTTCCGCTCCCATGGCCACTGGCAGGACTGGCAGGACTCGGTACGACGCAGTGTCGAACTGGTCAAAGGCAAACTACCGGAGAATTACGTGCCGCTGTTCCGTCCGCCCGATGGTCTACGTCGAGCGGACGCCGAAAGCTTCTTCAAGGCCCAGGGCCTGCAAGTGGCACTGTGGGATATCGATGCCCAGGATGGAGCCGGCAAACTCAAGCCCGACCAGAGCGCGCAACGCGTGCTGACCCTGATGCTGCTGTGGCGCCATGGGGTGATCAATTTCAACGTGAAGCAGGAGGGGGTGAAAACGGCGATGCCCTGGCTCATCACCCAGACGGCGCAAAGCGGGATCGGTTGGGAAAACTGTCGGGATGGGTTTCGCTGAAAATGGCAAAAGGCCGTAAACATTGGGCGAAGGGCGATTTCGGGAGAGAATTCGGTGCAGGCGGACTTCCGACTTTAACGGCACATTGCCTTCACGCCAAGGGCTATTCGTCACTCTGAAAAATAAACTTCAAAAAAACGTCAAAGTACTTTTTTCTGTCACAGGTTTTGGAGTATTACGAAGACAGACCGCCGAAACCTGCAACACAGGTGGCGTCTTCCAAGACCCAGCTATGGATGCAGTTCACTTGAGTCCCAGCAGGTGAATTCGGTGGCCACTTCGAGGCGCAGCACTGTCACGGTATTGCGTCGAATGGCTCCCACTAAGGTGACCGAGTATGGATGATCACGGACGTAGTTTTTCCTCCAACCAGCCAATCCTTTATGTACTCGATACCAACGTATTGATCCACGATCCAAACGCCCTGCTTAACTTCGAAGAACACCACGTAGCCATCCCCATGACCGTGCTCGAAGAGCTGGACAAGCTCAAGAGCGGGCATCACAGCGTGGCCGCGGAATGCCGTCAGGCCATTCGCCTGATTGACAAGACCCTGGGCGACGCCAGCCCTGAAGACGTCGAGCTTGGCGTGCCGATCCAGCGGGGCAAAAGCGGGCCCAAGGGTTTGCTGTCGATCCTGATGAGCAAGCGTGCCGAACCGAACATCATTCTGCCCGAGCACCTGAACGACAACATCATCATCAATCAGTTGATCGACCTGCACGCGCGCGAGCCCGAGCTGCCCGTGGTGCTGGTCACCAAAGACATCAACATGCGCCTCAAGGCCCGGGC
Source organism: Pseudomonas fluorescens (assembly GCF_902497995.1). Lineage (GTDB taxonomy): Bacteria > Pseudomonadota > Gammaproteobacteria > Pseudomonadales > Pseudomonadaceae > Aquipseudomonas > Aquipseudomonas fluorescens_BK. The sequence goes on along the minus strand of NZ_CABVII010000030.1, from coordinate 39,717 downwards.
CTGCGGGATCGCGGCCGAGGACTACAGCACCGACCAACTGGTTGACGACGTCTCGCTGCTGCCCAATGGTTATCACAACATGGACGGCTCCTTCTGGGACCGCGTGAAGAATGTCGAAACCCGTCAGGATCATGGCCGCACCTGGCACCAGGTGCAGTTGATCGACAACCTGCCGGCGGTGCACATCAATGAGTTCATCATCGACGAACAGGGCTTTGTCGGCTGGATCAAGGAGATCGAGGAAGACCGGCTGCTGATTCTCGACCTGCATCAGGAACCCCTGTTGCACCAGGAAGCCTGGGGCCTGAAACCGCGTGACATCTATCAGAGCCTGGCGCTGTACGCCTTGCTCGATCCGGATATCCACCTGGTCAACCTGTCCGGCGCCGCCGGCTCGGGTAAAACCATCCTGGCCCTGGCGGCGGCGATCGAGCAGACCATGGTCAGCAAGCGCTATCGGCGGATCATCGCGACACGTAGCGTGCAGGGCCTGGACCAGGAGATCGGCTTCCTGCCCGGTACCGAAGCGGAAAAAATGGAGCCGTGGCTGGGCGCCATCACCGACAACCTCGAAGCCTTGCACATGGATGACGAAAACACCCATGGCAGCGTCGACTACATCCTCAGCAAAGTGCCGCTGCAGTTCAAATCCCTCAACTACATTCGGGGTCGCAGTTTCCAACAGAGCCTGATCCTGATCGATGAATGCCAGAACCTCACGCCGCACCAGATGAAAACCATCATCACACGTGCCGGTGCCGGTTCCAAAGTGGTGTGCCTGGGCAACCTGGCGCAGATCGATACCCCTTACCTGTCCGCGACCAGCTCCGGGCTGACGTACCTGACCGAACGCTTCAAGGATTTCCCCAACGGTGTGCACATCACCCTGCAAGGGGTGCCGCGTTCGATTCTGGCCGAATACGCCGAATCGCATTTGTAACCCTTCACCAAAACCGGGCGGCCTCAAAACCGCCCGGTTTTTTATGCCTTACAAAAATCCCTTGTAGGAGCGAGGCTTGCCCGCGAAGACGGCGGTACAATCCAACATCAAGCTGCCTGACACACCGCCTTCGCGGGCGAGCCTCGCTCCTACAAGGACATTGCAATCAAAGGTGCGAAAATCTGACCCGCAGGTTTACAATCGGGATTCCTGATCAGGAGTAACCCTGTGCTGACTCATCTCGATTCCCAAGGTCGCGCCAACATGGTCGACGTCACCGAAAAAGCCGTGACGTTCCGCGAAGCGACCGCCCAGGCGCTGGTGCGCATGCTGCCCGACACCCTGCAAATGATCGTCAGCGGCGGTCATCCCAAGGGTGATGTGTTTGCGGTGGCGCGCATCGCCGGCATTCAGGCGGCAAAGAAAACCAGCGATCTGATCCCCCTGTGTCATCCGTTGCTGCTCACCGGCGTCAAGGTCGAACTCAGTGCCGAAGGCGACGATACCGTGCGCATCGTCGCGCGCTGCAAGTTGTCCGGGCAGACCGGCGTCGAGATGGAAGCCCTGACCGCCGCCAGCGTCGCGGCGCTGACGATCTATGACATGTGCAAGGCGGTAGACCGTGGCATGAGCATCGAAAGCGTGCGTTTGCTGGAGAAACTCGGCGGCAAGAGCGGCCATTTCCAGGCGGACCAGCCATGAACCTCACCGTGAAGTTTTTCGCTAGATACAGAGAAGCACTGGGCGTCGACTCGGTAAAGGTTGAAGGCGACTTCGCCACCGTTGACGATGTGCGTGCACTGCTGGCCAAGCGTGATGGTGCCGAGGTACTGAGCGAGCAGAACCTGATGTGTGCCCGCAACGAAGACCTGTGCCAGCTCGACGAGCCGGTGAGCGATGGCGACGAAGTGGCGTTTTTCCCGACTGTAACCGGAGGCTGAGCCATGGCGATTCGCGTGCAGTCCACGGCGTTCGATCCGGGGGCCGAAGTCAACGCCATGCATGCCGCCAATGTCGGCGTCGGTGCGGTGGTGAGTTTTGTCGGCTACGTGCGCGATTTCAATGACGGGCTGGATGTCGCCGGGATGGTTCTGGAACATTACCCGGGCATGACCGAAAAAGCCCTCGGCAAGATCGCCGTCGAGGCGCAGCAGCGCTGGCCGTTGCTCAAGCTGGAAGTGCTGCATCGCATTGGCGCCCTGGAACCGGGCGAGCCGATCGTGTTCGTCGGCGCCGCCAGCGCCCACCGCCAGGCGGCGTTCGACGCCTGCGCCTTTGTCATGGACTACCTGAAAACCCGTGCGCCGTTCTGGAAGAAGGAAAACACAAGTGACGGGGCGCGCTGGATTGAAGGGCGCGACAGTGATCATGCGGCGGCGGATCGCTGGAAGCAGTGATTCCTGCGGTGCATTCAAGTACGCCTTCGCGGGCAAGCCTCGCTCCTACGGGTTCTGTGCATACATAAGTTGTGTGAACGACTCAGAACCTGTAGGAGCGAGGCTTGCCCGCGAAGAGGCCATCCGCAACACCCGATACCCTCCTGACCCACCTCCCGACCACCGGCCGGCACCTCTTGATTTTCCCCAATTGACGACTTATACATAAAAGTCCAGTATGGAATTATAAGTACAAAAAAGGCCTCCCTCCGTTTCAGCTCTTTCTTCTGTCTTGCCAAACCAACAACAACCCGCGAGAGAACGAACATGAAGAAATTCCCACTCATCACCGGTCTGGCCCTGAGCCTGTTGGCGTGCAGTACCCTGTTCGCCGCCGAGAAAACCCTGCGCATCGGCATCGAAGCGGCCTACCCACCGTTCGCGTCGAAAAACGCCGAAGGCAAGATCGTCGGTTTCGACTATGACATCGGCAATGCCCTGTGCGCGCAGATGCAGGTCAAGTGCCAGTGGGTCGAAGGTGAGTTCGATGGCCTGATTCCTTCCTTGAAAGTGAAGAAAATCGACATGGCGCTGTCGTCCATGACCATCAACGAAGACCGCAAGAAGTCGGTGGATTTCACCCACAAGTACTACTTCACCTCATCGCGGCTGGTGATGAAGGAAGGCGCGGTGGTGGATGACCAGTACGCCAGTCTGAAGGGCAAGACCATCGGCGTGCAGCGCGCCACCACCACTGACCGTTACGCCACCGAGGTGTTTGAACCCGAGGGCATCAACGTCAAGCGTTACAGCAACAACGAAGAGATCTACATGGACCTGGCTGCCGGTCGCCTCGATGCCATTTTTGCCGACACCATTCCGCTGAATGACTTCCTGACGATGCCCCGTGGCCAAGGCTATGCCTTTGTCGGGCCGGAACTCAAGGATCCGAAATACGTGGGCGAGGGTGCCGGGATTGCGGTACGCAAGGGCAATACCGAGTTGGTTTCCCAGCTGAACTCGGCCATCGACGGCATTCGCGCCAGTGGCGAATACCAGAAGATTTCGGAGAAGTACTTCAAGTCTGATATCTACGGCGACTGAGCTAACGCTTTCGCGAGCCAGCCCGCTCCCACAATGGAATGCATTTCAACTGTGGGAGCGGGCTTGCTCGCGAAGAGGCCGCTGGCTGATTCAAATGCAGGAAAGTGTTGAAATTTAATCCCTTCTTAACCGGCCTGTCGTCTATTCCCCGATACCCACCCGTGCGCGCCAGGCTCTCCAAGGTCCAGGCCAGCGTGTAGACTTTGGGCAATCGATATTCAGAAGGGAAACGCAATGAGCGAGGAAACAATGCGGTTGGGCCGTGAACGGCGCTATCTGGTGTTACTGGGCGCCATCTGCCTGGCGCTGATCGGCGGCGCGCTGTACATGCAAATTGTCCTGGGCGAGGCACCGTGCCCGCTGTGCATCCTGCAGCGCTACGCCTTGCTGCTGATTGCGCTCTTCGCCTTCATCGGCGCGGCCATGCACACCCGCCGCAGCATCACGGTGTTTGAAACCCTGGTGGTGATCTGCGCCCTGGCAGGCGTCGGGGTGGCCGGGCATCACGTTTACACCCAGTTCTATCCGACAGTCAGCTGCGGTATCGATGTGCTGCAGCCAATCGTCGATGGTTTGCCGCTGGCGAAGATCTTCCCGCTGGGCTTCCAGGTCGACGGTTTCTGCTCGACGCCGTACCCGCCGATTCTCGGTCTGTCCCTCGCCCAATGGGCGCTGGTCGCCTTTGTACTGGTGGTCATCCTGGTGCCGCTGCTCACGTCGCGTAATCGCAGAGCGCTGCGCTGAGGTCATCCTTCGCATCGCTGCATCAACAAAAAAACGCCCCGATCCTCCTTGAGCGCGCCGGGGCGTTTTGCATTGCGCAGGACTGGTAAAAAGACCTTGATGCTCGACAAGTCGGGGGGCGGCATGTGTGCGACATGTTGTCACAGCGCGAGTGTCGCAGGACGTTTCGAAGCGGTGAATTGGCGCACGGTTTCGTAACAAAACGGGGCTTTTCTAATGGTGGGTAGCTTCGACACCGATCAGCCTGAGCAGGCAGTTTTAACAGGGCCTGACGAATTGCCAGAGCCCTTGTTTCATAGGGGCTAGGGCCGGTTCGAAGGAGCGTGTGGAACCTTCGATACTGTCCGAACTGAGCGCGGTAGACCTACTATTTTTGGTGTTTTTGTTGCGAATGAATTTCGATAATATGCCGGACTTTTGCGAAATCCGTGAATGATTGTTGCTGAAATGGATAAAAATTATTTCGGGATGAGACATGGTTTATGAATCGCTACGTCACTACAATCGCCCGCACTGAATTCCCGGCACTGCTCACCCTTACACAGGTGCACGAGCAGCAATAGGGTGTCGAGAGGCCGGATAGCTTCATGCGATTCCCAGGTGTCGGTGCCTTCCACTATCCGCACCAAATGGAATTGGTCTGTAACAAGGCCTTTGACCACGAATTCGAATAAGAACTCACCGCTGTCCCGGGATTTGTCGAACAGCGTCTGACGCGCGACGGGCAGCCCTTATTCAATCCAAGAAAAATGCCAACCCTTGGCAGGGTGAAGTGTTGGCGATCAAAACCCAACTGCATTGCGCAAGCTGCTTTAGAGGTCGTGAGATGAGTAAAAACAGGTACCCCAGACTACTAGGCTTATTGCCGCTGCTCGGCACGTTGTTGCTGGGAGGCTGCAACATGACCTTGCTCAATCCCACGGGCCAGGTCGGCCTGGAGCAGCGAAACCTGATCATCACCGCAACGTTGCTGATGCTGTTGGTCGTGGTCCCGGTCATCGTCATGACCTTCCTGTTCGCCTGGAAATACCGCGCGTCGAACACCAACGCGACCTACACCCCGAAATGGAACCACTCCACCAAGATTGAAATCGCGGTGTGGACCGTTCCGGTCCTGATCATCATTGCTCTGGGTTACGTCACCTACGTGTCGACCCACGAACTGGACCCGTACCGTCCGCTGGAATCCGACGTCAAGCCGATCACCATCGAAGTGGTCTCGCTGGACTGGAAGTGGGTGTTTATCTATCCGGAACAGGGCATCGCCACGGTCAACAAGATCGTGTTCCCGACGAATACACCGGTCAACTTCAAGGTGACTTCGGACTCGGTGATGAACTCGTTCTTCATCCCGGGCCTGGGCGGCCAGATCTACGCGATGGCCGGCATGCAGACCAAGTTGCACCTGATTGCCAACCGTGACGCTGAAATGGAAGGCATCTCCGCCAACTACAGCGGCGCAGGTTTCACCGGCATGAAATTCAAAGCGATCTCAACCTCTCAGGAAAATTTCGACGCCTGGGTAAGCGAAGTCAAAAAGGCACCTAAACAGCTGGAAACAGCTGAATACGAAGCCCTTACCAAGCCAAGCCAGAACAACCCAGTCGAGCTCTACTCCTCGGTCACGCCGAACCTGTTCCAGATCATCGTCGACAAGTACGAAGGCATGAAACCGGGCACGCCGATGCACCACGAGAAGAAAGAGAAAGAAGTGGCCCATATGGAAGGGATGGACATGAGTTCGCATTCAGCTGCCGGGGCAGAGGAGTAAACGATGTTTGGTAAATTAAGTTGGGAAGCGGTCCCGTTCCACGAGCCGATCGTGATGATAACCATCGCCATGATCGCACTCGGTGGCCTGGCACTGTTCGCGGGTATCACTTATTTCAAGAAGTGGACCTACCTGTGGACCGAGTGGCTGACGTCGGTCGACCACAAGAAAATCGGCGTGATGTACATCATCGTCGCCATGATCATGCTGCTGCGCGGTTTTGCCGACGCCATCATGATGCGTACCCAGTTGGCCATGGCCACCGAGGGTTCGCCTGGCTACCTGCCGCCTGAACACTATGACCAGATCTTCACCGCCCACGGTGTGATCATGATCATCTTCATGGCGATGCCATTCTTCACAGGCTTAATGAACCTTGCAGTGCCGCTGCAGATCGGCGCGCGTGACGTGGCCTACCCGTTCCTGAACTCCCTGAGCTTCTGGCTGCTGGTGTCCGGCGTGGTACTGATCAACCTGTCCCTGGGCGTTGGCGAATTCGCCAAGACCGGCTGGGTTGCCTATCCGCCGCTGTCGGGCCTGCAATACAGTCCGGGCGTGGGGATGGATTACTACATCTGGGCGCTACAGCTATCCGGGCTGGGGACGACGCTGACGGGGGTCAACTTCCTGGCCACCGTGCTGAAAATGCGTACCCCGGGCATGAAGCTGATGGACATGCCGATCTTCACCTGGACCTGCACCTGGGCCAACGTCCTGATCGTGGCTTCGTTCCCGATCCTGACCGCTACCCTGGCACTGCTGACGCTTGACCGTTACATGGATTTCCACATTTTCACCAATGAACTTGGTGGCAATCCGATGATGTACGTCAACCTGTTCTGGGCCTGGGGTCACCCCGAGGTGTACATCCTGATTCTGCCGGCGTTCGGGATCTTCTCCGAAGTCATCTCGACCTTCTCCGGCAAGAAACTGTTCGGCCACAAGTCGATGATCTACGCATCGGGCGCGATCTCGATCCTGGGCTTCATGGTCTGGCTGCACCACTTCTTCACCATGGGTTCGGGTGCCAGCGTCAACGCCTTCTTCGGTCTGGCGACGATGCTGATTTCGATCCCGACGGGGGTGAAGCTATTCAACTGGCTGTTCACCATCTACCAGGGCCGTCTGCGTTTCACCAGCCAGGTTCTGTGGACCCTGGGCTTCATGGTGACCTTCGCCATCGGCGGCATGACCGGCGTACTGCTGGCCATTCCGGGTGCTGACTTCGTTCTGCACAACAGCCTGTTCGTGATCGCGCACTTCCATAACGTGATCATCGGCGGCGCGGTATTCGGCTACATCGCCGGCTTCGCCTTCTACTTCCCGAAAGCGTTCGGCTTCAAGCTGCACGAAGGCTGGGGCAAGGCAGCGTTCTGGTTCTGGATCACCGGCTTCTTCGTCGCGTTCATGCCGCTCTATGTCCTGGGCTTCATGGGCATGACCCGTCGTCTGAACGCCACCACCAACCCTGAGTGGGTGCCGTACCTGTACGTCGCCATGTTCGGTGCGGTGATGATCGCTGTCGGCATCGCCTGCCAGCTGATCCAGCTGTACGTCAGCGTGCGTGACCGCAACAAGCCAGAAAACATGTGCGAACACGGCGACCCGTGGAATGCCCATACCCTGGAATGGTCGACCTCGTCGCCACCTCCGTTCTACAACTTTGCCGTGCTGCCGAAAGCCGACGTCATCGACCCGTTCACCGAAGCCAAGGAAGACGGCACCGCGTACAAGGCTCCGGCCAAGTATCAGCCGATCCACATGCCCAACAACACCGCGACCGGTGTGGTCATGGGCGCGCTGTTGACCGTGTTCGGTTTCGCGATGATCTGGCACATCTGGTGGCTGGCGATCGTTGGTCTGGTTGGCACCGTGGTGTATTTCACCATTCATGCCGCCCGTGACGATCAGGGCTACATGGTGCCGGTGGATGTCATCGAGCGCATCGAAGCCGAGCAGCACAAACGTCTGGTAGCGGCCGGGAAAGTCCCAGCCACCGCCACCCGTGTTGAAACCTCGTTGGAACAGGCTTAAACCATGTCGAACTTAGTGACCAATGCTGGACACACCCATGTCGATGGACATGGGCACGATGACCATCACCACGACTCGGGCGAGATGACCGTATTCGGTTTCTGGCTCTACCTGATGACCGACTGCATTCTGTTTGCGTCGATCTTCGCGGTGTACGCGGTACTGGTTAACAACGTAGCGGGCGGCCCGTCGGGCGCCGATATCTTCGAACTGCCTTACGTGCTGGGCGAAACCGCTCTGCTGTTGTTCAGTTCGATCACCTACGGCTTCGCCATGCTGGCGCTGTTCAAGGGTAACAAGAAGGGTGTGCTGACCTGGTTGGGCATGACCTTCCTGCTGGGCGCCGGCTTTATCGCCATGGAGATCAACGAGTTCCACCTGCTGATCTCCGAAGGCTTCGGCCCTAGCCGCTCAGGCTTCCTGTCCGGGTTCTTCACCCTGGTCGGCACCCACGGTCTGCACGTGACCAGCGGTCTGATCTGGATGGCGATCATGATGTACCAGGTGCAGAAAAACGGCCTGACGGCGACCAACAAGACCCGTCTGAGCTGCCTGAGCCTGTTCTGGCACTTCCTGGACGTGGTGTGGATCTGCGTATTCACGGTTGTTTATCTGATGGGGACTATGTAAATGGCTAACGCTCATTCCCACGATGCCCACGATGCGAACCATGGCAGCGTCAAGTCGTACGCCATCGGTTTCATCCTGTCGGTGATCCTGACCGTCATTCCTTTCGGCCTGGTGATGTACCCATCGCTGCCCAAAGCCATGACCCTGTGGATCGTACTGATCTTCGCAGTGATCCAGGTGCTGGTGCACCTGGTGTACTTCCTCCACCTGGACCGCTCCGCCGCCCAGCGTAACAACGTGATCGCGTTTGTTTTCGCAGCATTGGTAATCGTCCTGTTGGTAGGCCTGTCGCTGTGGATCATGTTCAGCATCCACACCAACATGATGGCGCACTGAGGTAAGTCCGGATGTCCTTGAAGCACTTTATCCAAATCACCAAACCGGGGATCATTTTCGGTAACGTGCTTTCAGTGGCAGGCGGATTTTTCCTGGCCTCCAAAGGGCATGTCGATCTGGCCATCTTCCTGGCTGCGATGATCGGCACGTCCCTGGTGGTGGCTTCCGGTTGCGTGTTCAACAACTGCATCGACCGCGACATCGACCTGAAGATGGAACGCACCAAGAACCGGGTGCTGGTCCAGGGCTTGATCTCCCTGAAACTGGCCCTGGCCTTTGCGACCATTCTGGGTGTTTTCGGCGTTGCACTGTTGTACAAGGTGGCCAACCCGTTGGCCGCGTTGTTCGCGGTCATCGGCTTCGTCATCTACGTCGGTTTCTACAGCCTGTACCTCAAGCGCAAGTCGGTTCACGGCACGCTGGTGGGCAGTCTGTCGGGGGCGATGCCGCCGGTGATTGGCTATGTGGCGGTGACGAACAGCTTCGACATGGCCGCACTGACGCTGCTGGTGATGTTCAGCCTGTGGCAGATGCCGCATTCCTACGCCATCGCGATCTTCCGTTTCAACGATTACCTGGCCGCATCGATTCCGGTGCTGCCGGTGAAGCGCGGGATTGAAGTGGCGAAGAAGCACATCCTGCTCTACATCCTGGCGTTCCTCGTGGCGACCCTGATGCTGACCTTCAGCGGCTACGCCGGCATGAGCTACCTCGCCGTCGCCGCGGCCATGGGCATGTACTGGCTGTACATGGCCTGGACCGGCTACAAGGCAGTGGATGATACGGTCTGGGCGCGCAAGCTGTTCGTGTTCTCGATCTTTACCATTACCGCGTTGAGCGTGATGATGTCGCTGGATTTCAAGGTGCCGAGTGAGTTGTTGCTGACTTACGCGCCGTAAGCGTCGGATGCTGTAAAGAAAACCCCGCCTTCGAGAGAAGTGCGGGGTTTTTTATTGGGGATTTTCTGGTGGATCGAGTTGCCGCCATCGTCGGTGTATCTGGTGATACCGCGTTGACAGCTTGTCTGAAGGATAAGTCGCCACTTGCTTGACTATAAGCAATTTGCTTATAGTTTGCTTATGCGAACCGTATTCTTCGAAACCACAACCTTCACGGCGTCAGTCGGCGATTATCTGACGGACGACGAGTATCGAGCGCTGTAAAATCACATGCAGCTGAATCCACAGGCGGGCGACGTCATGCCGCGCACGGGCGGCTTCCGCAAGCTGCGCTGGGTCGATGGGCGCCGAGGCAAAGGCAGGCGAGGTGGCTTGCGGGTTATCTATTATTGGCTTATGAATAATGGCCAGTTCTGGATGTTTGCAATTTATGACAAAGATGAGCTTGAGAATTTGACTGCCGACCAAGAGAAGGCGCTCAAAAAAGCCATAGCAACAGAATTGAAAGTACGAGGTTCCCCATGAAAAAACGCGACCTGTTTGCAGAATTGATGCAGGGCGTTGAAGAGATGGCGGCTCAACGCGAAGGCAAGATCACGCTGCGCAATACGACGGTGGAGGACATCCCGGCGCCCGAGGTGGGAGCGCAAGAAATCGTTGCGCTACGAGCAAAGTTACACATGTCCCAAGCCGTTTTTGCCAAGCGAATTCGGACCAGCCCAAGCACCCTGAGAAATTGGGAGCAGGAAAAGTCGAAGCCCAACGCCCAAGCTGCCTTGTTGATAAGGCTGGTGGAAAAATTCCCTGACATGGTTGATCGACTGGCAACTGTTTAAGCAAATAGTCGAACTTCTAAAAAAAGCCCCGCCCTACAAGAAAAGGGCAGATTTTTTCATTAAATATTCGCGGATGGCAATTCATTCTGTTCTGCCATCCATTCGCATCTCGACCTCCTGCTGGAAGCAGTGAGGTCCAGAAGGTCACTTAAGAAAAAATCGAGATAATCTGGAAATCTTAAGATTTTATTGAGCTGCTCAAGAAAATCCGTTCGATCTGTCTAAGACTGAAGATTGTCGTGATGAGCTCGACGGAATATTCCGGGTTCTACGACATTCTGAGACATTTGGCTGTCCGACAAAAAGCCCCGCGTTTCGGAAGAAGTGCGGAGCTTTTTCTTTTACGCGCGGTTGTTACATGGAGCGTCGAGCACCTTCACCACGTCATCGATGATTGCTTTGCTCATGTCCTGCAAATAATGGGAGGCCCAGGCATGCCGGTCGGTTTCGCGAACCATGGCGGCGTCTGAGGCGAGCAGTTTGGCGACGTGGAGCAGGTCGGATGCGTGGGAGAGGGCCTGGATGACCGGGACGCCGGCGTTGATGCGGAAGAGCGGTTCGTTGGCGTGGTAACAAAAAGGCGTGAGGCCGATGGTTTTCAGGTCTTGGGGGTTGGTCATTGGGCACCTCCGGTGATTGGGCGGAGGCTGGTAATGACCGGTGGCGCAAAGGTGCTGATTTTAGACGGATCAATAACGTGCATGAGCGAACTCCAGAATCAAAGTAGAGCTGCCACGTTCGTTATCAGGCGAATGGGTGGCAGCTATGCGCAGGCTGATAAACCGGTATGCACGACCCGGCAGACCCGAAGGTCTCCCGCGCACAGCCGCCATTGCATGAGTTTGCAGGCATAAAAAAACGCCTGCAATCATGATTTGGGTGCTGGTACGCGCGCATCTTACCGGGTTATCAGGCCCGGTCGCTGAATTGGCAGCGACAGCCTCAAGCTATCGGGCATTTTCAGAGGCCGCAATCGTAGCGATCTGGTGGCTTGTGAACATGTCGGGCAACATATCTTGTAGGAGAGGACTTTGGTCCGATCCTGTCGGTCGACAGTGCGATCACCGCAATCCTTGTGGGAGCGGGCTTGCTCGCGAAGGCGGTGTGTCAGGCAACATTGATTTTGGCTGTAACGCCCTCTTCACGAGCAAGCCCGCTCCCATAAGGTTAGTGTCGGTCAGTTATTTACTTTGTGTGTCCAGCAACCGGAAGAACCGTTCGCGCACCTGGGTGTTATCGCTGTGGGCAACGTTGAAACGCAGAAAGTGGCTCGCATCCGGCGCCTTACTGAGCAACGTGCCGGGCGCGAGCACCAGGTCGATATCCAGACCTTTCCTCGCCAGGGTTTCGGCATGATGCCCTTCCGGTAAACGCGTCCAGATAAACAACCCCTCATGGGGCAGCGATGACACCGAGCATCCTGCCTCCACCAGCCAGCTCGTCACCCGACTGCTCGACTCGTAAAGCCGATCCACCGTGCGCCGGGTATGTTTGGCATAGCTGCCATCACTGAGCATCGTGCAGATAATCTGCTCCGCCAATTCCGAGGTCATGCCACCGGCGGCCATTTTCAGCGTAACCAGCCGCGCCGCCAGTTGCGGTGACAGTACCGCGTAGCTGACGCGGCTGTTGGCCGTCAGGGTCTTGGAGAAGCCGGACACGTAACTGACGTTGTCCAGCCCGCCCGCTGCCAGGCGTGGCGTCATGCGTTGCTGCATGTCGCAATACAAGTCGTCTTCGAGGATGTGGAAACCGTAACGGTGGCTCAACTCCAGCAAGCGATAAACCTGCGCGGGGGAGAACGAGTGCCCGGTCGGGTTGTGCAGGGTACTGTTGGTCATGTAGAGCACGGGACGATGGGCGATCAGCAATTGCTCGAAGGCCTCCAGGTCCATGCCGTCACAATCCCGGGGGATGGTGATGACCTTGGCACCATGCAAGGCCAGGTTGGCGTGCATGGTGAAGTAACAGGGGTCGTCGAGCAGCACCGTGTCGCCGGGTTTGACCAGCAGGCGCATCAGCATGTCGATGGCCTGCACGGTGTTGGCCGTGGTGACGATCTGGTCCACCGGCACTTCGATGCCATGGGTCGACAGCTTCACCCGCAACGCCTCGCGCAGCGGCAGGTAACCGCCGGCAACGCCGTATTCGCCCATGCGCAGGGAGGTTGCGCGCAGGGTGCCGCGCACGGCTTTAAGCAACTCTTCAGCCGGCAACCACGAGGAAGGCAGGAAACCGGCGCCAGGGCGCAGCGCGCCGTTGTCCAGCAACACCGCGCGGCGGACCACGCTGAGCGTGTCTTGAGGTTGCAGGTCGGGGCCGGCATCGGTCTGGATCGGGAGGCTGGAGCGGTGCACGTAATGCCCCGAGCCCTGGCGTGACACCACCAACCCCTTGGCCCGCAAGCGGTCCAGGGCATCAACCACCGTGGACTTGCCGACGTTCATCAGATCGGAGAGTTCGCGAATCGGCGGCAGTCTGGAGCCGTGGGGCAGGCCGCCCTGGCTGATCGCAACGGTCAACTGATCGACGATCTGCTGCACCAGCGGCGCGCCGGGCTGGAATTCGATGGCGGCGATGACTGCGCGTTGAACCTGCATTTTACTGGTCTCTCCGACAGTAAAGTTCGTTTGATTCTATACGAACTTGCTCTGATCAAAACAATCCTTCGTCTCTACCATCACCTTACAGACTTTCCTGATTGTCGGGCCTGCGGTTCTGCAATCGCTTGGTTCAGAGGTGTTGCAATGAGTGTTCGAACAACGGTCTCCGTCGCCAAGCCGGTGATCAACATCCGCCTGTTCACGATCCGGATCATCACCGCCGTGTCGCTGTTTGCCGTGCTGGGCAAGGCCAACGTGTGGCTCGACACCGCCACCAACAGCATTCTCGCCCTCGGTTATCGGGCCTTGTTGTTGCTCTTGCCCCTGACGTTGCTGGTGCTCGGCCGGCGGTCCCTGAGCGTCACGCTGTTGTGCGCCGCCCTCGGGCTGGTGTTGCTGGCGGTCACCAGCAACCAGGGCATGGTGATGTTTGCCGCGGCATTGTTTGCCTATGGCATTGCGATTGCCGGTTACCTGATCAAGAGCGAAGCGGCCCAGACCAAGGAAGGTGCCGCCTACAACCGGGTCGCCATGAACATGGGCAGCCTGCTGGCGGGGCTGATCCTGCTGTCGCCGCTGCTGACGCCCACCATGTTTTTCCTTGGCGCCGCGAGTTTTGTCCTGCTGTGCCTGCCCATCGCCATGGGCGCCACGTTCACCACCCAAGCGGCCGTTGCCCAGCCAGCCACCCACGACGGCAGCGGCTGGCGCAACAAACTGCCATGGGTGATCGCCGGGATCATCATGGGGATCAAACTGTTCGGCGTGTTCTCGATCCTGCCCCAGGCGATCCTGCTCGAGACCGGTGAGTTGCCGGCCTGGTATGGCCTGATGCTGATCCTCAACAGCGCCGTGGTGGTATTTGTCCAGGTGCCGGTGATGAAGCTGATCGAGCGCACCGGGCGCTTCAAGGTGATCGCGGTGATCGGCATCATCATCGGCGGCTTTGCGGTGCTCTCGTCTCCGGCCGCATTCCATGTCGAAACCCTTGTCGGCGCGTTGATCTGGGTGGCGCTGCTGTCCATCGCCGAATGTGCGTTCAGCTACCTCGACTACTTCTCGGTCAAGCAGAACAACATGTTCGTCAAGGAAGTGTCCCTTGGCGTCGGCGCCGGGCTGACGGTGCTGATCATGCGGGTCGTGCCACCACCGTACAACGCCCTGGTGCTGGCCGCCATCGGCGCGGGCGGGATTCTGGCCTGGTACTGGCTCAACCGTAAATCCAACGCGTCGCTGCACGACTGAGTCATCGCGTTGCCGTTTTTTCTTCACAGGTCGGGTGTTACATGAATACGACGTCTTGCGTAGTAGTGGTCGGGTACAACGGTAATCGGGTTCACGATATCCAGAAGCTGCGCGACCTCTGCAGAACACTTTATAACGCCCGGTTGATCCTGCTGGTCGAGCAGATTCAGCCCGATGACGATCAGGTGGCGGATCACGTGTGCTGCACGTCCCTGGCGCCGGAGGATGTGGCGAACTCTCTGGAACTGGTGGCGGGTTGCCTGGGTGTCGATCGCTGGAGACTGATCGGGGTGTTGCCCTTTTCCGACCGTGGTGTGTTGCTCGGCGCGGCGCTGGCGACCCACTATGGTGTGCCCGGCATCACCCCGGGCGAGGCGCAGGCGGGGCTGGATAAACAGATTTTTCGCAAACTGGAAGCGGCGGCGAGCGCTGCGCCGGAAGATTACCGTCCGGTGTTTTCCGCCCGAATCGAGAGCCTGGGCGAGCTGCGCCAGCGGGTTGTCGAGCTTGGCGGCAGAGCCTTTATCAAACCTGCCTGCGAAGGCGCGAGCAGGGGCTGCCGGGTCATTCGTCATCCGTCTGAATGCGACGAGGCGTGGCAGGCACTCAAGCCGTATCGCGAAGGCGGCATCATCCTCGAAGAATTGATCCAGAACGCTCGGGAATACAGCTGGGACTACGTGGCCGGCAGCACCTGGGTCACTGAGAAAACCACCACCGAAGGCGCCTATCGCGCGGAAATCCAGCAAGTGGTGCCGGCACCGTTGACGACCGAGGTGCAGGCGCGCCTGGCGGCAGCCGGCCAGCACATGGCCGGCCTGGTTTCGCTGGATAACGGGGCCTATCACAACGAGGTTTTCCTGCGCAGCGACGGCCTGACCTCGGCGGTGGAAACCAATATGCGCCCCGGCGGCATGCACATCTGGGACCTGGCGCGCCTGGCATTCGTCGACTTCGATCCCTGGGAGCGCTGGGTCAGATGGGCGGTGGAGGGCAAGACCGACCATCACGACCCCGTCGCCCGGGGTTATTGCGGTATTCGTCTGCTGCGGGCACCGGCCGGCGGACTGTTGCGCTACATGCCAAACATCGAGTCCCTGGCTCGGGAGCTCAACATCAAGCTGGTGGAAGCGGTGTACGCCAAACGCCTCAGTGATTCGGTCACGGCACTGGTCAAGGACAACACTTCGTTCATCGGCCACATCGTCTTGTTCAGCGAGGACTACGGGCAGCTCAACGCCAATCTGCTGCGTCTGGCAGACGCGATCGAGTCGCGCGTCGAGGTCACCTGTCTGGCTGCACCGTCGAGAGCGGTGGGCTAAGTCGTCGACATCAATGTTTTTTGCATGATTGGTTATGAGGGTTGGGTCAATGATTGAGCACATGAGCTGTGATGAACGTTTCATCGCCCTGGCAAAAGAACTCGGCTACGACATCTATGGCGAGAACACCGCCGGTGGGCATTATGCTCCGTTGATTCGGCACCATGACGAACTGTACGTCAGTGGCCTGGTGCCGCGCATGAACGGAAAAATCCAGTATCCCGGCAGAGTCGGGCTGGAACTCAGCCTGACGGACGCTCAATCGGCCGCCAGCATCAGCGCGATGCGCGGTCTGGCGCTGATCGTCGACGCCATCGGTTCGCTGGATAAAATCAAGTCGCTGATACGGATAACGGTCTATGTGAAATCCACGGCGGATTTTGTAGACCTGAGCGAAGTGGCCAACGGTGCGTCGGATGTATTCAGCCATGTCCTGGGGGATGCCGGTAAACATACTCGAACGACCGTGGGTGTTTATCAATTGCCAAAAAATGCCGCGGTAGAAGTTGACATGATCGCAGCGCTGAGACCCTCGGTATTATAAGTGTGGGGCGCGCGGCTTTACAGCGTTGAATGGTTGGCCTAAGGTTCAGTCATTCAAGTCGACTAAACAAGTTGGAACTCACGGATGAATAACGTTCAAGGTGCGTTTTTTTCATATAAGGACTTTCGCCAGAGTTTGCACCCGCCACCGGTCAGTGCGCGGGTATGGAAGGCGGGTGATCTTGCAGACTTTCGCCAGGGTCTCGAAACCAGCGAAGTCGATATTGTCGCGCTGGCCCATGAAAAAAGTATCGAAGGCTGCACGTTGACGCCAGGCATGGCGGTGTCCATGCAATGGTTGAAACCCGCCACGGTGTTGAACGGTCACGTTCATGCCTGGTGGCACCTGTTCATCATTCAGTCCGGCAGCGGCGCGTTGACCCTGGGCGATGCCGATGAAGTCAGCGTCAGCCCCGGCGACGTGTTGCTGGTGCCGGCCTGGACCCCGCACGGCTTCGTCAACAACAGCGCCACCGAACCGCTGGCCATGCTGAACATGAGCAACATGCCGCAAATGGCGCTGCTCTCCAGTTCGCCGACAGCCATGGCCTGATCACCCGCCCGCTATCATTTCCCCTGCGCTACACACCCCGGGAGTCCGCGTTCGCTGACTCCCTTTTTCTGTTTCTGCCGTCCCCCTTCCGAAGCCTCCGGGCGACTGGTTTTTCGAATGGCTGTATCGATAGAAACAGATAATTTCTGTATCTGTTCAGCGCCTGAGCAACTAACTAGGATCGCTTTCAAGGCAACGGATTAATGTGCGTTATGCAAGGGAGCGTTCTATGGAAAGTACCAGGTTTAAACTGTATGTTGGTGCGGATTTTGTCAGTGCTTTTGCAATGTCGGCATTTGTGGCGCTAAAAGAAAAGCAACTTTCATTTGAGTTTGTTGCGCTGGATTTAAAAGCGCGAGAAAACTATCAGGCGAGTTATCGTGATGTATCGCTGACCTGCAAGATCCCCACCTTGGTTCATGAAGGTTTTGCCCTGTCGGAATCGTCGGCCATTGCCGAATACCTGGAGGAAGTGACACCGGGGCATAACCCACTATTCCCGCTGGACATCAAACAGCGCGCCCGCGCCCGTCAACTCCAGGCCTGGCTGCGCAGCGACCTGCTGGTGATTCGCAAAGAACGCCCGGCGGACCTCATCTACTTCGGCAAAAAAGATAACCCGCTGTCCGACGAAGCCCAGGCCGCCGTCGGCAGATTGTTCTTCGTGGCTGACCGTTTACTGGAAGAGGGCGCCGATCACCTGTTCGGCGACTGGAGCATTGCCGACACCGACCTGGCAATCATGCTCAACCGCCTGCTCGCCAATGGCGATCAGGTGCCTGCGCGACTCGCGGCGTATGTGCGCCGCCAGTGGGATCGCGACAGCGTTCGGGCGTGGATGGACATAGAGCGCGCAGCGCCGGCCATCGCACTCTGAAATGTCCAAAGCCACCGCCAGGCAATCACCAGGAGCGCTGCCATGCAGGGACTGTCGGAGCAGGAAAGATACAAACCCTATAACTCACGCACCATCCGCGACACGCCGTACTGGCAGAAACTGACGCCAGCGTTGCAGGAAGCGATGACCGTCGTCGCCAGGGTCATGCCGTTTCGCACCAACGACTACGTATTGGGCACGCTGATCGACTGGGACAACATCCCCGACGATCCGATTTTTCGCATGACCTTTCCCCACAAGGACATGTTGCTGCCGGACGAGTACGCCTCGCTCAAGCACCTGATCGAAGGGGATGACACCGTCGCCATCAAGCGCAGGATCGAAGCGATCTGGCTGCGCATGAACCCCCATCCGGCCGGGCAACTGACGCACAACGGCGTGACCCTCGACGCAAAAGTCTTGCCGGGCATTCAGCACAAGTACCGCGAGACCGTGCTGTTTTTTCCCGGTGCCGGTCAGACGTGTCACGCCTACTGCACCTTTTGTTTCCGCTGGGCGCAGTTCATCGGCGAAGAAGAGCTCAAGTTCAATGCGCGTGAATCCCAGGAACTGGTGAGCTACCTGCGGGTGCACACTGAGGTCACCGATGTGCTGATCACCGGCGGCGATCCGATGATCATGAACACCCGTTCGCTGGCCGGTTACATCGAGCCGTTGCTGGAATTGCCCGACCTGAAAAGCATCCGCATCGGCACCAAGTCCGTGGCTTATTGGCCGCAACGCTTTGTCAGCGACAAGGATGCTCCCGAGCTGCTCGAGCTGTTCAAACGGATCGTCGCGGCGGGGAAAAACCTGTCGATCATGGGGCATTACAACCACCCGGTGGAAATCCGCCAGGACATCGCCCGCCAGGCCATCGAACGCATTCGCTCCACCGGGGCCACCCTGCGCATGCAGGCGCCGGTGATCCGCTACATCAACGAAAACCCCGCCGACTGGGCGGCACTCTGGACCGAAGGCGTGCGGCTCGGGGCCGTGCCTTATTACATGTTCGTCGAGCGCGATACCGGGCCCAGCCATTACTTCGCGATGCCGCTGGCCCGGGCGTTCGAGATTTTCCAGGCGGCCTATCGCACGGTGTCCGGGCTGGCACGCACGGTGCGCGGGCCATCCATGAGCACCTTCTACGGCAAGGTGTTGATCAACGGCATCGAGACCGTGGCCGGGGAAAAGGTGTTCGTGCTGCAGTTCCTCCAAGCGCGGAATCCGCAATGGGTGTTGCGCACCTTCTATGCGCGATTCGATCCGCAGGCGACCTGGTTCGACGAGTTGAGGCCAGCGTTTGGCGAGCGCTTGTTCTTCTTTCAGCCCGAGCCTGTGGCAGTGCCCGAATTGATACCGGTCCTGCTCGAGACGGCGTAGGACGATTCTTCAGGAGATAGGGATATGAGCGGTATTCCGTTTGATCAGCGAGAAGGGTTTATCTGGCTCGACGGCGAGTTCGTCGAGTGGTCCCAGGCGCGGCTGCATGTACTGACCCATGGTCTGCATTACGCCAGCACCGTTTATGAAGGGGAGCGCGTCTACAACGGCAAGATCTTCAAACTGCGTGAGCACAGCGAGCGACTGTATCGCTCGGCCCGATTGATGGATTTTGCCATTCCCTATGAGCTGGCCGAACTGGAAGCGGCCAGTGTCGAACTGCTGCAACGCAACAGCGTGGTCGAGGGCTATCTGCGCCCGGTGGCGTGGCGCGGCAGCGAAATGATTTCCACCTCGGCGCGCTTCAATCGCGTGCATGTGGCGATTGCCTGCTGGCAGTGGCCGAGCTATTTCGACCCGGCCGGGCACATGGCCGGCATCCGTATGAAGACCGCCGAGTGGCGGCGTCCGCCCCCGAGCTGCAGCCCCTTCGAAGCCAAGGCGTCCGGGCATTACCAGATCGCCACGCTGAGCAAGCACGACGCGGAAAATAACGGCTTTCACGATGCCCTGATGCTCGACTGGCGGGGCAACGTCGCCGAAGCCACCAGCGCCAATGTGTTCTTCGTCAAAGACCGGACATTACACACGCCGCTGCCGGACTGCTTCCTCAACGGCATCACCCGCCAGACCGTCATCGAACTGGCCAAGGCACTGGATTACCAGGTGATCGAACGCACCATTGTTCCTACGGAACTTGGGGACTTCGACGAGTGTTTTCTTACCGGTACCGCCGCCGAAATCACACCCGTGCAGAGCATCGATCAGCAGCGCTATCGACCGGGCAGCGCCTGCCGCGACTTCATTGCCGCTTACACCTCAACCGTCAACGCCTGATAAACAGCCAGGAACTTCACCATGTCAGATCAAGGGATTGTTGCGTCTACACCTTACGTTTCACTGGGCCACCGCCATGAGGAGTTGTCGGCGCGCGGCTGGACGGTGCTGACACCGGACGAATTTGCCTACGATGTGCTCGGCACGCTGTATGAGTTCGGCCCGGTCATTCCGCAATTCAATGGCCAGACCGCCTTCGCCATCACCCGCAAGCCGGGTTACGAAGACTTGCCCTATTCCCAGAGCATGAACGGCATCGGCCCGCACACCGAAGCGCCGGTCTATGGACCGCCGCCGCGCTACCTGGCATTGCATTGTCATCGACAGGCCAGGTGCGGTGGCGGGCATACGGGGCTGGTGGACGGTTATGAATTCCTGGCGTTTCTGGGGCGCACCGAACCCGAGCTGCGCGAATGGATCGACGACACGGCGGTGGAGTTTGTTGCCACCGCCAAACCCGGCGAAGCGGCGCAACACCGGGTCAAGGAATACATTCTGACGCCTACCGAGGAAGGGGATATTTTCCGCTTCAGCTACAACCAGTTTCACTACGGCGATGTGAATCCTTCCAAAGAAGATCTCCTGCAATCGCAGGTCGTCAACAGCGCCTCGCCGCTGGCCAGGTTTGCGGTGCTGGGCGAAACGTATTTCGTGCAGCTCAACACCCCGGTGCTGATTCCCGACGGGTGCATGCTGATTTGGGACAACTGGCGAATGATCCACGCCCGCAGTCGATACACTGACCCGGCGCGCAACCTGACTCGTTATTGGCTGGCCTGATTTATCCGTCGCCCACTTTTCCATCGGCGTACCCCTTGGCGGGTACGCGTCCTACAGGTATCGCGTCATGCAAACAGCAATCGAGATCGCCAAGGTCGATCATCAACTGGTCGTGCGGCTCAATCAGGCCTGGACCAAAAGAGCCACGGTGTGTGCACCGGACAACGCCGGGGCCAGTGAAGCGTTCGATCCGGCACGCCCGGATTATCCGGAGTGCATGGTGCCGTTTTTTCATCATCCGAAGTTCCAGGCGCTGAGCGATGAACTTAAAAGCACCGTACTGACCTGGGGCTGGATCGGCTACAACCTGCGCACGGTGACCGCCGAAGAACATGTGGTGAACCCGGCGCTGAGCGTCATCGCCAATCAGTACCTGGGCAAGAACGACTGGCATTTTCGCGAGGCCATGCAGCAGACCCTGATCGACGAGCACTACCACACGCTCATGCACCTGCGGGCCATTGAGCGTACCAGGGAGGAACGTGCACTCGATCAGGACCTGGACTTGCCGCCGTCGGTGACCTACCTGCGCCTGCGTGCCCTGCATGAAGAGTTGCCCGAGCAATGGCAACGGGATCTGGCGGCGATCACTTTTGCAGTAGTGGCCGAGATCAGCGTCAATGCGTATCTGGATCTGCTGGCCGACGATCAAAGCATTCAGCCGCAAAACCGTCGGGTGGCCGAACTGCATAATCGCGACGAGTATGCCCACAGCAAAATTCTCGCCGAAGTGGCGAAGGTCATGTACGCCAACATGCAGCCGACTCAGCGGACGTTTTTCGCACAGACCTTGTCGGTAGCGCTGAGTGCCTTTGTCGCGCAGGACTACTCGATGTGGGAGGCGATTCTGACGCAGCTCGGGGTCGAGGACGCTGCGCTGATCATGGCCGACACCCGGGAGAGCAACAAGAACGCCACGATCATGCGTGACTACAGCGGCCTGCATCGGCTGGCCCGGGATCTGGGCATCAGCGACGAGATCGATTTCGACTTTCGTCCTACCCTCAAAGCCACGGCAGCGGCTTGAATCAGGAGGTGAATATGTCCGTTCCTGTGTACGAAGTGTTCGCCATCCGTGTCGGCGCCAATGCCCAGCGCACCGCCCGGGAGAATTTTCTCTACGATGCCTGTTGCGGTAATCCCGATGCAGCCATGCCGCTGGATTACTACTTCTGGGTCATCCGTAACGCGCAGCAGGTGATTGTGGTCGACACCTGTTTTCAACCGGCCACGGCGCAAAGGCGCAACCGTCAGATGTATCGCCTGCCGGAAGAATCCCTGCGTCAACTGGACATTGATCCGGTGCAGGTCGACAACCTGATCCTGACTCATTTGCACTGGGATCACGCCGGTAATCTTGCGCTGTTTCCGCAGGCCACCGTGCATCTGCAGGAAGCGGAATTGCGCTTCTGTACCGGGCCGAAAATGGCCCATCGCACGGTCAATAAAACTTACGAGGTCGACGATGTGATGTCGGCGCTGCCGCCATTGTTCGAAGGGCGGATGCGTTTGCATAACGGCGCTGTCGAGGTGATTCCCGGAGTGACCTTGCATCCGGTAGGCGGGCATACGCCGGGTAGCCAGGTGGTGCGGGTGAATACCGCAAGGGGCTGGATTGTCCTGGCTTCGGATGCTGCGCATTTGTGGGCGAACATCCGTCAGCGTAGTCCGTTTCCGATTCTTGATGATCTGGCGCAGACGCTGGAAGCGTTCATCGAAATCGATCGTCTGGCCGACAGCGAAGACCACGTCATTCCCGGCCACGATCCGCTGATCGCCGAACGTTTCCCACACTGGAATGACGATCCGCACATTATCTGCCTGCACCAAAACCCGGCCTGACGACTCACTCCTGTGGGAGCGGGCTTGCTCGCGAATGCGGTAGATCAGTCACCATTGAAGTCGACTGGCAGACCGCATTCGCGAGCAAGCCCGCTCCCACAGGGTACGGGTCAGTCCTGGTTTTTGAGTAGTTGGCCGAGGGTTGCCAGCGCCTCATCGATCCGCGGTGAATACGGCGCTCCACAGCCAATGCGCACAAAGTGATCGAAGCGCTTGGCGTTGGAAAAGATATCCCCAGGTGAAGTCTGGATCCCGGCCTTCAACGCTTCATGAAAAAACGCCATGGACGAATAATGGCGAGGCAGTTCCACCCACAGCAGCGTGCCGCCCTGAGGGCTGGTGACGCAGGTGCCTGGAGGAAAGTAACGGGTGATCGCCGCGCTCATCTGCTGGCGTTGTTGCGTAAGAACTTTCCTCAAACGGCGCAGGTAACGTTCGTAGGACGGGGTCTTCATGAAGGCACTGACAGCCAGTTGCGACAGCGCTTCGCAACCGCGGGACTGGGTATGCTTGAGCATTTCCACGCGCTCGTGCCATTTCCCCGCACTGATCCAGCCCAGGCGCATGCCGGGTGCCAGGGTTTTGTTCAGCGAGGCGCAATAGATCACGTTGTCGGTGCGGTCCCAGTGTTTGAGCGTGGACAACGGCTGCTCGGTATCCACCAGGTCGCCATAGGTGTCGTCTTCGATCAGCACCGTATTGTGCTCCGCACACAGCTGCACCAATCGCGCCTTATTGGCGTCGGGCATGATGCTGCCCAACGGATTTTGCAGGTTGGGAGTGACGATCAGCGCCTGAATTCGCTCGGCACCTTGCAATAGTTGTTCGAGGGCCAGCAGATTGATCCCCGCCTGCGCCGTCGCCGGGACTTCCAGCACCCGCAGGTTCAAGCTTTCGAGAATTTGCAGCAGGCCGTAAAAGGTCGGCGATTCCACGGCCACGGTGTCGCCGGGTTGGGTCACCGCCCGCAAGGCCAGGTTGATCGCTTCGGTCGCACCATTGGTGATTACAATCCGCTCCGCGGGCAGGTTGGCCTTGGCGGTCAGCGCCCGACGGGCAAGGATGTTACGCAATGCGCTGTTACCGCAGGTCGGTCCGGTCGCGCCGAGCAAATGCTGATCCTGGCGCAGCGACTTGATCATATGGTCCTGCAAAGTCTTTAGCGGATAGAGTTCCGGCGCGCAGTAGGCACTGGCGAAATTGACCTTGATCGTCGCACGCTGGCTGGCCTTGAGTACCGACGACACCTGTTCGTGAATGCCGACATAGACACCGGTGTCGACGGGCGGGGAAGGGGTGATGGCGCCAGGCTTGGGCATGTCGTCAGGCTGGCGAATGTAGTTGCCGGAGCGCGGACGGGCTTCCAGCACGCCGTAGTCCTCGAGCTCCCGGCATACCTGAACCGCGGTCGACAGGCTGACGGCGTGTTTTTCCATCATCAGCCGAATGGAGGGGAACCGCTCCCCGGTTTTCAAGGTGCCG
Source organism: Pseudomonas fluorescens (assembly GCF_902497995.1). Taxonomy (GTDB): domain Bacteria; phylum Pseudomonadota; class Gammaproteobacteria; order Pseudomonadales; family Pseudomonadaceae; genus Aquipseudomonas; species Aquipseudomonas fluorescens_BK. Next base: position 15,520 of record NZ_CABVII010000030.1, on the reverse strand, counting down.
CTGCGGATCGCATCGAGGTAGTGGTTGGCTAACTGACGGTACAAGGGGAGCGTGTGCATGATGACCTCAGCAATCGCACCACTGAAGTCTTGGGCTGGAAAGTGAGTTGACGCTCCCCGCAGGCGGACCCGTGGTGTTCAAGGGTTAAGGGAAGTGTTCTTTCTGCTGTCGATACTGAGAGAGTAATCGTGCTTTTGCTGGAGTCGCAGGCAATAAAAAGCCCCGCTCCAGGGCGGGGCTCCTGGGCGGGGCTCTTGGCTCAGTGGCGTCTGAAGCGCCGCTGGCAGGGGGTGTTACTGGGCGGCGATGCTGTAGCCCTCGAACGCGGTTTGCTGCTGCAGCGCGGTAATGATGTTTTTACGGCTGACCGCTTGCTCGGCCCCGGCATTGTCCAGGAACGTCTCGCTTTCCAGCTCCGCTTCATCCCCTTCACCGACGAAGGTCAGGCCCAGGAACTCCAGGGCTTTACGGTCCATGTTCAGACGCGAACGCGGGGTCCGCAGCGGCAGCGTGACGCTTATGCCGTCTTTGCTGATGGTAAACACTTCACCTTCCTTCTTGGCCCGCGCAGCCTTGCTCTTGCCACTGGTCGGGTTGCTGATGGCCTGGTGAGTCTGGTTCAGCACCTTCAGCGCCAGACCGTAGACGATTTCCTGAAAGGCCGGATCGTCCTTGAAACTGGAGAGAATCCGGCTGATCGGGAATTTGCTGCTCAGGTCCTCCAGGGCCGCGATGTCAGCCGCTTCGGCATCCTTGAGTTGCTTGAGCTCGCCCATCAATTCATAGGCTTTGTCGTCGTCGAAACGGTCGTGAGCCTGGCGAATCGCGGCACGCAGCTCGCGGATCTGGTCGCTTTCCCGGGTGGACTGGAAAGCGTCCAGGACCATCTCGCTGATGGTCTTGGCCTGGGGTACATGCTGTGAAAGATTGATGGAGTTTTCGTATTCCGCTTTGGACGACAAGGTGACTACGGATTCAGCGGTATTGGAATCGGACATTGAAATTTCACTACTTCTTTTAACTTGGGTTGAGGCGAGAAAGCACAGGGGCCTTTTCAGGTCGGCTAATCTATTGGACCTGCGCGGCGTTGTCACGGCTGTCGGACAAAACACCTGATAGCGCCCCCCTGTAGGAGCTGGCTTGTCGGATCGCCGCACCGCAGCGAAGGGGCCCTCAAGTCTTGCGGCGCTCTCCAAGCCGCCTTCGCTGGCAAGCCAGCTCCTACAGGGGGACCGTCTTCAGGGACAGGAAAATCAGATAAAACCTGACTGAACGTCCGCAAAACAAACCGGTGGCAAGGCCCGACGCACAGGCCTTGAGCAGCACCATCGGAAGCGTCGCCGCATAGGCCGGGTTAACTTCGGCCGCGTAGCCAAAGTAGTAACTGACGGCAAAAAGCATGAGATAGAGCACCAGGGTATTGATGGTGCCCGGCAGGATCAACCCGGTGCCTGTGTCATCCAGCTCGACACCCTCGCGGGAAAAAATCACCAGCGCGACGATGCCGCCGAACATCACCGCGGCCATCCAGCAACTGATCGATAGCAGCGGATTGATGGTCAGGCCCAGGGAATACAGGGACCAGCCGAGTAAAATCGGCGGAGTGATCAACAACGACGTTTTACTTTCCCGGGTTGGGGAGAGGGCCCTGATGCCGAAGTAGCAAAGCAGCAGAAATATCGCGTAGACCCACAGCGGGGTGTTTTGCAAGGTGTTGAGCATTTTGCCGCTTCCTTGTGGAAGAGATGCAGAGAGCGAAGCGGATGGGCGCAGTTCGAAGCGTTATGCTTACTGCCCTCATCGGGCCACAGCCTGTCAATGAACATTGAACGCGGGTTTTCAGGGGCGGGATACTGTCAAAGTTGACAGTTCGACCAATTATTTTTTGATCGATGGGGGCTGCGGGATTTCGGATGACACAGCGGTGCAAGCGCCACAACCCCTCACGCTTGTCCCGGTGTGTTCAGGTTCATTGAGTGCACCGCCATTGCGGACGCGGTTTGCTCATCCACCGCCAGCGAAAAGCGAAAGCTCGCGCCGCGTCCGGGAATATCGATCAGCTGGATCTCGTGACCGTGCAATTGCAGGATCCGATGGACGATGCGCAACCCAAGCCCGCCATCGCGCCGCGCTCCACCGATGTTGAACGGGCGCAGGAACAGGCCTTCACGCAGTTCGGGCGCGATACCGGGGCCGCTGTCGCTGACGGTGACTTCGACAAGAGACCCATGGGGACGCAGGCTGAGTTCGATTTCTCCACCTTGTGGGGTGTGGCGCAGTGCATTGTCGAACAGGTTGGTGAGCACTCTTTCGATCAACCCCAGGTCGGCGCAGGCGGTCGAAACATTGGGGGTAAAGCTGGCTTTGAGCTCGACCTGGCGCGCCTCGGCCGTCAGTTCGAATTTCTGGAAGATGTCCTGCACCAGATCGGTCAGGGAGAAACGTTCCAGCACCGGTTGCACGAAGCCGTGTTCCAGGCGCACCAGTTCCAGCAGCGACTGCGCCAGGCCGCCGACCTTGCGGCTTTGATCCAGGGCGATGCCCAGGTAGCGGCGACGGTCGGCGGGGGACAAGGTGGCATCCTTGAGCGACAGGGTTTCCAGGTAGCCATGCAGCGAGGCCAGAGGTGTGCGCAGGTCGTGGGAAATGTTCGCCACCAGTTCGCGACGTTCCTGCTCCTGGCGGGTCAGCGAGCGCCATTGTTCACTGAGTCGTGCCTGCATCTGCCGGAAGGTGGCGTCGAGCACGGCAATTTCATCGTGACTGGCGGGTTTTTCTACCGGGGCAGGTGGCGGCATCGGTAGGCCGTCAATGTCGAATCCGCTGACGTTTTCGGTCAAGCGGCGCAACGGCCGGGTGATCAGCGCGAAGGCCGCAAGTCCGGCAATCAGGCACAACAAGGCCACCAGTGCGATGGATGACAGGGCGGTATTGAGCGCTGCACCGGTGGCGCCGCGTTCGGCGAGGCGGTCGCGCTCTTCACCGAGCAGCACCACATACAGGTAGCCTGCCGGTTTGCCATTGACCTGCAACGGCGCGGCGCTGAACACCTTGCGGCCATCGGCGCTGCGCGGGTCGTCGCCGAGAATCGGCAAGGCATCCCCCTTGAGCAGACGCTGGACTGGCGCCAGGTCAACTTGCTGCCGGCGGATCCGCCCCTCGGGTGCCGCGCTGCCGACAATCGCGCCTTCGGTGTCCAGCAGATAGACCTCGACGCTAGGGTTGACTTGCATCAGCTTGCTGAACAACTCGCGCACGGCATCGGGCATCAGGCCATTGGCATCCATCAGCACCGTGTCCTGGGCGATATGCTGCGCCAGGTTGCGCGACAGGCCTTGCACCACCTCCAGTTCATGCATCTGGCTGGAGCGCACCTGCATCCACGCCGAGGTACCGCAGCACACCAGCAACAGCACGGCGAAGACCAGGGACAGGCGTTGCGTCAGGGTCAGCCTCATGGGCGCTATTGCTCCTTCGCCGCGAACTTGTAGCCACGACCCCACACCGTGAGGATTCGCATGGGTTGTGCCGGATCGGCCTCGATTTTCGCGCGCAGGCGGTTGATGTGCGTGTTGACCGTGTGCTCGTAGCCTTCGTGGCTGTAACCCCACACGGCGTTGAGCAAGTCCATGCGCGAGAACACCTTGCCGGGTTGGCGGGCGAAGAAATACAACAGGTCGAACTCCCGGGGCGTGAGGTCGAGACGGCGGCCGTCAAGGGACACCTCGCGGGTGATCGGGTCGATGGCCAGGCCGTCGATGATCAGGCTGCCGGCGTCCATTTTCAGGTTGCGGGCCATGGCGTCGACCCGTCGCAGCAGGGCTTTGACCCGGGCGACCAGCTCCAGTATGGAAAAGGGTTTGGCCAGGTAGTCGTCGGCACCGAGTTCGAGCCCGAGAATACGGTGGACCTCGCTGGAGCGCGCGCTGGTGATGATGATCGGTGTGTAACGGGCCATGGCGCGGGCGCGGCGGCAGATTTCCAGGCCGTCGATACCGGGCAGCATCAGGTCGAGAATCAGAGCATCCCAGCTTCCTTGCTGCAACAGGCGCATGCCTTCGTCGCCGTTGGCGCAGTGCACCACCTCGAACTGCTCATCGCGCAGATGCAGGCAGATAAGGTCGGCGATAGGCAGGTCGTCCTCGACCACGAGGACGCGTTTGGTCGGTTCCATCAAGCTCAATCCTTCGGCGCGATGAGCGCATTGTGCGGGTTTTCCTCGGCTGGAGTTATCACGAATTGTTTAACTCTGCGTGAGGTTTTGGCGATCAAACCAAGCCTACGCTGTGTTCCTTGTCAGGCACCTGGATTTATCGGAGAAGATCATGTTTTCACGGCGGCAGTTTCTTGGAACGTGCGGCGGGCTGGGGGCTGCAGCCTTGGTGATCGGTGTATTGCCAAAATTTGCCGCAAGCGCTGCCCTGGTCAGTGAGGCCAGCGCGGCGGAGGTATTCGAGGTGAGCCACAGCGACAGCGAATGGCGCGCCATGCTCAGCGCCGGGCAGTACGAAATCCTGCGCGAAGAAGGCACCGAGCGGGCCTACAGCAGCCCGCTGAACAATGAACACCGGGACGGCATTTTTGCCTGTGCCGGCTGCGATCTGCCGCTGTTTTCCTCCGCGACCAAATTCGACAGCCGTACCGGCTGGCCGAGCTTCTGGGCGCCGCTGGACAAGGCCGTGGCCACCCGTCAGGACCGTTCATTGGGCATTGTGCGCGAAGAGGTCCACTGCCGGCGATGCGGCGGTCATCTGGGGCATGTCTTCGATGACGGGCCCAAACCCACCGGCTTGCGTTACTGCATGAACGGTCTGGCGCTGACCTTCAAGCCACAGGTGGCTTGATCCTTTCTCGATTGCCTGCGCCGCCTGTCGCAGGTGAAGGCCTTTCATTCATTCAGGAGTCAGCGTCATGAAAACCCTGTTCACCTGGCGTCGCGCCCTGTTGGGGCTGGCTGCCGCCGGCGTCATCGGTCAATGCGCGGCGTTCTCGTTCGGCGCCGCTGAAAAAGCAGTGATCATTGCTCCTCCGACCCTCGATGAGACGACCCAGGCTCGTAGCGAAACCGCGGTCCTTGCCGGCGGTTGCTTCTGGGGCGTCCAAGGCGTGTTCCAGCATGTCAAGGGTGTGAAGAAGGCGGTCTCCGGTTACGCCGGCGGCGCAGCCGACACGGCTCGGTATGAGCGGGTCAGCGAGGGTGATACCGGCCACGCGGAGTCCGTCGAAGTGACCTTCGATCCGACTCAGGTCAGTTATGGCACCTTGCTGCAAATCTATTTCTCGGTAGCCCACAACCCGACCGAACTCAATCGTCAGGGACCTGACACCGGTACCCAGTATCGGTCGGCGATTTTCCCGCTGAGCAGCGAACAGCAGCGCGTGGCTCAGGCCTACATCGCCCAGCTGGACACCGCTCGCTCGTTCGATAAGCCCATTGTGACCCGGCTTGAAAGCTACAACGGTTTCTACCCGGCGGAGGAGGAGCACCAGGATTTTCTGACCGAGCACCCGACCTATCCCTACATCGTGATCAACGACCTGCCGAAGGTGGCACAGTTGAAGCGGCTGTATCCGGATCGGTATCAGGAAAAACCGGTGTTGGTGAAGGCGGGTTTATCTCAATAGTGGTACCTGCACATTACGATGCTTATTAAATCGTCCGCGACTGCATAGACCAAGCGATGCTCGGCAGTGATCCGGCGTGACCAGAAGCCGCTCAAGTTGTGTTTGAGCGGTTCAGGTTTTCCAAGTCCGTCGAATGGCTCGCGCTGGATAGATTTGATCAGCAGGTTGATTCGCTTGAGTGCTGCCTTATCGTTGTGCTGGAACCACAGATAGTCTTCCCAACCTTGCGCGGTGAACTCGATATTCATTCTTCGATGAGTTGCCTGGCTTTGGTTTTGCCCGCCCGCAGGTTGCCGATCGATTTGATCAGTCGCTCGGCATTGGCTGGGGAGCGCAGCAGATAGGCGGTCTCTTCGAGGGCGTTGTACTCCGCCAGAGACATCATCACCACGGGTTCTCCTTTCTGGCGAGTCACCAGCAATGGGGCACGGTCTTCATTGACCCGGTCCATGGTTTCGGCCAGGTGAGCTCGTGCGGTGGTGTAGTTGATGGTTTGCATGTTGTAGTCCTCGCTCAATGCAAAGAACGTACAGAAATAAGTACAGGATGACAAGGCGATACCTACTAATGGTTGATACGTAGACGATGCATCTACGTTAGTGCTGAGTATCGCCCAAGGTTCCTCGAGACGTTTCCGTAACGGGTGTAGTCCTGGTCCGACTCATCCGCCATCCTCTTGCACCTGGTCTCAAACAAACGGGGTCTCTGGCAGGGCATTGATGAAATCAGTGATTTCCATCCGGTTCACCAGTTGAAGTTTCGGGCCGCTGAACCCAGCGAACAGTTGCTGATGCGCAGCATATCCGCTGGACCCTTCTCGCGTCCGATAGCTGCCGGCCCAGCCCAGCAAAGCAATCAACAACTCGTCATGATCATCGCGCCTGGCTTCTCGCTGGCGAATATTGGCAATGCATTCTTTGTCTTCAATACACAGCCAGATCATCGCGGTGGCGCGGTAGATCAGTTCACTGGCCATCCAGCCGTAAACTCCCTCGATGACCCAGCGCTCTTCACTGGCGGCAATCCGCGCCATCGCCAATGCCTCGCCTCGGGGACGGGCGATGCTGTGTTCGTCGGATAGCCAATGAATCGAATCCAGGTCAACCCACGATACTTGTAGATGCCTGGCCAATCGCTCGGCCAGCCAGCTCTTACCGGAACCGGAGTTGCCAATGATCAGGGTTCTGGTGAAATCCATAAGCGACACCGATCAAATGTGGGCGCAATGATCATTTCCCTCAGGCGCCACCATCCGCGTCTTCGGCGAACCATCCGCATTCAACTGATAAATCTCCTGGGGTTGTCCTTTTTCATTAAAGAACACCTGCCCGATCCCCGCCGAGTTCCACAGCCGCTCCCCCGCTTCCGCATGTTCCGGAACATGCGGAACGATGCGCATCCGTCGGCGTTTGGTCAGCCAGTTCAGCGGCGAGCGGGGTGAATAGAGCCAGCGGTTGAGACGGTCGAACCACTCGAGCAGGCTCGGTGGAAATTCGTTTTTTATGCCACTGCTGGTGACCTGCCAGATCCTCGGGCCCGCCTTGCGATGTCGGATAAGCACTTCGTAGACGAAGGAATAATGCACATCGCCCGATAGCACCACGTAGTTACCGGGTGTACGCGAGTGTCGGAAAATATTCAGGATCACCTGCGCCGCGCCACGATGAGCCATCCAGTTTTCCGCGTCCACCAGCAAGGGATAACCGAACCAGCTGAACGCGCGCTGCACGGTTTCGATCAGTTTGACGCCAAAGATCGGCGCGGGCGAAACGATGATCGCCGAGGGATGATCCAGCAATTCCTGTTGCAGCTCGCTGAGGGCCTCCCAATCCAGCAAGCCTGACGGCTGCTTGAGCGTCATCTCACTGCGCCAGCGTCGGGTGCGGGTGTCGAGCACGACGATCGCCGGGGTGGTGGGCAGCACGAAATGCCAGTTCTGGAATCTCAGCAACTCATCGATCAACGCGTCCTGGACATCACTGTCCAGGTAATGGTCCTGCCCCGTGGCACTCAATAAACGGGTTTGCTCCAGCACGCCGCTGAACGCATCCGGGTTATTGCCCCAGCCCTGGCACAGCAGGTAGGCGATCAACGCATTGCCAATGATGCGCTTGGAGAACGGATGGCCGTAGGCCGTTTCCTCCCACTGCGCGGAAAGATTCCAGTCATCGGTAATGTCGTGATCGTCGAATATCATCAGGCACGGCATATGCGCAAGCGCTCGGGCGACCTTGCCAAGACCGGCCTTGAAGCCATCGATGCGCGTCTGCTCCAGCGCATACCGCTCGCGCCGTTCGGGAATCAATTTCGGCGGTTTCGGCGCGATCAAGGTCCAGGGCGTCGGCGACCACACCAGCAGGTACATGGCCATGACCTCGGCGAAGGTCACCAGATGGTTGTCGGCACTGCTGCTGGTGAAAATCGGCTTGCGCGCCCCACCGAAAAATCGGTCACGCAGGGTGTCGTTGCTCTGCAGCGCCGGTAACAGATCCGCACGATGATAGTAACTGGCCGGGTGTTTGTAGAGCTTGGCGCTGTCGCTCACTACCGCACCTTCGAGGTGTTCCTCGAATAGCCCCAGCCGCTCGATCAAGGCATGAATGGCCCGCAGCGTTGGCCCTGCGACATCGTCGGCATACACCTGGTCGCCGCTCATCATCAACAATGCCGGACGCTTTTGCGCCTCCGGCTCTGCCTCCAGCAAACGATCGACACAGAGCAGACCATCCGGTGCCGGGAAGTGCGGCTTGCGGCAGGAACCGTGCAGCAGTTGATCGACCTGTGAGCGCAGGACAAAATTCGGGCAACGGGCCTCGCCGTACAGCAAATGCGGGGCCCAATCGGCGATGCCCGACTCGGTGCCATCGTCGTCGCCGATCAACAGGTCGTAGTCGATCAGCGTGTCGCAGGGCAGGGGGCAGTCCAGTGGCACATCGATCAAATGCACGAACGCATGAGTACCGACCGGGATCACCGTGCACTGTGTGTCGTCCAGGCGGATATCGTCGGTATTGTGCAGCCGCAACGTCAGCGACAATGCCCGCGACCCCACCAGCCACAACACCAATCGCGTGGGCTCCAGCCGCCGCAACAGCGGGCCGACCAAGACAGGGGGCAGGGGGTGATGAGCGTCAGGCAGTGGCAAAGACATGGACATCCGGGGTCTTGATACAGAGAAGCGCGCAATGATAACGCAGCTGATGTCAATGAACTGCAACTGGCGTCAACCTGCCAGCCAAGGCCGCAACTGACTACCCGCTCTCATGACATCAGCCTCGCCATTGGCCACAACCCAACGGGCTCGTGTGAACCTAAGCCTCCCACCCCGCCCCACTGACCGCCGCCTGCGCCAGTGGGTGCAACTCTGCCCCCTGATGCTCTGTCTGCCAGGCCAGCAACTCCTTGCGCATGCCGGGCGTCCAGTACATCTGCAGATGATTACGCACGCCGAGCACAGCTTGTTGCTGGTCCGGCTCGCTGGCGAAGTATTGGGCGATCTGGTTGACCATTTTGATCAGGTTGGCAGTGCTCATCGGCGTACCTCCGCTTTAGCGCCGCGCGCCTGGCGGCGTTCGTTGAGCAAACGGTGCTGTTCGTCGCTGAACGCCTGGTAGCGCTTTTGCCACTCGGAAGGGTGGTAGACGCGGCTGACTTCCACGGCAGTGACCTTGTACTCCGGACAGTTGGTGGCCCAGTCGGAGTTGTCGGTGGTGATGACGTTGGCCCCCGATTCCGGGAAGTGGAAGGTGGTGTACACCACGCCCGGGGCGACCCGTTCGGTGACCCGCGCACGCAGTACGGTCTGGCCGGCGCGGCTGCCGATGCCGACCCAGTCACCTTCGTTGATGCCACGGCTCTCGGCGTCGGTCGGGTGGATTTCCAGACGGTCTTCGGCGTGCCAGGCGACATTATCGGTACGCCGGGTCTGGGCGCCGACGTTGTACTGGCTGAGGATGCGTCCGGTGGTCAGCAGAAGAGGGTAGCGATTGTTGACCTTTTCCTCGGTGGGCACGTAGCCGGTGAGCATGAAGCGCCCCTTGCCACGCACGAATTCCTCGATGTGCATGGTCGGCGTGCCGTCCGGCGCCGCGGCGTTGCATGGCCATTGCAGGCTGCCGTGGCTGTCCAGTGCGGCATAGCTGACATTGGTGAAGGTCGGCGTCAGGCTGGCGATTTCATCCATGATTTCGGACGGGTGCCGGTAGTTCATCGGGTAACCCAGGGCGTTGGCCAGGGCCACGGTGCCTTCCCAGTCGGCCTTGCCGCCCAGGGGCTCCATGACCTTGCGCACCCGGGAGATGCGCCGCTCGGCGTTGGTGAAGGTGCCGTCTTTTTCCAGGAACGAGCTGCCCGGCAGGAACACGTGGGCGAACTTGGCGGTTTCGTTGAGGAAAATGTCCTGCACCACCACGCACTCCATGGCCGACAGCGCCGCGGTGACGTGCTGGGTATTGGGATCGCTCTGTGCGATGTCTTCGCCCTGGCAATACAAGCCCTTGAAACTGCCGCCCAGCGCCGCCTCGAACATATTGGGGATGCGCAGGCCCGGCTCGGGTTGCAGGGTGACGTTCCAAGCCTGTTCGAACTGCGCCCGTACCACCTCGTTGGAGATGTGACGGTAGCCGGGCAGTTCGTGGGGGAAGGAGCCCATGTCGCAGGAACCCTGAACATTGTTCTGCCCCCGCAGCGGGTTCACGCCCACGCCTTCGCGGCCAATGTTGCCGGTGACCATGGCCAGGTTGGCGATGCCCATGACCGCGGTGCTGCCCTGGCTGTGCTCGGTGACGCCCAGGCCGTAGTAGATCGCCGCGTTGCCGCCAGTGGCATACAGACGGGCGGCGGCACGGATGTCGGCAGCGTCTACACCGCAGATGGGACCAAGGACTTCCGGCGAGTTTTCCGCTCGGCTGACGAACTCGCTCCAGTGGGCGAAATCCGTTCCCTCGCAACGGGCGTCGATAAAGGCCTGGTTGAGCAGGCCTTCGGTGACGATGACGTGGGCCAGGGCGTTGAGCATCGCGACGTTGGTGCCCGGCCGCAGGGCCAGGTGCACTTCGGCGCGGGCATGCACCGAGTCCACCAGATCGATGCGGCGTGGATCGATGACGATCAGTCGCGCGCCTTCACGCAGGCGGCGTTTGAGCTGGGAGGCGAATACCGGGTGGGCATCGCTGGGGTTGGCGCCCATCACCAGGATCACGTCGGCCTGCATCACCGAGTCGAAACTCTGGGTGCCGGCGGACTCGCCCAGGGTTTGTTTCAGGCCATAGCCGGTTGGCGAGTGGCAGACCCGCGCACAGGTGTCGACGTTGTTGTTGCCGAAGGCGGCGCGCACCAGTTTTTGCACCAGGTAGGTTTCTTCGTTGGTGCAGCGGCTGGAGGTGATGCCACCAATGGAGTCGCGGCCGTATTTCTGCTGCAGCCGACGGAACTCGCTGGCGGCATAGGTCACCGCTTCATCCCAGCTGACTTCCTGCCAGGGGTCGTTGATGTGCTGGCGGATCATCGGCTTGGTGATGCGATCCGGGTGGGTGGCGTAGCCCCAGGCGAAGCGCCCCTTGACGCAGGAGTGGCCGTGGTTGGCCTGGCCGTTCTTGTCCGGAACCATGCGTACCAGCTGGTCGCCTTTCATCTCGGCGCGGAACGAGCAGCCTACGCCGCAATAGGCACAGGTGGTGATCACGCTACGTTCGGGCTGGCCCAGTTCGACCACGCTTTTTTCCATCAGGGTCGCGGTGGGGCAGGCTTGCACACAGGCGCCGCAGGACACGCATTCCGACTCGAGGAAGTTATCGCCACCGGCGGCCGCGACCCGGGATTCGAAACCGCGCCCGGTAATGGTCAGGGCAAAGGTGCCCTGGGTTTCTTCGCAGGCGCGAACGCAGCGGTTGCAGACGATGCACTTGCTCGGGTCGAAGTCGAAGTAGGGGTTGGAGGTGTCCTTGACGTCGGCCAGATGGTTGTCGCCTTCATAGCCGTAACGCACCTCCCGCAGGCCGACCTGGCCGGCGACGGTTTGCAGCTCGCAGTTGCCGTTGGCCGAGCAGGTCAGGCAATCCAGCGGGTGATCGGAGATGTACAGCTCCATGACGTTGCGGCGCAGCGTCGCGAGTTTTGGGGTCTGGGTGTGCACGCTCATGCCTTCGCTGACCGGCGTGGTGCAGGACGCCGGATAACCGCGCATGCCATCGATCTCCACCAGACACATGCGGCAGGAGCCGAAAGCTTCCAGGCTGTCGGTGGCACAGAGTTTGGGAATGGTGGTGCCCAGCAGCGCGGCGGCGCGCATCACCGAGGTGCCTTCGGGCACGCTGATGCTACGGCCGTCGATGTTCAGGGTGACTTGCACCTGACTGTCGCGGGCCGGAGTGCCTAGATCGATATCGGTGTTCGGGTCGAAGAGAGTGATCATTGCTCGGCCTCCGAGGGCTGCAAGCCGAAGTCGGCGGGGAAGTGCTTGAGGGCGCTGGCGACTGGAAAGGAGACCATGCCACCCAACGCGCACAGCGAACCGTATTGCAGGGTGTCGCACAGGTCCTTGAGGATGATCACCTGCTCATCGCGACCGCTCTGGTCCGGTGCGGCCAGCAGGCGGTCGATCACCTCCACGCCCCGGGTCGAGCCGATGCGGCAGGGGGTGCATTTGCCACAGGATTCTTCGGCGCAGAACTGCATGGCGAAGCGTGCCATATGGGCCATGTCCAGGCTGTCGTCAGCCACCACCACACCGCCGTGACCGAGCATCGCGCCGATGGCGGCGAACGCTTCGTAGTCCAGCGGCGTGTCGAATTGCGCCGGTGGCACCCAAGCGCCGAGCGGCCCGCCAACCTGCGCAGCCTTCAGCGGCCGGCCACTGGCGGTCCCGCCGCCGTAGTCTTCCACCAGTTCCCGCAGGGTCAGGCCAAAGGCCCGTTCCACCAGGCCGCCGTGACGAATATTGCCCGCCAACTGGAAGGGCATGGTGCCCAGGGAGCGGCCCATGCCGTAATCGCGGTAGAACTGCGCGCCCTTGGCCAGAATCAGCGGCACCGAGGCCAGGGTCAGCACGTTGTGCACCAGGGTCGGCAGGCCGAACAGGCCTTTCAAGGCAGGGATCGGCGGCTTGGCGCGAACGATCCCGCGCTTGCCTTCGAGGGAGTCCAGCAGCGCGGTTTCCTCACCACAGATGTAAGCGCCGGCACCGACCCGCACTTCCATATCGAAGGCCTGACCGCTGCCGCCGACGTTCGAGCCCAGATAACCGGCGGTCCGTGCGATGTTCAGCGCTGCACGCAGTGTGGCCACGGCATCCGGATATTCGGAGCGTACATAGATGTAGCCGTAGGTGGCGCCAACGCAGAGGCCGGCAATGGCCATGCCTTCGATCAGCAGGAAGGGGTCGCCTTCCATTAACATGCGATCGGCAAAGGTGCCGGAGTCGCCTTCGTCGGCGTTGCACACAATGTATTTCTGCGCCGCCTGGGTGGCACGGACCGTGCGCCATTTGATCCCGGCCGGGAAGGCCGCACCGCCACGGCCACGCAGGCCTGAATCGAACACTTCCGTCGCGGTCTGCTCGCCGCCAATGGTGACGGCCCTTTTTAAACCCTCGAAACCGCCGTGCTCCCGGTAATCGTCCAGCGACAGCGGCCGGGTGATGCCGGCGCGGGCGAATAGCAGGCGTTGTTGAGTCTTCAGATAAGGCAGCTCTTCCACCAGACCCAAGGCCAGAGGATGAGCGGACGGTTCGCCCAGGGCATCGAGCACCGACGGCACATCGGCAGCGGTCAGCGGGCCGAAGCCGATACGGCCTTGCGGGCTGTCCATTTCCAGCAACGGTTCCAGCCAATACAAGCCGCGCGAACTGGTGCGCTGCAGCTCCAGTGGCAGATTGCGTTCCCGGGCCTGAGTGATAAGGGCCACCGCCACCTCATCGGCACCCACGGCACGGGCCAGCGAATCACTGGGCAGATAGAGAGACGGCATCATGCGTCCTCCCGGCAGGCGTCAAGCAACGCATCCAGACGCTCGGCGCTGAGCCGCGCATGCACCCGGCCATCCAGTTCGAGCGCGGGCGAACAGGCGCAGGCGCCGAGGCAATACACCGGGCGCAAACTGATGCTGCCATCGGCGCTGCTGCCGTGATCGTCCAGTTGCAGGCGTTCGCGCAACTGCGCCGCGAGCTGCTCGGCACCGCGGCTCTTGCAGGACTCGGCCCGGCACAGCCGCAGGATATGCCGGGCCGGCGGCGCGGTACGGAAGTCATGGTAAAAGCTGATCACCCCGCGAACCTCGGCCTGACTCTGGTTCAGCGCGTGGGCAATCTCGGGTATAGCCGCATCGGGGATGTAACCGATGCGCTCCTGAATATCATGAAGGATGGGCAACAGTGCGCCCGCAGAGCCCTTATGGCGCTCCAACAGGCTGTTGACCATTGGCAGGTGCAGCATCTCATCAGGCATTCAGCAATCCTCACGGTCACGGACACACCAGAAGGTCGTCGGTTGTCCGAAAGTGTCGGCTGCGGCATTCACGCCACGTCACGGTATCGTGGCATTGTCAGGCCGTTGGCCAGGGCACCCTGAGCGGGCATCTTGTTGTGCCCGGCGCGGTCTTTGCCGCACCTCTTAAAGGGCATTAAGGCAGCTTGCCATGCTGCTTTTGATTCATCTGCACCAGAGCGACGTGTTCGATTCTCTTTACGACTACCTGTTAAGTCTAGAAGAGCGCAGCCGAAGGCGTTCACTCACTCAATAGCTTTCAGATAATCCTTGAACGCGATGGGCGGCCCATCAAGCTGCTCCATCGACCGCGCATTGCTGAAATCTGCTGTCAATCCATGGGCAATGTGGGGCGCGGGTGTCGGAGGAAGTCATCGGCACTCCTGGCGCTTGTGCCAAGCTGAAAGGGTGTTGATACACCGTGCATTCAATTGCCGGCAAGGCTAACCCCCCAGGGTCCATGACATGAACACCACTCATGCAGCGCACGTCCGTCGAGAGTTCTATAAAGCAGTCGGGTTCTACTTTCACGTTGTCTGGCCGATTTTTTCCATACTGCTGTTTTTGATTGTGCTGTTTGGCCTGATCATCAGCTATCTGGAAGGGTGGAATCCGTTTGACGGTATCTACTTCGCGTTCGTGACCGGCCTGACCATCGGTTATGGAGAACTCGTCCCCAAACTGGCCGTCTCGCGGATTCTGGCGATTTTATTGGGATTTAACGGGGTACTGATGACGGCGATATTTGCGGCGATCAGTATTCGGGCCATTGAGATTGCGGTGCGGGCGACAGATCAGGTGGAGTAAGGAGCGACGGTGTGGGGCAGCACGCACAACCCCTGTAGGAGCGAGCTTGCTCGCGAAAGCGCCGGTTCAGCCAACATCAATGCTGAATCACTGCCCTCATCGCGAGCAAGCCGACAATACCTACCGGGTGATGACCAGATCTTCAGGAATCACCTCTACACGTGGATCGAGCACAGCCGCCATGATGCGGCGGCATCAGGGCAGTGTGTTGTCGTCTTATCAACGGTTCGATCTTCTCGGTCGAAATCTGGGTAAAAGAGGTGTTGACAGCAGCGAGTAACGCTGTAGAATTCGCCTCCCGCTAACGAGAGATCGGAAGCGCAAGTGGTTGAAATTGCAAAGGAAACTTTGAAAATTTCTGAAAATAACCGCTTGACAGCAGCAGAGGAAAGCGTAGAATGCGCGCCTCGGTTGAGACGAAAGATCTTAACCAACCGCTCTTTAACAACTGAATCAAGCAATTCGTGTGGGTGCTTGTGGGGTCAGACTGATAGTCAACAAGATTATCAGCATCACAAGTTACTCCGCGAGAAATCAAAGATGTAACCAACGATTGCTGAGCCAAGTTTAGGGTTTCTTAAAAACCCAAAGATGTTTGAACTGAAGAG
>NZ_CABVII010000029.1 GCF_902497995.1 Pseudomonas fluorescens | reverse complement strand
CACAATGAGTTCTCAGCCAAGCCGTTCAAGTGGAATAAAACAGCTGAAGCCATTATCAGCTCGGTACACAAGGCGAAGCTGAGCGTGATAAAAAATAAATTAATGAATTAGCCGCTCAGGCCACTAGCGTAGAGCAGGGAGGAGAAACAATGGGTGAGTCGCCCCGGACTTCCTAGATACTTGATGACCGTATATGGACTCCTCCTCGTTGCAAGCTTCCTTTACTTTGGCGCCCGTGCCGACTGCACACGTATATTCGGCCTCTTACTGCGGCATCGTTTTGATGCTGGGCCATGATGGGCTATTCGCGCGTCCGCTCCCAATCGCTTCTACGTGCTTTACGCACCTGGACATTAAAGGGTTTTGCCGACGCCGGTTCGACCGGTTTGCCATTGCTCGGGTTGCTTCGCAATCGTGGTGTGGGTGCTTCTCCTGGGATGAATGGGTCAGGCCGCTGCCCGATTCGGTTGGTAATCAGTGCCGTTGCGCAGCATCGCCCAGGCCATGCGTGCAGTTTTGTTCGCCAGTGCGATAGCGGCCACGTTGGGATGTGAGCGCTCCGCCAAACGGACAACCCACTGGCTGAGTTGATCGTCCTTGGACTTGGCGGTGCGCAGTGCCGACCGCGCACCGTGGATCATCAGCGTTCGCAGATAAGCATCCCCACGTTTGCTGATGCCAAGCAGTCGATCCTTGCCGCCAGAGCTATGTTGCTTTGGCGTCAGCCCTAGCGAGGCGGCCAGTTGTCGGCCGTTGGCAAATTGACTGGCATCACCGATGGCAGCAATGAGCGCGGTGGCAATCATCGGGCCGACGCCACGCAGCTGTTGTAAACGGACGGCCGCTGGCTCACTTGCTGCGATCGCAGATATCTCGCCATCGAGTTCGCTCACGCGCTCATCAAGTGCGCGCAGATCGTCCCACAAGCCGTTCAGCAGACGACGAAAGCGTACCGTCAAACCGTTATCCGCATCTTCTAGCCAGCACGGTATTGCGCGACGCAGCATCAGTAATTCCTTCGGCGCAATGAGGCCGTACTCGGCGATCAACCCACGAATCTGATTGGCTTTGGCCGTTCGCTGTTCGATTAAGCCGGCCCGGATGCGATGCGTCGCCTGAATATCCTGTTGTTCGATGGTCTTGACGGCGACGAAGCGCATGCTGGGGCGGCTCATCGCCTCACAGATTGCCTCGGCATCGTTGGCGTCGTTCTTGTTGCTCTTGACGTACGGCTTGACGAACTGCGGCGCGATCAGTCTCACCCGAAATCCACGTGCCTGTAGCTGCCGCGCCCAATGGTGTGCACCACCACAACTTTCCATGCCGATTTCACAGCCGGGCTCGATCTTCTCCAGCACCGTTTGAAGCCAGCGATCACGAGGCAGACGCTGCCGCCAGACTGGTTGCTCATGACGATCCACGCCGTGAATCTGAAACACGTTCTTGGCCAAGTCGACCCCAATGCGCATAAGCTTCATGTGTGGACTCCTTCTCACTATTGACTGTGGTTCGCACCTTCAGTCTGGCACTCAAGATGCCGAGGTGAGGAGGAGTCCATCCCATTGCTTCTGGCCGTTCTCCGCCGGTCGTCACTACGGCGTGTGCTGGTCACATCGAATGCAAACGGTTGATCAGCACGAATGCAATTGACTGGTCAGTGACGATGCAAATGGGTGGTCAAGTCCATGCAATGACGCAGGCTCACATTAAAAACCGACGAACGACCACCCGGCCATGGAAAGCCACCGGCCTCCAAGGTCTTCAAGCGCTACCGATTGGCGCAAGATTCGCCCCCAAAATCCGGTTGACCGCGAGCAGAACGAGCGCTAAATCAGAACCGTACTAGCGCTGTCCTCGACAGCACCCAGGTAGCCAGAACCTTTGAGGCTACGCCACATCGTGGTGGTTCACCCCCAATTGCGATTAGCGTCCGGCGGCTCGCACGGTCACAGCGATGTGATGGATGCCCACTCTTCCAGAATGCTCACTGCAGCAACTGATACCCCCTCCTGGCTGCTCTGCAGCAACTTATCCGCTTGGCCATTTCTTGCGCCAACCTGTTGCCCGTCTCTTTGCCCCCTAAAGAGACGGGCGCTCCTACCGCTGCTGCAGCCCAACTCGTAAAAGGTTTTGCGGCACTCCCCCTCGTGACAATCGGCGTGACAAACACCGAATGCTCACTCGCCACAGCGATGCCGATGATGGTGCCGCAGTCCATGGAATGGGCTGCACCTGACTGACAGTCAGGCATGCCCCGGTCATCTCATTACTGCCTTCACCTGACTCAGGATCTCGTGGCACCGGTCTCGTCAGCCAGTACAGCCTCCACCCGCCCACCGCTATCGGTGTTCAGGAGGCCAGATCATGAGATGCCCAAGCTCCCGGTCGTAAGGAGTCGTCAGTCCCGCGTAAGTGGACAAACCTCACAGGTCGCAGGGGCCTTGATCCCTGATAACACTCAACAACCGTGGCGGGATGAGTGAGGACGAAGTCGATAATTTCAGGAGAAGTGCGATGCAACTGTGCGAAGCGTTCGAGCCACCACAACCATTGCTGGAATACCAGCAGGCGCCACTGCCCTACCCGATCGAAGCACTCGGGGAACTGTTGGGCCCTGCGGTCGAACGACTGGCCGAGGTGATCGGCGTACCCTGCGCCATGGCGGCGCAATCGGTGCTGGCTACTACTGCCCTGGTGAGCCAGGGTCATGCCAATGTCCAACTCGATGGCCGAACCTATCCATTGTCCCTCTATCTACTGACGGTGGCGTCCTCGGGTGATCGCAAAAGCGCGGTGGATCAGCTGGCACTGAAGGCGGCGCGCGACTGGGAACGACAGCAGTGGACCCTGTATTCGGAAAAGCTCAAAGCCTATCGCGCTGCTACCAGCCTCATGGTCAAACCCAAAACCTCAACGAAACACGCGGAGACGGAAGGCGGTGAGCTCTCCGAGCCGGTACCGCCGAGACTGATCATTGCCGAACCGACCATTGAGGCCCTGGTCAAAAGCCTGTGCCAGGGCTTGCCCAGCATGGGCTTGTTCAATGATGAAGGTGGCCAGTTCTTGGGCAGCAGCACCATGAGCAAAGAGAACCTACTCAAGGCGATCACCACCTTGTCGATGCTATGGGATGGCAGCCCAATCGACCGGGCCCGCTCCATGGCCGGAGAAAGCCTGCGCGCCTATGACCGCCGCCTCAGCCTACACCTGATGCTGCAGCCCTACCTGGCCAACCAGATTTTCAAAGACCCGGTGATCAATGGCCAAGGCATCCTGGGCCGTTGCCTGATCAGTTGGCCCGAGCGCCTGGCCGGCCAGCGACTTTACAAGGCGATCGACCTGACCCGAGATGCCAAAGTCCAGCGCTACCAACAGCGGATCACCGCCCTGCTGCAAAAGCCCTGGTCGCTTCACAAGGATGGATCACTCAATCCCGCCACGCTGGAGCTGACTCACCGCGCCCGCCGGGCTTGGATTGATATTCACGACACCATCGAGTGCCAGTCTGGCGAGTTCGGCGAGCTCGCCGGCGTCCAGCCTGTCGCGGGAAAGGCCGCGGCGAATGTGCTGCGCATCGCGGGCGTGCTGGCCATGGTTGAAGAGGCCAGTGCGTTGGACGAAGCACACATCCAGCGCGCCTCCACGCTGATGGATTACTACCTGGCCGAGATTCAGCGCCTGACCGAACAGGAGCCGGTCAATTGCCGACGCGAGGAAGCGGATCGGCTACTGCGCTGGTTGGTGCAGAAAGGCTGGACCCAGTTCACCATCCGCGACGTCAATCGCAACGGTCCTCGTTTTGCTCGCAAGAGCGCTGACCATACGGCCTCTTTATTGGTCGTACTGATCACGCATCGCTGGCTGAGCAGCCGCGACGGAAAAACGTTCGAGGTCCGTCATGTTTCGCCTCAATGACGCGGTGCGCCGTTACCAAGCGCAACATCAAGCGCCGCCAGAATCAAGGCCTGTCGCCACCTTGTCGCCACGCGCCAGGCCAGAAACGACGCGGGTTGTCGCCGCTGTCGCCGCTGTCGCCACACGACCTCTGGAGCCTACCCACCTCGCCCTGCTGATCGAGCAACTGCGCGAGGAAGGGGCACTGCTGCAACACCAGGAGAACGCCCTCCTGATCCGCCCGACACACTGGCAGCAGGTGGACAGGGTCAGCCCTCACTGGAAAGCCCTGCTGCTTTTTCTGCAAACAAACGAAAACGGTGATGATGATGGCTCTGGTCGGTCGGCGTGAGGGTCGCAACTTTGGCTATGGCCGCCAGCTGAGCTACGCCGGCCCACAAGCGCTCAAGGATCTGTTTGCCGGCGGCCACTTCGCCACGGTCAAAGCGCATAGCGATCGCTGGCAAGCGTTCGTGCGTTGGTGTCGATCAGAGGACGGCCCCGGTTACAACGATGCACGCCAGATCGATAGACAGACGCTGCAGGACTACGCCGCGTACCTGCGCCAGCAGATCCAGCAAGGTGAACTCTGCATCGCCACCGCGCAGAACCGCCTGAGCAGCGTCAACCGCACCCTCGCTGCGCTGCGCGGTGATCAGGACGTGAGGATCGCCAGTCCGAGTCAGGCGTTAGGACAGCAGCGCTCGACCGTACGCACCCGCGCGCCGGATGGCCAAGACCGCCAACAGATGCGGCGAGTGCTTGAGGTGCTTAGCGAACAGCGGCATGACCGAGTGGCCGCTGTTGTTTGTTTGGCCCGAGCAACCGGTATGCGCCTGCGCGAAGCGATCCTGGCTGACCTGCCACGCTTGCACCGCGAAGCCGAACACTTAGGCCGCATCAACATCCAGGACGGCACCAAAGGCGGCCGCTCAGGGGCATCAGCGCCGCGATGGGTTGTGGCCAATGACGCGGTGAAGGCGGCCCTGCAGTTGGCTCGTCATGCGTCGCCGCCCCGCAGCCGCAACTTACTGGCCCGAGACGAAAGCTACGCAGTGTTCCTGCAACAGACCGTGCTCCCCGCCCGCGAAACGCTGCATGAACACGGACTGAAGGGCTTCCATGAACTGCGAGCGGCCTACGCCTGCGAGCGTTACGAGCAGCTCACGGGCCACGCTGCTCCGGTCAATGGTGGCCACGGCTATCGCATTGACCGCGACCTTGATCAACAGGCGCGCCAACAGATCAGCCTTGAACTCGGGCATAACCGGATCGATGTGGTGTCGGCCTACATTGGAGGTCGAGCATGACCAAATCCTTCGATATGGCGCTGTTCCTGAGCGGCGTACTGACTGGCTCGAATACCACCCAGCAACGACACCTAAGGCAAGCCCGAATCATGCAAGCGGCCATTCAACAACGATGGCAACGCGATAATCCCTGGACCTGGCAGCTCAAACATGTGCGCTGGTTTTTCACTCAGCACCTGAAAGACCACTCCGACACTAGCCGATATTACTATCGGCTCACTGCCCTATTGGTCTGGAGACGATTAGGAAATGACCGAAAAATGCTGATCTAACACTCGAGTCATGGATAGGCAGCCCTCCAGCCTCACTTGTCTCCCGTCATCCCTCTCAGCGTGGATACTCTCTTGCGGATAAACCTGCTCGCAAAACACCGCAGCAATGGTAAAAAACAGGCCAAAAGCGGTCTGGCTGCTGAATAAAGATTCCCCCGCATACATTCACGCTAAAGAAATCGAAACTGTAGCGGGATTTGAACAGGTACGCCGCTACAGCAGGTCAATCAGAATCAAGCAGTCAAAACCAGTTCCGGAATGGCTTCGAACAAATCCGCCACCAGGCCATAATCAGCCACCTGGAAGATCGGCGCTTCTTCGTCCTTGTTGATCGCAACGATCACCTTGGAGTCTTTCATGCCGGCCAGGTGCTGGATCGCGCCGGAGATACCGACCGCGATGTACAGCTGTGGAGCAACGATCTTGCCGGTCTGACCGACCTGCATGTCGTTGGGGACGAAACCTGCGTCGACCGCGGCGCGGGAAGCACCGACAGCAGCGCCCAGCTTGTCGGCCAGGGCGTACAGGTGTTTGAAGTTGTCGCCGTTCTGCATGCCGCGGCCGCCGGAAACGACGATCTTGGCAGCGGTCAGTTCCGGACGATCGGACTTGGCCAGTTCTTCGCCAACGAAGCTGGAAATGCCAGCGTCGTGGGCAGCCGCAACGGCTTCAACCGATGCCGAACCCCCAACAGCTGCCACCGGGTCGAAACCGGTAGCACGCACGGTGATCACTTTCACCGAAGCGTTCGACTGAACGGTAGCGATGGCGTTACCGGCGTAGATCGGACGCTTGAAGGTGTCGGCGCTTTCGACCGAGATGATCTCGGATATCTGGTCAACGTCCAGCTGGGCGGCAACGCGCGGCAGGATGTTTTTGCCGTTGGAAGTGGCGGCAGCCAGAATGTGGCTGTAACCCTTGCCCAGCTCTGCTACCAGAGGAGCGACGTTTTCCGTCAGTTGGTGAGCGTAGGCGGCGTTGTCGGCCACCAGCACTTTCGCCACACCAGCGATGTTCGCCGCGGCTTCAGCAACTGCACCGACAAATGCGCCCGCCACCAGCAGATGAATCTCACCGCCGATTTTGGCAGCGGCGGCCACGGTGTTTAGCGTGGCCGGGGCCAGCACCTTGTTGTCCTGCGCGTCTTTGGAATAATCAGCAATCACCAAAATAGTCATTCAGATCACCTTCGCTTCGTTTTTCAGTTTCTCGACCAGTTCAGCCACCGACTTGACCATGATCCCCGCGCTGCGTGCAGCCGGCGCTTCGACTTTCACGGTGGTGTTGGTGGAGGCGGTGGAAACGCCCAAAGCGTCCGCAGTCACTACTTCGAGCGGCTTCTTCTTGGCTTTCATGATGTTGGGCAGGGACGCATAACGCGGCTCGTTCAAACGCAAGTCGGTGGTGACGATCGCCGGCAGTTTCAGGGCAACCGTCTGCGCGCCGCCGTCGACTTCGCGAGTCACGGCAATCGTGTCGCCGCTGATGTCGACTTTCGATGCGAACGTACCCTGACCATAGCCGCTCAATGCCGCGAGCATCTGGCCGGTCTGGTTGTTGTCGCTGTCGATGGCTTGTTTACCAAGGATCACCAGCCGGGGCTGTTCCTTGTCGACCACCACCTTGAGCAGCTTGGCAACGGCGAGCGACGTCAGGTCTTCAGCGGACTCGACGAGGATGGCGCGATCGGCACCCAGGGCCAGCGCGGTGCGCAGTTGCTCCTGGGCAGTGGACGGGCCGACGCTGACGACAACGATCTCGCTGGCAATGCCCTGCTCTTTCAAGCGTACGGCTTCTTCCACGGCGATTTCGCAGAACGGGTTCATCGACATCTTGACGTTGGCGAGGTCGACGCCGGAATGGTCCGCCTTGACGCGAACTTTCACGTTGTAATCCACAACGCGTTTGACAGCTACCAGGATTTTCATTGATTCACTTATCATCGTTAAAAAAGTGCAATCTGATACTCCAGCCATGTGTGTCCGCTGGAAGCTTATAGTCGTGAATCGGTTGAGTTAGCGTTTTATTCATACCCGCTCGATCACCATCGCGATGCCCTGCCCCACACCTACGCACATCGTACATAAGGCGTAACGGCCGCCGGTGCGTTCTAACTGATTGAGCGCAGTAGTGACCAAACGTGCGCCGCTCATGCCCAGCGGGTGACCCAGAGCAATAGCACCGCCATAGCGGTTGACACGGATATCGTCGTCGGCCAGTCCCAGTTGTCGGAGAACGGCAAGTCCTTGGCTGGCGAAGGCCTCATTAAGTTCGATGACGTCAATGTCATCCAATGTGAGCCCTGTCAGCTTTAGTACTTTAAGGGTGGCGGGTACGGGGCCCATGCCCATGATGCGCGGGGCAACGCCAGCTGTTGCAGTACCGAGGACCTTCGCACGAGGTTTCAGGCCGTGGACTTCGCAAGCGTCCAAGCTGGCCATCAATAGGGCGCAGGCGCCGTCGTTTACACCACTGGCATTGCCTGCTGTGACAGTGCCGCCAGTACGTACAACCGCCTTTAGCTGGGTCAACGCTTCCAACGAGGTAGCTCGCGGATGCTCGTCGCGCTGGACCACAAGAGTTGCGCCCTTACGCTGCGGCACATGTACCGGCACGATCTCGTCGGCAAACAGGTCTTCAGCCTGCGCGATGGCAGTTTTCTCCTGGCTGCGCAGCGCGAAACGATCCTGATCCTCGCGGGAAATACCGAACTCATCTGCGACGTTCTCAGCGGTTTCCGGCATGGCATCGACGCCGTATAGCTTCTTCATCAGAGGGTTGATGAAACGCCAACCAATGGTGGTGTCCTGCATGGACATGTCGCGTGCGAATGCGGCTTGAGCTTTGCCCATCACAAAGGGTGCGCGACTCATCGACTCGACACCACCAGCAATCATTATCTGGCACTCACCCGAGCTGATCGCTCGCGCCGCTATACCGATAGCATCCAGGCCGGAGCCGCAAAGGCGATTAACGGTACTGCCTGGAACAGTTTCCGGCAGGCCGGCAAGTAAAAGCGCCATGCGCGCGACATTTCGATTGTCCTCGCCAGCCTGGTTGGCGCAACCGTAGATGACATCGTCCACGGCCGACCAGTCGACCCCTGGATTTCTCTCGACTAGCGCGCGAATGGGGATCGCCGCGAGATCATCTGTGCGAACCGAAGCCAACGCGCCACCAAAACGGCCAATGGGTGTTCGAATCGCGTCACAGATATAGGTATGCATGGACAGTGCCCCAAGTAGGTGGAAAACACGGCGATGGTATCCAGACATACGGGCATACAAGGTTTCGAATATGTCATGTGAGGATGATTTTTGGGAAAACAGATACGGCACCGCTTTGGTTAGCATCAGTTCATCGATCATCCATCAGCGAGTCTGTGCCATGAATTTCCATTTAACAGAAGAACAACAAGCATTCTCTGACTCCATACGTCGCTTCGCTCAACGTGAGCTGGCGGATGGTGCGCTGGAGCGCGCGCATTCTCAGGACTACCCTTGGGAAATCGCCGCCAAACTTGCCCACCAAGGCCTGCTGGGCATTACGATTAAAGAGGAAGATGGTGGAATTGGCGGTACCCTGATGGATGCAGTAATTGCGATTCAGGAACTTGCGCTGGTATGTCCAAAGAGCGCTGACGTGGTGCAGGCTGGCAACTTCGGGGCCATCCGCACTTTTGCTGAATATGCTTCTCCGGAACTGAAGGAGCGCTTCCTTCCCGATCTGATTGCCGGGAAAAGCCTGTTGGCTCTGGGCATGAGCGAGCCGGGAGCTGGTTCCGCCGTCACCGAGCTTAAAACCTCCGCGATCGAAGATGGTGACCACTTCATCATCAACGGCTCCAAGGTGTTTTCCACCCACAGCCCCCACGCTAATACTTTCCTCATCTATGTACGCTTCGGACCAGGCCTGAATGGGATCGGCTCAGTAATCGTTGAGCGCGGAACCCCAGGCTTCGAGGTCGGCCAACCTTCCCCCTTCATGAGTGGCGAGGAGTGGTGCCAGCTGTACTTTGCGGACTGCCGTATTCCCAAGGCTAACGTCCTGCTCGGCCCGGGTGGTTTTAAAAAGCAGATTTCCGGATTCAACGTAGAACGTATTGGTAACTCTTCCCGCTCTCTGGCGCTGGGACGTCATGCTTTCAACGTGGCCCGGGAACACTGCCTGACCCGCGAGCAGTTCGGTCGTAAACTATGCGAGTTCCAGGGCTTGCAATGGAAGTTCGCTGAAATGGCGGTCAAACTGGAATCGGCCCAACTGCTGCTGTACCGCGCTGCCGTTAATGCTGACGGTGGCTTGCCTTCCGCCTATGAAACGAGCGTGGCCAAATTCGCTTGTAATACGGCAGGGTGGGAAGTTTCGAACGAAGCTCTGCAAGCAATGGGAGGCTACGGTTACTCCTCGGAGGCGCTGGTTGAATACTGCGTCAAACGCATCCGTGGCTGGATGATCGCAGGCGGATCTCTAGAAGTGCTGAAGAATCGTATCGCCGAAGACGTCTTCGATCGTCGTTTCGACCAGCGTCCGCCAAAAGTTGAAGGGGCCAAGCATGCATAAGATGATCGATCCTGCCGTCGCGAGTGCCCTGCTGCGACCCACGAGCATTGCGCTGGTCGGTATTTCCGACGACACCAGCAAAACCGCATCCCGTCCGTTACGTTTTTTGAGGGCTGCCGGCTATGCCGGCACCATTTACAACGTCAACCCTAGCCGTACTGAAGTTCAGGGTGAGAAGGCCTATCCGTCCCTCTCAGCACTGCCGGAGGTGCCGGAACACGCATTCATCCTGACCAACTCCGATCTAGCCGTTGAGGCTGTTGCCGAGTGCGGCCGCTTGGGTATTCGCGTTGCGACCATACTGGCCGGTGGCTTCTCCGAATCAGGGACTGAAGGATGTGCCCGTGAGGAGCGACTGCGCCAGATCGCCGAGCAAACCGGTGTACGCATTCTTGGGCCGTCCAGCCTGGGTGTGGTCAACCTGCATCATCAACTGATCCTGACCGCTAATGCTGCGTTCGCTGAACCCAACCTGCCTCTTGGCGGCATCTTTTGCGCCTCGCACAGTGGCAGCATGCTAGGTGCCTTGGCCTCTCGGGGTCGCACCAAGGGTGTGGGCTTCGCCGGCCTGGTCTCGGTGGGCAGCGAAACCGACCTAAGCATCGGGCAGATTTGTGAAAGCACCCTCGATGATCCAAGTATTACCGGCTACATGCTTTTCCTCGAATCACTGAACCACGCCGAGGATATGCGTCGTTTCGCTTTGGGTGCTGCCAAGCGCGGCAAGCCAGTGGTGGCTTATAAATTAGGACGCTCCGACGTCGCTGCCGAACTGGCTGTTTCCCACACGGGAGCACTCGCCGGCGAAGATGCGGTGGCCGAAACATTTTTCCGCGACTGCGGCATAGCCCGTGTTGAAACCCTGGAAGGTTTCCTCGAAGCCTTGCCGTTATTGGCGCAACTGCCGTTGAAAGATCTACGCAGCACTGCGGGGAGAAAACCAACAGTCGGCGTCGTCACGACCACCGGCGGCGGCGCTGCCATGGCTGTCGATCAGCTCGGCATACGCGGTGTATCGGTGGTAGCTCCCACCGATGAAACTCTGGCTCGCTTGGCTGAGCGCGGCATCGTGGTGAACCACGGTGGCATTATCGACCTCACGCTGGCCGGCACCAAGTATGACGTGATGAAAGCCGCCTTGGAGGTCATGCTGACCGCCCCAGAATTCGACATGGTCGTCGCCACTGTTGGCTCCTCGGCGCGCTACAACCCGGAGCTGGCGGTTAAGCCGGTGGTCGACTCGTTTGGTTTCAGCGACAAGCCCCTGGCCTGTTTCGTGGTACCGGAAGCAGCCTCCGCCCTGCAGCTACTGACGGAAGCAGGTGTTCCATGCTTTCGTACCCCGGAAGCCTGTGGGGACGTCATCGCCGCCTGCTTCGCCCGCCGCAAACCTGGCGAACCGGCGCCAGAACCCGCTGCACCGCAAGGCGAACGCATGCTCAACGAGGCGGACGCTTACGCAATGATCGCGCCGTTAGGCGTTCCCCATGCGGCGTATACCGTGCTGGATGTAAACCAGCCTGTGCCGGATTTGCCCTTCGACTATCCGGTGGTGGTCAAGGTGCTGCATGAGGAAATCGCCCACAAGACCGATGTCGGAGGCGTGGTGCTGCCAATTCACGATGCCACGCAGCTGGCAGAAGCCATGCGCCGCATCGTCGACAACGTTGCCACCCACCTGCCGCATTTGACCGTGGACAAAGTCCTGGTTCAAGCCATGGGCAAGGGACTGGGTGAAGTATTGGTGGGTTACCGCCGCGACCCCGATGTCGGTCCGCTGGTGATGCTGGCGGCCGGTGGCATTCTCACCGAAATCTACTGCGACCGCGCCATGCGCCTGGCCCCGGTCAGCGTCGAACAGGCACGTGAGATGGTGGGTGAAGTAAAGGCATTGAAAGCACTTGCCGGCTATCGCGGCCGTCAGGAAGGCGACCTGGAAGCCGTCGCTCAGGCAGTCAGCGCCTTCTCCCAACTGGCCTTGCAACAGGACTGCCAGGTGCTGGAGGCAGAGATGAACCCGCTGCTGGTGAAAGCCAAAGGCGAGGGTGTCGTCGCAGTCGATGCATTGGTAAGGATTGCCTGAGGAGAAGCCCATGAACACGCTCATCACCCTTGAGCGTGACGGCAACGTCGCGCTGATTTATATCAACAATCCCCCGGTCAACGCTGGCTCGCTGGAGGTCCGCCAGGGCCTGCTCGATGCGATCAAGCAAGTTGAAAATGACTCGGACTTGGTCGGCGCGGCCTTGATTGGCGCCGGCAAGATGTTCATTGCTGGCTCCGATCTCAGCGAGTTCGGCAAACCGCTGGAAAGTCCTCAACTGCCCGAAGTCATCAGTGCCATAGAGCAGTGCAGTAAGCCGATCATCGCCGCGATCCACGGGGCGGCGCTCGGTGGCGGTTTCGAACTGGCCTTGGGGTGCGACGCCCGCGTCGCCTCGCAAGGCAGTTTGCTGGGCCTGCCCGAAGTGACTCTAGGCATGATACCGGGCGCGGGTGGCACCCAGCGCCTTCCGCGCCTGACCGGCATTCCCAAAGCGATCGAACTGATCTGCGCCGGCACCCGCGTCTCAACTGCGGAAGCCTTCACGCTGGGAATGATCGATGCCATTGCAGAAGGCGACCTGGCCAGTTTCGCGGCGAACTACGTGCGCAACATGGATGGAAAATGCCGGATTCGCGATCGCGATACCCAACCCTGCGATGCTGAACAGGTCGAGCAGGCAAGTGCCAAGGCACTGAAAGCAGGCAAGTATCGGCCGCAGGTCAGTAAAGCGATCGCTGCAGTGCTGAATGCTGGCAGCCAGCCGATAGACCTTGCCCTCACCTCCGAGCGCGAGGTCTTCCAGCAACTGCGCATGTCTAATGAAGCGTTGGCATTGCGTCACCTGTTCTTCGCTGAGCGCCAGTCGGCGAAGCGTGTAGAACTGAAAAATGTCGAGCCTCGCCCCGTCAGCCGAGTGGCCGTCATAGGCGCCGGCACCATGGGCAGTGGTATTGCCTTGGCCTTCCTTCAGGCCGGTCTGGACGTGGTTCTGTTGGAACAGGACGAAGCGGCGCTGCATCGT
Organism: Pseudomonas fluorescens; assembly: GCF_902497995.1. Taxonomy (GTDB): domain Bacteria; phylum Pseudomonadota; class Gammaproteobacteria; order Pseudomonadales; family Pseudomonadaceae; genus Aquipseudomonas; species Aquipseudomonas fluorescens_BK. The sequence goes on along the minus strand of NZ_CABVII010000029.1, from coordinate 62,668 downwards.
GGTCAGGAGCGCATAGGGGGCGAGTACCGACGGCGGGTCAAGTCCGGCCGCATCAGCCAGGCCCAGGCAGACAACGAACTGAGCCATTTGCACGCCAGCACTGACTGGGCGCAGATTGCCTCGGTGCAGCTGGTTATTGAAGCGGTCTTCGAAGACCTCACCGTCAAGCGCAACCTGCTGCGTCAGATCGAGCCACTGATGGACAAGGACGCCATTTTCGCGACCAATACCTCATATCTGGACGTGGACCAGATCGCCGAGGTGGCTAAGCATCCACAGCGGGTCATCGGCCTGCACTTCTTCAGTCCGGCCAACGTCATGCGCCTGGTGGAAGTGGTGCGCGGCATGTACACCGCTGCTGAAGCCCTCAGCACCGGCTTTGCGGTAGTACGCCGCCTGGGTAAGCTGCCAATCCTTGCCAACAACGCATTCGGCTTCATCGGTAACCGCATTTACGCAGCCTACCGTCGTGAGTGCGAGTTGATGCTGGAAGAAGGCGCGCTGCCGGCTCAGATCGACGCCGCGCTGGAATCCTTCGGGATGGCGATGGGTCCCTTTGCCGTTGCCGACATGTCCGGTCTCGACATCGCTTGGCGCATGCGCCAGGCACGTTCCCATCTACGCGATGGCAATTCACGCTATGTGGACATTCCCGACCTGCTGTGCGAGCAAGGCCACTTCGGGCGCAAGACCGGCTCGGGGTATTACCTGTATGACGAGCAAGGGCGCCGCAGCGAAGATCCAAATGTGAATGACCTCATCGTGCAGGAGTCTGTGCGCAAGGGCATCGAGCGCCGCGTCTTCAGCCGTGACAATATTGTCGACCGGGCATTGCTGACGATGGCCAACGAAGCTGCACTGCTGCTGGCCGAGGGTGTTACCACGCGCTCCAGCGACATTGACCTGGTCATGGTCAATGGTTTCGGTTTTCCTAAATGGGAAGGTGGTCCGTCGTTCTGGGCGGCCCGTCAGTCACTGACCAGTCTCAAGGTTCGCCAGGCAACCATGGCGGACATGAGCGGCTCGAGCTTTGTAAAAGGCGACCTGGCAATGTTCCATCACCTGGATGCTCTGCAACAGGGTGCCTCCACCGTCTGAATAAGCCTCATTAAACAACAAGGCCCCGGGCAGGTGACTGCGCGGGGCCTTGTTGTTTGTGTAGATCGAATGGGGCGCACTTCACCGAAGTGCCAGGGTGCTAGTCAATCGCGTGGAACAGTGCAAGCCGCTAGTTACGCTGTGTGCGCTCGAATTCAAGAAGGCCACCGGAACACTTGGTGGCCAACACTCATCAGCCCAAGGAGACCAAGTTCAGGTCCGATAGCTGTAGTTCTTCCAATTTCCAGATCTGGCTTCCGAGCCAACGCGTGGCGTCAGAACCAATAACGGGCGTGACCAGTTCAGCGAATTTTTGCTCCAGCTCCAGATCGGTCAACGGCGCTTCCGGATCACCCTTGCGGAAAGGCGAAAAATGTTCCAGCACGCGGCCATCCTGCAGTACCAGGCGTACCCGCGCCGCACGGGCCAACGGGAACTGCCGGGTCAATTCAGGGCAGGCAGTCATCACCACCTTTTGCATCATCTCGCGGCTAGCGGGCTCAGCCAGACGCGCATCGGAAAACGCCTCAAGACGCACACTGCCGTAACGCAGCGCCTGTACCAGCACGTAAGGCATGCTGAACTTGGCCTGGTAAGCAGACACCGGCTCGTAATTTCCAGTGACGTCCAATGCGGTTTTGTAGGTATCTACTTCAATCCGCACCACCTGGTCGCGCTCGTTTTGAGATAACTGTTCGCGCAATAGCTGCACGGCGTCGATAGCCGCAAAGGTGTGGCCGCAGCAGCAATGGGTCTTCTGCGTGATGCGAGTAATGTTGTAGCTACTGCCAAGCCCCTCGGTCACCTTGTGCCATTGCGGATCGATACTCATGGCGGCACCGAAGCCAACCTCACCCTCAAGGATATCCAGTGCGCCGGTGACGCCACTGGCCGCTGCCCGCGCCGCGGTGATGCCCGCCGACGCAGCGTGGCCGCCGTGCAACGCTTTGGTCATCGAGTCGGAACGGAACGCCTGCTGCAGGCCGGCGGCAAACGATCCAGCCGTTGCCAGGGCATGAGCCATGACCAGACGATCCTTGGGTGCCAACAGGAAAGCCGCAGCAGCGGCGCTGGCGAAGCAACCGATCGTGCCGGTCGTATGGAAAAAGTGGTAATGGGACGGCTGTACTGCCGCACCAATGCGGGTGGATATTTCGTAACCCACCACCACGGCACGAAGGAAATCTTCGCCGCTGGCACCGATATGCTCACCGACAGCCAAGGCAGCCGACACCGTCGGCACGCCCGGGTGATAAATCGCATCCTTGAATATGTCATCGAATTCGACAGCATGCGATGAAGTGCCATTGATCCACGCCGCTGTCGTCGGTAGAGCCGTAGCGCCGTAACCGGGAAGACTACTGCGGCCGGTGCCGTGCTCATCGGCGTAGGATTGGGCAAGTCGTTGGGCGACTGGTTCACGGGTGCCAGGATACATCGCAGCAAACCAGTCGAGAACCGCGCGCTTTGCATGATGCCGTACATCGCCGCGTAACGTTGAGTTTGCTTCGGAGACGCTGTAGTCCGCCAATTGTTCTATTAGAGTTGTCATGGGATACCTATCGTTACTGATTGGGTTATTGCCCCGGTAAAAACTTTGAGCTGATTTCTTCCATCAGCCAGGCCCGGAAACAGGCGATCTTGTTTTCTCGGGGTGAGTTCGGCTGGCTAACCAGGTAGTAGCCGAGACCACGGGTGAGGGTGTGTTCACAGAAATAAATGAGTGTCCCAGAGCGCAACTCCTGCTCCACCATGCGCGTTTGCGCTATGGCAATACCCAGGCCATCGTGCGCCGCCTGATAGGCCAGCAGAGAACTCGGCAGCATGAAGGGATCTGGCTCCATGCTGTATTCAATACCCGCCGACGCAAACCAATCGAACCAGTCCTGTTTGCGGTAATAAGAATGGATCAGGCGATGCTTGAACACCTGTTCGGGGGTTCGACCGGCTGGCAATCCCGAGACCAGCTTCGGCCGGCAGACTGGACGCAGTTCGTCCGCAAACAGGAAGTCGGAACGCAAACCCTCCCACTCTCCATCACCAAGCTGGATGGCGGCATCAACACGCTCGTTGTTGAAATCCACGGGGGCGATAGCCGTGGTGATGCGAATTCGCAGATTTGGATGTGCTTTATTCAGTCTTGGTAGCCGGTGCATTAGCCAACGGGCGGCAAACGTGGAGTAAACGCGGATGCGCAGAGGCTCGTCTTCCAAATGTGCGGTCAAGCCGCGGGTAGCTTCTGCAATTCGCTCGAAAGCAGGTTGGATACCCTCGAAGTACTGTTGGCCGAGTTCGGTCAGACGGATACCCGTGCGATCCCGATGGAAGAACTGCACCTCCAGATAACCTTCCAACAAACTGATCTGACGGCTGACTGCCGACTGGCTGACATGTAACTCCTCTGCGGCTTTAGAAAAGCTCTTGAGGCGAGCAACAGATTCGAAGACACGTAGCGCATTTAGAGGTGGTGTATTGGACATGACACGTGGCCTTTGCTCGGTTGATTGCAGCAAGCCTACGTCATAACGGCTGCTTGACGCTGCTGGCTAAAAGCCGCAGCCCCGAGTAGTGGAAACCCAGTCATAGGCTTTCCACTATCGGGACGGAACATCAGGAGAGGTGCGCGAGCGGTTGGCCCCGTTTCAGCAGCGAGGTTTGGGTCAGGACGAAGATCGCCAATACGCCCAGCGCAACCACGTTCGCCCACAGCGTAGGCACCAGACAGCACATCGCAGCAGATGCAAGGAGCAAACGCCAGGCGATGTTCACACGGCGTTGATACCATCCAACCAGCGCAATGGACATCATCCAGACTGCAAACAACGCCAGTACCGCGGCCGCGAGAATTTGATGCCACTCGCCCATACCCAGCAACGCGTTGTTGTAGACCACCATCACCGGGAGGACAAAACCGGTCAAGCTGATACGGAACGCTTCTAGCCCGGCCTTGAACGGATCGCACCCGGCGATGCCTGCAGTAGTAAAGGCCGCTAAAGCCACTGGCGGCGTGATCGGCGCGTAGCAGCAGTAAATGAACACGAAGAAGTGCGCTACGATCAACGGAACGCCCATCTGCACAAGGAACGGCGCGGCAGTTACGGCCATCACGATATACGCGGCAGTTGGCGGCAATCCCATGCCCAGAACAATGGAAATAACCATCGCAAACAGCAGCGCTAACGGGAGATAACCGTGGGACGCCGACATCAAGATGTCCGACAACTTGAGGCCCAGCCCAGTCATACCCAGCATGCCGATGATGATACCTGCCGTGGCACAGGCTACCGAGACCACGAGCACCTTCCTCGGAGTTTCGATCAATGCCTCGACTAGATGCATCATCGGCACCTTAAGTTCGGGTTTGAAGAAGTTATAGACCAGCGTCGTGAGCAGAATCACTGCCGTGGCGAACAATGCTGCGCGCAATGGCGACACCTGCAATACAGCGAGCGAAATGATGAGCACACTCAGCGGAATCAGCAGGCGCAGACTCTTCATCAATGCGTCGCGCTTACCTGGTATTTCATCAGCGGGAAGTGACTTCAGATTGTCTTTGCGCGCTTCGTTGCCTACCACGAACATCAAGGCTGCATAGAACAATAGCGCAGGAATTATCGCGTGCAGGATGATCTGGCTGTAGGGCACGCCGGTCATGTCCGCCATCACAAAAGCACCTGCACCCATCACTGGCGGCATCAGCGATGCGCCGGAAGCGCCTACAGCCTCAATCGCCGCTGCTGTGCGCGCCTTGTAGCCAACCCGCTTCATCATCGGAATGGTGAAAGCACCAGTAGTCGCTGCATCTGATACAGGACTGCCGGACACCATGCCCACTGTCATGGTCGCAATGATGCCCACTTTGGCCGGGCCACCCTGGTATTTACCAGCGAACGCATTGGCCAGGTTAATGAAGAGGCTGCCCACTCCGCACTTTTCCATGAAGGAACCGAACAAAATGAACAGAAACACGTAGGTCGCGGCCACACCCAACGGTACGCCATAGATCCCCTCGGTCGAGTAGAACATCTGAGTGACAATACGCTCCACGTCACGACCGGAATGACCAAACGGCTCGGGCAGATAACGACCGAAGTAGCTGTAAACCAGGGCAATCAGAGCCAGCAGGGTCATCACCCAACCGACGGTGCGGCGGGTTGCCTCGAGCAATACCACCAATGTCATGCCGCCGATGATGAGATCGATGCCTGTCGGATCACCTATGCGATAGACCAGGTCATCGAAGGAGACATACAAGTAGATGCCACTGGCGAGAGCGGCCAGCACCAACGGAATGTCAATCAGGAAAGTGCTTTTGGAATCCTTGAATGCAGGGAAGAACAAAAATACCAAAGCCAAGACGAAAGACAGATGGATACTGCGCTGGAGCAACGCGGTCATCAGGCCAGTGCTGGCTGTGTAGACCTGGAAAGCGGTGAACAACAGGGAGAGGACGATAATCGTCGCTCCCAAGGTTTTCCTAGACGTCATGATACTTTTCCTCTACCAGAACACCGGCAAAAACAATCAATCAGAGGAGGCGCACGCTCCTCCATTTATCACTGCAGAACGCCTGCCTCGCGGTAATAGCGAGCCGCACCCGGGTGCAGCGGCACCGCTGTATTGGATGCGTTTTGCAACGTGGTCAGCTTGAACGCGTGGTTGATACCTTCCAACTCTGGCTTGTTTTCGAACATTGTCTTGACGATCTGGTAGGCCTCTTCTTCGGACAATTTCGTGCCCGCAACCACCAGGGTCTGTACCGATACCGTTTGCGCGTCGTGAGGGACACCTTTATAGGTGTTCGCAGGGATGACGACCCGGTCGAGGAACGGATAGTCCTTGCGTATGGTGCTGACCTGATCATCGGTCAGGGACAACAGCTCGATCGGGTTGGTCATCGCCAAACTCATGATCGCCGGCGCAGGATAGTTAACCCCGAGGAAGACAGCTTCCACGGTGCCATCCTGCAGCGCCTCGACGCCTTCACCAAAAGTCAGGAACTCAGGCTTGAAGTCTTTATAAGTGATACCCACAGATTCAAGCATCATCCGCGTTTTCACTTCAGTCCCGGAGCCAGGAGCTCCGACTACCACGCGTCTCTCGCGAATATCAGCGAGCCCCTTCACTGCGCTGTTTTTCAAAGTGACGATGTGATGAGGTTGCTGGTACATATTGAACAGGCCATACATCTCGACCTTTTCCCGGAAATGTTTGGACTTCTTGAAGTTGGTGTACGCCTCATACACGACGTCGGCCGACACGGTCGCCAGATCCGCCTGCCCCTTGGCCAGCATCTTGATATTTTCCACCGTCCCCCCGGTGGACTCAGCGACCATGGAAATGTCCGGATTTTTTTTGCTCACGACATTGGCCAGCGCGCCACCGTACGCATAGAAGACACCGGTCGTACCGCCCGTCGCAATCGACAATTGCGCAGCATTCGCGGAAGCCATAGCGAGCAGCAAACTCGCGCAGCCCATAACAGCCAGTGTCTTCAGTTTCGATTTGTCGTTCTTGTTCTTGTTGTTCTGCATTTCAGACCTCGATGCTTGTATTTGAACGATGCCCTTCATGAACCCCTGCACCCACAGCTTGAATCTTTACTGCTCAGGGGCACCCAGTAGCCTGCGCTAGAAGATAGCGTGGCAACCCGGCTGGGCTTCTCGTGATCCCATCATAACGAAGCGCCGAAATAGCGGTTTTACCAAAAGTCATACGCAGATGAGTTATTTGAAAGCTGGCAGACGGCCCACCCCATTAGGCTAAAGCAAAACGGGATCCAGCCCTTCCCTACATAAAATTCGAATAACAAAAAAGGTGTCCGCGTTGAAATACCCAGCCTATTTATCGCCTGCTCCAGCCATGCTCGTATTCTCAGTTGCCGCTTGGGCGCCTTTAGCCTCCGCTGACTTTATCGAAGACAGCAAGGCGTCTCTCCAACTTCGCAACATGTACTTCAATCGCGACTTTCGAGAAGATTCAGGACAGTCGAAACGTGATGAGTGGGCCCAGGGATTTTTACTCAAGGTGGAATCAGGCTACACAGAAGGGACCGTTGGGTTTGGCCTGGATACGCTAGGCCTTCTCGGTGTCAAACTGGATTCCTCTCCAGACCGGGTCGATACCGGAATGCTGCCAACCGGCAGTGACGGGCGGGCCGACGACGAATTCTCCTCCTTGGGCTTGACCGCGAAAATGCGCATTTCCAAGACCGATCTAAAGGTCGGCACCTTCACCCCAACACTGCCTGTGCTCAAGCACAACGATGGGCGCATCGTCCCGCAGACGTTTGAAGGCGCAATGATCACCTCGACAGAAATCAGCAAGCTGTCGTTAACAGGCGGCCAGTTATCCAACGTCAAACAACGTAACTCCACAGACGAGCAAGACCTTCAGTTAAACAATAAAAACAAACGGTTCAGCGGCGCTGTGGCCGCTGACTATCTTAACCTGGTCGGTGTTGAGGCACAGTTGAGCGACAGACTCAGCCTGAGCTACTTCGCCGCTGAACTGGACGACGTCTATCGTCAGCACTTCGCGGGTCTCAAATACGGGCGCAAGCTCGGTGAGGGCACGCTGAATGCAGACATTCGATTTTTTACGAGCAGCGATTACGGCAGAAGTGCTGGAGGCGAGATCGACAACCAGGCTTTCAACGGCATGCTGTCCTATAAACAGAGCGGGCATGGCCTGGGTCTGGGCTGGCAACTGATGTCTGGCGACACTGGCTTCGCTTACGTCGATGGCACTGATCCCTACCTGATCAACTTTTCCCAGATCAACGATTTCGCCGAAGCTAAAGAGCGTTCCTGGCAAGTCCGGTATGACTACGATTTCGCGAGCATCGGCATACCTGGCCTGAGTGTGATGACTCGTTATATCAGCGGCACGAATGCCAAAGTAAAGGGCGCTGCCGGCGACGGAAACGAATGGGAACGCAACTCTGAAATCAGCTATGTATTTCAGAACGGGATGTTGAAAAACCTTTCAGTACGCTATCGCAACGCATCTTATCGCTCTGGCTTCTCGCGCGATCTCGATGAGAGCCGTTTCATCATCGGGTACACCATTTCGCTCCTGTAAACGCAGCCTCGGGAGAATCACGTGAAGAGATCTTCCTTCATGGAACTCGCAAAATTTCCGATTGGGCTGCAGTGGGCGGTATTAGTCGGGGGTGGCGGGCTTGCAGGTTATGTCCTGCATCAGGCGGGATTGCCCGCGGCTCTACTTCTTGGTCCTTTAGCCGTTGCTATCTGCATGGGCGTCGCCGGCACTCGTATTCGAGTGCCGCGACTGATGTTCCGATCAGGTCAGGGAATTGTCGGGTTAATGGTCGCCAAGTCAGTGACGCTCGGGGTGCTTCTGGCGTTGAGTGAGGACTGGCACCTGATGCTGCTGGTCACTGCGATCACCATATTGTTAAGCGCCGTGGTCGGCCTCGGATTGGCTTGTTTCAGCCCCATACCTGCAGACGCTTCAGCATGGGGAACCGCTCCCGGGGCTGCGTCGGCTATGATAGCGATGGCGGAGGAAAATGGCTCGGACGGACGTCTGGTGGCCTGCATGCAATATGTGCGAGTTGTTTGTGTGGTCATGCTGGGCGCTTGGATTTCCACGCTATTTGTAGGGTCCAGTCACCCTCATCTCGCGCCCATCGTTGCTGAGCTCCCTTTCACTTGGATCGGCCTTGGAATGAGCCTTGCCATCGCCTTCCTTGGCGCGTTGAGCGGCAACTTGCTCCCCGCCGGCGCGTTGCTGACTACCGTTATCGTCGGGAGTGCCTTACAACTCTTTGGGTGGTTGGACATCACCCTGAGCGGCACACTCGTCACACTCGCCTATGGCGTCATCGGGAGCTATATCGGGTTGCGTTTCGACCGCGCGACGGTCAAGCACGTCGCCAGGTTGATTCCGGTGATCGTCGTTGCCAACGTGGCGCTCATACTGCTGTGTACCGCATTAGCCTGGCCGCTGAGCTACCTGTTTGGAAAGGACTTCCTCTCGGTATTCCTGGCTACGAGTCCAGGGGGGCTGGACGCCATGGCAATCATTGCCGTGGAAACGGGTTCGGACGCCAGCTTCGTGGTCGCATTGCAAACTTTGAGGCTCATCGGCGTGGTACTGAGCGGATCTTTTTGCGCCCATCTGATCATGAGGTGGAATGCCCGCGTGTCTCGTTGAACACTGTTTATAACTTCGATCCTCAGAAGCTGGCGTCCGATGATGGGGGCTTCGAACGGGGTCGATGCTGCAACTGATCCAAGAAATCCGATCGTTCACACCGTGATTGAACCTAGCGGAAGCTCAGGTTGGGTCATTGCGCTGAAGTGGAGTTTCAATGCCTACGTCTATCCGCCGTTCCGAATCCCCGAATGCATTTGCGTTCATCAGCCGATTTTTCGCCACTGAATCTGCAGGAGGTCTTGTGTTGATGGCAGCGGCAATCACCGCGCTGACTGTCGCTAATTCGCCTCTGGCAAAAGACTATTTCGCAGCACTTCACACACAGTTTGCGGGGCTGTCGCTGGAGCAGTGGATAAACGATGGCTTGATGGCCATTTTTTTTATGCTGGTCGGGCTTGAGATCAAGCGCGAGATGCTGGTCGGGCAACTCGCGTCCTGGGCGCAAAGATCGCTACCGGGCTTTGCGGCCTTGGGCGGAATGGCCGTACCGGCGCTGATTTACGTGGCGATTAACCAGGGCAATTCCGAGACCATTGACGGCTGGGCCATCCCTTCTGCTACCGATATTGCATTCGCTCTCGGTGTGTTGTCGTTGCTCGGAAAAAGGGTGCCGGTATCGCTAAAGATCTTCCTTTCTGCGCTCGCGATACTGGATGATTTGGGAGCAGTGCTGATCATTGCTTTGTTCTACACAAGTGGTCTCTCGGTGCCCATGCTACTCGCAGCATTGGGCGCTCTGCTGGTATTGGCAGGGATGAATAAGTTGGGTGTGAGGAAACTTTTGCCTTACCTCATCACGGGGGCTTTGTTGTGGTTCTTCATGCTTCAATCGGGGGTACATGCCACATTGGCGGGTGTCGCACTCGCCCTTTGTATTCCTCTGGGCCAACCTGATGAGGCGGCGCGCTCGCCCCTTTTGTACCTTGAACAAAAACTGCACCCCTGGGTAGCCTTCGCAGTGGTACCTATCTTTGGATTCGCCAATGCAGGAGTGTCGCTTTCCGGCATCACGGTGAATAACCTCGTAGAGCCGGCTCCTCTTGGCGTTGCCTTAGGGCTCGTAATAGGGAAACAGGTGGGGGTCTACGCATCGGCTGCGCTCGCCATCCGTTTTGGACTTGCCAAACTGCCGCAGGGCAGCAATTGGGTTCAACTCTACGGAGTAGCAGCACTGTGCGGCATAGGCTTCACCATGAGCCTATTCATTGGCGCTTTAGCGTTTCCAAACTCCCCGCATGTATTCGATGAGGTGAAAGTGGGTGTTCTGATTGCTTCAACCCTTTCTGCGATTATTGGACTATCAGTGCTACGAAGGAGTCGTTAAGACGATCAATTCACGATCACGTCCCAAGTGCAAAGCCGGGATGGCCGGTTACTACATCCACTTAACGAAGAACTGCGCCAGGGTAAGGAAGACAAGCTGCGCAGCATTCCAGTACGTCTATTGTTCAACGAGCCGGAGCTGAATTTTCGGGCCGACTACACCCTGTTCGACCGGCAATCCGGACGATCGTTATGCGTGGTCAATGGCGAAACCTGCAAACATATGTAAGAGTCTGGGGAAGTCACCTTCCGAGTTCCAGAAATAAAGGCGGCGACTAATATGAGTTTTATCCAGTCTGCACGGATGAATGGGCTTGATCCGTATGCGTATCTGAAGGACGTGCTCACGCGGCTGCCGACGCACCGTGCGAGAGAAACTATAGGGTTGCTGCCGCATAGATGGGCGCCCACCTGATCACGTAAAGTGTCGGGTGGGCGCTTAGGTCAACCTCTAGTTGAAATGAAAATGGATAAAAATATCCGCAGTCATTTGGCGCTCCGTTTCATTACGCAACCTTATGCAGGTCAGTTCGCAGCACGCTGCCATAGCTGGCAAACGCTGCCCCATGACTTTTACGGCATTAGTTGCAATGGCAATGTGGAAGCACTTTGGGGCGTGGTTTGATTTCGTAACTGACGGCGCCGCAGAGACAGCTGCCTTGGAAAGTGCCGGTCATTTTTTTAAGGCAGCCTGGTAACTAAATGGGTCAATTTAAACGGTTGGCACGGGGAGTGTCGAATGACTGCTCCTGGCCGATCTCTACCTGTCGCCCCCGGCAGCTATGGCCGTTCACTGCCAATCATGGTTATGAAACGTGCTGGTCAGATCGAATGCAAACGGGTGGTCAAGTAAAGTGCAGTATTCCAATTGGTATTCCAACCAAAAATCAAAATCGATATTAATTTTATAAATCAATAGCTTACTAAGCGGATTCAAATTACCCCGGCCCACCAATCGAAGCCAACGAAGCCCGCCCAGCGCGGGCTTCGTTGCATCTGGGGTTCGGTATTCCGGGAGCCAACCCGTACCCTGTGGGAGCGGGCTTGCCCGCGAAGAGTCCAGCCAGACCACCCCAAATCCCCAGCGGCCAAAGCTGCAAACGTCGCCGCAACCGCCTCTCCGGAGACGCTCATGCACCAAGCCCTCCTCATCATCGACGTCCAACCCAGCTTCACCCCACCCCAATGGCTCATCGACGGCATCCGCACACTGATCGGCACCCTCCCCAGCGCCGCCACCGTCGAACGCCACGACGAATCCAAAACCCCCTTCCACAAACAACTCGGCTGGCACCCGCACCAGACGACGACAGCCTGATCCAGGCCGACCGAATCTTCATCAAGCACGGCTACGCCCCGTCGCCGCAAACCATCGAGTATTTCTAAAGCCTGAAGGTGGAACGGGTACTGGTGTGCGGCCTGCAAACCGAAACCTGCTGCCTGGCGGCCGGGTTTGCGTTATTCGATGCGGGGTTGCAGCCGACGTTGATTACGGATTTGACGGTGGGGTCATCGCTGGATCGCACCGGTGGTTTGGGAGTCAGGCTTTGGGAGCATCATTTCAAGCACACCGTGACATTGGACGAACTGTAACAATATTAGAGCGGAATGCTGGCATACCAAGCACAAGGTTCGGTCCTAGGAAATTTCCTTCAACTCGTGGCGCCCGTCAGACACTGGAGCGCGATTAGTAAATCTGTATGCTTTCCTTCACAAAGATTCGGTCACCCATTTGCGCTTCACTTTTGATTTTTTCATACCAAAGGAATGACGATGACTCCTGATGAACAGCTCATGCAAGATGAAGCGATTTCCTTTGCCAGGTCGAACAAGAAAGCCATAGCCAGACGTCCGAGTCGAATCCCTGAGCGACACATACGAGCTGAATTAATGGTCGAGCTCGGGTCAGGATCAGGAGCGCATCAATGATTTCGATCAAGCTAGGCTTCTCTAAGGGCGCCAAGAGTCCCTTTGCTGATTTCATTCGCAATGCTAAGTCGAATCAGAAAAAGCGTGTCTACAGCGAAGTGCTGACTGAAGCTACCAAGCAGCAAAACCTTGTGATGATGGAAGCTGAAACCAAACGAGCTAACTGACTATTTAGACAAAAAAACCGGTCAAGCGCCGGTTTTTTTTGCTCAGAAATCGAACATAGGCTTGTCAACTCCGTACGGCCCCCTCTTCCAGAAACAACTCGGCTGGCACCCCGCACCAGACGACGACAGCCTGATCCAGGCCGACCGAATCTTCATCAAACACGGCTACGCGCCATCGCCGCAAACCATCGAGTATTTGCAAAGCCTGAAGGTGGAACGAGTATTGGTGTGCGGCCTGCAAACCGAAACCTGCTGCATGGCAGCCGGGTTTGCGTTATTCGATGCGGGGTTGCAGCTCAATCGTGGCGCCCCTGCTCTCCATCCTAGGAAATTTCCTGCAAGACGCATCGCCTTCCATGAACTAGCGAACGCTGCTCTTCGCAGATAGCCTTCCGGTGTCGCTGCAAATCAGCGATCGGCTTTGACAGGCTGAAAACCGGAACCTTCCACTCTACCTAATAAAACGGCATGCTTGCGCGCTTGCAGTTTTTTCATGGCGGCTGTGCGTGGGGCATCTTTGGATGCACCGTTTTTTCCTGTGTTTCCGGTCTGTCAACCTACGTACAGCTGCCACCTTCCCTGTTTGACAGCAGGGGAATGGCAGTTCCTATGACAAACCAGGAATTAGACCATGAAAAAACACAGTCCCAATCCACCGGACTCCTCGCCGGATTTGGCAACCAATACCCCCAATTTATCCAAGCTCTGCGAAGCCACCGAACCCCTCGTGAGCGCCCGCCTGCGCAACCCACGTCTCCCCGACCCCGTCAGCCACGTCTTCACCATCCTCCCCAACATCGACACACCCTCCCTGCTCGCTCACGCCTGCGAAACCCTGGCCTCGCTCAACGTCATGAGCACGGACCTTGCCTGCGAACTGGAAAGCTCTCGCCGCAACGTGGCATTGGCGATTCAGCAGTTGGCGGTGGTGGCCGAACTGTTAGTAAACCGGGCGCTGGACAACCTGGACCCACCCGATGGCTTGCCAGAGACCCAGTCCACCAGCCATCCCTGAGTGGCCATGTCTTTTTACCAACTGGAGGTTTGTGCCATGGATCGATACATGCCGGTTACCGGCATCGATTGCAGCATTCCATCGCTGTTGATCGACACCGAAGCGCCGCTGGACGTTTTGCACGAAACCGCGGCCTACCGCATCCGCACAGCAACCCAATTGCTGGAGAGCTTCACCGTAAACGAAAACGTTCACAGTGAACTGGCGCGGGTGTTGGTCACCTCACTGCGCGACGGCTGCGATTTGTTGGACGTCGTTGGGCGGCGATTGAAAACGCAGATATAGACGTAGAAAAGAAAATGGGCGACCTCACTGAGGTCGCGCATTTTTTATGATTGTTTTATCTGGTTTCGCAGCCTTACATCTTGAATGACAAAGGTGACAGACAAAAAAGTGGTGGCACTAAATAGATCCGTCCCCCCTTTTTGTCGAGTATTTGCAAAGCCTGAAGGTGGAACGGGTATTGGTGTGCGGCCTGCAAACCGAAACCTGCTGCCTGGCGGCCGGGTTTGCATTATTCGATGCGGGGTTGCAGCCGACGTTGATTACGGATTTGACGGTGGGGTCATCGCTGGATCGCACCGGTGGTTTAGGAGTCAGGCTTTGGGAACATCATTTCAAGCACACCGTGACCTTAGATGAACTGCTGCAACGTTAGAGTCGAGGTACTTGCCGCTACACCATCTATGCTGCTGTTTCATCTGGTGGACAACAACACCGAACAGAAGCATTCAGGAAGATGAACATGATTGCCTGGATTTCAGCCGCCTTCGCTGCCATGGTTTCTTTGGCTGCACACGCCACCGCCGAAGTCGCACCTAGTGTCGAAATCCCTTTCAATAACGGCGCCGAAGCCGTGACGGTCACCCAATCCATCAAAGGCCCGCTCACAGCGCAAAACCTTTCGTCGAGCCTTGTCGATGAGGTCAGGGACAGCATCCAGCCATTCGACCAAACACTCGATTTGCAGGGCATTCGTTTTCATGTGACGACGGCGTTGGTCGATGGAAACCGTGTGCTCTACATCGCACCCCAAGGGCTGGAAATCGATAACTCGAAGGTGGCTCACCCCCTTGCCGGCAACATCGTTCGGGCGCAGGTCGCGGACCTTGATCGCGACGGCTCACCCGAGATTTACGTCTTCGTCAGATCACCGGGGCGCGGGATGGCGGGTGAGCTCGTTGCCTACTCCGCTAACCGCAAGAAGTCGCTCAGCGAGATTTATCTGCCACCTGTCAGTGACAACCCGAAAATTGCAGAGGGTTACCAAGGCGAGGATGAGTTTGCTCTGATGGAAAATGCGTTGGTGCAGCGGTTTCCGGTCTATGAAGATGCTGACGCCGGTGCGGAGCGGACGGGAAAAATGCGGCAGGTTCAGTACAGGTTGATCCCAGGGGAGGCCGGGTGGGTGTTGAGGGTTTTTCAGGTGACGCAATACTGAGACAATTTTTTGGAGGGAAAAAACTCAGTCCCAGTCCACCGGACTCCTCGCCGGATTTGGCAACCGACACCCTCGATTTATCCAAGCGCTGCGAAGTCACCGACCCCCTCGGAGTGAGTGACCTGAGGCCAGTCACACACCCTGTGACCATCCGTGCGGCACGGGGAATCTACGAAGTAGAGTTCCTGCTCCCGGACAGACGCTGATCACTAAGTAAGAAGTGTTGGGCAGACGCATACCGACGACAACCAGGTCGAGAACCAGATCCGGCCCAGGGCGCTTGGCCGTTCGAACGGGTTGTTTGCCGGATCGCTACGCAGCGGTAAACGGGCGGCAGAATGACGTAATTTATGGAGTAGTCAGAACGATGATTTTGGTTGTCGATGGTATCAGCGCCAGCGGGAAAACCACCTGGTGCGCAAGATATGGAGGACAACATGTCATTCCTGAACATGGACGTATTGAGGACGAGCCGGATCGTCTGAAAGATCCAGTCGGAGCGGCAACTTTCTGGGCCGAGCGAAACGTAGATCGCTGGCAGGCGGCACTCATCATGGAAGAAAAATATTCGTGGGCTCTGTGCGATAGCGACCCCCTCAAGCTCCACTACATTTGGAGCCTCTGGCAGATCGGTGAGGCAAGCGAACACGACTGGCGATTGGAATTGGCGGCCACAAGAGAAACTATCGCACAAGGGCGGATCGGTTTTGCCGACTGTTACATTGTTGGCCGGATCGATCCACAGCTTGCGCGACAGCGCGCTCAGGCAGACTCGACCCGCCGAAGGGGCAAATTCGAGCTACACGTGCGCCTCCAAACTGCTCTTTTGGACTGGTACTCAGCCCTCGACAAGGTACTTCCAGGCAGAGTGAGATTCGGCTTCCCTTCAGAAATGCCAGCTTTGGAAAACCTTGATGGAAGGTATGCGGTGGAGGCCTTTGATCAAATGATCGCTTCGCTCCACGCGGAATTGTAAATGTGGCGCTTCAGCTTATCTGCGGCCTTGCTTTCTCAGTCAGTTCCGCTGAATCGAAGTTGACGCTGTAGGCCGCCTTGCGATTGATCCAGTTCCACAGTGCCTTGAATTCCTGTCTGTCGGCATTGAGGTCCACTTATGTAGAGCCGCCCCTGCAACGTCGCTATCCAAAAGTCAGGGCAAATGGCGCCGCTGCTTTTTGAATCGCACTGACCACATGAGGTGCCTGTTCCCGATGCTGGGGATAACGCTCAAGGACCGCTTCAAGTGCTGCCAGAATCTTCTGAATGCGCAATTCAGGCTGTTCAATCTCACATGTCTGCGCGAACTCCAGCAACCCTTGGCGAGAAGCAAACAATGATTTGTTGCCTGCCAGATCCAACGCAAGAACATCATCCGGGATGTAAGCAGTGGTATTGACGATGTCATAAGCCGGCGCCAGGCGAGCATCGCGTTGCGTAGGCTCCGAGTAGAGCAACCCATAGTTCTTGAGATGCGCATCGCCGTTTCCGACGATGCAGCTCAGGGCAACGCTATCGAAAAGCTGATCCAGTGAGGACCGCAGGTACTGCGCAGGGCAAAACAGCCGAATAACCTTGGCGATTGCCGCGTAGCTTTTGCTGTATTTCTGATCGGCCGACAACCCCATGAGTGCCGCCATGTCCTCGAAGCCGATCGGGTTGAGTTGAGCGTCTCGATCAAAGCGGCGCATGACAAACAATCTGGCGTTGTCGGAAAGGTAAAATTCAGGGACGGGAATGCCCGCCTCCTTGGCAATCGACATGCAAAGGAACTCGTTGATCGCCAGGCCAGGGAACTCGTCACGGCCACTCTTGATGATCAGGTCCGAGGTTTTCGAAGTGACTCGTGGCAAGTCGGTCTCCTGCTGTTCAGGCACCAACACCTTGGGTTGGACACCTGAAATACCGGCCCGCAGGATGTAGCGATCAAGCAGGTCGGCAAAGATATCTTCCGCACCGTCCCACGTCAGAATCTCTTCGAGTCGTTCTCCGGGAAATGTCTGTTCTCCAAGCAGGGCATCTACGGCTTGCGAACGCACCTGGACCCTGCCGATGGGTGAGCTGCTACCGGAAAGCGCAAGCAACAGCATGGGATCGACGTTCACGGTCTTGGCCAGGCGATTACGTAACTGTTCCAGCACATACCCTTCCGGCAGATTCATCTGAAAGATTGGGTGCAGGTCTCGTCGGCGGAACTCCTCAGGTCGCACAGGCATCGACAAACTGATTGCCATCTCCGGCAATGCATCTTCGTCGTAGCGGAAAATGAAGTCCGCCGCGCTGGTGAAGATCCGGCCGCTGCGCCCTTCAGGAGTGCTGACGAAAAGTGAGGTCATTTTCATTCAGAACAGTTCTTCAAGTTCTTCAAGGGTCGGCATGGCCGCTGGAACAACGGTGAACTCACAATCCAATGCGCCTAATACACGCGCATACGCCACCATGCTCACAGTAAGGGAGCCCTTCTCGACGGCAATGACTTTCTGCCGCGTCAACCCTGCGAGCTCGGCCAGTGTTGCTTGCGTGTGACCACGATTCATACGTTTTTCGCGTATTTGTTTGCCGAGCCGCGAGGCCAATAGAGTGTAGTCCATGTTCGCTTACCATTACATTTACAATCAAATGTATCGCATACTGAACATTTAAGCGATCTCCGAATCGCTCTTCTGTTGCAACGTCATCGGTGATTCAGCCTTTCGGCCGTCAGCTAAAAGTACAACCCCTGACCTCAGAGGTAGCGGATGGGCAAGCGCGCCTGGTTATGGGAGGGCCGCACAGATGAATTTTTCTTCACCCCGCCGAGCCTCGGCAACCGGTACATTGCGCTCGCTCTTCAAGAAACTACGGTTTGCCCGCCCTCCCGCGGGCTTTTTTTTGTCTTTTTGAATGGTCAGCTTCATTCGGTAATCCGATAACTGCCTTCCTCTGACGCAAATCACGCCTAGTGACCCTGCCCTTGGTGGTTTGAGTTTTTCCACTGATCGTCATGAAACACCTGACCAGGGCTGGTCTCGGTGTCCTGCGTGACATGTCCTACGTACGAAGAAAACCAGAAGAAAAATCCCACAGGTCTTTCAGGTTGTCGGTCGGAAGCCCGCTCAATAACCTTTGGCAGTCGCTGAATACTCAGTGATCGGGTGTGAGATCCCGGCAAAAAGTATGCATCTAGCGCCAGTGCCTTCATAATTGGCGCCAGCTTATCCGCTGCCAGGAATGCGTTATGGCGGCTGTGTGCGGGCAGACTTCGGTCTGGCCGGGTGCCTACTACCGGTGATCTCACACTGCACATAGCTGCCACCTCTTCGCCGCTTGAGATCCGGCAAGTGATGGCTCCCATTTCAGTAGGAGTTCTCACATGGATAAATTGACCCCCGATCCCCCTTCGAAACCGCCAGGCCCTACCGCCCCAATAGCCTCTTCATGGTCGTCCCGGACATGGACACTGAAACCCTGCTCGCCAACGCCTGCGAGTCTTTGGCTTCAGCCAACGTCATGGCCAATGATTTCGCCACCTACCTGAGCGGTCCGCAGCGCAACACCGCACTGGCCATTGCGCAGATCATCATGCTGGCGGAATTGGCCGTGAACCGGGCATTGGATAACGTCGATCCGCAGGGGTAGGCAGGCGTTCAGTCAGGTGAACCGCGTTATCGTTCATCGCGGGCAAACCCGCTCCCACACTTGATCGCTGCCGAACCCGGACTTCTCGTTCGCCGCAGATCCCTTGTAGGAGCGGGCTTGCCCGCGAAAATCCATCTCAATTGACGGGCTGAGTCTGAGCCACCAACGCCGATTCTTCAGCCTGCAAAACCGGCAATTCCAGCCGCGCTCGCCCATAGAACGCCAGCGCCGTCAGCAAACACGCCAGCCACACGAAGATCCCGGCCCAAAAGGTGTGGGACATGTAGTGCCAGCCTTGCAGAACCCGCGTCGTGCCGTAGACGAAACCGAGCGCCAGCGAGCCGTACAGCACCGCTTTGGAATGGCGCCAGCGGTAGCGGCGCGCGATGAAGTACAACGCCAGCATCGTAAAACCACCCGAGGCATGACCCCCCGGCCAGCAACGCCCACTGCCTGCAACGTTCAGCAGATCGAAATTCTGGTACCACTCCTTGTGTTCAACCTTGCCCCCGTACTGGGTCGTTTCGATCGGACAATACACACTGGTATGGCCCTTGAGGTAGTGGATGACGCCCGTGCTGATGGAAAACGCGAACACCACATACAGGAAATCACGCCGATGCCTGCTGGCAAATCGCAGCACCGGCGCGGCCTTGATCTTTTCCAGAAACGCGATGATTTTCGAATGCTTTTCAGCGTTCAGACGCGGCCAGAGAAACGACAGCAAGGCGCCGAGGATGGCTATCTCGCCGGTCCAGTTCGGAATGATCCGCGCCCATTTGTGGGTGATCTTTTCGAACAAATGCACATGATCCAACGGAAACGTCTGCGTCACCGGGTCATAAAAAAGATCGTTGAAGGCGATGTCGATTCTGGTGAGGTCGAACAGCAGGAAAACCACGACCGCACAAGTCAGCGGGATACCGAAGTTCACCCAGTAGAAACGCGAGCGGGAGGAAGTCAGCATTGAGCGACCTGATCGAGAAAGTGAAGTCATTCGCCGGTCACCGAGCGCCAGTCCGAGGCTTCGATGAAACCGAGCATGCGCGGTGCCTGTAACGATTCGGCCAAAATGAACAAGGAAGCGCCGTAACCCAGGGTCGAGCTTGGCAACTCGAGGTCTTTCAGGAGTTGCGACATGCATTCACTGTGGGTCACCAGTATCAGGTTGCGCCCGGCCTTTTTGTGCGCCAGGGCATCGCGCAGCATGGTGCCCTTGCAATTGATCAACCAGTCTTCACCGAAACTGACCTTATTGAACATATAGCCGGCGGTCTGAGCGGTACGAAGCACCGGGCTGTTGTAGATGTCGGCCTTGCTCAAGCCCAGTTGCTGGAACTGTGTACCGAGCGCCACTGCCACGCTACGGGAACGATCGGTGATGCCGTCATTGCCGCTCAGGCAGGCTGCCGAGGAGTGATCGCAACGCTCGACGTGGCGCACCAGCACGATCATGTCACCTTTGGCCCAGCCGGCCGCCAACGCACGGGCGCCGGCCACATTACCGTCGGCCAGGTCCGGCACGGCGGCGGGTCGCAACAGAAATACCGTCAACGGCATCACCAACAGCGCCGAGGCCAGCACCACAGCCCCGTTGCGATAGCGGGCCAAACGGCTCAGATCGAAAGTGCGTTTAATCCCGAACAGACTCAGTCTCAATTCCACATCAAGCCGCCCCGCTGGCATGCAACGTTGTCATACGATGCCGCGAGGGTAGAGAGGCGCGCGTTGGCTGGGAGTGAAAGGGTTGTGAAAAAAAGCTTAAGAACAACATCAAGAGATCATAGCCTCGCTTCGCTCGACAGCGCCTACAGGGTGCGCGTTCTGAGCTGACGAGTGAAACGAGGCTGCGATCTTTTGATCTTCAGTTACCAGGCATGCTGCCGATACAAACCAGCTACCTAACCTTGCTGGCGCCACGGTGCAGGAGGTCGCGCGCAACGCTGAAGAAGCCTCCCAGGCAGCGGCTGCCGCTGACGGCGAAGCTCGCGGCCGCCGCCGAGCAGCAAAGCGCCGTGGCCGAAGAGATCAGCCGCAGCATCATCAACGTGCGCGACGTATCTGAACAGACTGCCGCCGCCAGCGACGAAACCGCTGCGTCCAGTGTGGAACTGGCGCGATTGGGCAATCAGTTGCAGATGATGGTCAGCCACTTTCGGCTTTAAAAGCACCTGATCGTTCCCACGCTATGGTGGGAACGATCATCTTCCCGTGTCAGGTTTCCCACGGATTGATCACCTCAATCCCGGGGAACTCGAAATCCCGAACATTGCGGGTGGCGATCGGTGCGCCGTGAGTCCGGCATATTGCAGCAATTTGCGCATCAGCCATGGACGCCGCTCGCCCCTGTGCTTCGCAACCCGCTACCAGCGTCGCGTACTCGACGGCGGCATGAACATCAAAAGGCAATATCCTTCCGGCGAAATCCTCTTCGAACATCTCCATCGCATGAGCTTCAAGTTTTTGCTTGCGCTTTCCGTAAGGTAAGCGGGCAATTCCATGAAGTATTTCTGCCACTGTCACTGCGCTGATCGCCAGATCCATCGCTGGCTGCCGGTCAATCCAGGCCACTACTCGAGCCTCAGGTTCGGCCCGCATAAACTCGGAAAGAATATTGGTATCGAGCACTATCATTCAGAGAAATCCACTGCTGTCGCTTTCTCTGAACGCAGGGGCAAATCGAGGTCCACGCCACCGACATCCCTGAATCTATTGCGGATCCGGCTACCAAGCCCTCCAGCTCGGTCAACGGTAGCCAGCGCTCGCCCAAGAATCAGGCGGACCTCTTCTTCCATGGAGTGCCCATTGTGAGCGGCGGCAATGCGCAGCTGTTCTTTAATTGTGTCGTCCAGATTACGAATGGTGATACTGGCCATGACGCCACCTCCTGCAATCAATGAAATCATTGATTGCAGGCTAGCACATAATAATCAACTCAGCCGTCAAATCAGCCCAGCTCGCCCCCTGCCCGCTTGAGCATTTGCTTGCAGCGCTCCGACAGGTGAAACACGTGCAGATGCTTGCCGGCCCTGGCATAGCGCTCTCGCAGGGTT
Source organism: Pseudomonas fluorescens (assembly GCF_902497995.1). Taxonomy (GTDB): domain Bacteria; phylum Pseudomonadota; class Gammaproteobacteria; order Pseudomonadales; family Pseudomonadaceae; genus Aquipseudomonas; species Aquipseudomonas fluorescens_BK. Next base: position 40,843 of record NZ_CABVII010000029.1, on the reverse strand, counting down.
TTCAGCGCGGCGATCGCCGAGTAGTCGACGAATCTCAGGTGACGACAGTCCAGGGTCACGTGCGCAGGGTCGTTGGCAGGGTCGAACTGATTGAGGAAAGGTGCAGTCGAGGCGAAGAACAGCGTGCCATGCAGGTGATACAGCTTGCTGCCGTCGGCTTCGAGATGAGCGTCGGCGTAGAGCTCGCGGGCTTGTTGCCAGGCGAAGTTGAGCGCCGCGATGATGATCCCGCAGAGTACGGCAGTGGCCAGATCGGTGAACACCGTAATCACCGTGACGGCGATGATCACCAACACATCGTTCAGCGGCACTTTGTTCACCACCCGCAACGAAGCCCAGGCGAACGTCTGCTGCGACACCACGAACATCACCCCGACCAGTGCCGCCAGCGGGATGCGCTCGATCAGCGGCGACAGAAACAAGATGAACACCAGAATCAGCACACCGGCCACCACCCCGGACAGTCGGCCACGACCACCGGAGCTGAGGTTGATCACGGTCTGGCCGATCATCGCGCAGCCGCCCATGCCGCCGAACACACCGGAAACCATGTTGGCCGCCCCCAGCGCGACGCATTCGCGATCCGGGTAGCCACGGCTTTCGGTGATCTCGTCGGTGAGGTTCAGGGTCAGCAGGGTTTCCAGCAGGCCGACCAGCGCCATCAAAATCGCGTAAGGCGCGATGATGTGCAGGGTTTGCAGGTTCCAGGGGATGTCCGGCAGCGCAAAGCTCGGCAAGCCGCCGGCAATGTGTGCCATGTCGCCCAGGGTGCGGGTTGGCAGGCCGAGCAGATACACCGCGAGGCCCACGCTCAAAATCGCCACCAGCGCCGGCGGCACGGCACGGGTTAACCGCGGCAGCAGGTAGACGATGGCCATCGTCAGCACCACCAGCCCCGCCATCAGGTACAGCGGCGCCCCGCTCAGCCAGGCGTCACCGCTCTTGAAGTGCTCCAGCTGGGCCAGGGCAATGATGATCGCCAGGCCGTTGACGAAGCCCAGCATCACCGGGTGCGGCACCATGCGAACCAGTTTGCCGAGTCGCAGCAGACCGAACGCCAGCATGATCAGGCCACCCAACAGCACGGTGGCCAGCAAGTACTGCACACCGTGCTGTACCACCAGCGCGACGATCACCACCGCCATCGATCCGGCGGCGCCGGAGACCATGCCCGGCCGCCCGCCGAAGAGCGCGGTCAGGGTGCAGATGATGAACGCGCCGTATAGGCCCATCAATGGATTGAGGTGAGCAACCAGGGCGAAGGCGATGCATTCGGGGAGCAAGGCGAAAGAGGTGGTGAGTCCGGCCAGGACATCGGCGCGCAGACGTTTTGGTTTCATGGTTTACCCAAAATATTGGCCGTGGGGGAATGGCCGGAAAATAGGGTGCGGATGTTACGGAATTGAGAGCAGCCCGGCCAGTTGTCGGGCTGCTGAAAACGCCTTCGCGAGCAAGCCCGCTCCCACCGGTTCTGTGTCGTCCCCCAATTTCGTGAACGACACAATACCTGTGGGAGCGTGGCTTGCCCGCGATGAACGATGACGCGGTCTAGAGCGAACTCACACCATCTCGTCCCGAATCCACTCAACCACCGAAGTCCGCTTCGGCACCCAGCCCAGCAGTTCACGCGCATGCTTGCCGCGAACCCGGCTGTTGGACCCCAGGCCATAGTTGGCCATTTCATAACCCCACTCGGCTTCGGCCTCTGTCAGCGGCCAGTCTTGCGGCGCACCCAGCTTCAACGCTTCGGCGATCGCAGTCGTCATGTCGATGAACGACGCCTCACCGCTTTCGACGAAGTAGAAGGTGCCCGGTACGTTTTTGGTCAGCGCCAGCAGGTACAGGGACACCACGTCCTCGATGTGCACGTTGGACCAGATATTCTGACCCGGGCCGACATGCCGGACCACACCACTTTTGCGTGCCTGTTTGAGCAAGCGCGGCAACTGCACGCTGTCGCGTTTGACGCCCAGACTGTGACCGTAGATCAGGGTGTTGCAGATCACTGCCGAGTTCACTCCGTCTTTGGCAGCGGCGAGGATCAGGTTATCGATGGCCACGCGCGCAGCCTTGTCGACCGTCGGCTCCGGCAGGCTGTCTTCGTAATAGACGACGTCGCTGGATTTACCGCCCGACGCATCGCCGACGATGCTCGACCCGCTGGTATGCAGGAACACTTTGTTGGAACCGCGCAGCGCATCGAGCAAAGCTTCCACTGCGCCGCGATGGTCGCTGCTGGCGGCATTGATGACGGCATCGGCAGCGCGGGCCTGTTCGGCCAGCAGTGCGCTGTCGTCAAGCGTGCCGATCACCGGGGTGATGCCCAGTGCGCTCAGCTCATTGGCTTGTTCGGTGCTACGCACCAGGCCGGTAACCTTGTGACCTGCCCGGACCAGACCGGTGGCGATGGAGCCGCCAATAAAACCGGCAGCGCCGGTAACGAATACGTTCATGGAGAAACTCCCTGCGTCAGTAAGTGATGTAGCCAGTATCGAGCAGCGATGCCTGGGGAAACAGGCGGCGTTGCCCAATTCACTCTTGCGCAGGGATCACGAATCAGCCCTTGAAGTCCGCTATCGCGTAATCCGCCAATTTGCCCTGGATGAAGTCCAGGAAGCACTGGATGCGCAGGGCCAGTTGCGAGTTACGGTAGTACACCGCGTTGATCGGCTGACGATAGCAGCTGTTGAATTCCGCCAGCAGCACCTGCAGCCGCCCGGCGCGGATGTCCTCGATCGTCATGAAATGCGACAGGCTGGCGATACCCTGGCCTGCCAGCGCCAGGTGCCGGATCGTCTCGCCGCTCGAGGCGCTGATCGACGCCTGGATCGGCCAGCGATCACCGTGCACATAACGCAGCGGCCACTGGTTGAGGCCTTCATTCTGGGTAAAGCCCAGTAGCGTGTGCCCGGACAAATCCGCCACTGCAACCGGTACGCCGTGTTTTTCAAGGTACGCCGGGCTGGCGACGATGTGCAGCGGACTGCATCCCAGGGAGCGGGCGTGCAAGGTCGAGTCGGCCAGCGTGCCGATGCGGATGGCGATGTCGGTGCTTTGCTCGAGCAGGTCGATGATCAGGTCGTTGCTGTTGAGTTCGAGCTGGATGTCCGGATAGAGCCTGCGGAACTCATCGATATACGGCACGATGGCATGCAGCATGAACGGCGACGCGGCGTTGATCCGCAGGCGCCCGGACGGGGTTTGCTGGCGTGAGGACAGGCGCTCTTCAAGTTCGTCCATCTGATCGAGAATCAGCTTGGCGTGCTCGAAGAAGTACTTGCCCTCCTCGGTCAGATCCATGCGCCGCGTGGTGCGGTTGATCAGGGTGGTATCGAGCTTGGCCTCCAGCCGAGACAAGGTGCGACTGACCGCCGAAGGCGTTTGCCCGACCTGCTCGGCCGCGGCCGAAATCGACCCGCACTCGATCACGCAGACGAAAATCTGCAATTCATCGGATCTGGCTTTCACGGATGCCCCTCATTCAAAACTGGCTTGATAGTAGCTGGATGCGGGGCAAAAGGAACCTCAAGCCGGCAGGCCGAACACCTCGGTCAAATGCTGCTCGTAACGCGCGACATCGGCGTCGATGTTCGGGCGTTTCATCACGTCAACGCTCAGGAAGGTCGGCAAGCCGCTCATGCCGAGGAATTCGTTGGCCTTGTGAAACGGGAAGTACACCGCGTCCACGCCCTTGGCTTCGAAGAAGTCGGTGGGGTCGTCGAACGCTTGCTGCGGCGCGTTCCAGGTCAGCGACAGCATGTACTGCTTACCCTGTAACAGACCGCCGCTGCCGTACTTTTGCGAGGCATCGGAACGGGTACGGCCGTCGCTGGCGTAGAGGCTGCCGTGGCCTTCGGTGAAGACTTCATCGATGTATTTCTTGACGGTCCAGGGCGCGCCCATCCACCAACCGGGCATCTGATAAATGATCACGTCGGCCCAGAGGAATTTGGCGACTTCTTCGGCGACGTCGTAGCCCTCGTCGATGAAAGTGGCTTTCACATCCACGCCGCCGCGATCCAGCACGCTCAGCGCAGCGTCATGCAGGGTGGCGTTGTAGCGGCCATCGGAGTGGGCGAACTTTTTGCCGCCATTGAGCAACAGGACTTTTTTCATGAGAGGTCTCGCAAGGTTGGAATTCGATGGCGGCAGAGTATCGATCTGCCTCGCGCGGAATAAGCGCTGAATTCACAAAACTAATTTGACCAATACGCACGAATCGATAAGCGATTGTTGCCTTAAGCTCGGTGCCTATTCTGAACTTGAGGACATTCCTGATGAGTAAAATGCAAGGCTTCATTCTGCACGCCAAGACCCGCCCGGAAAAATCAGATGCCTTTGCAGCGTTTTTCAGCGCATATGTGCAAGCGAGTCGCGCCGAACCCGGTTGCATCGAGTACCACATGCTGCGCGACAAACAGGACCCGACGCTGTTTATCTTCTACGAGATCTGGCAGTCCCAGGCTCACCTGGACGTGCACTCGAACCTGCCGCACATGAAGCAGTTCCTCGAGCAGCGCGAGGAGTACCTGGAACGGGATTTCGAGATCCGCGCCATCGACATGCTCAGTCCGTCGTCCGCTACCCGCTGATCAGCAAGTGGCCGCCGAGCACGCCGAGGCCGATGAAGAACACTCGCTTGAACAGCATGGCGCTGATCCGCTGGCGCAGCCACTGCCCCAGTAACATGCCGAGCACCGCCGGGATCAGCGCCAGCAACGACGCACTCAACTCGCCACCGCCGAGGGCGCCGCGCCATGCCAGGCCGGCGGCCAACGCCAGGGTCGAGACGGTGAATGACAGGCCCAGCGCCTGCACCAGTTCATCCTTGCTCAAACCCAGCGCTTGCAGATACGGTACCGCCGGAATCACGAAGACCCCGGTGGCCGCAGTGATAACGCCCGTCACCAGGCCGCAAAGCGGACCGAGCCAGCGCTCGCTGCTACCGCTGGCGCGCAAGGGCGGCAGGAACAAACCGCTCGACGCGTACAGCAACAACGCTGCCCCCAGTCCCCGCACCACCCAGTGACCACCCGCCATGCCGATCCACAGTGTGCCGGCACCCGTGCCGATGAAGATTGCCAGCAGCATCGGCCACAACCGTTTGACCAGCCCCCGTAAATGCCCGCCGAAGGCCAGTTGCCAGACGTTGGTGAGGGTCGCGGGAATGATCAACAGTGCAGCAGCCTGTGACGGCGCCATAGCCAGACCCAGCAGACCCATGGCGATGGTGGGCAGGCCGAGGCCGATGACGCCCTTGATCATGCCGGCCAGCAGGAAGGTGGCGATGACCATTAACGACAGGGCCAGGCCGAGGTTTTGGTAGAACGCGGCGAGAGTATTCATGAGGCAATCGTCAGCCTTAATTGGCCGCTTGGAAATCTGTCATATACTGAGGCTGCCTCTTGCTTTAAAAGAGGCTTGAATTTTCGGTGCGGCTGCGGGCGCCTTCGCGGGCAAGCCTCGCTCCTACAGTGGATTCGCATGACCACAGACGTGGCGTACGACGCAGATCCACCGTAGGAGCGAGGCTTGCCCGCGAAGGCGCCCGCCCAGACAACAAACATCCAGAGGCTGTAAAGATGCACTTCGACCTCACCGACCTGCGCCTCTACCTCAACATCCTCGACTGCGGCAACATCACCGCCGGCGCTGCCCGCAGTCATCTATCCCTGGCAGCAGCCAGCGCACGCATCCGCGCCATGGAAGCTTCGCTGGGGATCGAGTTTCTGCAGCGCGGTCGCCGCGGTGTCACCCCCACACCCGCCGGCAAGGCCTTGGCGCAACACGCTCGCGTTTTACTGCAACAAGCCGAACGCCTGCAGCAGGACCTGGCCGACTATGCCAAAGGCGTCAAAGGCCAGGTGCGCCTGTTGTGCAATACCACCGCGATCACCGAGTACCTGCCTGAGTTGCTTGCGGATTTCCTGCGCGGCCACCCCAACCTCGACATCGACCTGCAAGAACTGCCCAGCACCCGCATCACCCACGCCTTGCGCCAGGGCGCGGCAGACCTCGGTATCGTGTCCGACGCCGTAGACACAGACGACCTGCAGACCCGCCCGTTCCGCGACGATCCACTGGTGCTGATCATGCCGCGCGATCATCCCTTGGCCGACGCCGGATCCGTGAGCTTCAGCGACACGATGCACCACGATTACGTCGGCCTGAACGCCAATAGCGCCTTGGCGATATACCTTGAAGAACAGGCACTGCACGCAGGCGTACGCTTGCTGATCCGGATCCGCGCCGACGGCTTCGACGGGGTGATGCGCATGGTCGCCCGTGGCGCGGGGTTGGCGATCGTGCCCCTTGCGGCGGTCGAACGCTGGCCCAGCGAAACGCCCTTCAAGTGCCTGGCCCTGCAAGAACCTTGGGCCCAGCGCAAGCTCCTGCTCTGCGCCCGGGACTTTGCCGCGTTGCCCGGTTACGCCAAGGCCTTGCTGCATGCCTTGACTCTCCCCTGAGGGGCAGGCGCTGCGTGAAGACTATCAACAGGTTCAATCACTGGAAGCGGACTTGCGCCAGACCCAGGCAGTCTCCTGCAGGCCCGGATCGATTGCCCGCTGGACAGTCTTTGAGGGTATGGCGCGTTTCTGGACAGTTCGATGTCGACCCCAGACAACTGACCGGCGAACCGACGCTATAGGGTGCGTCTTCAGCTCTCGAACGCTACTTCTTATAGCTCAAGACCCGGAGTCCACATGATCGCATCCATTACCGTTCTTCGCGACACCCACCCACTGCCGGTGCTCGACGCCTGCAAATGGGAAAAACTCGAAGGCGACCCGCACACCGTCAACCTCAATGCCTACACCAGCGAAGACGGCAGCAAGATCATGGGCACCTGGATCTGCACGCCGGGCAAGTGGTACGTGGAATACGTGAAGTGGGAATACTGCGATTTCCGCGAGGGGTACTGCATTATCACCCCAGAGGGAAAGGAGCCGATCCATCTGCGCGCCGGTGATATTTTCGTCATCGAGCCGGGGATGAAAGGCACGTGGGAAGTGGTTGAGACCGTGCGCAAGTATTTCGTGTTTGCCTGATGTAAAAAACCGGGAGATCACCCGACGTGATCTCCCGGTAAATACCTGTAGGTGGACGCTGTACCTGTGGGAGCGAGACCGGCTTGCTCGCGAAAGCGGTGGATCAGTCAACATCAATGTTGACTGTCTCGGCCCCTTCGCCGGCAAGCCGGTCTCGCTCCCACATGGTTTACACAGGTTTTACTGGGGTTTGCGATAGCTGTTGATGATCGCCGAGAAGTCCTTGCCCCCTTCCCCACGCTGACTCATCGCCTGATACAACTGCTGCGCCACCGCGCCAAGCACCACCGGTTGGTGGGCCTGACGTGCCGCTTCAGTGGCCAGTCCCAGATCCTTGAGCATCAGTTCGGCACCGAAACCGCCGGTATAGCCGCGCGAGGCCGGTGCCGTTTCGACGATGCCCGGCCACGGGTTGTACATCTCCGAACTCCAGCAACGTCCGGTGGAGCTGTTGATGACGCCTGCCAGTACGGTGCTGTCGATCCCCAGCGCTTCGCCCAGCGCCATGGCTTCGCTGACGCCGACCATGGAAATCCCCAGCAGCAGGTTGTTGCAGATCTTGGCGATTTGCCCGGTGCCGACTTCGCCGCAATGGACGATGTTGCGGCCCATCTGCGCCAGCACCGGTTGCAGGGTGGCGAACAGTTCAGGGCTGGCACCCACCATGAAGGTCAGGGTCCCGGCCGCGGCACCGCCCGTGCCGCCGGAGACCGGTGCATCGGCCATGGCCACGCCTTGTTTGGCGGCGGCTGCGGCCACATCACGGACCGTCTGCGGATCGATGGTGCTGCAATCCACGGCCGGCACGCCCGTGGCGATACCCGCCAGCACGCCGTCTTCACCCAGCCAGACGCTGCGCACATGCACCGCGGCAGGCAGCATGGTGATCACCAGTTCGGCGTCTTGAGCCGCTTCACGCGCCGAAGCGCTGATGCTGCCACCCAACTGCTCCAGCTCTGCCAGCACGGTTTTGTTCAGGTCGACCAACCGCAACGAATGGCCAGCCTTGATCAGGTTGCGCGCCATCGGCGCACCCATGTTGCCGAGACCGATAAAAGCGATTTTCATGTCCGGCTCCTTAACGCAAGTGGATGGTGGTGTTCACACCGTCGTTGACGCTGTCGTCATCGAACCAGCGACTGGTGACGGTCTTGGTCTGAGTGTAGAACTGCACCACTTGCTTGCCATACGGGCCGAGGTCGCCAAGTTTGGAACCGCGCGAACCGGTGAAGCTGAAGAACGGCACCGGCACAGGAATCGGGATGTTGATGCCGACCTGGCCAACGTCGATTTCGGTCTGGAATTTACGCGCCGCCGCACCGCTCTGGGTGAACAACCCCGTGCCGTTGCCGAACGGGTTGGCATTGACCAGTGCGATGGCCTCATCGAGGGTATCGACTTCCAGCACCACCAGCACCGGGCCGAAGATTTCCTGGGTGTAGATCTGCATCTCGGGCGTCACACCGGAGAACAGGGTCGGGCCGACAAAGTTGCCCTTCTCGAAACCTGGAACGGTAACGTCGCGACCGTCCAGCTCAAGCTTGGCGCCTTCCTTGATGCCGCTTTCGATCAGATCGAGAATCCGCGCCTTGGCTTTTTTGGAAATCACCGGGCCGACGTCAGTGCCCGGCTCGCTGCCGGCATTCACCGTGAGTTTCTGCGCCAGCGCTTTCAGGTCGGGCAACCATTGCTTGGCCGCGCCCACCAACACCACCACAGACGTGGCCATGCAACGTTGACCGGCGGCACCAAAACCGGCGCCGACCAATGCATTGAGCGCTTGTACGCGATTGGCATCCGGCAGCACCACGGCGTGGTTCTTCGCGCCCATCATCGATTGCACGCGCTTGCCGTGTTTGCCGGCCAGGTCATAGACGTGAGTACCGACGGCCGTCGAACCGACGAAGGACACAGCCTTGATATCCTTGTGAGTGCACAGCGCATCCACCACGTCCTTGCCACCGTGCACGACGTTGAGCACGCCCGCCGGCACGCCGGCTTCGATCGCCAGTTCCACCAGCAGCATGGTCGACATCGGGTCCTGTTCGGACGGCTTGAGGACGAAGGTGTTGCCGCAGGCGATGGCCATCGGGAACATCCACAGCGGAATCATCGCCGGGAAGTTGAACGGGGTGATGCCGGCGCACACGCCGATCGGCTGACGCAGGGTGTAGGTATCGACGCCGCCGGCGACGTTCTCGGCGAACTCACCCATTTGCAGGCTGCCGATGGAGCAGGCGTGCTCGACCACTTCCAGACCGCGGAAGATGTCGCCTTCAGCGTCGGCGATGGTTTTGCCCTGTTCGTTGCTGAGCACCACGGCGATGCGCTTGGAGTGCTCGCGAATCAGCGCCTGGAGCTTGAGCATGATGCGCATCCGCGCGCCGATCGGCGTCAGCTTCCAGGTCTGGAAGGCGCGTTGGGCGGCGCTGATCGCGGCGTCCACTTCCTGCGCGGTGGCGAACGGAACCTTGGCCAGCACTTGCTGGGTGGCCGGGTTGATGATGTCGTGCCATTCGGTGGTCTGGGATTCGACCCACTCGCCGTCGATCAACAGCTTGACCTTTTGAACGGTAGTGTCGTTTGGCGTGAGCGATGCGTTCATGCTGGTCTCCTGGACGTTGTTGTTATCTAGAGAAGTATCGAGGGAGCCAAGGCGAAACAGCCGCCTTGCGATAAGACGTGTGTCGCGAATTGGTTGTCGGACTGTTTTTGGAGTATAGATGTGCAAACTTCTAATAAGAACGCACATAAAAGCCGGTCCATCATGCAAAAAAACATCACGTCCTTAGGTTCGCTGAATTGGGATGACCTCAAGTTTTTCCTCGAAGTCGCCCGCACCCGCAAGGCCAGCACCGCGGCCAAGCGCCTGGCGGTGGACTACACCACCGTGTCGCGGCGCATCAATTCGCTGGAAGCGGCGCTGGGCACCTTGCTGTTCGAGAAATCCCGAACCAGCGGGTTCGTCCTGACCGCCGAAGGTCAACGGCTGCTCGGTTACGCCGAGTCGATAGAAAGCACCTTGCACATGGCCTGCGAGCAGGTATCAGGATCTGGAGTGGCGTTATCCGGCCATGTGCGCATGGGCTGCACCGAAGGTTTCGGCAGCTTTTTCATCACCCCGCAACTGAGCCATTTCGTCGACGCCTACCCGGCGATCTCGGTCGACATCCTGCCACTGCCGCACTTCATCAGCCTGTCCAAGCGCGAGGCCGACATCGTGATCGCCCTGGAGCGACCCGAGCATGGCCCGTACGTCTGCTGCAAACTCTGCGACTACCGATTGCAGCTCTATGCGACCCAGGACTATCTGGACCAGCACCCACCGATCCGCCGCCCGGCAGACCTGGGTAAACATTCATTCATCAGTTATGTCGACGATCTGGCGTTCAGCTCGGAGCTGTTGTACCTGGCCAACGTGCTGCCCGGCGCCAGCGCCAACTTGCGCAGCACCAGTGTGATCGCGCAATTCGTCGCGGCGCAGCAAGGACGGTCACTGGCGATTCTGCCGTGCTTCCTGGCCGCTCAGGATTCGCGCTTGCTGCCAGTGTTGCCGCAAGAGATCACGATCACCCGACAATTCTGGATGTACTGCCGCGAGGACCTGCGCAAGCTCAAGCGGATCACCTTGTTGTGGGATTACATCCGCGCGGTCACAGAACGGAATCAGGGTCTGTTGATGGGGGAGAGCCGGAAAATGTTGTTCGCCGATTGACTGTTCTTCAAGGAATCAGGTAGCGGAATCGTACCGAGGTCAGCAGGCCTTTGCCAAGGATTTGTAACAGCGGTTGGTACGCAATTTGTAACACCGCGACACCGACTTTTAGAGGCGCGGAGGGACTTGCGTAGGGCCCACCAGAACATCGCCAAGCTGATAGTTATGCATCGGGCATAGCTCGACTGAACTGGCAACGTTGAAGGTTGAATACGAATGGCTTAGGTGAACCCTGAGTGACATGTACAGCCGTGAACGTGAACAGGAGACGTTGCGGATGGGGTATGCGTTGGTGATCACACCAAAGGCAAGACCTCGCTCCAGAGCGAACGTGCACCGTAATGGCAGCCAGCCACTACACCCGGTAATATGCCCTGATCAATCGCAAGGAATTCAGCATGAAGGTATGGATTGGAGCGGTAGCAGTGCTGGCGCTGGCTGGATGTGCTAACCACCCGCTGGACTGCTCGATGGGAATAGCACGGGACGACTGCCCACCTGACACCAAGGGCTACGCGAACAGACAAGAGAACTTGAACAACCTCGCAGCCGCGAAAGAACTGCAAGCATCCAAAGACGATGCACAGTGCCAGTCCTACGGTGCTACGCCGGGTTCAGACGCTTACGTGAACTGTCGTGTGCAGTTGGACAAGACCACTACAGATCTGCAAGCAAATGCCGAGAAGGAAAAGCGCCAACGTCTTGTGCAGATGCTGAATTCACAAAACCATCAGTACTAGCAGCCAGCTCCGCAACCCTACTTGGTACCTAAGCAAACACATTGCACTTCCACGGCCTACGGCCAGACAGTCAGCACCGACTGCTACTGACTCGCAAAGCGAGCCGGCGGACATGAAAAGCAGGGGTAGCGGCCATCGTAGTGACTATCGTGATGGCGAGCATACAGATTCGCGTTAACGACGAGGATAGCTATGAGTGACTCAAACGGTGAAGAGATTTCTTACTGGATGGCAAAGGAAACGCTGGCGGAGCATCTGGCGCCGCTACTTGTGCATTATGACGTCAAGTGGCGTGGGCATGGGGTCATCTATGTTGACCATGAGCAATACAACATCGACACTGCCCACAGGGTCCTTGCGGACTTGAGTGCCAGTCTCGGTGTGCCTATACCACTGGTCCGCTCTAGGTTGGTCGATTTGGGTTGGTTCAACGATGTCCGCAGTATCCTGCCGGTCCGAGATGGCGTCGCGCGCGTCATTGATAAGCTGGCATCATGGGAGGCGGATGATCCCGAAACTGATGAAGAGTATGGCCAGGATTGACCCCGTGGCGTGTCCTCCCCTAGTTGCGAGTTTATATGCATCCGGAACATTTTGATTTATCTAGCCCTGTGTTCTTGCCCATTACAGATGAAACCTGTGCGGGCTTGTTGCTTGCCGATGGTGCAAAAGCGCTTGGCGTCCTAACGGATCCAGAGCTGGCGGCGATGTTGGTTATCCAGAATCTGGCTCAAGCGGCAGAAAAAGATCTCAATGCAGGTGCGGCAGAGATCGTTCTGTCCAAACTCATTGCGTGGGCCGTCGATTCCCGACAGTCAGCGGCTGTAGGGTTGTTGTCAGAGGCGCAGCGGCTGTTCGATCCACGGAAGTTGTACTTCGGCCTAAACGTCATCAAAAGCTTGAATCTGCGTTTTCTTCTAGCCGATGAAGTTTCGACGCGGGATTACCTGCTACCCGATGGCAAGTGGGATGTCGGGTACAAGGTTCGCCACCATTTGAGCAACAACCCGTTCAGCCAGCAGATGGTGACGCCCAAGCACCGCGAGCACTGGTTGACTCCTGCACAAGACAAGCTGGTCAGAACCTTTCGCGCCAATCTGGACGAAGATCTGCATGTTCAAGGTTACGCGGGGATAGGTAAAAGCCACCTGATAGGTGCCTTGATGGAGTGTCTGCGACCCGGAGGGACGTTGGTTCTGGCATACACGCCTGAAAAACTGGCGACTCTTCGCAATCGTATGGGTGGGGGGCGCGACAGGAAGACGGGCACGACTTTCGAGACCTTTGCAAAAGCGCTATTGCACGGTCCCAAGCCTCGGCCCGCGAGTAAGCCGGCCGGGGGGCCGAGCAAGCTGGCACTCTCGCAGGAGCTGAATATCCTCGGTTTTCGTGGCCAAGATGCACAGACGACAATTGACGCCTGCCTTAGGGTGCTTGAGCGCTATTGCCACTCCAGGGATCACAGCTTAGCGGCCAAGCATCTACCCCATTTCAAGCAAGCCTTAACCAACCTGGATGCCAGGGTACTTCTTGAGTATTCGAGCCGGCTGTGGTCTTACCTTGAGGCAAACCCGGCATGGGGCAGTCGGACCGGGTTCGAAGTATTATTGCTGATAAAGCGGGCAAGCCTGGCGGGCTGCGTGGTGCCTGCTCGTTATACGCACGTCCTCATTGACGAAAGCCAGGATGTTCCCGCATCGCTGCTACAGATCATAGAGAGGGGGCGCCAGGTATTGATTACCCTAGGTGATGAGTATCAGCAGGCCAGTGGCGAGATGGTCAAAAGAAAGCGTGGGGTACGGCAAAGCGATATTAGCTACTCCGTTCGCTCAGGCCGCAATGTCGAGCGTCTGGTCAACCCGTTGATCTACCTGCACTCGGAGAAGAGCAAGGTCCCCTTCGAAGGTGCTCGTGATGCAGACGTCGGTATTGAGCACTATCCGCAGGGTTTCGTGCCGCCGGAGGGCTGCGTAGTGCTGACTGCGTCCCGCTGGGACACGATGAAGTGGATGATCGAGCTGCAAGATGCCAACTGTCCGTTCAGTTTCCCGGACAAAGAGGCGGAGTCGGATCTTAAACATTTCATGACCTCAGCCATCGCGCTGTTCAAACCAGAATACTATGGTGCCGAGAACAGCGCTGATGGGCTGCATCCGTATTTTAGCGAGATGGCAGACTGGCAACAGGTGCGTGATGCCAACCAGTTCGATGAGTCGTTTCTCTGGGTCGAGGACAAGCTGGAGAAAGGCTTCAATGTTGCTGGCGTGACCCGGTTGATTGGCCGTCCCGGCAATAGCTGCACGCTAATGATGGCAGAAACAGCGGGAGGTATGGAGTTCGACCGGGTCCTGCTGACGCGCGAGCTGCTCACCAATGTGAAGTTCAAGGATGCCTATGAGTTCGATCAGCGGATCTGTGCCGTGTACATCGCGATCTCCCGCGCCAGGCAGCAGCTTTACCTTCCTTACGATGTGGTCGACTGGATCGAGTACCACAAGTGCCAGAAGTACCGCGAGTCGCACGGCTACTGATTGATTTCACTATTACGGCCATCGGTTTGTCGTTTTAATGAACCAGCATCGAACTCCCCAGCACCCATAAGCCCGAGCTGCATACTTCGCAATGATCAGCTCTGTTCGTCTGGAGGCAAGACAATGAGCGAACGGTCCATTACGCAATTTTTTTCCGCTTTGGGGGCTCCACTCCGTATGGTGCGGCAATCTTGGGGTGCCGTGAGGGCTGATGGAGCTGTATTCCTACGTGTGTGGCAAGACAAGTGCGAAACGCATGACGGGACGCGCTTTGTCCAATTAACCCACTTGGAAAAATACGGCGGGGATAGTAGCAACTTCGGATACAACGAAAGGTGCAGCCATATCGAAAGGATTCGGCAAGGAGCGCAGTGCTACTTGGTGATGTGTCTAGCGAGGAACCCGGAAGACAGTCCACGAGATATCAAGTCGTTCAACAGAGACGCGGTCTTCGTGGGCGGAGCCTTGAGGCAATTCGATAAGGATTGGTGGATCGAGCTTGATGGTAAGATTATGTCTCATGATCTGATGCAGAATCCATCATAATAGTGCTCTGGAGCCGAAGCGGAGGTGGCCAAAATCCGCGTGGAAGCCCTAGCATTGGCAGAGGCTATGGCAGTATGTTTAATGCGGCCGACCTGCGATACTCCAGGGAAACTGCAGAAAAAATTCTCATTTGCTGCCCGGTACTATTGAGCTCATGAACTCCTTACATACACAGAACTAACAAATATCAAAACTCCAACCCAACCAAAGTAAAGTTGTCGGTTGCAGTGATATAGTTAACCTTCTTTATAACTTCTTCGCAAAATTCAATAAAGTCAGCATGTGCAATGGAAAGGCTTACCAAGCACTTTTTAGTTACGACGCCATGAATTCCGTCCGTAATAAGAAGCAGGCGGTCGCCAGCTTCCACCTCGAAGCTGAATTCATCAATTAACAAGCTCTTGTGCGTACCAAGTGCGCTTGTGAGTACGTTCTTTCTCGGGTAATGGACGGAATCCTCTTTCGAAATTTTCCCTTCGGCGACCAGCCTTGCAACTTCAGTGTGATCTTTAGTTAGTTGTTTTAATCCAAAATCTCTCAGAAGGTATGCCCGTGAATCACCCGTATGCACACCTTTCAAAATGCCCCCATCCCAATGTATAGCCGTAAAAGTCGTCGCCATACCGTGAAGTGCTGGATCGAGAGCTGCTTGTTCATTTATACTGCGATGTGCAGCCTCTAGGCAGGCGGTCAATTGCAGCCCAGCGACAAAAGATTCCTTAAATGAATCTACTGCTAGCTGGGAGGCAATTTCGCCTCCTTGATTTCCGCCGACACCATCTGCTACACATGCAATCGTCTCGATGCCTTTAGTCTCGACGCAAAATGAGTCCTGATTATTGGTACGAGGACCCTTGTCACTAAAAGCAAATATTTGCACGCTTAACAGACCTGATTTAACGTTGATAGAACTGTAGGGTGAAACGTGTTGCGGGATATGCCAATACTGCCTTCCAAATGCTTTACTGCCTGGCAGGCTTTTACACCAAGAACTCTTATCTCAAGTGCAATGCGGCGTGCAAGATCAGGATCCATTGACGAACTGCATAGAGCCGCAAACTTACGCTCAACGTACCAGCGATTATGGCTAGTACCCATTATTAAAAGCGCAAGCATGATCTCAGCTTGGCAGGAAAAGTCGGGGCACTGCATAAACTCTTGTAGGCGATTGGCGATACCATCGCAGGTTTCGAAGTTGAAACTCGATTCTTTCACCCAAGCCCCATATACAGTTCCGAGGCGACCAGCCAGAGCTGAGTCCATAGTAATCAATTCACTGATTCTATGCAAAGGAATAACTTGCAACAATGATTTCACATCAGTAGATGGGTAACCGTCCTCCACTTTCTCAACGATTTTCTTCCAAGTTGCTGCTGGCATGGCCGCCGTGCCCATAAGCACCGTTATAAAGTCGGCCACTTGGGGTTCGGAGGCAGTGATATGAATCTGACCAAGTGACAAAATTGCTTCTCGGAGATCCGAAACAGATCCAAATCGGCGCGATGGCTCTCGTCTTGTACAGCAACGCATTATTTCAGAATAAGGTCCAGATTCGGAAATTTCGAAACAAGGAATACGGTCATCGGTCCCAAATAGATCGTGAAGTATACAGCCGACGGAATATATATCCGATCTGAAAGATGCCAGCTTTAAATCGGTTGTAACTTCAGGAGCTGTATAGTAGTCCGACCCCATCCGCATGCCCGTTTGAGTTAGTACGGACAACTGCGTATCCTTTACGGAAATCAGACCAAAATCACTTATTACGTATCTGTCCCCGTCTGTTGAGCGAAGCCGTAAAACATTCTGGGGCTTTAAATCTCGGTGCTTTATATCAAGCGAGTGGAGCTCCTCTAGCCCCGCTAGAATGTCCATCACTGCTTCTATGGCCCGCCCTCCCAATTGGCGGTCGATCTGAATGTCCTTATCGAGAGATGCTTCCGCCAAGGGCATTATAAAAGAAGGAGGACTGCTTCCGAGACTTGAATCAATAACGGGCATTATGTTTTTGTGACTCAGTGCAGCTTGTACCTGCGCTTCTCTGATGAAGCGACGTTTGACATTTTCAGCGAGTTCAGGAGGGAAATCTCCCCCTTGATTGATGCTAAATGTTTTCCTAGCAAACTGCACTCCGTTTGGATCTGTCACTAGGTCGACATTGCCAAAGCCGCCCCGCCCAATTTGCCTTACAGTTTGCATATTTGCTGTCCTTGCTTGGAAAGAATGCCGCGTATCTGAGAGGTCAGATCATGAGGGGATGGTACCGAAAAATCAACTCGCCCGACATTTCCTAGGATGGTAGAAGGGGCTAGAAAGCAGGTCAAACGGTAGCTCAGGCTACGGTGCTGCACCCGTGGTAAATTATCTTCGCCGTTCGCTGGTGGCTGGTCCGTATCGTCTAGCCTTTTTCCCGCGCTAAATCGGGGCTATGAACGCCGTAGTCGCATAATGGCGTCTGTGATGCCTTGAGCATTCGTGTCCAGCGTTTCCATTGCCGCCGTTGCGTTAGCGGCAACACTCTTTACTCCATTCTCAGAGAGCCACTTGGTGATCTCCTCTATGGCAGCACCTGTGGCGTGCTGGTTGTGCAGGAGCAAAGTCAGTGCGTCCGCTATGACGATGTTGGCTTCTGAGTTATCTGACATGGCTATCGTCCTTGAGTGATGGTGCGGGAATCCTAGCTCATCTTGCCGCTGGCTGAGGCTGGGTGGGTAATTGCTCAAGCCGGCCCAATTGTTTGCGTTCGACCTGACCAGTCCTTTGGACCGGATTTGACCAACACGGCTCCTGGTAATGACCCGCAGAGGACGACCCAAAGCGATCGGTAATTGCCCGGTCGTCTGATAACGCTGTGACTGTCGTGCAGACTTGCTAGGCCTGCGTTCAGCTCGACCACCCGGCGAGGGGTCCATGTCCGTTTTGCAATGCAGGGCAAAGGAACGTTGTTCGCACACTCTCGGCGCTGTTCAGCCAGCAAGCCATTTTGGTGACGCATGTTTGGGCGCTCGATCTGCATGGCTGGTTCTTTCCAGTTATTAGTTAGGCACCCGTCAAAACATTCCTGCAGAAAAGTGTGGAACGTCTTCGATATCCCTTACCACATCAGCCGCGTAGAGCATGGGCCGCAAACGGCGGGAAGCCTCTCCTTGCACCAGGACTGAAATGGCCTCCATATCGGCCGGTCCGTCTTCAGGTAATTCAGTTTTGAAGTACGCCTGCCAAGCCTTGGACAGAGCGCCACGCACGTCAGAATATGAAGAAATAGCAAAGCGGCGGTTGAGCACGACTCCATCGATCTCAAAAGTATGCAAGTACTCGTAGCCCTCCTGGCTGCCGTTGGTTTCGCTGCAGCGGATGCAAGTACATGACCCATTGGCGAAGGCTTTCAGCAGCAAGTCGCTGAATGCCCTCACCGGTTTGAGAGTCAAACGCTTGTCTTCTTCAAAAAGGTCCACTGTGTACTCCTTTGGTTTCTGTCTGATTTCGCGGACGCGAAAATGGGCGTCCCCTATGGGCTTTGCCCCAATAAAGGGGCTGTGGTCTGCCTGGGCTCCATGTGCTATGCGGCTGGATGCGTAGTGCAGGCACACTCAATCACATCAGAGCGACCATCGCCTGTGCAATTGTGCATTTGTGTTCCTTAGCGTAAGCCTCAATGACAACCATTTTACTGGCATTGCTGATGGCCTTACGGACTTGTTTCTGGCCAGACTGGATGCCGCCAAGGGTTATTGCTGGAATGGCGCGCTTTGGCAATGGCGGGTTGGGTGCTTTCCATCCATGGCCATTGAAATTCCGGTTCGCCTCGGCCTCTCCATCATGCTTGTATTTGTTATTGGAGCCCTTGGCCTTGATGTGTTCAGGCAGAACGATGAGACCCGTGGTCATGTACTCGCGAAGCAGTTCCCGTGCCTGGGTGATGACCTTGTTTCGTTTTAATCCACCATTCTTCGCGGCTGTGGTCGCAGAGCCATTCATTTGCAAACCCTTGAGCTTGCATAGTTTGTACAAGAGCTTGTGGGAATTTTCAGAGCCCGTGATGCGAACACCTGCGGCTTTCAATTCATCAATCACGCTTTGGTGCGGATGACTTCCAGCCGTGCCATCGGGCTGCGCCTCGGTTTCTTCATGGGCCATGGTTTCTCCTATTGAAACGCGCTTTCGATGCCTGAATGCGTTCATCAAAGACCGCTTCGCATCCATGATGAGTAGTTCACGCTGAGGTATGCGGGCTCACTGTCAGGATTGTACGATAATCGTGTTCGATCTGGAGAGAGTCAGGGCGAAGCCTCCTGATAAGGGTATCAGTAGACCCGGCGTGATGTTCACGGAAAGTCAGAGAGCGGTCGTAAAGGGGTACGCGGTGGAGCCTATGATGGTTTTCGTGTTGTTCAGTCGCGGCTTGGAAGCGTCCGTTATTAGCCGTTCTCTGTCGGTCGTAAGCCACTCATAGAAATCTGCTGACACCCATACTTTTCAAAATATACACCTGCCCTGGATCTAACACTGCTCGTAAATCCATGGCCGAATATCAGGGCGGAGAATGGATCGTCGGATTCCCCGCATAGGCTGGGTCGAGGTTAAGAGCCATTCCCGGGCCACCTCGGCGTCAGCGGCTACAAATTCAGAATATCACGGGTACGAAAAACCGCCCGTAGGCGGCTGATGTCATGCTGATGGGGCTTACAGAGTCAGTTCCCTCCTGATGCGGTACACGGTTGCAATACCCACGTCGGCAATCTTGGCGATTTCTTCCACGAAGTTGCCATTCCGCTTAAGCAAGCCCGCTACCTTGCCCTACTTCGCCTGGTTACGCCCTTTGCCAGCTGGCTTCCAATCAGGATCAGCTGCACGCTTGTTCTCCAGATCTTCCCGAATCCGCTGTACCCGCATCTGTTGATCTAAGCGGGTCATGGTTGCCATCAGGTCTAGCTTTGATAACGCCTATTGCCTCAGCTTCATAATTCCAGCGGCGATGGCGGATGCATTCGTATCGAGGGTTTCAAACACTGCGATAGCGTTTTCGTAGGTCCCGTTTGAGCCATTGGCTTTGACCCACAAGGCCAGTTCTTCGAGTCCAGCGGCCAATGCGTACTGGTTGTGCAGCAACAGGGTCAGCACGTCCGCTGTGGCGATGCTGGCTTCTGGGTTATCTAACATAGCTATCGTCCTTGAGTGATGGTGCGGGAATCCTAGTTCATCTTGCCGGTGGCTAGGGCTGGGTGAGTAATTACTCAGGCATGTCCAATTGTTTGCATTCGATCTGGCCAGTGTTCTGGACCGGATTTGACCAGCACGCTTTTTGACCATGACCCGCAGAAGACGACCCAAATCTACCCTTGGTGGACCGCAGGCATCGCTCGTAGGTTTGTCACCTATACTCAGACCGTATCGATCGGGTTGAGATCTTGAGAAGCGAAGATATATTTGTAGTGAGCCCGTTAAGTCGTTGAATATTAATTCGTGGAGAAGGCGATGAGTTCAGTATCGTTATATCAAGTAGATGCGAAGACTGAGGCTGAAATCGTTGCAGATGTGTTGTTTGTGCACGGTGTTGGCGGTAACTATCTGGATACATGGCACCCGCCGGGAAAGGCTGAAGATTTTTGGCCGTCTTGGTTGTCAGCCGATATAGAAAATGTGCGCGTATTCAGCTTAGGATATCCCGCATCAGTGACAATGTGGAGTTCCAATTCTTCATCTATGGGGATTCTTGAGCGATCCCGAAATATTTTAGAGTACTTGACTGCTCATGGAATTGGTGCGAGGCCTACTATTTTTATTGCCCACAGCTTGGGGGGGTTAATGGTTAAACAGCTTCTTCAGACAGCGGATACTATGAATATAGAGAAATGGCGCCCATTGGTAAGTAATACCCGAGCGATCGTTTTTCTTGCTACTCCCCATACTGGAGCCTCATTATCAGATCTGGCGTCAAGATTGTCCTTCCTTAGCTTGCCGAGCAATGTCACTAAAGAGATGGCGCACGGTAGTGCTTATCTGCAGAATCTAGGAGAGTGGTTTCGCCAAAACGTTGCCCGTATGTCAATTACAGTGGCCGCATACCACGAGACGAGTAAAACTGGACCAACAGTCGTGGTCGACTCTGTTAGTGCTAACCCTGGAATCGTGGGATGTGTTCCCATTGGGGTTGACGGTAATCACCTGTCAATATGCAAGCCCCTGGAACGCAACGACCTTGTGTATCAAAGCGTTAGTAAGCTTGTGCGGGAGACCGTTTCCGCATTTCTGCGCCCAAACAAACCTGTGCGTGTTTTTTTGGTTCCAGGTTATACGGATTTGTTTTCGAAAATAAAGGACGCCCTTGTGGCTCAGGATATTTGGATAGACATTCAATTTGTAGAAGAGGACGCCACTCGATTATCGCTTGGGGTGAGTAATAATGGACTTATGCGTGATGATAAATGTTATTTGTTTTTTATAGATATAGATGAACGGGATCCCGAAAGTATAGTTGATTTAATCCAATTGGCCCGTTCGCATGGGCGCGGCAATACATATAAACCCATATTTATTTTGATTACGGCCGCCGGTAGTTTGGCAGAAGGCCTTTCTCGAATGCCTGCTTTTGCTAGGCCGGCGTTGGCGCGGTATTTCAATTTCAGTGGTTTTATTTCGGCTGACAATTTAAGCGACCGGCTTTCGAATTTACGGTTGCGAATTGAAAGTGAGTGGAGTATTAGGCCACGATCGTCCGGAGGTATTCTTTGAAATTTCGAAATTTTCTCAGAAACGCTAATTATCATGTTTTCTGGGGGATGCGGAACGAAGTCTTCAAAATACCAGTCTGGCGCAGCCGGAATACACCGAACTAGTCCACCGACATCACACTACGGACACTCTATTTGAAGGTATTCAGGTAAAAGCCGGCGGACAAGGGAGACCATTAGGCACACTGGATCTAAGTCATGACCGCTGTCGACCCAAGGCTGATGTCGCAATTGAAGCAGCAGCCGGAGATTGAGTCATGTCGCAATACCATATCGCTATCGGACGCAGTCTTCTGCAACTGCTACAACGAAAATGGTTGCTCCTCGCCGTTCTCCGTCGGTCGTAAGCCACTTTTCCAGATCCAGTGATACCCCAATTTTCAAAACCGGCATTTGCCTTGGGCAACTATCGGTCGCGATCCGGTAGCGGGAATATCAGAGCCGGTATCTGGAGAATTGCTGAAACTTCGCACTATGACGGTCGGTTCCTAACCCCTTGGAGCGATCCACGAGGCGTTACAGCAGCTAAAAACAGAATATCCTGGGATGATAAAGGTCGCAGTACTGGCGTGACCTATACGTCTCTACAGGAGCTTACAGTTTTGAACTAAGGGCAGCCTTAACCCTTTGAACTGTAGTCGTGCTGCACTCCAGCATGTGGGCTACTCCGCGAATGCTCTTGCCGTCATTCAGCAGTATCGCGATGCGGTCGCGAAGTGCTGTATCCACCTGACGACCTTTATACGCGCCAATGACCTTGCCGTTAGCGATCCCCTCAGCCTGACGGCGGCGACGGTCTTCATAGTCCTTACGGGCCACCACGGCTAGCATGTCGAGCAACATACCATTGACGGCTGCAATCATTCCTTTGGTGAAGTCGTCCATCCCCTGGGTGGGCTTCAAGGCTGCGTGACTGGTAGACAAGTCGAGCGATACGACCGTTACCCGCTTGACTGCAATCCGGGCTTTTAACAAGTCCCAGTCTGGCTGGGTAAGTCGGGACAGGCGGTCAACGCCTTCGATCAGCAGCACGTCGCCTTCATGGGTGTCTTCCAGCAGACGGAACAACTCAGGCCGCTCCAGCTTCGTCCCACTCTCGTTCTCTATGTAGAAGGCTGCAATCTTGTGGCCCTGTTCCGCCGCGAACGCTACAAGGGCTTCTTTGGCACGGGATGCATTCTGCTCGGAAGTTGAAGCGCGAAGGTAAGCACGGATGAACATGGCAGAGCCTGCTGTGTATTAATTAGGGTGTGTTACATAGTGGTGTAGCACGTAGGGTGTGTCAACTATTATATTTACCCTCTTTAACGGGGTGTTTTGGCTACTTTTCGTACAGCTTTTCTGTGGTGCCTGATGCGTACCCGTAATGACACAGAGGCCAGCCCTGTAAAGTCAGGGCTCCGTGGTGTGGCTGCTGGGGTTTGTCCACTACTGGGCATACCAAATCCAAGGCCCTGCAATGCAGAAGCTGGAATTACTCAGCCGCTGCTGTGGCACGTTGGGGGGCGTCATTTCTGGAAATGAGACCCAACCGAGGACTCCACAGAACTGTGGGCTGTGAAAAGTTGCACGAAAAGAGAGGCTGGCTTAGCACCTGTAGTGGCAATGCGCCATAAACCGGGGGTTTCGCGGGGTGCAGGGTGGTATAGGGGTGTTACCGACGCCTGTAAGAGAATAGATACCCAGTTAGTTCCAGACTAGTTATCCGAGGGCTGCCGCCTTACGTGCATTGTAAGCTCGGAACTCTTCCATTGTGAGTATGGGCAGACCACCCATTCTCTGGAAGGCATTATGCCAGTTCAATTCTTGCTCTTCTGGCGTACCTCGATACTTCACTTCCATCGCTGCCAAGTCCAGGTCAGCTGGCCAATACTGCGTCATCTCCCGCTCGTACCTCCGGTCGATACAACCAAAAGTATCACCAGAAACATCCACGGATTCGACGGTGCATTTAGCCAAGCCTTGAACCACAAGAGCCTTCAAGGTTCGGGTCAAGTTGGCTAAGTCGAAGTCGCCGTACTCCAAGTCTTCTTTTAGTGTCCGTTGAACACTTGCGGCAGTGTGGGGTGGGAATACGTTGTTCCAGGTATCGATGTAAGCGAGAGCTTCAAGCACCCGCACCTTGTTTTTCGTCATTCTCATTTCATACTCCTTATTGACAAGTAGCGTGAGCCTACCTCGGCCCTACGCAACCAGTGACAACGGCTCAGCCACTACTGGTGGAAACTCCAGATACGTCGGGTAACGTTCAAATGGAACGCCGACTCGCGTGAAGCGGAGTTGGTTCCGGTGATGTTGACGGGCTTGCAACACTCCCGCCTCACAGGAAGAACATCTACCATCCCGTAACCTTCGGGTGGTTATCTTATGCCTAACGGCATGGTGGATGCCTGGAATTGGTAAGGCTGCCTTCCGGCAAGTGGGGGCAGAAGTACAAGCCCCTAATACTGTAGATCCTAACTCTATGTGAATATATGGTGACGCTTCGTCACGAAGTATTACATCCCAGGGTTATTATCACTATAAAGGCAGGGTGGTGCAGCACCACTCCACCCCTACTGAATAGCGTTGCTATCTTGCCTCACGGCATAATATATAGTTAGTGGGAGCAGGGGCAGGAAGCCCAAAATTTTTGCTTTGACTATGCAGGTATATTGTGACGGCACGTCACGAAGTATTATTGTTCAAGTTATAGTCTAGCAAAGAAAAAACAAGAAGAGGGTGGTGCAGAACCCCACCACTACTTAGAGATTGCTATTTGAAGAAGTTGGTATCTTATGTCTTTTGGTATCGTTATTGTAGTTGGGAAGGAGACAAGAAGCTTCCCAATATCTTCTGCTTTACTGTAAGGATTGTCTGTAACGTACCGTTACGAGTTATATATAGCAGTGTAAATCTTTAGCGTTTAAGGCAAGAGCAGGGGGCGGGGTCATGCCCCTTCTGCCCCTCTTTATACAATAAAGTTATAATCCGTGCCTCAGGCACAAGTTATTGTCCGTGACGGTAACGTCACAAGTTGATTATATTATATAGGTAGTTAATCTGAAAGCTCCGCTTTGGCGATTCGTTCACTCACCATGCTGGACATGGCGAGTTTCACTCTCTATATATCTGTCGCTAATCAACGATCATTGACCCCCTGCCACTACCCCTGCTGCCGTGCCTCGTGGCCCCAATTCTTGACCGTATTCTTGGATATGCCTAGTTCCCTTGCGGTGGTCTTGGTTGGAACTCCCGCCCTTATCATCTCCAGCGCCTGCTGCTTCTTAGGGTGCTGTGCGATGGCAACTGGCTTAGTCTGTTCGTCGTTGATTGCCCAGAGCTTGTCGAAGTCAATATCCACATCAACGGATCGTAGAATGTCTGGGTGGCGTTCAAGGTGCAGTGCAATGCCACGCAGTGCGGTTCTCGCGGCTTCTACCACTCTCTGTAGCTGACGCGTGCTCATCGGCTGCATGTCATGGTTGCAAAGGCATTCCGCTGCTGTTGCTACTGCTAACACCGGAAGGTGCAGCACCTTCTTCACATCAGCAAGGGAAACACTGTGTTTGCCATTTATCAAACCTGGTCCGGTATAGATAGCCCCGAAAGCAATGTCGTCCAGCCATGGCATGGGTCTGCCTTCCAGCCTGAGTGTACTCAATGCAGCGGCCAGCGGGTTGTTAATGACTTGAGGTTTTTTCCCAGCCTTGGACTTTTGCTCGGCCTGTTCAATAGGTTGCGTCGGGATCAGTTCAACAACCGGAGCAAGATATTCAGATGGGGTTTGTTTGCATTCCGGGGGCAGGGGACTGCCATCCTCGGCAATGTACCAGTTGCCCTTAACGCGGCAAGCCTCTCCAGAATTTTCCGGGGCTGGCTCTTGTAAATATGGCGTCCTGATATAGGTGCCATAATATTCTTTGGTGAACTTATCGTAGATAATGTCCCCGATGGCCGTAGTGCGTGCTGATGCCACCTTCATGCGAAGTTGCTGGATTGGGCATTCGTTACTTGCGTATATAGTAGTGCTCATGTTCATAATGTTCTTCCTGGTAGTTCATTTCATAGGAAAACCCTCGGTGTGTTCCGGCTATTGTCGGTTGGGAACGCGTGACCCTTATTGTAGACAGCACGAAATTCGCTCTGCTCAGTGAAACCAAAGGGCATCAGTTTGTATAAGAAGTGCTTCGAGTTCTGCCTACTTCTTTTTATACAGTTCCAGGCCTTTACTCCCCGGAGCAAGCTAGTACCCCGGTTTGTATTCAACTGTATCGCGTTAAGTAGGTGCTATGCAGCCATTTTTTCTTTGCTCTCAACGATAGGCTTTCGCACAGAGTCTGGAGCCTTCAGCTCAACATAAGCTTCAGCCTTCGCAGTGAACTTGATTTGCTGCTTCCTGTGACCGTATTCCGTTACAACGCTCTTCACGACACAGTAACCGTGGTCAACAGCCTTCGCAGTTGGAAGCGGATTAACTTCGAACTGGTCAGCTCGCAGCCAGCCGATATCACGTAGCCAAAGCTTAATCTTCCGCTGATGCAGGTTCAGACTGGTACAAAACTGTTGAAACGTCGTTACACCCGTGGAATCGATAAACTTATCGAACAACTTAACTTTCGGTGCGACTGCTCGTAGTTGCTCTTTCAAATAAGCATTCTCATCCACCAGGGCCTGAGCCTGCCACTTTAACGTTTGAATGTACTTCTGAGGGTTGTCCAGAACATCTTGGGCAGCGTTCTCGTGGACAGCCACACCGTCAGTAACCAACCGGTCGTAAGCACGGATCACCTTCAGGTGGTACTCGGGACTGATCCACATCGCATAGGCGTAGATCAGCTCCTTCACAGCGTAGCTTCCGCCGTGTCGTCCAAGCATCACGCTAACAGGCGGAATTCCGCCCTTTTCAGCCTCAGAAATCAGGGCTTGTGTTTGACCATTTTCTAGCCAGTACTTGGGCCGGTGCTTCTGATCCTCACCGCTCGCCTTGTGGACATCGTTCAGGCAATAGCGTCCTTCATCGTCCTGCCCTATGGTGATATCACCAATTAGGACTTCTTTGTTCTGGTAGTCAGTCAAATGTACAATGTTACTCATTTTTTACTAATGCCCTCCTGGGCGAATAGAGCGTCAACGAATGTCAACGCTGTTACTTTAGGCTGCGTGTTGGCTTTTCCAATACTGCAGTATTGCTTCTACTTCTCTTGCTTTGCGTTCTTTGCGGTACGCCTTGTATAGCGGCATACGTTCACGGAGGTCGTCTGCAAAGAAGTACAGATCCTTGCCATTATCTAGAACGTCAACAAACTCTTCCTCGACCAGAAAACCTTGGTAAGTTCGATCTACCCATTCATAGTTCACTCGCTCAACGAAACTTGCTACTCCCCGAATATCCGACTCTTTTCCGTGCCCTGGAGAATAAGAGCAAGAGTGAATCATCATCGTGCTACTGCTATATATCACCCATTCATCGGCTTGGAGAGCTATAGCCGAGGCAGCAGAAGCACAGGCAAATCCGATCTCGACGGTAATCTTCGCCTCGCACTCATCCATGCGTCGGCATAAGTAGTCGCAAGTTTCCAAGCTTCCGCCAGGGGATGATAGCCGGATATAAACCTCATCCTCTTCCGTTGCGCATACCAATACACGAACTAATTCGGCATACTCGTAAATCTCGCCAATAGGGCCGGTAATTGGTATTGCATATTGCGTCGAACTTCGCGTCTTGGTAATTATGTTCATTGGGTAGTGGTTGCTCTCAAGCTCAATAACGTTGTTGCTGGCGTAGTATTTCATTGGTTATCTCGTACGATTTCGAATTTTAGGTAGTATTTTCCAGCCGCCACATATGTAGCGCGTTGACTGGACTTATGTTTTTTCATTTCACTCGCGAGCGTGAGAACTAACGAGCTTGTTTCTTGCTAAAGATGTAGCCACTTCAAGCGCTAGAGAATGGCCGGCATGAAGTCACCAGCCACCTTCAAGGTGTACTTCGTCCAGATCGGTGCATAAGGTCGTCACGGGCTGCTTACGTCCATGTTACTAACGCTATCAGTTGAAGTGCGGCCTGAGCCGGAACTCACTGGCCATCTATCAGCAGGCGAAGTTGTTACAGTCCTGTTCGACCATGCTTGGCGATGAACTGCTGAAGCCAGATTAATCCTTTGCCAGTGAGAAAAGGCATCGACTTTAGCTTCAGCTCGCCGGTGTTACGATTCATGTATTGCAGATACTTTACCTCGAATTGACCGGCATCGAGATGCTTCTGGTAAGGGCGGTTAAACCGGTGGGTGCTGCTCATTAGCACTCGATGTTTTCGAAGGTATTTAAGTAACCGAGTCCGCCCCGTGCCCATGATCTTTGCCGCTTCATCAATATCGAACAGATGTCCGGTTGCAGCCACTTCGTCGTAGAAGGCTACCTTTTCGGCGTTTTCTTTAAATTGCTGCTTCAGTACTCCAGCTTCGTGTTCCAGTTTGAGCCGTTCCTTTTCCAGCATGCTAGCGAGCTTCAAGACGTCAGTTAGATTGCTCGGAATAGTGTCTCCGCTGTAATTAACCGATGCCTTCCGCAAGTGACGAGCGAAGGGGCTCCCGTTAGCCATGATGATGCCGCTATCAGTTTTGGTGTGTGCAGTGCTGGAGTATGTTTTTTGCATTTTCATATATTATTAACTTCTTAAAATTAGGGTGCAAGTGCCCGTCGATAGAACTCTAGCGATAATAATGGGCGGTAATGTTTACGGTTTCCTCGCGCAATTCTAGTACTGGCGAGGTGAGTACCTTTTCGTGTGAATGCTAAGTCATAAGTATATTCTCTTGTCGGTTGCACAAGGTTTTTATAGGCAAAGAGGTGCCATCACAAAAACTTAAATTCCGTCGTATTAGTAGAGAGTGGGAATCGAACTGATCTAATGGCTCTATGCTCAGCCATATTCGCGGAGGCGATTCTCTTAAGTCATGTTGTTGCTCTCCATCGTTGGTTGAGGTGTATCACGGGCACAGTCTTATCTTGCAATCATGGCATGTTGTTTACTCGCGTAATTTAAGTTAGGGCGAAGCTTGAAATTGCGGAATCCCGGCTACGACGAAAACCCTGTGCAGTTCCCTGTATTTTCGGGTTCGGCAGAGAGCTGTGGTAATACGGTGTGCGATAAATCTGATGAGTTGCTGTGTTGCTGTAAGTGGAGTAGGAATTATAATTTTAAATTTAGTGCTTCCATTACTCGCTTAACTTGAGTAGATGACCACAAGCCCCCGCGAGAAGTTTTGATCCCTTTGCCATTAAGACAGTTTGCGACATCACTCAATGTTGTCAAACCTGTGTCAAGGCAGGCTTGTATGTGAGGCCGCACTTCAGAGTGAAACACTTTAACCCGATTGGAGACTGCGACCGCTGCTAGCTGTCTATTCTCGGATGTTCGGCCAATCCGAAACGTAGCATAATGTGGATGCTCTTCCAAAAACGAAGGGTGCAGCTCTAGACCAACAATTTGTTGAGGAAGGGGTTGGGCATCTCTTAAGCCTTTATATATGAACTTGCGTTCGTGCTCTACTAGTGTTGCGTAAAGATGTAGCTCATAAGCAGTGGCGTGTGACATAGTTGCCACCTTGAACTCCAACTCTTTCATCAACTGGGCTATGTGGTGAGCTGACCGAGAAAGCCTGTCGAGCTTGGCCACTACCAATGGTGCACCCAATCGCTTACACATGACCAATGCCTTAGCGCCTTCTAGACGTTTTCCAATAGCTACCTTACTAGCTGCCACGTCTACAAACTCGCTCACAATATCCCAGCCATTCTGCTCAGCAGCTCGGGCTATATACTCGCGTTGGGTATCGAGACTCAGTGCGCTTTCGTCGTAAGGAGACCCGGACACACGTATATAACTGACTATCTTCATTTTTCCTGCCTCCGTCCAAGTCGCTTACGACTGCTGCGTTGTTGATGAGGTGGACTATAAACAGATCTAGGAGAAACGTCAAACATTTCTTAGGCGATTTTCAGAAATGTAAAGTGGTCGTTTTTTGTACAGTTTCGACGGGGCTCGCGGTGAGACGATCCTATCGGTACAACTTGATGGATTGGATGGCCTCTGCCATGGCCTTCAACGGGCTGCGGCTACCGTAGCTGAACGTCACCGCCGCGTCTTCGTGTCCGGCTATCCGCTTGATAAGTGAATCCTGTACCCCCGCATCCCGCAGATCGTCGATGAGCGTGTGCCGAAAACTGTGAAATGCCTTTCTCGGGTCGGTGACGCCCAGCTTCGTCTTGTATCGACCGAACCACTTCGACGGTGCTGACTCCCGCCAATCACCGCCCCCTGCCCTTCCTTTATATAGATTCTGGATGACGCTGCCAGCCACGGCTCATTGCCGGTCGTATCACGGCGTTGACGGGTAGTTTCCGTCTGCGGGTGCTTTGTTGGTGACGGGTCAGCGTCTCGTCACACGTTGTTGAGTAGTAGTACCTCGGCGTTAGGTGGCCTTGACGCAGTCTGGTTCGAGAACAGCCCGCTCAGCATTTCCGCGATGACCTCAGCAGGCACACCAGAACCGTAGGTATCATAGGTTACGGTTCCCGATGCGTGCCCCATGACGGCTTGGGCGTGGACGGTAGGGATACCCTTGATTTGCATGAGGGACGCCAGTGAATGTCGGAGCGAATGGAACACTAGACCGGGACCGTAGGAGTCACCAAGGGCCGCAGGGATCGCTTGTCGGTTTGCCCAATCGCCCGCTGTCTTGTAGCCAATCTGCGCCAACGCCTCCGACTTACTAAGTTTGCACGCCTCGACGTATCGTAAGAAGGCAGCGAGGTCGAACCCGTAGGCACAATCAGTCAACGGCACCAATCGTTCACTTCGCTTGTTCTTGATTGACTTTCCCTCCCCCGCCTCATTGATGTGGATCGCAACGATTCCCGCCTCCAGGGTCAAGACGTCACTCGTGGTCAACTGGGATATTTCGTTCAGGCGCCCGCCAGTGATAGCCCCCAGACTCAGAAGCCAGCGTTTCCACGAGGTTTCAGGAAGCGTATTGCAGTAAGACACCAGCTTGACTACCTGATCCTGTGTAAACGCCTTACGGGTCGACTCAAGCCCCTTGGTGAGCTTCAGCTTCTTGTCGAATGACTTGGGTATGTGACCATTTTCAACTGACCACGCGAGGACTGCTGACAGCTTCACGATCAGCTTATTGACCGTTGAAGGTATACGGCCATCTGAAAATCGATCACGCAGGGCCACGAGGTCAGCCCGTGAGTGAGTCCGCATGTCCAGTCCACCGAGAGCCGCAGAGATTGTCCCGTGGCAAATCTTGGTTTCCTTCAGGGTCGACGCCTTCTGGTCCTGTCCACGGTCAGCCAAGTAGAGGCCCGAGAGAATCTCAAAGGTCATCGCTGGGGCCAATACAGATATCGATACTGGGACGTCCGCTACTGGCTTCATTGGTCGCAAAGAGCCGCCCACCAAGCCTGAGTGGCCATCATGCAATCCGCCCCACACCTGCATAACGCTGGCATCACGTCGAGCCTCAAACAGCTCCACCGATACAACACGGAAATGTTCTTTCAGCTTGCTCCACGAAGCATCAGCATTATCCAAATGGAACGCCCTAACGAACCCCAAAAGATGTTCTGAAGCGTCCAATGCATCCCGCCTGTTACTGGTCTTGAGGGAAACTGAAGCAAACTCAGTGGTGCTGCCCGTGGCCCTGAGACGCATGTAGTAAATCCCGTTACGCCTGAAGTAATACGGCTTGGCGAGCCTTGTGGTCGGCTTCACAGGACGAGCGAGATTTGTAACGGTGTTTGTAACAGCAGATCGAACTTCAAGGATGCTCATAGCGGTTAGCCCCTGTATTCATTGGGTTAACCTGTTTTCCTTGAAGTTCTGGATGTACTGCCGCGAAGACCTGCGCAAGCTCAAGCGGATCACCTTGCTGTGGGATTACATCCGCGCGGTCACAGAACGGAATCAGGGTCTGTTGATGGGGGAGAGCCGGAAAATGTTGTTCGCCGATTAGTCGGCGTTCGCACAGTGTTTCCGCTCCCCTTCAATCACCCGGCCAAGGGCGGCTCTTCCAGCTCCAGCATCAACCCGCTCAAGCGCTTGACCTTGCGCCGCACCGCCTCTTCGAACACCCCGGCACGGGGTTCGATCAAGGTGAACCAGTGCTTTGCCCGGGTGATTCCGGTATAGATCAGCTCTTTGGTGAGGACCGGGTTGAGGGCGTCCGGCAGAATCAACGCCGTGTGGGCGAATTCCGAACCCTGGGATTTGTGCACGGTCATGGCGTACACGGTTTCGACATCATTGAGCCGGCTCGGCAGGACAAAGCGCACGCCGCCCTGCCCGTCATTGCGTGGGAACGCCACACGCAGCACCCGCTTCCCGGCCTCGGGTCCATCACGCTCCGGCAACTTGAGCGTGATGCCGATATCGCCGTTCATCAAGCCCAGGCCATAGTCGTTACGGGTCATGAGCACCGGGCGGCCTTCGTACCATTGGTGGTCACTGTCGATGAGCCGCGCCTTGAGCAGCGCGGCGGTCACTCGTTGATTCAAGCCTTCCACACCCCAGGGCCCCTTGCGTACTGCGCACAACAACTGGAACGCGTCGAAGGCTTGCAACACGCTACGGGCCCAGTCGATCCAGGATTGATCATGCAGGGGCCTGTCGAGCGCTGGCCGCTGGCTGCGCAGCAAGGTCAGGTAATGCCGATAACCCTGCGGCCCGTCGCCATGCCCCTCAAGCAGCAGGCGCTCCAGCGCCCGATCCTGCTCACCCTTGAGGGACAGGCTAAACACGTCGTCGTGACTGCGCGCTGCCAAGAGCTTGCGCGCGTGTTCCGGGTGCTGCTGGTTCACCCAACGCGCCAGTTGGCCAATGCCGCTGCCCTCGCCGAACCGCCGCGAGTGGCGCAGCATCACTACTTGCTGGGCGAGTGGATGAGTCCCATTGATGTCTTCCTGCAAACCGCTGGCGTCCAGACGTTCGCCACTGACCGACTCCAGCCACTGCCGGGTCTGCGGGCTGTACCAACCGGCCTCGGCATCGCGGCACAGATCGCCGAGCACGGCACCGGCCTCCACCGACGCCAACTGGTCCTTGTCACCCAACAGCACCAATCGGGCATGGGCCGGCATCGCGTCCAGCAGGTTGGCCATCATTTCCAGGTCGATCATCGAGGCTTCGTCCACCACCAGCACATCCAGCGGCAGGCGATTACCCGCGTGATGCCGGAAATGTCGCGTACCGGGACGGCTGCCGAGCAGGCGGTGCACGGTAGTGACGTCCGACGGGATTTTTTCCCGTATCGCTTCATTGACTTCCAGGGTGCGAACCTGGGCACTGATGGACTCGGTCAGCCGCGCCGCGGCTTTGCCGGTGGGGGCGGCGAGACGGATGCGCAAGGGTTTGCCTGCCTCCACCGCCGGCGCCTGCAGCAGGGCCAGCAAGCGCACGACCGTCGTGGTTTTGCCGGTTCCCGGGCCGCCGGTGACGATGCTGAAGGCACTGCGGGTGGCCAGGGCGCAGGCGAGCTTTTGCCAGTCGATCACTTCGTCGGCCCGGGCAGGACCGAACAGGCCGGTCAGGCGTTGGGACAAGTCGTCCGGGGTGGTTTCGTGTTCCGCCAAGCGCTGGCGCAACGAGTGATCGATACGCCGTTCGTAAGCCCAGTAGCGACGCAGGTACAGGCGTTTGCCCGATAGCACCAAGGGCCTCTGCTGCGCGGCTTCACGAGCGTCGACCGCCAATGCGACCAAGTTGCTGGCAGCCAGCACCTTGCACCAGTGAGCGGCGTCCAGCGCCTCAAGCAATTGCGACGGCAACAGCATCGCGTCACTTTGCAGATCGCCTTCGGGCGGCAGTGAGAGGGCGAAGTCCGGCTCTTTCAGCGTCTCGAACAGATCCAGGCAAACATGGCCGTGCCCCAGTTGGTGACTGGTCAATGCCGCGGCCAGCAGTACCAAGGGATCATCATTGGGCGCGAGCTCATGCAGAAAGGCCACGAAGGCCTTGTCCAGCGCCCGCAACCAGCCGCGTTCGACCCAGCGCGTGAGCAACAGCAACAAGTCATCGGCGCGACTCAAGGGGGCCAGGTCTGCCAGGCTTTCGGCGGCCAATGGCGTGGGTAGCAAATCGGCGAAGGTGCGACTCATAGCAGTACTCCCTGTTCCCAGGCCGGTTCTGCCTTGGGCTCTGGCTTGCCCTGGAACATCCGGTCCAGGCGCTCGATCAGTTCTTTTGGCGGACGGGCGAAGTACACGCCCTGGCTGGATGCGCGCGTACCCCGCAGGAACAGGTACAACGCACCGCCGACATGCCGGTCGTAATCGTAATCGGCAAGCCGCGCCTTGAGCTGACGATGCAAGGCCAGCAGGTACAGCACGTATTGCAGGTCGTAACGGTTGTCGAGGATCGACTGCTCCATGGCCTGCTCGGTGTAGGCCATGTCATCGACACCCAGCCAGTTGGATTTGTAGTCGGCGACGTAGTAGCGGCCGTCGTGCTCGAATGTCAGGTCGATGAAGCCCTTGAACATGCCGTTGAGCAACACCGATTCGGCCGCCACCCGTGCCACACCGTTGTGGGTGTATTGGCGCACGAGCTCATCGAGCTTGAGTACATCCACCTTGTGGCTGGCGAACCAGAACTCCATCTCGACGCGGTATTGGTTCAGTTGGCCGAAAATCACCGGCGACTGCCCGGCACCCACAGGCAGCGGGGATTTGAGCAGATGCTGCAGCCAGTCACTCAGGGCGGTGATCCAACCTTCCCAGCCGCGACGGTTACAGCGACGCGCAATGGCGTCTTCCACAGCTTGCGGTGTGACGGCAAAACCTTCGTCTCCCGCCCACTCCAGCAAGCCATGAAGGAAAGTACCGGGGCCGGGGCCACGGGGGAATCGATGGATGTCCGCGCCGCCGGCAATCACTTCTCGTGGTGCTTGCGGATCTAGGCGTTCGTCGTCGAAGAGTTTTTGCGCTTGAGGACTCTCGGGGGCTTCGTCACTGCCCTCGCTCAGTCTCTCGCCAATGCGCAAGGCACTGTAAGAGGCGATCCACCAGTTTTCACTGGCCTTGCGCTTAGGGATTAGCGCAGCGAGCAGTGCCGCTTCGTTGTGTGGCGGATGGTAATGCTCGGCGCTTGCTTCAGGCATTTCACCATAGCTCAGTGCCGGGCAATCCTGCTGCAGGTATTCCAGCCAACGCTTCAACCCGGCCGACTCAGCCAATGGCGAACCGCTCCCCAGCAGATAACCCAATGCCGAAAGGTGCAGCACCGAGCTGTTGTTATTGCCGCGCTTGAGGTCGCTCACCCCGAGCCAGCAAGCATGTTGCGCCCGGGTCAGGGCCACATAGAGCAACCGCAGATCCTCGGCCAGGCGCTCATCGTCGGCCAGGGCAATCAACTCGGCCGTCGGCTTCAAGGTCACCTGGGCCTTGCCGCTGGCGTCGTGGTAATGCAGTGGCAGCCGGCTGCCATCCACCGGTTTCGCCGAACAAATGAACGGCAGGAACACCAAGGGGTACTCAAGCCCCTTGGACTTGTGAATGGTCACGACCTTGACCAGTTGTTCATCGCTCTCCAGGCGCAGGATCTGCTCTTCGCCCGCCTGGCCGGACAACGCCAGGTGCTCGGACAAATGCCGGATCAGCGCCTGCTCGCCATCGAGTTCGGCAGCCGCCTGTTGCAGCAGCTCGGACAGGTGCAACAGGTTGGTCAACACGCGCTCGCCATCGCTGCGCGCGATCAATGCCTGGGGCAAGCGGAAGTCATGCAGCAAGCGCCGCAGCATGGGCAACACACCCTGCTTGCGCCACAGCTCGCGATAACCGCGAAACTGCATGACCCGAGCTTCCCAGGCCAGTTCGTCCTGATTCAACCGCTCAAGTTCAGCCAGGGACAGGTTCAGCGTGATGCACGCCAGCGCAGCCCGCAGTGGACGCTCGACATCCGGCTCGGCGCACGCCTTGAGCCAGGTCAACAGGTCGTGGGCTTCCTGGGCGGCGAACACCGAGTCCTTGTCCGACAGGTAAACACTGCGCACGCCCCGGGCCGAGAGTTCGGCGCGCACGGCCTGGGCTTCCTTGCCGTCGCGCACCAGGATCGCGATATCAGCCGGCAACAGGCCCCGAAAGTCTTTGCCGTCCTGTATGAAGCCCGCACGACCTTGTTGCCCGCCGTTGAGCAACGCCGTGATTTCACTGGCGCAAGCGGCGGCCAGTTGTTGCCGGTACACCGCACCGGAGAGGGGCTGTTCGGCAGACAGGTGCCAGACATTCAGGGCGGGGACAACCCGGCCTTCGATGTGCAGCGCTTCTTTGCGTCCCTGGGATTCGACGGGCAGGAACGGCACCGGGTTCTCGCCGTTCTTTTCACGAAACAGGAAAGCGCCCTGCCCGGACTCGCGCGACTCGGCACGCTCGAACACATGGTTGACCGCACTGACCATGCCATGACTGGAGCGGAAGTTGGTGCCCAGGGTATGCAGGCGGCCAGCGGTGGCCTGGCGAGCGCGCAGGTAGGTATAGATGTCGGCACCCCGGAAGGCATAGATCGCCTGCTTCGGGTCGCCGATCAGAAACAGGCCGCTTTGCGGGTTGTTGTCTTCGATGCGATAGATGCTTTCGAAGATCCGGTATTGCACCGGGTCGGTGTCCTGGAACTCGTCGATCAACGCCACCGGAAACTGCTCGCGGATCAAGGTAGCCAGGCGCTCGCCGCCCTCGGATTGCAAGGCTGCATCGAGGCGCAGCAGCATGTCGTCGAAGCCCATTTCCGCGCGACGACGTTTCTCTTCCTCGAACCGTGCCCCCACCCATTGGGCGGCATGTTGCAGAACCGCTGCATCGGGCGTCGGCAATCCATCGAGGCTGAACTTGAGGCCGGGCATCGCCTCCAGGCCGGGATGACGGGGCGGCTCACCCTTCCATGCTTCAGCCATGCCATCGGGCGTCAGGCGGGTGAAGCCGGTGCCGATATCCAGTTGTTCGAGGGATTCGTCTTCGGCCCAGGCCTTGATTTTTTCGAACCAGGGCTCGAAGTAACGCGCCTGCATCTTGCGCCCGTCGACGCTCTTGCTTGCAACGCCCTGATGACAGAGGGCAAGCAACTCGTCCGCCCACTGGCGCCAGGGCATCTTCAGTTCAAGCAAGGCGGCCCGTCGTTCCACCAGGCATTGCGCGATCAGCTCGGCAGGCGCTCTACCCTCGACATTGTCACGCTCGCTGGCGAACAACCCGCGTACTCGCGGCAACAATGCCGCCGGGCCGCCCCAGTTGCTGCGAACCCAGTTCAGCGCATCGCCTTGCATCGGGTAGCAGAACATTCGCCAGTAATCGCGCAGGACCTCACCCAACAAATCACTGTGATCGGTTTCCAGGGTCTGGGTAAACAGGCTGCCACTGTCGAACGCGTGTTCGCGCAACATGCGCTGGCACCAACTGTGGATAGTCGAGACGGCGGCTTCGTCCATCCACTGGGCGGCGATATCCAGGCGGTTTGCGCATCCGGACCACTGCTCGGGCAGGTACTGATCACGCAGCTCGGCAATCAGCGCATCCGGCGCCGGGGTTTCCTCGCGGAAGAACCGTGCAGCCTCGGCCAGACGCGTGCGAATACGTTCGCGCAGCTCTTTGGTGGCCGCATCGGTGAAGGTCACGACCAGGATGTGCGGAGGTAACAGCTCACGTCCGAACCCGCTCGGTTCCCCGCCGTGGCCAAGGACCAGGCGCAGGTAGAGGGCGGAAATGGTGAAGGTCTTGCCGGTCCCGGCGCTGGCTTCGATCAGTTGGCTGCCACGCAGCGGGAAGGCCAGGGCCAGCGATGTTTTCGTGGTCATGAGCGCGCTTCCTCGCTGGTCAGTGAACGCCAGGGGGCTTCAAGCAGTGGCCGATACAAGGCGTCGCACCAATCGGGAAAAGTCTCGTCGGCCATCAGCATGTCGTAGTCGGCGAATTGACGACCCAGCGCCGGGCTTTCACGGCGCTCGCCATCCGTGGTCAGGCCATCGCCTTCATAGGCCTTGCGCGCAGCGGCCCGGGCTTTGACCGGATCGGTCTGACCCAGCCAGGCGAAGGCTGTTTTCACCGCAATCGGCAGCGGTTGGCGCATACCGGTTTGCCAGGCCAGCAACAGGTCGCCCAGAATCCGCGAGGCTGCACCCTGCTCCATCGGAGCGAGCAGCAGACTTTCATCGCTGGCCACCAACGCCGTGGTCAACGCCATGCCACTGGCGCAGGCCACCAGATGGTTGACCCATGGCCGCGTCAGGCGATGCCATTTGCGCGACTTGATCGAACCGATACTGTTGGGGATCGTCGTGACCGAAAGCAAACCACCGTCTGCACGCTGATGCAGGCCGCTGAGCCAACCTTCCAGGCGCAGGCCTTGAAGCTCCAGATTCACCGGCAGCGCGCTGGTGAGCGGTGTAGGCCATAACGCCAGGAGTTGCCGGTAGCGCTGCAGCAGATCCGGCAATGGCTCGATCAATTCTCGCTGCAGACATTCACCAAAACCGGCCATGGGCAGTAACCCGCTGTGCTGCAGGCGCCTGGCCTGCGCCTCCAGCGCCTGATCGGTGTGATCCGGCTGTCCCAGCGCCGCTTCGAGAAGCTTGTCGCTGAGGCTGTAGCGTTGCAGCGCGTCGAGTACAAAGGGCTCTTCATCGGCCAGGGGTGCGTCTGCCGCTTCGAAGAACACCTTGAGGCGCTGGCTAAAGAAATGTCGTACAGGATTGCGCAGGAAATCCTGCAATTGACCGAGGCTCAGTGGCTCTTCCTGAAGGTAGGCATCGAGGACCTCGATCTCAGTCTCGGGCTCGCTCGCTTGATGGAGCACCTGCCATTCGTTGGCATAGCTGAACAGCTCATCGCCTTCGTGGAAATAACGGGCGCTAAAGGGTTGCAACGGGTGTTCCTGAGTCATGGCCTCAAGCAGGTTTTCGTCCGCTTCGTGCAATCGCCAGCCGCTAGCCAGATGGTCACGCAGCTGGCCAATCAGCACCGATGCAGGCCGCTCGCTGTTATCCCGAATGCTGCGGCCGACCCAGCTGATATACAGTTGGTCACGCGCCGACAGCAGAGCCTCCAGCAGCAGATAGCGGTCATCTTCGCGCCGGGAGCGATCGCCGGGGCGGTAATCGCTGCCCATCAGGTCGAAGTCCAGGGGCGGTTGCGCCCGCGGGTAATCGCCGTCGTTCATGCCCAACAGGCAGACCAGCTTGAACGGGATCGCGCGCATGGGCATCAAGGTGCAGAAGTTGACCGCACCGGCCAGGAACCGCTGGGACAAGCGCCCTTGATCCAGCCCGGCCAGCCAGGCTTCACGGACGACGGTCAGGGATAACTCGTCGCGCAAGCCAACTGATTCACAGGTCTCAAGCCAGGTTTCACGCAACACTTCGAGCTGGGACAGCAAGTAGTCGTCATGCTCGTTGCTGGCCTGGAAGAACAACTGCACCAGCGCTTGCAATCGCATGCCCCACTGCTTGGGGGGAGCAGGCCGAGAGAGTTCCTGGTGGGCGATCTCCAGCGCATCCAGCAGTGCGACCAACGGACCGATGAGCGCGGCATCCAGACCGCCGATCTCATCGTAGGGCTCGATGCCCTCGCAGGCACCGCCGCTGCCCACAGCATAACCGAGCAGCATCCGCCGCAGGCCGAAGCGCCAACTGTTCTGCTCCAGCTCCGCCGGCAGACCGAGACCCGCACGTTGCTCGGCGTTCATGCCCCAGCGAATGCCCGCGCCTTCGATCCAACGGTGCAGAGTTGGCAGGTCACGCTCCTCCACCGCAAAGCGTGCGCGCAGTGCCGGAACGTCCAGCAGATCGAGGATTTCGCTCACCGGGAAACGACTGTCAGGCAATTTGAGCAGGTGTTCGACAGCGATCAATAGCGGATCACGGCCACGTTGGCCCTGGTCTGCAAGCGTGAAGGGAATAAAGCGCGGATCATGGCGATCAAGCTGACCAAATACCGCTCGAATATGCGGTGCGTAGCTGTCGATATCCGGGACCATCACGATCACGTCGCGCGGCCTTAGGTTCGGGTCGGCGCTGAAGCGCGCGAGCAATTGATCGTGGAGGATCTCCACTTCGCGCTGTGCGCTGTGGGCAATGTGAAAACGGATCGATTCGTCCTTGTCCGGATCGAGCGCCGGCCAACGCTCGCGAGTCTCGTTCAGGGGACGTAATTCAAGAATGTCGTCCTGCAGCTGGTTGAGCATGTTCTGCGGTTGGCTGTCGCTGAACAGATCAATGCGCCCATCACGAAAGGCCGAACGATAGCTGTTGGGATCATCGTAGCTGTCGAGCAGATTGATATAGTCCCGCCCCTGCTTGCCCCATGCCGCCAGTAGCGGGTGGGCATGCTGATGCAGGGTTTGCGGATCGAGCACAACCGGCATGCCGCTCTTGCGCGCCTGACGCTTGTACTGATGTCGCAACAGGTCTTTATCGGCGACGATGTCTGCCCAATGGTGACGACAGGGATTATGCACGCAAAGCAAAACCTGGCTGAAACGAGACAGGCCGGCCAGGGCTTCCAGGGCTTGAGCCGGCAGCGAGGAAATCCCGAAAACGATCACCCGGGAAGGCAGCCCGCCAGGGGCCACATCGAGGCTGTTGATGCGTTCGATAAACCGCTGATGGACACCGGCGCGGCTTTGCGCCATGCCTTTTTCCCCCACATCCAGCAACAATGCACGCCACAACTCTGCCTGCCAGCAGTTGGCCGGGGTCAGGGGTTTGGTTTCGCCTCTGCCGTTGCGTAATTGATGTCGGCCTTCGGCCCAGTCTTCGAGCCAGTCGGCCCGGTATACCTGGTATTGGTCGAACAAATCCGCCAGTCGCTCGGCCAACTGGTAGCGCTTGCGTAAATCGCTGTCATTGGCCAGGAAGCGCTGCAGGGGCTCGAAGTGCGATTGATCGATCAATTGCGGCAGCAGGCGCATCAGACGCCAAGTCAGTGGGGCTTTGTCGAGCAGGGATTTGACCGGGATTTCGTTACGGCCAAGGACCATGCGATAAAGCTGCCACATGAAGCTGCCCGGTAACTGCACGTCGATGGCGGCGGCGATGCCACAGCCACCCATGTCGTCATCTTCCGGGTCTTCGGCCAGTGCCAGCTTCAACCATTGGGCGATGCCGTTGCTCTGCACCAGGGCGATTTCATTTTCCAGGGGAGCCAGCGGGTAGCGCCGCATCCAGCTGACCACCAGACTGCGCAACTCGTCCAGGCGGTTGCCGTGAACCACCATAAAACCAGCACTGAGGGACGTCGCGTCCGGCATAAAGGCTTCCTTGGGGAAAGCAAAATCGAGGAATGGACTTTAGCATTGAAGGCGACGTGTGTAGGAGCGAGCTTGCTCCTACAGCGGCTTTCCTGCGGACAAAAACAAAACCCCTACCTGCATGCGCAGATAGGGGTTTCGGAATTTAATCTTGACGATGACCTACTCTCACATGGGGAAACCCCACACTACCATCGGCGATGCATCGTTTCACTGCTGAGTTCGGGATGGGATCAGGTGGTTCCAATGCTC
>NZ_CABVII010000028.1 GCF_902497995.1 Pseudomonas fluorescens | reverse complement strand
CAGAAGACAATGATTGATCAATCGAAGTATGCTTTTTCATGGACTCGCCCTCGCTGTCGTTGGCTGTTTAGACTGCCACCGTGGCGCATTGACGCCTCGGCGTGGGCGAGTCCATCCAATTACAGGGGGCTCCTGCACCGGGGATCGCGTCTGTTTCAGAGGCTGTAGTAGTAACCACGGCTGCGCAGGGCCACGATGCGCGGCCGGCCATCGGGATGCGGGCCGATTTTTTTGCGCAGATTGCTGATGTGCATGTCCAGGCTGCGGTCGTACAGGGTCAGTTTACGGCCGAGGGCGATCTGCGCCAGATCCTGTTTGTCCAGCGGCTCACCGGGTTGCTTGAGCAGCGCTTCAAGCAGGCGGCTTTCGGAAACGGTGAGAGTGAATTCCTGCTCATCGATGCTGACCACGCCGCGCACCGGGCTGAAACACAGGTCGCCCAGTTCAAGCTGGCTGGACACCGCCGTCGGATGACTGCGGCGCAATACGGCGCGCAAGCGCGCGGTCAGTTCCCGTGGATCGCAGGGTTTGGCCAGGTAATCGTCGGCACCGAGTTCCAGGCCGAGGATGCGGTCCAGCGGCTCGCCCCGGGCCGAGAGCATCAGCACCGGCAAGTCCGGATGATCGCTGCGCAATTGCTTGAGCAACTCCAGACCGCTGCCGTCCGGCAGCATCACGTCCAGCACCACGGCCGCCGGCGAGGTTTCAGCCAGCGCGCGACGGGCGCTCCGGCCATCGTGGCAGGCGCGGACGTGGAAGCCTTCCTGGCTCAGCCAACTGCTCAGGAGCTCACACAGCTCCTGATCATCATCAATTAATAACAGCTCGCTCATGAATCACTCAATTTAGCCATTGCCGACGTTTTCTGCTTGCACCACTGGCGAAGATACCGCAGAGCAGGGCCAACCGCACCGGGGACGGCCGGTGCGCGAGAATAATGAGCGTTGAGAGCGCGATGAACCGATAAGGTTCATCGCGAGGGCGATATTACGGCAAGACTTGCTTGAACGGCTTGACCGAAACGTTGGCGTAGACGCCTGCGGCGATATACGGATCGGCGTCGGCCCAGGCCTGGGCGGCGCTCAGGGAATCGAATTCGGCGACGATCAGGCTGCCGGTGAAACCCGCGGCGCCCGGGTCATTGCTGTCGACGGCCGGGTGCGGGCCAGCCAGTACGATGCGGCCTTCGCCTTTGAGCGCTTGCAGGCGCTCAAGGTGCGCAGGCCGTGCGGCCAGGCGGGCTTCCAGGGAGTTGGCGACGTCTGTGGCAATGATTGCGTAAAGCATGTCAGTCCTCGATTTTTGGCGTTGTGGTATCGGCGTCGTGCAAATGGCGGGACAGGTAGATGCCCTGTGCGACCAGGAACAGCAAGGTCATGCCCAGGCTGCCGAAGACCTTGAAGTCGACCCAGTAGCTCTGGAAGGTGAACGCGACAAACAGGTTGGCGGCACCGCAAAACAGGAAAAATCCGATCCAGGCGATGTTCAGGCGGAC
Organism: Pseudomonas fluorescens; assembly: GCF_902497995.1. Lineage (GTDB taxonomy): Bacteria > Pseudomonadota > Gammaproteobacteria > Pseudomonadales > Pseudomonadaceae > Aquipseudomonas > Aquipseudomonas fluorescens_BK. The sequence goes on along the minus strand of NZ_CABVII010000028.1, from coordinate 85,443 downwards.
CCAGACCGGCTCCGGCAGGGTCAGTGCGTGGCCCATGATGCGTTTGATCAGCAGCTGGTCACCGACGAAGTGGCTGCCGATGAACGCCAGGGCAAACAGCCAGTTGACCACCGGGGCTTTCCATTTCAGGAAGGTCTCGCTGTGGAACGCCAGGGTCAGGCTGCCGAAGACCAGGCAGGCGATGAGGGTCAGCCATTGGCTCTTCTCCAGCTTGCGCTGCTTGATATAGAGGGCGCCGTAGACCACCAGGGAGCTGACGATCAGCATCGCGGTGGCGCTGTAGATACCCCCTACGGTCAGTTGATGACCGGCGATATCGACGACCCGAGGATCGATTTTGAACACAATGAAGAACAGCAGGAGCGGGATGAAATCGATGAATTGTTTCACAGTGGCAGCCAGAAGCAGGATGTGGCGGCATAATAACAAACATATGGGCGCGCGATAGTGCCAGCTGATTTGAGGTAACACATCCCCGTGAATGTTGATTTGCACTGCCACAGCACGGCCTCCGATGGCGCCCTGGCGCCTGCGGCGCTGGTTGCGCGTGCGTTCGAGAAAGGCGTGCGAGTCCTGGCCTTGACCGATCACGATACCCTTGAAGGCCTTGATGAGGCCCGCAGTGCGGCGTCCGCGCTGGGCATGCAACTGGTCAATGGCGTCGAATTGTCCTGCACCTGGGGGGGCGCGACCATCCATGTGTTGGGCTACGGATTTGACGTGAATGCACCACCGTTGGTCGAGGCGATTGCCAGATTGCACGATGGCCGCTGGCTACGGTCCGAAGAAATAAGCCGCAAGTTGGCGTTGAAAGGCATGCCGGGAGCGCAGGAAGGTGCCCGGGCCATTCAGCAGGAACTGGGCGACAGCGGCAACGCGCCGGCCCGTCCGCATTTCGCCGACTGGATGGTGCGCGAGGGATACGTCAAGGATCGCGCCGAGGCGTTCCGCAAATGGTTGGGCGCCGGCAAGCTGGGGGACGTCAAGCAACACTGGCCGACCCTGGAAGACACCGTCGAAACCCTGCGTGCGGCGAAGGCCTGGGTCAGCCTGGCGCATCCCTGGCATTACGATTTCACTCGCAGCAAACGTCGCCGGCTGATTGCCGACTATATTCAAGCAGGGGGCCACGCGATCGAAGTGGTCAATGGCCATCAGCCCGCCGAGCAAGTGGGCAGCCTGGCGATTCTTGCCCGTGAGTTCGGTCTGCTGGTCAGCGCCGGTAGTGACTTTCATGGCCCTGGAGGCTGGTCCGAGATCGGTGAATACCGCCCGCTTCCGGAGGATCTGCCGCCACTGTGGTGTCGATTCAAACATGACCCAATTATTGCCGCCGTCTGAACAGGTAGAGAATGTGAGTCAATTTTTCCAGATTCATCCGGAAAACCCGCAAGCGCGCCTGATCAAACAGGCTGTCGAGATCATTCGCAGCGGCGGGGTGGTGATTTACCCCACAGACTCGTCCTACGCCATTGGTTGCCAGATCGGTGACAAGAACGCCGTGGAGCGCGTGCGCCGCTTGCGTCAACTGGATGAAAAGCACAACTTTGCGCTGATTTGCAGTGACCTGTCGCAGCTGGGGTTGTTCGCCAAGATCGACACCGGCACCTTCCGCCTGCTCAAGGCGCATCTGCCGGGTCCCTATACCTTCATCCTCAACGCCACCCGCGAAGTGCCGCGCCTGCTGTTGCATCCGAAAAAACGCACCATCGGCCTGCGCGTACCGGCGCATCCGATTGCCCTGGCGCTGCTGGAAGAGCTCGGCGAACCGTTGATGAGCGTGACCCTGATCATGCCCGGCGACACCGACCCGATGAGCGATCCTTACGAAATGCGCCAGTTGCTCGAGCACCAGGTCGACCTGATCATCGACGGCGGTTTCGGCGGGATCAAGGCGTCCACCGTGATCAACCTCGCTGACGGCGGGCCCGAAGTGATCCGCGTCGGTTGCGGCGACCCCGCCCCATTCATGGCCGAGGCCTAGATGTCCGCAGAGGAACCCGTCGACAGTCAGGCCCAAGCCCAGCTAGAGCAGCCCTTCGCGATGGTCTATGGCCAGGCGGTCATGGAAATGCCCCTGGACCTGTATATCCCGCCGGACGCGCTCGAGGTTTTTCTCGAGGCCTTCGAAGGCCCCCTCGACCTGTTGCTGTATCTGATCCGCAAACAGAACATCAATATCCTCGACATCCCGGTGGCGGAAATCACCCGTCAGTACATGGGCTATGTCGAATTGATGCAGTCGGTGCGCCTGGAGCTGGCCGCGGAATACCTGGTGATGGCTGCGATGCTGGCCGAAATCAAGTCGCGGATGCTGCTGCCCCGTGCCGAAACCATCGCAGACGAAGAAGACGACCCGCGCGCCGAACTGATCCGGCGCTTGCAACAGTACGAACGCTTCAAGGCCGCTGCCGAAGGTATCGATGGCTTGAGTCGCGTCGGCCGTGACGTGGTGGTGCCCAAGCTTGATGCCCCCCAAGCCCGGGCGCGCAAGCTGTTGCCGGACGTGAGTCTGGAAGAGTTGCTGATGTCCATGGCCGAGGTCCTGCGGCGGGGCGACATGTTCGAAAGCCACCAGGTCAGCCGCGAGGCATTGTCCACCCGCGAACGCATGAGCGATGTGCTGGAACGGCTCAAGGGCGGCGGTTTCGTGCCGTTTGTCGAACTGTTCACCGCTGAAGAAGGACGCCTGGGGGTGGTGGTGACCTTTATGGCGGTCCTCGAACTGGTCAAGGAATCCCTGGTCGAGCTGGTGCAGAATGAGCCGTTCGCGGCGATCCACGTCCGGGCCCGAGCCGAATAACGAGTTGAATCATGAACCTGACTGAACCCCGCGAGCTGGCGTCACTGCTTGAGGCCTTTCTGTTGGCCTCGGGAAAACCGCAATCGCTTGAACGCCTGTTCGAACTCTTCGAAGAAGGTGAGCGACCCGAGCCGCCGGTCTTCAAGAAAGCGCTGACGATTCTGGCCAAGTCCTGCGACGGCCGCGCCTTCGAGCTGAAGGAAGTCGCCTCCGGGTATCGCCTGCAGATCCGCGAAAAGTTCTCGCCATGGGTAGGACGTTTGTGGGAAGAGCGGCCGCAACGCTATTCCCGCGCCATGCTCGAAACCATGGCCCTGATCGCCTATCGCCAGCCGATCACCCGGGGCGAGATCGAAGACGTACGAGGTGTGGCGGTCAACACTCACATCGTCAAGACGCTGCTGGAGCGCGAGTGGATCCGCATCGTCGGCTATCGCGATGTGCCCGGCAAACCGGCGATGTTCGCCACCACCAAGATCTTTCTCGATCACTTCAACCTGAAGAACCTCGACGATCTGCCACCGCTGGCCGAGCTGCGCGAGCTTGAACCTGATCCGCTGCTGGATTTTGACGACGCACCGGTGCCTGCCGGGTTGCAAGCGTTGGCGGACGCCAGTGCCGAGCCGGAAGAGCCCAAGGAAGAAACCAGTTTCCATTCGTTGTTGCAGGAGCTGGACACGATGGAGGAGGGGCTCAAGACTGATTTCGACGACATCCTGCGCGATGGGGCGGTGACTGATTCGGCACAGATGCTGGAACAGCCTGAGCTTGAGATCGATGCTGAACTTCCGGTCGAGGCCGAAGCCACTGTTGAAGAAGAGCAGGAAGCAGCAGAGCAGGAAGTAGAGCATGAAGTAGAGCAGGAAGTAGAGCAGGAAGTAGAGCAGGAAGAAGTAGAGCAGGAAGAAGCAGAGCAGGAAGAAGAGCAGGAAGAAGAGCAGGAAGATGACGTGCTTGGCGTCGCCGAAGCTCGCGAAAAACTCCTGGCCGCTGTCGCTGCCCTCGAACAACACAAGCCGGACCCCGAGTTGACCGACGAAGAAGCCGAAGCCCGGGCTCTCGCTGAAGCGATCGAAGCCGAACGCCGCGAATTCGAAGATTGACCCTAACCCTTTGAACAATGGAGATCCCTGTGGGAGCGGGCTTGCCCGCGAATGCGGTGGGTCAGACAACAATGATGTCGACTGATACTCCCTCTTCGCGGGCAAGCCCGCTCCCACAGGGGAGTTGCGTTCATAGGTATCTGCGATGAGTTCGACCAAAGACCCCTGCATCAGCCTCTGCAAATTCACCGACGACATCTGCCTCGGCTGCGGCCGCAGCAAGCGCGAGATCAAGGCCTGGAAGAAACTCGACAAGGTCGACAAGCGCACGGTGCTGGCCGAGGCGGCGCTGAGGTTGATCAAGCTCGGCGCCACCGGTCGGCGGAAAAACAAATAACCTGCCCTCCGTCGACTAGTCTCTGATGCGCGAACGCCCGCATGAGCGTATGATTCGCGACCCTCCGGCGATCCCTTCGCCCGAGTGCCCAGCTTTCAACGCTTCAGGCCCCTCACTTCAGAGCTGCCTGAACAGACCACACCGGGAGGTGCCCAGATGAGTATCAAAGACCAGAAAGACGACCAGGAAATCGGCCCAGCAGGCGAAAAGCTGCAGAAAGTCCTCGCCCGTATCGGCGTCGGCTCGCGCCGTGACGTAGAAGCCTGGATCAGCCACGGCCGCATCAAGGTCAATGGCAAAGACGCCACCCTCGGCCTGCGTGTCGACCTGCATGACGCCATCACCATCGATGGCAAGGTGATCAAGCGCGAAGAAGCCGCCGAGTCGGTACGCCGCGTGATCATGTACAACAAACCCGACGGTGAAATCTGCACCCGCGACGACCCTGAAGGCCGTCCGACCGTGTTCGACAAGATGCCGCGCCCGAAAGAAGGTCGCTGGATCAACATCGGTCGTCTGGACATCAACACCACCGGTCTGCTGATGTTCACCACCGACGGTGAGCTGGCCAACCGCCTGATGCACCCGTCCTACGAAATGGACCGTGAATACGCAGTCCGTGTGCGTGGCGAAGTCGATGACGAGATGATCGAGCGCCTGAAGGCAGGCGTCGTCCTCGAAGACGGCCCGGCCAAGTTCACCGACATCAAGCAGGCACCCGGCGGCGAAGGTTTCAACCACTGGTACCACTGCGTGGTCATGGAAGGTCGCAACCGCGAAGTCCGTCGCCTGTGGGAATCCCAGGGCCTGGTGGTCAGCCGCCTGAAGCGCGTGCGTTTCGGCCCGGTGTTCCTCAACTCCGACCTGCCGATGGGTCGCTGGCGCGAAATGAGTCAGTACGAAGTCGACATCCTGAGTGCCGAAGTCGGCCTGACTCCGGTGGCCATGCCGCAGATGAACGCCAAGAGCAAAGACAAGCTCGAGCGTATGCAGCGTAAATCGTCGCGTCCGGTGGGCAAGACCGAGCGCGTACGGACCCTGCGTCCTGCCGCCGGTGCTCCGGCTGCCGGCCCGCGTCCAGCGCGTGAGCCGCAGATCGAAGGTGAGCGTCCGGCCCGCAAGCCAGCTGCACCCCGTGCGGACGGCGAGCGCGGTCCACGCACGCCGCGTCCGGCCAACGGTCGCACCGAGCGCGGTGAAGGCCGCGGTGCACCAAGCGGTGGTCGCAGCGATCGCGGTGCGCCTGCCGGTCGTGGTGAATCTCGTGGTGATTCGGCTCGCGGTACGCCAGTGGCGGACCGTCCGTCCGACACCAAGCGCCCGGCCAAGCCAGCGCCGAAGAAACGCCCGGGCATCGTCCTGGTCGACAAGGATGCGCCATCGGGCAAGCGCCGCGGCGCCCCAGCCGGCTCCGGCCAGCGTCCGGGCTTTGGTCGTCGCAAGCCTGAGTAAGCGGTAAACGCTTGATGAAAAACGCCAACCTTCGGGTTGGCGTTTTTTTTTGAATCTGTCTTTGGTGATGGGGTGAATGTTCGGGCCTCTTCGCGAGCAAGCCCGCTCCCACATTGGACCTGCGTCGTACACAAAATCTGTGTGCACTGCAGAACAAGTGTGGGAGCGGGCTTGCTCGCGAAGGCGTTATTCGCATCCCCGCAGGTTAACGCCAGAGTCCTGCCGCCACTTCTGATTCGGCAATATTTCGTTACGGGATGTAAAGGAATAATGACGAAATTAAGCCCTGAATCCCGTGAATTCGCGTCTGCGGGAGCGGTGTAAGGAAAACCTGCCGCCAGTCCTCCGATTGATCCGCATGCAGGGCTCTGGAGCGCTTGTTTCAGCGACGCGGGAAGGGTGAGATGCGCCCCATGCCTGTCGTGCAGGTGCATAACAAGAAGGAGGCGCAATGTACGCCGTGACTCGATTCCATCTCTTCCCGCGGGGCGATTTTTCTGCCGCGTCCGTCCATGACCCGCAAAGGTCTGACTCAATTTTTGCAGCCGCCCGAGACGCTCGGGGCGGACACACGCAATCCCGGCAAACGACAGGTTGATCCAACGGTGTCTGGCAGCAGGGGGTTACAGGTGTACAATGCGCCGCGTTTTAACTGTGACCTCCTGCGCTTCTGCGCAATCCTCAAGGTTATCCGCCTTGGTTCACTCCGCCGCGTCACGAGCGTGTCGGGTCCGATTTCGTCACAGATAAAAACAAACAGGTGACGCATGACCGTTGTAAAAACGCTGGACTCCCGGTGCCTGCGCTGGGGTTTGATCGGCGCTGCTTGAAGCCGTAACCGAGCAGCAACGTCTAACGAACATCATCAAACCTTGCGTGAGACCCTTTTCATGAGTGGACAAAACTCGCATTCAGGCGAGCTGAAGCGCGGCCTGAAAAATCGCCATATTCAACTGATCGCCCTCGGTGGCGCAATCGGTACCGGACTGTTCCTCGGCTCGGCCGGCGTACTGAAATCCGCTGGCCCGTCGATGATCCTCGGCTACGCCATCTGCGGCTTCATTGCTTTCATGATCATGCGCCAGCTCGGCGAAATGATCGTCGAAGAGCCGGTGGCCGGTTCCTTCAGCCACTTCGCGCACAAGTACTGGGGCGGTTTCGCCGGCTTCCTGTCGGGCTGGAACTGCTGGATCCTGTACATCCTGGTGGGCATGTCGGAGCTGACCGCGGTCGGCAAATACATCCATTACTGGGCGCCGGACATCCCGACCTGGGTTTCGGCCGCGGGGTTCTTCGTCCTGATCAACCTGATCAACCTGGCGAACGTCAAAGTCTTTGGCGAGGCCGAGTTCTGGTTTGCGATCATCAAGGTCGTGGCCATCGTCGGCATGATTGCGCTGGGCAGCTACCTGCTGGTCAGCGGCAACGGCGGTCCGCAAGCTTCGGTGAGCAACCTGTGGTCACATGGCGGCTTCTTCCCGAATGGTATCAGCGGTCTGGTAATGGCCATGGCGATTATCATGTTCTCCTTCGGCGGTCTGGAAATGCTCGGTTTCACCGCGGCAGAAGCCGACAAGCCGAGAACCGTGATCCCCAAAGCCATCAACCAGGTCATCTACCGGATCCTGATTTTCTACATCGGTGCACTGGTCATCCTGCTGTCGCTGACGCCGTGGGACAGCCTGTTGGCCACCCTGAACGCCTCTGGCGACTCCTACAGCGGCAGCCCGTTCGTACAAGTGTTCTCGATGCTCGGCAGCAACACCGCCGCGCACATCCTCAACTTCGTGGTCCTGACCGCGGCATTGTCGGTGTACAACAGCGGCACCTACTGCAACAGCCGCATGTTGCTGGGCATGGCGGAGCAGGGCGATGCACCCAAAGCCTTGGGGAAGATCGACAAGCGCGGTGTTCCTGTGCGTTCGATCCTGGCCTCGGCGGCAGTGACGCTGATCGCCGTGCTGCTGAACTACCTGATTCCCCATAGCGCCCTGGAGCTGTTGATGTCGCTGGTGGTCGCGACCCTGGTGATCAACTGGGCAATGATCAGCTTCTCGCACTTCAAGTTCCGCCAGCACATGGACAAAACCAGGCAGACGCCGCTGTTCAAGGCGTTGTGGTATCCGTACGGGAACTATGTGTGTTTGGCGTTCGTGGTGTTTATCCTGGGCGTGATGCTGTTGATTCCGGGGATCCAGATCTCGGTGTACGCGATTCCGGTGTGGGTCGCGTTCATGTGGGTTTGCTATGGCATCAAGAATAAACGCAGTGCGATAACGAATGCTGCTCCTGCAGTGAAGTAGATAGACCTTGCAAACAATAAACCCGGCGATGGCCGGGTTTATTGTTTTGCAGGTTTTATCTGTAGGATTAATTACACTTTTGCGCTATCGATAGCGTTGTTGAATATTGAGTCGTCGGCGTGCTGGATAAAGGGTGTGTAACTGGGTGCCCCCTGTTTCAACTGGCCGCGCTCGTCCCAATCGGTGGGCGAATTAAATGGCAGTACCGCTGCTTGATCAATATCGGCGCAGAACGAACTGAAGCGCTGCAGTTCCTCGTTCAAGTCACGTCCCGTTGCCGTACAGTCTGCCCAGATGCCGTGTATCAGATAAGACTGGAGCACCTCGAAGCCCACATAGCGGAAGGCGTATTGGATCGGCCATAACAGCAGGTGGGTGTTGCCCTCTCGACCGTTCGGCGCGCACTCGTCTGCCGACGAACCGGTTGTTACACACAGAAGCACTCTCTTTCCCCGACATACGCCTTGTTCGAAGCGCTGTTCACTCGAGTAAAGACCGCCGTACACCAGTACCCGATCCATCCACCCCTTGAGCATCGCGGGGGCGCCGAACCACCACAGCGGAAACTGCACAATCACCAGGTCGGCCCAGTGCAGGGCCGCCAGTTGACTGTCCACCTGCGCGGGCAGGGTGTCATTTTCGTAACCATGGCGCTGCTCGGCCTGCACGTCGAAGCGGTGACTGTTCTTGCGTGGGTGAAAGTGCCTGGCGTGCTCGCACGGGTCGAAGTCGTGCGCATATAAGTCGGTGACTTTGACTTGATGTCCGAGGTTTTCAAAAGACTGGGTGGCGGTAGTGACGAGACTGTTATTGAACGATGCAGATTCCGGGTGTGCACACACTATGTAGATATTCATTATTGATAATGATCTCCAGGATTGACCGAGTACTCTATTCACGGCTCAGGATAGACGTGAAACCCCTGAATACTTCGCTCGATTGTGTTCCAGGATGTTATTGATCAATACCGACTTGAATACTTCATACTGATACGGAATCAGGCGCGATGCGATGTTGCGTGCTGTATCCTGAGGGCCCCGAACCCGGACGTTTTTCCATGCTGGTGATTTCCAACAATGTGCATCTGCCCGATGCCGAGATCGAATTGACGGCCATTCGTGCCCAGGGGGCGGGTGGGCAGAACGTCAACAAGGTCTCCAGCGCGGTGCACCTGCGCTTCGACATTCCGGCCTCGTCCTTGCCCGAGTTCTACAAGGAGCGGCTGCTGGCGCTGCGGGACAGCCGGATCACCAGCGAAGGCGTGTTGATCATCAAGGCCCAGCAATACCGCACCCAGGAAGCCAATCGCGCCGATGCGCTGGAGCGCCTGACCGAGTTGATCCTCAGCGCCACCAAGGTCGAAAAGAAACGCCGTCCGACCAAGCCGACCCTCGGTTCGAAAAAGCGTCGGCTCGAATCCAAGACCAAGCGCGGCAGCATCAAGGCCGGGCGCGGCAAGGTCGACTTCTAGCGCGCGTCCCGTTCTTCGCGGTGCTTCTCATTAAGGTGTTTTGGTGCCTGCCGATACAGGTAAACGCTCAGTGCCAGGCCGCTCAGGGCGGCGAGGGCAGCGAACAGGAAGATCGAGGCAAAACCGAAACCTGCCGCAATCGCACCGGCCAGCGGTCCGGTAATCCCCAGCGACAAATCGATGAACAACGAATAAGCCCCGACCGCCGCGCCACGGCTGGAGGCCGGCACCAGGTTGACCGCTTCCACGCCCAGTGCCGGGAACACCAGCGAGAAGCCGAAACCGCTCAGCGCTGCGCCCGCCAGTGCCCAATGGGCATCAGGCGCCAGCCATAGCAGCAACAACCCCAGTGTTTCCACCGCCAGGCAGGCAATCGCCACGCGAAAGCCACCGAGGCGGTTGATCAGGTTGCCGAACAGCAAGCGTGCACCGATGAAGCTGGCGCCGAACAGGCTCAGGCACAGCACCGCGTTATCCCAGTGTTGCGTGGCGTAATACAGGGTGATGAAGGTCGCGATAGTGCCGAAACCGATGGAGCCCAACGCCAGTCCGCAGCCATGGGGCAATACCCGCCCCAGCACATGCATGAACGGCAGGCGTTCACCGACCACGATCGGCGCTGCGGTTTTTGGCCAGGCCAGCACCAGTCCGAGGACGGCCAGCAGCACGATACTCACGCCCATGCTCCACAAGCCTAACCGATTGACCAGCAACACCCCCAGTGGTGCACCGACCGCCAGTGCGCCATAACTGGCGATGCCGTTCCACGAGATGACCTTGGCGGTGTTCGCCGCGCCGACCCGGCCGATGCCCCAGCCGATCGAGCCCGAACCGACCAGGCTTTCCGCGCTGCCAAGCACCAGTCGACCGATCAGCAGGCTGATCAGGCTCAAGGTCGGCAGGGCCTGGGTCCAGGCCGAAATCAGCATGAACACACCGCTCAAACCGCAACCGGCGAGGCCGTACATCACCGCGAGTTTGCTGCCCTTGTTATCGATGATCTTCCCGGCATAGGGCCGGCTGAGCAGGGTGGCCAGGTATTGCACGCTGATCACCAGGCCGGCGATCACCGCGCCGAAACCCAGGTCGCTGTGGACGTAGCCCGGCAATACGGCCAAGGGAATGCCGATGTTGAGGTAGCCGATGAAGGTAAACAGGACGATGGAGACGACTTGCAGCGTGACCGCCAGGGGGCGCTGGTTTTCAGACATGGGGTATAGGTCCACGGGGCAGCAGGATAGATAGGCTGCTTATGATAGCGGCGTGAAGGCCTGCGAGCCGTGAAAAAGTAAAACTATTTGCCGGTCGGGATTATTCAGGGTTTTGCGGGGCAACCAGTTGCGTCGTGACCAGGGCGGCCAGGGCGTTTTCTTCGCTGCCGAAACGGGCGAGCAAGGTGGCTTGTTTTTCGGGGGACAGGCGGTTCCAGATCTCGATCATCTTCTCGGCGGTGCCGATCAGAACGCTGGCCTGGCTGTCGTTGAATTCGTCGGTCATGGGGCGGGGCTCAAGGTTCAGGCGGTGTGGAAAGCGCATGTTAGCGCTTTCCACACGGTCTGGTATTGCAGGTGCTTCAGTTTTCGCTGTCGGCCTGGCGGCGTTCAGATGCTTCTTTTGGCTCGGGCTGTTGTGCACCGGCTTGTTGCGTGGTCGACTGCTCAGTTTCGTGCAGGCTTGGGAAGGGGAGATTAGGAATCTCGTGCATATCGCGCTCCTCGCAAAGTCTGTTGATGGATCGGGTAGATCCGCGCTTTTAAAAAAGCCTGCGTAGGATACAGCAGTCGAAATAACAAATTGTCTTTTATATCCATTTGTTTCGACGGATGGGGTTGTATAGACAGGTTTTGCAGGGGTAACGCTTGCCTATCGTGGGAGCGGGCTTGCTCGCGAATGCGAAGTGTCAGGCGATATAGATTTCGCCTGACACTACGCATTCGCGAGCAAGCCCGCTCCCACAGGGGTTTTGCAGTGTTTGGGGGTTATCTGCAGACGTCGGCGATCGCCTCGGCCAGCAAATCCAGGCGTGTGGCATCGATTCCGGCGACGTTGGCCCGGCCAGTGCCGACCATGTACACGCTGTGCCGATCACGCAGGTTTTTAACCTGCTCCGGCGTCAACCCGGTGTAGGAAAACATTCCGCGCTGCACGCCAATATGCGCAAAACGCTCGCGCAAACCATGCGGTTCCAGGGCTTCCACCAGGCCGCTGCGCAGCTGGGCGATACGCAAGCGCATCGTCTCCACTTCATCCGCCCAGAGACTTTTCAGCTGCGGATCGCCCAGGATGGTCGCCACGACAGCGGCGCCGTGATCCGGCGGTGTCGACCACAGGTTGCGGGCGATGTTGGCCAGTTGGCTGCGGATGTCCACCAGCTTGTCAGCGGTTTTCGCGCAGACAATCAACGCGCCGGTACGGTCGCGGTACAGCCCGAAGTTCTTCGAGCAGGAACTGGTGATCAGCACTTCCGGCAACTCGGCGGCGAACAGCCGGGTCGACCAGGCATCCTGTTCCAGGCCATCGCCGAAGCCCTGGTAGGCAAAATCGATCAGCGGCAACAGGTCGCGACTGCGCACCACCTTCAACACCCGGCGCCAGTCGTCATGGGACAAGTCGAAACCGGTCGGGTTGTGGCAGCAGGCGTGCAGCAGCACTACATCACCCTTTGGCGCTTTTTCGAGCGCCGCCAGCATGGCGTCGACGTCGAGACGGTTGTCGCTGCCCACGTAAGGGTAGTGACTGACCTTGACGCCCGCCGCGGCGAAGATGGTTTCGTGGATCGGCCAGGTCGGATTGCTCAACCACACGCCACGGCCCGGCAGGCACTGAGCGATGAAGTCTGCGCTCAAGCGCAACGCCCCGGTGCCGCCCGGGGTCTGTGTGACCCCGGCCCGTTGTTCGGCGATCAGTGCGGAGTCGACCCCCAGCACCAGCTCATTGATGACTTTGCCGAACGCCGGTTCGCCGTGACCGCCGATGTAGGTCTTGGTGGCCTGACGATCCACCAGCCGCGCCTCGGCGAGTTTCACCGCCTGAGGTATCGACGTCAGGCCCTGGGCATCTTTGTAGACGCCCACGCCGAGGTCGAATTTGCGCGGGTTCGGGTCCAGCGCATAGGCCTCCATCAGGCCGAGGATCGGGTCGCCGGGCACTCGACCTATGGCGTCGAAATGCATTATTTGCGGCCCTCGGCGTCCTTGGCCACTTCGTCGGTGCGCGCGGCCATGATGAAATCGTTGCGGTGCAGGCCTTTGATGGAGTGGCTCCACCAGGTCACGGTGACTTTGCCCCACTCGGTCAGCAGGCCCGGGTGGTGACCTTCGGCCTCGGAGATTTCACCGACGGCGTTGGTGAACGCCAGGGCGTGCTTGAAATTCTTGAACAGGAAAATTTTTTCCAGCTGCATCACGCCGTCGCGAACTTCGATGTTCCAGTCAGGGATCTGCTTGATCAGCACCGGCAGTTCTTCGTCGCTGACCTGAGGGGCACCGGCTTGGCAGGCTTCGCAGTGGGCTTGGTTCAATGTGGACATGATGGGTTCCTGAAATCGAATTATTGGACATCGGCCGTCAGTATCACCACGCTAAACCAAAGCGTCGGTTCCTGACAGGCTCACTTGATTCTAAAAGCAGCGGATCACGCGGCCTTTGGCGGAAATTTCGGTGCGCGCAAGCCCAGCTGCATGCCTTGCTTGACCATGCTCATGATGTCTTCATGAGCCACATCAAACAGACGCTTGAGGTTTGGCAGGACAAAGTACAGGGGCTGCAGAATGTCGATGCGATACGGCGTGCGCATGCATTCCAGCGGATCGAACGTCTGATGCTCAGGTTCGTCCGACAGGCAGTAAACCGTTTCTTTAGGCGAGGAGAGAATGCCGCCGCCGTAAATGCGCGTGCCTTGCGGCGTATCGACCAGGCCAAACTCGATGGTCATCCAGTACAGGCGCGCCAGGTACACGCGTTCTTCCTTGGTCGCCTTTAGGCCGAGTTTGCCGTAGGTGTGGGTGAATTCCGCGAACCAGGGGTTGGTCAGCAGCGGGCAGTGACCAAAGATCTCGTGGAAAATATCCGGCTCTTGCAGGTAATCCAGCTCTTCGCGGGTACGAATGAAGGTCGCCACCGGAAACTGCTTGTTGGCCAGCAATTCGAAAAAGGTCTGGAAGGGGATCAATGCAGGAACCCGGGCGACCTGCCAGCCGGTGGTTTCACCGAGGACCTTGTTGATCTCGCCAAGTTGCGGAATGCGGTCGTGGGGCAGGCCGAGCTTTTCGATGCCGTCCAGGTATTCCTGGCACGCACGCCCTTCGAGCACTTTCAGTTGGCGAGTGATCAGCGTGTTCCACACCGCGTGTTCTTCGGCGGGGTAGTCGATAAAACCTTGCGCATCGGGCTCGCGAGCCACGTAGTGCGTCTGCTTCATGCTGCTCTCCTGCTAGGGGATTTCGTTCTTGTTATGTCCTGCTATTGACTTAGGAATACCCCAAGGCGTTCGACGTTGCAGCAGGTGGTTTGCAGCGGGAGAAGGAAAAAACCACGGATTTCGTAAAGTATTCGTTACGGTTTGCCGGATGCTGCGCAAGTATTGATATCTTCGGGTTTGAAATGGCATCCAGGTGTCACATAATCTTGACGACTAAATTGGCGGCTCGGCAAACATATACGTCCGAGAGCATTTGCAAATTCCCTGTGGGAGCGGGCTTGCTCGCGAAGGCGGAGTGTCAGTCGATATAGATTTCGCCTGACACTCCGCCTTCGCGAGCAAGCCCGCTCCCACAGGTTGTATGTCTGGTATCAGCCTCATTCACTGCTTTTCGGGCCTTTTATATGCGTATCAAAGTCCACTGCCAGAACCGCATCGGCATCCTGCGCGACATTCTCAACCTGCTGGTGGAGTACGGGGTCAACGTCGCTCGCGGCGAGGTCGGCGGTGAGCATGGCAATGCCATCTACCTGCATTGTCCGAACCTGATCAACATTCAGTTCCAGGCACTACGGCCGAAATTCGAATCGATTGCCGGGGTCTTCGGGGTCAAGCGTGTAGGCCTGATGCCCAGCGAGCGTCGGCACATGGAGCTCAATGCCTTGCTCGGCGCGCTGGAGTTTCCGGTGCTGTCGATCGACATGGGCGGCTCGATCGTTGCGGCCAACCGTGCTGCGGCGCAGTTGCTCGGGGTGCGTGTCGATGAGGTGCCGGGGATCCCGTTGTCGCGGTACGCCGAGGATTTCGACTTGCCGGAACTGGTGCGCGCCAACAAGTCGCGGATCAATGGACTGCGGGTCAAGGTCAAGGGCGACGTGTTCCTCGCCGACATTGCGCCGTTGCAATCGGAGCATGACGACAGCGAAGCCATGGCCGGCGCGGTACTGACCCTGCATCGCGCGGATCGGGTCGGTGAGCGCATTTATAACGTGCGCAAGCAGGAACTGCGCGGGTTCGACAGCATCTTCCAGAGTTCGAAAGTGATGGCCGCCGTGGTGCGCGAAGCCAGGCGCATGGCGCCACTGGATGCGCCGCTATTGATCGAAGGCGAAACCGGCACCGGCAAGGAGTTGTTGGCGCGAGCCTGCCACCTGGCGAGCCCTCGTGGGCAGTCACCGCTGATGGCGCTCAACTGCGCCGGCCTGCCGGAATCCATGGCCGAGACCGAATTGTTCGGCTACGGCCCCGGTGCCTTCGAAGGGGCGCGGGCCGAAGGCAAGCTCGGGCTGCTGGAGCTGACGGCCGGCGGTACGCTGTTTCTCGATGGCGTCGGGGAAATGAGCCCACGCCTGCAGGTGAAATTGCTGCGCTTCCTGCAGGACGGTTGCTTCCGTCGTGTAGGCAGTGATGAAGAGGTTTATCTGGATGTGCGAGTGATCTGCGCGACCCAGGTCGACCTGTCCGAGCTGTGCGCTCGCGGGGAGTTTCGCCAGGATCTGTATCACCGCCTGAACGTGCTGTCGTTGCATATCCCGCCCTTGCGCGAGTGCCTCGACGGGTTGATGCCGCTGGTGGAACACTTCCTCGATCAGGCCAGCCGGCAGATCGGTTGCCCGCTGCCGAAACTGGCACCGGCGGCGATGGAGCGGCTCCGTCACTACCATTGGCCGGGCAATGTGCGGCAACTGGAGAACGTGTTGTTCCAGGCGGTTTCGTTGTGCGAGGGCGGGACGGTCAAGGCCGAACACATTCGCTTGCCGGATTACGGGGTGCGTCAGCCCCTTGGCGATTTCTCGCTGGAGGGCGGGCTGGACGAGATTGTCGGGCGCTTTGAGAAGGCGGTGCTGGAGCGGCTGTATTCCGAGCATCCGAGCAGTCGGCAACTGGGGAAGCGGTTGGGGGTTTCGCATACCACCATTGCCAACAAGTTGCGTGAGTATGAGGTGGGCAAGACGGAGTCATAGCGGGCGCTTGTTGTGTTTTTTCGGGCCTCTTCGCGGGCAAGTCGAATCGTCGCACCGCCGCTCCCACAGGGATCTCCTGGGTTCACACCATTCATGAACAACCGACAACCCTGTGGGAGCGGGCTTGCCCGCGAAGGGGCCGGCACAGCCAACGTCCAGGTCAAACCTTGCCGCCTGACGGCATGACACCGCCGGTTTTTCGTCTCTGACCTATCCCCCCAATCCCCTCTAAACCCCTCAACCCCTGTGTTTGCCAGCCCCCGCGCCGCCAGAAAAAAGTTGGTCTGCAAATTGCTTATGGCTCAGCAGTACAGCTGTGGGCGGCAAACGTCCGGCATGCAGAGGAAACAGCGTGGACAAGTACCTTTATGTGGCAATGACCGGCGCCAGCCAGAATGCACTGGCGCAGAAGGCTCATGCGAACAACCTGGCGAACATCTCCACCAACGGCTTCCAGAAAGACCTGGAGCAGGCGCGTTCGATGCCGGTGTTCGGTGACGGCTTTGCGGCGCGTGCGTTTGCCCTGTCCGAGCGTCCGGCCACCGACTTCTCCCCTGGCGCGCTGGTGCAGACCGGCCGCGACCTCGATGTCGCCGTGCAAGGCAACGGCTGGATCGCGGTGCAGAACCCGGACGGCGGCGAAAGCTACGTGCGCACCGGCAGCCTGAACGTCGACGCCCTCGGCGTGCTGCGGGCCGGCAACGGGATGCCGGTGCTGGGCAATGGCGGGCCGATTGCCGTGCCGCCCGAGCAGCAGATCGAAGTCGGCGAGGACGGCACCATCAGCATTCGCGCGATGGGCGAGGGCCCTGGGGTGATGGCGCAAGTCGACCGCATCAAGCTGGTCAACCCGGACTTCAACAACATGACCAAAGGCCTGGATGGTTCGATCCATACCAAGGACGGCCGGCCGGCGCAGGCCGATGCCAACGTCAAGCTGGTGTCCGGGTTCCTCGAGTCGAGCAACGTCAATGCCGTGGAAGAAATGACCTCGGTGCTGGCCCTGGCCAAGCAGTTCGAGCTGCACGTCAAGATGATGAACACCGCCAAAGAAGACGACCAGGCCATGGCTCGGGTCTTGCAGATCTAATAATCATTAGAACGTCGCGCCGTAAAACAGGCGCACGAGGAGAATCGCATGCTTCCGGCTCTATGGGTTGCCAAAACAGGCCTGTCCGCCCAGGACACCAACCTGACGACCATTTCCAACAACCTGGCCAACGTCTCGACCACGGGTTTCAAACGTGACCGCGCCGAGTTCCAGGACTTGCTCTACCAGATCAAGCGCCAGCCGGGCGCCCAGTCGACCCAGGACAGCGAACTGCCGTCGGGTCTGCAAGTGGGTACCGGTGTGCGCATCGTCGGCACCCAGAAAAACTTCACCGCCGGCAGCCTGCAGACCACCGAACAACCCTTGGACATGGCCATCGACGGTCGCGGTTTCTTCCAGATCCTGCAGCCGGACGGCACCACCTCCTACACCCGTGACGGTACCTTCCACCTCGACTCCAACGGGCAGATCGTCAACGCCAGCGGCTTCGCCCTGGAGCCGGCCATCGTCATCCCGAACGACGCCCAGACCTTCACGGTCGGTCGCGACGGCACCGTGTCCATCACCGTTGCCGGCAACCCGGCCGCCCAGGTGATCGGCAACCTGCAAACCGCCGACTTCATCAACCCGGCCGGCCTGCAGGCAGTGGGCAACAACCTGTTCCTGGAAACCGCCGCCAGTGGCGCGCCGCAGGTCGGCACCCCAGGCCTGGCCGGTTTCGGCACCACGCTGCAGAACACCCTGGAAACCTCCAACGTCAGCACCGTCGAGGAGATGGTCAACATGATCACCACTCAGCGCGCCTACGAGATGAACTCCAAGGTGATTTCCACCGCCGACCAGATGCTCTCGTTCGTCACGCAGAATCTGTAATCAAGTCCATGGGGCGGCCACGGGGTCGCCAGCAACACCGTGAGGTAGGGTCATGAATCGCTTTGTATCTGTCCTGGCACTGAGTGGGATCACCGCGCTCGCGGGTTGTGTCGCCCCACCGCCCAAGCCCAATGACCCTTACTACGCCCCGGTGTTGCCGCGCACGCCGCTGCCGGCTGCGGCCAACAACGGCTCGATCTACCAGGCCGGTTTTGAACAGAACCTGTACAGCGACCGCAAGGCGTTCCGGGTCGGTGACATCATCACCATCACCCTGAACGAGCGCACCCAGGCCAGCAAGAACGCCAACTCGCAAACCGCCAAGAACAGCAAGACCGACATCGGCCTGAGCTCGTTTTTCGGCGGCGGCCTGAGCACCAACGATCCGGTGGGCAGCGGTAACCTGAGCCTGGACGTCGGTTACGCCGGCGACCGCGCCACCAAGGGCGACAGCAAGTCCGGCCAGAGCAACAGCCTCACCGGTTCGATCACGGTGACCGTCGCCGACGTCTTGCCCAACGGCATCATCGCCGTGCGCGGCGAGAAGTGGCTGACCCTCAACACCGGGGACGAGCTGGTGCGGATTGCCGGCCTGGTACGCGCCGATGACATCGCCACGGACAACACCGTGTCCTCGACCCGGGTCGCCGATGCGCGCATCACTTATTCGGGCACCGGTGCCTTTGCCGATGCGAGTCAGCCAGGCTGGTTCGATCGTTTCTTCCTCAGCCCGCTGTTTCCTTTCTAGGTGGCCATGTTGAATTTGAGAAGTCTCATCGTGGCGGCCTTGATGGTGTGTGCAGCGTCCAGCGCCCAGGCCGAGCGACTGAAAGACATCGCGAGCATTTCCGGGGTGCGCTCCAACCAATTGATCGGCTATGGCCTGGTGGTCGGGCTCAACGGTACCGGTGACCAGACGACCCAGACCCCGTTCACCCTGCAGACCTTCAACAACATGCTCTCGCAGTTCGGCATCAAGGTGCCGCCGGGTTCGGGCAACGTGCAATTGAAAAACGTCGCGGCCGTGTCGATCAGTGCCGACTTGCCGGCGTTCGCCAAACCGGGTCAGCAGATCGACATTACCGTGTCCTCCATCGGCAACTCCAAGAGCCTGCGCGGCGGCACCTTGCTACTGACCCCGCTCAAGGGCATCGATGGCAACGTCTACGCCATCGCCCAGGGCAACCTGGTGGTCGGCGGCTTCGATGCCGAAGGTCGCGACGGTTCCAAGATCACGGTCAACGTGCCCTCGGCCGGGCGCATCCCGGGCGGGGCCTCGGTCGAGCGTTCGGTACCGAGCGGGTTCAACCAGGGCAACAGCCTGACCCTGAACCTCAACCGTTCGGACTTCACCACCGCCAAGCGCGTCGTCGACAAGATCAACGACCTGCTCGGCCCCGGCGTGGCCCAGGCCATCGACGGCGGCTCGATCCGGGTCAGCGCGCCGCTCGATCCAAGCCAGCGCGTCGACTACCTGTCGATCCTCGAGAACCTCGAAGTCGACCCGGGCCAGGCGGTGGCGAAAGTCATCATCAACTCCCGCACCGGCACCATCGTGATCGGCCAGAACGTCAAGGTGTCCCCGGCCGCCGTGACCCACGGCAGCCTGACCGTGACCATCACCGAAGACCCGATCGTCAGCCAGCCCGGCCCACTGTCCAACGGGCAGACGGCAGTCGTGCCGCGCTCGCGGGTCAACGCCCAGCAGGAAGCCAAGCCGATGTTCAAGTTCGGCCCGGGCACCACCCTCGACGAAATCGTCCGTGCGGTGAACCAGGTCGGCGCCGCGCCGGGTGACTTGATGGCCATCCTCGAAGCGTTGAAACAGGCCGGCGCCTTGCAAGCCGACCTGATCGTGATCTGAGGACGACGACCATGGACATGCGCAAGGGCGGTGTGGGAGTCAGCAGCAGCGACTCGGGGTCCTGGTCGGACCTCAATCGCCTGAACCAGCTCAAGGTCGGCGACAAGAACAGTGACGGCAACCTGCGCAAGGTCGCCCAGGAATTCGAGTCGCTGTTCCTCGGTGAGATGCTCAAATCCATGCGCTCGGCCACCGACGCCCTGGGCCAGGACAATCCGCTCAACACCCCGGCGGCCAAGCAGTACCAGGAAATGTACGACCAACAACTGGCGGTTTCCATGTCCCGCGAAGGCGGCGGCATCGGCCTGGCGGACGTGCTGATGCGACAAATGTCAAAGAACAAACCGCTGGCGCCGGGTGAGGCCGCGGCAGCGTCCGCCGCCAAGCAGGCTGCCGCGCAAGCCGCGGTGGAAACCCCGATTGCCGCCGGCACGGCCGCCACCCACGGGCCGCTGTCGCGCCTGAATGGCGAGCGGCCGTTATGGGCCTCGCGCTCGGTGCAGTCGGCGGCGAACCCGGGCGAGGGCGCGCATCACAACGACATGGCCCTGATCAATCAGCGGCGCCTGGCCCTGCCACCGAAACTGGCCGACCGCTTGCTCGCCGGGCTGGTGCCATCGGCATCGACCACAGCGGCGAGCGCCACGACAGCGCTGAACAAAATCCAGCTGCCGCCGAGCACCGGGTCCGGCCCTTTGTACAACGGCGATTGGCTGACCGCGCAAACCGATACCCCCTCCAGCGGGCGCCTGCAGGTCCATGGCCGTGCCATGGCGCAAATCCCCCTGGCACCGGCGAAAAAGGCCTTCAGTTCCGCCGACGCATTCGTCAACACCATGCTGCCCATGGCCAAGGAAGCCGCCGACCGCATCGGCGTCGACCCCCGTTACCTGGTGGCCCAGGCCGCCCTGGAAACCGGCTGGGGCAAGTCGGTCATGCGCGCCCAGGACGGCAGCAGCAGTCACAACCTGTTCGGCATCAAGGCCGGCAGCAGCTGGCAGGGCGATTCGGCGCGGGCGATCACCAGCGAATTCAGAAATGGCGCAATGGTCAAGGAAACGGCGCAGTTCCGTTCCTACGCCTCCTACAAGGACAGCTTCCATGACCTGGTGACCTTGCTGCAATCGAACAATCGTTATCAAGACGTCGTGAAATCGGCCGATAACCCGGAACAATTTGTGCGCGAGTTGCAGAAGGCCGGTTACGCAACCGACCCGGACTACGCCAGCAAGATTTCGCAGATAGCCAGGCAGATGACGAGTTACCAGAACTACGCTGCGGCGGGCGTTTCCACCACGCCTTTATAGGCATAAGGGTCTGAATCATGAGTTTGCTCAATATCGGGATGTCGGGGCTGAACGCCAGCCAGGTGTCGTTGGCGACCGTCGGCAACAACATTGCCAACGCCAACACCGCCGGCTATTCACGCCAACAAACCCTTCAGAGCAGTAATACTTCGCACCTCAATGGCGGGGTGTTTATCGGCAGCGGTACGACCCTGGCCGATGTGCGTCGGGTCTATAACGCTTACCTCGACAGCCAGCTGCAAACCTCCACCTCGCTGAGCAGTGATGCCAACGCCTACCTCGAGCAAGTCAGCCCGCTGGACAAGCTGTTCTCCGACAAAACCACCGGGATCAGTGCGGTATTGAGCAGCTTCTTTGCCTCGGTGCAGACCTCTGCCGGTGCGCCGAGTGACACCGCTACGCGGCAGTTGCTGTTGACCAATGCGCAAACCTTGAGCAACCGCTTCAACGCCCTGGCGTCGCAGATGCAGCAGCAGAACGAAGGCATCAACAGTCAGTTGACGACGATGACCGAGCAGGTCAACCAGCTGACATCGTCGATTGCCTCGTTGAACCAGCAAATTGCCCAGGCCAGCAACTCGACCGGCAGTGGCCCCAACAACTTGCTCGACGCCCGCAATGAAGCTGTGCGCACGCTCAATGAATTGGTCGGTGTCACCGTCCAGGACTACAACGGCAGTTACAACGTTTCCCTGGGAACCGGGCAGTCGCTGGTGTTGGGCAACACGGCCAACACGCTCACGACCGCCAGAAGCGGTATCGACAAGAATCAGCTGAATATCCAGATCAACTCGCCGTCGTCGGTCAGTGACGTGACGTCGTTCATCAGCGGCGGCAAGATCGGTGGCTTGCTGCGCTATCGCGAAGACGTGCTGGTGCCGGCGATGAATGACCTGGGCCGCACGGCGCTGGTGGTTGCCGACAAGATCAACCGTCAGATGGGGCAGGGGCTCGATGCCAATGGCGAGTTTGGTGCCTCGCTGTTCTCCAATATCAACAGTGCTGCCGCCATCGGTCAACGCAGCCTGGCGTCATCGGACAACGAGGGTTCCAGCCATCTCGACGTCACCATCACCCAGTCCAGTGAGTTGACCACATTCGATTACGCCGTGACGTTCACTAAGGATAACCAGTACAGGGTCAAGCGTTCCGATGGCAAGGACATGGGGTTTTTTGACCCGTCCAAGGCGGCAGAATTCGATGGCCTAAAACTTGATTTCAAAGGCGGCCCCACGAAGGAGGGTGACTCGTTCAAGGTCATCCCGACCCGGGGCGGTGCGAGTTCCATCACGACCCAGATGACCGACTCCAACAAGCTGGCTTTTGCCGGTCCTCTCGTCGCGACCAGCGGCACCGGCAACAGTGGTACCGGTGCGCTGACACCGCCCGCATTGTCCATCCCGCTGGACATTTATGGCGGTGCCGACCTGGCCGACCTGCAAGCAGGTATCAAGCATTCGATGCCGGTGACGCTGACCTTTAAGGACGCAGTGGGCGGCAGCCAGGATTACGAAGTATTCAACTCGAAAGGCGAGAGCATTGATAAGGGCTCAATCGTCCCAGGCCAAGGCAACGATCTGACCATCAAGGTGCCGATGCTCGACGCATCTGGCGCAGAGATCCCCGGCAAATCGTTTTCCTTCAACACCACGGTCAGTGGCGCGCCTTCGAAGAATGACAAGTACGAAATCGCGTTCAACGTGGATGGCAAGCAAGACAACCGCAATGCCAACGAACTGTTGGGCTTGCAGACCAAGGCCACGGTCGGCGTCAGTGAAGGCAACGCCGGCATGAGCATGGGCACCGCTTACAGCCAACTGGTGGGACAGGTCGGCGCCAAGGCCAGCCAGGCCCTCGGCGACAGCACGGCGAGCGGTGCGATTCTGTCCCGGGCCAAATCCGAGGTGGCCTCGGTGTCCCAGGTCAACCTCGACGATGAGGCCGCCGACCTGGTCAAGTTCCAGCAGTACTACACCGCGTCGTCGCAGATCATCAAGGCCGCGCAAGAAGTCTTCAGCACGCTGATCAACAGTCTTTAAGGGAGTATTCGACGATGCGAATTTCTACAGCCCAGTACTTTGAGACGAGTGCGGCCAAGTACCAGAATAACTTCTCCTCGATCGTCAAGACCCAGGAGCAGATCACCTCGGGTGTGCGGATTCAAAGTGCCGGTGATGATCCTGTGGGCGCTGCGCAGTTGCTGATGCTGCAACAACAGCAGGCGCTGCTGGGGCAATACAGCGGCAATATGGCCAGCATCAAGAGTTCGCTGGCCAACCAGGAAAGCGTACTGGATAGCGTCAACACCGCGCTGCAGCGTGCCCGCGAGTTGGCGCTCCAGGCGGGTAATGGTGGCTACAGTGATACCGATCGAAAAACCATTGCCGGCGAGATCGGTGAAATCGAAGCGCAAGTATTGGGCTTGCTCAACAGCAAGGACTCGTCGGGCAACTACCTGTTCTCCGGCTCGAAAACTTCGACCCCGCCTTATGTGCGCAACAACGACGGCACTTATGCCTATCAGGGTGATGACACCCAGTTGAGCCTTCAGGTGTCGGACAGTTTGTCCATTGCCAGCAGTAATACCGGTAAAAGCATCTTCGAGTCGGCTACCAACTCGGGGCGCACCCAGGCGATTGCTGATCCGTCCAATCCTGATGGCGATACCGTTTCAGTGTCCGCGGGCTTGATGAAGTCGAACGCGGCTTACACCAATAAATTTGCCGCCGGAGAGCCCTACAAACTGGAGTTTGTAGACAGCACTCATTACACCATCAAGGACAATGGTGGTAAGTATGTGACGTCCGAAGCGTCTGGAAACGGCGTGTTCGATTCGACAAAAGAAGGCGGCTCGACCATCAGTCTGCGGGGCGTGGAGTTCGACATCACCTTGCGACTCAAGGCGCCTGTCGATCCTGCGACCACCCCGCCAATGACCCCTGACCAAGAGGTCAAGGGTTACGTTTTCTCGCTGGGCACCAAACCTGACAGCTTCAACGCATCACGGACACCGAGCAACGATTCGACGGCCCAGGTCACCCAGTCCGAAGTCGTGACCCAGGCAGACTACGTCAAAGGATTTCCCAACAGTGGTGTGGTCATCAAGTTCACCGATGCCAGCAATTACCAAGTCTATGCCCAGCCTATGGGTGCAGACAGCAAGCCGATCGGTGGGGGTGGCCTGACTGCCGGCTCGATCAAGTTCGCGGGCGTGGAGTTCAAGTTTACCGGCGACCCGCAAGCGCAAGATCAGTTTGTGGTCGGGGCCAGCAACCACCAGACGCAAAGTGCACTGGACACCTTGAGTCAGTTGCGCCAGGCGTTGGAAACACCGGCCGATGGCAGCGATCTGGCACAGATCAAGCTGAAGGACACCATAGCGGCGGCGATCAGCAACCTGTCCAATGCCAGTGAGCAGGTCGATAGCGCTCGGGGCTCGATCGGTGCGCGATTGAACGCCATCGACATCCAGAGCGCCGAGAATGTCAGCCAGGGCTTGACCAACACCAGTACCCAGGCGGCGATCGGTGATACGGATGTCGCGACGGCGTCCATCGAACTGGCATTCCAGCAATCACTGCTGCAGGCTTCGCAGCTGGCGTTCGTGAAAATCGCCCAGCTAAGTCTGTTCAACAAGCTTTGATCCTTGCCCGAGTGCCGGCATCCACGATGCCGGCACTCTCTCGCGGGTGCTTTTTTCCATTCGTCGCTGGTTTTTTGCCATCCGCTTGGCGGCTGATCGCTCGTTTGTGGCTGGATGTTTGGAACAAGGCACGCATAATCCGTGACCTGCGAGTCATAATGAGCATCTTCACTGTATTGTGTCAGAAAGGATGGGCAGGGGGCTGACCCTTGTCGGACGCGTTTTCAGGGTTCCTGAAGCGTCTGCACCGTATTTTTTCACTCGGTGAAATCCAGTATTTCAGTACCTCTCGGTCTGCGAGCGGTGATCTCCAGCTATTTAGTATTGGGAAGCCACAATGATTGGCATAAAAAGCATTGCCAGCTACGTGCCAGCGAGTGGGCTGGATAATTATGCTCAGGGCGCGAAATTCGAGAAGGATGAAGAGTTCATCCTCGGCAAAATCGGTTCGGCGTTCCTGCCGCGCAAGGACGCTACGCAGGAAACCTCCGACCTCTGTGTCGAAGCGGCCAATGCCTTGTTCGCGAATAATCCGCAACTCGATCGTCAAGCCATCGACGTGCTGATCGTCGTCACCCAGAACGGCGACGAAGAAGGCCTGCCCCACACCTCCGCCATCGTCCAGGACAAGCTGGGCCTGTCGACCAACGTCGCGGCCTTCGACATCTCCCTGGGCTGCTCCGGCTACGTCTACGGCATCTACGCCATCAAGGGCTTCATGGAAGCCGCAGGCCTGAAGAATGGGCTGCTGATCACCGCCGACCCGTATTCGAAAATCGTCGACCCGGAAGATCGCAACACCACCATGTTGTTTGGCGATGCCGCCACGGCCACCTGGATGGGCGAAGACGCGACCTGGCAGCTGGGCAAGGCCAAGTTCGGCACCGACGGCTCCGGCGCGCCTCACCTGAAGGTGACGGACGGAGTGTTCTATATGAACGGGCGGCAGGTGTTCAACTTCGCCTTGCTCAAGGTGCCGGCGCATTTGCATGAGTTGCTCAATGAGTCGGGCCTGACCTCCCAGGACGTTGATGCGTTTTGCATTCACCAGGGCAGTGCGGCCATAGTCGATGCCGTGGCGCGGCGTTTTGAAAGTGAGCCAGAGAAGTTCATCAAGGATATGGTCGAGACCGGGAATACCGTGTCTTCGAGCATTCCGTTGCTGCTGGAAAAGCACATGTTTGATTCCAGTTGGAAGCGGGTGGCGATCAGTGGTTTTGGTGTGGGCCTGTCCTGGGGGTCGGCGATTATTCATCGTCCCTGACGCGCCAGTTTAACAACGCCCAAAAAAACGCCTATGACCAATGGTCATGGGCGTTTTTGCGTTGGGGATGACGATCCAAGGCCTTGAAACCGAAGAAGTGGCACGGTGCTAGTAAAAATATTCAAAAAACCCCTCAAGCAAACTGCGGTCACGACGATAACCATTACGAAGGTTCTCTAGGCCACACCCGACGGATGTCAGGGCCGGAAGCCGCAGTATCCATCCAACGAGGATTTCGTCATGGCTTTAACCGTAAACACCAACCTTGCATCGCTGACCATACAGAACAACCTGAACAAGGCTTCCGGTAATCTGCAAACTTCGATGCAGCGTCTGTCTTCCGGCCTGCGTATCAACAGCGCTAAAGACGATGCGGCCGGCCTGCAAATCTCCAACCGTCTGACCAGCCAGATCAACGGCCTGGGCGCTGCCATCAAGAACGCCGGTGATGGCATCTCCATCGCGCAAACAGCTGAAGGCGCGATGCAGGAATCCACTAACATCCTGCAGAAAATGCGTACCCTGGCTCTGTCTTCCGCGAACGGCTCGCCAAGTGCTGAAGACCGTAAGTCGAACAACGCTGAGTACTCGGCCCTGACTGCAGAGTTGACGCGTATTGCTACCACCACTACTTTCGGTGGTCGTAACCTGCTGGACGGTTCATTCGGCACTACCTCTTTCCAGGTTGGCTCAAACGCTAACCAGACCATCGATATGACCCTGAACGACGTGTCCGCCAACAAAATTGGTTCGCAGCAGCTGAAGAGCGTTGGTATCAAGCCAGGCGATGGTGTTAAAGATGACACCATCACCGTTTCCGGCGGCGGTGACACCGGCACAGTTGACGTTGAAGCTGCTGATTCGGCCAAGGACATTGCCACCAAATTCAATGGTGTTATTGGCGGCTTGACTGCCAGTGCCAGCACTGAGGTCAAGTTTACCTTCAGTACCGCCGATATTAATGCCGACGAGCCAGCCGCGTTCACCCTGAGCATCGGCGGTGCCGATGTCAAATTCATTGGTGTCACAAGTCAGGATGACTTGGCCGAGCAACTGAAGTCTAACGCCGCCAAACTGGGTATCAGTGTTGTTAACGACAAAGTTAATGGACTGTCGATCAAGTCGGCGACCGGTGAAAACGTCGTAGTTAAGAGCCTCGATGCTGGCAACGTGGGTGCTGCGGGTATCAAGATTGCCACCAAGGGCGCTAGCGGCACATACGGTGGTGAAACAGCCCTTGCTGAGAATGTGATTGCCACTGGTGCTGTGAGCCTGAACTCCACCAGCGGTTATGCATTGAGTTCTACTACCACCAATGGTGCTGTGGAGGATCTGTTCGGTGCTGACTCTATGAGCTCGAAGCAAACCTCCGTTGCCGATACTGACGTCAGCACAGCTGCCGGCGCTCAGAACGCGATTGACGTAATCACTCAAGCAATCGCCAACATCGACTCCCAGCGTGCTGACCTCGGTGCCATGCAAAACCGTTTCGACAGTACCGTGTCGAACCTGCGCAGCATTTCGGACAACTCCACTGCTGCTCGTGGCGTGATCCAGGATGTCGACTTCGCATCTGAAACGGCTCAGTTGACCAAGCAACAAACCCTGCAACAGGCGTCCACTGCGATCCTGTCCCAGGCTAACCAGCTGCCATCGGCTGTGCTGAAGCTGCTCGGATAATTCCAGCGCTTGATGACATAAGGAAGGGCGCGTTTACGTGCCCTTCCGTTTTTTCGTGATGGGGAGAGTTGGCATGGAGCGTCAAGTTGAACCTGACTTATCCTGCCGTTGCACCTCAAACCCCAGCACCGCAGGCCAAAGGCACTCCTGACAAGCCCAAGCCAGACGTGGGATTGACGAAAATCAGATCCCCTCGGAAGCTGCATTGAAATTAGCGCAAAGCCTGACTGAAGCCAGCGGCCTGCTGTTTGACGGCAAGGCTTGAATGGGAACGAATTTTGTTGCTGTCGCGGGTTATATTCGTTCTCGGTCAAGAAAGCGGCAGTCACTGTAAAAGGAGATAGAAGATGGCGGGTACATCGGTTAGCGGTATTGGTTCGAACATCGATACTCAGGCGATCGTGAAATCGTTGGTGGATTCTGAAAAAGCGCCCAAGCAGACGCAGATCAACAGCCAGACGCTGAAAGCTACCACTTCGCTGTCATCTATTGGCAAGATCCAGGCAGCGCTGGACGCCTTCCGTGGTGCATTGGAAACAATGAAAAACACGGCCAGCTTCAGTGGACTGACCGCTACTTCTTCCGATGAGAAGGTTGCTACGATCACCACGGGTAACGGGGTGGCGTCCGGTAGTTTCTCGCTGGTGGTCACTCAATTGGCGACCGCTTCCAAAATATCCACCAGGGTGTTCGCAGGCGGCGCGTCGTCGGTAGTTAACGCGGGTGCCTCACCCACTACGTTGGGTATAAAGCAGGGTAGTTCCAGTTATGATGTCAGCGTTCCGGCTGGCGCTACGCTGCAGCAGGTGCGTGAGTCAATTAACTCGCAGTATGCCAACGAGGGGTTGAGTGCCAACATTCTGACCGATGCCAGCGGATCTCGATTGGTGCTGACCTCTTCCAGGACGGGTGTAGGTTCGGAGCTTACTCTGTCCGGCAACTCGGGACTGGAAGCGGGAATGACCATACTTGCACCGCCGAAGGATGCACTCTACAGCATCGACGGTCAGCAAATGGTTTCCAAATCCAACAACATTTCTGAAGCCATCAGTGGCGTCACTATCAAGCTGACGGGCGTCTCTCCTAAAGCGACCGGCGCTACAGACTTTACGGCGAACACGATTACCGTCGCGGCGAGCAGCTCGACACTGAAGTCTTCGGTCAAGGGTTTCGTCGATACGTACAACGCATTGATCAAGGCTGTGAACACCGAAACTCAAGTCACCGCAAACGCTGATGGTTCGATGACGTCTGGTGCTCTGGCTGGCGACACGTCACTGCGCTCGTTGGTGTCATCTGTACGTTCCGAGTTGAACTCGATGTCGGGTACCGGCCAAATGAAAGCGTTGTCTCAGTTCGGAATACTCACCGATCAGAAAACCGGCACGTTGACGATCGACGATAAGAAGTGGGAGGCAGCAGTCCTGACCAACGCCGCTGACATCAATGGCATTTTTACTGGCGATACCGGGTTGTTGGCGCGCATGAAATCCGCCACGGACAGCTTTGCGCTGAGCAAAACCGGTGTGTTTGCGGCGCGATCGGCCAGCCTTACCGACAGTCTGAACGACTTGAAAAAGCAGCAGGACTCTTTGGACGCGCGGATGACAAGCCTACAAGCGAGTCTAAGCGCTAAATACACAGCCATGGACTCCCTAGTGGCCAGGTTACGTGCACAGAGCGACAGCATCATGACCACGCTCAACGCGCTCAATAACCCGAGCGACGACTGATCTGACATAAGCGTAAAAAACCCAGTAACGCTGCAGTAACAGCGGATGGTTTTCTTTGGCAGCAAGTTCGGATTAAAGTTTTTTTTCGACCAGTCGACATAAAGATTTAGAGCAAACCACTTTTCAGTTGTTGTCTGTCACGAGGTAGAAACATGAATCCCATGAGAGCCCTTCGCCAATACCAGAAGGTCAATTCCCATGCTCAGATCTCCGAAGCCAATCCCCATCGTCTGGTGCAGATGTTGATGGAGGGCGGGCTGGACCGCATGGCTCAGGCCAAGGGTGCCATGGATCGTGGTGACATCGCACTCAAGGGCTTGATGCTGGGCAAGGCGGTCGACATCATCATCGGCTTGCGTGACGGCTTGAACCCGCAGAAGACTGAAGATCCTGCATCGCTGCAGCAACTCGACAACCTGTACGCCTACATGATGACGCGGCTGATGGAAGCTAACCGCTATAACGATGCGGCTATCATCGACGAAGTCTCGGGTCTGCTCGAAACCCTGAAAAGCGGCTGGGATGCCATCGCCAACCAATAGGCCCGCGAGACTGAGGAATGACGCCATGAGTCAAGCACTGCAACGGATTGAACAAACCCGCGAAGCCCTCATCGACGCGCTGGCCGAGCGTAATTGGGATGCGATCGGCGAACTGGATATGGCGTGTCGAGAGTGTGTCGACGAGGTGCTCACCGAAGCGCCAATCGACGAGGCGGCGGTGCGCACGAATCTGGAAAGTCTGCTTGCCGTCTACAAGGATTTATTGACAGCGACCATAGGCGAGCGCCAGTCGATAGTCGACGAAATGTCCCAGATCAACCAAGCGAAGAGCGCGGCAAAGGTTTACCATCTGTTCGGTTGAAAACCGTCATTACTCCAAATTGTACTGCGCCATAAATTTGACTATGCACGGTTTTTTGACTTAACTAGTGGCTGTTTCCAGATTGCCGACGTCTACAGGCCTTTCGGTCTGCAAGTGTTTGGCTTGCCCACTCATTTCGGGCACCGGGTTGACTAGGGAAGTAGCTATTGCATGTGGCGTGAAACCAAAATTCTGCTGATCGATGACGATAGCGTTCGTCGCCGCGACCTGGCGGTGATTTTGAATTTTCTTGGCGAAGAAAATTTACCCTGCGGCAGCCATGACTGGCAGCAGGCTGTCGGCTCGTTGTCGTCCAGTCGTGAAGTGATCTGTGTCCTTATCGGTACGGTCGGTGCGCCTGGCGCACTGTTGGGCTTGTTAAAGACACTCTCGACCTGGGATGAGTTCCTTCCGGTGTTGTTGATGGGCGATAATTTTTCCGGTGACTTGCCGGAAGACTTGCGTCGTCGGGTGCTGTCGACCCTGGAAATGCCGCCCAGCTACAGCAAATTGCTCGATTCGTTGCACCGGGCCCAGGTCTATCGCGAGATGTATGACCAGGCGCGCGAGCGCGGTCGTCATCGCGAACCCAATCTGTTCCGCAGTCTGGTCGGCACCAGCCGGGCGATTCAGCACGTGCGGCAGATGATGCAGCAGGTTGCCGACACCGATGCCAGCGTGCTGATCCTCGGGGAGTCCGGCACCGGCAAGGAGGTGGTCGCGCGCAACCTGCATTACCACTCCAAGCGTCGTGATGCGCCGTTCGTACCGGTCAATTGCGGGGCGATTCCGGCCGAGTTGCTGGAAAGCGAATTGTTCGGGCATGAGAAGGGCGCCTTTACCGGGGCGATCACCAGTCGGGCCGGACGCTTCGAACTGGCCAACGGCGGCACCCTGTTTCTCGATGAAATCGGTGACATGCCGCTGCCGATGCAGGTCAAGCTGTTGCGCGTGTTGCAGGAGCGCACGTTCGAGCGCGTGGGCAGTAACAAGACCCAGAGCGTCGATGTGCGCATCATCGCGGCGACCCACAAGAATCTCGAAAGCATGATCGAGATCGGCTCGTTCCGCGAAGACCTGTATTACCGCCTGAACGTGTTCCCGATCGAAATGGCGCCCCTGCGCGAGCGTGTCGAAGACATTCCGCTGCTGATGAACGAGTTGATCTCGCGCATGGAGCATGAGAAGCGTGGTTCGATTCGTTTCAATTCCGCGGCGATCATGTCGCTGTGCCGTCACGGCTGGCCGGGCAACGTCCGTGAGCTCGCCAACCTGGTGGAGCGCATGGCGATCATGCATCCCTACGGGGTGATAGGCGTGGTCGAGTTGCCGAAGAAATTCCGCTATGTCGACGATGAGGACGAGCAACTGGTCGACAGCCTGCGCAGTGATCTGGAAGAGCGGGTGGCCATCAATGGGCATGCCCCGACCTTCAGCGCCAACGCCCTGCTGCCGCCGGAAGGCCTGGACCTGAAGGACTACCTGGGTGGTCTGGAGCAAGGGCTGATTCAGCAGGCGCTGGATGATGCCAATGGCATCGTCGCGCGCGCGGCGGAACGGCTGCGTATTCGTCGCACCACCCTGGTGGAGAAGATGCGCAAATACGGCATGAGCCGGCGTGAGGGTGATGAACAGGCGGAGGATTGACGCCTGTTTTACAACCCCCCCCTGTAGGAGCTGGCTTGCCAGCGAAGACGGTCTATCGGCCAATACATGTATCGCCTGACACGCCGCCTTCGCTCCTACAGGGGGGGAGCGGTGTGTCAGGCAATTTATGTGTCCACTGACATGCCGTCTTCGCTGCGGTGCGGCGATCCGACAAGCCAGCTCCTACCGAGGAGCTGGCACCCTTGTTGCTAACACCTGTCTACCCGCCGAGTGAGCGTCAAAAAATTGCGGGTCGTCAAAGAGAGTAGCCCATGAGCCAAGGTATTGAATTCAATCGATTGATGCTGGATATGCGGGCCATGCAAATGGACGCCATGTCTGCGTCGAAATCGACGGCTGCCGTCCCTCAACTGGCGGGCAGCAGCTTTGCCGACATGCTCGGCCAGGCCGTCAATAAAGTGAACGAGACCCAGCAGGCCTCCAGCCAGTTGTCCACGGCGTTCGAGATCGGCAAAAGCGGCGTCGATCTGACCGACGTGATGATTGCCAAGGAAAAAGCCGGTGTGTCGTTCCAGGCGATCACTCAAGTGCGTAACAAGCTGGTTCAGGCTTACCAAGACATCATGCAGATGCCGGTTTAAGGACGGTATCGAGTCATGGCAGAAGCAGGCGGTGATCACGTTCCGGCCCGGGCCACTCCGATAGGCGGCAAGCCGCCGCTGTTCGGCTTGTCCTTTCTGGAAAATCTCTCCGAGATGACCGTGCTGCGTCAGGTGGGCCTGTTGGTCGGTCTGGCGGCGAGCGTGGCGATTGGCTTTGCCGTGGTGTTGTGGTCCCAGCAACCGGACTACCGGCCGCTGTACGGCAGCCTCGCCGGGATGGACGCCAAGCAGGTCATGGACACCCTGGCGGCCGCCGATATTGCCTACTCCGTCGAACCCAATTCCGGCGCCTTGCTGGTCAAGGCCGAAGACCTGTCCCGCGCGCGCCTCAAGCTCGCGGGCGCTGGTGTCACTCCCAGCGACGGCACTATCGGGTTTGAAATCCTCGACAAGGACCAGGGCCTGGGCACCAGCCAGTTCATGGAAGCGACCCGTTATCGGCGCGGCCTTGAAGGCGAACTGGCACGGACCATCTCCAGCCTGAACAACGTCAAGGGTGCCCGGGTGCACCTGGCCATTCCGAAAAGCTCGGTGTTCGTGCGCGATGAGCGCAAGCCCAGCGCTTCGGTGCTGATCGAGCTGTATGCCGGCCGCTCCCTGGAACCTGGCCAGGTGCTGGCGATCATCAATCTGGTCGCCAGCAGTGTGCCCGAACTGAGCAAATCCCAGGTCACCGTGGTCGATCAGAAGGGCAACCTGCTGTCGGATCAGGCGGAAAACTCCGGGCTGGCCATGGCCGGCAAGCAGTTCGACTACAGCCGGCGCATGGAAAGCATGCTCACTCAGCGCGTGCATAACATCCTGCAACCGGTGCTGGGCAACGATCGTTACAAAGCCGAAGTGTCGGCCGATGTGGATTTCAGTGCCGTCGAGTCGACCTCCGAGCAGTTCAACCCGGACCAGCCGGCATTGCGCAGCGAACAATCGGTGAACGAACAACGCACCACCAGCAATGGCCCGCAAGGCGTGCCGGGTGCCCTGAGCAACCAGCCGCCAGCGCCGGCGTCCGCGCCTGCGACCACCGGTGGCGGCACCGCGTCGGCCGGCATGGTGCAGCCTGGCCAGCCGTTGCTGGACGCCAACGGTCAGCAAATCATGGACCCGGCCACCGGCCAGCCGATGCTCGCACCGTACCCGACGGACAAGCGTTCACAGTCCACCAGGAACTTCGAGCTCGACCGTTCCATCAGCCACACCAAACAGCAGCAGGGCCGTTTGAATCGCCTGTCGGTGTCGGTGGTGGTGGACGATCAGGTCAAGATCAACCCGGCCAACGGTGAAACCAGCCGCGCGCCGTGGACCGCCGATGAATTGGCGCGCTTCACCCGTCTGGTGCAGGACGCCGTCGGTTTCGACGCCAGCCGGGGTGACAGCGTCAGCGTGATCAACATGCCGTTCTCCGCCGAGCGTGCCGAAGTGATCGCCGATGTGGCGTTCTACTCCCAGCCGTGGTTCTGGGACGTGATCAAACAAATACTGGGCGTGCTGTTTATCCTGGTGCTGGTATTCGGTGTGCTGCGTCCGGTCCTCAACAACATCACCAATGGCGGTAAAGGCAGGCAGCTGGCCGGCGTCGGCAGTGACGTCGAACTGGGTGGCATGGGCGGCCTGGATGGCGAACTGGCCAATGACCGCGTCAGCCTCGGCGGGCCGCAAAGCATCCTGCTGCCGAGCCCGAGCGAAGGCTATGACGCCCGGTTGAATGCAATCAAGAGTCTGGTGGTCGAAGACCCGGGTCGCGTGGCCCAGGTCGTGAAAGAGTGGATTAACGCCGATGAATGATAACCGAGCCGCTGCCGCCAAACTGTCCAAGGTCGACAAAGCCGCGATCCTGCTGCTGTCCCTGGGCTCCTCCGACGCCGCCCAGGTGTTGCGCCACATGAGCCCCAAAGAGGTGCAGCGGGTGGGCGTGGCCATGGCGCAGATGGGCAACGTGCACCGCGAGCAGGTCGAGCAGGTGATGAGCGAGTTCGTCGAGATCGTCGGCGACCAGACCAGCCTGGGCGTCGGCTCCGACGACTACGTGCGCAAAATGCTCACCCAGGCCCTGGGCGAAGAGAAGGCCAACGGCCTGATCGACCGCATCCTGCTGGGCGGCAACACCAGCGGCCTCGACAGCCTGAAGTGGATGGAGCCGCGGGCCGTCGCCGACGTGATCCGCTACGAGCACCCGCAGATCCAGGCCATCGTGATCGCCTATCTCGACCCGGACCAGGCCGGTGAGGTGCTGGGCAACTTCGACCACAAGGTGCGCCTCGATATTATCTTGCGGGTGTCCGCGCTGAACACCGTGCAGCCAGCCGCCCTGAAAGAACTCAACCAGATTCTCGAGAAGCAGTTCGCCGGCAATTCGAGTGCCTCGCGGACCAACCTGGGGGGCATCAAGCGCGCGGCCGACATCATGAACTTCCTCGACAGTTCGGTCGAAGTCCAGTTGATGGACTCGATCCGCGAAGTCGACGAAGACCTCTCCGGGCAGATCGAAGACCTGATGTTCGTGTTCAACAACCTGGTCGATGTCGACGACCGCGGGATCCAGGCGTTGCTGCGCGTAGTGTCCTCCGATGTGCTGGTGCTGGCCCTCAAGGGGGCGGACGAAAACGTCAAGGACAAGATCTTCAAGAACCTGTCCAAGCGGGCGGCCGAACTGTTGCGCGACGACCTCGAGTCCAAGGGCCCGGTGCGTGTCAGCGACGTGGAAACCGCGCAGAAAGAAATCCTCACCATTGCCCGCCGTATGGCCGAAGCCGGAGAAATCGTTCTCGGCGGGAAGGGCGGCGAAGAGATGATCTGACATCACTATGTTGACCGAACATGATGAGTCCCAGACCGACCTGATCCGTGCCAAGGACGTCAGGGCGGCCGATCTCTGGTCGTTGCCCAGTTTCGATCCGCACGTCCCCGAGCCCGAGCCGGAGCCTGAACCCGAGCCGCCGTCCATGCAGGAAGTGCCGCTGGAGGAAGTCCAGCCGCTGACCCTCGAAGAGCTCGAAAGCATTCGCCAGGAAGCTTACAACGAAGGCTTTGCCACCGGCGAGCGGGAGGGCTTTCACAGCACCACGCTCAAGGTCCGCCAGGAAGCCGAAGTGGCGCTGACGGCGAAGCTTGCCGCGCTGGAAAAGCTGATGGGCCACCTGTTGGAACCGATTGCCGAGCAGGACACCGAGATCGAGAAGTCCCTGGTCGACCTCGTGCAGCACATCACCAGACAGGTGATCCAGCGCGAACTGGCCATCGACTCGACACAGCTCGAACACGTCATGCGCGATGCCCTCAAGCTGTTGCCATTGGGCGTGGGCAACGTGCGCCTGTACATCAATCCGCAGGATTTCGCCCAGGTCAAAGCCCTGCGCGAGCGTCATGAAGAAACCTGGCGCATCGTCGAGGACGAGGCATTGTTGCCGGGTGGTTGCCGGGTCGAGACCGAGCACAGTCGCATTGACGCGACGGTTGAAACCCGGATTGCGCAGGTCATGGACCAGCTGTTCGATCAACTGCACGAACAAGCGCGGCACCCGGCTGCGCCGGACCTGAGCCTGGAGCTGCCGATGGGCAACACGCCGGCAGTCGCCCCCGCACCGGACCTGCCCGATGCGCCTTGACCGCACCAGCTTCGCCAAGCGCCTGGGCAGTTACGCCGAGGCCACAAAGCTTGCCGGCGCGCCGATCCTCGAAGGGCGCCTGCTGCGCATGGTCGGCCTGACCCTCGAAGCCGAAGGCTTGCGCGCCGCCATGGGCAGCCGCTGCATGGTGATCAACGACGACAGTTACCACCCGATGCAGGTCGAAGCCGAAGTCATGGGCTTCTCGGGCAGCAAGGTCTTTCTGATGCCGGTCGGCAGCGTCGCCGGCATCGCCCCCGGTGCGCGCGTGGTTCCGCTGGCGGATACCGGTCGCCTGCCGATGGGCATGAGCATGCTCGGGCGGGTGCTCGACGGCGCCGGTCGTGCGCTGGACGGCAAGGGCGCGATGAAGGCCGAAGACTGGGTGCCGATGGACGGCCCGACCATCAACCCGCTCAAGCGCCACCCGATCAGCGAGCCGCTGGACGTGGGCATTCGTTGCATCAACGGCTTGTTGACGGTCGGTCGCGGCCAGCGCCTCGGGTTGTTCGCCGGTACGGGCGTGGGCAAGAGTGTGCTGCTGGGCATGATGACCCGCTTCACCGAGGCCGACATCATCGTGGTCGGGCTGATCGGTGAGCGGGGTCGTGAAGTCAAGGAATTCATCGAGCACAGCCTCGGTGAAGAAGGCCTCAAGCGTTCGGTGGTGGTGGCGTCGCCGGCGGACGACGCGCCGCTGATGCGACTACGCGCGGCGATGTACTGCACGCGCATCGCCGAATATTTCCGCGACCAGGGCAAGAACGTGTTGTTGCTCATGGACTCCCTGACCCGATTCGCCCAGGCCCAGCGGGAAATCGCCCTGGCCATCGGCGAACCGCCCGCGACCAAGGGGTATCCGCCGTCGGTGTTCGCCAAGTTGCCGAAACTGGTGGAGCGCGCCGGTAATGCCGAGAAGGGCGGTGGTTCGATCACGGCGTTCTACACCGTGTTGTCCGAAGGCGACGACCAGCAGGATCCGATTGCCGACTCGGCGCGAGGCGTGCTCGACGGGCACATCGTGCTGTCCCGGCGCCTGGCCGAGGAAGGTCACTACCCGGCGATCGATATCGAAGCGTCCATCAGCCGGGTCATGCCGTCGGTGGTGTCCGCGGAACACATGGCCCGCGCCCAGTATTTCAAGCAGCTGTGGTCGCGTTACCAGCAAAGTCGCGACCTGATCAGCGTCGGCGCCTACGTCGCCGGCGGTGACCGGGACACCGACCTGGCGATTGCCCTGCAGCCGCAGTTGGTCAAATACCAGCGCCAGGGCCTGAACGACAGCATCAGCCTGGGTGAAAGCGAAGCCTACCTGGGTTCGATCTTCGCCCCTGCGGCCGGCGGCTGACCGGCCATGGCCCAGAGCCGCGCAGCCCGCCTGGCACCCGTGGTGGACATGGCCGAAAAGGTCGAGAAAGCCGCGGTCCAGCGCCTGGGGCACTTTCAGGGGCAGGCCCGTCTGGCCGAAAGCAAACTCGCCGACCTCGAGGCGTTTCGGCTCGACTACCAGGAGCAATGGATCGTGCGCGGCAGCAGCGGCGTTACCGGCCAATGGTTGCTGGGTTATCAAGGCTTCCTGGCGCAGCTGGGCACGGCCATCGACCAGCAACGACAAAGCCTCGCCTGGCATCAGAACAATCTGAACAAGGCACGGGAAACCTGGCAGCAGGCGTATGCCCGGGTCGAAGGGTTGCGCAAACTGGTTCAGCGCTACAGGGATGAGGCGCGACGGCTGGAAGACAAGCGCGAGCAGAAGCTGCTGGATGAATTGTCCCAGCGGTTGCCGCGGCAGGATCCGTATTGAATCAGAAAGACCGCGTTATCGTTCTTCGCGGGCAAGCCTCGCTCCTACAGGTTCAGCGTCGTTCACGGGAATTACGAACGACACTGCACCCGTAGGAGCGAGGCTTGCCCGCGAAGGCGTCCTGGGCCCCACCACAACTACCAGCCTTGCCCCCACCCCCGGCAAGTGCTAAACCTTCCACACGTACGTTCCCCAATGACAAGGAAGCCGTTCATGTCAGTCGTTACAGAAGTATCCCAAGATGGCCAACAGCTGACGATTTCGATCAAGGGACGATTCGATTTCGCCAAGCATCAGGAGTTTCGTCAGTCCTACGAGGACAAGAAACTCTCCGCCGTCGTCGTCGACTTGAAAGAAGCCACCTACCTCGACAGTTCGGCACTGGGCATGTTGCTCTTGCTGCGCGATCACGCCGGTGGCGACAACGCCGACATTCGCGTGGTCAACAGCAGTTCCGACGTGAAGAAGATCCTCGCCATCTCCAATTTCGACAAACTGTTCGACATCAGTTGAGCAGCATGCAGGCTGCACTTGAGCCGCTGACGATCCTGATCGCCGAAGACAGCGCGGCCGATCGCTTGCTGCTGTCGACCATCGTCCGTCGCCAGGGCCATGAAGTGCTGACGGCCGCCAACGGTGCCGAGGCGGTCGAAGCCTTTCGTCAGCAACGCCCGCAACTGGTGTTGATGGACGCGATGATGCCGGTGATGGACGGCTTCGAGGCGGCGCGGCAGATCAAGGCACTGGCCGGGGAAACCCTGGTGCCGATCATCTTTCTCACTTCGCTCACCGAAAGCGAAGCCTTGGCACGCTGTCTGGAGGCGGGGGGCGACGACTTTCTGGCAAAGCCCTACAACCAGGTGATACTCGCCGCCAAAATCAAGGCGATGGACCGTTTGCGCCGGCTGCAGGCCACCGTGTTGCAGCAGCGTGACCAGATCGCCAGACATCACCAACACCTGCTCAACGAGCAGCGGGTGGCCAAGGCCGTATTCGACAAGGTGGCCCATTCCGGTTGCCTGAATGCCCCGAATATCCGCTACCTGCAATCGCCCTACGCGCTGTTCAACGGTGACTTGCTGCTGGCCGCGTTCACCCCGGCCGGCGATATGCATGTATTGCTCGGGGATTTCACCGGCCATGGTCTGCCGGCGGCTGTCGGGGCCATGCCCCTGGCTGAAGTCTTCTATGGCATGACGGCCAAGGGTTACGGTCTGTCCGAAACCTTGCGCGAGATGAATGCCAAGCTCAAGCGCATCCTGCCGGTGGACATGTTCTGCTGTGCCACCCTGCTGCGCCTGAGTTTTCAGCGGTGTTCGGTGGAGGTGTGGAACGGCGGGATGCCGGACGGTTACCTGCACAGCATCGCGAGCGGTGAGCGCACGCCGCTCAAGGCTCGGCACTTGCCGCTCGGCGTGCTGAGCCCGCAAACCTTTGACGATCGCACCGAGGTGTTTCCGATGGCGGTCGGCGATCGGGTGTTTCTGTTATCCGACGGTGTGCTCGATACCTGCGATACCAACGAACAACTGTTTGGTGTCGAGCGGCTGCAGCGGGTGTTTGCCGCCAATCGTCAGCCTGATGAATTGTTCGCAGAGATCGAACAGGCGCTGCGCGATTTTCGCGGTGAAGCCCGTGACGACGTCAGTATGGTCGAGGTCAGCTTGCTGGAGGCGGCGCAGATGAGCCCGCCAGCGTTGGTGTATTCCGACAGTGGCCAGTCCTGTCCGCTGGACTGGTCGCTGAGTTTCGAGTTTCGCGCGGCCACGCTCAAGCGCTTCAACCCGCTGCCTTATCTGTTGCAGTTGCTGCTTGAGGTCCATGGGCTGCGGGCGCAAAGCGGGGCGCTCTACAGTGTGCTGGCGGAACTGTACTCCAACGCCCTGGAGCATGGCGTACTGGGCCTGGACTCCAGCCTCAAACGGGATGCCTCGGGTTTTACCCGTTATTATCAACAACGCAGTTCGCGCCTGGATGCGTTGCAGGATGGTTTCATCCGGGTGCATTTGCAGGTGACACCGAAGGGCGAGGGCGGTTGCCTGACGGTTCGCGTCGAAGACAGTGGCAAGGGTTTCGATGTGGGTCGGGTGATGCAGCTGCCCGCTGATGGTGTCCGTCTGTCGGGGCGAGGCATCGGTCTGATCCGTCAATTGAGCCGTCATGCCAGCTGGTCTGACGATGGTCGCAGTGCCCGCGTGGAATTTTTCTGGGAGGCTCTGGCATAATCCACGCATTCTTGATCAAGGAGTGAGCAAGTGGTTGACACACATCTGGACCGCGACGTGCTGAGCGCGTTGCAAGAGGTCATGGAGGATGGGTATCCGATGTTGCTGGATACCTTTCTCGTTGACGCTGAAGAACGCCTGGTTCTGTTGCACAAGGCTGAAGATGCCCTGCAACTGATGAATGCTGCCCATAGTTTCAAGGGTAGCAGCAGCAACATGGGGGCCGTTCGCCTGGCCGGGCTGTGCCATGAGCTGGAGCAGCGTGCCAAGAATAAAAACCTTTCAGGCGTGGAAAAACTGGTCGGCGAAATCGACCGTGAATTTGCCATAGTCCGGCCGATGTATGAGGCGGAACGGCAGCGCACTTCGCCGACCAAGGCGACCGTCCAGCGCTTTTAGCGCCTGTCCTGTAACCTGGCGCGACCTTTGCTTTCATCTCCGTCAACTGTACCTACGATCCCAGTGCGGCGGAGACCGTTCCATGCCCGTTACCCCCAATATTCTTCTCCAGGCCGCCGCCCAGGCCAAGGCCAAAGTGGCTTGCGCCAAGACACCGGCACAGGTCGCCGAGCCCGGGGGCAAGGCATCCAGCTTCGCTCATGTCTACGCCAGTCAGGCGCAGGACAAACGTTCTGTAGGGCACGATGGGCCGCCCACGCCCATGCGCGACAAAGCCGCTGAGGGGCCGGGCAAAAAGCACCTTTGCCACGACAAGGCTGCCGCCCCGAAACCGGTCGTTGCCGATAGCGGCAAATCCTTGCCCGCCGATAAACCGGGGGCCGACGACAAGATCGCCGACGATGCTTCGGATGCCGCTGACACTTCTGGCACCGAGGGTTCAGATGCCGCTGACACCTCTGTCACCGAGGCGGCGGGTGACCCGGCCGCCGATCCTGCAGGGCCCGCACTCGTTGCACAAACTCCGCCAGTGATAGACGCCATGCCGCCACTGGACGAGCAGCAGGTCGTTGCGGCAACGACGCCGGCCGCCACCGCTGACACCGCGTTCGATCCGCACGCCGACCCCCTCGATGCCCTGCCAGCCTTGCGCATGGCCATGGAGCAGAGCGGGCACGTCACCGCTTCCAGCCAGGCTCAGCCCAATGCGCTGCCGACCTCGGCCGAGGCCGACGGCGAGCCGGCTGCGGCGCAAAACCTGGTCGCCGGCATGGCGAGCATGCTTGACGTGCAGGCCGAAAAGGACAGCACCCAGGGCGGGGACAAGGCCTTCAGCGACCTGCTCGATGACGGCTTGAAAGACTTGAAGACCGCCAGCAGCGATACCCGTGTCGATGATTTCGCCAGCCGACTGGCGGCGCTGACCCAGGCGGCCACGCCGAAAACCGCTAATGCGGTGCCGGTGAACCCGCCGCTCGCCCTGCATCAAAGTGGCTGGACCGAAGAAGTGGTGAACCGGGTCATGTACCTGTCCAGTGCCAACCTCAAGGCGGCCGACATCCAGTTGCAACCGGCCGAACTCGGGCGCCTCGATATTCGGGTGAACATGGTTCCGGATCAGCAGACCCAGGTCACCTTCATGAGCGCCCATCCCGGTGTCCGCGAAGCACTGGACGGGCAGGTGCAGCGCTTGCGCGAGATGTTTGCGCAACAAGGCATGGGGCAGGTTGATGTCAATGTGTCCGATCAGTCCCGTGGCCAGGAACAGGCTCAGCAGGGAGAGGGGGGGCGCACCCGTTCCAACGGTGGTCGCCTTGACTCCATGAGCGATGAGATTGCGCCAACAGTCGCCGAAGTGGCGGCTAGCACAACCAGCGTCATCGGCTCCAGCGCAGTCGACTACTACGCCTGATCAAACATACGCAAACACACACGCAAACACACACGCAAACACACACGCAAACACACACGCAAACACACACGCAAACACACACGCAAATACACACGCAAATACACACGCAAACACACACGTAAATACACACGCAAACACACATC
Organism: Pseudomonas fluorescens; assembly: GCF_902497995.1. Taxonomy (GTDB): domain Bacteria; phylum Pseudomonadota; class Gammaproteobacteria; order Pseudomonadales; family Pseudomonadaceae; genus Aquipseudomonas; species Aquipseudomonas fluorescens_BK. The sequence goes on along the minus strand of NZ_CABVII010000028.1, from coordinate 43,458 downwards.
TGTAGGAGCGAGGCTTGCCCGCGAAGCAGACGCTGCGGTTTATCAGGCAAACCGTATTATCGTTCTTCGCGGGCAAGCCTCGCTCCTACGGGGGACGCCTCCCCGACATTTGTGGCATAACACTTGCTCTTGCCAAGCCGGCGACTGTGAAACCCCGAAGAGTGACGGATTATTGGCATGGCGAAGAGCGACGAAGCAGAAGCAGTAAAAGACCCCGCAGCCAAAGGCAAGATCAAGCTGATCATTGCGACAGTGGGCGCCCTGCTGCTGGCGATCGGCTTGTCCGTGGGGGCCACCTGGTACTTCATGCACAGCCCCCGGAGCACGCCAGTCGCCGCGCCGGAATCCGCGGTCATCGACAAGCAGCCGGCGATGTTCATGCCCCTGCTTCCGGCCTTCATTGCCAATTACAACCAGAACGGCCGTCAGCGCTACATGCAGGTGAGCATCACCCTGCTGGGTCGCGACCAGGCCGATCTGGAAGCGCTCAAGGTGCACATGCCGGTCATCCGCAATAACCTGGTCATGCTGTTCTCCGGGCAGGACTTCACCACCCTGGCCTCCCCGGTCGGCCAGGAAATGTTGCGTCAGAAAGCCACGGCCAGCGTCCAGGAAGTGGCGCACAAAGAACTCGGCAAAGTGGTCATCGAACAATTGCTGTTCACTAATTTCGTACTGCAGTAGGAACACGACATGGCCGTGCAGGACCTGCTGTCCCAGGAGGAAATCGACGCGCTGTTGCACGGTGTCGACGATGGTCTGGTACAGGCCGATATCGCTGCCGAACCCGGCACCGTCAAAAGCTATGACCTGACCAGCCAGGATCGCATCGTCCGTGGACGCATGCCGACCCTGGAAATGATCAACGAGCGTTTCGCCCGCTACACCCGCATCAGCATGTTCAACCTGCTGCGCCGCTCGGCGGACGTTGCCGTCGGTGGGGTGCAGGTGATGAAGTTCGGCGAATACATGCACTCGCTGTACGTGCCGACCAGCCTCAACCTGGTCAAGATCAAACCGTTGCGGGGCACCGCGCTGTTCATCCTCGATGCCAGGCTGGTGTTCAAGCTGGTGGACAACTTCTTCGGCGGCGACGGCCGTCACGCCAAGATCGAAGGGCGTGAGTTCACCCCGACCGAACTGCGCGTGGTGCGCATGGTGCTGGAGCAGGCCTTCGTCGATTTGAAGGAAGCCTGGCAGGCGATCATGGAAGTGAACTTCGAGTACATCAACTCGGAAGTGAACCCGGCCATGGCCAATATCGTCGGCCAGAGCGAGGCCGTCGTGGTGTCGACCTTCCATATCGAACTCGATGGCGGTGGCGGCGATCTGCACGTGACCATGCCCTATTCGATGATCGAGCCGGTGCGCGAAATGCTCGACGCCGGCTTCCAGTCGGACCTCGACGATCAGGACGAGCGCTGGCTCAACGCCCTGCGCCAGGACCTGCTGGATGTCGATGTACCGATCGATGCCACGGTTGCCCGTCGCCAGTTGCGCCTGCGCGACATCCTGCACATGCAGCCGGGGGACATTATCCCGATCGACATGCCGGAAGAAATGATCATGCGCGCCAATGGCGTGCCTGCGTTCAAGGTCAAGATGGGTTCGCACAAAGGCAACCTCGCGTTGCAGGTGATCGAGCCGGTCGAGCGCCGTTGACCGGCGCGTTGCACATTCGCTTTTAACTGACGGCTTCCACTTGAAAGGGTTGCCCGCCGAGGACACATGATGATTAACAATATGCACACCCGGGACGACCAGGCTCTGGCTGATGAATGGGCTGCGGCCCTCGAAGAAGCCGGTGACGGGCAGGCCGACATCGACGCCTTGCTGGCTGCCGGTGCTGCCAGGTCGTCGTCCAATCGTCTGCCGATGGAAGAATTTGGCGGCGTGCCGAAAAACCATCATCCGGTGACCCTTGACGGTCCGAACCTGGACGTGATCCTCGACATCCCGGTGTCGATCTCCATGGAAGTCGGCAACACCGAGATCAATATCCGCAACCTGCTGCAACTCAACCAGGGTTCGGTGATCGAGCTCGATCGCCTGGCCGGTGAGCCACTGGACGTCCTGGTCAACGGCACGCTCATCGCCCACGGCGAAGTGGTGGTGGTCAACGAGAAGTTCGGCATCCGCCTGACCGACGTGATCAGCCCAAGCGAACGCATCAAGAAGCTGCGCTAAGTGAAAAAGGTTCTAAGGGCTTTACCAGGGTTGGCGCTGGCCTTGCCGTTCAACGTGCTGGCGGCCGAGCCGGTGGCGACTGCCGCCGCGGCTGCGGCACCGGCGGTCAGCAGCGGTGTGGCCGGGCAATTGACGCAGCTGGTGTTCGGCTTGCTGCTGGTGCTGGGGCTGATTTTCTTCCTCGCCTGGCTGCTGCGCCGGGTGCAGCAGGCCGGACCGGCGGGCAAAGGGCAGGTGATCGAGCTGATCGGTTCCCGCGCGCTCGGTCCGCGTGACCGGCTGATGCTGGTGCAGGTCGGCAACGAGCAGATTCTGCTCGGCCTCAGTCCCGGCAGCATCACCGCCCTGCATGTGCTCAAGGAGCCCGTGCAGGTGCCGAGCACCGGGAAGACCACCCCCGAGTTTGCCCAGCGCCTGATGGAGCTGATGGGCAAGGATCAGAAGGATAAGCAGTAATGGCCGGGTTACGCATGGTCCTGACGCTGGCCCTGATGCTGGCTGCGCCGCTGGCGTACTCCGCCGATCCGTTGTCGATCCCGGCGATCACCCTGGGCACCAATGCCGAGGGCGCCCAGGAATACTCGGTCAGCCTGCAAATCCTGCTGATCATGACCGCGCTGAGCTTCATCCCGGCGTTCGTCATGCTGATGACCAGTTTCACCCGGATCATCATCGTCTTCTCGATCCTGCGCCAGGCCCTGGGCCTGCAGCAGACGCCGTCGAACCAGATCCTCACGGGCATGGCGCTGTTCCTGACCCTGTTCATCATGGCGCCGGTGTTCGAGCGGGTGAATCAGGACGCCTTGCAACCCTATCTGGCGGAAAAACTTACGGCCCAGGATGCCGTGGCCAAGGCCCAGGTGCCGATCAAGGACTTCATGCTGGCCCAGACCCGCAGCAGCGACCTGGAGCTGTTCATGCGCCTGTCCAAGCGCACCGACATCGCCTCGCCGGATCAGGCGCCGCTGACCATCCTGGTGCCGGCCTTTGTCACCTCCGAGCTGAAAACCGCGTTCCAGATCGGCTTCATGATCTTCATTCCCTTCCTGATCATCGACCTGGTCGTGGCCAGTGTGCTGATGGCCATGGGCATGATGATGCTGTCGCCGCTGATCATTTCCCTGCCGTTCAAGATCATGCTGTTCGTGCTGGTGGATGGCTGGGCGTTGATCATCGGCACCCTGGCCAGCAGCTTCGGCGGTGTCTCGCCATGACCCCGGAAGTGGCCGTCGACATCTTCCGGGAAGCGCTGTGGCTGACCACCGTGATGGTCGCCGTGCTGGTGATCCCGAGTCTGCTGGTGGGGCTGTTGGTGGCGATGTTCCAGGCGGCGACCCAGATCAACGAACAGACCCTGAGCTTCCTGCCGCGCCTGCTGGTGATGCTGGTGACGCTGATCGTGGCCGGCCCGTGGCTGGTGCAGACCTTCATGGAATACATCCTGCAGTTGTACGGCAGTATTCCCCAGGTCATCGGCTAAGCCATGTCGCTGTTACAGCTGACCGATACCCAGATCAGCACCTGGGTCGCGACCTTCATGTTGCCGCTGTTTCGCGTGGGGGCGTTGCTGATGGTGATGCCGATCGTGGGCACGACCCTGGTGCCCGTGCGCGTGCGCCTGTACTTCGCCCTGGCGATCACGGTGGTGATCGTCCCGGGCCTGCCGCCGATGCCGCCGGTCAACGCGCTGGACTTGAGCGGGCTGCTGCTGATTGCCGAGCAGATCCTCATCGGCGCGGTGCTGGGGTTTGCCTTGCAGCTGTTCTTCCAAGCCTTCGTGGTCGCCGGGCAGATCGTTTCCATTCAGATGGGCATGGGCTTCGCCTCGATGGTCGACCCCACCAACGGCGTCTCGGTGGCGGTGATCGGGCAGTTCTTCACCATGCTGGTCACGCTGCTGTTCCTGTCCATGAACGGCCATCTGGTGGTGTTCGAAATCCTCACTGAAAGCTTCACCACCTTGCCGGTCGGCAGCGGGTTGGTGGTTAATCATTTCTGGGACCTGGCCGGCAAGCTCGGCTGGGTCCTGGGCGCGGCGCTGTTGCTGGTGCTGCCGGCGATCACCGCGCTGCTGGTGGTCAACATCGCGTTTGGCGTGATGACCCGGGCGGCGCCGCAGCTGAACATCTTCTCCATCGGTTTCCCGCTGACCCTGGTGCTCGGGCTGTTCATCGTCTGGGTCGGGTTGGCGGACATCATCAACCAGTATCAACCGCTGGCCTCCGAGGCCTTGCAGTGGTTACGCGAACTGGCACGGGCGCGCTGAGTCATGGCAGAAAGCGAAAGCGGTCAGGACAAGACAGAAGACCCCACGGAAAAAAAGAAAAAGGACGCCCGGGAGAAGGGCGAGATTGCCCGCTCCAAGGAGCTCAACACCCTGGCGATCATGCTCGCCGGTGCCGGTGCGCTGCTGATCTTCGGCGGGGCGCTGGCCCAGGACTTGATGGAATTGATGCGCCTGAACTTCTCGCTGTCGCGGGAGGTGGTGCTGGACCAGCGCGCCATGGGCACCTACCTGCTGCACTCGGGGTTGATTGCGTTGCTGGCGATCCAGCCGGTGATGATCACCTTGCTGCTGGCGGCGCTGATCGGCCCCATCTCCCTGGGCGGCTGGTTATTCTCCGCCGGCACCATGGCCCCCAAGTTCAGCCGCATGAACCCCGGCGCGGGCCTCAAACGCATGTTCTCGTCCAAGGCCGTGGTGGAACTGCTCAAGGCCCTGGCGAAGTTTTTCATCATCCTGTTCGTAGCGCTGGCCGTGTTGTCCTCGGACATCGACGACCTGCAGCGCATCGCCCATGAACCGCTGGACATGGCCATCATCCACAGCCTGCAAGTGGTCGGCTGGAGCACGTTGTGGATGGCCTGCGGCCTGATCATCATCGCCGCCGTGGACGTGCCGGTGCAGCTGTGGGAAAGCGCCAAAAAGCTGAAGATGACCAAGCAGGAAATTCGCGACGAGCACAAGGACCAGGAAGGGCGGCCAGAAGTTAAACAACGGATTCGTCAACTGCAGCGGGAAATGTCCCAGCGCCGGATGATGGCCGCCATTCCGGACGCCGACGTGGTCATCACCAACCCGACCCACTACGCCGTGGCACTCAAGTACGACCCGGACAAGGGCGGCGCGCCGATGCTGGTGGCAAAGGGCACTGATTTCCTGGCGTTGAAGATGCGCGAGATTGCCGTGGCCAACGAAGTGATGTTGCTCGAATCCCCGGCGCTGGCGCGGTCGATCTACTACTCCACCGAGCTTGAACAGGAAATCCCGGGCGGACTCTATCTCGCCGTTGCGCAGGTATTGGCCTACGTCTACCAGATCCGCCAGCACCGCGCAGGCAAAGGCAAACGACCAGACCCACTCAAGGATGATCTACCAATTCCGCCAGACCTGCGCCGCGATGCCTGACCAGTCCAAACGACTCAGCCAACACGCAAAACCTGTGGGAGCGGGCTTGCTCGCGAAGAGGGAGTGTCAGGCGACATGAGTGCCGACTGACACTCCCTCTTCGCGAGCAAGCCCGCTCCCACAGGAATTGCGCTTTGACTCAAGCCCGCATCGCCCTGTCTAGCCCTGTGGATCGATATTATCCAGCGCGCGATTCACCGCCAATTCGCCGAGCATGATCATCTGCGCAATGGCCATCATCGTATTGCGCTGAGAACCCTTCAGACATCCAGCAAAATCATCCGCCACGACCCTGGCCGACGCCAGCGACTCGCAGGCATGGGCCAACAGGCTTTCAGTATCGATACCAGGCGCAATGACGAACATCGTGCTGGGCTTTCGCGCAGTGGCGTTTATGCGGGCGGACAGGTTGATGTACTCATCGAGCGCGCGGTCGGCGGCTTCGTGGAGTTTTTGCGGATCGATTGAGGTGTCTGGGGAAACGTCTTCGGTTTCCGGCGGGTTGGGCGTTACTTTGAACATAGATGGAACTCCATATGTAATTGGAAGAGCCATCACCATCGCTACCAAACGAAAGGTGGCGGCCATACGCAGGTTGGTAGACCGGCCCACATGGAAAAACCGGCGCGCCCGAGGGCGCCCTGCGCACAGCCACCATAAAACAAGTGCCGATAAAGCACTTGGACAAGGTGACGCTATGCGCCATGTGTGAACGGCGGGCTACCAAACCCGATCGCTGTTTTCAGCGACCGTGAAACGATAAAGCCCGGCCCTCAGGCGCACAAGCCGGCGGATTCTGGCGTAGTCGTAGGCTGCGGCGCAAGCTTGTGTAGGCTCTGTAAGTGTCTGGAGATGTCGATTAAACATGGGTGTTTAAAATCAAAAGATCGCAGCCTTCGACAGCTCCTACAGGGTGTACGCAATACCTGTGTAGGAGCTGCCGAAGGCTGCGATCTTTTGATCTCGAAGCGGCTGGCCGCCTGTCACCGCCTGAGTGTGTTGTAATCGGGTCGTCTACCAAGTGAGCTTATTGGGACTGCTGGACGCGGCGGTTTTTAACTATGACCCGAGATCGGTTAATGGGTGTCTTCTTTTTCTATGGCTTGCTTCATTAAGCGGTTGAAGCTATTCCCCCCCGGACTTGATTGTTGGAGGCGCTTGGTGAGTCAGATCTACTATTGAAAAGTTGCTCTTCATAATGGGGTGGGGTGTCACGCGTATAATTAAGAACTTTATCCCTGTTGAAGCGTTTTATCCTTGCCTCGGTAACTCGCAAAGCATCGTCGTTCAGGAATTGGTTGCTTCTGTCAAGAGTCTTTTTGCTGTTGGCTAGCGTATCGCCGCTTAGTAAATATTTATTTTTATATCTAAGTTCACGAAGGATTTCGACATGCTTGCCTACGGTTTTTGTGGTATCGGCGTAGATCTTGTTTATGTCTTGAATCTTGGTTATTCTAAATCCGGGTTTTTCAAGATAACTGAATTCCCTAGCTATACTCTCCATCTCCCTATTGATAGTCTCGCTAATTACAAGCGCTTCGGCTGTTGTATTTTTTTTGGCTGCCACTTTTCTTAACTCTGTTGTGGTGCCAAGATGTCTTTTTGTCAGACGCAATGCATCTATTGTGTTTTCTGCTATTGGGGTTGTGTTTGTTGACATAACGCTAACAAGGCTTTTTATAAATCCATGCCCTGTCGGATCCGCCCTGCTGATAGGATCTCCTGCACAATACGCATACGCATTCAACCCACCCTTCCCAAAAGGACTCAAATTGTCCGGACTATTAAACCGCATCAGCACCGGATTAAACGCCCTATACCCATTCCCCAACAAATAACACCCAGTCACCGGATCCGGCCGTTCGCCGTTGAAGCCAAGCAGGCTGAGTAATCCGCTGTCAACAGAACGGTGGCCATAAGGCGAATAGGCGATAGGATGTCTTGGACGTTCGGCCTTGAGCGCCTGCAACACCGAACGCTGCTGATCGGTGACCAACAACGTGGTATCAGGCGCATCACCCTCACTTCGCTGTTGCGCCAGCAACTGCTCGCCATGCTGGACGATTGAATAGCGCATCGCCCCCTGTATTTCGGTCGCCAGCCTGCTTTTGCAGTAAAAGCGCTGGCGCTCGGGGGTATCTGGCAGGGCATGACTGGTCAGTCGATCAAGGGGATCGTAGTGGTATTGGCAGAGTACGGTCTCGCGCGAAGATGGCATGGGTGGTTGCTCCGAAGGTCCGAAGTGCGGGAACTCAGTATTGGCGGTTTGGCAAGGGTTGGGTACTAGCAGAACTGATAGGTACGCTGTGTTTGTGCGTTCAATATGCTGATCTGTAACTTACTTTCCGAAATATTCGCTGGCAGTACCGGCCTCATCGCGGGCAAGCCCGGCTCCCACAGGATCGGGGATGACCGCAAGATCACCGGTCAACACAGAACCTTGTGGGAGCGGGCTTGCCCGCGAAGAGGCCAGCCATGGCACCGCAAATCCCCGAATAAACCCCTCTGTTTCAACCCCCCGCAAAAGTTGGAAGGTTTCTTGCAGTACCCCCTCTACGCCGGCATCTGGCGTCAAAAGTTCGCTTTAAAGGCACGGGGAAAAACCGGTGGATCGCTCTCAGCTACTCAACACTGCCCGCACCAACGTCGCCGACTTGAGTCGGGGCAATCTGGGCGTGCCGTTGTTGCTGCTGGTCATGCTGGCGATGATGATGTTGCCGATGCCGCCGTTCCTGCTGGACGTGTTTTTCACGTTCAATATCGCCTTGTCCATCGTCGTCCTATTGGTTTGCGTCTACGCCTTGCGGCCACTGGATTTTGCGGTGTTCCCGACCATCCTGCTGGTGGCGACGTTGCTGCGGCTGGCGTTGAACGTGGCCTCGACACGGGTGGTGATGCTCCATGGCCAGGACGGTCACGCCGCCGCCGGCAAGGTGATCCAGGCCTTCGGAGAGGTGGTGATCGGCGGTAACTACGTGGTCGGTATCGTGGTCTTCGCGATTTTGATGATCATCAACTTCGTCGTGGTGACCAAGGGTGCCGGGCGGATTTCCGAGGTGAGCGCGCGTTTCACCCTCGATGCCATGCCGGGCAAACAAATGGCGATCGACGCCGACCTGAACGCCGGTTTGATCGACCAGAACCAGGCCAAGGCTAGACGCTCCGAAGTCGCCCAGGAGGCCGAGTTCTACGGCTCCATGGACGGTGCCAGCAAGTTCGTGCGCGGTGACGCCATCGCCGGGCTGTTGATTCTGTTCATCAACCTGATCGGTGGCATGGCGGTCGGGATCTTCCAGCACGGCATGACCTTCGGCGACGCCGGCAAGGTGTACGCGCTGTTGACCATCGGTGACGGTTTGGTGGCGCAATTGCCATCACTGCTGTTATCGACAGCCGCCGCGATCATGGTGACCCGTGCTTCCGGTTCCGAAGACATGGGCAAGCAGATCAACCGGCAGATGTTCGCCTCGCCGAAAGCCTTGGCGGTCGCGGCGGGTTTGATGGCAGTGATGGGCCTGGTGCCCGGCATGCCGCACTTCTCCTTTCTCAGCATGGCGGCCCTGGCGGCTGGCGGCGCGTACCTGTTCTGGAAGAAGCAGAACAGCGTCAAGGTCCAGGCCCTGCAAGAGGTGCAGCGCCAGCAGGAGCTGCTGCCATCGCCGGCCCGCGCCCAGGAAACCAAGGAGCTGGGCTGGGACGACGTCACCCCGATCGACATGATCGGCCTGGAAGTCGGCTACCGCCTGATTCCGCTGGTGGATCGCAACCAGGGTGGCCAGTTGCTGGCGCGGATCAAGGGCGTGCGCAAGAAGTTGTCCCAGGACCTGGGCTTTCTGATGCCGACCGTGCATATCCGTGACAACCTCGACCTGGCGCCGAGCGCCTATCGCCTGACCCTGATGGGGGTGATCCTGGCCGAAGCGGAAATTTTCCCGGACCGGGAGCTGGCGATCAACCCGGGGCAGGTCTACGGTACGTTGAACGGCATAAACGCCAAAGATCCGGCTTTCGGTCTGGAAGCGGTCTGGATCGAAGTCAGCCAGCGTGCCCAGGCGCAATCGCTCGGCTATACCGTGGTCGATGCCAGTACCGTAGTGGCAACCCACTTGAACCAGATTCTGTACAAGCACTCCAGTGAGCTGATCGGCCACGAAGAAGTGCAGCAACTCATGCATTTACTGGGCAAAAGCTCGCCAAAACTGGCTGAGGAACTGGTGCCGGGCGTGGTCTCGCTGTCGCAGCTGCTCAAGGTGTTGCAGGCGTTGTTGGCCGAACAGGTGCCGGTACGGGACATTCGCAGCATTGCCGAAGCCATCGCGAACAACGCCAACAAGAGTCAAGATACCGCCGCGCTGGTGGCGGCAGTCCGCGTCGGCGTATCCCGCGCAATCGTGCAAAGCATTGTAGGCACTGACTCCGAGCTGCCAGTGATCACGCTGGAGCCAAGGTTGGAACAAATATTGCTCAATAGTCTGCAGAAGGCGGGACAAGGCTCGGAAGAGGGCGTTCTGCTGGAGCCAAGCATGGCTGAAAAGCTGCAGCGTTCGTTGATCGAGGCGGCGCAGCGTCAGGAAATGCAAGGTCAACCGGTGATTCTGCTGGTAGCCGGTCCGGTTCGCGCGATGCTGTCGCGATTTGGCCGACTCGCCGTCCCGGGTTTGCATGTGTTGGCGTACCAGGAAATTCCTGACAACAAGCAAGTGACCATTGTTGCGACAGTAGGGCCCAACGGCTGAGGTAGTGCTTCATGCAAGTCAAGCGTTTTTTCGCCGCCGATATGCGTCAGGCCATGAAGCTGGTTCGTGATGAGCTGGGGGCCGATGCCGCCATCATTGGCAACCGCCGGATCGCCGGTGGTGTCGAGCTGACGGCAGCCCTGGATTACAAGCTGTCGGCGCTGGCGCCGCGGGTGCCGAACATGGAGCTCGAAGACGAACTGCGCAAGACCCAGTCGCGGATCGTCACCGCCCAGGCCGAACTGAGCCTGCGTAGCGAGGGCGAGAGCGACAAGGGCACCAATCGCCAGTTGTTCGCCGGCCTGCCGTTGACCGCCGCCGAGCCGCTGGTCGAGCCGACCTGTAGCGAGCCTGCCCAACCTGCGCCGCCACCTGCTGCCACTGGCGGCGTCGACCCGCGTGCCTTCGACTCGATGCGTTTCGAGCTCAACAGCCTGCGCGAACTGATGGAAGTGCAACTCGGCTCCCTGGCCTGGAATCAGCTGCAAGGCAGTCGCCCGGCCCAGGCCAACCTGTGGCGTCGCCTGCAACGCATCGGCCTGTCCGGCCCGTTGTCCCGGGATTTGCTGGCGATGATTCCCGACATTGAAGAACCCCGTCAGGCCTGGCGCATGTTGCTGGCGCACCTGGCGCGGATGATCTCCACTCCGGAAATCGAACCCTTGGAAGAGGGCGGTGTGATTGCGATGGTCGGCCCTGCGGGCATGGGCAAGACCACCACCCTGGCCAAACTCGCGGCCCGCTACGTGCTCAAGTACGGCGCGCAGAATATCGCGCTGGTGAGCATGGACAGCTACCGCATCGGTGCCCAGGAACAGCTCAAGACCCTCGGTCGCATCCTCAATGTGCCGGTGACGCACGTCGACCCGGGGCAATCGTTGGTGCAGGCGCTCGATCCCTTGCTGCGCAAGCGTGTGGTGCTGATCGATACCGCCGGCCTTCAAGCCAGCGATCCGGCACTGCGCATGCAGCTCGAAAGCCTGGCCGGGCGCGGCATCAAGTCAAAAAATTATCTGGTCCTGGCCACCACCAGCCAGAAACAGGTGCTGACGGCCGCTTATCACAGTTACAGGCGTTGCGGGCTCGCGGGCTGCATCCTGACTAAACTGGATGAAACCGCCAGCCTGGGCGACGTGTTGAGCCTGGCCATCAGCCATGGTTTGCCGGTGGCTTACCTGACCGATGGCCCGCGGATTCCGGATGATTTGCATCTGCCGCGTCGTCATCAGTTGGTCAGTCGCGCGGTCAGCGTGCAAATGCAGGAAGAACCCAGTGAGGAAGCCATGGCTGATATGTTCGCTGATATTTATCACAGCCCGACCAAGCAGGTTGGCTGAGGTATTGATGAATCGTTTTTGTACCTACATCGATGGTCTGCCATGCATTGTTCCGTTGGTGAACGCGCAGCCAGTAATGTGGCCTCCGTCTATGCAAGACAAGGTAAAGAAATAACATGGGCAGCATGCATCCCGTACAGGTGATCGCGGTGACCGGCGGCAAAGGTGGCGTCGGCAAAACTAACGTGTCAGTGAACTTGTCCCTGGCTTTAGCTGAGCTCGGCCGGCGCGTCATGCTGCTGGACGCCGATCTGGGGCTGGCGAACGTCGACGTCCTGCTGGGACTGACACCCAAACGTACCCTGGCCGACGTTATCGAAGGCCGCTGCGAGCTGCGCGACGTTCTGTTGCAAGGCCCTGGCGGCGTCCGCATCGTGCCGGCCGCGTCCGGCACGCAGAGCATGGTTCATCTGAGCCCGGCGCAACATGCCGGACTGATCCAGGCCTTCAGCGAGATCGGCGATAACCTCGACGTCCTGGTGATCGACACCGCGGCGGGCATCGGTGAGTCGGTCGTCAGCTTCGTTCGTGCAGCCCAGGAAGTGTTGCTGGTGGTCTGCGACGAACCGACCTCGATCACGGATGCCTACGCCCTGATCAAGTTGCTGAACCGCGATTACGGCATGAACCGCTTCCGCGTCCTGGCCAACATGGCCCAGAGCCCGCAGGAAGGTCGCAACCTGTTCGCCAAGCTGACCAAGGTCACGGATCGCTTCCTCGATGTCGCCTTGCAATACGTCGGCGCAGTGCCGTACGACGAATGCGTGCGCAAGGCCGTGCAGAAGCAGCGCGCCGTCTATGAAGCCTTCCCGCGTTCCAAGTGCTCCCTGGCCTTCAAGGCTATTGCACAGAAGGTCGATACCTGGCCGCTGCCGGCCAACCCCCGCGGGCACCTGGAGTTTTTCGTCGAACGCCTCGTGCAACAATCCGCAGGTCCGGTGCTATGACAGCCAGTGGCTACAACTTCTACAAGCAGTCGGCACGTGACGCGCAGTACGAGCTGATCGAGCGTTACGCGCCACTGGTCAAACGCATTGCTTACCACTTGCTGGCGCGTTTGCCGGCCAGTGTCCAGGTCGAAGACCTGATCCAGGCCGGGATGATCGGCCTGCTGGAAGTGTCGACCAAATATGACGCCGGCAAAGGCGCCAGCTTCGAGACGTACGCGGGCATTCGAATCCGCGGCGCGATGCTCGATGAAGTGCGCAAGGGGGACTGGGCGCCACGGTCGGTCCACCGCAATACCCGCATGGTCAGCGACGCGATTCGCTCGATTGAAGCTAAAACCGGTCGAGACGCTAAAGATCAGGAAGTTGCGGCCGAACTCCAATTGAGTCTCGACGATTATTACGGGATTTTGAACGACACCCTGGGCAGCCGGCTGTTCAGTTTCGACGATCTGTTGCAGGACGGCGAACACGAAGGGCTGCACGAGGATGGCGCGAGTGCACATCCGCAGCCATCCAGCGATCTGGAAGATGAACGCTTCCAGGCGGCGCTGGCGGACGCGATTGCCAATTTGCCTGAGCGTGAGCGCCTGGTGTTGGCGCTGTACTACGACGAAGAGCTGAATCTCAAGGAAATCGGCGAGGTCCTGGGGGTCAGCGAATCCCGGGTCAGCCAGTTGCACAGCCAGTGCGCGGCCCGTTTGCGGGCGCGTTTGGGGGAGTGGCGAGCGCGCTGAAGGCAGTGTGGGGACACTGCGAACGTGACTGGCGGGGTGGTGAACTGCGCCGGTCTCGATCTGTTGTGCTCCAGACAGTCATCGAGTGTATCGCCGGATTGATTGAAATGGCGCGTCCAGGTGGTGGGCGCGTTCAAGACTGCTTGGAGGTCGAATTGGACAAGAACATGAAAATCCTTATCGTTGATGACTTCTCGACGATGCGGAGGATCATCAAAAACCTGTTGCGTGACCTTGGGTTCACCAACACGGTCGAGGCGGATGATGGCACCACGGCCATTCCGATGCTCAACAGCGGCAGCATCGACTTTCTGGTCACCGACTGGAACATGCCTGGCATGACCGGCATCGAGCTGCTGCGCCACGTGCGTGCCGATGAAAAGCTCAAGCACCTGCCGGTGCTGATGGTGACCGCTGAAGCCAAGCGCGAGCAGATCATCGAAGCGGCCCAGGCCGGTGTCAACGGCTATGTGGTCAAACCCTTCACGGCCCAGGCGTTGAAAGAAAAAATCGAGAAGGTTTTCGAGCGCATCGGTTGAGCCACTGCGCCACGGGGAAGCTATGGGGCATAAAGAATCTTCACAGGGCGATTTCGAGTCGAGGACACGCAGCAGCGCCGACAACCGCATTGTGGCGGGCAACCTCAACGATATCCTGCTCGCTCAGGATTATCAGGACCTCACCGGTCAAGTGATCAAGCGTGTGACCCAAATGGTCACCGAAGTTGAAAGCAACCTGCTCAAGCTCGTGCTGATGGCCAGTCAGGTGGACCGTTTTGCGGGCATCGAACATGACCGTGAAGCGATGTGGGCAGAAAAAAATCCGCAAAAACAGCTCGCTCGGGGTGAAGGTCCGCAGATTCGTGCCGATAACAGAGCAGACGTTGTGTCCGGTCAGGACGATGTGGACGATTTGCTTTCCAGCCTTGGATTTTAAGACCTGTCAGGAGCACCCCCTTAATGAGCTTCGGCGCCGATGAAGAGATCCTTCAGGATTTCCTGGTTGAGGCCGGCGAGATTCTAGAGCAACTGTCCGAACAGCTGGTCGAGCTGGAAAGCCGACCGGATGATGCGGATTTGCTCAATGCAATTTTTCGCGGTTTTCACACTGTAAAAGGGGGCGCCGGCTTCCTCCTGCTCAACGAGCTGGTGGAGTGCTGTCACATCGCCGAGAACGTGTTCGACATCCTGCGCAAGGGTGAGCGTCGCGTCGACTCGGAACTGATGGACGTGGTTCTCGAAGCGCTGGACACGGTGAACAACATGTTCACCGAGGTCCGCGAAAGCAGCCCGGTCACGGCGGCCACGCCGCAATTGCTGGCGGCCCTGGCGCGGCTGGCCGAGCCGCAATCGGCCGATGAAGCGGCGCCGGTTGTCGACGCCGTGGTTGCGTCAGCAGCGCCCGCCGCATCGTCTGCGCCGAAAGCGGCAGGCGACAGCTGCGACATCACCGACGAAGAATTCGAAGCACTGCTCGATCAGCTGCATGGCAAGGGCAACTTCGCGGTCCAGGCGCTGGAGTCGGCGCCTGCGCGTGCACCCGCGACGCCGCCGGCCGAGAAGCCCGCCAGCGAAGCCGAGACCACCGTACGGGTCGACACCGCGCGGCTCGACGAAATCATGAACATGGTCGGCGAGTTGGTGCTGGTGCGCAACCGCCTGGTGCGCCTGGGTGCCAACAGCGCCGATGAGGCCATGTCCAAGGCCGTGTCGAACCTCGACGTGGTCACGGCCGACCTGCAGGCCGCGGTCATGAAGACCCGGATGCAACCGATCAAGAAGGTCTTCGGACGCTTCCCGCGCCTGGTTCGCGACCTGGCGCGCCAGCTCAAGAAAGAGATCAACCTGGAGCTGGTCGGCGAAGAAACCGACCTCGACAAGAACCTGGTCGAGGCCCTGGCCGATCCGCTGGTCCACCTGGTGCGCAACGCCGTCGACCACGGCATCGAAACGCCGGAAGAACGCGAAGCCTCGGGCAAGTCCCGCGGCGGCAAGGTGATACTCGCGGCCGAGCAGGAAGGCGACCACATCCTGCTGTCGATCTCCGATGACGGCAAAGGCATGGACCCGAACGCCCTGCGTGCCATCGCGGTAAAGCGCGGGGTGATGGACAAGGACGCGGCCGAGCGCCTGAGCGACATCGAGTGCTACAACCTGATCTTCGCCCCGGGGTTCTCGACCAAGACCGAGATCTCCGACGTCTCGGGTCGTGGCGTGGGCATGGACGTGGTGAAAACCAAGATTTCCAAGCTCAACGGTTCGATCAACATCTACTCGGTCAAGGGCCAGGGCTCGAAGATCGTCATCAAGGTGCCGCTGACCCTGGCGATCATGCCGACATTGATGGTCATGCTCGCCAACCAGGCGTTCGCCTTCCCGCTGGTGAACGTCAACGAGATCTTCCACCTCGACCTGTCGCGCACCAACGTGGTGGACGGCCAGGAAGTGGTGATCGTGCGCGACAAGGTGCTGCCACTGTTCTACCTCAAGCGCTGGCTGGTCCGCTCCGCCGCTCACGAAGAGCAGCGTGAAGGCCATGTGGTGATCCTTACGGTGGGCACCCAGCGGATCGGCTTCGTCGTCGATCAACTGGTGGGCCAGGAAGAAGTGGTCATCAAGCCATTGGGCAAAATGCTCCAGGGAACCCCGGGCATATCGGGCGCCACCATCACCGGTGACGGCCGCATCGCGTTGATTCTCGATGTTCCGAGCATGCTCAAGCGTTACGCCACACGGCGTATTTGATTCTGGCGGGGCGGGGCGACTGAGGCCCCGCTGCGTCTAACGGAGTGTTTATGGCAGTCAAAGTCCTGGTGGTGGACGATTCGGGGTTTTTCCGCCGCCGTGTCTCGGAAATTCTTTCAGCAGATCCGAATATCCAGGTCGTCGGCACGGCGACCAACGGCAAAGAGGCGATCGATCAGGCGCTGGCCCTCAAGCCGGACGTGATCACCATGGACTACGAGATGCCGATGATGGATGGCATCACCGCCGTGCGGCACATCATGCAACGCTGCCCGACCCCGGTGTTGATGTTCTCCTCGCTGACCCATGAAGGTGCCCGGGTCACCCTGGATGCGCTGGACGCCGGCGCGGTGGATTTCCTGCCGAAGAATTTCGAAGACATTTCCCGCAATCCCCAGAAGGTCAAGCAACTGCTGTGCGAGAAGATCCTGAGCCTCTCGCGCAGTAACCGGCGTGTCAGCTACAGCGCTCCGGCCCCGGTCGCCGCGCCAGCCCCGACGCCTGCGCCTGCGAGTGTCAGCAGTTACGGCAGCAGCGCGCCTGCGCGTCCGGCCCCGGCCCCGATTCCGGCGCGCACCCCGGCCGCGCCGCCGTCGTCGCCCGCGCCAAAACGCAAAGCCTACAAACTGGTCGCCATCGGCACGTCCACCGGCGGCCCGGTTGCCCTGCAGCGGGTGCTGACCCAGTTGCCGGCCAACTTCCCGGCACCGATCCTGTTGGTCCAGCACATGCCGGCGGCCTTTACCAAGGCGTTCGCCGAGCGTCTGGACAAGCTCTGCCGCATCCGCGTCAAGGAAGCCGAGGATGGCGACATCCTGCGTCCGGGTCTCGCCCTGCTGGCACCGGGTGGCAAACAGATGATGGTCGACGGCCGCGGCGCGGTGAAAATCCTCCCCGGCGACGAGCGCCTGAATTACAGGCCGTGCGTGGACATCACGTTCGGTTCGGCGGCCAAGTCCTACGGTGACAAAGTTCTGGCGGTGGTGTTGACCGGCATGGGCGCCGACGGTCGCGAAGGTGCGCGCCTGCTCAAGCAGGCTGGCAGCTCGATCTGGGCTCAGGATGAAGCCAGCTGCGTGATCTACGGCATGCCGATGGCCATCGTCAAAGCCGAACTGGCCGACGCGGTGTATGGCCTGGACGAGATGGGCAAGCATCTGGTCGAGGCTTGTGTCTGATGGATGTTCTGAGCCTGATCGGGATCATCATGGCGTTCGTCGCGATCATCGGCGGCAACTACCTTGAAGGCGGCCACCTCGGCGCATTGGCCAACGGCCCGGCGGCATTGATTGTCCTCGGCGGCACCGTCGGTGCGGCGCTGCTGCAGTCGCCGGTGAGCGCTTTCAAGCGCGCCCTGCAGATTCTGGTCTGGATCCTGTTCCCACCGCGGGTGGATCTGGCCGGCGGTATCGATCGCGTGGTGAGCTGGAGCCTGACCGCGCGCAAGGAAGGCCTGCTCGGCCTGGAAGGGGTGGCCGACGCCGAACCCGACAACTACTCGCGCAAAGGCCTGCAACTGTTGGTGGACGGCGCCGAGCCGGAATCGATTCGCAGCATTCTGGAGGTGGATTTCTACACCCGGGAAAGCCGCGACATCGAAGCCGCCAAGGTCTTCGAAAGCATGGGCGGCTACGCGCCGACCATCGGCATCATCGGTGCGGTGATGGGCCTGATCCACGTCATGGGCAACCTGGCCGACCCCTCGCAACTGGGCAGCGGCATCGCTGTGGCCTTCGTCGCCACCCTCTACGGCGTGGCCAGTGCCAACCTGTTGCTGCTGCCGATTGCCGCCAAGCTCAAGTCCGTCGTCCTGCGCCAGTCCCGTTATCGCGAAATGATGCTCGAAGGCATCCTGTCGATCGCCGAAGGTGAAAACCCTCGCTCTATCGAGTTGAAGCTTCAAGGCTTCATGGATTGATGGAGGTCATGGACGATGGCTCGTCGCCGGCAACCTGAAGAAAC
Source organism: Pseudomonas fluorescens (assembly GCF_902497995.1). Classification (GTDB taxonomy): domain Bacteria; phylum Pseudomonadota; class Gammaproteobacteria; order Pseudomonadales; family Pseudomonadaceae; genus Aquipseudomonas; species Aquipseudomonas fluorescens_BK. The sequence continues at coordinate 25,399 of NZ_CABVII010000028.1, read as the reverse complement.
CGTCAATCGCGAACGCTGGCTGGTGTCCTATGCGGACTTCATCACCTTGCTGTTCGCCTTATTTGTGGTGATGTACTCGATCTCTTCGGTCAACGAAGGCAAGTACAAGGTGATTTCCCAAGCGTTGATCGGCGTCTTTGCCGACTCCGATCGCGCGCTCCAGCCGATCCCCGTCGGCGACGAGCGACCGAAGACCGTGACCCCGGCCAAGCCGCTGGTCAAGGACAGCGAGCAGATCGACGCCGGCATCGCCCAGGCCGCCAGCGATCCGCTGAAAAGCATCGCCGATGACATCAGCGCCGCGTTCGGCGACCTGATCAGCTCCGACCGGATGACCGTGCGCGGCAATGAGTTGTGGGTCGAAATCGAGCTTAATTCCAGCCTGTTGTTCGGCAGCGGCGACGCCATGCCCAGCGACATCGCGTTCAATATCATCGACAAGATCGCCGCGATCCTGAAGCCGTTCGACAACCCGATTCATGTCGAAGGTTTCACCGACGATCGACCGATCCGCACCGCGCAATACCCGACCAACTGGGAGCTGTCCTCAGCGCGGTCGGCGAGCATCGTGCGCATGCTGGCGATGCAGGGGGTGAACCCCGGCCGTCTGGCGTCGGTGGGTTACGGTGAGTTCCAGCCGGTGGCCAACAACGCTACCGCCGAGGGCCGGGCGCGCAACCGTCGCGTGGTGCTGGTGGTGTCGCGAAATCTCGATGTACGTCGCAGCCTTACCGGCACCGGAACCGCCCATGCCAGACCGGATGCCGCATTGAAGCGTGCTGGCACACAAACTGCACCGACCCCGGTCAAGTCGCCGGGACGAGAGACTGCCGTCAATTCTCCGTCACCCGCATTAATACCCTGAGCTAATTCTCGGTCGAGCCTTTCGACCGGGAGGAACAATCCAATGAGAGTCTGGGCAGTCGCCAATCAAAAGGGTGGTGTCGGTAAAACCACTTCCTCCATCGCTTTGGCCGGGTTACTGGCCGAGGCGGGCAAGCGCGTGGTCGTGGTCGATCTCGACCCCCACGGTTCCATGACCAGTTACTTCGGTTACGACCCCGATCGCCTGGAGCACAGCAGCTACGACCTGTTTCTGCACAAGGGCAGTGTACCTGCGGGTTTGCCTGGTCAGTTGTTGTTGCCCACCAGTCATGAACACATTTCGCTGTTGCCGTCGAGCACCGCACTGGCGACCCTCGAGCGCCAGTCGCCGGGCCAGAGCGGCCTGGGCCTGGTGATTGCCAAGAGCCTGGCGCAGTTGTGGCAGGACTTCGATTACGCAGTGATCGACAGCCCGCCGTTGCTCGGCGTGCTGATGGTCAATGCCTTGGCGGCGAGCCAGCAGCTGGTGATCCCGGTGCAGACTGAGCACCTGGCGGTCAAAGGCCTGGAACGCATGGTCAACACCCTGACGATGATCAACCGCTCACGCAAACAGACGCTGCCGTTCAACATCGTGCCGACGATGTTCGATCGCCGCACCCAGGCATCCCTCGGGACGCTGCGGGTGTTGCGCGACAGGTACCCGGAGGAAATCTGGCAAGGCCATATTCCGGTCGACACCCGCTTGCGCGATGCCAGCTGCGCGGGGCTCACCCCGTCGCAATTCGACAGCAAGAGCCGCGGCGTCCTCGCTTACCGCGCCCTGCTCAAACACCTGCTGGCGGCGCAACTCGTTCCGCAGGTGGCCTGAGATGAACCCGACCCCGGCGGCCCGACGTGCCCGCGAAGCAGACGCCGCCCCTGTAGGAGCGCGCATGAACCGGCCAGTGAAGATCACTTCACCTCCACAACTGGCGCTGCAATCCTATCTGGACAGCTTGCTGGTGGAGACGACCGAAGCGCTGCCGCTGGAAATCGAGGCGCTACCTGAGGCTCCAGTCGCGAATGCTCCGGTCGACGTTGCCGAACTGGCCGAGCTGATAGCCAGCGGTGGGGCAAGGCACATGGGCGGCAGCTAGCCGGCCCGTCAATCAATATAGAAGCGACATGACTAACGGATGGCGGCACTCAAAGTCGCCGCACAGAACACTCACCGCCAGCGCGGTTTTTCGAGGGGGCAGGGTATGAATGATAAGGCGTCGTCTGCAAAAGGTTCCGAAGATCCGATCCTGCAATGGGTAACCTTCAAGCTGGACAATGAAACCTACGGCATCAACGTGATGCGCGTCCAGGAAGTCCTGCGCTACACCGAAATCGCCCCGGTACCGGGTGCCCCGAGCTACGTGCTGGGCATCATCAACCTGCGCGGCAACGTGGTCACCGTGATCGACACCCGTCAGCGCTTCGGCCTGATGAACGCCCAGATCAGCGACAACACCCGCATCGTCATCATCGAGGCCGACAAGCAAGTGGTCGGGATCATGGTCGACAGCGTGGCCGAAGTGGTTTACCTGCGTCAGTCGGAAATCGAAACGGCGCCGAACGTCGGTAGCGACGAGTCCGCCAAGTTCATTCAAGGCGTGTGCAACAAGAACAACGAATTGCTGATCCTGGTCGAACTGGACAAGATGATGAGCGAAGAAGAATGGTCGGACCTGGAGAACATCTGATTGATGCTTGAGGTGGCGGTCTTTGTCCTGTTCCTCTTCTGGGCAGGTACGCTGGCGATGTTCCTGGCCTACGTTCGCGCGCAAAAGCTGATCGCCGCGCAACAGGCCCGGGGCGACGCGCTGCGCGATCAGCGCCTCAAGGACCTGGCCAGGCGCGTCGACGATTACCAGAACAGTAACGTGCGCATGGGCCAGGACCTGCAAGAATTGCGCGCGGTGGTCGGGCCGTTGCCGGACAAACTGGCGCAGCTGGAACAGCGCGACCCGTCGAGCCTGTCGTTCGCCCAGGCGGCTCGCCTGGTGGGCATGGGTGCGAGCGTCAATGAACTGACTCAGTCCTGTGGCTTGACCCAGGCTGAGGCGGAGTTGATGAGCAAGTTGCACAAAAGTAGTTGAGCCATTCGAGCTGCCTGCGACAAGTTCAGGATCGCAGGGGGCGGGAGCGCGTAAAAGCTTGCGCAGGCTGCGATTTTTTATTGGACTAATTCCGTTATTTTCTATAATCTCTGCCGTCTGGCCAACTGGCAATCTTTTGGCCTGCGAATACGCGTTACCCGTAGCAAACCATTCGTCCTGTCCCGCTCTGGTGCAGGCGAAAGCCCTTGAAATCAGGGCTCAAACTCAATCGCGGCGAGCATTTCCCGGCGGTTGCAGCGTTTTACCTGGAAGCACTCGTGCTGGGTGATCTTCTATCAATGACCGACGTCGGGTTCGATAACGTGCCGGATAAACTTTGCGCAATATAATAAAAAACATGTAACTGCGCCTGATTCTTGTTGCTAAAAAATACCAACTGTAAAGTTGAAGTTTGGCAATGACTCCCTTGTCGCGTTTTAATGCTTGCCTGTAAGTAATCTCGCACTTTTATGTGATCTCGACTTCAATTCGATTCATGCGGTTTTCGTCGAGGCTGTTGTGTCTAAAGGCGTTGTTCTAGCGGTATCTGCATCATTCCTGTTTGGCGTTCTGTATTACTTTACGTCTCTTCTTTCCCCGCTCGATGGTCAGGAAATCTTTGGCTGGCGAATGCTCATTTCGCTGCCTTTCATGACCTTGTTCATCTGCCTCTCCGGCGACTGGAAATGGGTCCCGCAGATCTATCGGCGCGTGCGTGAAAAACCCAAGCTGATGTTCGGCGTGCTGCTCACCAGTGCGCTGGTCGCCGTGCAACTGTGGATCTTCATGTGGGGGCCGCTCAATGGCCATGGCCTGGACGTGTCGCTGGGCTACTTCCTGCTGCCGCTGACGATGGTGATCACCGGGCGCATCGTGTATGGCGAGCGGATGTCGCACCTGCAAAAAATCGCGGCGGTATTCGCGGCCATCGGTGTGATCAACGAGTTGTACCGCACCGGCGGATTTTCCTGGACCACGCTGGTCGTTGCGCTGGGCTATCCGATGTACTTCGTGTTGCGCCGGCGCCTCGGCACGGACAATCTGGGCGGGTTGTGGCTGGACATGATGCTGATGATCCCGGCGGCGCTATGGTTTGTGCTCAGCGGCGAGCCGTTTGCTGAAATCGGCGCGCAGCGTCCGGCGCTGTATTGGTTGATTCCGCTCATGGGCATTGTCAGCGCGGCAGCGGGGTTCGCCTATATCCTCGCCAGTCGGCTGCTACCTTTCAGTCTGTTCGGGCTGCTCAGCTATGCCGAACCGGTGCTGCTGGTCGCCGTGGCGCTGTTGCTCGGTGACAGCCTGAAACCCGGGCAGTGGATGACTTACCTGCCGATCTGGCTGGCCGTGGTGGTATTGATCATCGAAGGGTTGAAGCACCTGAACCGGATGCGTCGCGCAATCAAGTTTACCGATCAATAATCATCAGCGCGTGCCGTCAGGTCTTTCTCGGCCTGGGAAGCGTTCGGGGCCTGGCCTTCGGGGAATTTTCCCTTGAGGTGCCAGGCAAACGCGATGATCTCGGCAATCGTGCGATACAACGCCTCTGGAATACTCTCCCCCAATTCCATCCGCGCCAGCAGCTTCACCAGTTCGGCGTTCTCGTAGATCGGCACTTCGTATTCACGGGCAATTTTCAGAATGGCTTCGGCCAGTGCTTCGTCTCCCTTGGCCGCGAGGGTCGGGGCGTGGCTGCCGTCGTATGTGAGGGCGATGGCCTGGCGCGGGGAGTCAGGGGTTTTCATGCGGTTTCGTCGATCCAACGTTGTTCGAGACGGGTTTGGGAGCCTTGCGGCGGTGTGCCGAGGTGGCAATCGATGTCGCCGACGTTCAGGCCGCAGGACAGCAGGCGTTGACGCAGTGCAGCCAGGTTGGTTTCGATCAGGCTGGCGGTATACGGCCGCTCGGCCCATAGCTGACTGGAAAGGCTGCCACTGATCAACTGCGCTTGAACCTGCAGCGGCCCCAGCGGTTCCATGTCGAATGCCAGCTCGACGCGCCAGAGGTGTTGTTTGGGTTGGCGTTCTTTTGGCGGCTGTTTTTCGGGCGTTTCTTCGCGCTGGAACTTGACTTGCAACGGCACGATGTCCTGCATAGTGCGCATCGGGATTTCCAGCTGCCAGGTGCTCATCAGGCGCCCGTCACTGGTCGCGCCGGTTTGTTCCAGGCTCGACAGCTGATGGCTTTGCAAACGCGAAACCGCTGCAGCCGCCAGGCGCAGCAGGTGTTCGAGATCGTCCTCGCCGTCTGCGCTTTGCAACAGGCGTTCGGGCAGGGGGAAGCGGGTCGGCGATGGCTTGGCGCTGACCTGGCCGAGCATGCCGAGGGCGTTACGCACGAAGCTCGGCACGGCCTGGGCCAATGTATCGGCGGCGATGATCCCATTGAGGTGGGTGTTGGACGCCAGTGCTGGCGTCAGTTGGTTGATAAGCCTGAGCAGATCGCCTTTCATGTCGGGCGCGAGTGACGGATTTTGTCCGTTCAGCAGTTTCGATTCGAGGAACGCTCCGCTGTTGGCTAATGCCAGGGCCAGGCCTCTTGCTGTGCTCAGTTGGTGAACATCGGGCAGGCCGGCGAGCAGCTTGTCCGCGGCTGCGCGCAAGTCGCTGGAGGTTTGCCCCGAATCCGTCAGGTTTTGCAGGACGTTGAGCAGTCCGCTCAGTGATCCTTGACGGCTCTGTTGGCTGGCCAGTTGTTGCGTTACCGCCAATTGCTCCGAGCGACTGCCCAGAGGGACGAACTTCAGCGCCTGGCTATCCTGGACCAAGGCGCTCAGCAAAGTGCCGGTGTGCAACGGCGTCGGGCTGTCGATGCTCAAGGTGCTGCCACGTGGTGTCGCAGGCGCGGTCGGCGGTAGTGGGAGGATGTTCATTTCGCCTGTCATATGCGGTCACAACCTGAGGAAATTGCCCTCTTTAGAGTAGGGCATGGCATGTATAATGCGGCCCCGTTGTATCCGGGGCGCTGAAATCATTTGCAAATACTTGATCCGGCTCGTTAGAACGAGCCGCCAAAGCATTTATCCTGCAAATCTTTAGCGGCCGTACCGCTGCCGACTTGAACCGTAAAGGCCCGTGATCTCTTGACCAGTCCTGTCCTGCAAACCGTTGCCCTTGCCTGTGAGCGAGACCTTCGGCTGCTTTTCGAAAATCTCGAATTGAGACTGGCCAGTGGCGAAATGGTACAAATCAGTGGCCCCAATGGCAGCGGCAAGACCAGTCTTCTGCGTCTGCTCTGCGGCCTGATGCAGCCGACCGCCGGTCAAGTACTGCTCAATGGCCAGCCGCTCAACGAGCAGCGCAGTGAACTGGCGCACAACCTGCTGTGGATCGGCCATGCCGCCGGGATCAAGGACTTGCTGACCCCGGAAGAGAACCTGAGCTGGCTCTGCGCCTTGCATCAGCCGGCGTCCCATGAGGCGATCTGGCAAGCCTTGGCCGCTGTCGGCCTGCGCGGTTTCGAGGATGTTCCCTGCCATACCCTGTCCGCCGGCCAACAGCGTCGCGTGGCATTGGCGCGGTTGTACCTGGACAGCCCGCCACTGTGGATCCTCGACGAGCCGTTTACCGCGCTCGATAAACAAGGTGTGGCGCAACTCGAAGAGCACCTGGCCGCACACTGCGAGCGGGGCGGAATGGTGGTGCTGACCACGCACCACACCCTGAGCCGGATGCCGGCCGGTTATCGCGACATCGATCTGGGGAACTGGGCCGTATGAGTGTTTTCGGCCTGTTGGTCGCCCATGAGGCCCGCTTGCTGTTCCGCCGTCCTGCGGAATTGGCCAATCCGTTGGTATTCTTCGCGATCGTGGTGTCGCTGTTCCCGTTGGCGGTCGGTCCCGAGTCTCAATTGTTGCAAACCTTGTCTCCGGGACTGGTCTGGGTAGCGGCCCTTTTATCGGTTTTGCTCTCGCTGGACGGGCTTTTCCGCAGTGATTTCGAAGACGGTTCCCTGGAACAGTGGGTCCTTTCGTCGCACCCCCTGCCTCTTCTGGTATTGGCCAAGGTACTGGCACACTGGGCCTTCTCGGGCCTGGCACTGGTTTTGCTCGCACCACTGCTGGCATTGATGCTCGGTTTGCCTGCCGCCTGTCTGCCGGTGTTGCTGATTTCGTTATTGCTGGGTACACCGGTGCTGAGCCTGCTCGGTGCGGTGGGCGCGGCCCTGACGGTGGGATTGAAGCGCGGCGGCCTGCTGCTGGCGTTGCTGATCCTGCCGTTGTACATCCCGGTGTTGATCCTGGGCAGTGGCGCCTTGCAGGCGGCCTTGCAAGGCATGCCGGCGACCGGTTATCTCCTGTGGCTTGGCAGCCTGACCGCCCTGGCGATAACCCTGACACCTTTTGCAATAGCTGCTGGCCTGAAGATCAGCGTCGGCGAATAATAATGAGGCCTGGTCAAATTTTGACCACTTCTTTTGAAGAAGGCAGACTCCTGGCTCTTGATAGCCGAGAGCAACCGTGATGGAAACAGCAATGAACTGGACCTGGTTTCATAAGCTCGGCTCGCCCAAATGGTTTTACGGCACCAGCGGCAAACTGCTGCCGTGGCTGAGTGTCGCGGCGTTGCTGTTGATCGGCGTTGGCGTGGTGTGGGGCCTGGTCTTCGCGCCGCCGGACTACCAGCAAGGCAACAGCTTTCGCATCATCTATATCCACGTTCCGGCCGCCATGCTCGCGCAGTCCATCTACGTGATGCTGGCCGTGTGCGGCATCGTCGGGCTGGTGTGGAAGATGAAACTGGCCGACGTCGCCCTGCAATGCGCGGCGCCCATCGGTGCCTGGATGACCGCCGTGGCGCTGGTCACCGGCGCGATCTGGGGCAAACCGACCTGGGGCTCGTGGTGGGTCTGGGATGCGCGACTAACGTCCATGCTGATCCTGCTGTTTCTGTACTTCGGTCTCATTGCGCTGGGCAACGCGATCAGCAATCGTGACAGCGCGGCCAAGGCCTGCGCGGTACTGGCGATCGTCGGCGTGATCAATATCCCGATCATCAAATACTCGGTGGAGTGGTGGAACACCCTGCACCAGGGCGCGACCTTCACCCTCACCGAAAAACCGGCGATGCCGGTCGAGATGTGGCTGCCATTGCTGCTGACGGTGTTGGGTTTCTACTGTTTCTTCGGCGCCGTGCTGTTGTTGCGCATGCGCCTTGAAGTGCTCAAGCGCGAAGCCCGCGCCAGCTGGGTCAAGGCCGAAGTGCAGAACAGCCTGGAGGCCGTGCGATGAGTTTTGCTTCATTCGGCGACTTTATCGCCATGGGCCATCACGGCCTGTATGTCTGGTCGGCCTATGGCATTTGCCTGGCGGTACTGGTCCTCAACGTGGCGGCGCCGGTCCTGGCCCGCAAGCGGTATCTGCAACAAGAGGCGCGTCGTCTGCGCCGGGAGAACGGCAAGTGAACCCCCTGCGTAAAAAGCGTCTTATCATCATTCTCGCGATCCTGGTGGGCGTCGGCGCTGCCGTCGGCCTGGCCCTGAGCGCCCTGCAACAGAACATCAACCTGTTCTACACCCCGACCCAGATCGCCAACGGCGAAGCCCCGCAAGACACCCGCATCCGCGCGGGCGGCATGGTCGAGAAAGGTTCGCTGCAACGTTCCGGCGATTCCCTGGACGTGAAATTCGTGGTTACCGACTTCAAGGAATCCGTGACCATCAGCTACCGCGGCATCCTTCCGGATCTGTTTCGTGAAGGGCAGGGCATCGTCGCGCTGGGCAAGCTCAACGCCGATGGCGTGGTGGTGGCTGATGAAGTGCTGGCCAAGCACGATGAAAAATACATGCCGCCTGAAGTGACCAAGGCTTTGAAAGACAGCGGTCAATCTGCTCCAACGCCCGCGAAGGAGGGTTGATCGATGACTTCCGCACTGTTTGGCTCAGGGCTGTTCATCCCCGAACTGGGCCACCTGGCAATGATCCTGGCACTGTGTTTCGCGCTGGTTCAGGCCGTGGTGCCATTGCTCGGTGCCTGGCGTGGCGACCGCTTGTGGATGAGCCTGGCCCAGCCGGCCGCCTGGGGGCAATTCGCGTTCCTGCTGTTTGCCTTCGGTTGCCTGACGTACGCGTTCATGGCCGACGATTTCTCCGTGGCCTATGTCGCCGGCAACTCCAACAGCGCCTTGCCGTGGTACTACAAATTCAGCGCGGTATGGGGCGCCCACGAAGGCTCGTTGCTGCTGTGGGCGTTGATACTCGGTGGCTGGACCTTTGCTGTGTCGGTGTTCTCCCGGCAGTTGCCGCAAGTGATGCTCGCCCGTGTGTTGTCGATCATGGGCATGATCAGCATCGGTTTCCTGCTGTTCCTGATCCTGACGTCCAATCCGTTCGAGCGGATCCTGCCGCAGGTTCCAACGGACGGTCGTGACCTCAATCCCTTGCTGCAGGACATCGGCCTGATCGTTCACCCGCCGATGCTGTACATGGGCTATGTCGGTTTCTCCGTGGCCTTCGCCTTTGCCATCGCCGCGTTGCTCGGTGGTCGTCTCGATGCGGCATGGGCGCGCTGGTCCCGTCCGTGGACCATCGTTGCCTGGGCCTTCCTCGGTATCGGCATCACGTTGGGCTCCTGGTGGGCCTATTACGAGCTCGGCTGGGGCGGCTGGTGGTTCTGGGACCCGGTGGAAAACGCCTCCTTCATGCCATGGCTGGTCGGCACGGCGCTGATTCACTCGTTGGCGGTCACGGAAAAGCGTGGTGTGTTCAAGAGCTGGACCGTGTTGCTGGCCATCGCCGCGTTCTCGTTGAGCCTGCTCGGCACCTTCCTCGTGCGTTCCGGCGTGCTGACCTCGGTGCACGCCTTTGCGTCCGACCCCGAGCGTGGCGTGTTCATCCTGATCTTCCTGCTGTTCGTGGTCGGCGGTTCGCTGACGCTGTTCGCCCTGCGCGCACCGGTGGTCAAGAGCCACGTCGGCTTCAACCTCTGGTCCCGGGAAACCCTGCTGCTGGGCAATAACCTGGTGCTGGTGGTGGCGGCTTCGATGATTCTGCTCGGCACCTTGTACCCGCTGATCCTCGATGCGATGACCGGCGCCAAGCTGTCCGTCGGCCCGCCGTACTTCAATGCGCTATTCATTCCGTTGATGGCGTTGCTGATGGTGGTGATGGCGGTCGGCATGCTGGTGCGCTGGAAAGACACCCCGGTCAAATGGCTGATGAGCATGTTGACCCCGGTGTTGCTGGGCAGCGCCGCGTTGGCGGTGGTGGCCGGCGTCGCCTACGGTGATTTCAACTGGGCGGTGATCGCCACCTTCATGCTCGCGGCCTGGGTGTTGCTGGCCGGCGTTCGCGACATCGTCGACAAGACTCGCCACAAGGGCCTGATCAAAGGCCTGCCGACCCTGACCCGCAGCTATTGGGGCATGCAGGTCGCGCACCTGGGCATTGCCGTGTGCGCCCTCGGTGTCGTGCTCTCGAGCCAGAACAGTGCCGAGCGCGACCTGCGCCTGGCGCCGGGCGAATCCATGGCCCTGGGCGGTTACCAGTTCGTGTTCGAAGGCGCCAAGCACTTCGAAGGCCCGAACTTCACCTCCGACAAGGGCACCATTCGGGTGATCAAGGGCGGCAAGGAAATCAGCGTGCTGCACCCGGAAAAACGTCTGTATACCGTGCAGAACTCGGTCATGACCGAAGCCGGAATCGATGCCGGCTTTACCCGCGACCTCTACGTTGCCCTCGGCGAACCGCTGGGCGATGGCGCCTGGGCTGTGCGGGTCCACGTCAAGCCGTTCGTGCGCTGGATCTGGTTCGGCGGCCTGCTCACCGGTCTCGGTGGGTTGCTGGCGGCGCTGGATCGGCGTTATCGGGTCAAGGTGACAAGCCGCGTGCGTGAAACACTGGGCATGACGGGGGCGACGGCATGAGACGTTGGCTGATGCTATTGCCCCTGGCGATTTTCCTGGTGGTCGCCGTGTTCCTGTACCGCGGTCTGTACCTGAACCCGGCCGAGCTGCCCTCGGCGATGATCAACAAGCCGTTCCCGGAGTTCTCCCTGCCGACGGTGCAGGGCGACAAGACCCTGACCAGGGCCGACCTCCTCGGCAAACCGGCGCTGGTCAACGTCTGGGGCACCTGGTGCATTTCCTGCCGGGTCGAGCACCCGGTGCTGAACAAGCTGGCCGAAAAGGGCGTGGTGATCTACGGCATCAACTACAAGGACGTCAACGCCGACGCCTTGAAGTGGCTGGATGAATTCCACAACCCGTACCAGCTGGACATCCGCGACGATGCGGGCACATTGGGCCTGAACCTCGGCGTGTATGGTGCCCCGGAAACGTTCTTCATCGACGCCAAGGGCATTATCCGCGACAAGTTCGTCGGGGTGATCGACGAACAGGTCTGGCGTGAAAAACTGGCGGCCAAGTATCAGGCGCTGGTGGATGAGGCCAAGCCATGAAGCGCTGGATAGCCGCTATTGCGTTGGGCTTGAGCATGGCCGGCGTGGCACACGCGGCCATCGACACCTATGAGTTCGCCAAAGAGGGCGATCGCGAGCGTTTTCGCCAGTTGACCAAGGAGCTGCGGTGCCCCAAGTGCCAGAATCAGGACATCGCCGATTCCAACGCACCGATTGCCGCCGACCTGCGTAAAGAGATTTTCCGCATGCTCGGCGAGGGCAAGGACAATCAGCAGATCATCGACTTCATGGTCGACCGCTACGGTGATTTCGTCCGTTACAAACCCGCACTGAACGCCAAGACTGCTGTGCTCTGGTTCGGCCCCGCCGGCCTGTTGCTGGGCGGTTTTGTGATCATCGCCGTGATCGTCCGCCGTCGTCGAGTGCAACGCGCTGACACCAGGGATGAGCTTTCCGCCGAGGAGCGTGAGCGCCTCGACCATCTGTTGGATAAAACCAAGAATGATTGATTTCTGGCTCGCTGCAGGCCTGCTGCTACTGGTTGCCCTGAGTTTTCTGCTGATCCCTGTTCTGCGTGGCCGTCGCGCCCAGCTTGAAGAGGATCGTACCGCCCTCAACGTCGCGCTGTATCAGGAACGCGTGGCTGAACTGCAGACCCAGCAGGAGGAGGGCGTTCTCGACACCGTGCAGATGGATACCGGCCGCGCCGAAGCGGCGCGTGAGTTGCTGGCGGACACCGAAGGCGTCGAGGCACCGCGCGTGTCCCGCCTGGGCAAGCCGTTACCCTTGCTGGCGGCGATTCTGGTGCCGGTGCTGGGCCTTGGCCTGTACCTGCATTTCGGGGCCAGCGACAAGGTCGAACTGACCCGGGAATTCGCCCAGGCGCCACAGTCGATGCAAGAGATGACCCGTCGCCTGGAGCGCGCGGTCGAGGCGCAGCCGGATTCGGCTGAAGGCCTGTACTTCCTCGGTCGCACCTACATGGCTCAGGATCGTCCTGGGGATGCGGCGAAGATCTTCGAGCGCACGGTCAAGCTGGCCGGTCGCCAGCCGGAGTTGCTCGGCCAGTGGGCCCAGGCCCAGTACTTCGCCGATGGCAAGAAGTGGTCGGACAAGGTTCAGGCCTTGACCGACGAAGCGCTCAAAGCCGATCCGAAGGAAGTCACCAGCCTCGGCCTGCTCGGGATCGCTGCTTTCGAAAGCGAGCGTTATCAGGACGCCATCGACTACTGGAATCGCCTGCTGGCGCAATTGCCGGCGGATGACAATTCCCGTGCCGCGCTGCAAGGCGGGATTGCCCGGGCCAGCGAAAAACTCGTCGCCAGCGGCGGCAAGGTGGCCCAGGCGCCAGCGGCCAAGGTGGCGGCGGTGCTCAAGGTCCGTGTGGATCTTTCACCAGCGCTCAAAGCCAAGGTCCAGCCGGGCGACAGCGTGTTCATCTTTGCCCGCGCCACGTCCGGCCCTCCCGCGCCACTGGCGGCCAAACGCCTGACCGTGGCCGACTTGCCGGCGACCGTCGAGCTGGGTGATGCCGATGCCATGATGCCGCAGTTGAAACTGTCGAACTTCCCTGAAGTCCAACTGGTTGCACGCATCTCCCGCGCCGGCCAACCCACGGCGGGCGAATGGATCGGTCGCAGCCAGCCCTTGGCCAGCAGCACCACCGCGCAGCAACAACTGACCATCGACAGTCCGGATAAATAACCGCCCGGCAAAAAAACAGGAAGCACCACCATGACCGCCCTCGCTCGTATCACCCTGCTCAGTATGGTCCTGGGGTTAAGCGCTTGCGCGGTCCAGCGGCCCGAGCCGACGCCGAGGCCGCTGCCACCGATCCCGCCCTCGCAGCCCCGCCCGACGCCGTCTACCACACCGACGCCGAGCAAGCCGAGCATTCCGGCCAAGCCTGCCAAACCACTGCCCCGCACCTCCGCCAGCTTCGCCCCGCCGCCGGGTGGCAACAGCCATTGGGATCCCAAGCTTGGCGTATACGTTCTGGAAGACCAGACCAATACCTTCTACCGCCAGCGCACCTACTACCGCTGGAACAACGGCTGGAGCCGGTCGATCAGCCCGAACGGGCCGTGGGAAGATACCGATATCCAGGGCGTGCCGGGTGGGTTGGGGCGGCAGTTCGGGAAGTAACAATCAGCACAGAACAAGGCGACCTTCGGGCCAATGCCAGTCAGTTAAGCGAAATCCCTGTGGGAGCGGGCTTGCTCGCGAAGACGGCGGCACAGTCAACATTGATGTCGCCTGATCCACCGCTTTCGCGAGCAAGCCCGCTCCCATAGGTTCTGCAGCTTAACTGACTGACATTAGACCTTCGGGCCGCCTTTTTGATCATATAGACACGGAGCCAGGACGCTCTGCCGGTAGTCCAACAAGTCTGGGGACAGGCGCAGAGGGTGTGTTGATGGCGGGCAGGTTGATCTATCTCATCGGACCTTCGGGTTCGGGCAAGGACAGCCTGTTGGAGGCGGCACGGACGCCCTTGGCCGATCGTGGCTGTCGCAGTGTGCGGCGGGTCATCACCCGTTCGGCGGAAGCGGTGGGGGAGGCGGCGCACGGTGTCAGTGCGCACAAGTTCGCCGAGATGGAGGCGCAGGGCGCGTTTGCCCTGAGCTGGCACGCCAATGGCCTGGCCTACGGCATCCCGCGGGAAATCGACGACTGGCTGGCGGCCGGGCAGGACGTGCTGGTCAATGGCTCACGCGGTCATCTGAGGGCTACGCGCCTGCGTTACCCAAACCTGCTCGTGCTCTTGCTGACCGTGGATCAAGCGGTTTTACGCCAGCGCCTGCTGGCACGGGGGCGGGAGTCGGTCTTCGAGATCGAGGCGCGGCTGGCGCGCAATGCCCGTTTCAGCGAGCGCGTGCTCGCCGGGCACGATCCGGCATTGTGCGTGATCGACAACTCCGGGTCGCTCGAGCACACGGTCGAATGTTTGCTGGCCTGCGTCGATGGACAATCCGAATGCGCCTGATATTGCTGGGCACAACATAGGGTCATGGGAGCATCATTCAGAGTATGGCTGAGTAGAGAGTCAATGCTTTGCTCGACTGAACCAGGCCCTGACGCAAAAGAAGATCAAGATAGGTGTTGACGTCTATCGGTGGCATCTTCAACTGTTTTCGTTGACGTTGGGCCGCCGCTATCACTGCTGCCGGGTCCAGGTCAAAGAGGTTGTCGACGAACTGGTCAGGATGCTGAGCCTCGATACCGAAAGGACCTAGTACCTCACGAGGGAAGTCTTTCTGATTGAAAGTGACGATGACGCTGGCATTGCAACGAATGGCGGCTGCCAGCACATGTCGATCATCAATGTCGGGCAGCGTTAATCCTTCAATCAGGTCTTCGTAACCCGTTACACAAGCGTCGGGTAACGCCTGATCCATCAGCTCGGACGTGCGATCGAGTTGCTCTGCGGTCAGATCCGGACGGTTTTTCAGCAGGTTGCGCTTCCATTCGTTGTGTATCTCCAGAGGCCATTTCGCTCTGAAACATCCGGAGAGCGCAAGCCACATCAGAAAATCTCTCAGGGGCGCGGGGTAGAGCACACAGGCGTCATAAACAGCGGTAAAAGAGGAATGCCTCACTCGTATCCTGTCCTTAACGCCTGTGCCTGCTCGGCAAGAAGCATCATTGCTTGCTCGCTGGCAGTGTCGCGCCGGTCTTTATAGTCCATCAAATCGACAAAGCGCACACGTCGGTGCTTGCCTGTTTTGTGGTAGGACAATTCGCCGGATTCAAGCAGCTTGATCAGGTGGGGGCGTGAGACGTTGAGCAGATCCGCCGCCTCCTGGGTAGTCAGCTCAGCATGGACCGGGACCACCTTGACGGCGTTGCCGGCTGCCAGCTCGGCCAGAATATCGACCAGCAGTCGCAGTGCCGAGGTAGGCAGCTCAACGCTATGGGCTTCATTCTGTTGGTCAAAAATCTGGATGTGCTGAGTTTCGATTTGAGTCGTGAGGAAGGCAGCCAAGGCGCGCTGGCCCTCGACAGCAGCCTGTACCTCACGCTCCATGGGTAAGGTGATCGGGGGATGAGTGGCAAGTGACATGGCGGTTTCCAATATCTGAATAACTGAAGGTGGCAGGCTATTCGAATTAATCGAAAATCGCAATAAACGAAACAGACGTAATTCAGAGCTCTTTGTGAGCAACCTCCACACATAATCCACAACGGCCGCGCCTTGGCACTGGCCATTCTTCCCGTTGAACACCCTACAGCGGCAAACAATGAACGAAATGTCTGGAGGGAATGCAACCATCTCCAATCACACGCCGTAAAACAACCGAACGTCGTCCTCCGGGTTTTTGTGCTTGAGTAAAGATAACTCTAGGGTTATTTTTATTTGGGCCGAGCAAGGAGGCTGGTGGTGCAGAGCAGGCTATTGATCAAGGAGCTGGAAGAGGCGGGCTGGACGCTGGATCGGGTCGCTGGCAGTCATCACATCTTCACTCATCCTTACAACCCCTACACGATTCCCGTCCCTCATCCGAAAAAGGATTTACCGATCGGGACGATCAAAAGCATCAGGAGGCGAGCCGGGCTGATTTACCCGCAATCCGGTTGCACAGGAGATCCATAATGCAATATCCAATCTGTATCGAATGGGGCGACGAGAACACCGCCATCGGTATTCAGATCCCCGATATTCCGGGCGCGGTAACCGCCGGGGATACTTTTGAAGATGCCTATAACGCGGCAATTGAAATTGCCCACATCATGCTGCAAGAGATGGCGGCCGACGGGGAATCGATTCCGATGCCGAGTTCGGCGGCTGCGCATCGCAACAATCCCGAGTTTGTCGACATGGGCTGGGGCATGCTGGAGCTGGATATCGCGCCGTATATGGGCAAGACCGAGAAGGTCAATGTGACGTTGCCTGGCTATGTGATCCAGCGTATTGACCGCTACGTGCGCGAGCACAACGTCAAAAGCCGCTCTTCCTTCCTGGCCGATGCGGCGATGGAGAAGCTGGTTCGGCATTAAGTGGTGTAGGCCATATCACCATTGTCGGATCGCCCGGGCGGTGATCCGACAATGCTTTTTGATGGTTTTACGCGGTAGCGAGCGAACGCTTCTCTGAAACACTCAAAAACCGCAATAACGCCAACAACGGAAACGCACTGCCGAGGATCACGATCCACAACCATCCACCTTGTTCGTACACCGCACTGGCCACCGACGAACCAAACGCGCCACCGATGAAGATGCTGGTCATGTACAGCGCATTCAACCGACTGCGGCTTTTGGCATCGAGGGCATAAACCGCGCGTTGGCCGAGGACCATGTTCATCTGCACGCAAAAGTCGAGTATCACACCGGTGACCGCGAGGCCGATGACGCTGTAGGCCGGGTGGATGAAAGCCGGCAGGAAGCTCAGGCTGGCGAACAGCAGGGCCAGCAGTGACGCGATGCGGGTGTGGCCGGCATCCGCGAGGCGACCGGCGATGGGCGCGGCAATGGCGCCGATGGCCCCGACCAGGGCGAAAACCGCGATCTGGGTTTGCGACAGGCCATGATTGCGCGCCAACTCCAGCGGCACGGCGGTCCAGAACAGGCTGAAGGTCGCGAACATGCAGCCCTGGTAAAACGCGCGCTGACGCAGTACCGGTTCTTTACGCAACAGGGTCCAGAGAGAACCCAACAACTGGCCGTAAGTAGCACTGTGATCAGGCTGGCGCTTGGGAATGGTCACCGCCAAAACGACGCTGATCGCCGCCATCAACACCGCCGCAATCACGAACATCGCCCGCCAGCCGAAATGGTCAGCCACCACGCTGGACACCGGTCGCGCGAGCAGGATCCCCAGCAGCAACCCGCCCATGATCCCACCGACCACCCGACCACGAGACTCTTCCGGCGCCAGGTGCGCAGCCAGGGGAATCAGGATCTGCACCGACACCGAACTGAAACCCACCAGCAGCGAAATCAGCAAAAACACATTGGGCTGATCGGTGAACGCCGCGCCCAGGAGGCTGGCAATCGCCACCACACTGGTGATGATCATCAGTCGGCGGTTCTCGAGCAGATCACCCAGCGGCACCAGGAATAACATGCCCAACGCGTAACCGATCTGGGTCAGCGAAACGATGAAACTGGCCATGGAGCTGGTCAAGCCAACGTCCGGAGCGATCAGCTCGATGATCGGCTGGGCGTAATAGAGGTTGGCAACGATGGCGCCACAGCAGAAGGCGAACAGCAGCACCATGCCTCGGGTCATCGTCGCGGTGCCGTGGGGCACTTGGGTGGCTGGGCTCATGACGGGGCTCGCTAAACCAAAGGGAAGGCGCGCAGGCTAACCGGCAGCCCAAAACGGCGGAAGAGGGATTGGCGTGATAGTCATCATTCCTGTGCGCAATGAAATGACCCCGCCGCCAATGTAATGGCGATTGCGCAAACCCTGTGGGAGCGAGCCGGCTCCGGGCGGCGTTCCGACGAATGCGGCAGCACATTCAATAGTAATGTTGACTGACAGTCCGCTTTCGTCGGAACGCCGCCCGGAGCCGGCTCGCTCCCACAAAAAAAGGCGACCTCTGCAGGTTAATGCCAGTCAGTTAAGCGAATGAGCCGCTTTTCTGTAGGAGCCAGCGGTGCGGCGATCCGACTTGCCGGCGAAGGCGCTCTTAAGGACGCCTTCGCCGGCAAGCCTGGCTCCTACAGGTCCGATTTACCCTTAACTGACAGGCATTAACCTCTGCAGGTCGCCTTTTTCGTTGGGCTTAGCGATTACTGACCGCTGTAAATCTGATCAAAAACCCCGCCATCATTGAAGTGGGTCTTCTGTACGGTGCGCCAGTCACCGAAGGTCTTCTCCACCGACAGGAAGTCCACTTTCGGGAAGCGGTCGGTGTACTTGGCCAGCACCGCCGGATCACGTGGACGCAGGTAGTTCGCCGCGGCAATCTCCTGACCTTCCGGCGACCACAGGTACTTCAGATATTCCTCGGCGGCAGCGCGGGTGCCTTTTTTCTCGACCACTTTGTCGACCACCGACACCGGCGGCTCGGCTTCGGCGGAGACGCTTGGGTAGATGACTTCGAACTGATCGCGGCCAAACTCGCGAGCGATCATTTCCGCTTCGTTTTCAAAGGTCACCAGCACGTCGCCAAGCTGGTTGGTCATGAAGGTGGTGGTGGCTGCACGGCCACCGGTGTCCAGCACCGGCGCTTGTTTGAACAGCTTGCCGACGAAATCCTTGGCCTTGGTTTCGTCACCGCCATTCTTCAGCACATAACCCCAGGCCGAGAGGTAGGTGTAGCGGCCGTTGCCCGAGGTTTTCGGGTTCGGCACAATCACTTGCACGCCATCCTTGAGCAGATCCGGCCAGTCTTTCAGGGCTTTCGGGTTGCCTTTACGCACGATGAACACGGTGGCCGAGGTGAAGGGCGCGCTGTTGTTCGGCAGGCGAGTGACCCAGTTGTCCGGGATCAGTTTGCCGTTGTCCGCCAGGGCATTGATGTCGGTGGCCATGTTCATGGTAATGACGTCGGCTGGCAGGCCGTCGATCACGGAACGCGCCTGTTTGCTGGAGCCGCCGAAGGACATCTGCAGGGTGATGTTTTCGTTGTGCTCGGCTTTCCAGTGTTTCTGGAAGGCAGTGTTGTAGTCCTTGTAGAAATCTCGCATCACGTCGTAGGAAACGTTGAGCAGGGTCGGTGCGGCTTGAGCCACGCTGGTCAATGCCAGGCCAGCGGCCAGAAGTGAGGCGCCAAAGAGTTTTTTCACTGCGCATTCCTTGTTGTGTGTGTAGGAGCGAGCGATGCGGCGATCCGACTTGCCCGCGAACCAGGCACCTCGGTGTTTCTGCTGCACCGAGGCGATCCCTTCGCGGGCAAGCCTCGCTCCTACGGGGTAATTTTTTTTCAGTCATTAAAAGAAGTGTTGCCAGCGTTTTGCTAGCGACTATAGCCGGGCGTGAATAGTCCTTTAAAGATTAAAAAGCTCTTTGCTTATTCCATTTTCTTAAATAGCGCATTGCCGCAGCGCGAGCAGAATGCCGCACCCTGTTCGTGGCTGTTTTTCTTGCACACCGGACAATCGGTCTGTTGCTGTTCACCGCGCATCGCGTTCGCCAGTTCGGCAGTGAAAATCCCGGTCGGCACCGCGATGATCGAATAGCCGGTGATCATCACCAATGACGAAATCACCTGACCCAGTGGCGTCTTGGGCACGATGTCGCCAAAGCCCACGGTAGTCAGCGTCACGATAGCCCAATAGATGCCTTTGGGAATGCTGGTGAAACCGTGTTCCGGGCCTTCGATCACGTACATCAGCGTGCCAAACACCGTGACCAGCGTGCAGACGCTGACCAGAAACACCACGATTTTTTGCTTGCTGCCGCGCAGCGCCGACATCAAGTAGTTGGCTTGCTTCAGATAAGGGCTGAGCTTGAGCACACGGAATATCCGCAGCATCCGGATGATCCGGATAATCAGCAAGTACTGCGCGTCGCTGTAATACAGCGCCAGGATGCCGGGTACGATGGCCAGCAAATCCACCAGCCCGTAGAAGCTGAACGCATAGCGCAGCGGCTTGGGCGAGCAATACAGGCGAAGACCGTATTCGATGGCGAAGATGACGGTGAAGCCCCACTCGATATACGCCAGCACATTGGCGTAGTTCTGGTGGATCGTGTCGATGCTGTCGAGCATCACGATCACCAGGCTGGCGAGGATGATCAACAGCAGGATGCCGTCAAAGCGCCGCCCGGCCTTGGTCTCGGTCTGGAAAATCATGACGTAAAGCTCTTCACGCCAGTTTTTGCTGCTGTCCATGGAAAACGCCTGAACCGGGAATCAGCGAAGCCTAGGGTGATTCCCGGTGGTTGCGCAAGGCGCACTGTCCCACGGGGGCCTGGTGCAGCACCCGAATGCCCGCCTGGATCAGCCAGCAGGCGAGGATGAAAGGCGCGGTCAAGGTGGCCAGGCCGAGTGCGGCGAAGCCTGGTGTGAGCAGTATTGCCAGGACAATGCCCAGCAGCGGCAGCCAGGGCTGGCGGCGCACCTGACTCAAGGCGAGGGCGGCGAGCGCCGGGTTGTAGCCGCTCAAACCCAGCAGCGCGTTTGAAGTTTCGTGATGTAGAAGCGCGAATCCGAGGCCGGCCATCGAGCCGAGCAGTCCCCAGAGAAAGGCCCGACGATCAGCGATCAGCAGCCCCGCAGCAATCAGTGCACCGGCCAACGGATGCCCCAGAAACACCACCTGACCGAAGCCCTTCAATGAGGCGGCGAGCAGGTTGAGGGTATTCATTTCGATCAGCGGCGCCGGATGTTGGGGCACGGCAATCGAGAGCAGCCACCAGCTCAACCCGACATAGGGGGTGGTGTAGGCGGGCAGGGAATGATGATCGCGGGTGCGTTTGAGCCATTGTTGAATCAGCATCGCACTCAGGCCACCGCCGGCGATGATCAGCGGCGGCAACATCGCGGACCAGGGGAAACAAAGGCACAGCAGCATGCCGAGCAAAATACCGTTGTAACAGAACAGCCCGGCCTGGCGATCGGCCTTGGCATAGCCGCGGCGTTGGGCGGTGAGCAAGCCGGCGACGCCACCCAGCAGCGCACCGCCGAGCAGGGATGGCGCGGTGAAAAGGATCGCCAACAGGCACAGCAGACCGCACAGCGGATGACGCTGGAGGAAAATCTGGCTGAAGCCGTTGAGCAGGGCCGTGGCCCAGTCGGGGCAGTGGGTGTTGAAGTAGTGGGCAGGCATGATGGGGTCTGTGGTGTTTCAGTTAAATCGCGTCGCCTGCTTCGCGAGCAAGCCCGCTCCCACAGTGGATCTCTGTTCAGTCATTGAATAGGTGGTGAACACAAATCAACTGTGGGAGCGGGCTTGCTCCGGGCGGCGTTCCGACGAAGGGGCCGGTGCAGGCGCTAAATCAACGTCTCGATTCGCAGCGAGTTAGTCGACCCCGGCTGCCCGAACGGCACACCCGCCGTAATCAATAACGTATCCCCGCGCTGAGCCATCCCCTGCGCCTGCGCAATCTCCAGCGCCGTCGAGCAGACCTCATCCACCTGCCGCAACCGATCATTGACCACCGAGTGCACGCCCCACGCCACCGTCAACCGGCGTGCGGTCTGCCGGTTCGGCGTCAGGTTGAGGATCGGCACCGTCGGCCGTTCCCGCGCCGCACGCAAACTCGACGTGCCCGACTCGCTGTAATTGACCAGCACCGCCACCGGCAGCACGTTGCTGATGCGGCGGATCGCGCAGCTGATGGCGTCGGATACAGTGGCTTCAGCCTTCGGCCGGCTGACGTCGAGTTGCGCCTGATAGTCCGGGCCGTTTTCCACCTGGCGGATGATCTTGCTCATCATCTGCACCGCTTCCAGCGGGTACTCGCCGGACGCGGTTTCCGCCGATAGCATTACCGCGTCCGCGCCTTCGGCCACGGCGTTGGCAACGTCGGTCACCTCGGCACGGGTTGGCGCAGGAGAGAAGCGCATCGACTCCAGCATCTGCGTCGCCACCACCACCGGTTTGCCGAGCTGGCGGCAGATGCCGATGATGTTTTTCTGAATCTGCGGCACGCTTTCGGCCGGCACTTCCACGCCCAGGTCACCGCGGGCGACCATGATCGCGTCGCTCAGTTCGGCGATTTCCCGCAGCTGAGCCACCGCCGACGGCTTCTCGATCTTGGCCATCAAAAACGCTTTATCGCCGATCAGTTCGCGGGCTTCGCGAATGTCTTCCGGACGCTGGACAAATGACAGCGCCACCCAATCCACGCCCAGCTCCAGGCCGAAGCTCAGGTCGCGACGGTCCTTGGCGGTCAGCGGGCTCAGCTCAAGCACCGCTTGCGGTACGTTCACCCCTTTGCGGTCCGACAATTCGCCGCCATTGAGCACGGTGGTGTCGATGGCATCGGCGTATTGGGTGACCACGCGCAGCCGCAGTTTGCCGTCATCGAGCAGCAGGTCCATACCCGGTTCCAGCGCGGCGATGATTTCCGGGTGCGGCAGGTTGACCCGCCGCTGATCCCCTGGCGTCGGGTCCAGGTCCAGACGAAACGCCTGGCCGCGATGCAGTTGCACCTTGCCCTCGGCGAATTGGCCGACCCGCAGTTTCGGACCTTGCAGGTCCATCAGAATGCCCAGCGGATAATTCAGCTGGCGCTCGACTTGACGAATCCACTGGTAGCGCTGGGCGTGGTCGGCATGATCGCCGTGGCTGAAATTCAGGCGGAAGATGTTGACCCCGGCCTGCACCAGCTCACGGATGTCGTCGATCCCGCCCGTGGCCGGGCCGAGGGTGGCGAGGATTTTGACCTTTTTATCAGGCG
Organism: Pseudomonas fluorescens; assembly: GCF_902497995.1. Taxonomy (GTDB): domain Bacteria; phylum Pseudomonadota; class Gammaproteobacteria; order Pseudomonadales; family Pseudomonadaceae; genus Aquipseudomonas; species Aquipseudomonas fluorescens_BK. The sequence continues at coordinate 2,796 of NZ_CABVII010000028.1, read as the reverse complement.
TCATGTTTTGTGCTCTCGAGAATCAGGATGGCGCGGAAGTCATTGACGTTGGTGCGGGTCGGCTCGGTGACGATCAGGGCGTCCAGCGCCTCGAAATAGCCATAGCCATTGTTGTTGTCCAGCTCGTCGCTGGCGCTCAGGCCAAGCGCGGCGGCGCGGGCGTAGCTGTCCGGGGTCATGAGCGCGCCGGCGTTGTCTTCGGAGCCGTCGATGCCATCGGTGTCACCGGCCAGGGCGTAGACGCCGGGCAGGCCTTTGAGGCTGTCGGTCAGGCTCAGCAGGAACTCGGCGTTGCGTCCGCCGCGGCCGTTACCGCGCACCGTGACCGTGGTTTCGCCGCCAGAAAGGATCACGCAGGGGGCTGCCAACGGTTGACCATGCAGCACGATCTGACGGGCGATGCCGGCGTGAACCTTGGCCACTTCCCGGGATTCGCCTTCCAGGTCACCGAGGATCAGCGGACTGAAACCGGCCTGACGGGCTTTCACCGCAGCGGCCTCCAGCGATTGCTGGGGGCGGGCGATCAATTGGAAATGACTGCGCGCAAGGCTCGGATCGCCGGGTTTGACCGTTTCCGATTCCGGGCTTTGCAGCCAGTTGCGTACGGAGGCGGGGACTTCGATCCCGTAGCGCTTGAGGATCGCCAACGCTTCGGTGGAGGTGCTCGGGTCGGCCACGGTAGGGCCGGAAGCGATGACCGTGGCAAGATCGCCCGGCACATCGGAAATCGCGTAGGTATAAACAGTGGCCGGCCAGCAGGCTTTGCCGAGGCGACCGCCCTTGATCGCCGAAAGATGTTTGCGCACGCAATTCATCTCACCAATGGTGGCGCCGGATTTGAGCAGGGCTTTGTTGATCGATTGCTTGTCAGCCAGGGTGATACCGGCAGCGGGCAGGGCCAGCAATGCCGAGCCGCCGCCGGAGAGCAGGAAGATCACCCGGTCTTCTTCAGTCAGGTTGCTGACCAGTTCCAGCACGCGTTTGGCGACCGCCAGGCCGGCAGCGTCAGGCACCGGATGCGCGGCTTCGACCACTTCGATTTTTTCGCACGGGGCGCCGTGGCCGTAACGGGTCACCACCAGCCCGCTCACTTCACCCTGCCAGCAACGCTCGACCACCCGGGCCATGGCCGCCGCGGCTTTGCCGGCACCGATGACGATCACCCGACCGCTGCGGTCAGTGGGCAAATGGGCTTCGAGGACTTGCTGTGGATGGGCGGCGTCGATGGCTGTGGCAAACAGCTCGCGCAGCAATTGTTGCGGATCGACCGACATGGCGGGCTCCCGGAATTCTTGTTATTTGAAAGGGCAACTCGGACCAGTGTGGGAGCGGGCTTGCTTACTTATCTCTAATCGAGAAATTCGCCATGTGTTCCAGGCCCTTGATCAGCGCCGAGTGGTCCCAGTTGCTGCCACCGATGGCCGCGCAGGTGCTGAACACTTGCTGGGTGTTGGCGGTGTTCGGCAGGTTGATCCCCAGTTCGCGCGCGCCGGCCAGGGCCAGGTTGAGGTCCTTCTGGTGCAGGCTGATGCGAAAGCCCGGGTCGAAGGTGCCTTTGATCATGCGCTCGCCGTGTACTTCGAGGATCTTCGACGAAGCGAAACCGCCCATCAGGGCTTCACGGACCTTGGCTGGATCGGCACCGTTCTTCGAGGCGAACAGCAGGGCTTCGGCCACGGCCTGGATGTTCAACGCCACGATGATCTGGTTCGCCACTTTCGCGGTCTGACCGTCGCCGTTGCCACCGACCAGGGTGATGTTCTTGCCCATGGCCTGGAACAGCGGCAAAACGCGTTCGAAGGCATCGGCATCGCCGCCGACCATGATGCTCAGGGTCGCGGCCTTGGCGCCGACTTCGCCGCCGGACACTGGCGCGTCGAGGTACTGCGCACCTTTTTCGTTGATTTTTGCAGCGAAGGCCTTGGTGGCGGTCGGCGAGATCGAACTCATGTCGATCACGACCTTGCCTTTGCCGACGCCGGCTGCAATGCCGTCGGCGCGGAACAGCACGTCGTCGACCTGCGGAGTGTCTGGCACCATGACAATGATGAATTCGGCTTCCTGGGCGACTTCTTTCGGGTTGGCCAGGGCGACGGCGCCAGCGGCGATCAGGTCGGCCGGGGCGGCGTCGTGGTGCGCCGACAGGAACAGGCTGTGACCGGCTTTCTGCAGGTTCAACGCCATTGGGTGGCCCATGATGCCGGTGCCGATAAATCCGATTTTAGCCATGAGAAAATCCTCTTGTTTTTATTGCTCTGTTCGCAAAATTCTTGGGGTTTAGCGAGGACGCCTTCGCGGGCAAGCCTCGCTCCTACAAACAACCCGGGCTCCTGTAGGAGCGTGGCTTGCCCGCGAAGAACGATGACGCGGTCTCGGATCAGATTGCGTTATGGGTTTTCAGCCAGCCCAGGCCCGCTTCAGTGGTGGTCAGCGGTTTGTACTCGCAGCCGATCCAGCCCTGATAACCGATGCGATCCAGGTGTTCGAACAGGAAACGGTAGTTGATTTCACCGGTGCCCGGTTCGTTGCGCCCAGGGTTGTCGGCCAACTGGATGTGGTTGATCTCGCCCAGGTGCGCGGCCATGGTGCGGGCCAGATCGCCCTCCATGATTTGCATGTGGTAGATGTCGTATTGCAGGAACAGATTGGCGCTGCCCACCTGTTCGCGAATCGACAGGGCTTGCGCCGTGTTGTTCAGGTAGAAACCGGGGATGTCGCGGGTGTTGATCGCTTCCATCACCAGTTTGATGCCCGCCGCTTGCAGCTTGTCGGCCGCGTACTTGAGGTTGGCGACGA
>NZ_CABVII010000027.1 GCF_902497995.1 Pseudomonas fluorescens | reverse complement strand
CCGTCAGGCGCGACTCTCATCGTGGCGCTGGGGCATGCCCCAAACAGACGCCGGATAGATTTAAGCAAGCCAACCACACCACCCGTTAATCAGTATTGCAAAAATGGGGGTGACCATAGATTTTTGTGGGCGAAACGTTTTTTGCAAAAAAAATGCGCCAAGCGGTTTGATGTAACCTGTAGCGGACATGTTTATGCTCAACTTAGCAAGCGTTCGTAATAGGTGACATCTTTGTCCGAGGGTTATAGTCTGACATGCTCTACGTTATATATTGTGCACTCACCCAATCCGACCAAGGCCTACTTGTTGATAATACGAAACGCCGGAAGCTCCAGCGAAATTTCGGGTCCCATTCAGAGTGTTAAAGTCGGAAGTTGTAAGTGTCCAGCTTTCTGTATTTTCACCCACCTTCCCGCTGAGCATAATGGTTGTGGAGTTTGCCCCGATGTTCTGCGTCCCGTTGATTGTTCCGGTTTGTCCATTAACATTGGCGGTCGCGTTAACCGGACCTGCATAGTCATCACTGCTATTGACTGTCAAATAGATGTGGTTTTCGGCAAACGCACCATAAAAAGTTCCTACTAGAGCGCCCATAATTTATATCCTTATGATGTTGAATATAAAAAAATGAAAAAAGAAAAAAAGAAAAGGGGACGTATTTATTTAGAAAAGAAAAGGGGACGTATTTATTTATGTGGCCTGTTCTTCTTTTTTTTGTTTCGTAGATAAGGCTAGCTCTGTAAGGGTGTACGGTCACCTGTAACAATTGACAGTTTTTAATATCTTTTTGCTATAGAAAGAAAGCTTTTTTGCGGGAAAAGTGAGGGAAAGAGGGCGAGGGAAAGGGGATAGATTTATGTAATCGCCCCCTTTTCCTTAAAAAGCCAAATGCTCAGCTACTTACGGGTTATCAAACCCACGTTGCTCAATTACCCGAAACACATCGCTTACATCCTGGACCATGATCCGGGCGATGTTGGTAACGGTGTTGATGTCGTTCTCGGCGTAGTCCGGCAGGCTGGTGCAGGCCATGAGGTGCAGGTATTTGAGGACGGCGTTGAGGCGTTCGCTGACGCAGTTGTGGAGTTCGCGTAGCGGGGCGTCGCTGTCGATGAGCAGGACGGGGTAGTCGGTGGCGAATTGGGACATGGGGGTGAAGCGGCGAGGTGGTAGTCGATTGCTCATGGAAAGTCCTTAACTCAAGAAAGAATTCGCCACCGTTTGCTGCGAAACAAATAGGGTGGCAGCTGTGCGCGGGTTCGCAGACCGAGGAGTTAAGACCCGGCAGACCCGAGGGTCTCCCACGCACAGCCGCCATAAAAAACGAGTACGGGCAAACGCTGCCCGTGTCGTAGTTTGACGGTTGTGGTTCTAACTCAGTAGGGCTGCGAAACCCTATCGCCGACTGCTGTCAGCGACGAGGCGAACTATAAGCGGCGATTTTGGTGGTTGCAACCGGGGTGTAGGACCGCGTGCGGGCATTGTGGCGAGGGAGCTTGTCGGATCGCCGCACCGTCCCGTTCGGCGGCGCAGTCGTCGTAAAACCGGACACTGCGGTATGTCCGTAGAAATGTGTGGCAGGGTTTGGGTCTGCTTCGCAGTCCAGCGGGAGCAAGCTCCCTCGCCACAACGGCCGGGATCCTACACGTTTTTCGGAAGCCAATCGTTCAGATCGTTCCTACGTTCCGCGTTACTGACCTGCGTCTGGCATCCACCGGTGCGATGCGTCGCCTCATGGATTAAGCCTCCAGCGTTTAAGGGGGGCTGACGTAAGGCACTTGAAATGTCACCTATAGTGGACATAGTCAATGTATAGGTTAATAAAGTCCGTTATGAGTGACATCCATGCTCCTGCAAAATCCTTCTGTGTTCGGTGAAAGAGTCCGTCAGTTGCGGCGCGCCAAAGGCTATAGCAGGCAATTCTGGCGCACAGAGCACCCGTTTTTTCATACGGACTGGAAAACCGCGATGGTTAGCAGTCGATACGATCCAGTTACTTATCGTGATCAATATCCAGCTTGGTGAACGTCACTTTTGCGCCTTCGCTGGTGTATCCGGTATGGTCCTGCACATACACCCCGGCCTTGAAGTACAGCGGCTTGACGCTCCAGGTCTTGCTGATGTCGGTGTCCCACTTGTAGCCCGCCGCACTGATGCCCAGTGCGCCGCGGGGGCTCAGGTGAATCATGTAGGAAAATTGCTGATCCAGCTTCACGCCAGTGGCGATGGTGATCACCCGGCCTTCGCCGTCGTCGGGGCGCATGCGCACTTTGGCGACTATGTTGCCCGACTGCGTCTTGGTCTTGTACTGGTACTCGACCTTCACCATGGGTTTCTGGCTTTTATAGGCGTGAATCTGGCCGATGACGATCTTGCCGGAACTGGGCACCTGGTTGACTGCCAGGGTGGCACGCAAGACGTTGTCGGCGTCCGGGTAGAGCCAGTTGCGCAGGGTTCCGTTGCTGTAGGTTTCGCGCAATTCGGTGCGAGGATATATTGCGTTTTCAGTGCGGGTACCCGTCACCGGCGCCCAGAAAAAAAGTGTGCCGGTATTGGAGTGGAAGTATTGATCCTTGAAGCCGTTCACCAGTTTGGGAGTGTCAACGGTGTACGGCGGATTGCCGACGGGAACACTCAGGTTCCAGGTTGCGAGATCGATCATAGTCAAAAGCTTCCACGATTTTTTTTGCTGCACGCCCGTGCCAGAAGCTCTAGCACGCGCCTTGAAGGGCGGTCTTTATAAGCGCAGAACGCAGTTTTGTTAATGCCCGTCGGGCAGATGGTTGGCGTCAACATCCTGTCGAAATGCCACCTTTCCCGGTTTCAGGGGCTTGAGAGAGTGACCGTTAGTCGGCAAATTAACGCATTGGTTAAATGATGGCGTACTGATATCTTCAGCTTTCACAGAACCCGTCTAAAGTGAAGGCTAGTATTTGTCCGGCTTTCACGAGAAGCCGACCCGACGTCCCGAAAAAGAGAAGCAGCATGGAATGCGCGCAAGCGACGCCAGCCGAAGGCAGCTCAATTCTTTTAATCGTCGATGATTACCCGGAAAACCTGATCAGCATGCGCGCGCTGCTCCAGCGCCAGGACTGGCAGGTGATGACCGCCGCCTCGGGCTTCGAAGCCCTCGACCTGTTACTCGAACACGATGTCGACCTGGTGCTGCTGGATGTGCAGATGCCGGGCATGGACGGCTTTGAAGTCGCGCGCCTGATGCGCGGCAGTCAGCGCACCTGCCACACGCCCATCATTTTCCTCACCGCCAACGAACAGTCCCAGGCCGCCGTGATCAAGGGCTATGCCAGTGGCGCGGTGGATTACCTGTTCAAACCGTTCGACCCGCAAATCCTCAAGCCCAAAGTCCAGGCGCTGCTTGAGCATCAGCGCAATCGCCGCGCGTTGCAGCGCCTGAGCCACGATCTGGAGCTCGCTCGCGCGTTTAATGCCTCGGTATTGGACAACGCCGCCGAAGGCATCCTGGTGGTCGATGAGGAGGGTCTGATCCGCTTTGCCAATCCAGCGATGTCGCGGCTGCTCAATGCCACGGTGCAAGACCTGCAGGGCACGGAATTTCTGGATTACCTGCAAAAGCCACACATCCCTGTCTGGGCCGATTCCGAATTGCTCGGCGGTTACAGGCGCGGTGAAACCCTGCGCCTGCATGATGCACTGCTGCGCACGGCACCGGGTCAACAAGTGCCGGTCGCGCTGTCCTGCGCACCTTTACCCGCCGAGCAACGGGCCATGGTGGTGACGGTGCTGGACATGTCGGTCGTGTGTCATCTGCACCAACAGCTGGAGTATCAGGCGGTCACCGACCCGCTGACCGGGCTGCTCAATCGTCGGGGGTTTTACCAGACGGTGGAAAACCTTCTGCTGCGTGGCGAACGCACTGGCAGTGTCTGGGTGTTGCTGTATCTGGACCTCGACGGCTTCAAGCGGGTCAATGACTCCCTCGGTCACGATGCCGGCGACCGGGTACTGCGCTGGGTCTCTGAACAGTTGAAGGCTTGTCTGCGATCTTTCGACATCCTGGCACGCATGGGCGGTGACGAGTTCACGGCGTTGCTGGACCTGGAGTTCCCCGAACAAGCGGCAAAGATTGCCGAGAAGCTGATTGAGCGTGTGTCGATCTGTCAGCAGATCGACGGTCTGGACATCGCCTTGGGCGCCAGCATCGGTATCGCCACTTTCCCGGATTGCGGCGCCAATCTCGACGGCTTGCTCCGAGCGTCGGACATCGCCATGTATGAAGCCAAGCGTGCCGGCCGTCAGCAGTATCGCTTCTACGATCATGAAATGAATGGCCGGGCACGCTCGCGGCTGATGCTCGAAGAAAGCGTGCGCACGGCCATCGATAACCGTGATTTCAATCTGGTGTATCAACCTCAGGTGGCCATTGCCAGCGGACAGATTCGCGGCTTCGAAGCGCTGCTGCGCTGGCACCATCCGAGTGTCGGCGATGTACCGCCAGGACTGTTTTTGCCATTGCTGGAAGAGGCGCGGTTGATCAGTCGGCTGGGCAGCTGGATCTACCAGCGCGGGGCCGGTCAGCGCAAGGCCTGGGAAACCTTGTTTGCCGAGGACCTGGTGCTGGGCGTCAGTTTGAGCGGCACGCAGTTCGGCATGCCCAATCTGGTCGCCGAGTTGCGCCAGGTGCTGGAGCGCAACGGTTTGCAGGCACGCCATCTGGAAGTCGAGATCACCGAAGAGGCCTTGGTGCACAATCCCGACGAAACCCGCAAACAGCTGCGCTTGCTGCGTAATCTGGGGGTGCGGGTGGCCCTGGATGACTTTGGTTCCGGGCCGTGTTCGCTGTCTCATCTGCGCGATCTGGAGCTGGACACACTAAAGCTCGACCGGCACTTGATCTCTCGGCTGCCGGCGTCTTCACGGGATGCGGCGCTGGTGCGCAATGTGATCGACCTGTGCAGGCAATACGGGATACTGGTGATTGCCGAAGGCGTAGAAACCATTGCGCAATATGAGTGGTTGCACGCCAACGGCTGCGAGTACGTACAGGGGTTTTTGGTGGCGCAGCCGATGATGGCCGAGGACGTCGGCGACTTTGTGCAGCCGTTCGACTGGGGCACGCTGGTCCGCTGAATTCGCTACACTGGCGACCTGTTCGTTCTGATGTTGGCCGTCCCGATGACCGTGTTGAAATACCTCCAGGCCTATCCCGCTGCATTGCAGGACCAGGTGCGCCAGCTGATCGCCGAAGAGCGGCTGGGTGACTACCTGAGCCAACGTTACCCGCAAAAGCACGGCGTGCAGAGCGACAAGGCGCTGTATACGTACGCGCTGGACTTGAAGCAGGCGTTCTTGCGTAACGCTCCGGCCATCGACAAGGTCTTGTTCGACAACCGCCTGGACCTGACCCATCGTGCCCTCGGCCTGCACACCACGATCTCCCGGGTGCAGGGCGGCAAGCTCAAGGCCAAGAAAGAAATTCGCGTGGCCTCGTTGTTCAAGGACGCACCTTCCGATTTTCTGAAGATGATCGTGGTGCATGAACTGGCGCATTTCAAAGAGTCGGATCACAACAAGGCGTTCTACAAGTTATGCGAACACATGTTGCCGGGGTATCACCAGGTGGAGTTTGATTTGCGGGTTTATCTGACTTGGCAGGATATGCAATAAAAGATCAAGATCTTCTAAATAACGCGGAGCGCATGGATGGACGTCAGCAAGACCAAGAGCAGCTTCTACCGCCGGTTGTACGTGGCGTACCTGATCGACAGCGGGCTGGCCAGCAGCGTCCCGGCGTTGACCGAAGTGACCGGCATGCCCCGGCGCACCGCGCAGGACACCATCGCGGCGCTGGCGGATCTGGATATTGTTTGCGAGTTCGAGCAGGAAGAAGGCGCGCGCAATCATGCCGGGGGCTATCGGATTCGTGAGTGGGGGGCGATTGATCGGGGGTGGATCGAGCGCCATTTGCGGCAGATCAAGGCGGTGCTTGAGTACCCCTGAGCGCCTGTATCGACTGATCTGGCACCTTCGCGAGCAAGCCCGCTCCCACATTTGATCTTCGTCGAACGCTGTATTTATGTACGACGAAGATCAAATGTGGGAGCGGGCTTGCTCGCGAAGGGGCCCTCAGGAGCGACGCATCCCGATATGCGGAATATCATCCTCAAGAAACTCCTCACCCGCCACGACAAACCCGTACCGCCCGTAATACCCCTGCAAGTGCGACTGGGCCGACAGATAGATCGGTACCTCAGGCCAGCGCTTCTCAGCCTGCTTCAACGCCTGGTTGATCAACTCATGACCCAAGCCCTTGCCGCGCGCCTCTGGTGCGGTAATCACCCGTCCGATCACCACATCGCCACCCTGTAGCTCCGGGTCAAGCAACCGCAGGTACGCCACCAGCCGATCACCGTCCCAAGCCATCAAATGGCAAGTGTCGCCCTCCAGATCCTGGCCATCCACGTCCTGATAAATGCATTTCTGCTCGATAACGAACACCTGCGCACGCAACTGCAGAATGGCGTACAGCTGCTCTTTGCCCAGGTCACTGTGATGTTTGCAGACCCAATCGATTGTCATCGTCCCATTCCTTGATCAACTGGTACCGATACTAAGCGCCCAGGCCAACGATGTCTTTACGGCGAATAAATCTGTGACAAAGGCCACAATGCCATCATTCATTTCGCGCACTGCAGATCTCAATCCTCACCCGTATCCTTGATCAAATGCGCCGCCAACGTCCGCAACGGACCCAACTGCCGGCAGATCAACGCCAGTTGCGTCTGCACCAGCCGCTGGCCTTCATCGATTTCGTCCGGCATGTGTTCCAGCGCATTGGCCAGCGCCTCTTCCTCATCGCTCTGAATCGTAATCGGCAGTTTACTCGCCAGGCCCTGGGCGATTTCATCGATGCTGGCGGCCAGTCTCACGCCGGCACTCTCGATCAAATGCTCGCGCACGTCCGGCGGTAGCCGGGTTTCGCGGTGCGCGCCCAGACCTGACAAATAGCTGAGCAAGGTGTGCGACAGCACCAGAAACCGAAAGCCGACATCCGCTTCCTTACGGAAATGCCCCGGTTCCATCAGCATGTTCGCCAGCGTGGTCGACAGCGCGGCGTCGGCGTTGTGGGCATTGCGTCGGGCCAGGCGATACGCAAGGTCGTCGCTTTTGCCGACGGCGTATTGCTGCATGATCTGGCGCAGATAAATGCTGTTGCAGGTCAGGGTGTTGGCCAGCACTTTGTTCAGGCGTCGACCCTGCCAGTCCGGCAGGAACAGGAACACCGCCAGTCCGGCGATCAGGCTGCCGAGCAAGGTATCGAACAGTCGCGGCAGGAACAGCCCGTAACCGTCCCCGACCTGGTTGAAGCAGAACAACACCATCAGGGTGATTGCAGCAGTCGCCAGGGTGTAGCGGGTGGTGCGGCTGATAAAGAACACCACGCCGGCTGCGATCGCGAAGCACGACTGGACCAGTGGGTTGGGGAACAAGTCGAATAGCGCCCAGGCCACGGTCAGGCCGATGCCGGTGCCGATGATCCGCTGACCAAGCTTGAGTCTTGTCGCGCCGTAGTTCGGCTGGCAGACAAAGAGCGTGGTGAGGATGATCCAGTAACCCTGGGACGGATGGATCAAATGCACCATGCCGTAGCCGATGCTCAAGGCCAGGGGCAATCGCAGGGCGTGGCGGAACAGCAGCGAGGTCGGCGTCAGCTGCGTGCGCAAGCGTATCCACACGTCCTTGAAACTGTGTGGCGAACGGTCGAGCAGGCTGCTGTCGGTGGCGTCGGCCAGCGCGTCGGGGTTGCTGGCATCGCTGAGCAAGCGGTCAAGGGTGCCGAGGTTGGCCGCCAGCGCGCGCAATGAACGCAGCAGACCGCGCCAGGCCGGGTTGCTCTGGTTTCGCAGGTGTTCGAGGGAGGCGTGCAGGTCGCCCAGGGCTTGGGCAAAATTCGCGTCATAAATGAATGGCTGGCGCATCTGGATCGACTCGGCCAGCGCGCGGCAGGCTTTGCCTTGCTGGCGCAGCAGGCGCTGACAGCGGAACAGCACGTCGCTGTGGAAGAAGGCATCGGCCAGGGCGTTGTAAGGGTAGTGCGAGGAACTGGCGCGCTCGTGGATGTCCTGGGCGAGGAAGTACAATTTCAGGTAACGGTTGACTTTCGACCCTGGTCGACCATTGCCGACCCGGTGCAGGATGATTTCCTTGGCTGCGTTCAGTGCTGCCACTACTTGGCCGTTCTGCTGGGCCAGTTCCAGGCGGCGTGCCTCCACGTCCATCTGCCGGATCGGCTCGAACAGCGACGATTTCAGCTTCAGGTAGTAACCCAACTCACGGAACAATCGCGCCAGGCTCTGCTGCACCGGCTGGTTGGAGAACAGCGCCTGCCACAGCACCGAGAGCAAACCATACCAGGCCGCACCGGCTACCAGCAGCACCGGCTCGTGCCAGAAATCAGTCACCGCACCGCCGCGCTGGTCGACGCCGATCATGGTGTAGACCGACAGAATCAGCGTTGCCGACGCAATCGCCCCATAGCGTTCGCCCAAGGCGCCAAGCATGGTCAGGCCGAAACTGGCCAGCGCGAGGGCGATGACAAAGACGATGGGGTAGGGGAAGAGCAGTTCGACGGAGAGGGCGGCGACGCTGAAACATACCAGCGTCACGGCCAGGGCGTTGAGACGGCCTTGCCAACTGTCGTCGGTCTCGGCCAGGGCGCTGGCGATGATTCCCAGGAACAACGGGATCAGCAGCGCCATTTCATCCTGATACCAACACAGCGCCATGCTGCCGGTCAGGGCGATGAACACCCGCACGCTGTAGCTGAATTTATCCAGCGCCCAGAGGCGACGCAGAGACTGACTGAACGGGGTCGATGACATGAAGTGCGAAGGCCTTCCGAGGCAATGACGCTAAATTGAGCCAGTAATGACGCCGACGCAATGGCGCCGATCACATCTGACAGCAAAATCTGTTCCTTACTTCTGAGTTGTCTGTCAGGACGCCTTCGCGGGCAAGCCTCGCTCCTACGAGTTTCTGTCATACGCAATATCGCGAACGACACAAAACCGTAGGAGCGAGGCTTGCCCGCGAAGAACGATAACGCGGTCTGTCAGACGTATTGCGCGGCAGCGTAACCGGATGCCCAGGCCCACTGGAAGTTGAAACCGCCCAGATGCCCGGTCACGTCGAGCACTTCGCCGATGAAGTAAAGGCCAGGGCTTTTCAGCGACTCCATGGTTTTGGACGACACTTCGTGCGTATCGACGCCGCCCAGGGTCACTTCGGCCGTGCGATAACCTTCGGTGCCGGCCGGTACGACTGTCCAGCTCGCCAGTTTCTCTGCGATGTCGGCAATTTCTGCGTGGGTGTACTGTTTCATCGGCTTGGAGACGAACCAGTTGTCCGCCAGCAGGTTGGCCATCTTCTTGGTGAATATTTCGCCAAGCAGGGTTTTCAGCTCGCTGTTTGGGCGTTCGGCCTGCTGCTGTTGCAGCCAGCTCGGCACGTCGAGATCCGGCAGCAGGTTGATCTCCACCGTGTCGCCGGATTCCCAGAACGAAGAAATCTGCAAAATCGCCGGGCCGCTGAGTCCGCGGTGGGTGAACAGGATGTTCTCGCGAAAGCTCTGCTCGTTGCAGCTCACCAGGCAATCCACGGATGTGCCGGACAACTCGGTGCACAGTGCCTTGAGCTGATCGGTGATGGTGAACGGCACCAGGCCGGCGCGGGTTGGCAGCAGCTCGTGGCCGAACTGCTTGGCCACTTGATAGCCAAAACCGGTGGCGCCCAGGGTCGGGATCGACAGGCCTCCGGTGGCGATCACCAGGGATTGGCAGGTAATTTGTCCCAGCGTGGTGTCCAGCAGATAACCGCTTTCGAGCTTTTCGATGGTCTGGATCGAGGTGTCCAGGTGCAAGCTCACGCCGACCTGATCGCACTCATTGAGCAGCATCTCAAGGATATCGCTGGATTTGTTATCGCAGAACAGCTGGCCGAGTTTTTTCTCGTGGTACGGCACGCCGTGTTTGGCGACCATGCCGATGAAATCCCACTGGGTGTAACGCGCCAGGGCGGATTTGCAGAAGTGCTCGTTCTGCGAGAGAAAATTGCCAGGTTCGGTATACATATTGGTGAAATTGCAGCGGCCACCGCCGGACATCAGGATTTTCTTGCCGGCCTTGTTCGCATGATCGAGCAACATCACCTTGCGCCCACGCCCGGCGGCGGTCAGCGCACACATCAACCCTGCGGCGCCAGCGCCAATGATCACGACTTCGGTAGAGCGCAAAACGGTGTCCTCACACAAATCTCAGAAGCTGAAACGCCCCCTGTAGGAGCGAGGCTTGCCCGCGAACAAGGCCCCGCGGTGTATCAGGTACACCGCGTTATCGTTCTTCGCGGGCAAGCCTCGCTCCTACAGGGGGCGGTGGCGGTCTTACAGGATGCGCACGCGCAGCGAGCGACCCTTGATCTTGCCGTCGTTCAAGCGTTGCAGGGCCTGCTTGGCGATCCCGCGCTCCACGGCTACAAATGCCTGGAAATCGAAGATCGCGATCTTGCCCACCTGGGCGCCCGGAATCCCGGCATCACCCGTCAGGGCACCCAGAATGTCACCCGGACGCACCTTGTCTTTACGACCCGCGCCGATGCACAGCGTGCTCATGACCGGCAGCAGCGGTCCGCCGCCCTGGGAGGTGAGGTTGTCCATTTGATCCCAGCTCAATGGCGACTTCTGCAGTTGCTCGATGGCTTGGGCGCGATGTGCTTCGGACGGCGCGACCAGGCTGATCGCAATGCCTTTCTCACCGGCACGGCCCGTACGGCCAACACGGTGGATGTGGATTTCCGAGTCGCGGGCCAGTTCGACGTTGATCACCATGTCGAGCGCGTCGATGTCCAGACCGCGCGCGGCGACGTCGGTGGCGACCAGTACCGAGGTACTGCGGTTGGCGAACATGGCCAGCACCTGATCACGATCACGCTGTTCCAGATCGCCGTGCAGGCCGACGGCAGAGATGCCTTTGGAGGTCAGGTGATCGACGGTTTCCTGAACCTGCTGCTTGGTGAAGCAGAACGCTACACAAGAGGCTGGACGGAAGTGACCGAGCACCTTGGTCACAGCACTCATGCGCTCTTCCGGGGAGATTTCGTAGAAGCGTTGTTCGATCTGCGTGTCGTCGTGGAACGCCTCGGCCTTCACTTGCTGCGGGTTGCGCATGAATTTCGATGCCAGCTGCTTGATGCCCACCGGATACGTGGCGGAGAACAGCAGGGTCTGACGACGCTCCGGGCACTGGGCGATGATTTCTTCGATGGAATCGTAGAAACCCATGTCGAGCATGCGGTCGGCTTCGTCGAGGATCAGCGTGTTCAGGCCATGGAGTACCAGCGAACCCTTGCGCAGGTGCTGCTGGATACGACCCGGGGTACCGACGATGATGTGCGCGCCGTGCTCCAGCGAGCCGATCTGCGGACCGAAGGAAACGCCGCCACACAGGGTCAGGACCTTGATGTTGTCTTCGGCACGGGCCAGGCGCCGGATTTCCTTGGCGACCTGGTCAGCCAGCTCACGGGTCGGACAGATAACCAGCGCCTGGCAACCGAAGAAGCGCGGATTGATCGGGTTCAGCAGGCCGATACCGAAGGCGGCGGTCTTGCCGCTGCCGGTCTTGGCCTGGGCGATCAGGTCCATTCCCTTGAGGATCACCGGCAAGCTTTGCGCCTGGATCGGCGTCATCTGGGCATAACCGAGGGAGTCGAGGTTAGCCAGCATGGCGGCGGACAGCGGCAAAGTATTAAAAGCGGTGGCAATGGTGGTCACGGGACTGGCCTGCAAAACAAAATGTCGCGCAGTGTATCAGTCCCATGGCCATTCGCCCTAAGGCTCTATGTGTTCTTCCGGACGCTTGACGCGCCGTCCGTCTTCCTTTGAGAGCTGGGAGAAAATCGTCGCAGCCAGCATCGCCATGATTCCGACGGTCACGAAGGTCAGTTGGAATGCACCCAGAACAGTGTCTACGCCGTCATTTCCGGCTTCTGCGGTAAAGCCGCCGAGCAGGGCGCCAGCGCAGGCTACACCCAGGCTCAGGGACAACTGCGCGACCACTGACAGCAAGCTGTTACCGCTGCTGGCACTGGCGTCGTCGAGGTCGATCAGGGTCACGGTGTTCATCGCGGTGAACTGCAACGAGTTGATGGCGCCGAGAATCGCCAGCATCCCCAGCAACAGCCAATAGGGTGTCTGTTCGCTGACCAGGCCCATGCTCGCCAGCATGATGCCCAGGGCCAGGGTGTTACCGGTGAGCACGATGCGATAGCCCAGGCGCTCGATCAGCGGCCGCGCCACCGACTTGGCGACCATCGCTGCAGCAGCCAGTGGCAACATGCTCATCCCGGCCTGGGAGGGCGAATAACCCAGCGCCACTTGCAGCAGCAACGGCACGAGGAACGGCAACGCGCCGCTGCCCAGACGGGCGAACAGGTTGCCGAGAATGCCCACGGCAAACGTCCGGGTCTTGAACAGCGAGGGCGCGAACAGCGGATTATCGATGTGCCCGGCCCGCAGCCAGTACGCTGCCAGACACGCCATGCCGCCGAACAGCAGCAACATAACACGCAAGTGCGGCAGGTGCAGTTCGCCGAGCCCTTCCATGGCAATGGTGATCAGCACCATCGCCGCGCCAAACAGCAAAAAACCCAGGCTGTCGAAACGGGTGCGCTCGGTGCCGCGCAGATCAGGGATGAATTTCCACACGGCGTAGCAACCGACGGCGCCCACCGGCAGGTTGATCAGGAAGATCCAGTGCCAGGTCAGGTATTCCACCATCCAGCCGCCCATGGTCGGGCCGAGCAACGGGCCGAGCAGACCGGGAATGGTGATAAAGCCCATGATCCGCACAAGCTCCGAGCGCGGGTAGGCGCGCAGCACCACCAAGCGCCCGACCGGCAGCATCAGCGCACCGCCCAGGCCCTGAATCACTCGGGCGCCGATCAGCATGCTCAAGGTGCTCGACAGGGCGCAAAGCAACGAGCCGAGGCTGAACAGCAGAATCGCGCCGAAAAAGATTTTCTTGGTGCCGAAGCGGTCGGCGATCCAGCCCGAAGCGGGGATCAGCAAGGCGACGGTGAGCATATAGGCGATGATCACGCCTTGCATGCGCAGCGGGTCTTCGGCCAAGTCCCGGGCCATGGCGGGCAGGGCGGTGTTGAGGATGGTCCCGTCGAGGGATTGCATGAAGAAAGCGATGGCAACAACCCAGGGCACCCAGCGGGCAGTGACAGCGTCGAGAGGTTGGCGGTTGGGCATGGGGCCTCTTGTGGGAGAAGAGTTAATGCAATGTCATGGTGGTCGCAGTCCATGTGGGAGCGGGCTTGCTCGCGAAGGCGCTGGATCAGTCAACATTGATGTTGAATGTAATAGCCTCTTCGCGAGCAAGCCCGCTCCCACAGGGTTCCGGCTTCACCAGGATTTTGTGTTTACAGCGTAAGGGTCAATCGGCTGATCAGCGCCCCCGGCAACAACGCCGAGGCCGTGGCCCGCTGGCTGTAGGTGCTTGCCGACAGCAACAACTCGCGCTCTTCAGTCAATGCTTCCAGCTGCGATCCCAGCAAACTGTAGGCACTGTCATCAAACCGCATGGTGCTCACCGGCGCCTGGATCTCGCCGTTCTCGACCCAGAAGGTCGCGAACCGCGTCATGCCGGTCAGGCGTGCCGCCGGCTGGTCAGAGTAGTTCAGGTACCAAAGGTTGCTGATGTACAAGCCAGTGCCCAGTTGCCTGAGAATCTCTGCATCAGGCAACGCACCGGGTGCCATGTTCAACGCGCTCGGCATTTCACCGCCGCTGGCGCCGTTGGCTGTCAGGCCGTACTCGGCGGCACTGCGTGAGCTGACCATCTGCGCGCCGGCCTGGCCATTCACGATCAACCCCAGGTCACTGCGTGGATACCCTTCGCCAGAAAACGCCGGGCTCAACGAACCGCTGACCTTCTCATCGACCGACACCAACGGGCTGAACGAGCTGTCGCCCGCGTAAAGCTTTTGCAGCGGACTGTTTTTGCTGGCAATCGATTGTGCCGAGAAACCGCCCCAACCCAGCATGTCCATGATTTCACCCAAGGCAGCCGGAGCCAGGTAGGCGCGGTACTGACCCGGCGCCAGGGTGCGTTGCGGTTTGCCCAGAAACGCCAACTGCTCGCGTGCTTGCGCAAAACGCCTGGCGAACCCTTCGCTGTTCCAGTCGTGCCCGGCGTAGCTGGCTTTGACGGCTTGGCCATTTTCATGGAACAGGCTGAAATCGAAGTTGAAGCTGTTGGCCTGATGCCAGCCAAACGCGCCCGAAGAACTGGCGAAACCACGACTGATCGGGCCGGCGGCGTAGAAACCTACCAGGTCCAGCCCTTCGGCTGCCTGGGTGATTTCGGCAACCGATTGCTCGGTATCCGGCAGCGGATGCTCTTGCACGTTCTTGCTCTGCCAGCCGTTGCAGTTGAGCAGCAGGTACGGGTCCTGCGGTAGCAACGGCAAGGTTTCACGCAACTGTTGCAGGCCTTCGGCCAAACGCTGAAGGTCGACTTCCGGATCGCCCGTCAGCGTGATGTCGAGGTCGGCATGGCGGCCTTCATTGATCAGTTTGAAACCGACGCTCGCCTGCTGCACCTGGCCGGCCTGACGCACCTTGGCGTGGTTGAAACGCACGAAGGCCGACGACTCGGCAGCGTAGCTGAGGGTGAATTGTTCCGGTTCGCGAATCGAGTCGCGCAACCAGTTGACCAGTGCCTTGAACGATTCGACCTGACTTTTAGACGTACTCATCAGGCATCTCCTCCAAACACATCCACATGGCTGAACACACAGGCCGGCGAGGCATGGCCGACGCGGATTACCTGATTCGGTTCGCCCTTGCCGCAGTTCGGCGTACCCAGGACCTTGAAGGTGCTGGCATCGCCGACGGCGCTGAGGCTTTTCCAGAACTGCGCGGAAATCGCCCGGTAGTTCGGATTTTTCACCACGCCCTTGAGTTCGCCGTTTTCGATCAGCTGAGCCCATTCACAGCCGAACTGGAACTTGTTGCGCGCATCGTCGATCGACCAGGACCGGTTGGTGCTCATCAGAATGCCGTGTTCGATGTTGCCGATCAGTTGCTCCAGCGGTTGATCACCAGGCTCGATGTTCAGGTTGGCCATGCGGTCGATCGGTGGGCGGTTCCAGCCGCAGGCGCGACTGTTGGCAACGCCCTCCATGCCGGCCCTGAATTGAGAAAGCGCGCCGCCCAGCGGGCGCAACAGCAAGCCTTCTTTAATCAGGAATTGCTTGCTGGCGGCGCTGCCGTCGTCGTCATGGCCGTAGCTGGCCAGTTGCTCGGGGATGTCCGGGTCGAAAGTGACGTTGAGCAGTCTGGAGCCGTATTGCAGGCTGCCAAAGTCTTCTGCCTTGACGAAACTGGTGCCGGCGTAATTGCGCTCGTCGCCGAGGATGCGATCCAGTTCCAGCGGGTGACCGATGGATTCGTGGATCTGCAGCATCATCTGGTCCGGCATCAACAACAGGTCACGCGGGCCTTGCGGAGTGTTCGGCGCCAGCAGCAGCTGCAGCGCCTGATCGGCGACTGTCGGGCCGGCCCCGACCAGGCCGCAGCGGCTGATGACATCGGCGCCGCCCTGCTGGCCGAAGTTTTCACGGCCGAGGCTGCGGGTCTGGCTGTCGTTGCCGTCATAGGCGGTGACGTCGAGGCCCGGGTAGACGAAGCGCTGTGCCTGACGCAGCTCGGCGCCGGCGCTGTTGAGGTAGATCTGCTCGACATTAGTGATGCCGATGCTCACCTGCCAGTTCACCAGGCGCTCATCCTTGGGCACGGCGGCGGATTCGGCGCCGAGCAGTTGGTAGCAGTCGCTCAGGGACGGGAAGGGCTGGTCCAGGTTCGGCGAAAAGTAGTCGCCGCGGTCACTGGGGACAGCGTGTTCGCGCAGGTCGAGCAAGGCGTGGGGCTTGAGTCGGCGGGCTTGCTGCTCGGCTCTCCCCAGCGCTGCTTGCAGGCCGGATTGGGACAGGTCGCTGGTCGCGGCGTAGGCTTCCACGCCGTTGACCCGAACGGTCAGCATCGCGCCTTCGTCACGGCTCAGGCTCGGAGGCTCGGCGACGTTCTTGCGCACCGACAGGTACTGGCCGGACTCGCGTACATAACGCAGCGAAAAAAATTCAGCGCCCGTGCGCAAGGCAGCGAAGCGCTGCTTGAGCTGGGGGTGGAAATCGAACATTCGTGGACCTCCTTGTGATGGAGCATCGGTGTTGCGAGGGGGTGAAACGATTGCGTGGCGCTAGATTAGGCCTGGGCGGGGGGGGAGTTCAAGAGCGGAGCGGGGTGGGGAGGGATTGCCGGGAGATGGGTGGTGTCTGGTTGGGCCCCTTCGCGGGCAAGCCTCGCTCCTACAGGGATCGCGGGTGGATCACGAATGTGCAATCCAGCCCGAAACCCGTAGGAGCGAGGCTTGCCCGCGAAGGGCGCGCCTCGGTGTAACGACTTACTGCGCAGTCAGGCTCACATCCCGCATCGGCTTGCCACGCACCGGCGTATCACCGGCCACGTAGTAATCAGCCTTGCTGCGCGGCAACGCCTTGCGACCACGGATCTTGTCGGCGATTTTCTCGGCGATCATGATCGTCGGTGCGTTCAGGTTACCGGTGGTGATGATCGGCATGATCGAGGCATCGACCACCCGCAGGCCCTGCATGCCATGCACACGACCTTCGCCATCGACCACGGCCATGGCGTCGGTGCCCATCTTGCACGAGCAGGACGGGTGGAACGCGGTTTCGGCGTGTTCGCGGATGAACGTGTCCAGCTGCTCATCGGTTTGCACCTCGATGCCCGGGCTGATTTCGCGGCCACGGAAGGCGTCCAATGCAGGCTGTTGCATGATTTCACGGGTCAGGCGGATGCCGTCGCGGAATTCCTGCCAGTCCTGCTCGGTGGCCATGTAGTTGAACAGGATGCTCGGGTACTCGCGCGGATCCTTGGACTTGGCCTGGATGCGACCGCGGCTTGGCGAACGCATGGAACCCATGTGTGCCTGGAAGCCGTGTTCCTTCACACCGTTGCTGCCGTTGTAGTTAATCGCGACCGGCAGGAAGTGGTACTGGATGTTCGGCCAATCGAATTCCGGACGGGTGCGGATGAAACCGCCGGCTTCGAACTGGTTGCTGGCGCCGATACCGGTGCCGTTGAACAGCCACTCGGCACCGATGGCCGGCTGGTTGTACCAGAGCAGCGACGGGTACAGCGAGACCGGTTGGGTGCAAGCGTATTGCAGGTACAACTCGAGGTGATCCTGCAGGTTTTCGCCAACGCCCGGCAGGTCGTGGACCAGCGGAATGTCGAGCTTGTTCAGCAGCTCGGCGGGGCCGACGCCGGAACGTTGCAGGATCTGCGGCGACGCGATGGCGCCGGAGCACAGCAGCACTTCCTTGCGGGCGCGGGCTTCAATGCGCTCTTCAGCGGTGCCGATCAGGTAACGCACGCCGACCGCACGCTTGCCTTCGAACAGGATCTTGTCGGTCAGGGCGTGGGTGACGATGGTCAGGGTCGAGCGCTTCTTGGCGACGTCCAGATAACCGCGGGCGGTGCTGGCGCGACGGCCGTTCGGCGTCACGGTACGGTCCATCGGACCGAAGCCTTCTTGCTGATAACCGTTCAGGTCTTCCGTGCGCGGGTAACCGGCTTGCACACCGGCTTCAACCATCGCGTGGAACAGCGGGTTGTTGCCGGCTTTCGGCGTGGTCACGCTGACCGGGCCGTCGCCACCGTGGTAGTCGTTCGGGCCGATGTCACGGGTTTCCGCCTTGCGGAAATACGGCAGGCAGTTCAGGTAGTCCCAGTCTTCAAGACCAGGAAGCTTCGCCCAGTTGTCATAGTCCATGGCGTTGCCGCGGATGTAGCACATGCCGTTGATCAGCGAAGAACCGCCCAGGCCCTTGCCGCGACCGCATTCCATCCGGCGACCGTCCATGTGTGGTTCTGGATCGGTTTCGTAGCCCCAGTTGTAGCGACGGCCTTGCAGCGGGAACGCCAGGGCGGCCGGCATTTGCGTGCGGAAGTCGAGACGGTAGTCCGGGCCGCCTGCTTCGAGCAGCAGGACGGTGACGCCTTCGTCTTCAGTCAGACGGGTCGCCAGGGTGTTACCGGCCGAGCCGGCACCGATGATGATGTAGTCGAATTCTTGGGACATTGAATGCACCCTCTTTGATAGTGGTCCAGATCGGGGTGTCTCGAGGCGAGTGCTTCGCACTCGATTCGCGGGCAAGCCCGCTCCCACAAGGATTGGGGCTGCCACAGATTTGATGGACGACGCCAAACCTGTGGGAGCGGGCTTGCCCGCGAAGAGGCCCTCGCAGGCAATACAAGACTCGGGGCTTTAGAACACCGAGGCGTAGTCGCCCAACTCGACCTGTACCGATTTGATGCGTGTGAAGTTGTTCAGCGAGCTGATGCCGTTCTCACGGCCCACGCCCGACTGCTTGTAGCCGCCGACCGGCATCTTGGCGTCGGACTCGCCCCAGGCGTTGATCCAGCAGATACCGGCTTCCAGTTGATGAATCACCCGGTGAGCGCGGTTCAGGTCGCGGGTTACGACGCCAGCCGCCAGACCGAACTCGGTGTCGTTGGCACGACGGATCACTTCTTCTTCGGTTTCGTAGGTCAGGATGCTCATCACCGGGCCGAAGATTTCTTCGCGGACGATGGTCATCTCGTCGGTGCAGTCGGTGAACACGGTCGGCGCGACAAACGCGCCCTTGGCGAATTCGCCGTCGGTCAGGCGAGTACCGCCGCACAGCAGGCGAGCGCCTTCTTCCTTACCTTTGGCGATGTAACCCAGCACGCTTTCCATGTGGGCAAAGCTGACCAGCGGACCGAAGTTGGTGTTCTCGTCTTGCGGGTTGCCGACGCGGATACGGGCAACGCGCTCAACGATCTTGGCTTCGAACGCGGCTTTCAGGTGGCTCGGGACGAACACACGAGTGCCATTGGTGCAAACCTGACCGGAGCTGTAGAAGTTGGCCATCATCGCGGTGTCGGCGGCGCGATCGAGGTCGGCGTCGTCGAAAATGATCAGCGGCGATTTGCCGCCCAGTTCCATGGTCACGTCTTTGAGCGAAGAGCCCGAAGCGCTGGCCATGACCTTCTTGCCGGTATCGGTACCGCCGGTGAAGGAGATTTTTTCGATGCGTGGGTGCTCGGTCAACCAAGTGCCGACTTCACGGCCGCTGCCGGTAAGGACGTTGAACACGCCCGCTGGAACGCCGGCTTCGGTGTAGATCTCCGCCAGTTTCAGCGTGGTCAGGGAAGTGACTTCGCTTGGCTTGAAGATCATCGCGTTACCGGCCGCCAGGGCTGGCGCGGATTTCCACAGGGCGATCTGGATCGGGTAGTTCCACGCGCCGATACCGGCCACGACGCCCAGCGGCTCGCGACGGGTGTAAACGAAAGAAGTGGTACGCAGCGGAATCTGCTCGCCTTCGATGGCCGGCACCAGGCCTGCGTAGTACTCCAGCACGTCAGCGCCGGTGACGATGTCGACGTAGCGGGTTTCTGAGTACGACTTGCCGGTGTCCAGGGTTTCCAGGGCGGCCAGTTCATCGTTGCGCTCGCGCAGGATGTCCACGGCACGACGCAGGATGCGCGAACGCTCCATGGCCGTCATCGCCGCCCAGATTTTCTGGCCCTTTTCGGCGCTGACCACAGCGCGCTCGACGTCTTCCTTGGTCGCACGTTGTACGGTTGCGAGGACTTCACCGTTAGCCGGGTTGATGGCTTCGAAAGTGGCGTCGCTGCTGGCGTCACTGTAGCCGCCATCGATGTAGAGTTTTTGCAGTTCGAAACGGGCCATAAAGTCCTCGCAAGTGCATAAGTGGGTTGGCGTTAACCACTGGGGCGTGCCGTGTAGCGTTGGCGGCGCTGTTCAGTGGCGGTTCAGGGGCTGAGCGTTTTATGTGTGCTCTAGCTCACCTGCTTGGCCAATTGGAAATCCATGTATTCGTAGGCGATCTGGTGCGCCTGCGCGGTGTCGAAAGCATCTCCCGACAGCGCGCCGCGCAACCACAAACCGTCAATGAGGGCTGCCAGGCCTCGGGCTGCACTGCGCGCGTCATCGAGCGGCAATACACGGCGGAACTGGCAGCACAGGTTGGAATACAGGCGGTGATCGTTGATCCGCTGCAACCTGCGCAATGACGGGTGGTGCATGCTGGTGGCCCAGAAGGCCAGCCAGGTTTTCATTGCCGGGCCATTGACCTGGCTGGCGTCGAAGTTGCCTTCGACAATCACCTGGAGGTGAGCCCGCGGGCTGTTGTCCTCCAGCGCCTGACGGCGCGCGGTGACGTTCTCGCTGAGGACACTCATCAGATACTGCGCCGTGGCGGCGATCAGGCCGTTCTTGTCCTGAAAGTAGTGACTGATGATGCCATTCGAGACACCGGCCAAACGGGCGATCAGCGCAATGCTGGCGTCCCCCATTCCGACCTGATCTACCGCCTGCAGCGTGGCTTCGATCAACTGCTGGCGGCGGATGGGTTGCATACCGACCTTGGGCATCTTGCACATCTCCTTGGGCCTTACCGGCGGACGTAAAAAGGTCTCGCATTGACGGCCAGTCTATTTTGTTTTGATTGAACGTTCAATCAACAAAAAATAAGTCCGACGACAAGTCTTCGCTTTCAACATCGCGCTCAAACAAAAACGCCGCGATCATCTCGCGGCGTTTTTGTGTGTGTTGCCTTACCCCAGGTTCTTGCCGAGCAGTGCGTGGTACAGCTCGCTGTCACCCAGAATCCCGACCACCTTGTTGTTATCGTGCAGCACCAGCTTGTTGCCGGTCTGGTAACGAATCTGCAACGCATCGCGCATGCCGATGTTGGAATCCACCAGCGTCGGCCGGCGACCCAAACCCTCAACCGCTTGGCCCGGAATCCAGTTCTGCAGGTCCAGGCTCGCGCCGTTCTGGCGTGCGCCTTTGATGGTGTTGCCTTCGGCCAGGTCCAGCCACGAATCGCCACCCGGATCCAGGCATACCGAACCGTTGATGCGTTTGCAGTTGTCCAGGGTGCGCATCAGGCTGCGACCGCACAGCACGTTCAGCGGGTTGGTGTGGGCGACGAAAGTCCGCACGTAATCGTCCGCCGGGTTGAGGACGATTTCTTCCGGCTTGCTGTACTGGATGATCCGGCCGTCTTTCATGATCGCGATGCGGCTGCCGAGCTTCAGGGCTTCATCGAGGTCGTGGCTCACGAACACGATGGTTTTGCTGAGCTTGTTTTGCAGTTCCAGCAGTTCGTCCTGCAGACCCTGGCGGATCAGCGGGTCGAGGGCCGAAAACGGTTCGTCCATCAGCAGAATGTCGGCGTCCATTGCCAGCGCGCGGGCCAGGCCCACACGTTGTTGCATACCGCCGGAAAGCTCGTTGGGTTTCTTGTTGCGCCACTGGGTCAGGCCCACCAGTTCGAGTTTTTCATCGACCAGCTTTTTCCGTTCCTTCTCCGGACGACCCTGCATCTCCAGGCCGAAGCTGATGTTCTCGCGAACGGTCAGCCAAGGCATCAGGGCAAACTTCTGGAACACCATCGCAATGCGCTTGGTGCGCATCATTTTCAGTTCTGCCGGGGTGCAAGAGGCGATGTCGATCTGCTTGCCTTCGTGCTCAACGAACAATTTGCCACGGCTGACGGTGTTGAGGCCGTTGATGCAGCGCAGCAGGCTGGACTTGCCGGAGCCGGACAGGCCCATCAGTACGCAGATTTCACCTTTTTCGACGTCCAGGCTGGCCTTTTCGACCCCAACGATCTGCCCGGTCTTTTTCAGGATCTCGTTACGGGTCATGCCTTGATCCAGCAGCTTGAGTGCCTCGCGTGGATCCTTGGAGAAGATTACGTCGACGTTATCGAAGCGAATAATGCTCATGCGTCACCCCCTACTTTGGCGTCGGGTTGTTTGCAGATACGGTCGAGCATGATCGCCAGCAGTACGATCGCCAGGCCCGCTTCGAAGCCCAGGGCGATATCAGCAGTGTTCAGTGCGTTGACCACGGGTTTGCCCAGGCCGTCGGCGCCCACCAGTGCCGCGATCACCACCATCGACAACGACAGCATGATGCACTGGGTGATACCGGCCGCGATGCTTGGCATGGCGTGGGGCAATTCAATCCGTGAGAGCAGCTGACGTCGCGAGCAGCCAAAGGCCTTGCCAGCGTCCATCAATTCTTCCGGGACATCGCGAATACCCAGGTAAGTCAGGCGGATGGGCGCGGCAATCGCGAACACCACCGTGGAGATCAGGCCCGGGACCACACCCAGTCCGAAGAGGGTCAGGGTAGGAATGAGGTAGACGAAGGTCGGCACGGTCTGCATCAGATCGAGTACCGGCCGCATCACTGTGTAGAACATCGGTTTGTGCGCGGCGACGATGCCCAATGGCACGCCGATCAGCACGCAGACCAGGGTGGCGAACAACACCTGGGCAAGGGTTTCCATGGTTTCCTGCCAGTACCCCAGGTTGAGGATCAGCAGGAAGGAGGCGATGACAAAAACGGTCAGCCCCCACTTTCGTTGAATGAAGTGTGCCAGTAGCGCGATGAGGCCGATCAATGCCAGCGGGTTGAACCAGGTCAGCGCAAAAGTCACGCCGTGGATCATCGTTTCCAGTGACACGGCAATTGCGTCGAAGGTGCTGGCGCCGTTTTGCGTCAACCATTCAACGAAGCCTGCGATGTACTGGCCTAAAGGTATTTTCTGATCAATCAGCATGGTAGTGAACGTCCGCATGCAAGGAATAAACAGCCCGGACGAGCGAACTCGCCCGGCATAAGCGATTTTACTGTGCGAGCTTGGCTTTCACGGCCTCCAGGCCTGGTTTACCGTCAATGGTGGTCACGCCAGCGAGCCAGGTATCGAGCACCTGTGGATTCTTTTTCAGCCAGGCCTTGGCGGCCGCGTCAGGCTTCATTTTGTCGTCCAGGACGTTGCCCATCAGCGTGCTTTCCATGTCGAGGGTAAACACCAGGTTTTTCAGCAACTGACCCACGTTGCTGCATTCCTGAACATAGCCCTTGCGGGTGTTGGTGAAGATGGTCGCCTGACCGAAGTTGGGGCCGAAAAAGTCGTCGCCGCCGGTCAGGTACTTCATCTTGAATCGCGTGTTCATCGGGTGCGGTTCCCAGCCCAGGAACACCACGGCGGTGTTGCGGCGCTGGGCGCGATCGACTTGCGAGAGCATGCCTGCCTCGCTGGATTCGACCACCTTGAAGCCGGCGTCTTTCAAGCCGAAGGCGTTCTTGTCGATCATGCTCTGAATCAGGCGGTTACCGTCGTTGCCTGGTTCGATACCGTAGATCTTGCCGTCGAGTTCTTTCTTGAACTTGGCGATGTCGGCGAAATCCTTCAGACCCTTGTTATACAACTCTTCGGGGACGGCGAGTGTGTATTTTGCGTTTTCCAGGTTGGCGCGCAGGGTGTCCACGGTGCCGGCATCGCGGTAGGCCTTGATGTCGTTTTCCATGGTCGGCATCCAGTTACCCAGGAAGATGTCCATGTTCTTGCCATCGGCCAGGGATTTGTAGGTCACTGGCACGGAAATCATCGTGGTCTTGGTCTTGTAGCCCAGGGCATCGAGCACGACGCTGGTGGTGGCGGTGGTCACGGTAATGTCCGTCCAGCCGACATCGGAGAAGTTTACGGTTTTGCACTGAGCCGGTTCGGCGGCTTGCGCCAGAAACGGCAGACTCAGCATGGCGGCCAACAACAACAACGGCGGGGAACCTTTCATGAATGGACTCCTTGGTGTTTTTTTTGGCAGTGTTCCGACTGGACCACCGCACTTATAGGTTGCGGTTGGATGGCGTTTTGGAGACATCTCTGCCACGGCGCCTTGCAATCGAGTCGATACGATCATGTACCAGTGAAATTCTGACGCCTACAGGGTGCGTCGTAACCAGTACAGGGAGGGTCGCATCCAGTGTCGGTGACGTCGCTTACAGCTTTTTTCAGCCCTGTTTGCAGTTCTGAACCGCAAAAAAACGGCGAAAACACAGCGTAAAACGCACGCGGCGTTTGTGGACAAGAGTACGTCGGTGTCAGACGTCGAATGACAGGGTAAAAGCCTGATGATGCAGCCATACCGGCGGATTGCAGCTTGAGCGTAGCAGCTCCGTCACCAGGCGCTTTTGCGTCTGGAGTTGGCACATCCAGGAGTTCGGCAGCAATGGCTATCAGCGTTTTCGACCTGTTCAAAATCGGTATTGGCCCTTCCAGTTCGCACACCGTGGGGCCCATGCGGGCCGCGGCGTTGTTCGTGCAAGGTTTGCGTGAGCAAGGGCTTCTGGAGCAAGTGCGGCGCGTCGAGGTTCAGCTATATGGGTCGCTGTCCGCCACCGGCATCGGTCACGGCAGCGATAACGCGGTGATCATGGGGCTGATGGGCGAGTGGCCGGACGCGATCGATCCGTCGCAGATCGGCATCCGCATCGCCACCCTGCGTGAAACCGACACGCTGTTGCTTGATGGACGTTTGCCGGTGCCGTTCATCTGGGGTCGGGACATGCGCCTGATCGACGAGAACCTGCCATTCCATCCCAACGCCATGACCCTGGTTGCCGAGGGCAATGACGGTGAGCTGCATCGCGACACCTACTATTCCATCGGCGGCGGGTTTGTGGTCGATGAAGCACAGGCCAGCAGCGGTGTGGTGGACCTGGATCGCACGGTGTTGCCGTACGATTTCTCCAGCGCCGTCGAGCTGCTCAGCCTCTGCAAGCAACACAACCTGCGTGTTGCCGAATTGATGATGGCCAACGAAAAGGTCTGGCGCAGCGAAGACGAAATCCGCGCCGGCCTGATGACGCTCTGGCGTGCGATGCAGGATTGCGTGGAGCAGGGCCTTAAACACGAAGGGATCCTGCCCGGCGGCCTGAATGTGCGTCGGCGTGCGGCCAGGCTGCACCGTAGCCTGCAGGAGTTGAACAAGCCCAACGTGATCGGCTCGACCTTGAGCGCCATGGAGTGGGTCAACCTGTTCGCTTTGGCGGTCAATGAAGAAAACGCCGCGGGCGGGCGCATGGTCACGGCACCGACCAACGGCGCGGCGGGGATCATCCCGGCGGTCCTGCATTACTTTATGAAGTTCAGCGAGGCGGTGACAGACGCTAACGTGGTCGACTATTTCCTCAGTGCGGCGGCGGTGGGAATTCTGTGCAAAAAGAACGCCTCGATTTCCGGTGCGGAAGTCGGTTGCCAGGGCGAGGTCGGATCGGCTTGCGCCATGGCGGCGGCCGGGTTGGCCGAGATTCTTGGTGCCACGCCGGAGCAGCTGTGCAACGCGGCGGAGATCGGTCTGGAGCATAACCTCGGCCTGACCTGTGATCCGGTGGGTGGACTGGTGCAGGTGCCATGCATCGAGCGCAATGCGATTGCTGCGGTGAAGGCGATCAACGCGGCGCAAATGGCGCTGCGCGGTGATGGTCAGCACTTTATCTCGCTGGATCGGGTGATCCGGACCATGCGTGATACCGGGGCTGATATGCATGACAAATATAAAGAGACATCGCGGGGTGGGTTGGCGGTGAGCGCGGTGGAGTGCTGAGTCAGTCACACCGAGTCGCCTGCTTCGCGAGCAAGCCCGCTCCCACACTTGATTTCGGTCGTACACAAATCTGTGCTCGCTGAAGATCTAATGTGGGAGCGGGCTTGCTCGCGAAGACGCCAGACCAGTCAAAACTGCGCGCAAAGTGAACACCGGAATCAAAACGCGCCACGTTTTGGCGCGTCGCTTACAGATAAGCCGCCGACCCGAGGGCAGGGTTCAAAACCCGCCCTGACCGCCCGTCACCCGTGCTTGGGGTGACACTCTTCCCAGCTGCGCGGCAGCCCTGTTCCCACAAGTGCTACCGATTTGCTCACAGGTAACGGGACAGAGCGCTTGCTGCCATTGATGGCACATAAATTCCAGACTCGATTCGTGTCATATCCAGACACATCGCGACGTCGTTTTCAGGAGTTATTGAACGCGCATTCAAATTTAGGCATGGCAATTGCTCTGTCATTACAAAGCCCGTCTCCCACGCGAGAACGATGGCAATAACAAGAGCCTCCGCCTGAGGCCATCACCCGTTTAGTGTGAGGAGATACCGCGATGACGACGTTCAACTCCGGGGCCCAACCCCAGAACCGTGCGCCTCAATCCATCGGCTTTCTGCTGCTGGACAATTTCACGCTTATTTCTCTGGCGTCCGCAGTAGAACCACTGCGCATGGCCAACCAATTGTCCGGTCGCGAACTGTATCGCTGGACCACGATCACCGTCGACGGCGGTCAGGTCTGGGCCAGTGACGGTCTGCAGATCACCCCCGATTGCTCCATGCACAAAGCGCCCGCCCTGGACACCATCATTGTCTGCGGCGGTATCGGCATTCAGCGCACCGTTACCCGCGAACACGTGTCGTGGCTGCAAAGCCAGGCGCGTCAGTCCCGTCGTCTCGGTGCGGTTTGCACTGGCAGCTGGGCCCTGGCCTGCGCCGGCCTGCTGGACGGCTTCGACTGCAGCGTGCACTGGGAATGCCTGGCCTCGATGCAGGAAGCCTTCCCGCGGGTGGCCATGAGCACCCGCCTGTTCACCCTTGACCGTAACCGCTTCACCAGCTCCGGCGGCACCGCACCGCTGGACATGATGCTGCACTTGATCAGCCGCGATCACGGGCGTGAACTGTCCGCCGCAATCTCGGAAATGTTCGTCTACGAGCGTATCCGCAACGAACAGGATCACCAGCGTGTGCCGCTCAAGCACATGCTCGGCACCAACCAGCCGAAGCTGCAGGAAATCGTCGCGTTGATGGAGGCCAACCTGGAAGAGCCGATCGACCTCGACGAACTGGCGGTGTATGTCGCCGTGTCGCGGCGTCAGCTGGAGCGGCTGTTCCAGAAATACCTGCACTGCTCGCCGTCGCGTTACTACCTGAAGCTGCGCCTGATCCGTGCCCGGCAGCTGCTCAAGCAAACGCCGATGTCGATCATCGAAGTGGCATCGGTGTGTGGGTTTGTGTCTACGCCGCACTTCTCCAAGTGCTACCGCGAATACTTCGGCATTCCGCCGCGCGACGAGCGTGTAGGCTCCAACACCACGCAGCAAGTGGCGATGATGCCGCTGCCGCAGGCATTGGTGCTGTCGCCGTTGTCGGGGCCGTTGTCAGCGTTGAGTCAGGCGCGTAATGAGTCGACGTTCGCCAGCGTAAGGCTCTAGACCGAGGCGCCCTCATCGCGGGCAAGCCTCGCTCCTACAGGATTAGCGTCGTACCGAAAATTCGTGATCGACATCAATCCTGTAGGAGCGAGGCTTGCCCGCGAAGGCGTCCTGTCAGGCGTTACGGCTCTGCTGATACTCCGCCAATGCCGGCAACAGTTGCTTGTCGATAGCCTGGCGCACCGCCGGCAGGATGGTCGCGCTGCTGGTGTACATCTGCTTGACCATGGTCCGCAGCGCGATCGCCCGTTCATTGTTCAAGCCTCGCACCGCACACTCGCAAGCCTGCTCGGCGGTGGAACCATTCGGTACTTGAAAACCCAACGACTTCAGTTGGCCCAACAGGTCTTCCTGGTCAATCAAATCGGCGTGCATCATGACGCAATCCTTCTTCAGGGAACGTTGTCTTGGCTCGATTCTGGTTGGGGCGCGGATTGGCGGCAAGGGCGATTTGTCGCAATGACCGCAATGGCTATGAACATGTCGTTTTCGGCTAACTTTCTAAAGAGAGGACGGCGCACACTGGATTCAGCTGGCTTCACGAAGGTTTGGTCACCCTCGCGCAACGGCTCCTCAACAGTACCCACCTCTGCCCCGATCCTGTCACGGCTTGATCGGGGTTTTTTTTGCCTGTGAATCCGGGAGATTTGGGGTGTTTGTACTGGCGTCTTCGCGAGCAAGCCCGCTCCCACAGGAGTACGCGTTCAAATGTGGGAGCGGGCTTGCTCGCGAAGAACGATGACGCGGTTCAGCGTTGCAACACGAGGATGCGCGACAGCAATTCATCCCGGTCAACATAGCAACCCTGGAAATGCCGCGCGCCCGTGGCCGGGTCGAAGGCATTGCGGGCATGGAGGGTACGGCGGTTGTCGAAACACCACAGCTCCCCGGGATTGAGCCTTTGCATCAGCCTGAATCGAGGCTCGCGGGTCATGGCAATGAACCGGCGATAAGCGCGATACAGCTTGGGCATCTGCTCCACCGACGCCTCGAACGGACCGCGCAGAAAGTTCGCCATGCGGATCTCCGACACCTGCCCGAAAGCATCCAGGGCGATGATCGGCGCGAGGCAGCGGTAGTCGCTATGACGGTCCTTGTTGCGAAACTCAACGGGGATTTCACACAAGGCCTGGAACGCTTCGGGATCTTCCTGGCGCAAGGCTGCGGCGATGGCGAACCCGTCGACAAAAACACTCTCGCCACCGTCGGCGTCATTGACCAGGCAATGCAGAAATTGCAGCCCCGGTTGCAGCTCCCGGGTCGGCAGGTCGCTGTGCAGCGGCAGGTTGAAGGCGGTGTAGGCATTGCTGTCGGCATCGGCCTTGGATTGCACGTTGAACAGCACGCCGAAATTGCTCTCGCGGATGAAGGAAATCCGCTGGGCGATCAGCTTCAGCGAGCCAGGCTCGGTGGGCACGCCACGGACCTGGGTCAGGCCGATGTCGCGCACCGCCAGCAGCCACTGCAGCAAGGCGTCGTTGTTGTGCATCAGTGCCTGGTAGTCGAACACCGGCAACTGCAAATCGCTGTTCCAAAGCCTGGCTTGCGGTTTGCCGGCACGGCGCTCGGCGCGGGACTCATCGTCATAGGCGTGGGCCCGTAGCCAGCCCGGATCGAAGCGACTGCGGTGGCCGTCCTGCCATGCGATGCAGAGGCAGCCTTCGGCATCGACGCTCGTCTCTGCCGGCACCAGATCTTCTTCGACATCGACGATTTCCAACACCTGCTCGCGGGTCACGGTGTAGACGCAGAGCGGGCACGGGCAGTTGTCCCGTAGCCATTGATGATGAAAGGGGCTGACGCGGTCATCGGCCCACTTCACCAGGACGCGATCCGCCAGGGTCTGCACGCCAGCCAGCGCGCTGATCAACGGGTAGGTGCGGAAGTCGGCAAAAGCGGCGGCGGTGTTCAATGGCGATCTCCTTGTTCGGGGGTGGTTATTTTGCCGGGGGTAGAGCGATCACGCGGCCAATGCAGGCGGGGGTGGGCAAGTCGGCTTGCTCGGCGACGATGGCTTGCAGCTTGCTGAAGGTCTCTTCACTGAACGGCGCGGATCGCGGCCCGGCGAGGTCGACGTGCAGCAGCATTTGCTCATTGCCCGCCAGCTCCTTGTCATCGCCCACCAGGTGCAGGCTGTGGTAGAGGTGCAGGCGTTTGCTGTCGTGGCCGATGATCTGCGTGTGCACTTCGACTTCGGCATCGAGCTTCACTTCGTGCAGGTAGTTGAGGTGCAGTTCGAGGGTGAACAGCGAGTTGCCGCTGGCTTCGCGGTTGTTGCTGTCCATGCCCAGCCGATCCATCAGCGCGTCGGTGGCGTAGCTGAAAATCAGCAGATAGAAGGCATCGCGCAGGTGGCCGTTATAGTCGACCCAATCGGGGATGATTTTGGTTTGGTAGGTGGTGAGGGTGGGCATGATCAGGATCCAGGATGTGTGGTGACAGGAATGTCGCTTTCGCGAGCAAGCCCGCTCCCACAGTGATTTGAGGTGTGAATACAATCTATGTCACGCAGCAGATCAATGTGGGAGCGGGCTTGCTCGCGAAGAGGCCGGACCTGCTGGCTAGTTACTCGCTGAACGCCATCCCATGCTTCTCTTTGGTGGTCTTCACCGCCTCCAGCACCGCCAGCAGACAATCATCACGATAGCGCTCCAGCGCCGAAATGCTGTGCGTGCCCAGCTGATCACTGGTCCCGTCCACCACATCGTCGATCAATTTGTCGGTCAATTCCGGCGCCGGCAGGTACGTCCACGGCAATTGCAACGCCGGCCCGAACTGCGCCATGAAGTGGCGCATGCCCGCATCGCCACCGGCCAGGGTGTAAGTCAGGAATGTACCCATGAACGACCAGCGCAGGCCCGCGCCAAAACGAATCGCATCGTCGATTTCACCGGTGGTCGCCACGCCATCGTTGACCAGGTGCAGCGCTTCACGCCACAGCGCTTCGAGCAGGCGGTCGGCGATAAATCCTGGCACTTCCTTGCGCACATGCAACGGACGCATGCCGAGGGATTCGTACACTTTCATCGCCGCCTGAACGGCTTCGGGCGCAGTGTTTTTGCCACCAACCACTTCCACCAACGGCAACAGGTAAACCGGGTTGAACGGATGCCCGACCACGCAGCGTTCCGGGTGTGTCGAGCTCTCGTAGAACTCACTCGGCAACAGCCCCGAAGTACTGGAGCCGATCAGGGCATCGGGCTTGGCCGCCGCGCTGATCTTGCTGTGCAGTTCCAGCTTCAGGTCCAGACGTTCCGGGGCGCTTTCCTGAATGAAATCCGCATCGCGAACGCACTCTTCAATCGTCGCGACAAAGCGTAAGCGATCCTGTGATGCGCCGGCTGCCAGGCCTTGTTTCTCCAGTGCACCCCAGGCATTGGCGACGCGTTTGCGCAGGGCCGCCTCGGCACCGGGCGCCGGGTCCCAGGCCACCACGTCGAGGCCGTGGGCGAGGGCGCGGGAGACCCAGCCACTGCCGATCACACCGCTGCCGAGTGCTGCGAAGGTTTTGATTTCGGTGATAAAGGTCATGGCGACGTCCTAAAAAGTTCGGTGATCCTGTAGGAGCGAAGCTTGCTCGCGAAGACGGTGGTCCGGCCGCAGAGTACGTAGTGGATGTACTGGCCTCTTCGCGGGCAAGCCTCGCTCCTACAGGTATTGTGTGTGGGTTTAGCCGCGCTTGGTCAGGCCCATTTTTGCCCGGCCTTCAGCCGGTGTCAGAACCCGGGCGCCGAGGCGGCTGAGAATTTCCGAGGCGCGCTCGACCAGTTGGCCGTTGGTCGCCAGCACGCCCTTGTCCAGCCACAGGTTGTCCTCAAGACCGACCCGCACGTTGCCGCCCAGCAGCACCGCTTGTGCCGCCATCGGCATCTGCATGCGACCGATGCCGAACCCGGCCCAGACCGCGTCGGCCGGCAGGTTGTCGACCATGGCTTTCATGGTGGTGGTGTCCGCCGGCGCGCCCCACGGAATGCCCAGGCACAGCTGGAACAATGGGTTGTCCAGCAGTCCTTCCTTGATCATCTGCTTGGCGAACCACAGGTGACCGGTGTCGAAGATTTCCAGCTCAGGCTTAACGCCCAGCTCTTGAATGCGTTTGGCGCCGGCACGCAACTGCGCCGGGGTGGACACGTAGATGGTGTCGCCGTCGCCGAAGTTCAGGGTGCCGCAATCGAGAGTGCAGATTTCCGGCAGCAGTTCTTCGACGTGGGCCAGACGGGTCAGCGGGCCGACCAGGTCGGTATTGGGGCCGAACTCCATCGGGTTCTCGCCCGCGCCGATTTCCAGGTCGCCGCCCATGCCGGCGGTGAGGTTGACGATGATGTCGACGTCTGCCTCGCGGATGCGCTCCATCACTTCGCGATACAGCGCCACGTCACGGCTGAATTTGCCGGTTTGCGGGTCGCGAACGTGGCAGTGAACCACGGTGGCACCGGCCTTGGCGGCTTCCACGGCTGCCGCGGCGATTTGTTTCGGGGTGACCGGCACGTGTGGGCTTCTGGCGCTCGTGTCGCCAGCACCGGTGAGTGCGCAGGTGATGATGACGTCGTGGTTCATGAGGGGGGTTCCTTGCAGGCGTGATGATTCCGTCCGCAGCCCGGTCGGGCTGCGAATCAGTGGTTCAATCGGGTTTATTTGGTGGTCAATTTCAGGTTTTCAGCCGCCGGTTTGCCATCGAAGGTGGTCACGCCTTCGAGCCAGCGTTGTTTGTCTTGCGGGTGATCCATCAACCATTGCTTGGCCGATTCGAAAGCGTCCTTGTGCTCCAGTAACGGCTGCATCATCCGGCTCTCGTCATCGGCGGTGTAGGTCAGGTTGCTGAGCAAGCGACCAATGTTCGGACATTGCTGTGCGTAGTTCGGCGAGGTGACGGTCCAGACCGTGGCCATGCCTTCGTTCGGGCCCAGGGCGTCTTCGCTGCCAGTGAGGTAAGTCATCTGCACGTTAACGTTCATCGGGTGCGGCGCCCAACCGAAGAACACCACCGCTTCCTTGCGCCGCACGGCGCGATCCACCGCGGCGAGCATGCCGGCTTCACTGGACTCGACCAGCTGAAACTTGCCCAGGCCGAACTGATTCTTGGCGATCATCGCCTTGATCTGGGTGTTGGCGCCCGAGCCAGGCTCGATGCCGTAGATCTTGCCGCCCAGTTCTTTCTGGAATTTGGCGATGTCGGCAAAGGTTTTCAGGCCCTTGTCGGCGAGGTAAGTCGGCACGGCGAGGGTGGCGCGGGCATCTTTCAGGCTGGGCGCTTCCAGCACCTTGACTTGATTGGCCTGGACGAACGGCGTGATGGTCTGTGTCATCAACGGGTTCCAGTAGCCCAGGAACAGGTCCAGGCGCTGGTCGCGGATCCCGGCGAAAATGATTTGCTGGGACGCACTGGTTTGTTTGGTGTTGTAGCCGAGGCCGTCGAGCAGGACCTGGGTCATCGCGCTGGTGGCGATCACGTCGGTCCAGTTCACGACGCCCATGCGTACGTTCTGGCATGAAGCAGGTTCGGCCGCCATGACACCGGCGCTCAATAAGGCGGTACCGCTGAGTGCAAGAACACAGCTGCTGATCAGTCGTTTCATGTCGGGGTTCCTCGGCAGACGTTATTGTGGGTCCGGCGTCTGCATCCGTAAGACCGGATGCGCCGTGCGCCGGTGATGCCAAGTTACGCAGCATAGCCCCCGTGAAAGCGCACTACGGCGACCAGCTCTTGCACTGCGGCGACCTGTGCTCTTGAATGCCGCGCGCAAGTGGCGTATCAACAGCTACCTGCCCACCGAGTGCGCTTCATGTCCCAGGATTTCTACTTCTTGTTGATGCCGGGCTTCTCGGCCATCGGTTTCATCTCGGCCATCGAGCCGCTGCGGGTCGCCAATCGCTTTCGCGGCGAGCTGTATCGCTGGCATGTGCTGAGCGCCGACGGTGGCGCGGTATTGGCCAGCAACGGCATGTCGGTCAACGCCGACGCGGCGCTGGAACCGCTGAAAAAAGGTGCAACCCTATTGGTGGTCGCCGGTTTCGAACCGCTGAAATTCGCCACCCCGGCACTGGAGCACTGGCTGCGCCGCCTGGACCACGAAGGCGTGACCCTCGGCGCCATCGACACCGGCAGCTTCGTCCTCGCCGAGGCCGGCCTGCTCGATGGCCATCGCCTGACCTTGCACTGGGAAGCCATCGACGCCTTCAAGGAGTCTTACCCACAACTCAGCGTCACCCAGGAGCTGTTCGAGATCGACCGTCGGCGTATCACCTCTGCGGGCGGCACCGCTTCCATCGACCTGATGCTCGACCTCATCGGCCAGGCCCACGGTCCGGCACTGGCGATCCAGGTCAGCGAACAATTCGTACTCGGCCGCATTCGCCCGCGCAAAGACCACCAACGCATGGAAGTCGCCACGCGGTATGGCATCAGCAACAAGAAACTGGTGCAGGTGATTGGCGAGATGGAGCAGCACAGCGAGCCGCCGTTAAGCACGCTGGAGTTGGCGGAATCGATCAAGGTGACGCGCCGGCAGCTGGAGCGCCTGTTTCGCCTGCATTTGAATGACACGCCGAGTAACTTCTACCTGCGCTTGCGGCTGGAAAAGGCCCGGAAGTTGTTGCGTCAGACGGATATGAGCGTGCTGGAGGTGAGTATTGCCTGCGGGTTTGAGTCGCCGTCGTATTTCACCCGCAGTTATCGGGCGCGGTTTGCGCGGTGTCCGCGGGAGGATCGGCGGGTGGAAAATCGGCAAGGGGCGAAAACGAACACTTAGCAAGATTGCAGTGTATATCGAGGGATCGCATATCGATGTAATCGGGTTGTCTCCATCGCTGCTCAGGTATTTTGGCATTTGTTAATGTCTGAATTGGAGGGCCAGTGCCGCTAGGCTATCAGCGTTGTGAACGGTAATTGCTATTTTTGCGTTCAATACTTGAGCTTCTGGTGAATGGAAGTTTTTTTGTGCTTTTTCTATATGTTTCATGAGTTTTATTTTGTTCTTGTCTTTAAGCTTCGATTGATCGGGACCCTTTTCGGCCATCAATCGGGACTTCTCCAGTGCGGTATTCATGGCGCCCTCGATGGTTGCTGCTGTGTCGTTTTTCCCGGACGAGGGAAACAAGTACCAAAAATCTGCAGTTTTGGCATGAACGTGGGTCAATTCATGAAACATTGTCCCGGCTCTACGCGGGGCTGATTGCTCGCGAGCCTTTAGGTTAAGATAGACAATCTCCGTCCCCTGTTTTTTACTTTTGTGACGGTGTGCTCTTTGCACGGGTTTCTGGGGATTATTTTCGGTAAATACAAATCGATCTCCCGTAGCTTGGTCCTTTAACCCTCCATTATAGGTCTTCTCTAGTTTTTTCCTGGCGGCGTCCGCCGCAAGTTTCAAGTGTTCTTCCTGCATGTCTGTACCGAAAATATTTTTTAGTTTTTCCAGCGTGGAATCCGATAAATTTGGAGCGCTGAGTGCGGAGATCGCTTTTTTGGTGAATTGAAGCATCGTTGCATAATCTTCGAGGAACTCGGCTTTATCGATAGAGGGCAAGTGATCAGCACGTCGATAAAGTATTGCCTGTCCAGCCGCGAGCATTTTTGTTTCATGCTCATCGATTGGCTCGATCGGGGCGAGACCTTTGCTGTCTTTAAGTCTCAGTGGATTGTTCTGGACCATTTTGTAGTAGTTCAAGCCATCAATGTTTCCGGCGGGGTCAGGATTAATCCAGCGCTGTAGCCAATGTGCGTAATATCGAAACCCATAATAGTAAAGTCCAGTGGTATCTCGCTCTGTCCCGGAGTAGCGAATGGTTTTGTACTTGGCTTCTGTCAAGTTTCGTGCGGCCCACCAGGCAGTGCCGCCGAACGGGTAGTAACCTTCTTGGCTTAGCAGGCCTGCCTCCTCATCGAGTTCTAGTGTGCTGGAACCAAGGTGATCACTCAGGTTGTAGCGAATCTGATTGTTGACAATGTCTATGGGAGGTTCTTCGTCCCAGTGCAAAACCCGCACGCTGCAATTGCTGGCTTCAATGTTCATGACATGGCGCACTTCTACAGCGTTGTTGTAATGGACTTCCAGTCCTGGCAAATAACGTACATCGGCACTTCGGACGCCAGATTTAGTTCGAGCGCGAAGCGTCTTTCGCAGCCGCTGGCCCTGTCCATCGTAGATATAGACTTCATCGTCATCCTGGGCGTTATCCCTGAGGACCTGAATGACTTCACTCAGTTGATTTCGCGTGTTCCAGCGCAGGGTCTGTGCCCCCGGCAGTAACGTCTGCAGATTGCCATTGTGATCGAAGCTGTTGTTGAAGTCTGGTTCTTTATTTCCTGCTCTCAACAGGCTGCGATTACTGGAAGGGGCAGTTACCATTTCTCGGGTGTAACCGCTCCGGCCATCGTGAACGACAGTGTACAGATTCCCCGCTGCGTCATATGAAAATGTCTGTTTATAGGTACTCATTCGTTGCGGATCGATAAGAGGGGTTTGCAACTCGGGCAGCGCAGGTCCTTGACTGGCCGGTACGGACTCACGCCCGGTTGCTTCTATCAATTGATAAAGAGAGTCGTATTTATAGGTGTTGAGGGGCTCAGTACGCTGGTTGCTAAAGTAGCGGACGGTCTGCGCCGAGTCCAGAATGCGGGAGATATTGCCGACAGGGTCATAGAAGTAGTGATGATCCTGAAAGGTGTGACCGGGCCGACGGGAGGTAAGTCGCAAAAGGCGATTACTTTCAGCCTCATAACACCGGGTAATCTCAACACCGTTGCCTACAGTCTCGCTTTCGATCTGGCCGGTGGCACTGTAGAGAAGGTTGCTGACTAACGTTCTCTCGGGCAAGCCTTCGCGTTTCAGTTGAATCTGTCTAACCTGGCCGGCAACGTTATACCCCAGTACCTGTTGATTACGCCGTGCATCGGTCTGGCTCAACAAATCATTCGTGGTGTTGAATAGCCACCGAGTAGTAAAGATTTCGAGCTCGAGTTTTTTGTCGCGCTCAGTTTCGATGTCTGACCAGTCTGGTATCAGCAGGTCAATCATGAATCGTCGAGATTTGCACAGGATTGTGCCTGACAAACCATATTCATCGATGGAAAGACTGCCGGCGGTGTCATCGTGCCGAATCAACTGCCCGCATTGATTATGGGTATTGAATTCAATGCGGCTGTCGGCGTAGGTCATCCGTTCGGTTACACACGAGGGTTCGTTGACGGCGTGTTCCGTTACTAAGGTGGTGCGAAGCAAGTTGTCATACCCAATCAGGCGCTGGCTCTGTCGACCATCCCATTCACAAAGCAGTTGGTTTGCATTTCCCATGAGTTTCAACCGCCACCCGGCATCGACGCTTTTGGTCAGCAATGGCAGGGCTGATAAAGAATATCTGGTTGCAAGATTGGGTGCTTGCTGAGCCGAAAACAGCCGTGGATCCCAACTGGACTCCAGGCGCGCATGTGCGTCGAAAGCCTGGCGGGTGATTCGTGCCTCGGGTGTTTGAGTGGCGTCGGAGCAATGATAGGCAATGCTTCGAATCTGTAGTTCGCGTGCGTCAATTACCGAAAGCGTCGGCGTTGCGCTATGAAGAGACGGTTGCGAAAAGCTGCTCATTGGGTACACGCATATTCAATGTCGGATGAAATTGAACATGCGCTTTTTTGTAGAGGTTGCCTACTGTCATAAATAACAGGTTAGAAGGCGTTAAACCGATGAGCTCGTCAACAGCTACTGCAGTGTTTCGGAGACTGGCGTTTGGACTGCGCGTAGTTGAGGCGCTCGCTGCTACTTCTTTATCAACGCCGAACACGCCGCCTTGTACGCCTCATGCTGATACTTGTTCAACGTCGCCGGCAGCTCAAAATCAAACTTCTTGTTCTGCGCATTGATCGTCTGCGGCGACAGCAGCGTCACCTCGCAATTCTCCAGCAACTGCAAAACCCCTTCGATCTTGAAGGTGGTCGGCCCGCCGGCGAACTCGCCTTTCTTGCTGCGTTTCTTGATCGCGATCCGGTCGATGGAATGCTCACGCACAAACGACGCCACTTGAGCGGCAAACACTTTGACGTTCGCCGCCTCGTCGTCATCGTCGAGGGTGATTTTCTTGGTGGCCAGGGCGACATGACTCAGCACCTGACCGTCGAGGGAGGCCACCGCGATAATCGCTTCACTGCCTTTGATTTCGATGCCGCAGATATTCATTTCGATCCCTTTTCCTGATGCTGGCGTTCAGCTTACAGCTCTAGTTGGTTGGCGGTGATGCCAAAAGCCCCGGCAATTTTCTCACGGGTCGCCTTGCGAGGCTTGGCGACGTTCTCTTGCTGAGCGAACGCCTGCTGGGAAATGCCCATGCGTCTGGCTACTTCTTCCTGTGTAAGGCTGAGGTGTTCGCGCCAGGCGCGAATGGGCGTTGCACCGTCAACGATAAGGCTGACTACTTCGTGTGGGATCAAATTATTCTCCATGCTTATGTTCTTATTCCTGCCCGATCGACTCCAGAAACTCCGACCGCTCATCACTCATCCGCGCCACGCAATCATTCTGCGCAATGGTGAAGGCCTTGCTGCCGCTGGTCGCCGGGAACGCCTCGACGGCGCAATCCGCGTCGCGGGTTTTCAGCCACTGTTGCTGGGCCGTCTTGAGCCTGGCGGTGACGTCGGTCAGTTGCGCCGGGTTCTTGCCGTAGAGCATCTGCATGCGCTCGGCCAGGCTTTTGTAGTTTTCACTCAGCAGGTCTTCGGCAGTGGTTCTGCCGTAGGCCGAGCATTCCAGGGTCTGGATTTCGTTTTCGACGGCGTCGCAGGGGTTGTCGTCGGCCTCTTCAGCCGCCTGCGCGCCGGTCGCTATCAATGCCAAAGCCAGAAATATCGATTTCATCGTGTCGCCGCCCCTAAATCCAGTGATGCGATGGATTCTCGCGTATGCGGACGGGCTTGAACAGGTCGCTTATCCGGCCGGCTGACGACCCTTTGTCGTGCATTGACGCTTTCGGCAATTCCCCTGTCGTTTTTGCACCCGGCTGCCAAGGCACTGAGGCATATGCTGGCCCCAAAGCGCCGACACACGATTCGGCGCATGAATCGCTAATAGGGGACAGCCTGATGAGCCCAGCCGAATTGCACGCCGACAGCATCGTTATCGACGGGCTGATTATTGCCAAGTGGAACCGCGAGCTGTTTGAAGACATGCGCAAGGGCGGT
Organism: Pseudomonas fluorescens; assembly: GCF_902497995.1. Taxonomy (GTDB): domain Bacteria; phylum Pseudomonadota; class Gammaproteobacteria; order Pseudomonadales; family Pseudomonadaceae; genus Aquipseudomonas; species Aquipseudomonas fluorescens_BK. The sequence goes on along the minus strand of NZ_CABVII010000027.1, from coordinate 52,134 downwards.
CTGACCGCGGCCAACTGCACCGTGTCGGTGTGGGAGGGCTTCCAGGCCACCGTCAACAACATCGCCGCCAGCCAGAAACTGATCCGCGAGAACAGCGACCTGGTGATTCCAGTGCGCACCACCGCCGATATCCGCAAGGCCAAGGAGCAGGGCAAGACCGGCATCCTGTTCGGCTTCCAGAATGCTCACGCTTTCGAGGACCAGATCGGCTACGTCGAGGTCTTCAAGCAGCTGGGCGTCGGTATTGTGCAGATGTGCTACAACACCCAGAACCTGGTCGGTACCGGTTGCTACGAGCGTGACGGCGGCCTGTCGGGTTTCGGTCGCGAAATCGTCGCCGAGATGAACCGCGTCGGCGTCATGTGCGACCTGTCCCACGTCGGCTCCAAGACTTCCGAAGAAGTCATCCTCGAATCGAAGAAGCCGGTCTGCTACTCCCATTGCCTGCCATCGGGTCTGAAAATCCACCCGCGCAACAAGTCCGATGAAGAGCTTAAGTTTATTGCTGACCACGGCGGTTTCGTCGGCGTGACCATGTTCGCGCCGTTCCTGGCCAAGGGCATCGATTCGACCATCGACGACTACGCCGAAGCCATCGAATACACCATGAACATCGTCGGCGAAGACGCCATCGGCATCGGCACCGACTTCACCCAGGGCCATGGCCAGGACTTCTTCGAATACCTGACCCATGACAAGGGCTACGCCCGCCGCCTGACCAGCTTCGGCAAGATCATCAACCCGCTGGGCATCCGCACCGTCGGCGAGTTCCCGAACCTGACCGAAACCCTGCTCAAGCGCGGCCATTCCGAGCGCGTGGTGCGCAAGATCATGGGTGAAAACTGGGTCAACGTCCTCAAGGACGTCTGGGGCGAGTAAGCCACCGCACCTCTGAATTTTCCCCCGGCCGTCCGCGCCGGGGGCAACACAACGAATTTTCTGGAGTTAAGTTTCCATGGCCAAGATCGCCCCGCAATTGCCTATCGAAGTCGACAGCGAAACCGGTGTCTGGACGTCCGACGCCCTGCCGATGCTGTACGTACCGCGTCACTTCTTCGTCAACAACCACATCGGCATCGAAGAGGTTCTGGGGGCCGACGCCTATGCTGAGATCCTCTACAAGGCCGGCTACAAGTCCGCCTGGCACTGGTGTGAAAAAGAAGCCGAGTGCCACGGCCTGGAAGGCGTCGCGGTGTTCGAGCACTACATGAAGCGCCTGTCGCAACGTGGCTGGGGCCTGTTCAAGATCCAGGACATCGACCTCGATAAAGGCACCGCCAGCGTCAAGCTCGAACATTCGGCGTTCGTCTACGTCTACGGCAAGGTCGGACGCAAGGTCGACTACATGTTCACCGGCTGGTTTGCCGGTGCCATGGACCAGATTCTGCAGGCCCGCGGCAGCAAGATCCGTACCGTTGCCGAACAAGTCTACGGTGGCTCTGAAGAGGGTCACGATGACGGTTTGTTCACCGTCAAGCCGTTGTAAGTCGAGGAACCCGCCATGGCTTTCGAAGCAATGTTCCAGCCGATCCAGCTCGGCAAACTGACCATCCGCAACCGCGTGCTCAGCACCGCGCACGCCGAGGTCTACGCGACCGACGGCGGCATGACCACCGATCGGTACGTCAAGTATTACGAAGAGAAAGCCAAGGGCGGGATCGGCCTGGCGATTTGCGGCGGCTCGTCCGTGGTGGCCATCGACAGCCCGCAGGAGTGGTGGAGCTCGGTGAACCTCTCCACCGACCGCATCATTCCGCACTTCCAGAATCTCGCCGACGCCATGCACAAGCACGGCGCCAAGATCATGATCCAGATTACCCACATGGGCCGGCGGTCACGTTGGGACGGCTTTAACTGGCCGACGCTGATGTCGCCCTCGGGCGTACGCGAGCCGGTGCACCGTGCCACCTGCAAAACCATCGAGCCGGAAGAAATCTGGCGGGTGATCGGTAACTACGCGCAGGCCGCTCGCCGGGCCAAGGCCGGGGGCCTGGATGGCGTCGAACTGTCCGCTGTGCACCAGCACATGATCGACCAGTTCTGGAGCCCGCGGGTCAACAAACGTACCGACGAATGGGGCGGCAGTTTCGAGAATCGCATGCGGTTCGGCCTGGAAGTGCTCAAGGCCGTGCGCGCCGAAGTCGGGCCGGATTTCTGCGTCGGCATCCGTCTGTGCGGTGACGAATTCCACCCGGACGGTTTGTCCCATGAGGACATGAAACAGATCGCCAAGTACTACGACGACACCGGCATGCTGGACTTCATTGGCGTCGTGGGCTCGGGTTGCGACACCCACAACACCCTGGCCAACGTGATCCCGAACATGAGTTATCCACCGGAGCCGTTCCTGCATTTGGCCGCCGGTATCAAGGAGGTGGTCAAGGCGCCGGTGCTGCATGCGCAGAACATCAAGGACCCGAACCAGGCGACCCGTATCCTGGAGGGCGGTTACGTCGACATGGTCGGCATGACCCGCGCCCATATCGCCGACCCGCACCTGATCGCCAAGATCAAGATGGGCCAGATCGACCAGATCAAACAATGCGTCGGCGCCAACTACTGCATCGACCGGCAATACCAGGGCCTGGATGTGTTGTGCATCCAGAACGCTGCGACCTCCCGGGAGTATATGGGGCTGCCGCACATCATCGAAAAGACCACCGGCGTGAAACGCAAGGTCGTGGTGGTCGGCGCCGGCCCTGCCGGGATGGAAGCCGCTCGTGTGGCCGCCGAGCGCGGGCACGACGTGACCCTGTTCGAGAAAAAGGAATTCATCGGCGGGCAGATCACCACCGCGTCGAAAGCCCCGCAACGGGACCAGATCGCCGGTATCACGCGCTGGTATCAGCTGGAACTGGCGCGGTTGAAAGTCGACCTGCGCCTGGGCGTGGCGGCCGATGCACCGACCATTCTCGACCTGCGTCCGGACGTGGTGGTGCTCGCCGTTGGCGGTCACTCCTACCTGGAGCAGAACGAGCACTGGGGCGCGGCTGAAGGCCTGGTGGTCAGCAGCTGGGACATCCTCGATGGCAAGGTTGCACCGGGCAAGAACGTGCTGGTGTACGACACCATTTGCGAGTTCACCGGCATGTCGACGGCCGACTTCCTGGCCGACAAAGGCAGCCAGGTCGAAATCGTCACCGACGACATCAAGCCCGGCGTGGCGATTGGCGGCACATCGTTCCCGACGTACTACCGCAGCATGTATCCGAAAGAAGTGATCATGACCGGCGACATGATGCTGGAGAAGGTCTACCGCGAAGGCGACAAGTTGATCGCGGTACTGGAAAACGAATACACCGGCGCCAAAGAGGAGCGGGTGGTGGACCAGGTGGTCGTCGAAAACGGCGTGCGTCCGGACGAAGAGATCTACTACGCGATGAAGGAAGGCTCGCGCAACAAGGGCCAGATCGACGTCGAGGCCCTGTTCGCGATCAAGCCGCAACCCTGCCTGGAACAGAGCGGCGACGGCTACCTGCTGTTCCGCATCGGCGACTGCGTGGCCCAGCGTAACGTTCACGCCGCGATCTATGACGCGTTGCGGTTGTGCAAGGATTTCTAACGGCTTGTGGATAACCCTTGTAGGAGCGAGGCTTGCCCGCGAAGGCGTCCTGACATTCAACATTGATGTCGGCTGATCCATCGCCTTCGCGGGCAAGCCTCGCTCCTACAGGGAATCGGGCAAGGCATCCAGGTAGTTTGGCCTGCAAGACCCTGCGGTCTTTGGGAGCTCCACCATGTTGAACACCCTTCTTCCAATCCTGTTGTTCGCTGCCCTGGGCCTTGCGGTTCTCGGCGCGTTGCGGCGGGTGGCCATGTGGCGCCGGGGCCGGGCTTCGAAAGTCGACCTGATCGGCGGCCTGTTCGCCATGCCCAAGCGCTACATGGTCGATTTGCACCATGTGGTAGCGCGGGACAAATACATCGCCAATACTCACGTCGCCACGGCCGGTGGTGCGGTGGCGTCCATCGTACTGGCGATTCTGGTTCACGGATTTGGCCTGCATAACCGCATCCTCGGTTATGCGCTGCTGTTGATGACGGCAGTGATGTTCGTCGGGGCGATTTTTGTCTACCTGCGTCGCCGCAACCCACCGGCTCGCCTGTCCAAAGGCCCGTGGATGCGCCTGCCGAAAAGCCTGTTGGCGTTCTCGGTCAGTTTCTTCCTGTTGACCCTGCCGGTCGCCGGCATCCTTCCGGAAAACTTCGGTGGCTGGGTAGTGGCAGCGATCCTCGGCGTCGGTGTGCTGTGGGGCGTCTCGGAACTGTTCTTCGGCATGACCTGGGGCGGGCCGATGAAGCACGCCTTCGCCGGTGCCCTGCACCTGGCCTGGCACCGCCGCGCCGAACGTTTTGGTGGCGGCCGTTCCACTGGTTTGAAGCCGCTGGACCTGAGCGATCTCACTGCGCCACTGGGCGTGGAAAAACCCAAGGACTTCACCTGGAACCAACTGCTTGGCTTCGACGCCTGCGTGCAGTGTGGCAAGTGCGAAGCCGCGTGCCCGGCATTCGCCGCCGGCCAGCCGCTGAACCCGAAAAAACTGATCCAGGACATGGTCGTCGGCCTCGCCGGCGGCACTGACGCCAAGTTCGCCGGCAGTCCCTATCCGGGCAAGGCGATTGGTGAGCACGCCGGCAACCCGCATCAACCGATCGTCAACGGCCTGGTGGACGCCGAAACCCTGTGGTCCTGCACCACCTGCCGCGCCTGCGTCGAGGAGTGCCCGATGATGATCGAGCACGTCGATGCCATCGTCGACATGCGCCGCCATCTGACCCTGGAAAAAGGCGCGACCCCGAACAAGGGCGCCGAAGTCCTGGAAAACCTGATCGCCACCGACAACCCTGGCGGCTTCGCCCCGGGCGGGCGGATGAACTGGGCGGCGGACTTGAACCTGAACCTGCTCAGCGAGAAGAAGTCGGTCGACGTGCTGTTCTGGGTCGGCGACGGCGCCTTCGACATGCGCAACCAGCGCACCTTGCGCGCCTTCGTCAAAGTGCTGAAAGCAGCCAAGGTCGACTTCGCAGTGCTGGGCCTCGAAGAACGCGACAGCGGTGATGTGGCCCGACGTCTGGGCGACGAAGCGACCTTCCAGTTGTTGGCCAAACGCAACATCCAGACCCTGGCCAAGTACAGCTTCAACCGCATTGTCACCTGCGACCCGCACAGCTTCCACGTGCTGAAAAACGAGTACGGCGCCTTCGACGGCCACTACCTCGTGCAGCACCACAGTACCTACATGGCGGAAATCATCGGCGCTGGCGCCCTGAATCTCGGCCAGCACAAAGGCAGCAGCGTGACTTATCACGACCCGTGCTACCTCGGCCGCTACAACGGCGAGTACGAGGCGCCGCGCGAAGTACTGCGTGCCCTGGGCATCGAGATTAAGGAAATGCAACGCTCCGGCTTCCGCTCGCGCTGCTGCGGCGGTGGCGGCGGTGCGCCAATCACCGACATTCCGGGCAAGCAACGGATCCCCGACATGCGCATGGACGACATCCGCGAAACCGGCGCCGAACTGGTGGCCGTGGGTTGTCCACAGTGCACCGCGATGCTCGAAGGCGTGGTCGAACCCCGTCCGCTGATCAAGGACATCGCCGAACTGGTCGCCGATGCCTTGCTCGAAGACGCTGCCCCGAGCAAACCCAATGCTCCGGCCAAACGTGAAGAACCTGCGGAGGCCCACTGATGAGCGACATTATCCGCCGCGACCCACACGCCGAATGGATCGCCCGCAACCGCCTGCATCCGCTGCACGCGGCCATGCAACCAGTGCAACACAGCTGGATGGGGCCTAACGGGGTCATCCGCAAGAACCCCCATGGCATCGGTTTCATCGGGCCCAACGGCATCAAGCGCATCGACCGCAGTGGCGCGCAACAGGGCGGGGCGAGCAAACGCGCTGCCGCCGCTGAAGTGCAATTGCCGCTGCATCAGGTGCCGCAACCGGCCTTCTACATCAGCGTGGTGCCGGACATGGTCGGCGGCCGCTTGAGCAGCCATGACCGCGACCTGCTCGGCCTGGCGCATCAGTTGGCCGGCAAGGACGGTGCGGTATTGGCCGTGGTCTTCGGTGAACACAAGGAAAATGCCTTCGCCACCGCGGGCGTCGATCGCTTGCTGGTGCTCGATGGCGATGAATTCAGCGGTTATGCACCGGAACAACGGGTTCAGGGATTACGGGCTGTGGATAACCAGTTCAGCCCGCGTCACTGGTTGCTGCCTGACAGTCGCACCGGTGGCGGCGAACTCGGTCGACGCTTTGCCGCAGCACTGGGCGAACGCCCCGCCACTCGAGTCTGGCAGGTCAAGGATCAGGAATGCATCGGCCGCGCCGGTGCAGGATTGCAAGACCTTGCGCGCCCGGTTGCCCGTCTGATCCTGGCTGCCGTCGAATGTGCCGAACCTGTCAGCGAAACCCGACACGAAGCCTTGCCGGTAGAGTTATCCACAACCATCGCGCGCAGTCTCTCGCGCATCGAGGATCTGGGCGCGGTGGCGGTGGACCCGGCGGCCATTCCGATGGCCGAAGCCGAGTTCATCTTCTCCGGCGGCAACGGGGTCAAGGACTGGGGACTTTTCCACAGGACGGCCCAAGCGTTGGGCGCGACCGAAGGCGCCTCCCGAGTGGCGGTGGACGATGGCTTCATGGCGCGCGACCGCCAAGTCGGCGCGTCCGGCACCTGGGTCACCGCACGGGTCTACGTAGCGGTGGGGATTTCCGGGGCGATCCAGCACCTGCAAGGCATCGGTGCCTGCGACAAGGTGGTGGCGATCAACCTCGACCCTGGTTGCGACATGATCAAACGGGCCGACCTGTCGGTGATCGGCGAGAGCGCCGAGATTCTTCAAGCCTTGATCGATGCGGTAGAGGCTTACCGCAATGAAGCCAGGCGCGATGCGGCTTAAGGAAAGGAAAGGGTTATGAGCACGAAAATCATCAGCCTGGTGTCCATCGGCGCCCACCCGACCTCCGGCCGGCCACGTCGCGCGGAACAGGATGCGCGGGCGGTGGAACTGGGCCTGCAACTGGCGGGGGATAACCTGCAAGTGCTGCATGCCGGCGACGTCGCGGAACCGGCGTTGCGCGCTTACCTGGGCATGGGACTGGAACAGCTGCATGTGCTGGAACAACCGGTCGGCGCCGATGCGCTGCCCGCATTGACCGCCTATTTGCGTGACGCCGGCGCTCAGGTCGTATTGACCGGCAGTCAGGCGGAAACCGGCGAAGGCTCCGGCATGCTGCCGTTCCTGCTGGCCGAAAGTCTTGGCTGGCCGCTGGTGGTGGGGCTGGCCCAGGTTGAATCCATCGACGGCAGCTCGGCCCTGGTACTGCAAGCCTTGCCCCGGGGTCAGCGTCGTCGGTTGAAAGTGCGGTTGCCGTTTCTCGCGACTGTGGATAACGCCGCGCCGAAGCCTCGGCAGAGCGCTTATGGTCCGGCTCGACGCGGTGTGCTGCAGGCGGATGAAGTTGATGTGGTCGATGATGAGTTGCTTGCCGTCGCCACGCTGCAGCCAGCCAAACCACGGCCTAAACGCTTGAAGGTGATCAAGGCCAAAAGTGGTGCTGACCGGATGAAGGCGGCCACGGCCAAGGCCAGTGGTGGCGGTGGGCAGGTGCTCAAAGGGCTGAGTCCCGAGGCGGGGGCTGAGGCGATTCTCAAGCTGCTGATTGAAGAAGGCGTGGTCCGCTAACAGCTAATCAGCACAGAACCAATGTGGGAGCGGGCTTGCTCCGGGCGGCGTTCCGACGAAGACGGCGTGTCAGTCGACATTAAAATTGCCTGCCACACCGCTTTCGTCGGAACGCCGCCCGGAGCAAGCCCGCTCCCACAGGATGTTCGTGTCACCGACATTTATGGGGAAATAATGGCAGTTGAGTTTCGTTTAGCCGTGCGTGCGGATGCGCGGGAAATTGCGCGTTTGTTCCAGATCACATCAGAGGGGACTGCCGATTACATCTGGAGCCAATTGGCACAGCCCGGCCAGGATCTGCTGGACGTCGGCGCCATTCGATATGCCCGTGACAACGTGGACTTCTCCTGGCAGAACTGCCTTATCGCAGAGTCGGACGACCAAGTCATTGGCATGATGCACAGCTACGTGATGCGTCACGATCCGCTGGCTACGCCTGTGACCGACCCGGTCCTGGCGCCCTACGCGACGATGGAAATCCCCGACACCCTCTACATTTCCAGCCTGGCGCTGCATGAGGGCTGGCGGAACCAGGGCCTGGGCAAGCAATTCCTCGACTACGCCTACGATCGTGCCAACCAGCTCGGGCTCAACGGCTTGAGCCTGATCGACTACGCCGCGAATGCCGGCGCCCGGCGGTTTTACGAGCGACATGGCTTTCGTATTGTCGATACGTGCCAGATCACGCCACATCCGATGATTCGGGTGAGGGGTGAGGCCTATCTGATGTACCGCCCGTAAGGCGCTAACCAAACCCTTGTAAGAGCTGGCTTGCCAGCGAAGAGGCCATCACATTCAACATCTATGTTGACTGTTACGCCCCTTCGCCGCGGTGCGGCGATCCGACAAGCCAGCTCCTACAGGGATTTTTTCCTTTTACCCACAATCCCTGTTAGCGCTTCTGTGGATAACATGTTCGCCCCTCGCTGCACCCCATGTAAAACAAGCCCTGCAAGCCTTCGTACGAAAAACAACCAGCCTAACTCACGGTTTTCACGAGCTTTTTCCAGAAGATAAGGGTGTTCGCGGGCCAATACTTGCCCCCAATCTCTGTTGGCGCTTCTGTGGATAAGATGTTTGCTGTCGGCTACAGCCCATATAAACCGGGCTTGTCAGGCGTCTGATTAAAAAATAGCCAAATCACTGCTTTATTCTTGAATACCTTTCGCAAGCCCCGATTTATCGCGGGTTCCCGCGGTTTTCCACAGAATTGCCAAAGTTGCCCCCAAAGTCTGTTGGCGCTTCTGTGGATAAGGTGTTCGCCATCCTCTGCGGGCCAGGTAAACCGTGGCTTGTAGACTTTAGATCAAAAAACAACCAACTGTGGTCTGGAACCCTGTTTCAAGATAAGTCACGGATTTTTTTCGCATTCTGTGAATAAATTTTCCAAAGATTCCGACTTGTCCCCATTAGCTGTGGGTGGAGTTGTGGATAACTTGTTCGCCAAACCCTGCAAGCCACGTTCCGCATAGGCCTGAACGCTATAGATCAGATTTCATACAGTTCTAAGGCCCGTTTTGACTTCAACCAGTCACCTGTCATTACTGGTATTGGGGGCATTTGCACAACGGCATTTGCTATGCGGCTCAAGGAGGGCTGCATGCGCGTTGTGCCGGGCATGGGCGATTCCGTATGGCAACGCCAGTGAACTGGACGGGCATTCGCGGGTGTTGTGGTCGGAAACGCAAAATGCGCGGGATGAGGCGTACCCGGATCGGGTGTTGAAGGGTTATGTGAAGGTGCGGTGGGTGGGGGAGAGCATTGTCGAGGAGTTTATCGGGGAGGATGGCAGTGTGCGGTGGTCTTCAAGCTGATTGGGTGAATTTGAGACCGCTTTCGCGAGCAAGCCCGCTCCCACAGGGATTGAAGTGGTTCACAACATTTGTGAACACCACCGATCTCCTGTGGGAGCGGGCTTGCTCGCGAAGCTTTTGATCTTATCCCTGAACCGGCACGCCTTTGAGGTATGGCGCAGGCTCAGCCCCAAGGTTGTTCAGCAACCGCTCGCTGTACCAGTCCACAAAATTCACCACGCCAAACTCATAGGTCTTGGAATAAGGCCCTGGCTGGTACGCCGTGGAGTTGATCCCGCGCTGGTTCTCTTCGGCCAGGCGACGGTCCTGATCGTTGGTCGCATCCCAGACCTGGCGCATGCGCTCCACGTCGTAGTCCACGCCTTCGACCGCGTCCTTGTGCACGACCCACTTGGTGGTGACCATGGTTTCCTGGGCGCTGATCGGCCACACCGTGAAGACGATGATGTGGTCGCCCATGCAATGGTTCCACGAGTGCGGCAGGTGCAGGATGCGCATCGAGCCCAGGTCCGGGTTCTTGATCCGGCCCATGAGTTTGGCGCAGCCCTGTTTGCCATCCAGGGTCATCGATACGGTGCCCTTGAGCAGCGGCATGCGCACGATGCGGTTGCGCAGGCCGAAGCTGGCGTGGGCGTAAGGGATTTTTTCGGCTTCCCAGGCGGCAGCGGAGGCGGCTACGTGGTCCTTGAACGCCTGGTCGGCCCGCGGGTCGGTGACGTCGTCCCATTCCAGCAGGGTTTTGAGCAGTTCCGGGTGCGAGGCGTTGCAGTGGTAGCACTCGCGGTTGTTCTCCAGCACAAGCTTCCAGTTGGCCTTTTCCATCAAGGTGGTGGTAATCGCCACCTTGGTGTTCTCCATGTCGTACGGTTCCATGTAATGGTTGAGCGTCGACAGGAAGTCATCGATGGCTGGCGGGTTTTCCGCCAGGCTGATGAAGATGTAGCCACCGGCGGTCTTCACGTTCACCGGCTTGAGGCCGTATTGCTTCATGTCGAAGTCGGCGCCCATTTCGGTGCCGGCGAACAGCAGGCGACCGTCCAGCTCGTAGGTCCACTGGTGGTAGTGGCAGACCAGCTTGGCGACCTTGCCTTTTTCACTGGTGCACAGCCGTGAGCCGCGGTGACGGCAGACGTTGTGGAACGCATGCACCACGCCCTCGGCGCCGCGAATCACGATGATCGGGTTCTTGCCGATTTGCAGGGTCAGGTAGTTGCCCTTGGTCGGGATCTCGCAGGTCATGCCGGCGATCAACCACTCTTTCTGAAAGATTTCCTGCATATCGATATCAAACAGCCGCTCGTCAGAGTAAAACGGCTGCGGCAGCGAGAAAGTGCGCTCGCGCTCTTGCAGCATCTGCGCGGTGGCCTTGCGTGCGGGTTCCAGCGGATCGCCCAGGCTGATTTTTGCGGTGACGTCCATCGTTTTGATCCTCATGGCCATTCTGTGTGGCCGGCGAATAGTGGCTGATACGGTTTGCTACGCAAGGGTGTAAATACAACGTCTTTGTATGTGGCGAGTGTGGGGCCGCCGTTGTCCGGAACCTTATCCATGGGCGACATGGCCCAATCTGTTCCCGACGCGCAACCCCCGGTAATTGGGGGCTGGTCGCGATAAGTATGTGAATGTCGCAGATAGGTAAATGGGTGGTTCGCGCTATACGCAGAATCGCCAACATAAGGCCGACCATCGGCGGTGGAGAACAGCATGTCCAACAGCTTCCTGAATCCAGTAACCACCCAGACCTGGGCCAATGGTCGACACATCGTCCGTTGCGTCAAAGTCATCCAGGAAACCTGGGATGTGCGCACCTTCTGCTTCATGGCCGACCAGCCGATCCTGTTCTTCTTTAAGCCGGGGCAGTTTGTCACCCTGGAGCTGGAAATCGAAGGCGTGCCGATCATGCGCTCCTATACCATTTCCAGCTCGCCGTCGGTGCCGTACAGCTTTTCGGTGACCATCAAGCGCGTGCCGGGCGGCAAGGTCTCCAACTGGCTGCACGACACCCTGCACGAAGGCCAGGAGCTGGCGGTGCACGGACCGGTCGGGCTGTTCAACGCCATGGACTTCACCGCGCCGAAAGTGCTGTACCTCAGCGGCGGTGTCGGCATCACGCCGGTCATGTCCATGGCGCGCTGGTTCTACGACACCAACGGCAACGTCGACATGGTGTTTATCCACAGCGCCCGTTCGCCCAAAGACATCATTTACCACCGCGAGCTGGAGCACATGGCGTCGCGGATCGACAACTTCAGCCTGCACCTGATCTGCGAGAAGCATGGTCTGGGCGAGCCGTGGGCCGGTTATCGCGGTTACCTGAACCACAAGATGCTCGAACTGATGGCGCCGGACTTCATGGAGCGCGAAGTGTTCTGCTGTGGCCCGACGCCGTACATGAATGCGGTGAAACGCATGCTGGAAACGGTCGGCTTCGACATGTCGCGTTATCACGAGGAGTCCTTCGGGGCCACGCCAGCGGAAGCCCGCGCCGACGCGGTGGAACAAGCCGAAATCGCCGCAGACGCACCGGACATCGACGTGGCGGACCTGCATCAGGTGGAGTTCACGGCGTCCGGCAAGAGCATTCGTGTTGCACCGGGGGAAACCGTTCACGCCGCTGCTGCCAAGTTGGGCCTGTTGATTCCGAAAGCGTGCGGGATGGGGATCTGCGGCACCTGCAAGGTGTTGAAACTGGGTGGCGAGGTCGACATGGACCACAACGGCGGGATCACCGAAGAAGACGAAGCCGAGGGGTTCATCCTGTCGTGCTGCAGCGTGCCGAAGGGTGATGTGCGGATCGAGTTCTAAGCCATGCCAAGCCCTTGTGGGAGCGGGCTTGCTCGCGAAGGCGTACTGATATTCAACATTGATGTTGACTGATCCGGCGCTTTCGCGAGCAAGCCCGCTCCCACAGGGGCGGCATTTCAGTCGACAAACAGATCCGGCCTCAGTTTGTCAGTCGACAGACAATGTAGACCGTAATTGTCGGTTCCAATTCTCAGGGGCGATGCGGCGGGCGGAATTACGGGATTGACTTGGAGAAAACGAGGTGTTGTTCGCATGGTTTAGCGAAAAAGTCGATAAGGCCGAGCTTTTAAAAGTGGGGGTGTTGATGAAAAGATGGCATGATTGCAGCGCACTGCAAATTTACATGCCATCGCAAGTTAATAAATATGCTGAAATTTTAGTGGTGGCTGTATGTTTGGTTGTTTGTAAGTTTAGTTATCTATTGTCATCGCGTACGTGATTTGAGTCACATGAGTGCCAACGAAAAATTTCTTGTAAAGAATGGTATACGTGCTGTTATTGGCCTCGAAATATAGTTTGTCGCCAGCGTTCATATAAGGAATTGACTCAAAGTGGTCAAATTCTGGAAAAGTTGAAGTGTTATGGCCGTCTACTAGAAATTTAATCTTTACTTTGTCGTTCATTGTCGTATTCCTTTTCGTAAGTTGAAATTGCTTTTTTACTGCTGCGATGGAATCTTAACAATTTCATTTACGATATACACCTGTAAGACTTGACAGCTTGCGCGTTGAGTTTATTTGTGGTTGAGGCGAGGCGATTTATTCTTAAGTAATTGAAATGCTTTTATGATTGTTCTGATCGTGAAGCATTTAATGATCATTCCCACGCTCCGCGGGGGAATGCAGCCCGTGACGCTCTGCGTCACAACGGTGCTCGGCATTGAATCGGTGGTGAGGCAGGAACGCGGAGCGTCCCGAGAGGCATTCCCACGCGGAGCGTGGGAACGATCAGCCTGGTGGGGGCTTCAGGCCGCCATGACTTCCCGAATATCCGCCGCCAGTTCCAGCACGCGTTCTTCTTCGGTGTCCCACGAGCACATGAACCGCGCGCCGCCGTTGCCGATGAAGGTGTAGAAACGCCAGCCCTTGGCGGTCAGTGCGGCAATGGCCGGTTCCGACAGTTGCAGGAACACGCCGTTGGCTTGTACCGGGAACATCAGTTCCACGCCAGGGATGTCGCTCACCAGCTCGGCCAGCAGCTGCGCGCAGTGGTTGGCGTGGCGGGCGTATTTGATCCAGGCGTCGTTTTCCAGGATCCCGACCCACGGTGCCGAGAGGAAGCGCATCTTCGACGCCAGTTGCCCGGCCTGTTTGCAGCGGTAATCGAAGTCTTCGGCCAGTTTGTGGTTGAAGAACAGAATCGCTTCACCCACCGCCATGCCGTTTTTCGTACCGCCAAAGCACAACACGTCGACACCGGCCTTCCAGGTCAGGTCGGCTGGCGAGCAGCCAAGAAATGCGCACGCATTGGAGAAACGTGCGCCGTCCATGTGCAGGTTCAGGCCCAGTTTTTTGCAGGTGGCGCTGATGGCGCGGATTTCTTCGGGGGTGTAGACGCTGCCGACTTCCGTGGCCTGGGTCAGGGTCACGACGCGGGGTTTCGGGTAGTGGATGTCCTGGCGCTTGAGGGCGATTTCGCGGATCGATTCCGGGGTCAGCTTGCCGTTTTCGGTACGGGCGACGAGCAATTTGGAGCCGTTGGAGAAGAACTCCGGTGCGCCGCATTCGTCGGTTTCGACGTGGGCGGTTTCCGAGCAGATCACGCTGTGGTAACTCTGGCACAGCGACGACAGGGCCAGGGAGTTGGCGGCGGTGCCGTTGAAAGCGAAAAACACTTCGCAGTCGGTCTCAAAGAGTTTGCGGAATTGATCGGCCGCGCGGGCGGTCCACTCATCGTCGCCATACGCGCGTTGGTGGCCGTGGTTGGCCTGTTCCATGGCAGCCCAGGCTTCAGGGCAGATACCGGAGTAGTTGTCGCTGGCGAATTGTTGGCTCTTATCGGTCATGGCCGGCTTCCGTGATCGAGACTCTTATGATGAAGAGCTTCGTGGTCAATGATGGTGCGCACTTTACCGAAGGTCGTCCGGGGAGCACACGGGATCTTTCTGTCAGAAAAATACAGGGCAATTATGCACATGACTCAACAGGACGGGGCACTGGATCTGCTGAAGTGGCTGGCGCTGTTGAGCATGGTGCTCGATCACCTGCGATATGTCGGTTATTCCGTCGATGTCCTGTATGTGCCCGGTAGGCTGGCGTTCCCGTGGTTCTGTCTGGCGATGGCGGCCAATCTGTCGCGGGCCCGAAGCGCAACGACCGACGGCCAGTGGCGTTATCTGGGGTGGTTGGTGCTGTTTAGCGCCATCAGTGAAATGCCCTACCGAATGTTCATTCCTGATCCCGATACCCTGAACGTATTGCCCACGCTGGTCCTGGGCCTGTTGGTGGCGCGTGGCTGGCAGCAACCGCTGCTGCAATCGCGACTGCTGGCGGTCGCTGCCGTTGTGCTCGCGGCACTGTTCACGGAACGACTGATGTTCGGTTTTTTCGGGGTGTTGTTGCCGTGGGTGATGTTGCTGGTGATCAGGCGGCCCTGGTATTACAGCCTGTTGCCGGGATTGATCTGCCTGGCTGCCAATCAATGGGAAGTGCTGTATTACTCGGCCCGGTTGGGCAGTGGGGCAGCCGTTCTCGGCATCGCCGTTTGTCTGATCGCGCCATTGCTGGGTCTGGTCTTGTTGCGACATGCCGGGCATTTCAAGCCGCCACCGATGCGGCGGTGGGCGTATGCCTTGTATCCACTGCATTTCTTACTGCTGCTACTCGTCCGTCAAGTCGCCTCATAACCCCTGTGGGAGCGGGCTTGCTCGCGAATGCGGTGGGTCATCCACCACTGATGTTGACTGACCTGACGCTTTCGCGAGCAAGCCCGCTCCCACAGGGTTCTCTGCTGGATTGGAGAAGGTGTTCGGCGTGCCATTTCCTACCATGTCGTAAACGCACCTTTACGTGGCGTCCGTAGGCATTTGGCCTGTCTGCGCCGGTCATACCATCGCATTCAAAGGGCACTGCCGAAACGCCAGTGCCTCACCGAGACGAATGGCGCACCACCGCCGCTGGGAGAGACGCGATGTTCAGCAAGCAAGACCAGATCAAAGGCTACGACGATGCACTGCTGGCGGCGATGGATGCCGAGGAGCAACGCCAGGAAGATCACATCGAGCTGATCGCGTCAGAGAACTACACCAGCAAGCGCGTGATGGAAGCGCAAGGCAGCGGCCTGACCAACAAATACGCCGAAGGCTATCCGGGCAAGCGCTACTACGGTGGCTGCGAGCACGTCGACAAGGTTGAAGCGCTGGCCATCGAGCGCGCCAAGCAACTGTTCGGCGCCGACTACGCCAACGTCCAGCCGCACTCCGGTTCCTCGGCCAACAGCGCCGTGTACCTGGCCCTGCTGCAAGCCGGCGACACCATCCTCGGCATGAGCCTGGCCCACGGCGGTCACCTGACCCACGGCGCCAAAGTGTCGTCCTCGGGCAAGCTGTACAACGCCGTGCAGTACGGCATCGACACCAAGACCGGACTGATCGATTACGACGAAGTCGAGCGCCTGGCCGTCGAGTGCAAACCGAAGATGATCGTCGCCGGCTTCTCGGCCTACTCCAAGACCCTCGACTTCCCGCGCTTCCGTCAGATCGCCGACAAGGTCGGTGCCCTGCTGTTCGTCGACATGGCGCACGTCGCCGGTCTGGTCGCTGCCGGCCTGTACCCGAACCCGCTGCCTTATGCCGACGTGGTGACCACCACCACCCACAAGACCCTGCGTGGTCCGCGTGGCGGCCTGATCCTGTGCAAGTCCAACGAAGAAATCGAGAAGAAGCTCAACGCCGCGGTCTTCCCGGGTGCCCAGGGCGGCCCGCTGATGCACGTGATCGCCGGTAAGGCCGTGTGCTTCAAGGAAGCGTTGGAGCCTGGTTTCAAGGTCTATCAGCAACAAGTGATCGACAACGCCCAGGCCATGGCCGGCGTGTTTATCAAACGCGGCTACGATGTAGTGTCCGGCGGCACCGATAACCACCTGTTCCTGGTCAGCCTGATCCGTCAGGGCCTGACCGGCAAAGAGGCGGATGCAGCACTCGGTCGCGCCCACATCACTGTGAACAAGAACGCTGTCCCGAACGATCCACAGTCGCCGTTCGTGACCTCCGGCCTGCGCATCGGCACCCCGGCGGTGACCACTCGCGGCTTCAAGGTCGCCCAGTGCACAGAACTGGCCGGCTGGATCTGCGACATCCTCGACAACCTCGGCGACGCCGATGTCGAGGCCAATGTCGCCCAGCAAGTGTCGGCACTGTGCGCGGACTTCCCGGTTTATCGCTGAGTGCGGTTTTGGAGTAAATGACTATGCAACGCTACTCGGGCTTCGGCCTCTTCAAACACTCGCTCAGCCACCATGAAAACTGGCAGCGCATGTGGCGCACGCCGACCCCGAAAAAGGTCTACGACGTGGTCATCGTCGGCGGTGGCGGGCATGGTCTGGCGACCGCCTACTACCTAGCCAAAGAGCACGGCATCACCAACGTGGCCGTGGTCGAGAAAGGCTGGCTGGGCGGCGGTAACACCGCGCGCAACACCACCATCGTTCGCTCCAACTACCTGTGGGACGAGTCGGCGCACCTGTACGAACACGCGATGAAGCTGTGGGAAGGCCTGTCCCAGGACCTGAACTACAACGTGATGTTCTCCCAGCGCGGCGTCTACAACCTGTGCCACACCCTGCAGGACATTCGTGATTCCGAGCGTCGGGTCAGCGCCAACCGCCTCAACGGCGTGGACGGTGAACTGCTCGATGCCAAACAAGTGGCCGACGAGATTCCGTACCTCGACTGCTCCAGGAACACGCGCTACCCGGTGATGGGCGCCACCGTCCAGCGTCGCGGCGGCGTGGCCCGTCACGATGCCGTGGCCTGGGGCTTTGCCCGCGCCGCCGACGCACTGGGCGTGGACCTGATCCAGCAGACCGAAGTGATCGGTTTCCGCAAGGAAAACGGCGTGTGCATCGGTGTTGAAACCAACAAGGGCTTCATCGGCGCCAAGCGCGTCGGCGTGGTCACCGCCGGTAACTCCGGACACATGGCCAAACTCGCCGGTTTCCGTCTGCCGATCGAATCCCACCCGCTGCAAGCGCTGGTGTCCGAGCCGATCAAGCCGATTATCGACAGCGTGATCATGTCCAACGCCGTGCACGGCTATATCAGCCAGTCCGACAAGGGCGACCTGGTGATCGGCGCCGGTATCGACGGCTACAACGGCTACGGCCAGCGTGGTTCGTACCCGGTGATCGAGCACACCATCCAGGCCATCGTCGAGATGTTCCCGGTGCTGTCCCGCGTACGCATGAACCGGCAGTGGGGCGGCATCGTCGACACCACGCCGGATGCGTGCCCGATCATCTCGAAAACCCCGGTACCGAACATGTTCTTCAACTGCGGTTGGGGCACCGGTGGCTTCAAGGCCACACCTGGCTCGGGCAACGTGTTTGCCGCCAGCCTGGCCAAGGGTGAAATGCACCCGTTGGCCGCACCTTTCTCCATCGACCGCTTCCACAGCGGTGCGTTGATCGATGAACACGGCGCTGCAGCAGTCGCCCACTAACAGGAGAAATCCCTATGTTGCATATCTTCTGTCCTCACTGTGGCGAACTGCGCTCCGAAGAGGAATTCCATGCATCCGGCCAGGCGCACATCCCGCGCCCACTGGACCCGACCAGCTGCACCGACGAGGAGTGGGGCGACTACATGTTCTTCCGCGATAACCCGCGCGGTCTGCACCACGAACTGTGGGATCACGTCGCCGGTTGCCGCCAGTATTTCAACGCCACTCGCGACACCGTGACCTACGAGATTCTCGAAACCTACAAGATCGGCACCAAGCCGCAATTCACCGACAAGGCTGACACTCAGAAAGCGGCCGCGCAGGCTCTGGGAGCGAAGGTATGAGCCAGATCAATCGCCTGTCCAACGGTGGTCGGATCGACCGCAACAAAGTGCTGAACTTCACGTTCAACGGCCAGAGCTACAAAGGCTTTGAAGGCGACTCCCTGGCCGCTGCCCTGCTGGCCAACGGTGTCGATATCATCGGTCGCAGCTTCAAGTATTCTCGTCCACGCGGCATCTTCGCCGCCGGTGCCGAAGAGCCGAACGCCGTGCTGCAGATCGGCGCGACCGAAGCCACCCAGATCCCGAACGTACGCGCCACGCAACAAGCGCTGTATCAAGGCCTGGTCGCCACCAGCACCAATGGCTGGCCAAACGTTAACAACGACATGATGGGAATTCTCGGCAAGGTCGGCGGCAAGCTGATGCCGCCGGGCTTCTACTACAAAACCTTCATGTACCCGCAATCGTTCTGGATGACTTACGAGAAGTACATCCGTAAGGCGGCCGGTCTTGGCCGCTCGCCGACCGAGAACGATCCGGACACCTACGACTACATGAACCAGCACTGCGACGTGCTGATCGTCGGTGGTGGCCCCGCTGGCCTGGCTGCTGCTTTGGCAGCCGCCCGCAGCGGTGCCCGCGTGATCCTCGCCGATGAGCAGGAAGAGTTCGGCGGCAGCCTGCTCGACTCCCGCGAAAGCCTCGACGGCAAGCCTGCTACCGAGTGGGTCGCCAGCGTCATCGCCGAGCTTAAAGACACCCCGGACGTGCTGCTGTTGCCGCGCGCCACGGTCAACGGTTATCACGACCATAACTTCCTGACCATTCACGAGCGCCTGACCGATCACCTCGGCGACCGCGCACCGATTGGCCAGGTGCGTCAGCGCATCCACCGGGTTCGCGCCAAACGTGTGGTGCTGGCGACCGGTACTCACGAGCGTCCACTGGTTTATGGCAACAACGATGTGCCGGGCAACATGCTGGCTGGCGCTGTGTCGACTTACGTGCGTCGTTACGGCGTGGCACCGGGTAAAAAACTGGTGCTGTCGACCAACAACGATCACGCCTACCGCGTTGCTCTGGACTGGCTCGACGCCAGCCTGCAAGTCGTGGCCATCGCTGACGCCCGCAGCAACCCGCGCGGTGCGCTGGTTGAAGAAGCTCGCGCCAAAGGCATCCGCATCCTGACCGGCAGTGCTGTGATCGAGGCCCGTGGCAGCAAGCACGTTACCGCTGCTCGCGTTGCTGCCATCGATGTCAAAGCGCACACCGTGACCAGTCCTGGTGAGTGGCTTGAATGCGACCTGGTCGCCAGTTCCGGCGGTTACAGCCCGGTGGTTCACCTGGCTTCGCACCTGGGCGGCAAGCCGATCTGGCGTGAAGACATCCTCGGTTTCGTACCGGGCGAAGCACCGCAAAAACGCGTGTGTGTCGGTGGCATCAACGGCGTCTACGGCCTTGGCGATTCCTTGGCCGATGGTTTTGAAGGCGGCGCTCGCGCAGCCAGCGAAGCCGGTTTCAGTGGGGTCGAAGGCACCTTGCCGAAAGCCTTGGGCCGTCTCGAAGAGCCGACGCTGGCGCTGTTCCAGGTGCCGCACGAAAAGAACACCGCACGTGCGCCGAAGCAATTCGTCGACCTGCAAAACGACGTCACCGCCGCCGCCATCGAACTGGCGACCCGCGAAGGCTTCGAGTCGGTCGAGCACGTCAAACGCTACACCGCACTGGGTTTCGGTACTGATCAGGGCAAGCTCGGCAACGTCAACGGCCTGGCCATCGCCGCCCGTTCGCTGAACGTGACCATCCCGCAGATGGGCACCACCATGTTCCGTCCGAACTACACGCCGGTGACCTTCGGCGCCGTAGCCGGTCGCCACTGTGGGCACATTTTCGAGCCGGTGCGTTTCACTGCGCTGCATCGCTGGCACGTGAAAAACGGTGCCGAATTCGAAGACGTCGGTCAGTGGAAACGTCCGTGGTACTTCCCGAAAAACGGTGAAGACCTGCATACCGCCGTGAAGCGCGAATGCAAAGCCGTGCGCGACAGCGTCGGCCTGCTGGACGCTTCGACCCTGGGCAAGATCGACATCCAGGGCCCGGATTCCCGTGAATTCCTCAACCGTATCTACACCAACGCCTGGACCAAGCTCGACGTGGGCAAGGCGCGTTACGGCCTGATGTGCAAAGAAGACGGCATGGTGTTCGACGACGGCGTGACCGCCTGCCTGGCCGATAACCATTTCGTGATGACCACCACCACCGGCGGCGCTGCACGCGTGCTGCAATGGCTGGAAATCTACCACCAGACCGAATGGCCAGACCTGAAGGTGTACTTCACGTCCGTGACGGACCACTGGGCAACCATGACCCTGTCCGGGCCGAACAGCCGCAAGCTGCTCAGCGAAGTCACCGACGTCGATCTGGCCAATGAAGCTTTCCCGTTCATGACCTGGAAAGAAGCCCTGGTCGGCGGCGTACCGGCGCGGATATTCCGGATTTCGTTTACCGGCGAGCTGTCGTACGAAGTCAACGTGCAGGCCGACTACGCCATGGGCGTGCTCGAGAAAATCGTCGATGCCGGCAAGAAATACAACCTGACGCCGTACGGCACCGAAACCATGCACGTGTTGCGGGCCGAGAAGGGTTTCATCATTGTCGGTCAGGACACTGACAGCTCGATGACCCCGGACGACCTGAACATGGGCTGGTGTGTCGGTCGCACCAAACCGTTCTCGTGGATCGGCTGGCGTGGGATGAACCGTGAAGACTGCGTGCGTGATCAACGCAAACAGTTGGTGGGCCTGAAGCCGATCGATCCGACCAAATGGCTGCCGGAAGGTGCACAGCTTGTGCTGAATGCGAAGCAAGCGATTCCGATGACGATGGTTGGCCACGTCACCTCCAGCTACCTGCACAATTCCCTGGGTTATTCGTTTGCCATGGGTGTGGTCAAGGGCGGCCTGAAGCGCCTGGGCGAGCGCGTGTTCGCACCGCTGGCCGATGGCAGCGTGATCGAGGCGGAAATCGTTTCTTCGGTGTTCTTCGATCCGAAGGGTGATCGCCAGAACATCTAGTGGCCCTAGATCTTGTGGGTGGGCAATGACACCGAGTCGGCCCATTCGCGAGCAAGCCCGCTCCCACAGGGGACCGCGGTCGAAATGTGGGAGCGGGCTTGCTCGCGAAGACGGCAGCCCAGTCACCATAAGGGTTGAGACCAACCGCACAACAGAATTCAGGAACAGGTGCTTTATGACCGCAGCCAATGTTTACCAACAACGCCCAACCACCGGGGCCAAGGCCGAGTCGTCGCTGCATCATGCCGACCTCGCCAGCCTGGTGGGCAAGGGCCGCAAAAGCGCCGGCGTGATCGTGCGTGAGAAAAAACTCCTCGGTCACCTGACCCTTCGTGGCGATGGCCACGATGCCGCGTTCGCCGCTGGCGTGCACAAAGCCCTGGGCATTGAATTGCCAGGTGCGCTGACCGTCATCGTCAAAGGCGAAACCAGCCTGCAATGGATGGGGCCGGATGAATGGCTGCTGATCGTGCCGACCGGCGAAGAATTCGCCGTCGAGCAAAAACTGCGTAAAGCGCTGGGCGACCTGCACATCGCCATCGTCAACGTCAGCGGCGGCCAGCAGCTCCTCGAACTGAGCGGCCCGAACGTGCGCCAGGTGCTGATGAAATCCACCAGCTACGACGTGCACCCCAACAGCTTTCCGGTCGGCAAGGCGGTGGGCACTGTGTTTGCCAAATCGCAACTGATGATCCGCCACACCGCCGAAGACACCTGGGAACTGCTGATCCGTCGCAGCTTCTCGGATTACTGGTGGTTGTGGTTGCAGGACGCGGCCGCTGAATACGGGCTTAGTGTGCAGGCTTGAGATCGCCTTCGCGGGCAAGTCGGATCGCCGCCCGCTCGCTCCTACAGAACCGAGTTGTGCGAATTTCCCGCGAACGACGCGAAACTGTAGGAGCGAGGCTTGCCCGCGATCAACCGCGCAGCGGTTGCCCATAACAACAGGAGTCACCGCACTATGAGCCGCGCCCCAGACACATGGATTCTGACCGCCGACTGCCCAAGCGTCCTCGGCACCGTGGACGCGGTGACCCGCTTTCTGTTCGAGCAGGGCTGCTACGTCACCGAGCACCATTCCTTCGATGACCGACTCTCGGGTCGTTTCTTCATTCGCGTGGAATTCCGCCAGCCCGACGGCTTCGATGAGCAGTCTTTTCGCGCCGGTCTCGCGGAACGGGGTGAAGCCTTCGGCATGATCTTCGAACTGACCGCGCCGAACTATCGGCCGAAAGTGGTGATCATGGTCTCCAAGGCCGATCACTGCCTCAACGACTTGCTCTACCGCCAGCGCATCGGCCAGTTGTCCATGGACGTGGCCGCCGTGGTCTCCAACCACCCGGACCTCAAGCCGTTGGCGGACTGGCACCAGATTCCCTACTACCATTTCCCGCTGGACCCGAACGACAAGCCGTCCCAGGAGCGCCAGGTCTGGCAAGTGATCGAAGAATCCGGCGCCGAGCTGGTCATTCTTGCGCGTTACATGCAGGTCCTGTCGCCAGAGCTGTGCCGCAAACTCGACGGCAAGGCGATCAACATTCACCACTCCCTGCTGCCGGGTTTCAAGGGCGCCAAGCCGTATCACCAGGCCTACAACAAGGGCGTGAAACTGGTCGGCGCGACGGCGCACTACATCAACAACGACCTCGACGAAGGCCCGATCATTGCGCAGGGCGTTGAGGCTGTGGACCACAGTCATTACCCCGAAGATCTGATCGCCAAGGGGCGGGATATCGAAGGGCTGACCCTGGCCAGGGCGGTGGGTTATCACATTGAACGCAGGGTGTTTCTTAACGCGAATAGAACAGTCGTTCTTTAAATCGCTTTCGCGGGCAAGCCTCGCTCCTACAGGAGTGAGATTGCCCGAGGAAAATGGGCACGACCTCAATCCTGTAGGAGCGAGGCTTGCCCGCGAAGAGGCCCTCACGAACAACGCAAGACACACAGGCAATAACCCAAGCAATCAACGCGCCGCCGATCCCGGGCGACGCGACCGCTACATAAAAACAACAGCGAGGTGAAAGCATGTCTGGTAATCGTGGTGTCGTGTATCTCGGCAATGGCCAGGTCGAAGTACAGAAAATCGACTATCCCAAAATGCAGGACCCGCGCGGCAGGAAAATCGAACACGGCGTCATCCTGCGCGTGGTCTCCACCAACATCTGTGGTTCCGACCAGCACATGGTGCGCGGTCGTACCACCGCCCAGACCGGTCTGGTACTGGGTCACGAAATCACCGGCGAAGTGATCGAGAAGGGCAGCGACGTCGAAAACCTGAAAATCGGCGACCTGGTCTCGGTGCCGTTCAACGTCGCGTGCGGGCGCTGCCGTTCCTGCAAGGAAATGCACACCGGTGTCTGCCTGAGCGTTAACCCGGCGCGCCCGGGCGGTGCCTACGGCTATGTCGACATGGGCGACTGGACCGGCGGCCAGGCCGAATACGCCATGGTGCCGTACGCCGACTTCAACCTGCTGAAACTGCCGGATCGCGATCGCGCCATGGAAAAAATCCGTGACCTGACCTGCCTCTCCGACATCCTGCCCACCGGTTACCACGGCGCAGTGACCGCCGGCGTCGGCCCAGGCAGCACCGTGTACATCGCCGGTGCCGGCCCGGTAGGTCTGGCGGCTGCCGCTTCCGCTCGCCTGCTGGGCGCGGCCGTGGTGATCATCGGTGACGTCAATACCGTCCGCCTGGCGCACGCCAAGGCCCAGGGCTTCGAAATCGCCGACCTGTCCCTGGACACCCCGCTGCACGAACAGATCGCCGCACTGCTGGGCGAGCCGGAAGTGGACTGCGCCGTCGACGCCGTAGGCTTCGAAGCGCGCGGCCACGGCCATGACGGCGTGAAACACGAAGCTCCGGCCACCGTGCTCAACTCGCTGATGGGTGTGGTTCGTGTGGCTGGCAAGATCGGTATTCCTGGCCTGTACGTGACTGAAGATCCAGGTGCTGTGGATGCCGCCGCGAAAATGGGCAGCCTGAGCATTCGTTTCGGCCTGGGCTGGGCCAAATCCCACAGCTTCCACACCGGGCAGACGCCGGTGATGAAGTACAACCGCCAGTTGATGCAGGCGATCATGTGGGATCGTATCAACATTGCCGAAGTGGTGGGCGTTCAGGTCATCAGCCTGGATCAGGCGCCGCAGGGTTATGGCGAGTTTGATGCGGGTGTGCCGAAGAAGTTTGTGATTGATCCGCATAAGATGTTTAGCGCGGCGTAAGGCCTAACGAGGAAAAGAACGGCGACCTTCTGGTCGCCGTTTTATTTACGTCACACATCAATCCTATGGCGAGGGAGCTTGCTCCTGTTGGGCTGCGAAGCGGGCCCAAATACTGATATATCGATCTGTCAGACACACCGCGTCTACCTGTTTCGCGACGGCTGCGCCGCCGAGCGGGAGCAAGATCCCTCGCCACAGGTGCGTGAGCGGGTGCAAAAATACGCGCAGCGCTGAGGAACATGCCGGCAGCTGCCTGGTCAAACCGGCAGTTTTCCGTCGATCAACAGGCGGTTTCATGACACAAGAGGATGTCTGAATGAAGATTTCACGCGGTTTTGCACTGGCATCGCTCATGACCCTGGCCGCCAGCCCGGTCTTTGCTCAGTTCAGCCTGAACGATGCGGCCAATGCCATTTCCGGCATGAAAGGCGATAACGCCGCCACCGCAGCCGCCCCGACTTCCGAGACGGCCAGCCTGCTGAGTGCGCTAAGCCAATTGAATGTGACGCCACAACAGGCCGTTGGCGGCACCAGTGCGATGCTGGGGCTGGCGAAGAATCAATTGAGCTCGACCGACTATTCGGAGCTGGCCAAAAGCGTACCGGGGATCGACAAGCTGTCGGGCGGTGGTGAGCTGGGCGCCCTCGCCGGGTTGCTTGGTTCGTCTGGCAAGGCGGCCGGCCTGGACAACGCCTTGGGCGCCGTCAAGGACACCAACGACTTGAACAATGCGTTCAGCGCCTTGGGCATGGACACCGGCATGATCGCCCAGTTTGCCCCGCTAATCCTGCAATACTTCGGTCAACAGGGCGTCGGCGGTTCGTTGCTGCAAAGCCTGGGCGGGATCTGGGGTGCCGGCACCGCCACCGGTAGCTGATTCAGCGGCGCTCGGCGCGCAAGGCGTCGATGCGCCGGTCCTTTTCGATCCAGAGCTGGTTGACCCAGTTCTGGACGGTTTGGCGAAACACCGGATCGTTTTCGTAATCGCCCTGCCACAGCGCGGGGTCGAGTTCGCGGGTCTTGATGTCGACGATCACCCGCGGCACATTGCCGCTGATCAAGTCCCAGAACCCCGGAATCCTTTGCTGTGGATACACCACCGTCACATCGAGAATGGCATCCAGTTGTTCGCCCATCGCCGCCAGCACGAAGGCCACACCGCCTGCCTTGGGTTTGAGCAGGTGGGTGAAGGGTGATTGCTGCCGGGTGCTTTTCGCGGCGGTGAACCGAGTGCCTTCCAGATAATTGACCACCGTCACCGGCTGCCGCTTGAACAGCTCGCAGGCAGCCTGGGTGATCTCCAGGTCCTTGCCGGCCAGCTCCGGGTTCTTCGCCAGGAACGCCTTGGTATAGCGTTTCATGAACGGGTAATCCAGCGCCCACCAGACCAGGCCGAGGAAGGGCACCCAGATCAATTCTTTCTTGAGGAAAAACTTGAAGAACGGCGTACGTCGATTCAGGGTCTGGATCAGCGCCGGGATATCGACCCAGGATTGATGGTTGCTGATCACTAGATACGAAGTGTCGCGGCGCAGGTCATCGCCGCCGCGAATGTCCCATCGGGTGGGGATGCACAGGTGGAAAATCAGCTTGTCGATCTCGGCCCAGGTTTCAGCGATCCACATCACCGCCCAGGAGGCGTAATCGCGAAAACGCCCCGGCAGGACCAGCTTGAGCAAGGCGAACACCATCAGCGGCCCGAACAGGACCAGAGTATTGAGCAACAACAACAGGGTAACGAAACAGCCGGTGAGCAGGCGGCGCATAAGTAACTCTTGAAAGCGTTTGGGCGCGCCATGATAGGCAGCTTCGGCCGAGAGGCCAAATCGGTGGTGACGAATGTTTCACCTTTGCCTGGGTATGTTAGAGCGATGCCATACAGGTCAAGTTGCGCTAGTGGCTGTTCTGGCCTCTTCGCGGGCAAGCCCGCTCCTACAGGAAGCCTGTGCTAACCACATTTTTTGTAACGAACCCGAAACCCTGTGGGAGCGGGCTTGCCCGCGAAGCGATCTGAAGAACGAACGAATTCCCTGCTGACGGTCTAAAATTCCGCGGTCGACACCCCAATTTTCCCAAGGAAGCCCATTACGTGAAATCCCTCCTTGCACTGCTCTCCCTGGTGGCCCTGCCAATCCTGGCTGCCGAGCCGACCCTGTACGGGCGCTATGAATACATCTCGCTGCCGGAAATCGGCGGCGAAGTGCTCAAGGCCAAAATGGACACCGGCGCCCTGACCGCGTCGCTGTCGGCCAAGGACATCGAAACCTTTACCCGTGACGGCGATGAATGGGTGCGCTTCCGCCTTGGCACCAAGGACGCGAGCAACAAGGTCTACGAACACAAGGTCGCGCGGATCAGCAAGATCAAGACCCGCTCCGAAGAAGGCGAGGATGACGACGAAGACGTCGCACCCACCAAGCGGCCAGTGGTTGATCTGGAGTTGTGCCTGGGTAACGTCAAGCGCACGGTTGAGGTCAATCTGACTGATCGCAGCAGCTTTAATTATCCGTTGCTGATTGGGGCGAAGGCGTTGCGTGAGTTTGGGGCTGCGGTGAATCCGGCTCGGCGGTTTACGGCGGATAAGCCGGATTGTTGATCCTTTCACGTGGGACTATTCTGCGTTTCACAGGTCTGGATCTAAGTCCCCAGCTCTTATAGGACAAAATTTATCTCATTGATTTTTAAGATAAATTATTTGCCGATTTATCGGCATGTTCTCTGCGCGAAAGCGCAGCCTCTTTGCAGGCTGGGCGACCTCCTACAAGCCTTCTCTGATTTCGGAGTTTTTGATGCCAGTGTCGACTATCCTCCTGGTCTTCGCATTAGTGTGGGGGGTGCGCAACTGCGATCGCGACTCATAAAGGAATAAAATACGCTCATAGGATGGATCGTTTTTGATTAGACCGAAAATCAACTGTCTTCCATCTGGGTAGTTTTTTTCCGAGTTCAAGAGGGCTTCTACCCTAGCATTGGGTTTGGCGTTTTTTGAAGCCTTGGTATTCAAGAAAAGAGATTCTGTACGACTTAATTGACGAGGGTTCGCAAAGTCGGAATTGAAACTTTTAAGGTTAACTTCGTATCTCTTTTTTGCGCGGCTTAATTTACGTGCTTTTCTACCAAATATGTTTTTAACCCCCTTCCATAGACTTCTAAATAGGTGCGAGTGTCCTGAAGGATCGCTTCCGAGCACTGGCTCTCCTGCGCAATATGAATACGCATTCACGCCCCCCCTCCCCAAACGGACTCCAACTATCGGGACTGGTAAATCGCATCAATACCGGATTGAACTGCCGATACCCATTCCCCAGGTGATAATGTCCAGTCACCGGATCCCGCCGTTCGCCGTTGAAACCAAGCAAACTGAGTACACCATTCTCCATCGGACGATGCCCGTAGGGTGTGTAAACAAGAGGGTGAGGCAGGTTCGCGTCGAGCGCATTCAATACCGAACGTTGTTGATCTGTCGCCAGGAGCGAGGCGCTCGTATTGTCGCCCTTGCTCTGCTGCTGCGCCAACAGCTGATCGTCGTGCTGCACGATAGTGCGCTGCACCGCGCCTTGCATTTCAGTGGCCAGGCGTGTCTTGCAGTAATAGCGCTGAATAGCCTCCTGTTCGAATGGCGCGCAATCGACGAGGCGATCGAGCGGGTCGTAGTGGTAGCGACCCAACAGGGTTTCGCGCATAGAGGTAGGCATTGACTGAGCTCCGTGCAAGGTCCAAAAAGCCGAGCCTTTAGCATCGTTATTTTTTCAGTCGTTGCCTACTATCAGAACTGCTAGGGGATCGGCGAGGCGGTGAAGGTGAAGGGGGATCCATCAGTGGGTCTATTGGATTGCGGCAGGATCAGTGTATGGGTGATCCCATCGCAGTGTACCTCCATCACTTTCTTATTTCGGAAGCAATCTTCGACCATGTGTTTGCGTCGAAAGATGAGCCCGCACGATTCGGACCTTCAATTCGAAGAGTCAGTAAATTTGAAACTGTGCGGTTGAGTTCGTTTTGGTTCTCAATTTTGGATGCTCTAAGGTTTCTTTGTTGACGTTCGTCCAAGTGTTGTACATAGCCATTTTCCGGTTGTAGTAACTCATGGCTTATATTTCTATTCTCAAGAGTTTCTCTAATGTGTCGGTCGGCTCTATTAAGGTAGGTGAGTGGGTTTTCTCCTTGTTTTAACTCTTCCAGAAATCCGGTTTTTTCTCGTTCGGACAGATAACCTGCTAGGATGGCTTTGGAGTCTTTTTTCGTATCTTTAGCCAATGTAGTCAATTTGTCCATGCTGCCAAATAAGGAGTCCGCTTTTTTTTCTGCTGCGTTTAATAGCTGTATTTTTCCCAAATTAGTATCTTTCATAAGCGAATAACTATTCATAAAGATCTCATCGAATTGCATTGCGGGAACTAAATAGTGACCGCTCGGATCTCTTTGGCTAATTGGGTTGCCAGCACAATAGGCATAGGCGTTCAGTCCACCTTTCCCAAACGGACTCCAACTGTCCGGGCTGTTGAATCGCATCAGCACCGGGTTGAATTGCCGGTAGCCATTGCCCAAATGATAATGCCCGGTCACCGGGTCCGGCCGTTCGCCATTGAAGCCGAGCAGGCTGAGCAAGCCGTTTTCTCGTGGACGATGGCCGTAGGGAGAGTAGGCGAGGGCATTGGGTCGAGTCGCGTCCGGCGCATTCAATACCGAATGTTGTTGGTCGGTGGCCAGCAACGTGGCAGCGGCCTTGCCGCCCTCGCGCTGTTGCTGCGCCAACAGTTGGTCGTTGTGCTGCACGATGCTGCGTTGCACACTGCCTTGTATTTCGGTGGCCAGGCGTGTCTTGCAGTAATAGCGTTGCATAGGCTCCTGATCGAATGGCGCGCAATCGACCAGGCGATCAAGTGGGTCGTAGTGGTAGCGACCTAAAAGGGTTTCGCGAGTAGAGGCAGGCATTGACTGAGCTCCGTGCAAGGTCGAAAAAGGCCGAGCCTTCAGCATCGTTTTTTTTTCAGTCGTTGCCTACTATCAGAACTACTAGGGTTTTGCCGTTCCTGTAGTCAAGCCTTGAGGCCAGAAAGGGGGGCTATTGGTACGGGGTTGAACAGGAAAAGGCCGAGCCGCTGGAATTCGATATCGGAGCTGTGCAATGAGCCGGTCGCTGGGGCTGCGAGAGGATCAGCGGGAGGGTGAGGAATTAGCGACGCGGATTGCGCAGCTATTTCCAGTAGATCCGGTGTGATGCCATCGCGAGCAGGCTCGCGATGGGGTAGGTACAGCCCGCGAAGATCGAAATCTTCATCGTGGCGAGCGTTGATGCCGTTGCTCATACCGTTATTTACGACGCACATCGTTTCCGCGGCTGGGAATGGAACCAAATTCTAGCGAATGGTAAGGCGGAGGGGGGGAATCTGGTCGTTGCGGACTATACGGAGGAGGAGGGGAATCTGGTCGCGGACTATAGGGTAGAGGGGATTCAGGCCGTTGGACATTACGAAACTGTGACAATGGAGGCGCAGAGGGTACTGGTTGGGCCGCTTGGGATATGGCTCCGCCGCTTGCAAGCGAGGATACGGCGTAACCAGACGTCGACGGCTGCTGACCATAAGAAGTTGGGCCATGCTCCCTGATTCTTAGATTCGCATAATGCTCTGTGCGGCCGACGTCACCGCTCTCGAGCCCAGCCATCGTGCGCCCAAAACGATAGTGGTAATCGCGAGCTGGCTCTTCGTATAAACGCCTTATCATTGGATCCGTTCTATCCATATAACTGGGTATTACGTTGTCATAGGCGCTTTGTGGAAGCGGGCCAGGAGTTATAACAGCACGGGCTGGGCGTATGGGTGGAGGGGATGGTGGGGGAGTTCTTGGTCGAAGTATCCTGGGTATTTTGAGATGCCCGCTTGGATCACTCATATTTGCGGGGTCCCCTTGGCAATACGCATATGCATTCAACCCACCCTTTCCAAGCGGACTCCAACTGTCCGGGCTGTTGAATCGCATCAGCACCGGGTTGAATTGCCGGTAGCCATTGCCCAAATGATAATGCCCGGTCACCGGGTCCGGCCGTTCGCCATTGAAGCCGAGCAGGCTGAGCAAGCCGTTTTCTCGTGGACGATGGCCGTAGGGTGAGTAGGCGAGAGCATTGGGTTGAGTCGCGTCCGGCGCATTCAATACCGAATGTTGTTGGTCGGTGGCCAGCAACGTGGCAGCGACCTTGCCGCTCTCGCGCTGTTGCTGCGCCAACAGTTGATCGTCGTGCCGCACGATGCTGCGTTGCACACTGCCTTGTATTTCGGTGGCCAAGCGTGTTTTGCAGTAATAGCGCTGAGTAGGCTTCTGATCGAATGGCGCGCAATCGACCAAGCGATCAAGTGGGTCGTAGTGGTAGCGGCCTAAGAGGGTTTCGCGAGTAGAGGCAGGCATTGACTGAGCTCCGTGCAAGGTCGAAAAAGCCGAGCCTTTAGCATGGTTACTTTTTCAGTGGGTGCCTACTATCAGAACTGTTAGGGTTTCGCCGTTTCTGCTCCCTCGCCACAGGAAACCTCTCTCGTCAAAAAGTAAGTTTTCCTACAGGAAAAACGGGCTTCCTACAGCGCCAATCCCTTCCATTTGCAGGACGTTTCCTAGATTATTCCGCACGCTTGCGCCCGTGAAATCCCATGGCTACTCTCGGTCCGTCACTGCTCATCAGTGATCGGGTTTAGTCGCCCGGATCTCACCAGGCGTACAGCGCTACCTCTGTTCAGGTTTTTTATTGCCTGTAATCTATGGTGGCTGTGCGTAGGGCACCTTCGGGTGCGCCGGGTACCTGGTGACCGGTCGACTAACCTGCGTGCAGCCGCCACCCTTATTCGTTTAGTCGCGATATCGGTTGGCTCCTACTAACACCGGGAGTTTTACCAATGAAAAAACCAGTACCCGATCCACCCTCCAACTCAACCAGAAACGACGATCCCCTCAGAGACCGCTCCGCGCTCTACCGGGCGATCGATTTCTACCTGACCGGCGAACAACCGTCGGCACCGGATGAATTTCGGTTCTACAACGTCAGTGATGACGTGAGTTTCGAAGACACCCAACTCTATATCGCCGACCTGTTGCGCTGTGCCTCGGTCACCGCCTATCAATGCGGCGACCACCTCAAGGGTGCGGACAGGGCTATGGTGTTTTCAGTCTGGCATTTGCTGGAGATCGCCAAGGCCATGGTTGATCGGTCGATTGATTGTCTGGGGATGAAGCACACCCGGGACTGATTCAAGAAGTGGGTTGTCGTTGATATTGCTTTCGCGAGCAGGCTCGCTCCCACAGGGGGAGTTGAGACGGACACAAAAAATAATTACAGCGAAGGACATTACGAAAGGTACAAAGCAGGACAGATTGATTTGGTTTAAATCTGTCCCGCTGTTTTATGCTCCTATTTAAATAAATCTGACCCCTAGCCCGTAGACCCCTAGCCCGGCCCCTAGCCCCCCTACCTCAAATAAATCCGCTCCTTTTTTGATTGACCCTTTAATTTATCTATCAGTACCCCCCTGATCTATATTCAAACCGACGGGGGTCGGAAGTGGATGTGTCCTTAGGCCTGTTACGAATTTCTTTTATGCGTCTGGCTACTTTTGGATGCTCGATGTCATTAGCTCTCTGCGCAGTCAAATACGGGTATCCCATATTGTTTTGGATTTCTTTGACGTATTCGTAAGTGTCGGGATCTATTGCCTTTAGGTCTTTATTAGGGGTGATTGAGGTCATTGTCTCTGGGCGATTCGGTAATCGCTGGCCTTTGGAGTTGATTCTGGAATTTGTGACGTACGAGAATTTTTCGTTTGTCGTTGTTCTTTTCAAGATCAAAGTATTGGAATGTTCCTGATATATTAATTTTGCGGTTGTGTCGGACTTACCAGTTTTAGCCTCTTGCATTGACCATAAGGTTTCCGGAAAAAAATCCGATGGAGCAGTTGCTTTTGGTTTTGCTTTAAACGTTTCTGCAAGTTTAGCCTTTCCTGATGGCCTGATTTTTAACTTTCTTCCTATTGCCTTCAGTAAACCCGAACCCCAGGCATGTCCATCAGAATCAATCCTTAAAATGGGTTCACCTTCACAATACGCATACGCATTAATCCCACCCTCCCCAAACGGACTCCAACTGTCCGGACTGTTAAACCGCATCAACACCGGATTGAACTGCCGATATCCATTCCCCAAATGATAATGCCCGGTCACCGGGTCAGGTCGCTCACCGTTAAACCCGAGCAAACTGAGTAACCCATTCTCCATCGGACGATGACCATAGGGGGTATAAGCAAGGGGATGAGGCTGGTTCGCGTCGAGTGCATTCAAGACCGAACGCTGCTGATCAGTCGCCAGCAATGTGGCGGTTGCCTTGTCGCCCTCGCTCTGCTGCTGCGCCAACAGTTGCTCGTCATGCTGCACGATTGTGCGTTGCACCGCGCCTTGCAATTCGGTGGACAGGCGCGTCTTGCAGTAATAGCGCTGAATGGCAGGCCGTTCGAATGGCGTGCAATCGACAAGCCGATCGAGCGGGTCGTAATGGTAGCGACCCAAGAGTATTTCGCGAGTAGAGGTAGGCATTGACTGAGCTCCGTGCAAGGTCGAAAAAGCCGAGCCTTCAGCATCAATCCTTTTTCAGTCGTTGCCTACTATCAGAACTGCTAGGGTTTTGCCCTTTCTGGCGTCAAACCTTCGGCATCGTCGCCAGCATCGAAGCCCGCTGGCTCACCTCGAAATACCAGCCCGCCAGCTGTGGATTCGCCTCACGCCAGTCCAGATCCGGGTGACGTAAATCCAGATAACCCAATGCACAGGCCACGCTGATTGCCGCTACATCGAAATGACTGGTCAGCTCGGCAATCGCGTCTTTCTCCAGCAATGCCAGCGCACGGCGGATTTTGTCGCGTTGGCCGTCCAGCCATTCGGCCCAGTGTTTTTCCGGCGCGCGCAGGGCCACTTCGTAGCGGGTCAGCACCGCGGCGTCCATGATTCCGTCGGCGATGGAGGCCAGGGTCATGCGGCGCCAGCGGGCCGAGCCGTCGCGGGGGATCAGCGGGTTGCCGACGTGCTGGTGATCGAGGTAATCGAGGATGACCCGGCTGTCATGGATGATGTTGCCGTCGGCCAGGCGCAGGGCCGGGATTTTGCCCAGGGGGTTGTCCTCGATAAGTGCAAGGTCCGGGTCGACGGGCGTCAGCACGCAGTTTTGCAGCGCCACGCGGTTTTGTTGACCGGTTTCGTGGAGCAACACCATGACTTTGCGAACGAAGGGGGATAAAGGGTTGTGGTAGAGGGTCATGCTGGGGGCGGACATGGCGGCGTCTCGGTCGATGGCGGTGTCGGCAGCATAGCGCGTTGATCCGCCAGCTCAAGCGCGAGTTGAGCGCTGCACAGATCCAATGTGGGAGCGAGACCGGCTTGCCGGCGAAGAGGGCGTCACATTCAACATCTCTATTGACTGATATACCGCATTCGCGAGCAAGCCCGCTCCCACAAGGGTCAGGGGCGTTGCAACAATCCGCGCAAGGCTAGAACGGCGGGAACGCCCAGGCCCAGCCAGCTCAATGCATCCCACAGGCCATCACCCAGCAACGCGGCGAACAAGCCCGCGCCGCTGAGCAGGGCGATGACGGTCGGGGTGGCGAAGACCTTCCAGAAGTTCGACTGTCGCGGCTTCATGCTTGAGCCTGCGCGTTTTCAAGGACGGGTTTTGCAGTCTTGCGCCGCACGACCCACAGGTAAACGCCGCTGCCGAGCACGATGATGGTCAGCACATCCAGGGTCGCCCAGAGGATTTTCATCGGCATGCCGCCGTAATCACCGAAGTGCAGCGGCTGCGACATGCCCATGGCGTCCATGTACCACGGCCGTTCGGCCACGGCGGTGACTTGCAGGGTGCTGGCGTCGATCAGCACCGGCGTCAGCAAATGCGAGGTCAGGTGTGTGCTGCCTTTCATGAACACGGCGTAATGATGTTCGCTGGAAAACCGGGTGCCGGGGAAGGCGATGAAGTCCGGTTGCATGCCGGGTGCAGCGTCTTTGGCGATGTCGAGCAGGCGGGTGGCAGGCGCCAGTTGCGTCAGCGCTGGCGCGTCGCGGTACGGCGCGATCATTGCGTTGAGGCTGTCGTTGCGCCAGGCGGCGATCAGCAGGTCGGCGCAGGCGCTGATGACGCCGGTCACGCCGACCACCAGCGCCCAGGTCAGGGTGACCACGCCGATCAGGTTGTGCAAGTCGAGCCAGCGCAGGCGGGTGGATTTGTCCTGGCGCACGGTGGCGAATCTCAAGCGACGCATGAACGGCAGATAAAGCACGGTCCCGGAGACGATCGCGACCACGAACAAAAGCCCCATGAACGCCAGCAGCAGCTTGCCCGGCAGGCCGGCGAACATGTCCACATGCAGGCGCAGCATGACCATCATGAAACCGCCGTTGGCGGACGGCATTTCCAGCGCTTCGCCGGTGCGGGCGTCGAGCATGAAGGTGTGCGACGAATTCGGCTCGGTACCGGCAGTGGCCGCCATGATTGTGATCGCGGCGTTGGGTTCGTCTTCCTCGAAGCCGAAGTACTGCATGACGTCGCCGGGACGATGTTTTTCTGCCGCCTGTACCAGCTGCTGCAGATTCAGCTGCGGGGTGTCCGCCGGCATCTGCTTCAACTCGGCGGCATCGCCCAGCAGGTGGTCGATCTCGTGATGGAAGATCAGCGGCAGGCCGGTCAATGCCAGCATCAGCAGGAACAGGGTGCAGATCAGGCTGGTCCAGGTATGGACGAAGGACCAGCGGCGAATTGTTTTACTTTTCATTTCATGGCCTTCAGAAATACCAAAGCCGTCCTCATAGGACGGCCTGGGTATCGAGCGTGTCAGATCAAGCGATTACCACTTGTAGGTGGCACTGGCGACGACACTGCGTTGGTCGCCGTAGTAGCAATAAAAACTGTCGCAGGTGGAGATGTAATCCTTGTCGAACAGGTTGGTCGCGTTGAGTGCCAGGGAGGCGCCTTTGAGACTATTGTCCAGACGCCCCAGGTCGTAATGAACCGCTGCATCGAACAGGGTGTAGGCGTCGGCCTTGCCCAGCCAGGTGTTGCCCTGATCGCCGTAGGTATTGCCGGTGTAACGCGCGCCGGCGCCGATGCCGAAGCCGTCCAGCACGCCGTTGTGCCAGGTGTAATCGGCCCACAGCGAAGCCTGTTGGTTGGGCATCAGTTGCAGGCGGTTGCCTTTGAAGTCGCCTTTTTGCACTTCGGACTTGGCCAGGGTGTAGGCGGCGATGACCTTGAGGTTGTCGGTCACGTCGGAAACGGCTTCCAGTTCCAGGCCTTTGACTTTGACTTCACCGGTCTGGCTGGTGATCGCAACGTTGTCCGAGTTGGTGGTGGTGACGGAGACGTTTTTCTGGGTCAGGTTGTACACCGCGGCGGTCAGCAGGGTGTTGCTGCCAGGCGGTTGGTACTTGATGCCCAGTTCCCATTGCTGGCCTTCGGTCGGCTTGAACGAGTCGGTCGGCGAGGCCGTGGCGTTGCTGGTCGGCTGGAATGATTCGGCGTAGGACAGGTAGGGCACGAAACCGTTGTCGAACACGTAGCTGATGGCTGCGTTGGCGCTGAATTTCTTGTCGCGCTCGGTATTCGTGGCGTCGCCTTTATTGAAGAACTTGGTGCCGGTGTGCACCCAGTCCTCACGACCACCGAGCGTCAGACGCCATTGGTCGAGGGCCATCTGGTCCTGGATGTACAGACCGGTCTGACGAGTTTTTTGGTCGTAGTCATAGAATGCGGCGGAGCGTGGTGGGCGCGTGATCGGCAAGCCATATTCCGGGTGATTGACGTTGATGCTCGGGGCGGAACCAAAGATCGAGGTGTAATTGGTGTTGTTACGCTGGTGGTCGAGCCCAATCAGCAGGGTATGTTGGATATCGCCAGTGGCGAAGTCGCCCTGGAAATTGTTATCCACCGCGAACTGGCTAATATCTTCGTCCACATTGGTAGTGCCCCGCCCGGTATTGCCTTCATCGTCGACGACCATTCCGAACTCCGGGAAGTAGCTGTTGACGGTGATTGCCTGGAACGACAGGTCAGACTTGGTGTAGCGCAGGTTTTGCCGGAACTGCCATACATCGTTCAGCCGATGTTCGAAGGCGTAGCCCAGTGCGTAGTAGGTGCGGTCGTAGTATTCGTAATTCGGATCACCCAGATTCTTGTGGTGGGAGATCTTGCCGAACGGCATGTCGATCTTGGTGCCCTGAATGGGGTAGAACTGACTGGTTGTCCCGGTATCGTCCCGGGTGAACTGCGTGAGCAGGGTCAATCGGGTGTCGTCGTCAATGTTCCAGGTCAGGCTAGGCGCAATGTTGTAGCGCTTGTTGTCGACGTGGTCGATTTGCGTGCCGCTGTCGCGTATCACACCGCTCAGGCCGTAGAGGAACCGACCTTCCTCGTCGATCTTGCCGGTGCTGGCGAAGTTGATCTGGCGATGGTTGTCACTGCCGTATTGCACCTGGATTTCATTGCTCGACTCGGCGCTGGGGCGGCGGCTGACCATGTCCAGCAAGCCGCCCGGCGGGGTCTGGCCGTACACCGACGAAGCCGGGCCGCGCAGCAGGGCGAGGCGATCCAGGTTCCAGGTTTCCTGTTTCGGGTTGGCGTATACGCCTTTGGGCAGCGGCAGGCCGTCAAGGAATTGCGTCGGTTCGAAACCGCGCACCCGCAGCCAGTCGGCGCGGGTGTCGCTGCCGTAGCTGCTGGCGGTAATACCGGGCATGTAGCGCACGGCGTCATCGATGTTTTGTACTTTGCGGTCGTCCATCTGCTGGCGAGTAGCGACCGAAATCGAACGTGGTGCTTCGACCAGCGCGGTGTCGGTCTTGGTGCCGGCGGCGGTGCGGGTGGCCAGATAACCCTGCACCGGGCCCCAGGCGCTTTCGGTGTTTTCCACGCCGATGACGGCGGTTTCCGGCAGCGCCATCGCACCCTCGGGCACGGCCACCAGGGTGTAGGTGCCAGCGCTGCTCCGTTCCAGTTGCAGACCGGTGCCGCGCAGGGCTTCACGCAGGGCGCCGGCAGCGTCGAACTGGCCTTGGACCGGGGCCGAGGTTTTGCCTGCCACCAGGGAAGGATTCAGCGACAGCGCCAGGCCAGCCTGGCTGGCGATCTGGTTCAGCGTACTGGCCAGTGGCGCGGCCGGCAGGTTGTAGGCGCGAACGCTGGACGCCTGTTCGGCGGCGATCAGTTGACCACTGGCCAGAGGGGCACAGAGGGCAATGGCGACTGCCAGCAAACCGGGGCGTAACAAGGTGTCTAGCGAACGGGACATACGGCGGCTCCTGAATGGAAATATTTCTCAATTGCCTAGGTGCCGAACGAGAATGCAAAAGTGATAGGGGTGGATGAAAATAATTTTGATTCAACTGCGGGAGCTGAGTCTGGATTGGTAGTTGTGTTGTTTTCACGGGCCTCTTCGCGGGCAAGCCTCGCTCCTACAGGGGTCGTGTCGTTCACCGATTTCGTGAACGACACAAAACCTGTGGGAGCGTGGCTTGCCCGCGATGGCGTCGGGTCAAACACAGAAAATCTCAGGGTTTGGCTTCATCCTTCACCACCGTCACCCACCACGGCGTGTGCTGTTCGATCTGCACCGGCAGGGTCGGCAGCAGGGCACTCAACGCCAGGTCGGTGTCGTTCAGCGGGAAACTGCCAGTGATTCGCAAGTCGGCAACTTCCGGTGCGACGCCCAAATGCCCGGGGCGATAACGGCCAAGTTCGTTGATCAGGTCCTCCAGTCGCGCGTTATCCACCACCAGCATGCCGCGGGTCCAGGCATCGGCGCCGAGGTTGAGGGCGATGATCGGGCCGAGGCCGTTGTTGCGCATCAGCACTTGCTGGCCTTCGCGCAATATCTGTTCTTCAGGACTCGATTGCGCACGGGCGGCCACCGCCGATTGCAGCACACTCAGGCGCGTGCCTTGTTCCTCGCGCTTGACCAGGAATCGGGTGCCCAGCGCGCGCAGGCTGCCTTCGCGGGTTTCGACGATGAACGGCCGGGCATCGCCATGCCCGGTTTCGACGAGGATTTCCCCTTCCTGCAGAATGATCAGCCGCTGCTTGTCATCGAAGCGAACGTCCATGGCACTGTGGGTATTGAGGTTGACCAGC
Source organism: Pseudomonas fluorescens (assembly GCF_902497995.1). Lineage (GTDB taxonomy): Bacteria > Pseudomonadota > Gammaproteobacteria > Pseudomonadales > Pseudomonadaceae > Aquipseudomonas > Aquipseudomonas fluorescens_BK. The sequence continues at coordinate 13,433 of NZ_CABVII010000027.1, read as the reverse complement.
GTACCGTCGCTCAAGCGCAGGGTGCGTTGTTCGCCGGTGGCGGTACGCTGGTCGGCCAGCCAATAGTCGAGCGGCAGATAACGATCGCCGGCGAACAGCGCCAGGCCGATCACTGCAATGACACTCGCCACGCCGCTGCCCAGTTTGCGTAATCGCCGGCGAATGCTTTCGCGCGATTGCAGCAATGCGCTGCGGGCCGGACCGCTGGCGGCGCTGAAACGCGCATCGAGCATGCCCAGTTGGCGCCAGGCCCGGGCATGTTCTTCGTGGGCGGCGTGCCACTTGGCGAATTCTTCGCGATCGACCGGGTTGCCGCAATCCAGGGTCAGTTGCCAGGCAATGGCGGCATCCAGCACCTGCGCCGACACCGGTTTGGAGCTGGCGGGGTTCATACCGGCTCACCGTACAGCGCGATGTAGCACTGACGAATGCCCTGGGCCAGGTACTGACGTACCCGCGACACCGACACGCCCAGACGCTCGGCGATTTGCGCGTGGCCGAGGCCGTCGAGTCGGTTATAGAGAAACGCCGCCCGGGCCTTGCTCGAGAGTTGGCCGAGCAGGCGGTCGATGTTTTTCAGGTCTTCGAGAATCAGTTGCTGCTCTTCCACCGAAGGTTGTTCGGCCTCGGGGATCAGCATCAATTCAGTCAGGTAGGCCTGTTCCAGCGCGGCGCGGCGGAAATAGTCGAACAGCAGGCCCTTGGCGATCGCCACCAGAAACGCCCGCGGCTCGCGAGGCTCCTTGAGTTCATCACGGCCCAACAGGCGGACGAAGGTGTCCTGGCTCAGGTCTTCGGCCCGTTGTGGACAGGCCACGTTGCGCCGCAGCCAGGCCAATAGCCAGCTGCGATGGTCGCGATACAACGCACCAACGAGCTCACTCTGGGGGCTTTGGACTGACGGCACGCCGTATCACCGATTGGGAAGTGTTAACTAACGAGAATTGTTCGCGATTGTGGCAGAGGCGGGGGAGGTAAGCAATTGGCCACTGGTCGGGTGGTTTTGACTGGTTGTGTTCAGATGGACCGCGTTATCGTTCTTCGCCGGCAAGCCTGGCTCCTACAGGGTTTTGTGTCGTTCGCCGATTTCGTGGACGACCCCAAACCCTGTAGGAGCCAGGCTTGCCGGCGAAGAGGCCGGAACAGACACCGCGTATCTAGAAGGACGGCGCGCGCTGTCTGCGTTTCCACTGGCTCACCCGCTGTTGCAGATTCAACGGACTGTGAATCTGCTGCTGCCGCGCCCGGCTGAACAGGATCAGCGCCAGTTCTGCCGTGGCCAGCGCGTCGGCACTGGCGTTGTGCCGCTCGAACACCTCCAGCTTGAACCAGTCGATCCACTCATCCAGCCCGGCCTCGCGCATAGGCGCCTGCGGACACAGCAGCGGCGCGATATCCGCGACATCCAGAAACAGATGCTGCAACTTGTAGCCCAGATGATCTTTCAATGCGCGCCCGAGCATGTGTTGATCGAACGGCGCATGAAAGGCCAGCACAGGACTGTCACCGACAAACTCCATGAAGTCGAGCAGGGCCTGGGCCGGGTCGCTGCCCGCGGCAATCGCGCTCGGGCCCAGACCATGAATCAGTACACTGGGACCGAGTTTGAGCTCGCTGCATTGCAAGGTGCGTTCGAATTGCTGGCTGAAGTCGATCGCCCCGTCCTCGATCACCACCGCGCCGATGGACAGTACTCGATCCTTGTTGAGGTTCAGCCCGGTGGTTTCCAGGTCGAGCACCACCCATCGCTGTTCGCGCAGGCTGCATTCACCCAGCTCGGCGGCCGCCGGCAAGCGTTGCAGGCGCAGTTGAAGTTCGCCGGACAGCATCGGGCCTGCCGGGCGCAGCCATGAAAACAGGCTCATAACTGATACCGCAGGGCCAGGCTGCTTTGCAGGCGTTGGGCCTGGCGCAGGGATTCACGCAGGATCCGTCGATCCAGATGATTGAGGCTGTCCGGGTCGACCCGGTTGGAGTGGGGCAAATTCTCCCGGGTCTGACGCTGATGTTGCTGCATGCGGGTCTGCTGAATGAAGTGATAAGCCTCTTCGTACGCCGCCCCGTCCAGCCGATCGATGACCTCCTTGTCCACCAGCTGACGAAAGCGCTCCAGGGTATTGTTCGCTTCGATCCCGTGGGCCAGTGCCAGCAAGCGGGCACCATCGACAAAGGGGCTCAGGCCCTGGATTTTCAGGTCCAGGGTGGCTTTCTCGCCATGCTTGCGAGCCAGCACGAACTCCCGGAAGCGTCCTACGGGCGGACGATTGCGCAGGGCATTCTCGGCCAGCATGCGCTGGAACAACCGGTTGTCATCGACCTGGTCGAGAATCCCCCGGCGCAGCTGCTCACAGCCCTGCTCGTCACCCCAGACCACGCGCAAGTCGAAGTAGATGCTCGAACCCAGCAGGTTCTCCGGCGTTGCTTCGCGGATAAACGCCGCGAAACGCCGCGCCCACTCGACCCGGGACAGACACAGCTCGGGATTACCGGCCATGATATTGCCCTTGCACAGGGTAAAGCCGCAGAGCGCCAGGCTCTGGTTGATCTGCTGGGCGATCGGCAATAGTTTGCCGCGGATCTCGGCGGCATGGGCCGCGTCCCGGGCTTCGAACAGAATACCGTTGTCCTGATCGGTGTGCAGCGTCTGCTCGCGGCGGCCTTCGCTGCCGAAGCACAGCCAGCTGAATGGGATGCCGGGGTCGCCTTTCTCGGCGAGGGTCAGTTCGATGACCCGGCACACGGTATGGTCGTTGAGCAGGGTGATGATGTGGGTGATCTGGGTCGACGACGCGCCGTGGGCCAGCATGCGCTCCACCAATTGGCCAATCTCGCCGCGGATCGCCACCAGGCTATCCACGCGTTGGGCGCTGCGAATGGTCCGCGCCAGATGAACCAGGTCGACCCGCTGCAGGGAAAACAGATCCCGCTCGGACACTACGCCGCACAGGCGATGGTCCTTGACCAGGCAGACATGGGCGATGTGCCGTTCGGTCATGGCGATCGCCGCATCGAAGGCACTGTGGTCCGGCGACAGGTAAAACGGCGCCTGGGTCATGTGGCGTTCGATGGCTTCGTTGAAGTCGTCCGTGCCGTCGGCCACGACATGGCGCAGGTCGCGCAGGGTGAAAATACCCAGTGGGGCTTTGTGCTCGTCGACGATGACGATGCTGCCGACTTGCTGGTCGTGCATCAGGGTGACGGCGACCCGCAATGCCGTGGCGGGGCTGCAGGTCACTGGGTGGCGCATCGCCAGCTCACCCAGCCGGGTGTTCAGCGAGTACTGGGTGCCCAGGGTTTCCACGGCTTTTTGCTGGACTTGCTGGTTGACCTGATCCAGCAGGCTGCTGACGCCGCGCAGGGCAAAGTCGCGAAACGCGTTGGAAAGCGCGAACAGTTTGATGAACGCCAGCTTGTTCAACTGTAGGCAAAAGGTGTCTTCGGCGGCCAGGTGTTCGGTGCGGGTCGCACGCTCGCCCAACAGCGCGGCGAGGGGGAAACACTCGCCGGTGGTGATTTCGAAGGTGGTTTCAGTCCCGCCCTTGGCCGTGTGGGGACGTTCACCCACCACCTGGCCTTGTTTGACGATGTAGAAATGCTCGACCGGGCCATCGGCGGGTTTGATGATGCTCTCGCCCGGCGCATAAAAACGCAGCTGACATTGCTCGACCAGGTACGCCAGGTGGGCGTGTTCCATTTGATTGAAGGGCGGGAAGCGCTGAAGAAATTGCAAAGTGCCCTGGATGTTCTGCAACACCGCGGTTTTCCCTGCCTGTGTGAAGGCGTCCGCTTTACTCATAACCATTACCGCAGTCTTGTCGATTGTTGTTGTCGGATGACTCACCCATGGTCGGCCCCTGCGCGCAGGGTGCCCATTGGACGTAAGTCTAGGTAGGCACTGCATTTAGAGGAAATTAGGAAATGTCTGACGCAACTATCAGAAAAACCTCCTACATTGGCTATAGGAAACCTTTCCGACGAAGTGCACATTGAAGGGCTTGCTGGCGATGTCTGACGAATGAGTCAGGCGATTGAATTTGAAATGTAGAGTAAGCCATGTCCGACCACGATATTTTGAGTGACGCCGAGCGCCAGGCGCTGAGTGCGGTCATGCTCGAACCTGACTTGCCACCGCTGCGGGTGCTGATCGTCGACGACGATAAAGACGCACGTGAGCTGCTGGCAGAGATTCTCGCTCTGGATGGCATTCGGTGCATGACCGCCGCCAGTGGCGAAACCGCACTCGAGATGTTGAGCGAAAAGCCTTCGATTGGCCTGGTGATCACCGATCTGCGAATGGGGCATGTCGATGGCCTGGACTTGATTCGCCAGGTGCGTGCGTCGGTAAGGGCGGCGATGCCGTTCATTATCGTATCCGGCGATGCGGACCTGAAAGACGCGATTGCCGCCATGCATCTGAGTGTGGTGGACTTTTTGCTCAAGCCTGTCGATACCCGCAAGCTGTTGCAGTTGGTCAAGCATGAATTGGGGATGGAGCCCTGATTCAAGATTTGTGTTGCCTATTCGATCGTCTTCGCGGGCAAGCCTCGCTCCTACAGGACTGTGTTATTTTCACGAACGACGCAAATCCTGCAGGAGCGAGGCTTGCCCGCGAAGGGAGCGCCGCCGGTTTCAAGTGAACAAAAAAAGCCCTGATCGAAAAAATCAGGGCTTTTTTCATTTAACGCATCAGCGCTCAGTTACAGGCCATTGGCAGCCTTGAACTCGCGACGACGACGGTGCAGAACCGGCTCGGTATAGCCGTTGGGTTGTTTGCTGCCCTCGACCACCAGTTCGACCGCCGCCTGGAAGGCGATGTTGCTGTCGAAGCTCGGTGCCAGCGGGCGGTACAGCGGGTCATTGGCGTTCTGGCGGTCAACCACCGGCGCCATGCGCTTGAGGCTTTCCAGCACTTGCTCTTCAGTGACGATGCCATGGCGCAGCCAGTTGGCGATGTGCTGGCTGGAAATACGCAGCGTCGCACGGTCTTCCATCAGGCCGATGTCGTTGATGTCCGGCACCTTTGAGCAGCCCACGCCCTGGTCGATCCAGCGCACCACGTAACCGAGAATGCCCTGGGCGTTGTTGTCCAGTTCGTTCTTGATCTGTTCCGTGGTCCAGCTCGGGTTCACGGCCAGCGGGATGGTCAGGATGTCGTCCACCGACGCGCGGGCACGTTTGGCCAGTTCGGCCTGACGGGCGAACACATCGACCTTGTGGTAATGCAGTGCGTGCAATGCCGCGGCGGTAGGCGATGGCACCCAGGCGGTGTTGGCGCCGGCCAGCGGGTGGGCGACTTTCTGTTCGAGCATCGCCGCCATCAGGTCGGGCATGGCCCACATGCCTTTACCGATCTGCGCGCGGCCTTGCAGGCCGGTGCTCAGGCCGATATCGACGTTCCAGTTTTCGTAGGCGCCAATCCACTTCTCAGCCTTCATGTCCGCCTTGCGCACCATCGGGCCGGCTTCCATGGAGGTGTGGATCTCATCGCCGGTGCGGTCGAGGAACCCGGTGTTGATGAACACCACGCGCTCGCTGGCGGCCTTGATGCAGGCCTTGAGGTTGACCGTGGTACGGCGCTCCTCGTCCATGATCCCGACTTTCAGGGTGTTGCGCGGCAGGTCGAGCACGTCTTCGATGCGAGCAAACAACTCGTTGGTAAACGCGGCTTCTTCCGGACCATGCATCTTCGGCTTCACGATGTAGACCGAGCCGGTGCGGCTGTTCTTGCGCGAGTTGTTGCCGTTGAGGCTGTGGATGGCTGCCAGGCTGGTCACCAGACCGTCGAGGATGCCTTCCGGTACTTCGTTGCCGTCTTTGTCGAGGATCGCGTCGATGGTCATCAGGTGACCGACGTTACGCACGAACAACAGCGAACGACCGTGCAGGCTCAGCTCCTTGCCGTCGACGCCGGTGTAGCGGCGATCGGCGTTCATGGTGCGGGTAAAGGTCTGACCGCCCTTGGAGACTTCTTCCGACAGATCGCCCTTCATCAGGCCGAGCCAGTTGCGGTAGATCACCACTTTGTCGTCGGCATCGACGGCAGCCACGGAGTCTTCGCAGTCCATGATGGTGGTCAGAGCAGCTTCCATCAGGATGTCTTTGATGCCGGCCGGGTCGGTCTGGCCGACCGGGGTGCTGGCGTCGACCTGGATTTCGAAGTGCAGACCGTTGTTCTTCAGCAGGATCGCGGTCGGAGCGCTGACATCGCCGTGGAAACCGATCAGTTGCGCATCGTTGCGCAGGCCGGTATTGCTGCCGCCTTTAAGGGCGACCACCAGTTTACCGTCAATGATCTTGTAACCGACGGAGTCGACGTGGGAGCCGGCGGCCAAGGGGGCGGCCTCGTCCAGAAAGGCGCGAGCAAAGGCGATGACCTTGTCGCCGCGAACCTTGTTGTAGCCTTTGCCTTTCTGCGCGCCGTCAGCGTCGCTGATGGCATCAGTGCCGTAGAGCGCGTCGTACAGCGAACCCCAGCGAGCGTTCGAAGCATTGAGTGCAAAACGGGCATTCATCACCGGCACCACCAGCTGTGGGCCGGCCATGCGGGCGATTTCGTCATCGACGTTTTGCGTCGTTGCCTGGAAATCGGCGGCTTCTGGCAGCAGATAACCGATGTCTTGCAGAAAGGCTTTGTAGGCCACGGCGTCGTGTGGCTGACCGGCACGGGATTGGTGCCAGCCATCGATACGAGCCTGGAAATCATCGCGTTTGGCGAGTAGGGCTTTGTTCTTCGGTGCCAGGTCATGAATGACCTTGTCGGCACCGGCCCAGAACTTATCGGCGGTGAGGCCGGTACCGGGAATGGCTTCGTTGTTTACGAAGTCGAACAGGACTTTGGCGACCTGCAGGCCACCGACTTGAACGTGTTCAGTCATTGCTTGCCTCACTCTGCTCAGCTATTTCGCTTTTCAGCTCTTCAATTTGACAATGAAGCCTCTGGCCATTTAAACCACAAACCCGTCTACCAGTACATGCCATGTGGGCGGCTGGGTTTGGTCCAATCAACGGCTAGGGGCCTTGCTGACGGGGCTTTCAGGGTTGCGACTGCGCCGGTGGCAGACATCGATCCATGTTATGTAGTGCGCGCTTTGGCATACTACATGATGAATTGCGCTTGTGAAAATCAGACTAATTACGTCGTTCTGCGACCTTGTGACGCATTGCGGTCAGGTCGGGGAACGGGATGTTCTCAAAAAACTATTGGATTGTTCCAGTTAAATATCAAAACTTGTACACGATTTGTTGTTGGCAGGTGAATCGGCGGTGCTTCATTCGCGGGCAAGCCTCGCTCCTACAGGTCTTGCGCAATCCCTGTAGGAGCGAGCGGTGCGGCGATCCGACTTGCCCGCAAAGGCGTCAGACGATTCAACACACAATCCCGCCTTGCCTATACTTGCCTATCTATAACAAAAATCATGAAAAAGAGGGCTGCGCCATGGACCACCTCGTACTCACTGTAATCGCTCCGGACAAGCCTGGGCAGGTCGAGCGCATCGCCCAGTGTATTGCCGAGCACGGCGGCAATTGGCTGGAAAGCCGAATGTCGCGCATGGCCGGGCAGTTCGCCGGGATCCTTCGGGTGGGCGTGCCAGCCGAAGCCTACGACGAACTGGTGGACTCCCTGCAGGCGTTGTCCGCCCACGGCATTCGGGTGCTGATCGCCGAAAGTGGTATCGAACAATCCTGCACCTGGAAACCGATTGCGATGGAACTGGTGGGCAATGATCGTCCGGGGATTGTCCGTGACATTACTCGCCTGCTGAGCGAGCAAGGGGTCAATCTGGAGAGTCTGGTGACTGAAGTGCGTCCGGCACCAATGAGCAGCGAACCGTTGTTCCACGCCGAAGCGATTCTCGCGGTGCCGCTGACGTTGTCTCTGGACGTGCTGCAATCGCGTCTGGAAACCCTGGCGGATGATCTGATGGTGGAATTGGTACTGCGTAGCGAGCCCTGACAGGGTTATCCAAGTTATACGTGCACCTGCCTGTGGATAACCTGTAGAAACAGCCCGCCAGGCCCCGCTGGCCGGGCTTCGTCAAGATCTGATCAAAAAACCGGCAGTTTTAACAAGTTGCGCACAAACGGCGGGGATCACGCTGTGGATAACCGTGGGAAGGATCGATGCAGGCCACGAAGTACGTGGCCTGTGGAGGTTTGTGCGTTTTTTGATCAGCTGCGGCGGCGCAGACTTACCCATGCATCGACGCTGTACACTGCCAGGCCGGCCCAGATAAAGATGAACGCCACCAGTGTGCTGGATGACAGCTGTTCACCAAACAGCAGGACGGCCTGCAACAGCACCAGCGTCGGCGCCAGGTACTGAAGAAATCCCAGCGTCGTGTAGGGCAAATGCCGTGCAGCGGCGTTGAAACATACCAGCGGCACCAACGTCACCGGCCCCGCGGCCACCAGCCACCAGGCTTCGGAGGTCGTCCAGAATTCGGCTTGCGCGCTACTCGCGGTCGGATTGAACAGCAACCAGGCGACGGCGATCGGCACCAGCATCCATGTTTCCACCACCAGGCCCGGCAGTGCCTTGACGGGGGCCTGCTTGCGAATCAATCCGTAGAAGCCAAAGGTCAGCGCCAGCACCAGCGACACCCACGGCAGGCTGCCGACTTGCCACACCTGTTGTGCGACGCCGACTGCCGCCAGGCCAACGGCCAGCCACTGCATGCGCCGCAGCCGTTCGCCGAGGATCAGCATGCCCAATAGCACGTTCACCAATGGGTTGATGTAGTAACCGAGGCTGGCCTCGAGCATGCGCCCGTTGTTCACCGACCAGACGTAGGTCAGCCAGTTGGCCGCGATCAGCGTGCCACTCAGGGCCAGGATCGCCAGGCGTTTCGGGTTGTCACGCAACTCGCGCCACCAGCCCGGATGTTTCCAGACCATCAACAGCAAGGCGCCGAACAGGGCGGACCAAAGCACGCGGTGGACGATGATTTCCACGGCGGGCACGTTGGCGATGGCTTTGAAATAGAGCGGGAACAATCCCCAGATGATGTAGGCACTCAGGCCCAGAATGTACCCGCGACGCGGGTTGGCGGCTTGCATGCAGAATCCTTGCTTAGGCAGCTAACAAAGAGGGGATTGTAAGGAGATTTGTCTCGATGTGCTGATCCCTGTAGGAGCGAGGCTTGCCCGCGAAGAACGATAACGCGGTCTGCCTGATATACCGCGTTATCGTTCTTCGCGGGCAAGCCTCGCTCCTACAGGGTCGTGTGGATCAGAAGATTTTTAGTGGCTCTTCATTGAGCGCAGCCAGTTGTTCGCGCAACGCCAGTACTTGATCGCCCCAATACCGCTCGCTGCCGAACCACGGAAAGCTGTGCGGGAATGCCGGGTCGTCCCAGCGGCGGGCGAGCCAGGCGCTGTAGTGCATCAGGCGCAGGGCGCGCAGCGGTTCGATCAGCGCCAATTCCCGCGGGTCGAAGTCGTGGAATTCGTTGTAGCCGTCCATCAGTTCCGACAACTGGCCGAGACATTCCTGGCGGTCGCCGGCGAGCATCATCCAGATGTCCTGCACCGCCGGGCCCATTCGACAGTCATCGAGGTCGACGATGTGGAACATCTCGTCGCGACACATCATGTTGCCGGGGTGGCAATCGCCGTGCATGCGGATGTTCTGGTGCGGCGTCGCCTTGTAGACCTCTTCCACCCGCTTGAGCAGGTCGCGGGCCACGGACTCGTAGGCCGGCAGCAGGCTTTTGGGGACGAAATTGCCTTCGAGCAATGTCGTCAGCGAGTCGTGGCCGAAGTTTTTCACGCCCAGGGCTTCACGGTGTTCGAACGGCTTGGTCGCGCCGACGGCATGCAAACGACCGAGCAGTTGGCCGAGGCGATACAACTGATCGAGATTGCCTGGCTCCGGCGCGCGTCCGCCACGGCGGGGGAACAGGGTGAATCGGAAGCCGTTGTGTTCGTGCAGGCTTGCACCGTTGTGAATCATCGGCGCCACCACGGGCACGTCGCACTCGGCGAGTTCGAAGGTGAACTGGTGCTCTTCGAGAATCGCCTCGTTGGTCCAGCGTTGCGGACGGTAGAACTTGGCGATCAGCGGCTCGCCGTCTTCGATACCGACCTGATAGACACGGTTTTCGTAGCTGTTGAGCGCCAGGATGCGCGCGTCGCTGAGAAAGCCGATGCTTTCGACGGCATCGAGCACGAGGTCTGGGGTGAGGGTTGCAAACGGGTGGGCCATGCTGACTCCTGCGCGCAGCAGGCTGCCGCGTCCGGCCAAGCATGGTAGCGCAGACGGGGCTTCTTTAGGGGGTGGGCTTGAGATGAGTGTTGTCCGGGCTGACGTCTTCGCGAGCAAGCCCGCTCCCACAGGGGGCTGTGGTGTACACAGGATTTGTGACACACAGGAGATCCTGTTTGTTTGGGCTGACGACTTCGCCGGCAAGCCGGTCTCGCTCCCACAGAGGGGCTGCGGTGTGCACAGGATTTGTGACACACAGGAGATCCCTTGTGGGAGCGGGCTTGCCCGCGAAGAGGCCCTATCAGGCGCCGACGATCCCGCCATCTTCCCGTGAAATCGCCATCACCGAAGACCGCGGCTTCCCGTCCGGCAAATGCTCAGGAAACGTCGACCCACCGTTCTCCCCCGGGTGCTGAATCCCCACAAACAACGTCTTCTGATCCGGCGAGAAGCTGATCCCCGTCACCTCGCAGCCCACCGGTCCGACCATGAAACGACGAATTTCCCCGGTCAACGGGTCGGCACACAGCATCTGGTTATTGCCCATACCGGCAAAATCACCCGCATTGCTCGAATCACCGTCTGTCAGAATCCATAGCCGCCCGGCGTTGTCGAAGCCCAGGCCATCCGGGCTGTTGAACATGTTCTGTGGCGTGATGTTCGAGGAGCCGCCCTTCGGCGTGCCGGCATGCACGCCCGGGTTGCCGGCTACCACGAACAAGTCCCAGGAAAAGGTCTTGGCACCGTGATCGTCACGCTCGGTGCGCCAGCGCAGGATCTGTCCGTACAGGTTCTTCTCACGCGGGTTCGGCCCGCCCACCGGTTGGCCGTCTTCGCCGCGCTTGGCGTTGTTGGTCAGGGTGCAATAGACCTGGCCATCCTTGGGGCTGACGACGATCCATTCCGGACGGTCCATGCGCGTGGCTTTCACCACACTGGCCGCAAGGCGCGCGTGAATCAGCACTTGCGCCTGATCGGCAAAACCGCTGCTGGCATCGATGCCGTTTTTACCGTGGGTCAGTTCGATCCATTCGCCCTGGCCCTTGGGGTGATCGGCATTGCCGTCGCCCGCGTCGAAGCGCGCCACATACAGGGTGCCATGGTCCAGCAAGTCGCGGTTGGCCTTGGGATCTTTATGGTTGATCTTGTCGCGGCTGACGAATTTGTAGATGAATTCGCCGCGTTCATCGTCGCCCATGTACACCACGGCGTGACCGTCATGGGTTTCAGCCAGGGCGGCGTTTTCATGCTTGAAACGGCCCAGCGCAGTTCGTTTGACCGGGGTCGATTGTGGGTCGAACGGGTCGATTTCCACCACCCAGCCGTGACGGTTGAGTTCGTTCGGATGCTTCGCCAGGTCAAATCGCTCGTCGTGCTGATGCCAGTTGATCTCTTTGCTGGCCGCCACTGCACCGTAGCGTTTCTGCGCGGCATCGAATTTTTGCTCGGCATTGCTGCTGCCGAAGCAATCAGTGAAATTTTCTTCGCAGGTCAGATAAGTGCCCCACGGCGTCTTGCCATTGGCGCAGTTCTGGAAAGTGCCGAGGACGTGCTTGCCCTGCGGGTCGGCGCTGGTTTTCACAAGCGTGTGGCCGGCAGCCGGACCGCTCAGGTCGATCGGGGCATTGCCGTGAATGCGCCGGTTGTAGCGCGAACCCTGGACGAAGTGCCACTGGCCGTTCTGGCGCCGGACCTCGATCACCGACACGCCTTCGCAGGCCAGTGCCTTGCGCACTTCGTCGGCCGATTGCGGCATGCCGCCGTGGGGGTAGAGGTAGCGATAGTTGGTGTACTCGTTGTTGATCGCCATCAACGCCCGGTCTTGCTCTGCGGGAAACTCGAACAGGCTCATGCCGTCGTTGTTGTCACCGAACTGGACTTCTTGTTGCTCGGCGGTGCCGTTGCCGCTCGGGTCGAATGCCGGGCCGTCCTTTTGCAACGGCTGGCCCCAGCTGATCAATACCGAGGATTTATAGCCCGGCGGCAAGCTGATGGTGTCGCGGGTGGCGGCGGGGATGCTGTCGAAACCCAACAGTTTGCTGGTGCCTGCACTGACGCTGGCAGCGAGCACGCTACGGCTCAGCAGATTACCGCCGAGGAACATCGCTGCACCGCACAAGGCGCCGGCGCTGATAAAGCCGCGACGGCTGAGGCCGACCATGTTTTCGAGGTCGGTGGACTGGTTTTCTTCCAATAGGCTCACATCAGGCTCCCTGCGGATTTTTCAGCCACCTTAAAGACCGATTGTGACGCTAATGTTTCAGAGCGGTGTACCGAGCAACACGTTGGACGGCGCGAACTGCACCCGTACCGCTTTATCCGTGCCAAGGCCCAGGGTCCGCAAGTGCAGCGGTTCGGCCAGCGCACACAGGGTCTGGCCATTGGGCAGGCCGATGCGCACTTCGCTGGGACCGTCTTCGGCGTCGAGGATTTCTTCGATGATGCCTGTCAGGCCATTGTGTCCTGGCGTCACTGCATCCTTGATGTCGAGCAGATCGAGCCAGCCGGCCTTGATCAGCGCCACCACTTCGGTGCCGTTCTCCAGCTCCAGGCGCAGGGTACTGTCGTGGGTGATCTGCGCATCGATGGTCAAGCCTGCGGCCAGTTCCAGGCGAATCAGGTCGTTGCGACCCTGGCTTTCGATCGCCACGACCTTGCCATGCAATTGATTGCGCGCGCTGGTTCTGAGCATCAATCGGCCGAGCAGGTCGAGGTCGCTGGCGTCTTCGGCCGCTTCCAGTACCTGGGCCTGCAGCGCTTGCAGCTTTTGATAGAGCCGCAATACCCGCTCGCCTTCGCCGGACAGCCTGGCGCCGCCGCCGCCCTTGCCGCCGACACTGCGCTCCACCAATGGCTTTTGCGCGAGGTTGTTCAGTTCGTCGATGGCGTCCCACGCCGCCTTGTAACTCAGGCCTGCGCTTTTTGCGGCACGGGTGATCGAGCCCTGCTCGGCGATGTGTTGCAGCAAGGCAATGCGTTGCGGGCGGCGGACGATGTGCTGGGACAACAACGTAGGCAAGGACATGGCGGATGCTTTGGGCTGTGGCGATGGGGAGGACGTTGGCGGCTGGAAGGCCGGGAGTCAAGCCAAGCCACATTCCTTGTGGGAGATTCTATGGTTGAGGGGAAGCCTCAACCTGCTTTCGGTTGGTATTCGCTCTGCCCTTTCAGTAGGGCGAATACGATTCGAGCGAGTTTGCGAGCCAGTATCACCAGTGCTTGCGTGGTA
>NZ_CABVII010000026.1 GCF_902497995.1 Pseudomonas fluorescens | reverse complement strand
CTTTATCGGCGCTTGGGTGAAAGGAGGAGGGGCGAAATCTCCCACGGATCTGTACTGCGTCAACAGTCAGAATCGGGCTTTGTCCCTTCTCCTCCCTTCAAGTCCTAGCATACAAGCGGGCTTGCTCCGGGCGGCGCTCCGACGAAGGCGTCAGTTCAGTCGATAACTCTGTCGAATGCCAGGCCGCTTTCGCGAGCAAGTCGGATCGCCGCATCGCCGCTCCCACAGGTTTTGTGTCCTTGGGTCAAACCGTGTCGCCGGGTTTGGGGGTGCGGGCCAGGCAGTAGACGTCGACCCGCGCAGCGCCGGCGTCCATCAATAGACGAGCCAGTGCCTGTGCAGTGGCGCCGGTGGTCAGCACGTCATCCACCAGCGCCAGGTGCCGACCCTTGACCGAGGCATCGGGTACCAGTGCGAAGGCATTACGCAGGTTCTTTTTGCGGGCGTCAGCCTTCAGCTCCTGTTGCGCGCTGGTGTCCAGCACCCTCAGCAACAGCCTTTCATCGCAAGGAATGTCGAGGCTGGGGCCGAGCCAGCGGGCAAGCATCGCGGCCTGGTTGAAACCCCGTTGGCGCAGGCGTTTGGCAGCGAGTGGTACGGGGACCAGAGCGTCGGGTCGATCCAGGTCTTCATCGAAACGATGGAGCAGAAACCGGGCGAAAAGTTCGGCGAGCAGGCGACCGAACGGCCAGTTCGCGCTGTGCTTGAAACGGGTGACCAGGCTGTCGACCGGAAAGCCGTAGGTCCAAGGCACAGCGACCCGGTCGAAGGCCGGCGGTTGCTTCAGGCATTGGCCGCACGTCATTCCTGCGCCGGGCAAGGGCAGGGCACAGGTCTGGCATTGGTCGCCAAGCCAGGGGAGGTCGGTTTCACAGGCGGTGCAAATGGGAGTCGCATCATCGGACGCTTCGCCGCACAGCAAGCAGACTTGTTTGTTTTTTAACCAGATGTAAACCGGTCCATCGTAACGTGGTTGACAGCGCATGAGTCTTCCTTAAATATGCCAAACATCCGTGTCGCGTCTGTGGGTATTCCATCCCCCAGTCACCTGCCAAGCATAAAACAAAGGAAACGCCCATGAGCGCCAGCACCACTGCAACCCTGCGTCATGACTGGTCTTTGGCTGAAGTCAAAGCACTCTTCGTGCAGCCATTCAACGACCTGTTGTTCCAGGCGCAGACGGTGCACCGCGCGCATTTCGACGCCAACCGGGTCCAGGTTTCGACGCTGCTGTCGATCAAAACCGGCGCCTGCCCGGAAGATTGCAAATATTGTCCGCAGTCCGGTCACTACAACACCGGCCTGGAAAAAGAAAAACTGATGGAAGTGCAGAAGGTCCTCGAAGAGGCCGCTCGCGCCAAGGCCATCGGTTCGACCCGTTTCTGCATGGGCGCGGCGTGGAAACATCCGTCGGCCAAAGACATGCCTTACGTGCTGGAAATGGTCAAAGGCGTGAAAGCCATGGGCCTGGAAACCTGCATGACCCTCGGTCGCCTGGATCAGGACCAGACCGAAGCGCTGGCCCAGGCCGGCCTCGACTACTACAACCACAACCTCGATACCTCGCCGGAATTCTACGGCAGCATCATCACCACCCGTACCTACGGCGAGCGCCTGCAAACCCTGGCTTACGTGCGTGATTCGGGGATGAAGATCTGCTCCGGCGGCATCCTCGGCATGGGCGAGTCCCTCGACGACCGCGCCAACCTGCTGATCCAGCTGGCCAACCTGCCGGAGCATCCGGAGTCGGTGCCGATCAACATGCTGGTGAAAGTCGCTGGCACGCCGCTGGAAAATGCCGATGACGTCGACCCGTTCGATTTCATCCGCATGCTCGCCGTCGCCCGCATCCTGATGCCGCAGTCCCACGTGCGCCTGTCCGCTGGCCGCGAAGCCATGAACGAGCAGATGCAGGCCCTGGCCTTCTTCGCCGGTGCCAACTCGATTTTCTACGGTGACAAACTGCTGACCACCGCCAACCCGCAGGCCGATAAGGACATGCAACTGTTCTCGCGCCTGGGCATCCTGCCGGAAGCGCGTGAAGAACACGCCGACGAGGTGCATCAGGCGGCCATCGAGCAGGCGTTGGTGGAGCAGAAGAGCAGCGAGCAGTTCTACAACGCTGCTGTTTAACATATCCCCGCCCTGTAGGAGCGAGGCTTGCCCGCGAATGAAGCACCTCGGTCTATCTGACCGACTGCGGTGCTCTCTTCGCGGGCAAGCCTCGCTCCTACAGGGGTTGTGTGTTTTCCCTACTCGCGAGGCCTGCATGTCTTTCGATCTCGCCGCACGCCTTGCTGCCCGTCGTGCCGAAAACCTTTATCGCCAGCGCCCTCTGCTCGAAAGCCCTCAAGGCCCGGAAGTGGTGGTCGATGGCCAGCCCTTGCTGGCGTTCTGTAACAACGATTACCTGGGCCTGGCCAATCACCCGCAAGTGATCGAAGCCTGGCGCGCCGGTGCGACCCGTTGGGGCGTCGGCGGCGGGGCTTCGCACTTGGTCATTGGCCACAGCAGCCCGCATCATGCGCTGGAAGAAGCGCTGGCCGACCTGACCGGTCGCCCGCGAGCGCTGTTGTTCACCACCGGTTACATGGCCAACCTCGGTGCGGTCACCGCACTGGTGGGGCAGGGCGATACGGTGCTCGAAGACCGCCTCAATCACGCATCGTTGCTGGACGCGGGTCTGCTGTCCGGTGCGCGCTTCAATCGCTATCTGCATAACGATGCGGCGAGTCTGGCCAAGCGTCTCGAGAAGGCCACCGGTAACACGCTGGTAGTCACCGACGGCGTGTTCAGCATGGACGGCGACATCGCCGACCTGCCGGCGCTGGCCCGGGAGGCCAAGGCCAAAGGCGCGTGGCTGATGGTCGATGATGCCCACGGTTTTGGTCCGCTGGGGGCCAATGGTGGCGGGATCGTCGAGCATTTCGGCCTGAGCCAGGACGACGTGCCGGTTCTGGTCGGCACCCTTGGCAAGGCGTTTGGTACGGCCGGTGCTTTTGTTGCCGGCAGTGAAGAGCTGATCGAGTGTCTGATCCAGTTCGCCCGCCCGTACATTTACACCACCAGCCAGCCACCGGCCCTCGCCTGCGCGACGTTGAAAAGCCTGGAGCTGCTGCGCAGCGAACACTGGCGGCGTGAGCATCTGAACACGCTGATCCGCCAGTTCCGCCAGGGTGCCGAGCAGATTGGCCTGGAATTGATGGACAGCTTCACGCCGATCCAGCCGATCATGATCGGCGACGCCGGGCGTGCGGTTCAACTGTCGCAGATGCTGCGCGAACGCGGTTTGATGGTGACAGCGATTCGTCCGCCGACCGTGCCCGCCGGCAGCGCCCGTCTGCGCGTGACGCTGAGTGCTGCCCACAGCGAGGCACAGGTGCAGCTATTGTTAAACGCACTGGCTGATTGTTTTCAACAACTGGGACCGGAGCCAAGCCATGCGTGATCGTCTGATTCTGCTGCCCGGCTGGGGCCTGGGGATTTCACCGCTGGAACCATTGGCTGCAGCGTTGCAGGGATTGGATGACCAGCTGCGGGTCGAAATCGAGCCATTGCCGGAGCTGGAGTCGAGCGATATTGAAGAATGGCTCGATGAGCTGGATTCGACTTTGCCTCAGGATGTCTGGCTGGGTGGCTGGTCCCTCGGCGGTATGCTTGCCTGCGAGCTGGCGGCCCGACGCGGCGATCGTTGCTGCGGCTTGCTGACCCTGGCGAGCAATCCTTCCTTTGTTGCCCATGAGCAATGGTCGAGTGCGATGCCCGCCGAGACCTTCGACGCCTTTCTGGCCGGCTGCAAGGCTGATCCGCGCATGACCTTGAAACGCTTTTCGCTGCTCTGCGCCCAGGGTTCTGCAGACCCGCGCGGATTATCCAGACTGTTGCTCGGTGGTGCGCCGCATACCAGTGCATCGGTGTCGATCAGCGGTCTGGAAGTGCTCGCGCAACTGGATACCCGTCAAGCGCTGCAAACATTCCGCGGTCCGCAATTGCATCTGTTCGCCGGCCTCGACGGGCTGGTGCCGGCCGAAGCGGCGCAAGCCCTGCTGAAGTTGCTGCCGGATGTAGAGATTGGCCTGATTGAACGGGCCAGCCACGCGTTTCTTCTGGAAGACCCCCACGGTGTGGCAGGGGCGATCCAGGCCTTTTTGCATGAGTTCGGTGATGACTGATTTAGCCCTTCCCATCCTGCCCGGCGGCTTGCCTGACAAGCGCCAGGTGGCGGCCTCCTTTTCCCGTGCAGCGGCGAGTTATGACAGCGTTGCCCAATTGCAGCGCGATGTCGGCAGTCAGTTGTTGAACCGCTTGCCGGAAGACTTCGTGCCGGGTCGCTGGCTGGATCTGGGGTGCGGCACTGGACACTTCAGTCGGGCGTTGAACGAGCGTTTCCCTGCCGGTCACGGAGTGGCGCTGGACATCGCCGAAGGCATGCTCAATCACGCACGGCCTTTGGGGGGCGCCACGCATTTCATCGCCGGGGATGCGGAGCGTCTGCCATTGCAGGCTTCGACCTGCGATTTGATCTTCTCCAGCCTGGCGGTGCAGTGGTGCGCAGACTTCGCCTCGGTGCTCAGTGAAGCGCATCGAGTGCTGAAACCTGGCGGAATTTTCGCATTTGCTAGTCTGTGCGTGGGTACGTTGTACGAACTGCGTGACAGTTGGCGTCAGGTGGACGGCATGGTGCACGTCAATCGCTTCCGTGAGTTCGGGGTTTATCAACAACTTTGCGCGGGCAGTGGATTGACCGTCGCGAAGCTCGAAACCCGTCCCCATGTGGTGCATTACCCGGACGTGCGCAGCCTGACCCATGAACTCAAGGCGCTGGGTGCGCACAACCTGAACCCCGGTCGGCCGGGCGGTTTGACTGGCAGAGCGCGGATCCTCGGCCTGATCGAGGCCTATGAGCAGTTTCGCCAGGCCAGAGGCCTGCCGGCGACTTATCAAGTGGTGTACGCCGTTTTGGAGAAACCCTTATGAGTGCAGCCTATTTCATCACCGGCACCGACACCGATATCGGCAAGACCACCATTGCCGCAGGCCTGCTGCACGCCGCACGGTTGGCCGGCTTGAGCACGGCGGCGGGCAAGCCGGTAGCCTCCGGTTGCGAGGTCACTCCCAAGGGCTTGCGCAATGCCGACGCACTGGCGTTGATGGCGCAATGCTCGGTGCCTTTGACCTATGCCCAGGTCAATCCGATGGCATTCGAACCGGCGATCGCTCCGCATCTGGCGGCGCGGGAAGCTGGCGTGGCGTTGACAGTGCCATCGCTGTTGGAGCCGATGCGGCAGATCCTCGACCTGCAGGCTGACTTCACCCTGATCGAAGGCGCTGGCGGCTGGCGCGTACCCCTGGCGGATCAGGACAACCTGTCGGACCTGGCGATGGCGCTGGACCTGCCGGTGATTCTGGTGGTTGGCGTACGCTTGGGTTGCATCAACCATGCGCTGCTGACAGCCGAGGCGATTGCGCAGGACGGTCTGCAATTGGCGGGATGGGTGGCCAATATCATCGATTCGAAAACCGCGCGCCTGGAAGAGAACCTGGCGACACTCGCCGAGCGGATCCCGGCGCCATGCCTTGGACGCGTGCCGAAACTCAAACTGGTGACGGCCGAAGCGGTGGCCGAGCATCTTCAGTTGGATCTGCTGGACTAGGCTGCGCCTCGCTGAATCCACCTGCCAACGCCGCGATCATCCGCGGCGTTTTTCTGCGTAAGTCCTTCTCCCTCAACTAATCTTTTCTTCAGGGCCCATTGATCCCCTGGACGCTGTTGCGTGGCTGCGCACCCGCATTCCCGTGGTGTGATGACGAACGGCAAAAGATCGGCGCTTGACAAGATTTGGTGGTAAACGTATGTTTCAAACAACTGTTTGACCGTCACAACAAATCAACGCGGTCGTTCATTCCCGGTTACATCAGCAGAGGTTTATCGCTATGCCTGACTACAAGGCCCCCTTGCGTGATATTCGCTTCGTTCGTGACGAACTGCTCGGCTACGAAGCGCACTATCAGAGCCTTCCGGCTTGTGCAGACGCAACTCCAGACATGGTTGACGCCATTCTCGAAGAAGGCGCCAAGTTTTGTGAGCAGGTACTGGCTCCGCTGAACCGCGTGGGTGACACCGAAGGCTGCACCTGGAGCGAGTCCGGCGTTAAAACCCCGACCGGCTTCAAGGAAGCCTACAAACAATTCGTCGAAGGCGGCTGGCCAAGCCTGGCCCACGACGTAGCGCACGGCGGCCAGGGCCTGCCGGAGTCGCTGGGGCTGGCGGTCAGCGAAATGGTTGGCGAAGCCAACTGGTCGTGGGGCATGTACCCGGGCCTGTCCCATGGCGCGATGAACACCATCTCCGAGCACGGCACGCCTGAGCAGCAAGAGGCTTACCTGACCAAACTGGTGTCCGGCGAATGGACCGGCACCATGTGCCTGACCGAACCGCACTGCGGCACCGACCTGGGCATGCTGCGCACCAAGGCCGAACCTCAGGCCGACGGTTCCTACAAGGTCTCCGGCACCAAGATTTTCATCTCGGCCGGCGAACACGACATGGCCGACAACATCGTCCACATCGTGCTGGCCCGCCTGCCGGACGCACCCGCCGGCACCAAGGGCATCTCCCTGTTCATCGTGCCGAAGTTCATGCCGAACGCTGATGGCTCGATCGGCGCGCGCAACGCCGTGACCTGTGGTTCCCTGGAACACAAGATGGGCATTCACGGTAATGCCACCTGCGTGATGAACTTCGACGCGGCCACCGGTTTCCTGATCGGTCCGGCGAACAAAGGCCTGAACTGCATGTTCACCTTTATGAACACCGCACGCCTGGGGACTGCGCTGCAAGGCCTGGCTCACGCCGAGATCGGCTTCCAGGGCGGCCTGAAATACGCTCGCGATCGCCTGCAAATGCGCTCCCTGACTGGCCCGAAAGCGCCGGAAAAAGCCGCTGACCCGATCATCGTGCACCCTGACGTACGTCGCATGCTGTTGACCATGAAGGCCTTCGCCGAAGGTAACCGTGCGATGGTTTATTTCACCGCCAAGCAAGTCGACATCGTCAAATACGGCGTGGACGAAGAAGAGAAAAAGAAAGCCGACGCATTGCTGGCCTTCATGACGCCGATCGCCAAAGCGTTCATGACTGAAGTCGGTTTCGAATCCGCCAACCACGGCGTGCAAATCTACGGCGGTCACGGTTTCATCGCCGAGTGGGGTATGGAGCAGAACGTTCGCGACAGCCGCATTTCGATGCTGTACGAAGGCACCACCGGTATCCAGGCACTCGACCTGCTGGGTCGTAAAGTGCTGATGACCCAAGGCGAGGCTCTGAAAGGCTTCACCAAGATCGTCCACAAGTTCTGCCAGACCAACGAAGGCAACGAAGCGGTTCAAGAGTTCGTCGCTCCGCTGGCTGCACTGAATAAGGAATGGGGCGAGCTGACCATGAAGGTCGGTATGGCGGCCATGAAAGATCGCGAAGAAGTCGGCGCGGCGTCGGTGGACTACCTGATGTATTCCGGTTACGCCTGCCTGGCGTACTTCTGGGCTGACATGGCGCGCCTGGCAGCTGAAAAACTGGCTGCCGGCACTTCCGAAGAGGCGTTCTACACCGCCAAGCTGCAGACTGCACGCTTCTACTTCCAGCGCATC
Organism: Pseudomonas fluorescens; assembly: GCF_902497995.1. Taxonomy (GTDB): domain Bacteria; phylum Pseudomonadota; class Gammaproteobacteria; order Pseudomonadales; family Pseudomonadaceae; genus Aquipseudomonas; species Aquipseudomonas fluorescens_BK. The sequence goes on along the minus strand of NZ_CABVII010000026.1, from coordinate 82,952 downwards.
CTGCCGCGTACCCGCACCCACGTGGCAACCATGCTGTCGGGCGCCGGCAACCTGATGGACATGAAAGAAGAAGACTTCGCACTGGGCTACTAAGCCTCACGCGGTTCTTCACAAGGCCGCTGCTTCTTCGGGAGCAGCGGCCTTTTTTGTGCCCCCTGTAGGAGCCGGCTTGCTGGCGAACCAGGCGGCGCGGTGGATCAGATACGCCGCTTGCGCCGCAAAGTCAGGAACACTCAATCGGGAGCAAATGCTCAAGTCCGCTGACGAGACGCTCTAGAGTGCGAAGGACGCCGCTGCGGTTGAGTGATGATCGCGCATTCAGCGTCTGGACTGTGATTGTGGGGCCTGGCGGGCGGCAGTAGGTTTGCGCAATCTGCTGCCGGAGAAATAACCATGCCTGAGTACAAAGCTCCCCTGCGCGACATGCGCTTTCTGATCGACCATGTCTTCGACTTTCACAGCCACTACGCCGCGCTGGGCGCCACCGATGCCAGCCCGGACATGGTCAATGCGATCCTCGAAGAGGGCGCAAAATTCTGTGAGAACGTGCTCGCACCGCTGAACCGCAGCGGTGACGAAGAAGGCTGCCATTTCGACAATGGCGTGGTGACGACGCCTGCAGGGTTCAAGCAGGCGTTCGCACAATACGTTGAAGGCGGCTGGCATGGCCTGGCGGCGGATCCGACCTACGGCGGCCAGGGTTTGCCCAGCTCCCTGGGCCTGGTCATCAGTGAAATGGTCGGCTCCAGCAACACGTCCTGGGGCATGTACCCCGGCCTGACCCACGGCGCGATGTCGGCGATCCATGCGCATGGGACCGAAGCGCAAAAGCAGACCTACCTGAGCAAACTCACCGCCGGCCAATGGACCGGCACCATGTGCCTGACCGAAGCCCATTGCGGCACGGATCTGGGCATCATCAAGACCCGTGCCGTGCCTGCGGCCGACGGCAGTTACGCGATCTGCGGCAGCAAGATTTTCATCTCCGCCGGCGAACACGACCTGAGCGATAACATCGTTCACCTGGTGCTGGCGAAGCTGCCGGATGCGCCAGCGGGAACCAAGGGCATTTCGCTGTTCATCGTGCCCAAGTTCCTGCCCGATGCACAAGGCGAGGCGGGCGAGCGCAATGGTGTGTCCTGCGGTTCGATCGAACACAAAATGGGGATCAAGGCCTCGGCCACCTGCGTGCTGAACTTCGACGGGGCCAAGGGCTTTTTGATCGGTGAGCCGAACAAGGGCCTGAACTGCATGTTCACCATGATGAACCATGCGCGCCTTGGCACCGGGATGCAGGGCCTGTGTCTGGGGGAGGCCAGTTTCCAGGGGGCAATCAAATACGCCAATGACCGTCTGCAGATGCGCTCGCTGACGGGCCCGAAAGCAGCGGAAAAAGTCGCCGACCCGATCATCGTCCATCCTGATGTGCGCCGGATGCTGCTGACCATGAAAGCCTTCAACGAAGGCAACCGGGCGCTGACCTACTTCACCGCGCAGTTGCTCGACACCGCGCATCTGAGCCCGGACGCTGGCGCACGGCAAGAGGCCGAAGACTTGCTGGCGTTCCTGACACCGATCTGCAAGGCCTTCATGACCGATACCGGGCTGGAAGTGACCAACCACGGTATGCAGGTATTCGGGGGGCACGGTTTCATTCGTGAATGGGGTATGGAGCAGTTGGTCCGCGATTGCCGGATCGCGCCTATTTACGAGGGCACCAATGGTATTCAGGCGCTGGACTTGCTCGGACGAAAAGTGCTCGGCAGCCAGGGCAAGCTGCTGCGCGGTTTCACCAGAATCGTGCACAGGTTCTGCGCCACCAACGCCGAGCATCCGCAACTCGCCGGCTATGTGGCGCAGCTCAACGAGCTGAATCAGCAATGGGGCGAATTGACCACCAGGGTCGGTATGGCGGCGATGAAAAATCCGGATGAAGTCGGCGCCGCGTCGGTGGATTATCTGATGTACAGCGGTTACATCATCCTTGGTTATCTGTGGCTGCGTATGGCGCTGGTGGCTCAGGCGCAGCTCGACGACGGCCGCGGCGATGCCGATTACTGTCGAGGCAAACTGGCGACCAGCGAGTTTTTTTTCAAGCGATTGTTGCCCCGCACCGCCGCTCATCGGGCTGCTATCGAGGCGGGTAGCGATTGTTTGATGCAACTGCCGGCGGAGTTGTTCTCGCTTTAACGGTCAGGCTTTAAAAAGCTTCGCGGGCAAGCCTCGCTCCTACAAGGTTTGCGTCGTTCACATCAAGTGTGCACGACGACGGACTGTAGGAGCGAGGCTTGCCCGCGAATGGTTTGCAGGCGAAAAATATCCAACGGAATGCCAGTGACTAAAAATTACAAAGTGGTCACAGCCTGACCCTATGTGTCGCAAAAGTTGTTGGGTTACACTCGGACCCAACGAAAACACCCTTCCACGATTCACCCGTTTAGATCTTGCGAGGTTTGCCATGGCTGACTACAAAGCGCCCCTGCGCGATATGCGCTTCGTCCTCAATGAAGTGTTCGAGGTCACGAAGCTCTGGGCCGAACTGCCGGCGCTGGCCGAGACCGTCGATGCGCAAACCGTCGAAGCCATCCTCGAAGAAGCCGGCAAGGTCACCAGCAAAAGCATCGCGCCGCTGAGCCGTGCGGCTGACGAAGAAGGCTGCCACTGGCTGGACGGTGCCGTCACCACCCCGGCCGGTTTCCCACAGGCGTACCAGACTTATGCGCAAGGCGGTTGGGTCGGTGTCGGCGGCGATCCGGCCTACGGCGGCATGGGCATGCCCAAGGCTGTGTCGGCCCAGGTCGAAGAAATGGTCAACTCCGCCAGCCTGTCGTTCGGCCTTTATCCGATGCTGACTGCAGGCGCTTGCCTGTCGATCAACGCCCACGCCAGTGACGAACTGAAAGCCGCCTACCTGCCGAACATGTACGCCGGGGTCTGGGCCGGTTCCATGTGCCTGACCGAGCCGCATGCCGGGACGGATCTGGGGATCATTCGCACCAAGGCCGAGCCTCAGGCCGACGGTTCCTACAAGGTCAGCGGCACCAAGATCTTCATCACCGGCGGCGAACACGACCTGACCGAAAACATCATCCACCTGGTGCTGGCCAAGCTGCCAGACGCACCGGCGGGGCCGAAAGGCATTTCGCTGTTCCTGGTGCCGAAGTTCATGGTCAATGCCGACGGCAGCCTGGGCGCGCGCAACCCGGCGAATTGCGGTTCGATCGAGCACAAGATGGGCATCCAGGCGTCCGCGACCTGCGTGATGAACTTCGACGAAGCCGTGGGTTACCTGGTCGGTGAGCCGAACAAAGGTTTGGCGGCGATGTTCACCATGATGAACTACGAGCGTCTGGGCGTCGGTATCCAGGGCCTGGCCAGCGGCGAGCGCTCCTACCAGAACGCCGTTGAATACGCCCGCGACCGTTTGCAAAGCCGTTCGCCGACCGGCGCGCAGAACCAGGACAAGGTGGCTGACCCGATCATCGTCCACCCGGACGTGCGCCGCATGCTGCTGACCATGAAAGCCTCGAACGAAGGCGGCCGGGCCTTCTCCACCTACGTGGCGATGCAACTGGACACCGCCAAGTTCAGCGAAGACGCCACCACCCGCAAACGCGCGGAAGATCTGGTTGCACTGCTGACGCCTGTAGCCAAGGCGTTCCTCACTGACCTGGGCCTGGAAACCACGGTGCACGGCCAGCAGGTGTTCGGCGGCCACGGCTACATCCGAGAGTGGGGCCAGGAACAACTGGTGCGCGACGTGCGCATCACCCAGATCTACGAAGGCACCAACGGCATCCAGGCGCTGGACTTGGCAGGACGCAAGATCGTCGGCACCGGCGGGGCGTTCTACAACCTGTTCGCCGACGAGATCCGTCATTTCATCGCGACCGCCAGCCCAGACCTGGCCGAATTCACCCAGCCACTGAACGATGCCGTGACCACCCTCGACGAACTGACCGCGTGGTTGCTCGACCGGGCGAAAAACAACCCGAATGAAATCGGCGCTGCTTCGGTCGAGTATCTGCAGGCGTTCGGTTACATGGCCTACGCCTACATGTGGGCACTGATGGCCAAGGCCGCTTTTGGCAAAGAAGCGCAGGACGATTTCTATGCGAGCAAACTGGGTACGGCGCGGTTCTATTTCGCCCGTCTGCTGCCGCGTATTCATTCGTTGAGCGCGTCGGTGAAGGCCGGTAGCGAATCGCTGTTCCTGCTGGATGCCGCCCAGTTCTGACTATGTAACGCCATGTAAGCAATCTCTTACAATGCGTGACGCTGTTTTCCCATAGTCGAAGATTGGATCCACGGCTAATCTACTTCACATGGACGTAGCGCAGGAAGCGCAAAGCAACAACACGGACACGTAGGATTCTGCCAGGACGGCGGAGTGAAAGGGATGTCAGGGAAATAGTCTGCAAAGCCCCGCTTCGGCGGGGTTTTCTTTGGTCCACGAAAAGTGGTCAGTTCAGCCCCTCGAGGGTAGTCGGGTTGGTCAAGCGATCATCCGGCCCGTTCATCACCTCCTCCAGCAAGGTCCGCAACAACCCCAGCGAGGCTTGTTGACGCTGCACATCCCGACACACCAATCCGACTTTCAGCGGCACCCGCGGCTCGGTCAATGGTTTCCACAGCAACTTGTTGTTGCCAAGTGCCTTCTGCGAGCGTCCGGGAAGGACAGTCGCCAGTCGGGTGTGGGGCAGGCTGTCGAGAATCCCCGCCATGTTGTTCAGTTCGGCCTGCACCTGCGGACGTCGTCCCAGGCTGGCCAGTTGCGTTTGCCAGATCTGTCGCACCTGGAACTCTTCACCCAGTAGCAACATCGGCAACCCGGCGGCCTGACTCATGGACACTTTCTTGAATTCGCGCAATGGATGGTCCGCCGGGATGACCAGGGTCAGTTCGTCTTCGTAGAGCATCACACCGTGCAGGCCTGGCTGGCGGGGCGGCAAGTAGCTGATCCCGATATCCAGCGAACCGTTGAGCAGCCGCCGCTCGATCTCCAGCCCCGTCAGTTCATAGATCTGCACCACCAGATGCGGCTGCGCCTTGCGCACGCGTTCGAGCATCTGTGGTACCAGGCTGGTATGGACGGTCTGCAACACACCAATGGCCAAGGTGCGTAGCGCCTGGCCCTTGAAATTACCCAAGGCTTCGCGCGCCCGTTGCAGGCCATCAAGCAACGGCAGCGCGTGGTTGTACAACGTGTGGGCGGCCAGGGTTGGCAGCAGACGTTTGCTGCTGCGTTCGAACAGGCTCACATCGAGGTTCTGTTCGAGGTGGCGAATCTGTTGGGACAGCGCCGGCTGGGAGATTGAAAGTCGCTCGGCGGCCCGGCCCACGTGGCCCTCTTCATAGACCGCGACGAAATAACGCAGTTGCTTGAAATCCATAAGTAATGCTTATCGAAAATGCTGTGAAATCGAAATGGTTCAATGCCTTGTCTGAGCCTAGTCTAACCGCATTCACAAGGCTTACAGGGCCATAGAGCGCGATGAATACCGTTTATATCGATGGTGTTTACATAGGTAAGGCAAAAAACCTCACACGAGGTTTGAGCGGATGAATTTGTTCAACTTGCGACGCAATCCCCCGAGTCTTGATGACTTGGCCGTTGACGACCACCCGCCGGCCAAGGGCGACAACCTCTCCAGCGAGTGCCTGATGCCCAGTGTCGAGCGGCCGAAACAGATTTTTGTGCGCGGCCAGGGTTCCTGGTTGTGGGACAGCGAAGATCGCGCGTATCTGGATTTCTCACAGGGCGTGGGGGCCAATAGCCTCGGACACAGCCCTTCGGCACTGGTCAATGCTCTCGCGACGCAAGCCCAGGCGCTGATCAACCCCGGTTTCGGCCTGCAAAACCGCGGGATGCTCAATCTCGCCCAGCGATTGTGCGCCAGTACCGGCAGTGATCAGGCGTATCTGCTCAACAGTGGCAGTGAAGCCTGCGAAGCGGCGATCAAACTGGCACGCAAGTGGGGACAGCGGCATCGCGGTGGTGCTTCGCGAATCATCGTTGCCAATAACGGCTGCCACGGGCGCAGTCTCGCGACGATGTCGGCGTCGGACAGTTCCAGCCTGATCAATCGATTCGAGCCGCAACTGCCAGGCTTCAGCCACGTTCCGTTCAATGATCTTGCGGCGCTGCATGCGGCCGTAGATGCCCGGACGGTGGCAATCATGCTCGAGCCGATCCAGAGCGACGCCGGGGTGGTTCCGGCCACCGGGCATTACCTCAAGGGGGTCGAACGGCTGTGTCGTGAACTGGGCATCCTGCTGATCCTTGACGAAGTGCAAACCGGTATCGGTCGCTGCGGCACGCTGCTCGCCGAACAGTCCTACGGTGTGCGGGCCGATATCGTCGTTCTCGGCAAAGGCCTGGGCGGTGGGGTGCCATTGGCGGCGTTGCTGGCGCGGGGCAAGGCCTGCTGCTTCGATGTCGGCGAGCTGATGGGGACCCACCATGGCAATGCACTGATGACGGCCGCCGGTGTTGCCGTGCTCGACAGCGTGCAGGACAAGGCTTTTCTCGAGCATGTCGGCGATACCGGCCAGTACCTGCGTGAAGGCCTGGTTCGATTGGCCCATCGCTATGGCCACGGCGAATTACGCGGGCAGGGGCTGCTTTGGGGACTGACGTTGTCGGACGATTCGGCGGATGCCGTAGTAAAAGCTGCGCTGTACGAAGGCTTGCTGCTCAACGCCCCGCAACCCGAGTGCCTGCGATTTACCCCGGCCCTCACCGTGAGCAAGGCCAACGTCGACGAAATGCTCCTGCGCCTGGCACGTGCTTTTTCCCGTGTGCGCACCGCGCAACTGCAGTGTCGCAAAGGGATTGCTGTCTGATCAGACGCTACTTGCACGATTTTTTCGAACCGTCTCGCGGTATAACGCATCGCCTCGCGCCTGTTTCTTTTGGCGTGGGGCGTTTTTTTTCGAAACATTTCGCCTGTAAGGTTCGATGCTCGGAGGGGGGACGATACTGAACCCTGACGAACGGTATGGGTCGATAAGGTGTAGGCTCCCACGAGCCAACCTCAACCAGGATCTGCCCCATGGACTTTATTCGAATCATCATCGCCATTCTGTTGCCGCCGCTGGGTGTGTTCCTGCAGGTCGGTTTCGGTGGCGCGTTCTGGCTGAATATTCTGCTGACGTTGTGCGGTTATATTCCGGGGATCGTGCATGCGGTTTACATCATCGCCAAGCGCTGAGTTCATCGGCGTCAGATAGATCGCTTTCGCGAGCAAGCCCGCTCCCACATTAGATCTCCAGTGAGCACAGTATTTGTGTGCGACCGAGATCAAATGTGGGAGCGGGCTTGCTCGCGAAAGGGGCGCCACAATTTTTGATCTGAGCGCAGACTTCAGTCCGCGAGCGCCATCACCCGCCGATAAAACAACCACTCCTGCTCCAGCGCGTGGGCTTGATTACCGGCCTTGCGGAAACCATGGCGTTCGTCCGCGTAATAATGCGCTTCCACCAGAATGCCGTTTTTCTGCAGCGCCTCGACCATGTCGCGCGTCTGTTGCGGCACCACCACGGCATCCAGTTCACCCTGAAAGAAAATCACCGGGACACTGATGTTGCCCGCATGCAGCAGCGGCGTTCGCGCCGCGTAACGTTCGGCATCCACGACCGGATCACCGATCAGCCAATCCAGATAGTCACCTTCGAACTTGTGGGTCGCATGGCCGAGAGCGACAGGGTCGCTGACGCCATACAGGCTGGCACCGGCGCGGAAGACCTTGTGGAAGGCCAATGCGCAAAGGGTGGTGTAGCCGCCCGCGCTGCCACCGCGAATGAACGCCTGGTCACCGTCGATCAGCCCGCGCTCGGCGAGATAACTAACGACCGCGCAAGCATCTTCGACATCGACATCGCCCCAACTCAAATGCAGCGCCTGGCGATAAGCCCGGCCGTAGCCGCTGCTGCCGCGGTAATTGAGGTCGGCCACGGCAAAGCCGCGTTGTGCCCAGTACTGGATACGGGGGTCGAGCATCGGGTAGCAGGCCGAGGTCGGGCCACCGTGGATGAACACCACGAGTGGCGGTTTCGCCTCCCCGCTCATTGCCGGGTAGAAGAAGCCATGGGCTTGGCCCGAGCCGCTCGGATAGCGCAGGGTTCGCGGCAGGCTGATCTGCTCGGCAGGCAATGGCGCGACACCGCCGGCCAGCACCTTGACCTGGCGGGTGCTGCGATCGATGGCAATCACCGCCGCAGGGCTGACCGGCGAGGCGGCGATGCAATAAATGAACTGCTCGTCCAGGGCGAGATGGCGGAAGCGGCTGTAGTCGCCGGTGAAATCCTCACCCTTGTCACCGCCAAGTCCCAGCCGGCCAAAACCGCCTTCGGTCCAGCTTGCCAGATAGCGGCTTTCGCCCAGCGGCAGCCAGGTGCATCCACCCAGTTGCCAGGGTGCCGGCCCATGGTCGGCTGCGGCGCATGGCAACGGGCTCAGGTCATCGTCCGACTCCAGCCATGGCTGCCAATAGCCGCCACGATCCGTCAGGCAAAACAGCCGGCCGCTGGCATCGAACCGAGGCTGTTGCAGCGACTCCTGAACGTCATCGCCGGCCACGCAGCGCGGCTGGGCATAATTGCCATCGCCCTGGCGTTCGGCAACCATCAGGCGGGTCGCGGTCCATGGCTGATCCGGGCGCCGCCATTCGATCCAGGCCAGGCGGCGAGCATCCGGGCTCAGGGTCGGTGAGGCGTAAAAATCCGCACCTTCGGCCAGTAAGTGTCGCGCCCCGTCCAGCAGGTTTATGGCAACCAGACGATGGCGGTCACGGTTTTCTTCAACCGCCAGAACCCGCCCGTCGGCGAACTGCAGATCACCATAGCGGCACTCGTTTGACGTCAGCGCCTCCGGCTCGCCGGCGAGCGACTGTCGATACAACTGCTGGTCGGCCTCGTTGACGAAAACGATCCCGTCATCGGTCAGGCAAAACGCTCCACCGCCGTATTCGTACACTCGACTGCGCACACTGAAGCCCGGCGGCGTCAGGCAACGGGCCTGGCCGTCGCGCCACTGCCAGATGCGGCAGGCGGCATCTTCGGGGCGGTACTCGTTCCAGAACAGGCCATGCCGACCGAGCTGCAATTCGGCAAAGTCGACACCGGCGGCGACGGCTCTGGCGGCGCTGAAGGTTTCAGCTTTTGGCGATGAGGCGTGAATTTCGTTCATTGCGAAAGGCCAGTTGTTCGATGGTCTGGGTCGCGTGCTCGGCTTCTTCGCGGGCCTTGAGAATCACGCCGTGATGGTGCGACTTGCTGCATACCGGGTCGGCGTTGCTCGCGTCACCGGTGAGCATGAACGCCTGGCAACGGCAGCCGCCGAAGTCTTTTTCTTTCTCATCGCAGGAGCGGCACGGCTCGGGCATCCAGTCGTAACCGCGAAAGCGGTTGAAGCCGAACGAGTCGTACCAGATATGCTGCATGCTGTGGTCGCGCACGTTAGGAAATTGCACCGGCAGCTGTCGGGCGCCGTGACAAGGCAGGGCAGTTCCGTCCGGCGTGACTGTCAGAAAAATACTGCCCCAGCCGTTCATGCAGGCTTTCGGGCGTTCTTCATAATAGTCCGGGGTGACGAAAATCAGCTTGCACGGATGCCCTTCCGCTTCCAGCCTGGCGCGGTATTCATTGGTGATACGTTCGGCGCGGACCAATTGTTCCCGGGTCGGTAACAGGCCGACTCGATTGAGCTGCGCCCAACCGTAAAACTGGCAGGTGGCGAGTTCGACGAAGTCGGCTTCAAGGGCGATGCACAGCTCGATGATGCGGTCGATCTTGTCGATGTTGTGCCGGTGGGTCACGAAGTTCAACACCATCGGATAGCCGTGAGCCTTCACCGCGCGAGCCATTTCCAGCTTCTGGGCAAAGGCTTTTTTCGAGCCGGCCAGCAGGTTGTTCACTTGCTCGTCGCTGGCCTGAAAGCTGATCTGGATATGGTCCAGGCCGGCCTTCTTGAAGTCGCTGATTTTCTGCTCGGTGAGGCCGATGCCCGAGGTGATCAGGTTGGTGTAGAAGCCCAGCTTGCGCGCCTCGGCGATCAACTCGGCGAGGTCCTGGCGCACCAGTGGTTCCCCCCCGGAAAAACCCAACTGCGCCGCGCCCATTTCCCGTGCTTCGCGGAACACCTTGATCCACTGCTCGGTGCTCAGTTCCTTGCCTTGCTCGGCAAAATCCAGCGGGTTGGAACAGTACGGGCATTGCAGCGGGCAGCGATACGTCAGCTCGGCCAGCAGCCACAGCGGCAGGCCGATCTCGGGTTTGGGCGGCAACTTGGCTGAAACGGAATCAGGCAAGTTCGATCCAGTGCTGAGCACGGGCGACCTCCATGAATTGCTCGATGTCGTCACCGAGCTCGGGCACGCCGGGGAACTGCGCGTCCAGTTCGGCAATGATCGCCGCGACATCGCGTTCGCCGTCGATCAGGCCGCCGATCAACGCGGCACTTTCATTGAGTTTGATCATGCCTTCCGGATAGAGCAACACATGGCCTTTCTGCGCCGGTTCGTACTGGAAGCGGTAGCCGGTACGCCAGGTCGGGGTCTTGCTGCGGTCGAAACTCATAAGGTGATTCCTTTATGCCAGACCCGTTGCCCGGTCACGCTGTGATACGGCGGGCGGTTCAGTTCGTAGGCCATGCTCATGGCATCGAGCATGCTCCAAAGGATGTCCAGTTTGAACTGGAGAATTTCCAGCATGCGCTCCTGACCTTCCCGCGTCCTGTAGTGCTGCAAAGTGATCGCCAGACCGTGCTCGACATCCCGCCGTGCCTGACCCAGGCGCGTGCGGAAATACTCGTAGCCGGCCGGGTCGATCCAGGGGTAATGCTGCGGCCAGCTATCGAGACGCGATTGGTGGATCTGCGGCGCGAACAGTTCGGTCAGCGAGCTGCTGGCAGCTTCCTGCCAACTGGCGCGGCGGGCGAAGTTGACGTAGGCATCCACGGCGAAACGCACGCCGGGCAGCACCAGTTCCTGGGAGCGCAGCTGATCCGGGTCGAGGCCGACGGCCTGGCCCAGACGCAGCCAGGCTTCGATGCCGCCGTCTTCGCCGGGGGCACCGTCATGGTCCAGCAGGCGCTGAATCCACTCGCGGCGGATCTCGCGGTCCGGGCAGTTGGCGAGGATGGCGGCGTCCTTCAGGGGAATGTTCACCTGATAGTAAAAGCGGTTGGCCACCCAGCCCTGGATCTGCTCGCGGGTCGCCCGGCCTTCATACATTGCCACGTGATAGGGGTGATGGATGTGGTAGTAGGCGCCCTTTGCCCGCAGGGCGGCTTCGAATTCGGCGGGGGACATTGGGGTGTCAGTCATTGCGGTTCTCCGGGGAACAACCGGTGGATTCTTTGGTGTCTGGTCTGACGCCTTCGCGAGCAAGCCCGCTCCCACATTGGATCTCTAGTGTTTACAGATAATGTGTTCAGTGGAGATCCAATGTGGGAGCGGGCTTGCTCGCGAAGGGGCCATCCTCTACAGCACAATACTCATGCCGTCATACGCCACTTCAACATGGCGACGGACCAACTCCGCACGCTCCGGCGAGTCTTCATCGAGAATCGGGTTGGTGTTGTTGATGTGGATAAGCACCTTGCGCTGCTCGGGCAACTTTTCCAGCACTTCCAGCATGCCGCCGGGGCCGTTCTGCGCCAGGTGGCCCATTTCCCGGCCGGTGCGGGTGCCGACGCCCCGACGCTGCATCTCATCGTCGTCCCACATCGTACCGTCCACCAGCAGGCAATCGCTGTCGGCCATGATGTCCAGCAGCGGCGCATCGACCTTGCCCAGCCCCGGGGCGTAGAACAGCTTGCCGCCGGTGTTCAGGTCTTCGACGATCAGGCCGATGTTGTCGCCCGGGTGCGGGTCGAAGCGGTGCGGCGAATACGGCGGCGCGGCGCTGCGCAGGGGCAGCGGGGTAAAGCGCAGGCTCGGGCAGGCCGCGATGGTGAAGCTGCGGTCGAGTTCGATGCGGTTCCAGTTCAGCCCGCCATTCCAGTGGGTCAGCATGGTGAACAACGGGAAACCGGTGCTCAGGTCTTCGTGGACCATGTCGGTGCACCAGACTTGATGCGGGCAACCTTCGCGCAGACTGAGCAGGCCGGTGGTGTGGTCGATCTGGCTGTCCATCAGGATGATCGCGCTGATCCCGGTATCGCGCAGGGCGCGTCCCGGTTGCATGGGCGCGAAGCTCTGGAGCTGGGCGCGGATGTCTGGCGAGGCATTGCACAGCACCCAGTTCACGCCATCATCGGAAATCGCGATGGACGACTGGGTCCGCGCCTTGGCCCGCAGGCTGCCGCTGCGAAAGCCCGCGCAGTTCGTGCAGTTGCAGTTCCACTGGGGGAAGCCACCGCCAGCGGCGGAACCTAGAATCTGGACAAACATGGCTGCTCCATCATATCAACGCTGAAAATAAAAACGCCTCGGCGAACCGAGGCGTTGCACATCATTCTCCACCTAAACGGCAGAACTTAGCGGCTTGCGAAGTACATGGTGACTTCAAAGCCGATACGCAGGTCGGTGTAAGCAGGTTTGGACCAGGACATAAGAGTGCTCCTTTCAGGTAGATGGGACAGTGGATACCTATACATATAGTCCACCTCCAGTCGGAGATGTTCAGATAGTTAGGCGGCTATGTTACTCAAAATTTCAGAATGATTGGCCGCGAATCTTTGAGAAAGCTCATTGCAGCACCGGTAATGATCAGTTTGCCGCTTGCCAGGGCGCACTCGGCCCCGGGCTGCTGGCCAGGCAGCGCCAACCACCGTCGGCCTTATTCAGTCGCTGGGCGGCGTCGAGCAGGGCTGGGCGGTCGATCTTCAGAATCGCCTCGGGTAGTCGGGTCAGGTAATCCGACGAGTGGCCTGCCAGTTTGCCCTGCCACAACAGTTCGGCGGCCTGAGCGAGGGGCAGCGCGGTGCTGACGAACTGATCGGCCAACGCCTGGCGTTGGCCGACGAAGGTCAAGTCATCGATGCCATCGATCATCCCCGGCAAGGCATTCAGGAATTGTTCGATGTGCCCCAGCAGGTCCGCAGGCGCCACGCTCGGTGATTGCACGCCGAATAATAGCCCGGTCTGCCCGTGAACCTGACGCAGGCCGCTGAAGACTGCATAGCCCAGTTGCAGCTCTACCCGCAGGCGCTGGTAGAACGGTGTCTGGCACAGGTGAGCGAGCAAGCGCCAGGCGGCTTCGTCGGCGATGCTGCGGGTTGCGCTCGGGCAGAAGAGCAATAGCGCGTGCTCGCTGAAGCCGGTGTCGATGCAGTGCCAGAGGTGCTGTGAGCAGATCGGTGAAAGTGGTGTCAGCTGTTTGTCCGGGTTGCCCGGTACTCGGCTCAAGGCCAGGCCCATCGCCGCTTGAGTCCGGGCGGACAGGCCGGTCGCCAGCCCCTCCCAGCGTGCATTCGCCCAAAGCTGCTGCCAGTCGTCCGATTCAGGCGTTTGCTCAAGGCAGCGCTCCGACAGTGCCTTGAGCAGTTGTCGAATCGGCATCAGTGGGGTGCTTGTCGATGTCGCTTGTGAGACAGCGACATCAGCATTTGTCAGTTCTTTCAGCGCATGCTCGAGGACTATCGGCATCGGCTCTTGCAGACCGGTCATTTTCAGCAGCCATTCATTGCCCGAAGCGCTGAGAGAAAACTCGACACCTGCCTGACGAGCATCGTCACGCAAGGGTTGCAGGCGGTTTTCCAGTGCAGATTGAAGCTTGCTGCCAGGCGCCGAGTCCAGGCGCCAACGCAGGTATACGGCACCTTCAGCCGTGTGATCCGGCAATGCCTGGCTGAAGTGCATCGGCGAGTGTTCGCGGCGACTGCGCATGCGATCCTGAGCAAAGGTTCGCAGACCGCGGTGTCTGCTGGTCTGGCCGCGGATCAGTCCGGCACTCGGCGCTTGAGGTTCAGCACATAAAAACGGGTTGGCTGTCGGCAATTGCCAATGGCTGCTGAAGTTATCCACAGCGCCCATTTGCTGGAGGATCTCCTTCAGGGCAACGACGCCCTGGTCGGATAAACCGCTCTCAAGCTGCTCGCTGTCCAATCGGGCCAGTTGCAGGGCCGCGCTGACTTGCTGCTGACGTCGCAACAGGGCGGCGTACTCTTCGCGCAACGCGCTCCAATCTTGCCCAGAGGCAAAAAAGCCCAGCCAGTCCAGCAGCTGCTCGCGGATCCCGGCGTGGGTTGCGTGGGTGGGCAAGGTGAATTCGATGTGCAGCAACGCTTGTCCACCGAACCGGTACAGCGGCGTGGCTTTCAGGCTGTCAGCCGTCCCGCCGGCGCGCAATGCCGCGAGCAGCCCCCCCGGTTTTGCCGCGTTCAACCAATGGCACAGGAACGCCAAGGCTTCGGCCGATGAATCGGGCAGCGCTTCGAAGGCAAACAACAGATCCAGCCGACCCTCGCCGGCCTGTTGATAACTATTGCTTGAAGGCTCCATCAGCGGCACAGGGGTTTGTTGCGAAACTTTTTTCCCTACCGAAAGGTCGGCGCCAAAGCGTTGAGCCATCGACTTCAACTCATCGATACTCTGCGGCCCCACCAGGCTCAGCGTCATCTGCCCGGTCTGATAAAACCGTTGATGGAAATTCTTCAGCGCCTGCTGAAACTCAGTCTGCGGCAGCGGCAGGCTGTAGCGATTGCCCGCATGAAACGCGCGCAACGGGTGAGCTGCGCAAACGCCATCAAACCGCGCAAAGTGCTGCCGGGCCATCGCATCCCGGGACCAGGCGACAAATTCTGCGTGCAGCACTTCCCGTTCCCGCCGCTGATCGTCCGGATTCATACGCGGGTGAGCGAGCATGTCTGACAGACGCTGCAGCCCACCGCTAAACGCCTGAGGGGACACTTCAAAAAAGAAGTCGGTTGTGCGTTCACAGGTTTGCGCGTTTACCTGCCCGCCGTGAACTTGTGCGTAGGCCATCAGGCCTTGGCCTGCAGGAAAACGCTCGGTACCGAGGAACAACAGGTGTTCAAGAAAGTGCGCCAAACCAGGCCAGGCCAGCGGCACATCGTGGCTGCCCGCGGCGACGCGCAACGCCGCAGCGCAACGCTTCAAATCGGGAGCATGACGCAACGTCACCCGCAGGCCGTTGGCCAGGGTTTCAGTATGAAGGCGGGGGTGATTCAGCGCAGGCATGAGCACTTCCAGAACAGAGAAGCGCTAATGCTAGCGGATTAGGGGGCGTTCTCAATGAGTTTCCACACCGCGGCGGGGAAACTCATCGAGAATGCCCCTTAAGTGGATCAGCGCTTGTGCAGGTCGCGGTAAAGCTCGGGGCGGCGATCGAGGAGGTAGCGATTGGCGGCGCGGGAATCGACCATCAACTGGCGATCCAGCTCGCCGACGATCAGTGCTTCATCGAGGCCCGCCTGGGCAATGCGGCTCCCATCCGGTGCGGCGATACTGCTCTGGCCGCAGTAGTGGATGTCGCCTTCTTGCCCACAATAGTTGGCGTAGGCCACATAACACTGGTTTTCGAAGGCCCGTGCGCGGACGGTGACGTCGGCGATGAAGTCGTAGGGAATCATGTTTGCCGTGGGTACCAGAATCAGCTCGGCACCGGCCAGGGCCAGGCGCCGGGCGTTTTCCGGAAATTCCAGGTCGTAACAGATCAAAAAGCCGAGCTTCCAGCCATTGAGCTCAACCAGCGGGAAATCATCCTTGCCGGCGCTGAACATCGAGCGATCGAGATCGCCGAACAGATGCGTCTTGCGGTAGTTGCACAGGCGCTCGCCATGGGCGTCGATCAATTGCACGGCGTTGTAGATCTGCCCGTCTTCGGCGCGCTCGGGATAGCCATACAAAATGGCAATCCCTGCGTTTCTGGCGATGCGCGCGATCTGCTGCGCCGACTCACCGTTGTGCACTTCCGCCAGCACGCTGACTGCATCGAGGCCGATGTTGTAGCCGGTCAGGAACATCTCCGGCAGCACCAGCAAGTCGGCGCCCTTGGCCTCCAGCGCCAGTTGATGCAGGCGTTGCAGATTGCCGGCAACCTCCAGGGGCAAGGGTGGACATTGGTAAAGGGCTACGCGCATTTCGGATTCCTCTTACTCGGGCAGGGCGATCGGACCGATCTCGTTGAACACATCGCCTGGGCCCGGGTTCTCGGCGTGAGTTTCACCACCGAAGTGTTTCATGATGCCCCACACCGCATTGAGCGATGTCTGCACCGCGCCTTCGACCCAGGCCGGCGTCCACGAAACGTCGTCGCCGGCGATGAAAATACCGCGCTGCTCGGCCGGCATGTCGGCCTGCATGAAATGCGCGTACATCCGCTGATTGTAGCGGTAGTGGCCGGGCAGGGCGCCTTTGAAAGCCCCGAGGAAATGCGGGTCGGCTTCCCAGGACACGGTGATCGGGTCGCCGATGATCCGTGCGGCAATGTCGACTTTCGGGTAGATCTTCTTCAAGGCATCCAGCGCCAGCTTGACGCGTTTTTCCACCGGGTGCGGGAGCATTTTCAGCGCGTCGCTCATCCATGAGTACGACAGGCAAATCACCCCCGGCTTGTCGTCGCCGTTGTCGAAAAGATAGGTGCCGCGGGTCAGGCGATCGGTGAGGGTCATGCTCATCAGGTCGCGGCCGGTTTCCGGATCCTTGTCCTTCCAGAACGGGCGGTCGACCATCACGAAGGTTTTCGACGACTGCATGTAGCGGGTGCGGTCCAGGGCCATCCACATTTTTTGCGAGAACAGGGTTTCGTCGCACTCGATCTGGGTGGTCAACAGCCAACTCTGGCAGGTGGTCAGTACCGCCGCGTATTCGCGGGTGTCGCCGTAGTTGTCAGTGACCGTAAAACGGCCGTTCGCTGCGTGGGCGATTTTCTTCACGCCGGAACGCGGAGCGCCCCTGTGCAACGAACTGAGGCTGGTGCCCTCGGGCCAGTGCACGCAGCGTTCCGGCACATGGCGCCAGATGCCCTGCGGCACTTGTTCCACGCCGCCGACCACCAGGTGCTGGTGATCGTCGCAGTTGGTCATCACCACGCGGAAGATTTCCAGCATCGAGTTGGGGAAGTCCGAATCCCAGCCGCCGGTGCCGAAACCGACCTGGCCGAATACTTCACGGTGATGGAACGACAGTTTGGCGAACGCTTCGGAGGTCGCAACGAAGTCATAGAAGGTGCGGTCGTCCCAGAGTGGAACCAGGGTATTCCACAGTTCCTTGAGGCGTGGCACGTCGCGGTCGCGGATCGCTTGCTGGATATCGGAGAACTGCGAACCGGCTTCCAGGGCATCGGCCCAGGCGTCGGCCACTTCCTGGAACAGTGCCGGAAGATCCGCCAGTTTCTGGGCGTAATGGGTCTTGCCTTCCAGATCGATCACGGTGCTGCCAGAGGCAGGGGTCAGCGGGTTCGGGAAGGGCTTGGTTTCCAGGCCGAGTTTGTCGACGTAGTGATAAAACGCGGTGGACGATACCGGGAAGCGCATGCCGCCCAGTTCGGCGACGATGCCTTCGGCGCCGTTGAACGCCTGGGAACGCAGGCGACCGCCCATTTTCGAAGCTTCGTAGACGACGGGCTTGAGGCCCAGCTTCATCAATTCGTAAGCCGCCACCAGACCGGCGATACCGGCACCGACAATCGCTACCTCGGCACCGTGATTGTGCTCGGGAATGCTGCCCAGGCCCGCCGGGTGTTCGATCCAGTCGTCGAAGGCGAAAGGAAAGTCCGGGCCAAAAATGGTAACCGGTTTTTTACCGTCTGCAGGATGGCGATTGTTCTTGTTCATGGCTGACCTTGCTGGCGACCCGACGCGGAATGCGCATCTGAGTATAGGAAAAGATGTCAGCCATTCTAGAGAGCGTAGAACACGTTAATAAGACGCAAAGTGTCGTCGTTTTGCTAATTGATTTAACAATATGACGAATATTTGCTACACACCGACCATGTAGGAGCGAGCGGTGCGGCGATCCGACTTGCCCGCGAAGAGGCCCGATCAGACACCGAAGTTCTGCAGGCAGAAACTCAAACCGGCTGCCCCCGATCAATCTTGCTGCTCAAGATGATCGACGTCGTCGTCTTCTCCACCCCATCCACACTGCCGATCTGATCCAGCAACTGATCCAGCTGCTCCGGCGACTCAGTGCGTAGCCACGCCACATAATCAAATTCGCCACTCACCGCACACAGCTGCTGTACCTGAGCCATGGCACTGAGCCGGCGCAACACTTCCTTCCCGGATCGCGGCTGCACCGTGATCCCGACGTACGCCTGCAATCCGCCATCCACCACCCGCTGCCCCAAACGCACACCGTAACCGGTGATCACTTTGGCCTTTTCCAGTCGCGCCAGCCGCGAGGTCACGGTCGTGCGGGCAATCCCCAATTGCCGGGCGAGCATGGCCACGCTTTCGCGGGCATTGATTTGCAGGGCCGCGATCAATTGGCGGTCGATTTCGTCAAGGACGGGCGGACGGGTGTCGGGCAAGGTCGGGCTCCAGGGGCATAAAGCAGTGGGCATGCATGTTACAGGCACAGCTCGTTACCCGGATGTTTGATCTAGGCTCAATACCGTTCATGCCATTTTTGCCTGCGACAATTTGCCATAAGTAACTAGTTCGTACATTATTCCGCGCTTGTCACAAATGGGGAAAATTTCCGACATGAATAATTCTGGGGCTGCCGGCGGCAGCAAATGGTTGCTGGTGGGGCTGGGTGTCCTGATCGCCTTGATCGGGCTTGGCTTGGCCGGCGGCGGGGGCTATCTGATCTCGCTCGGCGGCAGCGCGTACTTTCTGCTGATGGGCCTGGCGATGCTGGTGTCCGGGCTGATGATCGCCCGGCGTAAACCCCAGGGTGCATGGCTGTATGGCCTGGCCCTGATCCTGACGGCGATCTGGGCGGTATGGGACGCAGGGTTCGAATACTGGCCGCTGGTTTCGCGGGTACTGACCTTCGCCGTGATCGGCCTGGTTGTCGCGTTGATCTACCCGACCCTGGTGCGTGCCTCGGGCGCGACGGCGGGCCGTGGCGCCTACGGTCTGGCTGGCATTCTGGGCGTTGGCGTCGTTGCAACGCTGGCCTACATGTTCGTGCCCACCCATGTGGTCAAGGCCAGCAGTGAACCCGCTGTGACGCCGGTCGCTGCGGGCACTGAGCAGAAAGACTGGGCGCATTGGGGCAACACCACCGCCGGCAACCGCTTTGCCGCGCTGGACCAGATCAACAAAGGCAACATCGACCAGCTGCAAGTGGCCTGGACCTTCCGCACCGGCGACATTCCGCAAAGCACCGGCGCCGGCGCCGAAGACCAGAACACGCCGCTGCAAATCGGCGACACCGTCTACACCTGCACCGCCTACGGCAAAGTCTTTGCCCTGGATGCCGACACCGGCGCCCAGCGCTGGAAGTTCGATCCGCAGGGCACCGCGCCAAACTGGCAGCGCTGCCGGGGCCTGGGTTACTCCGACGCGAGTGCTGCATCTACAGTCGAGCAGCCATCGGCCTGTACCAAACGTCTGTTCCTGCCAACCGGTGACGCCCGTCTGATCGCGCTCAATGCCGAAACCGGCCAGCCGTGTGAAGAGTTTGGCAACAAAGGCACGGTCGACCTGACCACCGACATGGGCGAAGTGAAGCCCGGTTATTACCAGCAGACCTCGACCCCGCTGGTAGCAGGGGACGTGGTGATCATCGGCGGCCGCGTGGCCGATAACTATTCCACCGGCGAACCGCCAGGTGTGGTCCGTGCCTACGACGTGCGCAGCGGTGAGCTGGTGTGGGCCTGGGATCCGGGTAACCCGAACACCACCAAACGTCCGCCAGCCGGCGAAACCTATACCCGTGGCACACCGAACGTCTGGTCGGCCATGTCCTACGATGCCAGGCTCGGTCTGGTTTACCTGCCCACCGGCAACGCCACGCCGGACTTCTTCGCCGGCCAACGCACTGAATTTGACGACAAGTGGAGCTCGTCCATCGTCGCCATCGACGTGAAGACCGGTCAGGTGCGCTGGCATTTCCAGACCACTCACCACGACCTGTGGGACTTCGACCTGCCAGCCCAGCCGCTGCTGTACGACGTGCCAGACGATAAGGGCGGCACTCAGCCAGCCCTGGCGCAAGTCACCAAACAGGGCGAGATCTTCCTGCTCAACCGCGAAACCGGCGTGCCGATCGCCCGCGTCGAAGAGCGTCCGGTCCCGCAAGGCAACGTGCCTGGCGAACGCTACTCGCCGACCCAGCCGTTCTCGGTGGACATGCCGTCCATCGGCAACCAGACACTCACCGAATCGGACATGTGGGGCGCCACGCCTTTCGACCAGTTGATGTGCCGCATCCAGTTCAAAGGCATGCGCCATGAAGGCGTCTACACCCCGCCGGGCATGGACCGTGCCTTGCAGTTCCCGGGTTCCCTGGGTGGCATGAACTGGGGCAGCGTCTCGGTTGATCCGAACACGAACTACATGTTCGTCAACGACATGCGCCTGGGCTTGGCCAACTACATGATCCCCCGCGACAAGATCGCCGCCGGGGCCAGCGGAATCGAAATGGGCGTGGTGCCGCAGGAAGGCACACCGTTCGGCGCCATGCGCGAACGCTTCCTGTCGGCGGCCGGCATTCCGTGCCAGAAACCACCGTTCGGCACCATGTCCGCCATCGACCTCAAGACTCGCAAGCTGATGTGGCAGGTTCCGGTCGGCACGGTGCAGGACACTGGTCCGCTGGGCATCCGCATGCACCTGCCGATCCCGATCGGCATGCCGACCCTTGGTGCGTCGCTGGCGACCCAGTCGGGCCTGCTGTTCTTCGCGGGTACTCAGGACTTCTACCTGCGTGCTTTCGATACGGGCAATGGTAATGAAATCTGGAAGTCGCGTTTGCCGGTGGGGAGTCAGTCCGGGCCGATGACCTATGTTTCGCCGAAAACGGGCAAGCAGTACATCCTGCTTACTGTTGGCGGTGCGCGGCAGTCGACGGATCGTGGGGACTACGTGATTGCGTATGCGTTGCCTAAGTAAAGGCTGAATCGAAGGTACGAAAAAGCCGCGCAATTGCGCGGCTTTTTGTTAGGCGTTATCACACCCTGAAAGACCCGCGCAATTTGTGCTTGTTGCATAAGCATCCATAGGCATGGCGGGTATATTACCGGCAAGATTAAGTAAAACAGCTGTGTTTTGCAACTGGGTGGAAGTATTGGCAAGTTACTTTCAGCGCTACGCGAACGCCTTGTGGGCAGATGCGCTTCCCTTGGTGACAACCAAGCTCTATGCCATCAACGGATCGTCAGGATGGACACCCACACTGACTCGTAGTCGAATGCGAAATCCAGGGATGCGAGGTGACGCAAATGACGAAAAAGATGCCTCCCGCTGTACGGGATCATGCATTGCAGATCGCACATCACGAAATGGCGCACTACGTCATGGCCCGTGCCTTGGGGTTTGCAACGGGCGGCGTGACCCTGACAGTGACCATGGACTTACGGCATCAAGGGGGCGCTTCCATCACCTTGGCGCGGTCAATTTCGTCGATAGACGCGATGAAGGAGTATTTGCAAGCCCGGATGATGGTCCTCTTGGCGGGCGCCATGGGGCAGACATTATCTTCAACACATTCGCCCAGGAAACTCGTTGATAAGCCGAAAGCGACCACCATCCTCAAAGGAGGCCTTGGGGCGGAACAGGATTACGCAAAAGTAAGGGAGTTGCAGCAACTGCTACGCAACATCGCCTACCCCGATACGGATCCCGCGTCGTCTGACCGCATAACGGCGGAGCTCAAGGAGATTACCGATCGCGTGTGGCTGCGGACTCAAGAAATCGTGGAGGCGTTGGCCGACACGATTACCGAATTGGCATTGGCGTTGGTGGACGGCATGGTCATGGTGGAGCAGTGGGGAAGGGCGGGGGATACGTATGAGGTTGTGTTGACGGGGGAAATGCTTGAACGGCTGCGGCCAGTGCAGGCTATTCCAGCGTTATGTGTAGTTTCTTGAGCTGAGGGCGGAGCCCCGATAAATCGGGGCGCACTCATGGGAGCGCCGCTACTCTTCAGACCCGCTGCAGTTCGGGCAGGTCATCGTTTCAGCACTTTCACGACATCATCGATCACCGCTTTGCTCATCGCCGTCAGATAGTGCGCGGCCCAGGCATGGCAGTCGGTGTCTTTCGTGTAGGCGGCATCCACGGTAAGTGCTTTGGCGAGGAACAGCAGGTCGGAAGCCTGGGCCAAGGCATCAGCAATGGGAACGCCACGACTGACATGGAACAGCGGCTGGTTCGAGCAGTAGATGAAGGGCGTAAAACCGATGGTTTTCAGCTCTGAGGGTTCGGACGGATTTGTTTTAGTCATTGTGTCACTCCTAATTTGAGGAGCTGCCTCGTTCGTTTCCAAGCGAATGGGTGGCAGCTGTGCGCAGGTTGGAAAACCGGGAAATTAGGAAACCGGCACGTCCGAAGACGTCCCGCGCACAGCCGCCATAACTCAAGCGCAAGCTACAAAAGCCTTTGCAATCGTGAAGGGGCGCTGTTGCGACTAATTTCGACGGGTTTCCAAGCCCGATCGCTGAATGGTCAGCGACATCCGGAGAGTATCCCGTCGAAGAAAAGCCCAACAAGGCATCAAAGTGCCCAAACGCAAGATTCGGAGTTTGCCTACAAGGTCTGCGGGCGTCATCCGATATTGCGACACCTTAAGTAAACAACATTTAAACGCAAAACATGTAAAAGGCCTTTATTTGAAGCTTCTTGACAACATTTCACACGCATCATTCCTTGGAGGGCATATTGCCTGGCGGATAAATTGTATGACGCACATTTGGAAACACTGCGCAAAGAGGGCCGCAATAATGGCTAAGAAATTTGCTGAACTTCAAGCTCGCATGACGCCGGAATCTCGCGCTAACGTAGAGCAGCTGTGCCGGCAGCACCTGAAAGAAATGCCCCTGCACGAATTGCGTAGGGCTCAGGAGTTGACCCAGGAGACCTTGGCTAAAACGCTGCACGTCAACCAGGCCGCGATCTCAAGATTGGAACGACGTACCGATATGTACATCAGCACGCTACGCAATTATATCCGCGGCATGGGCGGTGAGCTGGAGATCATTGCAACCTTTCCTAAGGGACAGGTAAAGATTGAGAACTTTGCAAAAACTGAGAAATAAAAATTATCTGCACATCCAATCGTCAGACACGAAAAAGCCGCGCATTGCGTGCTTTCTTGTTTGGTGGCCCACACGGACTTGAACGGTGGACCAAAGGATTATGAATCGACGACGGATGAACCGAGGCCAACCGTACCTGCATACCGGATATCCAGTGTCATAGAGGGCGTTGTGGATGAGCATCACCCAGCTGCCCTCGCTGCCGGCTTTGTGCTTGCTCCGCTTATCGCAGGAGCCTCATAAAGATGTTGACTGTGTTAGATAGTGCATGTGGCAGCTGTCCACGTTTTATGGAATGTGGACAGAGAGGCTAGAGGGCTTCATGAAGAGTCAAGGTATTTTGCTGCTGTTCAAAATGGCCAGCTTGCATGGGCAGGAAGAAAAGTTCCCGACAGCGGCCAACTTGCCCAAGGGTTTGTTAAAGGATTGATAGACACTTATCAATCGGGAGTCGGGCAGGGAGTCGGCGACGATACCCATGACTTGGCTACACAGTTGATTCGGTCAGTGCTCGCTGATATGCATGCCCCTCTGTTTGCCGAGTGGTCTGGGTCAACAAGTTACTTGGTAGCCGTGGTTGTCAATGACCTGCTGACGATCGCATACGAAGGCGACTGCGGCTGCGGTGTGGTCAATGCCGAGGGTCGGATCGACTGGATCACGTCACCTCATTGCCTTGCCAACTGGAAGCGCGACCGATCACACCGCGAGCTGGCATGCGATCCAGCGCGCCACCGGATTACTCGAAGCTATAAGGCCGGCAGGGCGCCTGAGCCCGAGATCGTGGTTCGAAGTGCGGTGGCAGGCGAGCGGTTTGTATTCGCTACAGACGGCTTCTGGGGTGAAATGAGCGAGGTTCGCCAGGCTGAAGCCTTAAAGTCGCCTGAGATCACAATCACCGACTTGGAAGATGACGTTACTTGGATCGACGTTCGCTTGTAGGTCCCACAGGTTCTTGCCACTGAAAATGCCAAGGTCGGGTTTAGCGTCGGCTGGATGCTGGCGCAACTGCCTCGGCTGTGCAGCGTAAGCGCCTTCCCAACAGGTTTGTCTGCGGCATAGGTATAGCGCCAGCATCCACCTAGCGACAGCCCAGCACGGCGGAATCTGCGCCCCGACAGGTGGCAGGCTCGCCTTACAGACTTTATACAGGTACGAAAACCCCAGAAACAAAAAAGGCCTACGTCTGAATGACGTAAGCCTTTGATTTGTTTGGTGGGCCCACACGGACTTGAACCGTGGACCAAAGGATTATGAGTCCTCTGCTCTAACCAACTGAGCTATAGGCCCTCAGTAGGCCGCGGATTATAGCGATGGTTTCTCGGCTGTGCTATCCGAAAAATCCAATAAAGCTGTACGAAGAAACGTCGCGGCGAATTCGGCCGGGGGCAAGGGCAGGCTGACGATGTAGCCCTGGATCTGTTCACAGCCCTGCGCAGCGAGGAATTGCTGCTGCGCGAGGGTCTCGACGCCCTCGGCAATCACGGTAAATTGCATGCTGCGGCCCAAGGCGATGATGGCGCGAACGATGGCCGCATCGTGGGGATCGTCCGGCAGGCCGCGAACGAAGGACTGGTCGATCTTGAGGATGTCCAGCGGCAGGCGCTTGAGGTAGCTCAGGGACGAATAGCCGGTACCGAAGTCGTCGATCGCCAGTTGCACGCCCAGGTGTTTGAGTTGATGCAGCACGGCCAGTGCTTCTTCAGCCTGGCTCATGATGAAGTTTTCGGTGATTTCCAGTTGCAGGAGATCGGGTCTGAGGCCGTTCTCCTTGAGCAATTGTTCGATGCGGCCGAGCAGGTTTGGCTGACGCAGTTGCGCACCGGCGAGGTTGACCGACAGTGGGCCGAGGCATTCGTAGACCTGGTTCCATTCGTACATCTGCCGGCAGGCGGTCTCGAGTACCCAGTCGCCGATCTGCAGGATCATGCCGTTTTCTTCGGCCAGGGGGATGAAGTGTTCCGGCGGCACATCGCCAAAGGTCGGATGACGCCAACGAATGAGCGCTTCGGCGCCGACCAGGCGATGGTCGTCGAGGCTGATCTTTGGCTGATAGTGCAGGAACAGCTCATTGCGCTCGATGGCACGCCGCAGTTCATGCTCCAGTGCAACGCGCTCGCTGGCTTGGGCAGTGAGGTCGCGGGTATAGCTTTCGACCCGATTGCGCCCCTTGGCCTTGGAGCGATACATCGCCGCGTCGGCGTTCTTGACCAGTGTGGCGACGTCACAGCCGTCTTTGGGATAGAGGCTGGTGCCGATGCTGGCACTGATGAAAAACTCGTGCTGGCCGGCCTGGAACGGTGCGCCGAAGCAATTGAGCAGCTTGGTCGCGATGTTGTCGGCGTCACTGGATTGCTGCAGGCCGGGGAGCAGGATGATGAATTCGTCGCCGCCCAGGCGCGCCACGGTATCGATATCGCGCAGCTGTTCCTTGAGGCGCACGGCGATGCCTTTGAGCAACAGGTCGCCGACCGGGTGACCCAGGCTGTCGTTGATGTGTTTGAAGCGGTCCAGGTCGAGGAACAGCACGGCGCCCTGTCCGCCGTTTTCCTGTTGGTTGTTGAGCGCGGTCAGCAGCCGGCTCTCGAACAGGGTGCGGTTCGGCAGGCCGGTCAGCGGGTCGTGGTGCGCCTGGTAGTCGAGCTTGGCCTGGGCGTGCTTGAGGCTGGAGATGTCTGCGAACACGGCGACAAAGTGGGTGATGAACTTGTCCCGGTTGCGCACCGCGCTGATGGTCAGCCAGCTCGGATAGAGCTCGCCGTTCTTGCGTCGGTTGGAAATCTCGCCCTGCCAATGCCCTTCGGCGGTCAGTTGATGCCACATGGCCGCATAAAACGCGCTGTCGTGCAGGCCCGAGGCCAGCAGGCGAGGGGTGTGGCCCAATGCTTCGCTCTCGCTGTAGCCGGTGATTTCGGTAAACGCGCGGTTGACCGCACTGATGTGTTGTTGAGTGTCAGTGATCAATACCCCTTCGGCGGTGCTTTCGAACACGGTGGCGGCCTGTTGCAGTTTTTCCTGCATCAGGTGCCGCTCGGTGATGTCCCGGGCGATGGTCAGCATGCAATCTTCGTCGCCGATCGGCAGCGGACGGCTGGACACCTCGCATAGGCGGATCTGCCCGTCGCTGCGGCGGATGTGGCAGCTGAAATCGCGGACGAAACCGTCGCGGTGCAGCAGGTCGAGCATCTGTTTGCGTTCGTTGAGGTTGACCCAGATCCCCAGTTCGAGCACCGAGCGATCCACGGACATCGCACTGTTGAACCCGGTGATGCGGCTGAACCCTTCGTTGACCTCCAGCAGCAAGCCGTCGCTTTGCCGGGACAGCAGCAAACCGTCCGGAGAGGCATGGAACGCCTTGGCGAATTTCTCTTCGGAGGTTTGCAGCTGTTGTTGGGTTTCCTTGAGCTGACTGATATCGCGCACGACGACCACCAGCGCAGGGGTGGTGTCGAGGTCGAACTGTTCGGCGGAAATCAGGCCGGTAAACACCTGACCATTGTTGCGACGAAAGGGCATCTCCAGGTTACGAATGCTGCCGGCCTGCAACCGCTGCAACAATCCCGGCCCGACGCCGGGGATGCCCCAGATGTTCAGGTCTCTGGCGGTCTGGCCGATGACGTCTTCAGCCTTGAGGCCGATCTGTTCTTCGAATGCTTTGTTGACCTCCAGCAAACAACCGTCAGAGAGCCGCGCGATGACCAGAATGTCCGGACATTGCTGGAATACCGAGGCGAACTTCTGTTCCGACAGGCGCAACGCTTCTTCGGTACGCTTGGCATCGCTGATGTCGATCATCAGCCCACGCATCACCGGTTCATGGCCGTGCTCGATCAGGCTGACGATGTCGCGCACCCACAGGCAACGGCCGTCGGCGGTGATGACCCGGTAATCGAGGCTGTGATCGCGCCTGGCCAGGACTTCTTGATCGCAGAAGGTCTGGGCGCGGGTCAGGTCAGCGGGGTGAATGATGTTGCGCCAGAAGCCCGGTATCAGCCAGTGAGACAGGGGATAGCCGAGCAGATCCTCGGCGTGGGGCGATACGTAGCTGTAGGTGAAATCGGTGATCCTTGCTTCCCAGGCGATGGCCGAAAGACTCTCTACCAGTCCGCGGTAGTGGTATTCGCTGCTGCGCAGTTCCTGTTCCAGATCGACCCGGCGGGCGATTTCCGAACTCAGCCGGCGGTTGATCCGGATCACCGTCGCCAGCACACCGATCAACAGCAGTAATCCGGGTAGGCCGTAAACCAGCAAATCGGCCCAGAACGCTCGATGATCGAGGACGTTGCCGACCCAATGCTCCTGGATAGCGCTGATTTCCTCCGGGGTCATATCGGCCAGGACCTTGTCCAGGATGCCCACCAGCACTTTGTTGTCCTTGGGCACGCCCATGGCCAGTTGATAGCGATAGGGTGTCTCGCCGCTGACATAAAGCCCGTCGAGCTTGAGCTGGCGCAGGCTCCAGATACTGGAGGCGAGATCTCCGACCACGGCGTCCACCTCATCGGTGGCCAGTGCCTGCAAGGCTGAGCTGACATTCGGCATTGCCACCAGGTTCAGATCAGGATGGTGCGTACGCAGCAGCTCATGGGGGGCGTAATTTTCCACCACGGCGATTTTCAGACCGTACAGGTCTACCAGTTTGCGCGGCTGGGGACCTCCGACATGGGCAAGAATGACAATCGGAAAGTCCAGGTAGGGACGGGTGAACGACAGGTAACTCTGGCGCTCCGGGGTCGACATGATGCCTGGCAGCAGGTCCAGCTTCGCTTGTTTGGCCTGTTCCAGCACAACCGTCCAGCTGACCGGCTCGATGGGCGTGAGCTTGATGGCCAGGCGTTTGCGAATCATGTTGATGTAGTCCGCTGCAAGACCCTGATAGCGGCCTTGGTCGTCGCGAAACTCGAAGGGCGGCCAGGACGCGTCAACGCCCAGGCGCAAGTCCGGGTGCGCCGCCAGCCAGCTACGTTCTTCGTCTGTCAGAGTCAGCGCGCCAGCCGTTGCGGTCCAGGTTATCAGCGACAGCAAAAAAAACACGGTCGGCAGTCTGGGCATAACGGTCTCGTTGCGGCACGGGGGAATGTTTCGAGTGTAGACGGGCAATCAGGCGGGAGTGACGCGTGGGAAATTTTATCTGCAAAAAGCAAAACCCCCGGCCTGGGCCGGGGGTTTTGTGATCACTCGTCGAGGAAGGAGCGCAGATGCTCGCTTCTCGTCGGGTGGCGCAGCTTGCGCAGCGCCTTGGCTTCGATCTGACGAATCCGCTCACGGGTCACGTCGAACTGCTTACCAACCTCCTCGAGGGTGTGGTCGGTATTCATGTCGATACCGAAGCGCATGCGCAGTACCTTGGCTTCACGGGCAGTGAGGCCGGACAGCACTTCGCGAGTCGCTTCTTTAAGGCTCTCAACGGTCGCAACATCGATGGGCGACTGCATGGTCGAGTCTTCGATGAAGTCGCCCAGATGGGAGTCTTCGTCATCACCGATCGGGGTTTCCATGGAGATCGGCTCTTTAGCGATCTTCAATACCTTGCGGATCTTGTCCTCAGGCATTTCCATGCGTTCGCCCAGCTCTTCCGGGGTCGGTTCGCGACCCATTTCCTGCAACATCTGCCGGGAAATGCGGTTGAGCTTGTTGATCGTCTCGATCATGTGCACCGGGATACGGATGGTGCGGGCCTGGTCGGCGATCGAGCGAGTGATCGCCTGACGGATCCACCAGGTGGCATAAGTCGAGAATTTGTAGCCGCGACGGTATTCGAACTTGTCTACCGCTTTCATCAGACCGATGTTGCCTTCCTGGATCAGATCGAGGAATTGCAGGCCACGGTTGGTGTACTTCTTGGCGATGGAGATCACCAGACGCAAGTTCGCTTCAACCATCTCTTTCTTCGCGCGGCGGGCCTTGGCCTCACCGATCGACATGCGACGGTTGATGTCCTTGATCTCGGCGATCGTCAAACCGGTTTCGGTTTGCAGCGCGATCAGCTTTTGCTGGCAACGAATGATGTCCGGTTGCAGGCGACCAATGGCTTCGGCGTATTTGCCTTTGCCCTTGGCCAAGCCGTCGGACCAGCTTTCGTCGACTTCATTGCCCGGGAACTGGCGCAGGAAGTCGGCACGCGGCATGCGGGCATCACGCACGCAAAGTTGCATGATCGCGCGCTCTTGTTGACGCAGACGATCCAGGGCACTGCGAACACGCTCGACCAGGCCTTCGAATTGCTTCGGAACCAGTTTGATCGGCATGAACAGCTCAGCCAGGGCAATCAGCTCGGCGATTGCCAGCTTGTTGCCACGACCGTGCTTTTTCAGGGCCTTGCGGGTGATTTCCATCTGGTCGGCGACGGCGCCAAAGCGCTGTGCGGCGATGACCGGATCCGGACCGCTTTCGGCTTCTTCTTCGTCATCGCTCGCTTCGGCGTCATCGTCGTCGGTGTCGTCGTCCGTTTTCACGGCTTTCGGGTCGACAGGCGGTGGCACTTCGGCTGCAGGCGGCGCAATGCCGTCGTCCGGGTCGATATAACCGCTCAGGACGTCGGACAGGCGGCCACCTTCGGTGGTGACGCGAGTGTACTCGGAGAGAATATGGTCAACCGTGCCAGGGAAGTGCGCAATTGCGCCCATCACTTCGCGGATGCCCTCTTCAATACGTTTGGCGATTTCGATTTCGCCTTCACGCGTGAGGAGCTCTACCGTACCCATTTCACGCATGTACATGCGCACCGGGTCGGTGGTGCGACCAATGTCGGTCTCGACCGCAGCCAACGCTGCTGCTGCCTCTTCGGCCGCGGCTTCGTCGGTATCGGCGTCGGCCAGCATAAGGGAATCCTTATCTGGCGCAACCTCGAATACGTTGATCCCCATGTCATTGATCATGCGGATGATGTCTTCCACCTGTTCCGGATCTGAAATATCCTCCGGCAGGTGGTCGTTGACCTCCGCGTAAGTCAGGTAACCCTGCTCACGACCAAGTGTGATCAACTCTTTGATACGAGACTGCTGTTGCGCTTTTCCGGACATAACACCCTATCCACTGAAGGTCTTGGCGGGCAAAAAACAAGCCGAGGATTATACCTGAGCTATGACCTCACGCGCCAGTTGAGGTCGGGTTTGGTGTCGCCATATTGCGTTTTAATAGGTCGCGCATCTGATTTGCTATCTGATTTGCTTCCTCTGGGGTCAATCCTGGCTGCCTTGCTTTTCTGATGAGTGCTTCCAGGCTATCCGTGTGTTGACCTGCCGATAGCCTAGTAATGGTGTCTAAAAACTGTTGTTCAAGGTTTCCGCCCTCAATCAGCCATTCCTTTTCAGCCAATGCCTTGAGTAGACGTCCCTGCTCAGTCCCGTGCCATCGGGCCATCAACTGGATTGAGTTTAGCTTAGGATTTTTTTGCACGGCTTCGATCAGGGCCACCAACAGTTGCGCGTAGGTGTTGCTCTCATTGGCGAAGTGATCGGCGGTTTCTACCTTGCCAGCCAGTTCCGGGTGATGGATGAGCGTGCGAAGAGCGATCAGTGTCGGCGCTTCCACGCCAATGGGCGTGCGCGGCGCGCTATGTTGATCGCGATCACCGCCGCGCTTGCCATTCTTGTCCCACGGTTTCTTGTCCCATTTCTTGCCGCCGGCGCCTGGTTTCTTCGGCGTCCACTCCTGCTGCGGCACGTACATCTCTTGTGGCTGCGGCTGATGGTAGTCGCTGTAGTCCGGCATGGCGTCGTAATCGATGCCTGGATCGTAGGCCGGTGGCGCATCCTGAGGAGCGCTATGCGCCAACTGGCTCACGGCTTCGCCACTAAGCCCGGTAATCTCGCTCAGGCGCTGGCGCATCAGGATGCGCAGGTTGGCACCCGGGACCTTGTCGATCAGCGGCGCGGCGAGGGTGGCCATGTGGGCCTTGCCTTCGAGTGAGCGCGGGTCTGATTCTTCTGTCAGTTGCTGGAAGAAATAATCCGCCAGCGGCTGTGCGTGCTGGTTGATCCGTGCGCGGAACGCATCGGTGCCTTCGGAGCGGACCAGCGTATCCGGATCTTCGCCCTCGGGCAGGAACAGGAAACGTGCCCGACGCCCGTCCTGCAGGCAGGGCAGGGTGGCTTCCAGCGCTCGCCATGCGGCGTTGCGGCCAGCCTGGTCGCCGTCGAAGCAGAACAGCACGTTGGGGACGACGCGAAACAGTCGTTTCAAGTGCTCTTCGCTGGTGGCGGTGCCCAGGGTGGCTACGGCATTGCGCAAACCTTGCTGGGCCAGGGCGATGACGTCCATGTAGCCTTCGACGACAATGATTTCGTCGAGGTTGCGGTTGTTCTTGCGCGCTTCATAAAGGCCATAGAGTTCCTGGCCCTTGTGAAATACCGGAGTTTCCGGTGAATTCAGGTATTTCGGTTTGTCGTCGCCCAGAACCCGGCCGCCGAAAGCGATAATACGCCCGCGGCTGTCGCGGATCGGGAACATTACTCGATCGCGAAAACGATCATAGCGTTTGCCGGTTTCGGCGTTCTCGATCAACAGCCCGGCATCGACCATGGCTTTCTGTTGCAGGGTATCGCTGCTCAAGTGCTTGAACAGATTGTCCCAGCCAGGTGGGGCGAATCCGAGGCCGAAATCCCGGGCGATTTCGCCGGTCAGCCCGCGACCTTTCAAGTAGTCCACAGCGGCTTTGCGCGATGGATGGCTTTTGAGGGCCTGGCGGTAGAAGTCGGCGGTAGCCGTGAGCAGCGGGTATAGCGGCGAGTCGGTCGGCTGCCGCGGTTTGTGCGGGCGGCCGCTTTCTTCGCGGGGAATTTCCATGCCGGCGGCCTTGGCCAGTTCTTCGACAGCCTGGATGAAATCCAGGTTGTCGTGGTCCATCATGAAGCCGAGGGCATTGCCGCCAGCGCCGCAGCCGAAGCAGTAATAGAACTGTTTGTCGGGGCTGACGCTGAAGGACGGGGTTTTTTCTTTGTGAAAAGGGCAGCAGGCGGTGTAGTTCTTGCCGGCCTTTTTCATTTGCAGGCGCGAGCTGACCACATCGACGATGTCGGTGCGGTTCAGAAGGTCGTCAATGAAGCTCTGGGGAATTAGCCCGGCCATGGCGTTCTCGTCATCTGCGCTGAAATTTGGACCCATAACGAAGGGCGGCCGAGCGCGGGTCGTTGTTTGAGGCGCGCAAAATGTGCGGCTCGACCGGTGTCGTCTGCGTTATCGCTATCGGGAAGTGTATCTGCCGAAAATCCACTGACGTTAGTGCCAATCAGTATTCGACTATTTGAAAGTGTTGCGCTGAATCCGCTGCGACCACAATGATGGTCTCGGATCGCTCATAAGCGGGCACGCAAGGAGGTGCCTTGGGCTGATCGTCGTGAGAGGAATCAGTGGGTGTGCTCGTCAGTAGCCTTGGAAGGCTCGTCAGAAAAGACGTGCACCGCTGGCAAGAGCCAGGTCTGACGTGTGAAGCAGGTTTGTCTCGGTCGCGTCTGCGGCTTTGACGGTGAAGCATCAAGCGTATTCCGCAAATGCCATTAGCCCGGCTGAGGGCCGGGCTTGGCAGAAGCTTGCTATGAACGTCTGTGTATTAGTACAGACGAACGGCGCGGCGCTGTTCGCGCTGAACTTTCTTGGCGTGACGCTTGACAGCGGCTGCTGCTTTGCGCTTACGCTCAGAAGTCGGCTTCTCGTAGAATTCGCGGCTACGAACTTCAGCCAGTACACCGGCTTTTTCGCAGGAGCGCTTGAAACGACGCAGAGCTACGTCGAAGGGTTCGTTCTCTTTTACTTTGACGGCTGGCATCCAGAGCTACCTTCATTCATTACCGGGGTCAACATCCTCGTGGCAAAAGAGCACTTGAAGACGTCGGTTTTTAAGGGTTGCGGATGTTAACCCCTCATCGCTCGGAATGCAAAGCCTCTGATCGAAAACCGCTAGTCGGGACATCACGTGGCGACTATTATGCGCGCCTTCGAATTCAGCCTAAACAAGGCGCAAACCCATGCTAGTACTGGGATTAGAAACCTCCTGCGACGAAACCGGTGTCGCACTTTACGACAGTGAACGTGGCCTGCTGGCCGACGCGCTGTTCAGCCAGATCGACCTGCACCGTGCCTATGGCGGAGTGGTGCCGGAGCTGGCTTCGCGTGACCACGTCAAACGTATGCTGCCCTTGATTCGTCAGGTGTTGGCTGAAGCCGACTGCGTGCCGACCGAGATCGATGCGATCGCCTATACCGCGGGTCCCGGCTTGGTGGGGGCGCTGTTGGTGGGCGCTTCCTGTGCTCAGGCGCTGGCCTTTGCCTGGGGCATTCCAGCTCTCGGGGTGCACCACATGGAAGGCCATTTGCTGGCGCCCATGCTGGAGAAGCAACCACCGCAATTTCCGTTCGTCGCTTTGTTGGTGTCGGGTGGTCATACGCAGCTCGTTCAGGTCGATGGTATCGGTCAATACACGCTCTTGGGCGAGACCCTTGACGACGCTGCCGGTGAGGCGTTCGACAAGACCGCGAAGATGATGGGTCTCAATTATCCGGGCGGCCCGGAAATCGCGCGTCTGGCGGAGCAAGGGGTTGCAGGGCGATTCACTTTTCCGCGTCCGATGTGTGACCGTCCCGGCCTGGCGTTCAGCTTCAGCGGCTTGAAAACCTTCGCCCTGAATACCTGGCAGCAATGCGTCAGCGCCGGGGACGACAGTGAGCAAGCCCGTTGCGACATCTCGCTGGCGTTCCAGCAGGCCGTGGTGGAGACTTTGACCATCAAGTGCAAGCGTGCCCTGAAGCAGGCGGGTATGAAGCGTCTGGTGATCGCTGGGGGCGTCAGCGCCAACAAGGCATTGCGCTCTTCCCTGGAGAAAATGCTCGGGGACATGCGCGGCGATGTGTTTTATGCCCGTCCGGAGTTCTGTACGGATAATGGCGCGATGATTGCGTTCGCCGGTTGCCAGCGCTTGCAAGCTGGCCAGCATGAAAGCCTGGCGATCAGCGTTCAGGCGCGCTGGCCGATGGAGCAATTGTCGGCGCTGTGATGAGCGGTGTTCGCGTGCGGTATTAAAAATGCCGTTCGCGCCCGGCAAACAGGTCGCGTAGATTGCCGCGATGACGCCAGACGATCAGCCCTGTGAGCGCGCTCATGGGCAGCAGTGCTGCCGGCTCTTGCCAGGCCAGCAATGGCAGGGTCAGCGGCGTGGCGATCAATGCGGCGAGCGAGCTGGTGCGGGTCAGGTAGAACGTCAGCAGCCAGGCGCAGACCGCCAGCAGTGCCGCAGGCGGATAGAGACCCAGTAACATTCCGGCAGCGGTGGCGACACCCTTGCCGCCGCGAAAGCGGAAGTACAACGGGAACAGGTGGCCGATGACGGCGCAGATGCCGATCCAGGCCTGATCTTGCAGCGAAAGACCCGCAGCACCTGCGATCAACACTGGCAGCAGACCCTTGCAGAGGTCGCCGAGCAAGGTCAGGGTGGCGAGCTTTTTGCCGGCCAGGCGCAGCATGTTGGTGGCGCCGGCATTGCCCGAGCCACTCATTCGCGGATCGGGGTGACCGGTCAGGCGGCTGAGCAAAATGGCAAAGGACAGAGAGCCGAGCAGGTAGGCGAGGGTCGCCAGTAACCAAAACATGCTAACTATTCCGGGCGAGGACGCCCTGATTCTAACGGCGCATCGCGCCCTTGTCGTGTAGCGGAGAAAAGTGCTTGGACAGAGTGTTTATCGAGGGCCTGGAAGTCGACACCGTGATTGGTGCCTACGACTGGGAGCGAGGCATCCGACAGTGCTTGCGTCTTGATCTGAGTTTCGCCTGGGATAACCGCCCGGCCGCTGCCGGTGACGACCTGACCCTGGCGCTCGATTACGCGAGCGTTTCATCGCGCATCCAGGCGTTTGCCGAGCAGGCGCAGTACCAGCTGGTCGAGACGTTTGCCGAGCGCCTGGTTGAGGTCCTGATGGGTGAGTTCAACATCACCTGGATGCGCCTCAAGCTGACCAAGCCAGGTGCAATCCCGGCTGCCACGGGTGGTGTGGGCGTGGAGATCGAGCGCGGATGTCGCTGACTCAGGTGTATCTCGGGCTCGGCAGCAATATCGAGCGCGAGTCCCATTTGCAGGCTGGGCTGGAAGCCTTGGCAGGTTTCCTGGTGGATATACGCTGCTCGGCGGTATTCGAAAGCCAGCCAGTGGGGATCAAAAGCGGGCCGTTTTTCAATTTCGTGATCTCGGCTTACACCGATCTACCGCTGGTGGAGCTGGACCGTCGATTGAAATTCATTGAGGCGGACAACGGGCGTTACGCGCCGGACCGCAAGGGTTTGCCGCTGGATATCGACGTGCTGCTGTTCGGCGATCTGGTGGGCAACTTCGATGGTTTGATTCTGCCGCGGGTGGAGATTCTGAAAAATGCCTTTGTGTTGTGGCCTTTGTCGCTGATTGCGCCCGATCGTGTGCATCCAGGTGTCGGCAAGAGCTTTGCGACGTTGTGGAGTGAAGCGCGGATTGATCAGGTGTTGGCGCCGGTGGCGTTTGAGTGGCGTGGGGAGCAGCTGACGCCTTCGAATTTGTTGTGAGGCGGATGACGCCTTCGCGGGCAAGCCCGCTCCCACAGGTACGGTGAACAACCTGTAGGAGCGAGGCTTGCCCGCGAAGCTTTTCAGGCGGACGCCGCCTCCTTGTAAGCCTTCAGTGCCTTGAGGCGTTCACGCTTGATTGCCTCGCCCAGCTCCGGTCCCTTGAAACCCTTCTCCAGCAAAGGCTGCACAGCAACGCTGCGTGCCGCGGTGGCCGCCCCGCGCAAATAATCCGCCTGTGGATAACTTCTCTGCTCCAGCCCCTTGCGGCCACGCGCGTCCATTTCGCACGCTGCGATAAATTCCTCGAACCGCTGCGGTCGACGGTAAATGTCGAAACTCTGCAGCAACTCCAGCAACGTCGATGCCTTCAACTCCAGGGCGCGATGGCCATGGGTATGATATTCGCCCACCAGCAACGCCAGTTCCTGGCAGTCCCTCGGCGCCTTGAAGCGTTCGTTGACCGCCTTGATCAGCTTCAGGCCCTTGTGCTCATGGGCGATGTGCCGAGGCCAGTCCTCCTCGGGCGTCAGTCCCTTGCCCAGATCATGCAGCAGGCAGGCCCAGCGCACGGTCAGCGGTTGTTTGTGCAGCGCTGCTTGCTCCAGCACGCTCAAGGTATGCACGCCAGTATCGATTTCAGGGTGATGGGCTTCTGGTTGCGGAACGCCGAACAGTGCGTCGATTTCCGGCATCAGCACCTTAAGCGCGCCGCACTCGCGCAGCACTTCAATGAATACCTGTGGCTGATCTTCCAGCAGTGCGCGAGAAATTTCCTTCCAGCTCCGCTCCGCGGTCAAGGCTTGCAGTTCGCCCGACTCACTGAGTTGGTGCATCAGTTCCAGTGTTTCGGGCGCAACGGTAAAACCCAATTCGGCGTAACGCGCCGCAAAACGTGCAACACGCAGAACTCTTAGGGGATCTTCGGCGAACGCGGGGGAAACGTGACGTAAGATACGCGCCTCAAGATCTTTTTGACCCTGGTAGGGATCGGTCAAATGCCGTTGATCGTCTTCAGCCATGGCATTGATCGTCAAATCGCGACGGATCAAGTCTTCTTCGAGGGTGACTTCGGGGCTGGCGTGAAAGGTGAAGCCGCCGTAACCGCGCCCGCTTTTTCGCTCGGTCCGGGCGAGGGCGTATTCCTCGCCGCTTTTGGGGTGAAGAAACACCGGGAAGTCCGCGCCCACCGGGCGAAAGCCCTTGGCGAGCATTTCTTCGGTCGTGGCGCCTACCACGACCCAATCGATATCGGTGACAGGTTTGCCCAGTAGGCGATCGCGAACGGCGCCACCGACTTTATAAATCTGCATAAAAAACCTCCGTTAGCTCGACAGAATAACCTTTGCGTCGAACTTGCGGAGGCAGAAACAGGATCAAAGATGGATGACTGCCAGATCCAGTCGGCCGTAATCTCCCTCGCTGTGCTCGCCTCTGGGCGGAACATGATGGGTTTTCATCACTTGGTCGCCTTGCAAGGTTTCCAGGTGAATGTCGAAGCCCCAGAGGCGATGCAGGTGCTTGAGTACTTCCTCTGTGGACTCACCCAGCGGTTTTCGGTCGTGTTGCTGATGGCGCAAGGTCAGGGAGCGGTCGCCTCGCCGGTCGATGCTGTAGATCTGCACGTTGGGTTCGCGATTGCCCAGGTTGTACTGGGCCGCCAGGGTTTCCCGGATGATGCGGTAACCCCCTTCGTCGTGAATCGCCGGGACCAGCAGGTCTTCTTTCTGATCGTCATCGAGAATGCTGAACAACTTCAGGTCGCGGATCACCTTGGGTGACAGGTACTGCAGGATGAAACTCTCATCCTTGAAGCTGCTCATGGCGAACTTGATGCTCGACAGCCAGTCAGTGCCGGCAATCTCAGGGAACCAGCGATAGTCCTCTTCGGTCGGGTTTTCACACATGCGCCGAATGTCGCGGTACATGGCAAAACCCAGGGTGTAGGGGTTGATGCCGTTGTAGTAGGGGCTGTCGAAACCGGGCTGGTAGACCACACTGGTGTGGGACGTCAGAAACTCCATCATGAAACCGTCGGTCACCAGGCCTTCGTCATACAGGTCGTTCATCAAGGTGTAATGCCAGAAGGTGGCCCACCCCTCGTTCATCACTTGAGTCTGGCGTTGCGGGTAAAAATACTGCGCGATCTTGCGCACGATCCGCACGATTTCCCGTTGCCATGGCTCGAGCAATGGTGCGTGTTTTTCGATGAAGTAGAGGATATTTTCCTGAGGTTCGGCGGGGAAGCGTGCATTGTCCTTGTCGCTGTACTTGTCCGCGCCTTTAGGAATGGTGCGCCACAGGTCATTGATCTGTTTCTGCAGATGTTCTTCCCGATCCTTTTGTCGGCGACGTTCTTCCTCGGCCGAAATCGGATAGGGGCGTTTGTAGCGGTCAACGCCGTAGTTCATCAGCGCATGGCAGGAATCGAGCAGGTCTTCTACCGCGTCGATGCCGTGGCGTTCTTCGCACTGCATGATGTACTGCTTGGCAAACACCAGGTAATCGATGATCGAGCTGGCGTCGGTCCAGGTGCGAAACAGGTAATTGCCCTTGAAGAAGCTGTTATGCCCATAGCAGGCATGAGCGACGACCAGTGCCTGCATGCAAATGGTGTTTTCTTCCATCAGATAGGCGATGCACGGGTCCGAGTTGATCACGATCTCGTAGGCCAGCCCCATCTGGCCGCGACTGTAGGATTTCTCGGTGCTGAGGAAGTGTTTGCCGTAGGACCAATGGTGATAGCCCAGCGGCATGCCGACGGAGGCGTAGGCGTCCATCATCTGCTCGGCGGTGATCACTTCGATCTGGTTGGGATACGTATCCAGGGCATAACGAGCCGCCAGGCGACTGATTTCCTTGTCATAGGCCTGGATCAGCTCGAACGTCCATTCCGAGCCGGTGGAAATGGGTTGGCGCTTCTGCTCTTTGGCGGTCATGTCACTAACCTGCGCTGGAAGAGTTCACGGAAGACCGGATAGATATCCCCGGCCGAGACCAGTTGTTGCTGGGCAAACGTGTCAGAGAAGGCTTCAGCGATGCGTTCGTATTCGAACCACAGGGCCTGGTGTTCGCGTGGGGTGATCTCAACGTAAGTGTAGTACTGCACGAACGGCATGATCTGGTTGATCAGGATATCGCGGCAGATCGGTGAGTCGTCGTTCCAGTTGTCGCCATCGGAGGCCTGTGCGGCGTAGATGTTCCACTCGTTGCTCGGATAGCGTTCGGCCATGATCTCCTGCATCAGTTTCAAGGCGCTGGAAACGATGGTGCCACCGGTTTCGCGGGAGTAGAAAAACTCCTCTTCATCCACTTCCCTGGCACTGGTGTGGTGGCGGATGAACACGACGTCAATCTTGTCGTAGTTACGCTTGAGGAACAGGTACAGCAGGATAAAGAATCGCTTGGCGATATCCTTGGTCGCCTGAGTCATTGAGCCGGACACGTCCATCAGGCAGAACATCACTGCCTTTGAGCTGGGGTTGGGTTGCTTGATGAGCAGGTTGTACTTGAGGTCGAAGGTGTCGAGGAACGGGATGCGATGAATGCGCGCACTGAGTTTTTCGATTTCTGCTTCTATTTCCTGAATATCGCCGAAGTTGTCCGGCTCATCCTGCTTGAGTCGCAGAAGCTCCTCTTTGGCTTCGCGCAGTTTTGCCCGGCTGCTGCCGGACAGGGCGATTCGCCGGGCATGGGCCGAGCGCAATGTGCGGATAATGTTGATCCGCGACGGATTGCCTTCGTTACTGATACCGGCACGAACCGTCTTGAAGGTATCGGTGCCGGTCAGGTTGCGTTTGACCAGGTTCGGCAGTTCGAGGTCCTCGAACATGAATTCGAGGAATTCCTCCTGGGTGATCTGGAAGACGAACTCGTCCATCCCTTCGCCCGAGTTACCGGCCTTGCCGGGGCCTCTGCCGCCGCCACCTCCCGGTGGGCGGGCAATATGCTCGCCGCTGGTGAATTCCTTGTTGCCCGGATGCACGACGGTCTGCTTGCCGCCGCGACCATGGTGAAGCACCGGCTCGTCGATATCGCGGCCGGGGATGCTGATTTGTTCGCCGTGTTCCATATCGGTAATGGAGCGCCGGCTGACCGCCTCTTCGACAGCCTTTTTGATGTGATCACGGTAACGCCGCAGAAACCGCTGGCGGTTCACCGTGCTCTTGTTCTTGCCATTGAGACGTCGGTCGATCACATAGCTCATGACTGCTCCTTAGAAGCTGTCCTGAAAGGGGCGAGCGGTTATGCAGCATCGACCGTGCCAAGGGATGTTCACGCTCCCCCAAGCGCTTTGGATGCTGCCTGAACCTCGCGACCGTCTTTCGAACACCTTCCAGAAGCCTGTGTAACAGAAAACGTGTACACAGACCTCTGGCTGACGACAACCGGTCTAACCGGCAGCGGGTTATTGTGATTTTCTGACCCGCAGGTACCACTCGGACAGCAGTCGTACCTGTTTGTCGGTGTAGCCCCGCTCGACCATCCGTGTGACGAAGTCGTTGTGCTTTTGCTGATCCTCTTTACTGGCCTTGGCATTGAAGCTGATGACTGGCAGGAGGTCCTCGGTATTGGAGAACATTTTCTTCTCGATGACCACCCGCAGTTTTTCGTAGCTGAGCCAGGTCGGATTCTTGCCATTGTTGTTGGCCCGGGCGCGCAACACGAAGTTGACGATTTCGTTGCGGAAATCCTTCGGATTGCTGATGCCGGCCGGTTTTTCGATTTTCTCCAGTTCTTCGTTCAGCGCGACGCGGTTGAGGATTTCGCCGGTTTCCGGGTCGCGGTATTCCTGGTCCTGGATCCAGAAGTCGGCGTACAGCACATAACGATCGAAGATGTTCTGGCCGTACTCGCTGTAAGACTCCAGATAGGCCGTCTGGATCTCCTTGCCGATGAATTCGATATAGCGCGGTGCCAGGTACTCCTTGAGGAAGCGCAGGTAGCGTTCGCGTGTTTCGGCCTGGAACTGTTCCTGTTCGATCTGTTGTTCCAGAACGTAGAGCAAATGCACCGGGTTGGCGGCAATTTCGTGCGGATCGAAGTTGAACACCTTCGACAGGATCTTGAAGGCGAAGCGGGTCGACAGGCCGTTCATGCCTTCGTCGACGCCGGCGTTGTCGCGGTATTCCTGAATCGACTTGGCCTTTGGATCGGTGTCCTTGAGGTTCTCGCCGTCGTACACCCGCATCTTGGAATAGATGTTGGAGTTTTCCGGCTCCTTGAGGCGCGAAAGCACGGTGAACTGGGCGAGCATCTTCAGGGTGTCGGGCGCGCAGTGAGCCTTGGCCAGCGAGCTGTTGAACAGGAGCTTGTCATAGATCTTCACTTCGTCGCTGACCCGCAGGCAGTACGGCACCTTGACGATGTAGATCCGGTCGATGAAGGCTTCGTTGTTCTTGTTGTTGCGGAAGGTGTGCCATTCCGATTCGTTGGAGTGGGCCAGCAGGATCCCGGTGAACGGAATCGCGCCGAGACCTTCGGTACTGTTGTAGTTGCCTTCCTGGGTGGCGGTCAGCAATGGGTGCAGCACCTTGATCGGTGCCTTGAACATTTCGACGAATTCCATCAGGCCCTGGTTGGCCCGGCACAGTGCGCCAGAGTAGCTGTAGGCGTCGGCGTCGTTCTGCGGGAATTCTTCCAGCTTGCGGATATCGACCTTGCCTACCAGCGCCGAGATGTCCTGGTTGTTCTCGTCGCCCGGTTCGGTTTTGGCCACGGCGATCTGGTTCAGGATCGACGGATAGAGTTTCACCACGCGGAACTGGCTGATGTCTCCGCCGAATTCGGCCAGGCGCTTGGTGGCCCATGGCGACATGATGGTGTTGAGGTAGCGCCGCGGAATGCCGAAGTCTTCCTCGAGGATCGCGCCATCTTCAGTGGCGTTGAACAGACCCAAGGGCGATTCGAATACCGGCGAGCCCTTGATCGCGTAGAAGGGCACTTTCTCGATCAGCTGTTTTAGCTTCTCGGCCAGGGACGATTTACCACCGCCGACGGGGCCGAGCAGGTAGAGGATCTGTTTCTTTTCTTCCAGGCCCTGGGCGGCATGGCGGAAATACGACACGATCTGGTCGATGCATTCTTCCATCCCGTGGAAGTCTTCAAAGGCCGGATAGCGGCGGATCACCTTGTTGGAAAAGATTCGCGACAGTCTCGAGTTGGTCGAGGTGTCGAGCAGCTCCGGTTCACCGATGGCCAGCAACAGACGCTCGGCTGCGGAAACGTAGGCGCTGCGGTCCTGTTTGCACAGCTCAAGATACTCTTGCAGCGAGAGTTCTTCCTGGCGTGTGGACTCGAAGCGTTGTTGGAAGTGGCTAAAGATACTCATGACGTCACCTCGCTCGATACGTGGAGCCGACGCCGGATCACTCAGTCGATGCTGGCAGCAACCGGATATGCAGTTGCTGTTTACCCCCCAGAACCCTTTCAAGGCTAGAGCCCCGAAAGCTACTCCCGATGATCCGCGCGCCGGTGTACCGGCTCTCCCCTGTTTTGGATGGCCTGCGCTTAAGGATAGTTGCTTATTCGGGAGGTAAAGGCGAGATACGTAATTAGTTGTGGCAGACCGTTCGTCTGCCACCGCGCTAACCCGCGGGGGCCGGGGGCTTGCGCATTACAAAAAAATTATTCGTGGGTGCCTTGCGCCGTTTCCGTAGGATAAGTCGTACGCCACAGCTCAAAACCGCCATCCATGCTGTAGACGTCGGAAAAGCCCTGGCTGATCAGGTAGGCCGCTGCGCCCTGGCTGGAGTTACCGTGGTAGCAGACCACCACCGTCGGCGCGTCCAGGTCGGCGCCCTGAATGAAAGCATGCAGCGAATGGTTGTCCAGATGCTTCGAGCCGCTGATGTGCAGGGCGGCAAAGGTCGCAGGGTCGCGAACGTCGACCACCACTGCGCCTTGTTCGCGCAGGGCCTGGGCCTGTTCCGGGGGGATACGTTTGAATTCGCTCATGGCGGGCTCCTGTGGCTCGGCTGAAAGCGCAGTCTAGCGCGGGGCGCTGGCTGGCGATGGTTCGGAAATTCGTGGAGCGACTGGCGGCACGGCGGCATGCCCTTGCGCGTCGCATTTACAAGAC
Source organism: Pseudomonas fluorescens (assembly GCF_902497995.1). Classification (GTDB taxonomy): domain Bacteria; phylum Pseudomonadota; class Gammaproteobacteria; order Pseudomonadales; family Pseudomonadaceae; genus Aquipseudomonas; species Aquipseudomonas fluorescens_BK. The sequence continues at coordinate 40,230 of NZ_CABVII010000026.1, read as the reverse complement.
AGGCGTTCACCGCTGTCGACATTCATGAGCGTCAAGGCGCCGCCCCAGACACAGCCGGTGTCGAGGGCCGAGATCCCTGGCTCGTTGCATTTGCCTTCGAGTGCTGCCCAATGACCGAAGATGATCTTCAGGCCCTTGGTCTTGCGTTCCTTGTGCTGGAACCAGGGTTTGTACCCTGCCGGCGCAGTATCGAGACCTTCCTTGCTCTTGAGGTCAAGCTTGCCCTCGGCGGTGCAGAAGCGCATCCGGGTGAAATAGTTGGTGATCACTCGCAGGCGCGCTATGCCCTTGAGGTCGTTGTCCCATTTCGCCGGATCGTTGCCGTACATGCCATCGAGGTAGGCTGGAAACAGGTTGTCGTCGCGCAGGGCGGTCTCGACCTCGGCAGCGCACTTCAGGGCTTTGCGCAGTGACCATTGCGGCGGAACGCCGGCATGCACCAGCGCAACATTTCGCTGTTCGTCGTAATGCATGAGTTTTTGCTGGCGCAGCCAGTCCAGCAGCTCGGCGCAATCAGGTGCATCGATGATTTCACGCAGGGTGTCGGCTTTCTTCAGGCGCTCGATGTTCTGCCCGGCGGCCAGCAAGTGCAGGTCGTGGTTGCCGAGTACGCATACCAGCGATTCACGGATGCTATAGAGGAAACGCAGGGTATCCAGAGATTGCGGGCCGCGGTTGACCAGGTCGCCCACCAGCCACAGGCGATCCTTCGTTGGATCGAAGGCAACCTGTTCGAGCAGGCACTGCAGCGCCTCAAGGCAGCCTTGCAGGTCGCCGACGGCATACGTCGCCATCAGTGCAGGGCTCCGGGCACCGCCAGGCGGAATGGAGCGATGACAGCGTCGAAATGCTTACCGTCGTCGGCAATCATTTGATAAGTGCCCTGCATGGTGCCGACCTTGGTGGTCATGACCGTGCCACTGCTGTAGGTGTGGCTTTGGCCTGGCTCGATCAACGGTTGCTGGCCAACCACGCCTGCTCCGCGAACCTCCTCGACATGCCCGTCGCCATCGGTGATCACCCAGTGCCGCGACAGCAGCTTGGCCGGTAGCTCGCCATTGTTCTGCACGGTGATGGTGTAGGCGAAGGCAAAGCGGTCGTGCTCGGGTTGCGATTGTTCTGCCAGATAGCGAGTGACGACGCTGACGTCGACCTGATAACGAGGATCGGACATGCAAGAGGCCTTAAAAACGAAGCGGGACGCGGGGCCTAGCTGATGTTACTCAGTCTAGGCCAAGTATCGGATAGTAAACCAGACATGGGCGCCGGTGTCCTATCCGATAACGCTTCAGACCTGTCAGATGTTCACAGTCTTCTGCAGGACTTGTTCGCTCAGCTTGTCGGCCAGACGCACGAAGGCGGCCAGGTCGAGCTGCTCGGGGCGCAGGCTGCCATCGACACCGGCAGCTTCGATCTCGGCATTGCTCAGCAGCAGCTTGAGGGTGTTGCGCAGGGTCTTGCGTCGTTGGTTGAAGGCTTCGCGAACGACGCGTTCCAACAGCTTGTGATCCTTGGCCGGGTGCGGCAGCACTGCGTGAGGGACCAGGCGCACGATGGCCGAGTCGACTTTCGGTGGCGGATTGAACGCCCCCGGGCCAACGTTGAACAGATGCTCGACCCGGCAGTGGTACTGAACCATGATCGACAGCCGACCCCAATCACCACCGCCAGGACCTGCGGCCATGCGCTCGACCACTTCCTTTTGCAGCATGAAGTGCATGTCGCGGATCAGGCTGGCGTTGTGCAGCAGGTGAAAAATCAGCGGCGTAGAGATGTTGTACGGCAGGTTGCCGACAACTCGCAGGCTGTTCGGTGCGGCGCCAAGGCTGTTGAAATCGAACTTCAGCGCGTCGCCCTGGTGCAGGTTGAAGTTGCTCTTGCCGGCAAATTGCTGGTTAAGGATCGGGATCAGATCCTTGTCCAGTTCCACCACGTCGAGCTGGGCACCACTGTTGAGCAGGCCTTGAGTCAGCGCACCCTGGCCCGGACCGATTTCCAGCAGGCGGTCTTCGGGTTTGGCGTGGATGGAGCGCAGGATGCGGTCGATAACGCCAGCATCATGCAGGAAGTTCTGGCCGAAACGCTTGCGCGCCCGGTGTTGGTAATGCTCGGTCATATACGGGTCTCGGCCATCTGGTAGGCGGTTTCCAGGGCGACTTGCAGGCTGCCGGTGTCAATCTTGCCGCTGCCGGCCAGATCCAGGGCGGTGCCGTGGTCGACCGAGGTGCGGATGATCGGCAAGCCGAGGGTCACGTTGACTGCCGCGCCGAAACCTTTGTATTTCAGCACGGGCAGGCCCTGGTCGTGGTACATCGCCAACACTGCATCGCAGTGCTCCAGATATTTGGGGGTAAACAGAGTGTCGGCGGGCAGAGGGCCGCGAAGGTCCATGCCCTCGCCGCGCAGGCGCTCTAATGTGGGTTCGATGATGTCGATTTCTTCATGGCCCAGGTGTCCGCCTTCACCGGCATGGGGGTTGAGCCCGCAGACCAGGATGCGTGGCCGGGCGATGCCGAATTTTTCTTGCAGATCGGCATGCAGGATTCGAGTGACCCGTTCCAGGCGCTCCGGCGTGATTGCGTCGGCAATCTCGCGCAGGGGCAGGTGAGTGGTGACCAGCGCTACACGCAATCCGCGAGTGGCGAGCATCATCACCACTTGTGCGGTATGGGTCAGGTCAGCGAGAAACTCCGTGTGCCCGGAAAAAGCGATGCCGGATTCATTGATCACGCCCTTGTGTACCGGGGCGGTGATCATGCCGGCAAAATGCCCGTCCAGGCAGCCCTGGCCAGCACGAGTGAGGGTTTCCAGGACGAACGCCGCATTGGCCTTGTTCAGTTGACCGGCAGTGACCCTGGTGTTGAGCGGGGTATCCCAGACGTAGAGGCTATTGGCCGGCGCAGGTACATCCGGCCAGCTGTCCGGCGCAACCGGCAGCAGATCGACCACCACGCCCAGCTGCGCGGCCCGCTCAAGGAGCAGGTCGCGGCTGGTGATGGCAATCAGGGGGTGAGGCTGGGCGTGCGCCGCGAGCAGCAGGCACAGGTCAGGACCTATGCCGGCCGGTTCGCCGGGTGTCAGCGCGAAACGTTTGGGATTCACTGCGTTGCCTGGTCTGCACCAGGGAGTTTGATCTCTACGTACGCTTCGTCACGGATCTGACGCAGCCAGGTTTGCAGCTCTTCGTCATATTTGCGGTTACGCAAAACGGTCATCGCCTGCTGTTCACGGGCCTGACTGGTGCTGTCGGTGGCGCGGCGGCCCAGGACTTCCAGGACGTGCCAGCCATATTGGGTCTGGAACGGAGGGGACAGCTGACCTTGCGGGGTCTTGGCCATCACTTCGCGGAACTCGGGAACCAGTGCATTCGGGTCGATCCAGTTCAGGTCGCCACCGTTGAGGGCGGAACCCGGGTCTTCCGAGAAGCTTTTCGCCAGTTCGCCGAAATCCTCTCCCGCTTCGATCCGGGTGTAGAGCGACTGAGCCAGGGCCTTGGTTTTTTCTTCGTCGCGGATCGGGCTAGGTTTGACCAGGATATGACGCACGTGCACTTCGTCACGCACCTGGGTCTCACCGCCACGCTTGTCGAGGATCTTCAGGATGATGAAGCCGCCCGGTGTACGCATCGGTTGAGTAATGTCCCCGACAGCCATGGAGCTGAGCAGGCGATCGAACGGAGGTGGCAGTTGAGCGGCTTTGCGCCAGCCCATGTCCCCGCCTTCCAGTGCGGTTTCGCTGGCGGATCTGGCGATTGCCAGTTGACCGAAGTCAGCGCCTTGCTTGAGCTGCTGGTAGACCGCGTCGGCCTGTTTGGCTGCATTCTGAATCGCGTCGGAGTTGGCGCTTTCCGGCGTAGGAATCAGGATGTTGGCCAAGCGGAACTCTTCGGACAACTGCATCTTGCCGAGATCGGAAGCGAGGAAGTTCTTCACCTCCTGTTCGGACACCTGGATACGCTCTGCCACACGACGCTGACGCACACGGCTGATGATCATCTCGCGGCGAATCTGGTCACGGGCTTCGTCGTAAGACAGGCCGTCGCGAGTCAGGGCGGCGCGGAATTGATCCACGGACATGTTATTGCGCTGGGCAATGGTGCCGACAGCCTGGTTCAGTTCTTCATCGGTAATGCGGATACCGGAACGTTCGCCGATCTGCAGTTGCAGGTTTTCGACGATCAGACGCTCCAGCACCTGCTGATCCAGCACGTTGGCCGGCGGTACCGCAGCACCGCGCTTGGCGATGGTTTGCTGAACTTCATGGACCCGTTGGTCCAGCTGGCTCTGCATGACCACGTCGTTGTCGACGATGGCCACCACTTTATCGATGGACTGTACCGAGGCGTTGGCCACAGTACCCAGGAACAGCGCGCCCAGCATTAGCGGGCGCAGACAATCAGAAAGCTTGGTCTTCACGTTCACGATAACCTTGGATGCCTTTGTCGAGGAAGCTCTCTACTTTAGAGCCGGTGAGGCCGCCGAGTCCCTTCAGAACGATTTGGAGGAAGACGCCATGGTCGCCTTTTTCGTTTTGCGGAGCGTCTTGACTGGTTTCGTCATAGTCGACCCAGTAACGGTTGATCAGGCGCAGCTTCCAGCAGCAATTGTCGTACTCGAAGCCACCGAAGGCCTCCAGGGTACGGTTGCGGTTGTAGTCGTACTGCCAGCGGCTGATCAGGTTCCATTGCGGCACGACTGGCCACATTACCGAGAAGTCGTGCTGCTGGATCTTGTAATAGTCCTTTACGTAGCCAGGTTGGCCCGGAGTGCCGTAGTCGCCGCCGCCCACCGACCATTGACCGGTGTTCTGGTCGTAGCGGACCTGGTCGTTGCGATAGCGATAACCGGCGTTGATGACCTTGTTCGGGTTGTCTTCAGGCTGGTAGTGAAACATTGCGCTGCCCGAGCGAGGGCTGCGGCTGTCCGGGTCCCAGTTGTAATCGGCGGTGGTGCGCCAATCGCGGTTCCAGCGGTACTCGTATTCCAGGGCGTAAGGCGAAACGTCCGACTGGGCATCCTGACGGGTCCTGGCATCGATGCCTGGCAACTGAACCTTGCGATCCTTGAAGTAGACGGCCTGGCCGACGCTGATGCGTTGACGCTCGAAGCCGTTCTCTTCGATCCAGCGGTTGGTGATGCCCAGCGACAGTTTGTTCTCATCGCCGACGCGGTCGGAGCCGGAGAAACGGTTGTCGCGGAACAGCGACGCGTAACTGAAGGTGTACTCGCTGGTGTCGAAGACTGGAATGTCTTCCTGGTCCGTTTCCGGAACGTAGAGGTAAAACAGGCGTGGCTCAAGGGTCTGGCGGTAGTTTTTGCCGAACCATTGGGTGTTGCGGTCGAAGTACAGGCCGCTGTCGATGCTGGCAATCGGCACGCCGCGGTTCTGGTTGCTGTCGAAGGTACCGTTGAGTCGGTCCTGTTCAGCGCTCTGCGCGGCAATCTGGGACTTGCCTGTACCGTCCAGGTCCAGCTGGTACTGCGTGTACTGGTACTTGAGCGTTGGTTTCACGAAACCATACGTCCAGTCCAGCGGCAGGCTCACGGCTGGCGCCAGGTTGAGGCGGTCGCCGGTGGCGCGTGCCAAGCCCTGGACGTTAGTGTCCAGGCGCGGGCTCAAATTGCCGTCTTCGTCCGAGAAATTGCCCGTTTTCAGATCCCGGTCAAACCTGACGAGTTCAGTGTTGTACGAGAAGTCCAGGCCGCCCGGACGGTAGGGCAGCGCACCATCGAAGGTGATCTGCGGCAAACGATCATACGGTGTGATGTTCGAGACGGTCGCCAGCTGATAGGCCTGGGCGTTGACGCGAGCGGTGTAACTGTCGCCGCGATAGCTGACGGAACCCTGCTGGTTCACGTAATCAGAGCTTTTCACGCCAATCTGGTCAGTCTGCAGATCCTGGAAGTAATACGGATCGCTGATCTTGGTGTAGTCGACCTGGGATAAGACGCGCGAGTCGAGACCACCCTTGTGTTGCCAGTTGTACATGTAGCGGGTTTTTTCGTAGTCGGTCTGGAGCTTGCGATCGTCATTCTCGTCGTTGAGGTACGCGGCGCCGAACTGACCCTCGCTGGACTTGGTCAGGTAGCGGAACTCGCCTTCCATCAACAGACCGCGATCGCTCATGTAGCGCGGGTACAACGTGGCATCGTAGTTCGGTGCCAGGTTGAAGTAATACGGGGTGACCAGCAAGAAGCCGGTATCGCTGCCGGTACCGATGGTCGGCGGCAGGAAGCCCGACTGGCGACGGTCATCGATCGGGAAATAGATGTACGGCGTGTACAGGACCGGAATGTCCTTGACCCGCAGCGTCACGTTGGTCGCGGTGCCGAAGCCGGTAGCCGGGTTCAGGGTGATGTTGTTGCCCTTGAGCTGCCAGGCGTTGCTGTTCGGTTCGCAGGTGGTGTACGTACCATCCTTGAGGCGGATGATCGCGTTCTCGGCGCGTCTGGCGTACAGCGCGCTGCCGCGAATGCGGGATTTGTGCATCACGTATTCGGCGTTGTCGACCTTGGCTTCACCGGTGTCGAGTTGTACGTCGGCGTGGTCGCCGACGATCAGTGCGCCATTGTCGCGAACCCGTACGTTACCGCTCAGTTCGCCACGGCTCTCGGCCTGGTAGAGATTCGCTTCGTCGGCTTCGACCTGCATGCTGCCCTGGCGCATGACCACGTCGCCGGCCAGGGTAGCGACCTGCTCTTCCTGCTTATAGCGAGAGGCTTTGGCGCCGATAAAGGTTGGAGCGTCACTTTTACTCGTCTTGTCACTCATGCCCGGACGAATCGGTTCGACATAGGAACCAGAGCAGTAAGGACCGGTTTCAGCCAATTGCGCTGCCGTGAGTTTCTCGCGCGGAACCCAGTCGAGGTGACTGTAGTCTTCGCTACGCGACTTCAGGCCGCGGCCCTTGGCTTCGGTCACCAGTACTGGCTTGGCACCGGTGTCTTGACTGACACTGTCGTCAGCCGGCGTCTCGCCGCCCGCGCTGACAGGGCTGCCCTCATGGACGGGGCGCGGTGGCAAGGCAGTTGCTTGAGATTTCGGCGCACAGTTCCAGGCACCCGAAGCAGATACTGAGCAGTCATACTGTTGTGCGGCGACCACGAACGAAGTGGCGAATGGTTGCAGGGCCAGCAGACTGCCGGTCACCAACAACGGAAATTTTTTACGAAACGCGGGGGATTTCAATGCCATCTTAATAGTCCGGGCTTCCTGCGTGCCATCTGCCCGCGGTGTGGGCCGCACGCCTCTCGATGGTCTGAAAAAGATGCTGGATAATAAAGCATGACCCGCTTGACGGCTAGCGCCGTCGGAGACCCTTGCAATGCCTGACCAAGATGTACGTTTGCAACACCTGAAAGTTTGGCTCGATGAGCAGTTGCCGATCCTTTTTGCAGAACAAGGCTGGGGTGCCGTACCTCCAGCCTCGTTGACCGCAGCCAGTAGCGACGCGAGTTTCAGGCGCTACTTTCGCTGGGAAGGCGAGGGCAGAAGCTTCGTCGTGATGGACGCTCCACCGCCCCGGGAAAACTGCAAACCCTTCGTGGATATTGCTTTCCTGCTGGCGAAATCCGGAATAAATGTACCGAAAATCTATGCCGAAGACCTCGAGCATGGATTTCTGCTGCTCAATGACCTGGGCAACAAGACTTATCTGGACGTGATTGACAGCGAAAATGCCGACGACCTGTTCAAGGATGCCGTGCAAGCGCTGCTGGCTTTTCAGCAGTTGCCGATGGTCGCACCGCTGCCGAGTTATGACGTGGCCTTATTGCGACGCGAGCTGGAATTGTTTCCCGAATGGTACGTGAAGTGCGAGCTGGGCATCGAGTTCGACTCGGCTCAGCAAAAGCTCTGGCAGCAGGTCAGCGATTTGCTGATCGATAGCGCCCTGGCCCAGCCCAAGGTCCTGGTGCATCGCGACTACATGCCGCGCAACCTGATGCTCAGCGAGCCGAATCCGGGTGTCCTGGATTTCCAGGACGCGGTCTATGGTCCGGTGACTTACGACGTGACCTGTCTGTTCAAGGATGCGTTCCTCAGCTGGCCCGAGGAGCGTGTACGCGGCTGGCTGGAAGATTACTGGCAGCAGGCGGGCGATCTCGGGATCCCGGTTCAGCCCGACTTCGAGGATTTCCTGCGCGCCAGCGACCTGATGGGCGTGCAGCGTCACTTGAAAGTGATCGGTATCTTCGCCCGGATCTGCCACCGCGACGGCAAGCCGCGTTACCTGGCGGATGTGCCGCGCTTCTTTGCTTACATAGAGGCCGTGGTCGCCCGCCGTCCCGAACTGGCTGAGCTGGATGTGTTGCTGGCCAGTCTGCGTGCTGGAGCGAATGCATGAAGGCGATGATTCTGGCAGCAGGCAAAGGCGAGCGCATGCGCCCGTTGACCCTGACTACGCCAAAACCGCTGGTTCGCGCCGGCGGAGTGCCACTGATCGAGTATCACCTGCGCGCACTGGCCGCCGCCGGTTTTACCGAGATCGTGATCAATCACGCCTGGCTCGGCCAGCAGATCGAAGACTACCTGGGCGACGGCTCGCAGTATGGCGTGAGTATTGAGTACTCGCCGGAAGGTGAGCCGCTGGAAACCGGCGGCGGAATATTTCGCGCGTTGCCGTTGCTGGGGGATGAGGCCTTTTTAGTGGTCAACGGTGATATCTGGACCGATTACGACTTCAGCGTGTTGCATCGGCCCATTGCCGGGCTGGCGCATCTGGTGCTGGCGGACAACCCGGCCCATCACCGGGCCGGGGACTTCAATCTGATCGACGGACAGGTACGTGACGGTCAGCCGGACTGCGCCACCCTGACCTACAGCGGCATCGCGGTGCTGCACCCGCAGCTGTTCGATGGTTGCTCGGCAGGGGCCTTCAAGCTTGCGCCGCTGCTGCGCACCGCCATGGCAGACGGGCAAGTGACCGGCGAGCACCTGAACGGGCTCTGGGTGGATGTCGGCACTCACGAGCGTCTGACCGAAGTGGACACTCTGATAGAAGCGAGACGCTGAGATGCTGTGGCCAGGGACTCTTATCGGAGCCGGAGCGGGCTATGCCATTGCCAGCATTCCGGGGGCCATGCTCGGCGCCTTGCTTGGGCAGGCGCTGGATCGGCGTCTGCAACTGCGGGGCTGGGCGGATGTGTGGGAAAAGCTCGGTGGCCGGTCGGCGCTGCGCAACGATGAACTGCTGTTCGTGTTGTTGGGACGGCTGGCCAAGTGCGACGGAAGGGTGGGTAATGGTCACATCCAGCAGGCTCGCCAGGAGATGCGCTCGCTGGAAATGACCGAATCGGCCCGGCGCCGTGCAATTGCGGCGTTCAATCGCGGCAAGTCGGGACATGACCGGTTGCGCGGTCAACTGCGTCGCTTGAGTGCCCAACCCCATGCAGCCGAAGGCGTCTTGCGCGCCTGTTGGCGGATGATCTGGGCCGATGGCTGCGCCGGTGTGGGTGAGCTTGAGCTGGTAACCCAGTGGGGTAAATGGCTGGGCTGGACCCGGCAACAGGTGCAAGCGCTGTCCAGCGACTATGAACCGCAGAAACGTCCGTTGGTCAGCAGCGCCGTGACCTATCAGGAGGCTTTGCGCCTATTGGGCGTGTCCGCCACCAGCGAGCCGACGCAGATCAAGCGCGCTTATCGACGCCTGCTCAGCCGCCATCATCCGGACAAGATCGCCGGCAGCGGGGCGACGGCGTTGCAGGTTCGTGAGGCGACCGACAAGACTCGCGAGTTGCATAACGCCTATACCTTGATTCGTGAGCGGCGGGATTTTCGTTAGAAGGGAAAGGTTTTGTTGTCTGAGATGCCGCCTTCGCGAGCAAGCCAGCTCCCACATTTGATCTCCGTCGTGCGGAAACGTTGTGTCCACTGAAGATCAAATGTGGGAGCGGGCTTGCTCGCGAATGGGGCGACTCGGTCTATTTGTCCGCCGCAGGCTGAGGATTCAACCACCCCCGAACCCGACGAACCAGCTGCTCCTGCTCAGCCTTGCTGTTACCCGGCAGCGCCTTGAGCGATACCTGGCTGAAACCCGAAGCCTTCAAGCGTTTGCTCGCCTGCAAACGTTCCAGCGCCGCGTTGCGATCCATCGGCTTATCCCTATAGAAAATGTCTGCAACAGGCAGTTTCAATGTGGGGGTGAGTTCAGCCAGTCCGGGTTTCGCGCTTACCGGCGTCCGGGCGGCGACCATCACCAGTTTTTCGACCTGCGGGGGCTGTTTTTCGCTCAGGTAGCGCACGGCCCAGTAAGCACCGGTGCCATGACCCAATACAACGATGCTGCGGGCGCTTTGCTGTTCGGCGTAGGCAATGGCCGAATCGATGCGAGCGAAGATTCGTTCGGCGTCGGCCCGGGCCTGTTCCTCGCCGGTTTCGACGATCGCCTTGTCCGCCACCTCCGCTTCGCCGCCAACGGCCTGCTCGATGGGCGCGGCAGTGGTGGCATCCTTGCTACCGGTCTCGGGCGCTTTGAGCGTTGGCGGCATTTCAACGATACGTGGCGCAATGGCATCGCTTTGCGGGTCCGGCAAGGTGATACTCAGGCTGCTCCACTCGGCATCCGGCAATGTGCGCCGCAATGGAGCGATTGCATGCGGCCAGTCAACAGTTTCGCCGGCGCCCGGGATGATAATCACCGCACCCTTGGGGCTGGCGGTATTGGCCGGTTTCCACAGGGCCAGAAAGGTATCGGCACCGGCTTGCAGTTGTTGCTGTTCCTGGACCGGGGCCTGTCGCTCAAGGGCGGTCGCGTCTTCCTGGCTACGCTCTGGCAACGGCGGGCGCCCAAGCGGTTTTTCTTGCGCGGTGTTCCCCGTGGCGCTTGAGGCCGGGCCGGCTGCCTCGACGGAAAAGGCGCAAGGCAGGATCAGCGACAGGCACAATGCCGACAGTGCCAGGCGGTAGACAGGGAGCATCGGATATTCCAGGCCAGAAGTGATTCCGGCAGCCTAATGGGTTGGTCAGTATTTGTCAGTGTGTGAGACTTCAATGATGCGTTTTCGCTGCCTGTGGGTTATCGGCTGTTTGTGGTTTCCCTTGATGAGCTGGGCGGCATCCGCGCCTCCAGTGCACGTCACGCCATTGTCCACGGACCAGCAGCAATGGCTGGCTCAGCATCGCGAGTTGCGCGTCGGACTGTTGCTGCAAGCACCTTACGCCCAATACGATCGCCGTTTGCAGCGCCTGTCGGGCGTTAACGTCGAGCTGATGCAATGGCTGGCCCAGTCACTCAAGGTCGAGTTGAGCTGGCGTCATTTCCCTGACCTTGCGCAGCTGGAAGCCGCGGCGCGTGAAGGTGAAATCGATATCGCTCCAGGACTGAGTCAAACCCCTGGCGGTCTGCGTCTGTGGCATTTTTCCGACCCGTACATGCGGGTACCGCAGTTGGTGGTCAGTGACCAGAAAAGCACGGGCGCAGTGGAGCTGGAAAAACTCGACAGCCAGACCCGCGTCGCCGTGCGCATGCCCAGCGCCACTGCCGATTACCTGCGCGGCAATTACCCGCATTTGAACCTTCAAGGCGTACCGGTCGAGCGCCAGGCACTGCAACTGTTGTTGAGTCAGCAAGCCAGTTACGCCGTGGTCGATGAAGCGCAGCTGGGGCGCCTGTCCGCCGAGCCGGAGTTCGCCGCTCTGGTAGTGGTCGGTGACATTGGCCTGCCGCAACTGCTGCGTGTGGCCACGCGCCGGGACTGGCCGGAGCTGGCCGGTATCGTCGAAAGCGCATTGCGGGCGATCCCGGCCAAGGACCTGGAGCAGTTGCACAGCCAATGGCTGCAACCCAAGTACCCGCGGCTGACCGAATCCCCGGGTTTCTGGCAAAACCTCTGCCTGTTGTTGGCAGTGTTGATGCTGAGCAGCATGGCCATCGTGTTCTGGCAACGTCGGCAACAGCACAGTCTGGAGCAACGGTTATTGGCGGCGCGGGAAGACATTGCCCTGCGTGCCGCCAGCGAAGAAGCCTTGCGCCTGACTCAGTTTTCCATCGACCAGAGCACCGTCGGCATTCTCTGGGTCAACTGGGACAGCCATGTGCGCTACGCCAACCGCGCGGCCGAAACCATGTTGGGCTATCCGGCGGGCGGGATCATCGACAGGCCTTTGATCGATTTTGAGCCGGGTCTGCACATGGACCGCTGGCTGAACCTGTGGAAGCGCGCCCGCGCCAGCGAAGAAGGCCCGCAAAGTTTCGAGACCAACTGTGTGCGCGCCGATGGCAGCGTTCTGCCAGCGGATGTTTCGTTGAGCTTCCTGCGTTTTCGCGGCGGCGAATACCTGGTGGTTTACCTCAATGATGTCACCGAACGCCGCCGTGCCCTGGCTGCATTGCAGGAAAGCGAAGCGCGACTGCAAGGGATCGCCGCCAATGTTCCGGGGCTGGTCTTCCGGCTGGAGCGTGCGCCGGTGACCGGGCAGATCGACTTTGCCTACATCAGTGAAGGCAGCGAGAGCCTGGTGGGTTACTCGCCGGCCACCCTGGCTCATCGCGACAAAGGCCTGCGCAGTCTGGTGCATCCGGACGACAAGGCCAGCTATCACCAGACTCAGGACCATGCGCTGGACACCGACAGTGACTGGTCGTGGCAAGGACGGATTCTCACCCGTTCGGGCGAGCAGCGCTGGGCCGAGATCAAGGCCATTACCCGCCGGCTCGAAGACGGTGCCTATGTCTGGGACGGCATTGTCTGGGACATCAGCGAGAGCAAGCGCATCGAGCTGGAACTGGCCAGCTCCAGGGGGCAATTGCGTGAGTTGTCCGCTCATCTGGAGAGTGTACGGGAGGAGGAAAAGGCCCGCATCGCCCGGGAAGTTCATGACGAGTTGGGTCAGATGTTGACCGTGTTGAAGCTGGAAACGTCCATGTGCGAACTGGCCTACGCCCAGCTCGACCCCGGTCTGAACGAACGCTTGAACAGCATGAAGCGCTTGATCGCTCAGCTGTTCCAACTGGTGCGTGATGTGGCGACGGCGCTGCGCCCACCGATTCTCGATGCCGGGATTGCATCGGCCATCGAATGGCAGGCCCGCCGTTTTGAGGCGCGCACGCAGATTCCGTGCCTGGTGCAGGTGCCGGATAATCTGCCAGTGCTCAGTGATGCCAAGGCGGTTGGCTTGTTCCGGATTCTTCAGGAGGCGCTGACCAATGTCATGCGCCATGCCCAGGCGCATACTGTTGAACTGACGTTGACGCTGGAAGGCGACGAGTTGTGCCTGACGGTCAGTGATGATGGCGTAGGATTCGTCCCCTCCACCGGCAGGTCGACATCCTTTGGTGTCGTCGGCATGCGCGAGCGGGTGTTGATCATGGGTGGGCAGCTGTCGCTTGAAAGTGAGCCGGGGGAAGGCACGACCTTGAGTGTGCGAGTGCCGGTGGGTGAGGCCTGAAGTATTTGCGGCGTCTGTACTGACGCCTTCGCGGGCAAGCCCGCTCCCACAGGGGGCTATGCAAATGCACAGATTTTGATAGCCCCTCAAATCACTGTGGGAGCGGGCTTGCCCGCGATAGATCTTGAATCTGGAGAAGAACGTGATCCGTGTACTGGTAGCCGAAGACCACACCATCGTCCGCGAAGGCATCAAGCAATTGATTGGCCTGGCCAAGGACCTGCTGGTGGTAGGGGAGGCGAGCAATGGCGAGCAGTTGCTCGAAACCTTGCGTCATGTGGCCTGCGAAGTGGTGTTGCTGGATATCTCCATGCCCGGTGTCAATGGCCTGGAAGCCATTCCACGGATTCGCGCACTGAACAATCCACCGGCGATTCTGGTGTTGTCGATGCACGACGAAGCGCAAATGGCCGCCCGTGCGTTGAAGGTTGGTGCCGCCGGTTACGCAACCAAGGACAGCGATCCGGCGCTACTCCTGACCGCGATTCGCAAAGTCGCGGCGGGCGGGCGTTACATCGACCCGGACCTGGCTGATCGTATGGTTTTCGAAGTCGGCCTGACCGATTCGCGTCCGCTGCATTCGTTGCTCTCGGAGCGCGAATTCTCAGTGTTCGAACGCCTGGCCCAGGGCGCCAACGTCAACGACATCGCCCAGCAACTGGCCTTGAGCAGCAAGACCATCAGCACCCACAAGGCGCGGCTGATGCAGAAGCTCAACATCACTTCGTTGGCGGAACTGGTGAAGTACGCGATGGAGCACAAGCTCCTCTGACACACACCATCCACGGGTTCACTATACATCCCTGTGGGAGCGGGCTTGCTCGCGAAGGCGGTGTGTCAGGCGACATCAATATTGACTGGGCCGCCGTCTTCGCGAGCAAGCCCGCTCCCACAGGGGATCTGGTTTGTTCTTCCGAACGCGGGCATATCCATTAACGACACGCATTTCAAGCCGCTTTTGCCCGTTCTTGCGGTTTGCAGCTTGAAACTTGCCGCTACCCCTATCCAATCCCGCCATCCTTGTAGGGCAATCCCTACCCCCAGCCTTCCATCCGGCTGAGGCCATTCTCTCCTGCGCCCCGATTTGCGTGGTCACCAGCGTCCACTAGGCTTAGTCCACAGCAGTCATCAACAACAAAGGTGTGGGTATGAGCCAGGTCGATTCAAGCGCAGGGGCCAGCGACATTCTGGTCAGCTTTCGTGGAGTGCAAAAGAGCTACGACGGCGAGAACCTGATCGTCAAAGACCTCAACCTGGACATTCGCAAAGGCGAATTCCTCACCTTGCTCGGGCCGTCCGGCTCCGGCAAGACCACCAGCCTGATGATGCTCGCCGGTTTCGAAACACCGACCGCAGGTGAAATCCTCCTGGCCGGGCGTTCCATCAACAACGTGCCGCCGCACAAGCGCGACATCGGCATGGTGTTCCAGAACTACGCGTTGTTCCCGCACATGACCGTTGCCGAGAACCTGGCGTTCCCGCTGACCGTTCGCGGCTTGAACAAGAGCGATGTCAGCGACCGGGTCAAACGCGTCTTGAGCATGGTTCAGCTCGACCTGTTCGCCCAACGTTATCCGGCGCAACTGTCCGGTGGTCAGCAACAGCGTGTGGCCCTGGCCCGTGCCTTGGTGTTCGAACCGCAACTGGTGTTGATGGACGAACCCCTCGGCGCGCTGGACAAACAGCTGCGCGAACACATGCAGATGGAGATCAAGCATCTGCACCAGCGTCTGGGCGTGACGGTAGTTTACGTGACCCATGACCAGGGCGAAGCCCTGACCATGTCCGACCGTGTGGCGGTGTTCCACCAGGGCGAAATCCAGCAGATCGCACCGCCGCGCTCCCTCTATGAAGAACCGAAAAACACCTTCGTCGCCAACTTCATCGGCGAGAACAACCGTCTCAATGGCCGCTTGCACAGCCATACCGGCGACCGCTGCGTCGTCGAACTCGGTCGCGGTGAAAAGGTTGAAGCCCTGGCGGTCAACGTCGGCAAGACCGGCGAGCCCGTCACGCTGTCGATTCGCCCGGAACGCGTGAGCCTCAATGGTTCGAGCGAATCCTGCGTCAACCGCTTCTCGGGGAGGGTGGCGGAATTCATCTATCTGGGCGACCACGTGCGGGTTCGCCTGGAAGTCTGCGGCAAGACCGACTTTTTTGTGAAACAACCGATTGCCGAGCTCGACCCCGCGCTGGCGGTTGGCGACGTGGTACCGCTTGGCTGGCAGGTCGAACACGTTCGCGCGCTCGACCCGCTTCTAGAGGCGCATTGATCGCCCCCCCTGCTTCAACAACACCAACCCTGCACGTGGAGAGAACAATAAATGTTGAGATCCCTGAAATTCACCGCTTTGGTCATGGGCATGATCGGTGCGGCACACGCGATGGCGGCGGGCCCGGACTTGACCGTGGTGTCCTTTGGCGGGGCGAACAAGGCGGCGCAGGTCAAAGCCTTCTACGCACCGTGGGAAGCGGCGGGCAACGGCAAGATCGTGGCGGGCGAGTACAACGGCGAGATGGCCAAGATCAAGGCCATGGTCGACACCAAGAGCGTGTCCTGGGACCTGGTGGAAGTTGAATCGCCGGAACTGTCCCGTGGTTGCGACGAAGACATGTTCGAGCAACTCGATCCCGCGCTGTTCGGCAAAAACGAAGACTACGTCAAAGGCGCTATCCAGCCGTGCGGCGTGGGCTTCTTCGTGTGGTCGACCGTGCTGGCCTACAACGCCGACAAGCTGAAAAGCGCACCGACCAGTTGGGTGGATTTCTGGGACACCAAGACATTTCCGGGCAAACGCGGCCTGCGTAAAGGTGCCAAGTACACCCTGGAATTCGCGCTGATGGCCGACGGCGTTGCCCCGAAAGACGTCTACAAAGTGCTGGCCAGCAAGGATGGTCAGGATCGCGCGTTCAAGAAGCTTGATCAGCTCAAACCAAGCATTCAGTGGTGGGAAGCCGGCGCACAACCGCCGCAATACCTCGCTTCCGGTGATGTGGTCATGAGCTCGGCCTACAACGGCCGGATTGCTGCCGTGCAGAAAGAAAGCAACCTGAAAGTGGTGTGGAACGGCGGTATCTACGACTTCGACGCATGGGCCATTCCAAAAGGCCTGGACAAGGCACGTGCTGAAGCAGCGAAAAAATTCATCGCGTTCTCGGTGCAGCCGCAACAGCAGAAGACCTATTCGGAAAACATCGCTTACGGCCCGGCCAACGTTCAAGCCGTACCGCTGTTGGCCAAGGATATCCTGAAGGACATGCCGACCACCCCGGAAAACATCGCCAACCAGGTGCAGATCGACGTCAGCTTCTGGGCTGACAACGGCGAGCAACTGGAGCAGCGCTTCAATTCCTGGGCTGCCAAATAAGCACGACCCTGCAAAGGTGGGCTTGCCCCACCCTGTGGGAGCGGGCTTGCTCGCGAAGACGTCAGCACATTCAGCATCACTGTTGACTGACACTCCGCCTTCGCGAGCAAGCCCGCTCCCACATTTGAACGGCGTGTATTAAACGATCGAGGCAGCGCGTGCCGCCTCCTGTAACGCTCAAAGATTTCCGGAGTACGCCATGGCCACCGCCATTCCCCTGAACGCGGGCACAGCCCCCACCTTGAAGCAGCGCCTCAAGCATGCCGAGCGGATCAATCGCTGGAAGGCCCAGGCCTTGATCGCGCCGCTGGTGCTGTTTCTGCTGCTGGTGTTCCTGGTGCCGATCGTGGCGCTGCTCTACAAAAGCGTCGGCAACCCGGAAGTGGTCGGCGGCATGCCACGCACCGTGGCGGCCATCGCCAGCTGGGACGGCCGCGGCCTGCCCGCTGAACCGGTTTACAAGGCGGCCAGCGAAGACCTGGCCGAAGCCCGCAAGAATCAGACCTTGGGCGACCTGTCCAAGCGCTTGAACATGGAGTTGGCCGGCTATCGTAGCCTGCTGACCAAAACCGCACGCGCCTTGCCGTTCGCCACCGAACCGGCCTCTTATAAAGAAGCGCTGGAAGCTCTCGACGAGCGCTGGGGCGACCCGGCCTACTGGCAAGCCGTACGCCGCAACACCAGCAGCATTACGCCGTACTACCTGCTGGCGGCGGTGGACCACCGGATCGACGACCTCGGCGAAATCGCCCCCGCCACCCCCGATCAGGCCATCTACCTCGACATTTTTGCCCGAACATTCTGGATGGGCCTGATCATCACCGTGATCTGCCTGGTGCTGGCTTATCCGTTGGCCTATCTGCTGGCGAACTTGCCATCGCGGCAAAGCAACCTGCTGATGATTCTGGTACTGCTGCCGTTCTGGACCTCGATTCTGGTGCGGGTCGCCGCGTGGATAGTGCTGCTGCAATCGGGCGGTTTGATCAATAGCGGTCTGATGGCCATGGGCATCATCGATAAGCCGCTGGAGCTGGTGTTCAACCGTACCGGCGTCTACATCTCGATGGTGCACATCCTGCTGCCGTTCATGATTCTGCCGATCTACAGCGTGATGAAAGGCATTTCGCCCACCTACATGCGCGCCGCGATTTCCCTCGGCTGCCACCCGTTCGCCAGCTTCTGGCGGGTGTACTTTCCGCAGACCTATGCCGGTGTCGGCGCCGGTTGCCTGTTGGTGTTCATCCTCGCCATCGGCTACTACATCACCCCGGCCTTGCTGGGCAGCCCGAACGATCAAATGGTCAGTTACTTCGTCGCCTTCTACACCAACACCAGCATCAACTGGGGCATGGCGACCGCACTCGGTGGGCTGCTGCTGTTGGCGACCGTGGTGCTGTATCTGATTTACAACTGGCTGGTGGGCGCCAGTCGCCTGCGCCTGAGCTAAGGGGAGAACGAAATGCTGAGTCCTTATATGTCGCCCATCGAGCGGGCGTGGTTCTACAGCTTGCGGATTCTCTGCGGCTTGATCCTGTTGTTCCTGATTTTGCCGGTGCTGGTGATCATTCCGCTGTCGTTCAACTCAGGGAGTTTCCTGGTGTACCCGCTGCAAGGCTTCTCGCTGCAGTGGTATCACGACTTCTTCGCGTCGGCGGAATGGATGCGGGCGCTGAAGAACAGCATCATCGTCGCCCCGGCGGCCACGGTGCTGGCGATGATCTTCGGTACGCTGGCAGCGATTGGCCTGACTCGGGGCGACTTTCCCGGCAAGCCGTTGGTGATGGCCCTGGTGATTTCGCCGATGGTGGTGCCGGTGGTGATCATCGGTGTCGCCAGCTACCTGTTCTTTGCGCCGCTTGGTCTGGGCAACAGCTTCTTCTCATTGATCGTGGTGCATGCGGTGTTGGGTGTGCCGTTTGTGATCATCACGGTGTCGGCGACTTTGCAGGGGTTCAACCACAACCTGGTTCGGGCGGCTGCAAGCCTGGGGGCTTCACCGCTGACGGCGTTTCGGCGGGTGACCTTGCCGTTGATCGCGCCGGGCGTGATCTCGGGGGCATTATTCGCCTTCGCCACCTCGTTTGATGAAGTGGTGGTGACGCTGTTCCTCGCCGGCCCCGAACAGGCGACCCTGCCGCGGCAGATGTTCAGCGGCATCCGCGAAAACCTCAGCCCGACCATTGCTGCCGCCGCGACACTGCTGATTGCTTTCTCGGTGATCCTGCTGCTGACCCTGGAATGGCTGCGTGGCCGCAGCGAAAAACTGCGCACCGCCCAGGTTTAAAGCAACACACCGATCAACTGTAGGAGCGAGCTTGCTCCGGGCGGCGTTCCGACGATGGACGTGAACGATAACGCTTGCTGCCTGAATGCACGCGGCGCTCTCAGGGTTTTCGCGAACAAGCTCGCTCCTACAGGGTTTCATGCAGTTCTTGGGATTGCCTCACAAATTGTTCACCGGCGCCGCTGCCAACAAGCAACTGGTCGCTGAGCTGACCCGTCTGGACATCGACTACTGATTATCGCGTCACGGTGCGCGCTTCAAAGCATGAGGTATACAATGCGCGCCATCGTGATTTTGCTCAGTAAAGGTGCGTCATGCAGCCCTTCGTCATTGCTCCGTCGATTCTCTCCGCCGATTTCGCCCGCCTGGGCGAGGAGGTGGACAACGTCCTGGCCGCCGGCGCCGACTTCGTACACTTCGATGTCATGGACAACCATTACGTGCCGAACCTGACCATCGGCCCGATGGTCTGTGCCGCGCTGCGCAAGTACGGCGTGACTGCGCCGATCGACGCGCACCTGATGGTCAGCCCGGTGGACCGCATTGTCGGCGACTTCATCGAGGCCGGCGCGACTTACATCACCTTCCACCCGGAAGCCACGCAGCACGTCGACCGCTCCCTGCAATTGATCCGCGAAGGCGGCTGCAAGTCGGGCCTGGTGTTCAATCCGGCGACGCCGCTGGACGTGCTCAAGTACGTGATGGACAAGGTCGACATGATCCTGCTGATGAGCGTCAACCCGGGCTTTGGCGGGCAGAAGTTCATTCCTGGCACCCTCGACAAGCTGCGTGAAGCGCGGGCACTGATCGATGCCTCCGGTCGTGACATCCGCCTGGAAATCGACGGCGGCGTGAACGTGAACAACATTCGCGAAATCGCCGCTGCTGGCGCCGACACCTTCGTCGCCGGCTCGGCGATCTTCAATGCACCGAACTACCAAGAGGTGATTGAAAAGATGCGTTCCGAACTGGCGCTGACCCGCCCATGAGTGGCTTTGAGCAGCTATTCCCGGGAACACTGCCGCGGCTGGTGATGTTCGATCTGGATGGCACGCTGGTCGATTCGGTCCCGGACCTCGCGGCGGCTGTGGATAACATGCTGCTCAAACTCGGCCGCGCACCTGCCGGGATCGAGTCGGTGCGCGACTGGGTTGGCAACGGTGTGCACATGCTGGTGCGCCGGGCACTGGCCAACCATATCGATGCCGAGAACGTCGATGAGGTCGAGGCCGAGCATGCACTGGAGCTGTTCAACGGCTTTTACGAGGATGGACACGAATTGACCGTGGTCTACCCCGGTGTGCGCGATACCCTGAAATGGCTGCACAAGCAGGGTGTCGAGATGGCGTTGATCACCAACAAACCGGAGCGTTTCGTCGCGCCGCTGCTGGATCAGATGAAGATCGGCCGCTACTTCCGCTGGATCATCGGCGGCGATACCCTGCCAAAGAAGAAGCCTGACCCGGCGGCACTGTTCTTCGTGATGAAAATGGCCAATATCCCGGCTTCGCAATCCTTGTTCGTCGGCGATTCGCGTAGCGATGTGCTGGCGGCGAAAGCGGCGGGGGTCAAGTGTGTCGCGCTCAGTTATGGCTATAACCATGGCCGGCCGATTGCTGAAGAATCCCCGGCGCTGGTGATCGACGATCTACGCAAATTAATTCCCGGTTGCCTGGATCTGGCCGCTGGGATAACGTTGCCCGACGCTGTTCAATCTCCTGTCGGAAATCCCATCGTGGTGGTCACTCGCAAACTCTGGATGAAAGTCATCAAGGCCCTGGCCCGCTGGCGTTGGCGCGCCTGACTTGTTCCTGGCCGGCATCCCGGCGCGTTTGCATACCTGACTGTTAGACCCTCAAGCCACGAGGCTACTCCATGATCCGCGAAGAATTCCTGCGTTTGGCCGCTGCCGGCTACAACCGCATCCCGCTTGCCTGCGAAACCCTGGCGGACTTCGACACGCCGCTGTCGATCTACCTGAAACTGGCCGATGAGCCCAACTCCTACCTGCTCGAATCGGTGCAGGGCGGCGAAAAGTGGGGCCGTTATTCGATCATTGGTTTGCCGTGCCGCACCGTGCTGCGGGTTCACGATCATCACATCAGTGTGACCCACGATGGCGTCGAGATCGAAAGCCATGAAGCTGAAGACCCGCTGACCTTCGTCGAAGAATTCAAGGCTCGGTACAACGTGCCGATCGTCGCCGGCCTGCCGCGTTTCAATGGCGGCCTGGTGGGTTACTTCGGGTACGACTGCGTACGTTATGTGGAGAAGCGTCTGGGCAAGTGCCCAAACCCGGATCCGCTGGGCGTGCCGGACATTCTGCTGATGGTCTCCGACGCGGTGGTGGTGTTCGACAACCTCGCCGGCAAGATGCACGCGATTGTCCTGGCCGATCCGTCGCAGGACGATGCTTTCGAGCACGGACAGGCACGTCTGGAAGCGCTGCTGGAAAAACTCCGTCAGCCGATCACACCGCGCCGTGGCCTGGATTTCAGCAAGCAGCAGTCTGCCGACCCGGTATTCCGCTCAAGCTTCACCCAGGACGACTACGAAAAAGCCGTCGACACCATCAAGGAGTACATCCTGGCCGGTGACTGCATGCAGGTCGTACCGTCCCAGCGCATGTCGATCGACTTCAAGGCTGCGCCGATCGATCTGTACCGGGCGCTACGCTGCTTCAACCCGACGCCCTACATGTACTTCTTCAACTTCGGCGACTTCCACGTCGTCGGCAGTTCGCCGGAAGTGCTGGTGCGGGTCGAAGACAACCTGATCACCGTACGCCCGATCGCCGGCACCCGTCCGCGGGGTGCCAATGAAGAAGCCGATGTTGCGCTGGAAAAAGACCTGCTGTCCGATGACAAGGAAATCGCCGAGCACTTGATGCTGATCGACCTGGGCCGTAACGATACCGGTCGCGTTTCGGAAATCGGCTCGGTGAAACTCACCGAAAAGATGGTGATCGAGCGTTACTCCAACGTCATGCACATCGTGTCCAACGTCACCGGGCAACTGACGGCCGGGCTGACGGCGATGGATGCACTGCGGGCGATTCTGCCGGCCGGCACCTTGTCCGGTGCACCGAAGATTCGCGCAATGGAAATCATTGACGAGCTGGAGCCCGTCAAGCGTGGCGTGTATGGCGGCGCGGTCGGTTACTACGCCTGGAACGGCAACATGGACACCGCCATTGCAATCCGCACCGCGGTGATCAAGAACGGCGAGCTGCACGTGCAGGCTGGTGGCGGCATTGTCGCCGACTCGGTGCCGGCGCTGGAATGGGAAGAAACCCTGAATAAACGCCGTGCAATGTTCCGTGCGGTCGCCCTGGCCGAACAAACCCCGGACGCCTGAGTTCATGCAAACCTGTGGGAGCGGGCTTGCTCGCGAAAGCGGTGTGTCAGGCGACATCAATATTGACTGGGCCGCCGTCTTCGCGAGCAAGTCGAATCGTCGCACCGCCGCTCCCACAAGGATCTCATCACCATAAAAAATGCGGCGCCTGTGAAGGAACCGCGTTTTTTGTGCTTGCTATTTAATGAATCAGAAATCCAGCGCAACCCCAACGCTAAGTCCTTGCTGGGTAAAGTCATCAGCCTTGCGGAGCGTGTACCCACCACGCAACGCCAAATCGGCCGTCAGCTTGTGGCTGACCCCCAGGCTCACGCGATTCAAATGACTTTGCGGTGTGTAACCGTCGAGCTCGAAGTCCAGCGACGGCAGGCTATTGAGGGCGATGTTCACTTTCTGAGTGTCATCCTCGTATTCGCGTTCGAAGGAGTATTCGCCGAACACTTGAGTCTGCGGGGTGATCTGGTATTTGCCCTGGAGACCGGCGCCCAGCCGTTTCGAGTCGCGTTTCTGGTCATCAAAAGTCAGCGCCGTGGAACGATTGCCGTTTTCCGAATAGCCGTCGACTTCCACTTTCGCGTAATCGGCGCTGATGAACGGCGACAAGTGCCATTCGCTGCCCGGTTGCGCAATATCGTAGCCGAGGCGAGTGCTGAAGGCCCAAAGGTGGCCGTCGGTATCACCTTTTTCCGCCCCTTCGCCGACACCCAGGTCGAATTTGCGCTTGAGGTTGTCGTAGTCCAGCTTGCCGCCGGTCAACGCGGCTTCGGCCCACCAGCGATTCTGCTGGAACTGGGCGAAGGCTGTCGCCAGGTAGCTGTTGAGCTTGTAGTCCGAATCATTACTGCCGGCTTCAAGGTTCTGCCGATAAAAGCCTGCCGCCATACCGACCCGCCAGGCTTCATTGAGGCGATAGCTGCCGCCAATATTCAGGTTGGATCCGCTGCCATCGGCACTGGCACTACTGCTTTGGCTATCGACATCCAGATGCTGGCCGCCACCGGCGACAATCGCGCGCCATTGGCCGACTGCCTGCCAGTTCTCCCAATCCGATTGCCATTGGCTACGCAGTTCATCCTGGTGCGCACGTAGCGTGGCGTGGGCCATTTCCGGCAGCAGTGTCAGCTCCCACGGTGCAGCGAGTAAGGAATAGGCGTAGTCGGAAATCAGCTTCTGCCCGGTTTCAGTCGGGTGAACGCCATCGTTATAGATCAGTTTGCTCGGGTCCGGCGTGGCGCTGTTGATGCCATAGGCGGCGTTTTCAACGCAGCCATTGCCGCTGAAACAGGTTGCAACCAGGTTCTGGTCAGTGGCCAGTCCGAATCGTGCCGGGTCGGCGACGGTTTCCTGCAACAGCAATGGAACGTTAAGCGGGATGACCTCGGCGTCGATGCTCCCGAGTCGTGTCACCAGGCGCTGATTGAAGAGGCTGCTCAGTAGCGAGAAACCGGGCTGTGCAGGACTGCCATTGAGGGCGGGCGTCAAGCCCAGGTCCGGCAACAGCCAGACCATGATGTACCGGGCGCCGGCGGTCTGCAGAACCTGGGCGCTGTCTGCCAGTCGATCTGCCGCGGCGCCAGCCTGGGCCGGGTTGAGCACAAGGCCCTGGAGGAAATCGTTACCGCCACCGGAGAGGAAATACAGCGCATTCGGGTCCGCGCGCAAATGGTTGGTCGCCAGATAGCCAGGACGAGTACGTTCGCCAGTGGCGGAGACATTGGTAATCGAATCGAGGATCTGGTCGGTGCGATAACCACCCACGGCCCAGTTGTCGCCGTCAGGCAGGCCCTGGCTGGCGCGCGCGGCCGAGGTCGAAGCGGCTGTCTGGTCCGGGGAAAAACCGAGCCTGCCACCCAACAGCTGTGTCGAGTTGGCGGAGTAAGCCTCGCCGCTGCCATCTTGGTAGACCGGCCCGGTGCGGTTGGTAAAACGCAGGGTCGCGCCGGTTGGACCGCCGGTGTCGGTAAACTGCCCGGCGTCGCTGAGACTGTCGCCGAATACGATGAAGTTCGAGTAAGGATTGGGCGCCGCAATCGCCTGGGTACAGGCCATGGCGAGCAAGCAGACTGCAAGTGGTACAGCCAACGACTGTTTGATCATGAGCAAATCCGTTTGTTTATTGTTTTAGTGAGCGAACGACCGTGCCAAAAACTATAGAGCCTGTTGCCATTCGGCGCGAACCCCTCGATTGTTTCACCGCGCTTCGATCGCCCCATATTGCACGCTCTGCCCAGCTAAGTTACTGTGCCAATACGTATAAATGAGACCTTCCCCGTGTTGATCGTCAGCAAACTCATGGATCAAGTCATCAAGGCACACGCCCGTTGGCGTTGGCGCGCCTGAATCCTTCTGCCGGCCCGGCCGGATCTTTACCGCTTTGCCTTCTTTACCCGCAAGACAAACCGCTTTGCTGCGCGATTCCAGCGACTGACAAAGCGCAGGACGCTGCGGGTAAATCCTTCGAAGGCTGAATTAAAGTCAGTGAATTCAAGAGGTTCTTAACGCCATGTTGCTGATGATCGATAACTACGACTCTTTTACCTACAACGTTGTGCAGTACCTTGGAGAGCTCGGCTCCCAGGTCAAAGTCGTGCGCAACGATGAGCTCACCATCGCCCAGATCGAAGCCCTCAACCCGGAGCGGATCGTCGTCTCCCCCGGTCCTTGCACCCCGACTGAAGCCGGTATCTCGATCGAAGCGATCAAGCATTTCGCCGGCAAACTGCCGATTCTCGGTGTCTGCCTGGGCCACCAGTCTATTGGCCAGGCCTTTGGCGGCGACGTGGTCCGCGCCCGTCACGTCATGCACGGCAAGACCAGTCCGGTGTTCCACGAGGACAAGGGCGTTTTCGAAGGCTTGAATCATCCGCTGACGGTCACCCGCTATCACTCGCTGATCGTCAAGCGCGAAACCCTGCCGGACTGCCTGGAGCTGACTGCCTGGACCCAGCTTGAAGACGGCTCGGTGGACGAGATCATGGGCCTGCGCCATAAGACATTGAACATCGAAGGCGTGCAGTTCCACCCTGAGTCTATCCTGACCGAACAGGGTCACGAGCTGCTCGCCAACTTCCTCAAACAAACCGGCGGCACGCGCTAAGGACTTTTAATGAATATCAAGACAGCCCTGAGCCGTATCGTCGACCAGCTCGACCTCAGCACCGACGAAATGCGCGATGTGATGCGCGAAATCATGACCGGGCAGTGCACCGACGCACAGATTGGCGCGTTCATGATGGCCATGCGCATGAAGAGCGAGAGCATCGATGAGATCGTGGGGGCGGTGTCGGTCATGCGCGAGCTGGCGGACAAAGTCGAACTCAAGACCCTCGACGGCGTCGTCGATGTCGTCGGCACCGGCGGTGACGGTGCGAACATCTTCAACGTTTCCACCGCTTCTTCGTTTGTCGTCGCAGCAGCCGGTTGCACAGTCGCCAAGCACGGTAACCGTGCGGTCTCGGGCAAAAGCGGCAGTGCCGACCTGTTGGAAGCCGCAGGGATCTACCTGAACCTGACGCCGGTGCAAGTGGCACGCTGCATCGATAACGTCGGCATCGGTTTCATGTTTGCCCAGACCCATCACAGTGCCATGAAGTACGCCGCCGGCCCGCGCCGGGAGCTGGGCCTGCGGACCTTGTTCAACATGCTCGGCCCGCTGACGAATCCGGCCGGCGTGAAACATCAGGTGGTGGGTGTGTTCAATCAGGCGTTGTGCCGGCCATTGGCCGAGGTTTTGCAGCGTCTGGGCAGCAAGCATGTGCTGGTGGTGCATTCCCAGGACGGTCTGGACGAGTTCAGCCTGGCGGCACCCACCTATGTGGCTGATCTGAAAAACGACGAAATAACAGAATACTGGGTGCAGCCGGAAGACCTCGGTATAAAGAGCCAGAGCTTGTATGGCCTGGTGGTTGAAAGTCCGGCCCAGTCACTTGAACTGATTCGCGATGCCTTGGGCAAGCGCAAGACCGAAAACGGTCAGAAAGCCGCCGAGATGATCGTGCTCAATGCCGGTGCCGCGTTGTATGCCGCCGACCTGGCCAGCACTTTAAAAGAGGGCGTTGCCCTGGCGCACGATGCGCTGCACACCGGTCTCGCTCGGGAAAAACTTGAGGAGTTGGGTGCGTTTACCGCGGTATTCAAGGTGGAGAATGAGGGATGAGTGTGCCGACGGTTCTGGAAAAAATTCTGGCTCGCAAAGTCGAAGAAGTCGCCGAGCGCAGTGCTCGTGTGAGTCTCGCCGAGCTGGAAAGTCTGGCCAAGGTGGCCGATGCACCACGCGGTTTTGCCAAGGCATTGATCGATCAGGCCAAGCTCAAGCAGCCTGCAGTCATTGCTGAAATCAAGAAAGCCTCGCCGAGCAAAGGCGTGATCCGCGAGAACTTCATTCCCGCCGACATCGCCAGCAGCTACGAGAGGGGCGGGGCGACCTGCCTCTCGGTGCTCACCGATATCGATTATTTCCAAGGTGCCGATGCCTATCTGCAGCAGGCGCGTGCGGCGTGCAAACTGCCGGTGATCCGCAAGGACTTCATGATCGATCCCTACCAGATCGTCGAAGCCCGTGCCCTGGGCGCCGACTGCGTGCTGTTGATCGTCTCCGCTTTGGATGATGTGAAAATGGCCGAGCTGGCGGCCGTGGCCAAAAGCGTCGGTCTTGATGTGTTGGTGGAAGTCCACGATGGCGATGAGCTGGAACGGGCGTTGAAAACACTCGACACTCCGCTGGTCGGCGTCAACAACCGCAACCTGCACACCTTCGACGTCAATCTGGAGACCACGCTTGATCTGTTGCCGCGTATCCCGCGTGATCGATTGGTGATTACCGAGAGCGGCATTCTCAATCGAGCCGATGTCGAACTGATGGAAATCAGCGACGTGTATGCGTTCCTGGTCGGTGAGGCGTTCATGCGCGCCGAAAATCCGGGTACCGAGTTGCAGCGTCTGTTTTTCCCTGAGCGCGGCGTTCCCGTCAGCGGTTCGACGCTCGACTAAACCCCGCTTCGCGAGCAGGTCGAATCGTCGCACCGTCGCTCCCACAGGATCTGATGCATTACTCAAAGTATGTGCTCAGACCCGATCAAATGTGGGAGCGAGCTTGCTCGCGAAGGCGGCATCGGAAGCACCATAGACTTCATGTCCTGCGGATCCCTTATGACCTCACCCACTTCACTGACCGTCGAAGCCGGCCTCCTGGCTGAACAGGACCTGCTGGCCTCCGTCTGCACCGGCGATTCAGAGTGCGGCCTGCTGTTCTGGCAGCCAAGCGACAAGGCGCTGGTCATGCCGCGACGGTTGAATCGCTTGCCTGGGTTCGAGGCCGCGTGCGAGGTGTCTGCGGCAGCCGGCTGGCCGGTGCTGCTGCGTGAAACCGGCGGTGAGCCGGTGCCGCAATCGGCATCGACGATCAACATCGCGCTGGTCTACGCACCACCGCGTAGCGAGGGCGATCAGAATCGGATCGAAACCGCCTACCGACGACTCTGCGACCCGATCTGTCAGCTACTCGATGAGCTGGGCGGTGTTTCATCCCTGGGTGAAGTCGAAGGCGCGTTCTGCGATGGCCGCTTCAACGTTAACCTCGATGGTCGCAAGATGGTCGGCACCGCTCAGCGCTGGCGCCAGAGCAAAGGCGGTTCGCGTCCGGTAGGGTTGGTACACGGTGCATTGTTACTGGATAACGAGCGCGACTCGATGGTCGCAGCGGTCAACCGCTTCAATGAAGCCTGTGGTCTTGAACAGCGGGTTCGTGCCGAAAGCCACATCGCTCTGCATGAAAAATTCGCCGCGCCTGATGCACTGGGGCGGCTCGACGCGCTTTATCGCCAATTGCTGGCAGAAATGCTCGGGGTTTGAGTTGTCGAGCTCTGGTGTTCGAGCTTAGCGCGTACCGAAGACCACCATGGTCTTACCTTTGACGTCCACCAGGTTGCGCTCTTCCAGATCCTTGAGCACGCGACCGACCATCTCACGGGAACACCCTACAATCCGCCCGATTTCCTGACGGGTCACCTTGATCTGCATTCCGTCGGGGTGGGTCATGGCGTCAGGTTGTTTGCACAGTTCCAGCAGGCAGCGTGCAACTCGGCCGGTCACATCGAAAAATGCCAGGTCACCCACCTTGCGGGTGGTGTTGCGCAGACGTTGTGCGATTTGTCCGCTGAGTGCGTAAAGAATGTCCGGATCCTGCAGGGACAATTCGCGAAATTTTGCATAGCTGATTTCCGCGACTTCACATTCGATCTTGGCGCGCACCCAGGCGCTGCGTTCCTGTTCCAGGCCGGCCTGTTCAAACAGACCCAGCTCACCGAAGAAGTCCCCGGAGTTCAGGTAGGCGATGATCATTTCGCGACCATCGTCGTCTTCGATCAGGATAGTGACTGAGCCTTTGATGATGAAAAACAATGTGTCCGATCGGTCCCCGGCGCAAATGATATGGGTCTTGGCCTGATAGCGACGGCGCTGGCAATGCATCAACAGTTTGTCGAGGTTTTTGATTTTAAGCGTGGGCGCAATAGCAACCATGTTGTATCCCGGAAAGACTGCACGGTGTGTTTGGTGTTTTTGTAGGGGCTGGCGAACTTTGTTGTTCGCAACGAGGCTGGCTATGCGCTAGCTAATTGGCGCCAGCTTAACAGACACTTCTTGCAATATTCGAGCATTTGCCTATGGCGCGAGTGGTTATGGCCCAGGAAGTGAGCGCTGTCAATCAAGGGCCCGTGCTAAGCTGGCGACCCTTTTTTATACAGTGGAGTCTTGGCGATGAAGGCACGCATCCAATGGGCTGGCGAAGCCATGTTCCTCGGCGAATCCGGCAGCGGTCATGTCGTGGTCATGGACGGTCCGCCCGATGCCGGCGGTCGCAACCTGGGTGTCCGGCCGATGGAAATGCTCCTGCTGGGTGTTGGCGGTTGCAGTAATTTTGACGTGGTCAGCATCCTCAAGAAGTCCCGCCAGGCCGTCGAAAGCTGCGAAGCTTTTCTTGAAGCGGAACGCGCGACGGAGGACCCGAAAGTGTTCACCAAGATCCACATGCACTTTGTGGTCAAGGGTCGTGGGTTGAAAGAAGCCCAGGTCAAACGCGCCATCGAGCTGTCTGCGGAGAAATATTGTTCCGCGTCGATCATGCTCGGCGCGGCAGGTGTTGCGATCACCCACGACTACGAGATCATCGAGCTCGGTTGAATTGAGTTGAGATTCCGGGACAAAAAAAGGCGACTTCCTCAAGGTAGTCGCCTTTTTTATAGCTGGCGCAGAGCCATTGCGGGAGCGACGGTGCGGTGATCCGAACTGCTCGCGATGAGGCCCTTCAGAATGACGTCGCTGTCAGATCCGGTAAGTGCTTTTGGTCATCACCTTGGCCATCAGGCTCATGCCGAACTTCACCGGCGCCGGAAAACGGAAGCCACCAGCATCCAGTGCGCTTTCGGCATGCTTCTCTTCATCGAGGCGCATCTGCTCCAGAATTGCCCGGGACTTTTCGTCCTCGGCCGGCAGCTGCTCCAGGTGTTCATTCAAGTGCTTGCAGACTTGATGCTCGGTAGCCGCAACGAAACCCAGGCTGACTTTGTCGCTGATCAACCCGGCCACCGCGCCAATCCCGAACGACATGCCGTAAAACAGTGGATTGAGAATGCTGGTGTGGCTACCCAACTGATGGATGCGTTGCTCGCACCAGACCAGGTGGTCGATTTCTTCTTCGGCGGCGTGTTCCATGGCGGCCCGCACTTGCGGCAGTTTGGCGGTCAGGGCTTGCCCCTGATACAACGCCTGGGCACAGACTTCGCCGGTATGGTTGATGCGCATCAGGCCGGCGACGTGCCGGGAGTCTTCGTCGCTCATTTTCGCTTCCGGTTGCACGATGGCGGGCGACGGACGGTACGGTTGGCCGCTGGAGGGCAGCAGGGTACGCATCGCGGCATCGGCTTGCAGCAGAAGACGGTCAATCGGCGAGTAGTGACGTTGGGTAGTCATGCTGACCTCCGGAAGGAATCTCGGCGGGCAGTTTAACCCAATCGGCCGGTGAAGGTTTGTGCTGGGTCATGTGGATGGCACCGCGACCTGTAGGAGCGAGCGGTGCGGCGATCCGACTTGCCCGCGAACAACGCACCTCGGTATGTCAGATAGATCGCGGCGTTCCCGTTCGCGGGCAAGCCTCGCTCTTACGGGGGGGCGGATCAGCCCGGCGGCCAATGCATCTGGCGCTGACCCAGTACATGCATATGAATGTGATAGACCGTCTGCCCACCCAGTGGATTGCAGTTCATGACCACGCGGAAACCTTCTTCGCAGCCCAGTTCCAATGCCAAACGCTGGGCCGTGAACAGAATGTGCCCGGCCAATGCCTTGTCGTCTTCGGAGAGGTCGTTAAGGGTGCTCACATGTTTTTTCGGGATCACCAGAAAATGCACGGGTGCCTGTGGGGCGTTGTCGTGGAAGGCCAGTATCTGGTCGTCCTCGTAAATGATCTTCGCCGGGATCTCCCCGTTAATAATCTTGCAGAAAACATCCATAGTTGTTTCTCCGTCGTCTGGACTGGCCTGAGTGTACTCATGGGAGATGCACCAGCCCAGTGTTTTACCGTAGGACCATTCAGCGCGGGCAGTAGGCCTTGTTGACCATGCCGGCGATTGTCCGGGTCAGCCAGCGTGAACCAAGGCGCGGCAGGAAGGCGTGCCAGCGGTTGCGTCGGCCGGGAATGATGATGGCGCGATTTTTCTCCAGGGCGCGCACCGTGTAGAGCGCAACTTCCTCGGGGCTCATCAGCAGTTTGCTGTCGGCCAGTTTGTCGGCGTTCAGTTGCGCGGTGCGGAAAAATGCTGTGCGAGTCGGGCCAGGACAGAGCACCGAAACCTTGATCGCACACTTCT
Organism: Pseudomonas fluorescens; assembly: GCF_902497995.1. Lineage (GTDB taxonomy): Bacteria > Pseudomonadota > Gammaproteobacteria > Pseudomonadales > Pseudomonadaceae > Aquipseudomonas > Aquipseudomonas fluorescens_BK. The sequence continues at coordinate 8,971 of NZ_CABVII010000026.1, read as the reverse complement.
TCAACTCGACGCGCAACCCTTCGGAAAAGTGCAGTACATAGGCTTTGCTGGCGTAATAAGTGCTCATCCACGGGCCCGGCTGGAATGCTGCGACCGAGGCGACGTTCAGAATCTGCCCGCCACCCTGCAAGGCCATGCTGTTGCCGACGGCATGACACAGGCGGGTGAGGGCGAGGATGTTCACTTCGATCAGATCCTGCTCGGTCATCCAGTCCTGGGCGAGGAAAGGACCACAGGTACCCATGCCGGCGCAGTTGACCAACAGATCGATCTGACGATCACCTTCCTCCAGTTCCAGCAGAAACCCGGACAGACGCAACGGTTCGCCCAGGTCACAGGCCCGGAATAACACTTCCACGCCAAAACGTTGAGTCAGTTCAATCGCAATGCTTTCCAGCTGATCACGCTGTCGGGCCACCAAAATCAGGCTGCGGCCGCGCCGGGCCAGCGCTTCGGCCATCGCCAGGCCGATGCCGCTGGAAGCGCCAGTGATCAGAGCGTAACGGGTCATGCAGTTCTCCATCGCAACAGCTCCGCGCCGGCGACGCAGGTGTCACGGGCGGGAAGCGCTGTCCATTCTTTCGCAGAGTCTACAGGGGGCCGGGCTTCTTCGGCTGCATCGGCAGCTGAATTTGGCGCAGGCTCTGCTTCCACAGCGGTTTGATCTTCGATCTCTTCGGTGGTGACCGAGTCACTTTCGTAGCGGCTCTCGGCGGCGCTTTCGTATTCGCTATGGATCGCAGTGAGTCCCCCGGTCAGCCCGCCGATCAACAGGATAGCGACAATCACCAGCCATAGCGCAGACAGGACTTTGACCGCTGTGCTGTTGGGCGGTGGTGGCGCACCGTATCGATTGGCGGTGTTGTTGCCCGGCATAATCATTATCACGAACGGAAAGAAGCTGCCCACGAACGGCACGAGCGTCAGCAGCCAGAGCCAGCCGGACCAGCCGATATCATGCAGACGCTGGACGCTGAACTGGATGCTGACGAACCCGAGCACCACGATGAGAGTAAAGGCCAACAGGCCCCCGAGAATCAGGCCGGCGCTGGAGTCCGTGCTGATCAGGGCGAGGCCGAAAACCCCCAGCATGGCGCCGATGCCAAGCGTCACCAGCATCAGGACCATCGTCCAGGCCAGATAGCGCAAGCGACCGATACGGCCTTCGAAACTGAACGCCTTGAGCGAGGCGAACTTCGGCAGCGCTTCGCCGACAGCTGCGCGCGGCGGTGCGTAGGGGTCTGTGTTTTCGCTCATTGCGAGGCATCCTTGTCGCGAAAAATTTGAACGGAGTGTTGCGCGACCGAAGTGTAAGGCCAGCCGAGAGCGACTGGCCGTCCTGTCAGCGCGGCCAGCGCTCACGCAGCTGTGCCGCACGTTCCAGGGCCTTGCGGTATTCATCGTCCAGACGTGCAACCAATTGATCGACGCTCGGCAGGTCATCGATTTCGCCGACGCCCTGACCCGCGGACCATACGGTTTTCCAGGCTTTGGCTTCATCGCTCAACGGCTTGAGCTTGGAGCCGAAGTTGACCTCACCCTTGCCTTGCAATGCCGTCATGTCGAAACCGGCGGCCTCCAGGCTTTGACGCATGAAGCTCGCCGGTACGCCCGACACTGCTGGCGTATGGACGATGTCCGCGGCTCTGGAAGTCAGCAACATCTGCTTGTAGGCGTCAGGTGCATGACTTTCGGTAGTGCCGATGAATCGCGTACCGAAGTAGGCCAGGTCCGCGCCGAGCAATTGCGCGGCAAGAATCTCGTGACCGTGGTTCAGGCAACCGGCCAGCAGCAAGGTTCTGTCGAAGAACTGGCGGATCTCGGCAATCAGCGAAAACGGGCTCCAGGTGCCGGCGTGTCCACCGGCACCCGCAGCCACGGCGATCAAGCCGTCTACACCGGCCTCGGCCGCTTTCTCGGCATGACGACGGGTCGTCACGTCGTGGAACACCAGGCCGCCATAGCCGTGGACGGCATCGACCAGTTCCTTCACGGCACCAAGGCTGGTAATCACGATCGGCACTTTGTGCTCGATGCAGATCTCCAGGTCCGCTTGCAGGCGCGGGTTACTGTTGTGGACGATCAGATTCACCGCATAAGGCGCAGGGTTGTCCAGTGTCGCCAGCCCTGCTTCGATTTCTTCCAGCCAGGCCTTGAAGCCACTGCTCTCGCGTTGATTCAGCGCGGGAAAGCTGCCCACCACACCATTTCGGCAGCAAGCAAGCACCAGTTGCGGGTTGGATATCAGGAACATCGGCGCTGCCACCACGGGCAGGCGCAAACGTTGTTCGAGCAAAGCGGGCAGCGACATTGGAAGTACCCCGGTGAGTTGTGCCTGAATCAGAAGGGCCGAACGACGACCAGAATTACGATAGCCAGCAATATCAGCACCGGCACTTCATTGAACCAGCGATAGAAGACATGGCTGCGGGTGTTTTCGCCACGGGCAAAACGTTTCACCTGGGCGCCGCACATGTGGTGGTAGCCGATCAGGATCACCACCAGGGTCAACTTCGCGTGAATCCAGGCACCCTGACTGAATATCCCGGGGTTCAAGCCGATCAGCGCGATGCCGAAAATCAGCGTGGCGATCATCGCCGGTCCCATGATGCCGCGGTACAGCTTGCGCTCCATGATACTGAAGCGTTCCTTACTGACGGTGTCTTCGCTTTGGGCGTGATAGACAAACAGGCGCGGCAGGTAGAACAGGCCGGCAAACCAGCAGACCATGCTGACGATGTGAAGCGCTTTGAGCCACAGATAAAGCATTTTCAGTTATTCCCAGGTTCACGGTAGCCCGAATAGTAGAGGCTTGAGGCTCCGCACGTCACCTTGGCGGTTGTCGCAGGACGATACGGGCCCTATTATCGACGGCTTTCCACTGGGTTCGTTGAGGGCAGGTTTATGGTCAAGGTCGGTATCGTCGGCGGAACGGGTTACACCGGTGTCGAACTGCTGCGTCTGTTGGCGCAGCATCCGCAAGCTGAAGTGGCAGTGATCACTTCCCGATCCGAGGCCGGTCTGGCCGTGGCTGATATGTACCCGAACCTGCGCGGTCATTACGATGGCCTGGCGTTCAGCGTTCCGGACATCAAGACCCTGGGCGCCTGCGACGTGGTGTTCTTCGCCACGCCTCACGGTGTGGCCCATGCGCTGGCCGGCGACTTGCTGGCGGCCGGGACCAAGGTCATCGACCTGTCGGCCGACTTCCGACTGCAAGACGCCGATGAATGGGCCAAGTGGTACGGTCAGCCGCACGGTGCGCCGCAATTGCTGGAGGAGGCGGTCTATGGCTTGCCGGAGGTCAATCGCGAGCAGATCAAACAGGCTCGCCTGATCGCCGTACCAGGTTGCTACCCGACGGCCACGCAATTGGGTTTCCTGCCGTTGCTCGAAGCCGGTCTGGCCGATACCACTCGCTTGATCGCAGACTGCAAATCCGGGGTCAGCGGTGCCGGCCGTGGCGCCTCCGTAGGTTCGCTGTATTCCGAAACCTCGGAAAGCATGAAGGCCTACGCCGTCAAGGGACACCGTCACTTGCCGGAAATCCGCCAGGGTCTGCGGCGTGCAGCGGGCAAGGACGTCGGTCTGACCTTCGTCCCGCACCTGACGCCAATGATTCGTGGCATTCACTCGACGCTCTACGCCACCGTCGTGGATCGCTCGGTGGATTTGCAGGCGCTGTTTGAAAAGCGTTACGCCAACGAGCCGTTCGTCGATGTGATGCCGGCGGGCAGTCATCCGGAAACCCGTAGCGTGCGCGGTGCCAACGTTTGCCGGATCGCCGTGCATCGTCCACAGGACGGTGATCTGGTGGTCGTGCTTTCGGTGATCGACAACTTGGTCAAAGGCGCGTCGGGTCAGGCGGTGCAGAACCTGAACATTCTGTTCGGACTGGATGAACGCCTGGGCCTGTCCCACGCCGGCATGCTGCCGTAAATCTGCATTGCGCTCGACAAAAAGGCCCGTCTGACGGGCCTTTTCGCATTCCGGACGGGCGATGGGTTCGATTGATATACCGTAACAATAGTTGACCGATTTTCTGGGAGAAGTGGATAATGCACGTCATCACGCATTATGGCGGCGTAACGCCGGGAGATAGTCAGCATGAGCGTCGAATCCTTCACCCCCACGGCTTTGCAATTCACCCACGGTGCCGCGCACAAGGTGAAGAGCCTGGTCGATGAAGAGGGGAATGATCGCTTGAAGCTGCGCGTATTCGTTACGGGCGGCGGTTGTTCAGGTTTTCAGTACGGTTTCACCTTCGATGAGGAAGTGGCCGATGACGACACCATCGTCGAGCGCGAGGGTGTGAGTCTGGTCGTCGATCCGATGAGCTTCCAGTACCTGGCAGGTGCCGAGGTGGATTATCAGGAAGGTCTGGAAGGTTCGCGTTTCGTCATCAAGAATCCGAACGCCTCCACCACGTGTGGCTGCGGCTCTTCGTTCTCGATCTGATCGCGCAGAGCATCACCAGGCGCCGCATGGCTTCAGGGCCCTGCGGCGTTTTGCTGTCCGCAGATCGGTCAGGCGGGGTAGATGGCGCCCAGTACGCGCAGGCCCCGGGCGCCGGTGACGCTCGGGCGATTGGCCGCAATGCCTTCCAGGCAGCAGTGGGCCAGCCAGGCAAAGGCCATGGCTTCAACCCAGTCCGGATCGACACCGCAAGCCGCGGTGCTGCTGACGTTTGCCTTGGGCAGCAGGCTGGCCAGGCGGCCCATCAATGTGGCGTTGTGTGCACCGCCGCCGCAAACCAGCAATTGCCGGGTATCCGATTGAGCGCTTTGCAATGACTCGACGATAGTCAGCGCGGTCAGCTCGAGCAGTGTGGCCTGCACGTCTTCGGCGGCGAAGGTGGGCAGTTGTGACAAGTGCCGGGTCAGCCACGGCAGGTTGAATACTTCGCGACCGGTGCTTTTCGGGCCTTGGGTCACAAAAAACGGATCGCTGAGCAAGGCCTTCAGCAGGACAGGTTCGACCTTGCCGCTGGCAGCCCATTGGCCGTCACGATCAAAGTGGTCGCCGCGTTGCTGGTGAATCCAGGCATCCAGCAGCACATTCCCGGGACCACAGTCGAAACCGGCTACAGGTTTGCCAGGTTCGATCAGGCTCAGATTGCTGAAGCCGCCGACGTTCAACACCGCGCGGTTACCTGCCTGTTCTTCAAACAAAGCTTCGTGAAAGGCCGGAACCAAGGGGGCGCCTTGCCCGCCAGCCGCGACGTCGCGACTGCGGAAGTCGCTGACGACGGTGATGCCGGTCAGCTCGGTCAGCAGGGCAGGGTTGCCGATCTGCACCGTAAACCCGCGCGACGGTTCATGGCGAATGGTCTGGCCGTGGCTGCCAATCGCGCGAATGTCTGCAGGTTTCAGGTGTTGTTGATCAAGGAGGGCGTGAATGCCCTGCGCGGCCAGCTTCACCCAGTTCTGCTGGGCGATGGCGGAGCGGGCGATCTCGTCCGGGCCACTGGCGCACAAGCCAAGCAGCTCGGTGCGCAGGGAGTCAGGCATCGGGATGTAATGCGTGGCGATCAGCCTGATCGTCGAGGTTTGCTCGATCAGCGCAACGTCCAGTCCATCAAGGCTGGTCCCGGACATCACACCTATATAGAGCGTCATGACTTAGCGCTTCGAAGCCAGCAGGGTGGCTTTCTCTTGATCCATGCGCGCCATCAATGGCTGGCTCTGCGCGAGGAAGCGCGCGCGTTCGGCCTTGGAGATCGGATCGGCCATCGCCACCTTCTGGCCCAGCGGGTCAACGTGCACGCCATTGACCTGGAACTCATAGTGCAGGTGCGGGCCGGTGGAAAGCCCCGTGGTACCGATATAACCAATCACCTGGCCCTGCTTGACGCTGCCGCCAGTCTTGACGCCCTTGGCGAAACCTTGCATGTGGCCGTAAAGCGTGCGGTAGGTATTGCCGTGCTGGATGATCACGGTATTGCCGTAGCCGCCGCGGCGACCGGCCAACAGTACCTTGCCGTCGCCGGCAGCCTTGATCGGCGTGCCACGTGGCGCGGCGTAGTCGACACCTTTATGCGCGCGGATCTTGTTCAGGATCGGGTGCTTGCGGCCCATGGAGAATTTCGAGCTGATGCGGGCGAAATCCACCGGGGTGCGGATGAACGCCTTGCGCATGCTGTTGCCATCAGCGGTGTAGTAGCTGCTGTTGCCTTGTTTGTTGGTGTAACGCACGGCGGTGTAGGTCTTGCCGCGGTTGATGAAGCGCGCGGAAAGGATCGGGCCAGTGCCGACTGCTTTTCCATTGACGACTTTCTGCTCGTAGATCACGTCGAACTGGTCACCCGGGCGAATGTCCTGGGCAAAGTCGACGTCATAGCCAAACACACTGGCCATGTCCATGGTCATTCTATGGGACAGACCGGCGCGAGCGGCAGACTGCGATAGCGAACTGTTGATCACGCCGTGAACGTAGGCAGAGCGTACGGTCGGTTTGGCGGTAATGCGGTTGAAGGCATAACCCTTGTCATTCCTGGTCAGGCTGATGGTTTCAAGATCGCTGACCTTGCTGTGCAGGTTTACCAGTTGGCCTTGCGGGTTGAGTTCGAACTCGAGCTTCTGGCCGCGCTTGAGTTGGCCGAACAGCTTGGCTTGTTTGCCACTGGCCAGCACTTCATGCACCGAAGTGGCAGGGAGGCCGACTTTCTCAAACAGAGTGGAGAGCGTGTCGCCCTTGGCGACGACTACTTCCCTGTGGCTGGGAGCCTTCTTTTCTTCGATGACTGGCGCAGGTGCTGGTGCTGGTGCAGGCGCGGGTGCAGGTTCCGACGCAGCCTGAGCGGTTTGCGCGGTATCTTCGGCGCTGTTTTCGATCTGCGCGAAAGGAGACGCTTGCGGCTCGTTTGTGGCCTGGACGGCTTCGGCAGCGTCTTGGTCTTGTGTCAGTTGTTCGGCAGGGCTTTCCAGTTCAAGACTCAGGGTCGTTCTTTTGGCTTCAACATCGCTGGAAGGGAATACCAGAAGCGCCAGGCTCAGGAGCGCGGCGATGCCACTCGCAGCGAGCAGGTGGGTCTTCGGGTAAAGCGGCGGCGCTTTAGACGGTTTTTTGGTCATAGGTAAGGGTTGACTTTGAAAAAGATGAATTGGAAAAGATGAATGACATGATGAAGATGAAATAACTGTATAAAATATAACCAAATCATCTCTGAAGCAAGTCCGCGGACGCTCTGTCGGTGGATTGGCGTCCGTGCGCCGGGCAAAACTTTGTATTTGACGCGCGATCTTGTATGGTTGGTCCCCTTTGAATTCGAGCCTTGCGGGTCTGTTATGAAGTCGGTTGAAGAGCAGCTAGCGCTGATCAAACGTGGTGCGGAAGAACTGTTGGTCGAGGCCGAGCTGGTCGAAAAGCTCAAGCGTGGCCAGCCGCTGCGTATTAAGGCGGGCTTCGATCCGACCGCGCCGGATTTGCACCTGGGCCATACCGTGCTTATTAATAAGCTGCGTCAGTTCCAGGACCTGGGTCACCAGGTGATCTTCCTTATTGGTGACTTCACCGGGATGATCGGTGATCCGAGCGGCAAGAGCGCGACGCGTCCTCCGCTCACCCGCGAGCAGGTTCTCGAAAATGCCGAGACCTACAAGACGCAGGTGTTCAAGATCCTTGATCCGGCCAAGACCGAGGTGGCGTTCAACTCCACCTGGATGGATCAGATGTCGCCGGCTGACTTCATTCGCCTGACTTCGCAGTACACCGTTGCGCGCATGCTCGAGCGCGACGACTTCGACAAGCGCTATACCACCAATCAACCGATTGCCATTCATGAGTTCCTCTATCCGCTGGTTCAGGGGTACGACTCTGTCGCATTGCGCGCGGACGTCGAGCTTGGCGGGACCGACCAGAAGTTCAACTTGCTGATGGGGCGTGAGCTGCAGCGTGGTTATGGCCAGGAGCCTCAGTGCATTCTGACCATGCCGTTGCTCGAAGGTCTGGATGGCGTGAAGAAGATGTCCAAGTCCTTGGGCAACTACGTCGGTATTCAGGAAGCGCCGGGCGTCATGTACAGCAAGCTGGTCTCCATCCCTGATGTGCTGATGTGGCGTTACTTCGAATTGCTCAGCTTCCGCTCCATGGATGAGATCAACGCATTGCGCGCGGATGTCGAGGCGGGTGCCAATCCGCGAGACATCAAGATCAAGCTGGCTGAAGAAATTGTTGCGCGTTTCCATGGCGAGGAGGCTGCGGCCAATGCTCATCGTGGGGCGGGCAACCGTATGAAGGAAGGCGAGCTGCCGGATGATCTGCCGGAGATCGAATTGACGGCGACCGAAGATATGCCGATCGCTGCCGTCCTTAATAAGGCAGGCCTGGTGAAGAACTCTGCCGTGGCGCGTGATCTGCTAGGTTCTGGTGGTGTGCGTATAGATGGTGAGGTGGTCGATCGCACCTTTATATATGCACTGGGTGCGACGCATGTTTGCCAGGCCGGAAAGAAGGCATTTGCGCGTATTACGCTTAAATCCGAATAATGCGGCATTAGGGCTTGACGGCAGATTCTGGAAGCCTATAATTCGCCCCACTTCCGGCGCAGTCGAAACGGAAAACTCCTTGGTAAACAAAGAGTTACGAAGTTTTCGGCGGCGAGTTGCTTCAGTTCATCGAAGCCCAGAAGGAGTTGAAAGAGCGGTGTTGTTTGGCTCTTTTAACGGTTCGATCTTCTCGGTCGAAAGCGGGGTAAAAGAGGTGTTGACAGCAGCGACTAATGCTGTAGAATTCGCCTCCCGCTGACGAGAGATCGGAAGCGCCAAGTGGTTGAAGTTACAAAGGAAACTTTGAAAACTTCTGAAAATAACCGCTTGACAGCAGCAGAGGAAAGCGTAGAATGCACGCCTCGGTTGAGACGAAAGATCTTAACCAACCGCTCTTTAACAACTGAATCAAGCAATTCGTGTGGGTGCTTGTGGAGTCAGACTGATAGTCAACAAGATTATCAGCATCACAAGTTACTCCGCGA